>NZ_CP162553.1:2400000-3600000 GCF_040939785.1 Bradyrhizobium lupini
GGCGGACATCTCTCACGGACCTGTTGCGAAACCATCTGGAGCGGATTGAGCTTCAAGTCGCGCGCGCGACATTATTACGGGATCGATTGCGCACTATGACGACGCAAGGTGAGACAGAAGTCAGTGTCGACGAGCTGCCGGCGACGCTAGATGCCATGTCGCGGATTGAGGAGCGTACCCCCTCTGCCATCTGCACGTGCGCCTCTAACGCTAGCCGCGAAGATCGGTGGCGAAAGATTCGGGACGAGCTGCGAAGCTGCATGGACCAGGGTGAGCCTCCGTGCTGCAAGCGGGCAAATGCAATCGCGCGTCAGGCCCGTTCGCTGCTGACTGAGATCGCAGGAGTTGATTCGACTGTCTCGATGATACTTAAGGTGCTGACGCGATTGACTGAACCACACAATCTCGCCGGCTGGGATGCGAGCCTCATGCGATACCTCGATCTCGCCCTCGCCGCGCTGGAGGACCAGCTGGGAAAGAATTGAGCGCACCCGTTGCGACGCCCTCCCACTGCAATGTCGCCAAACCCAATGAGCTCATGGTGATCCTTGTCTGAGCCAGGATCGTTTGGTCCCTAGCAGTTCGCCTCCAAAGCTGCGTTGTCCCACTATTTGGTGTTTCGCTCTGCGGAGCTTTGGCAATCAACCTCGACGAGCACGCTTCAAAGTACTTGATTCGTACGTAGCGTCACATTGTACCTTCTAAACGCATCGACGCAGCAGCGGGGCGACGGACAGAGCGTCGGCTAAATTAAGGGATACTCCGATGACCGGCACCACTTACGGACGTTCTCGGTGAGAGTTCTCCACGAGAACCCGTCGCTCAATGATCGTCCCGCGCCGTCCAAGCGTCTCCTCGGCACACGTCTGTCGAGCACGGAAGGTTGGCGCGAGTACCGGGTATCGGCGGGATGTTCGATATTGGGGCTGTCAGCCTTAGACCGCTTCTCCTGACTAGTTTCGGAACGTCCATTCGTCCGTGTCCGCCCGATGCTTATGCCCAACCTGGCAACAACCTGAGCCCATCCGTACCCAACCTGAGTTCGACTCAAACATCATTGCGCCGGATTGTTGGTCGCCGTCATACCAGGATGGCGAAGCAGACCAAGTCGTAGCGCGAGACATCGGGAGCCCTACATGTCGGTCCTTCGTGTTCACAGGCTTGCAGCTGCTGCGCTCCTTTCTTTGGCCCTGAGCTCCAGCGCCAGGGCAAAAGATGTTTACATTGCCGTAGCCGGTCCAATGACGGGAAGCACTGCGGCGCTCGGCGCGCAGATACGCGATGGAGCGGCCGCAGCCGTGGATTCGATAAATGCATCGGGTCTGCTGCCTGACACAAGGCTCATATTGAAGATCGCGGACGATGCATGCGATCCCAAGCAGGCCGTCGCTGTTGCCAATCGCCTGACAAGTGACGGGATCAAGCTCGTCGTTGGTCACTTCTGTTCATCTTCGTCGATTCCGGCTTCAGACATATACGCCGAAGCCGAGGTAATTCAGATTTCGCCCGGCTCGACGAATCCGCGTCTGACAGAGCGTGGCCTAGCCACGCTGTTTCGGATTTGCGGCCGCGATGACCAACAAGGCAGGGTTGCGGCCGATTACATCGTCCGCCACCACCAAGGCGCAAAGCTCGCAGTCCTCGACGACAAGAGCACAGCAGGCAGCGGTATCGCCGATATCGTTGAATCGCGCCTTCGTGCAGCCGGCGAGCATCCCGTTCGACAAAGCTATGTTGCAGGCGAGAAGGATTACACCGCTCTCGTTTCGCGACTGAAGAGAGAGGGAATCCAGCTCGTCTATATCGGCGGCTATTACAACGAGATCGGCCTGATCGTGCGTCAAGCCGCGGAGGCGGGCGCACGTCTGACCGTGATCGCCAACGATCCGCTGATGACATCCGACTTTTTGGCCATTGCCGGCGAGGCCGCGAACGGCACGCTCTTTACCTTTATGCCGGATCCGACGAAGAATGCTGCAGGCGCAGCTGCTGTCGCCAAGCTCAAGGGTTCGAGCCTAACCGCCGCAGGTTACACGCTCTACGCTTATGCCGCGGTTCAAGCATGGGCCGACTCCGTCAAACGGGCCGGCACCTTAGATGCCACGCGGGTCGCTGCGGCCCTCCGCTCCGAGTCAATCGACACGGCTATCGGCACTGTTGCATTCGACTCCAAGGGAGACAATGCCGCTCCTGGCTTCATCGTTTACCGCTGGCGCGACAATACCGTCGAAGCGGTCGAGCAGAACTGACCGCCCGTCCCAACACCGCACGGAGCGTTCGAATGATGAACCATCCTCGATATAGCGAGTACGCGCTGCTCACGTGCCTCGCAATCGCCGCAGTCGCAGCATTTCTCACCCTCGCAGCAATGCTATCACAGCTATCGTGCGCGCCCGCAGTGCCGCCCGAAGAGTACGTTCCCATTCGCCTGGTGCCACTGCAGTGAGCATCACTTCCACATTCGGAAGGCCGACGAATATCCGTGTCTTCTTCCAGCTATTGAAATTGATGCGCGCCTCGCTCTCGGGAGTGAGCTGTCAGGGCCTCTTTAGAACGAACGTACGTCTTGAAACGATGTCAGTCACGCGCAGTCCGTCTGCCGATTGCGCGGGTTCGAGCCAATCGTTAGCTGGGCCGTTCGGTCGAGGGACGTGGCCTTCCATCTCTTTCCTGGAAACAGGTATTGGTTCGGAAAACGCCGTGCGACGCCTGATCCGTGCTGATGGCTATCCGGCCTTGAGACGGAGTCTGATCCGGTACGGCCCTTAGAGCCAGGTCTGCCTCCCAACACTCACATTCATGCAGGCCTCGCCCTTCTTGGGTCCGAACAAAGCGCACGCACCACGTACGCTCGCCGAACGCCCTCAACTATTCGTCGATAACAAGGGAGAACGCCACTTTGGATGCAAAGCTGCAGACTATGCTTTCCTCGCTCTCGCCGGTGGCTCGCGAACTGGATGCTCTACCGTCGGGGCGTCCCACCACCGACAACAATTGCGTGAAACTAAACACGAATGAGAACCCCTTTCCGTTGCCAGGCGTCGTGATGCGAAGCGCAATTGCAGCTCTTGAGCTGCAATACCGCTACCCAGAAGACGACAATGTCAGCTTGAGGCAAGCGGCCGCAGCTGCGTATGGCATTGCAACTGATCGCGTGATCGCTGGCAATGGATCGTCTGAACTCCTCAGCCTGATTTACAGAGCCTTCCTTGCCCCGGGCGACGAGGTCGCAATGATGTCGCCGGGTTTTTCCTTCAATCGCAAGCTTGCCATGTTGCAAGGGGCCCGCTTTATAGAAATTCCCTGGTCTGCACCTCACTGCTTGCCGATGGACCAGCTGCTTGTCGGTCCCGCTAAAAACTCCAAGTTCATTCTGCTGGCCAATCCGAATAACCCGACCGGAACCTTTGTTCCGCTCGCTGAGATCGAGCGCCTCGTTACACGATCTGACCGATTGATTGTATTGGACGAAGCTTACGTCGATTTCGCACCTGAGGACGGCCTACGCCTCGTTGAGCGCCATTCGAATCTTCTGGTCCTGCGCACATTTTCCAAGAGTTATTCGGCCGCTGGCATTCGCGTCGGCTTCGGTTTCGGCCACCCCGAGCTGATTGGGCGGCTTCGCAACATCCAGAACGTTTTCAACATGAATGTGGTCGCTCACGCGGTGGGCATGAGCGTCCTTGCGCATCGGGACGCCTATGAGGAGAACCATCGCCACGTCAGGCTTGAGCGTCAACGTGTAACGGCCGCCCTCGCAGACTTCGGATTCTGCGTAACGCCTTCACACGCGAACTTCCTCCTCGCCCGTGTGCCGGTAGGCCAGGGTGGCAGATGGTGGCAGGCGGCGTTGCAAGACCAGAGAGTCCTTGTTGCCTTCTTTCCGGATGCCGGCCTGGAAGAGTGCATTCGGGTTAGCATCGGTACAAAGCGCCAGATGGATGCGTTTCTTGCCGCCGTCGGCAGCATTCTTAGGAAAGTGGGATGTCGTGGCTAATGGTCCCTTCCACTCACGTCACACATCTCCGTTCGTAATCGATCCGGATCCTCACAGGATGCAGTTTCGCGACGCAGCGGACTCTGTCCTTGTCCAATTGCCGGAATACCAGCTGTGGAGAACCGCTTCACAGCACATGCATCGCATTCGCAGGGAGCGCCTCTTGCCCCCCAAAACCCGCCGGCCTCCGGTGCTCTATATAGGAGATGAGTGAGTGAGAAACGTTGTTCCCTCAAACCTGACGTGCGGCATCTTTGATCATCTTGACGAGGACGGCCGCGATATCACCCGGCAATACGCGGACCGCCTTACGCTGGCGGAGGCCTACGACCGGCTCGGTTTCTATGCCTATCATCTGGCGGAGCATCACTGCACTCCGCATGGACTGGGTCCATCACCGAACTTGTTTCTGTCAAGCGTCATACAACGCACACGGCGACTTCGCGTCGGTCCTTTGGTCATGCTGCTCAACCTATACCACCCGCTGCGTGCATTCGAGGAGATCTGCATGTTGGATCACCTGAGCGGCGGCAGGGTTGAGATCGGCCTTGGTCGCGGCTCTCTGCCGATCGAATTGAGCTATTTTGGCGTTGGAGCCGATGTGGCCTCGAGCCGTTACGAGGAAGCTTCCCAAATCTTCGTTGGCGCGATGAATGGGGGCCCGCTCTCGTACCAAGGGCAGCATTTTGCGCTGAGCGACGTCCCTTTGACGCTTTCACCTCACCAGCGTCCTTGTCCCCCGACATGGATTGCGACAAATCGGCCAGACTCCGCCCGCTGGGCGGCGGCAAATGGCGCCCATCTCGCGTGCATGGGCCCTTCTTCTGCCGTTCGCAAGATAACCGATGTCTATCGCGCTCATCAAAACGCCGAGGGTGACGCCAACAGTTCAGCACCATTTCTCGCGTTGCTCCGCATGGTCGTGATCGCCAGCTCTGAAGCCGCGGCCCGCTCCCTCGCCGCGCCTGCCTACGAAACATGGCTCAAAAGCTTTAAATTCCTGTACGAGCTCAATGACATCCCGCCTCCTTCCAACCTGCCCCTGACCTTGGATGCTGCAATTGAGAGTGAACTGTGCGTTGTCGGAACGAGCGCTTCGGTGCGCCGAACTCTTCTGGATCACGTCGAAGAGGCAGGCGCCAACTATCTCCTTTGCCAGCTCGCCTTCGGATCTCTACCACTGGAGGCCTGCCTCAACACCGCCACTGCGATTCACTCCGAGCTCATAGCGGCAGAGCGCGGGCTATGACCCACAGTTGTTCCGATAAGTTCGCGGTTGACCCGATAGTAAATGGCAATAGCGACGCCGATGAGCACCGCTGCCGAATGGCTCGATCAGCCGCTGCTATCGTTCAAATGGCTTTTACACCCAAGCGAGCCTTTCGGCTGCATCAGCAAACAGAAGGCTTAACGGCAATAAATCGCCTATCTCTCATTTTGCACGCGTTGAGAATGCCCGAGCATTGGTTTGCCTGGACACGTGAGTTGGTTCAGGCTGATCCCGCTTTGGCGCGCCGGCTCGTCGATCGCATTCCAGACGAACCCAAGGTGTGGTGGGTTATCGCCAGAGCGGGCCTGTCGTGACACGGTCCCGGCAGCGCTCCGACCGTACGGAGGAGATCGCGCGCAAGCTCGAGATCGTGCTGGCGGAGTTGGCTGCACTGCGCATTCTGCTGGCTGCGCACGGCATTAGCACCCCTCCACCTCTCCATGAGGACTACCTCACAGTTCAGCGGTTCGCGGCGACGAATCACATAAGCCCCGAAGCCGTGCTCTCTCGGATCCGCCGCGGCAAGCTGCGTGCGGAGAAACGCGGGGGCCGCTGGTGGGTGAAATGCACGGTTTGCACAGCATAGCCGTGCAGTGACCAGGACAGTAAGACAGACAAAGTGAATCAATCCGAGATACGGACTCCGGCAGATGAAAATGATCTGCGCATATAACCTACTATCACGGCTGGGCTCGACCGGGCGGTCGATGGAGAGCCAATAGATTGATCGAGGTCAACGTGGCGCACGACCAACACACTCGATCGCCGACTCGGGAGGGTCGATCTCGATGCACCCACGCAATCACGAAACGCGTCGACGCTCCGAGCAGCGGGATATCGGATCACCAGCTTTGCGTGAGCGGGACCACTCAGCCGATTCGGCGTCGTCAACAGAGCCATCGCAGTGCACAAGCGGAACAGCACGGATGCTTGGCAGTAGATGTCCACCTCCAATACCTCTTGCAGCGTATGGCAAAACGAAGACGGCGCACGCCCTCCATGTCGGCTTTGGACGCCATCTCACGCACCCAAATTACGGCCTGAATAAGTGCCCTTTGAAGGTCCGTCTCACGCCCGCCGGGGCATAGCAGCGGAAATGTAATCCCAGTCATTGCCCTGTTCAGGACACCTCGCACGTCGGTGTCAATCGGGGACGTGTCTGATTTGGCGGATGGCCGCCAGACTCTGGCTGGAGAAGGAGATCGCCTATGATGTCACCAACACTGATGTCAGTCCTGGGGTCGATGGTAGCAGTCGAGCGTATGTTTTGGAAACTTCGAGAATTGATCGATGGCGATAGCTCAATCTTACCTGACGTTCGAGAGACGCTCCATGTGATTTTAGACGCGAAGCTTCTTTCCGCAAAAGATAAGATTATGAGCGACGCGCGCGCTGCGATCGACGCAACTCCTGATTTGCCGCAGGCAGTCCGCGAGCGGGCATACAGCTCGCTCGATTCTGCAATGACAATGTTCATGGCCAGCGAACCCCGCCGCACCCAGGATCTCCTTAGCGAGATCGGCATGTTGAGCGCTCATCGCAAGATGCATTGATGCATGCCCCGCTCGGTCGATCCCTTGCCGCGACATTTGGCTGTGCACGGTTGATGTTAAGCGAGGCGATTCGATTGAGCTGCTGAGCAGCCATCAGCCTGGTGGTGCATCACGAAACACGCTTCTCTGGCCAGCCTCAACGGCCCGCTGCATCGAACAAGTGCGAGTCCCCTTCAGCTCTGCAACTTAATCATCGAAAGGGCCGGCCACTCGTCGTCATCGCCACTGGCAATCGCCCGAGTTTGCTCGTGTGAAGCTCGCTTGAGGTCATCCAGCTCAAGCACCATGATTCGCGTTTCCCGACGATGGGTTCGTTGCTCGGCCAGGACCTTGCACTGAAAGGACGGTCGCATGCGGAGCCACTCTATCGCGTTAGCCTGATCAAGTGGATCAAGAGCATCGGCTTGCCCGCCGAGCGTTGATCACTCTTGGCCCACCCGCAGCATGGATACCTCACATCAAAAGAATAGATTTTAACAATAATCTACAAATCCACATAGCTAGCCGCCTGCAATCGCAAGGACGATTGAGGACAAGGCGCGCGATGACGTATTCGCTATTTTCAATGCAATTGACGGATGACGTGCAAGCGCGAGCACATGTTCACCTCTTGCGCCCAGATCGAGGCCCCCTCTTGGTTTGGCTATCCTGACTGGGGCGCAGCGTGAGGTATCGTATTGCGTCAGCGAGCCACCGGCGCGCGGGATACATCAATCTGGATCGAACATCAATAATGAAGCAGCATGGGCAGCTTGCGCTCAGAGCTCTGGCCAAGCAAGAGCGGCGCAGCAAACGCCAGTAACGACAAGGGCGATATGCGCCGTTGGGTGCAGCTCTCTGTCAGCTGAGATTACGGATGGCTGCGCTTTACGCGCATCGGTCAGGCGTCGCGCCGCTCGAGAGCGCTTGGCGAGAACAGGGAACTGGAGAGTGTTTTCGATGCGGGCTCGAGGCCGCGGCACATGCGTGCGCCGTACGGGACTGGAGCAAGGAGGCCTTCGCCGCGTCGGCGAAGGCCCAACTGGCAGCCCTGCACTGGTCAGTCGACCCGCAAGACTGGTCGCGTCCCGGCGTCGAGGCGATTGTTGCCGCGGTGCTGGCCTCGGTCCAGCCGGGCGCAATCGTGCTCCTGCACGACGGATGCCCTCCCGACGAGTTGGGACGCTGCCCTCATGCTGGTCGGCGCGACCAGACCGTGACGGCGCTCGCCCAACTCATTCCAGCACTGCATGACCGTGGATTTGCAATCCGGTCGCTTCCTCAACCTCACTGAATAGATCGATTCCCATGAGCCTGCTTGCCACCATCAGCACCGCTGCTGTTGCCTCCTACGCGTTGCTCTCCAGCGTCCACAACAGCGCGCAGGCGCTTTATGCGCTGCGAAGCGACGCTCCACTGCCGCCGTACGACCGGGTCGACGCCGATGCTCTGCCCAGCGTCGATGTCATCGTGCCCTGCTTCAACGAGGACCCGCGCACGCTGGCGGCTTGCCTGAAGTCTATCGCAAGTCAGGATTACCCAGGGCGATTGCAGGTCTACGTGGTCGACGACGGCTCGGCAAATGTCGGCGCAGTGGCCGCGGTCCACGCGAGCTACGCGTATGACCCGAGATTCACCATCATTCTGCTGCCAAGCAATGTTGGAAAACGCAAGGCGCAGATCGCAGCGATTCGCCGCTCATTCGGCGATCTCGTGCTCAACGTCGACTCCGACACGGAAATCGACAGCGACGTGGTCAGCAAGCTCGTGCGCAAGATGCAGGATCGAGCCGTCGGCGCGGCCATGGGCCAATTGAAGGCCAGCAACCGAAACGACAGCTGGCTGACCCGATTGATCGACATGGAGTACTGGTTGGCTTGCAACGAGGAGCGCGCGGCGCAGACGCGGTTTGGTGCCGTCATGTGCTGCTGTGGGCCGTGCGCCATGTACCGGCGCTCCGCGCTGCTGTTGCTGCTCGAGCAATACGAGACGCAGTTCTTCCGGGGAAAACCCAGCGACTTCGGTGAGGACCGTCATCTGACCATCCTCATGCTCAAGGCAGGGTTCCGAACGGAGTACGTTCCGGACGCCATCGCCGCCACGGTGGTCCCGGACACGCTCTTGCCGTATCTGCGCCAACAGCTCCGCTGGGCGCGCAGCACCTACCGCGACACCCTGCTCGGTTTGCACCTGCTGCCCGGCCTCGACCGGTACCTCACGCTGGACGTGGTTGGACAGAACCTCGGCCCGCTGCGGCTCGCCATCTCATCGATTGCCGCGCTCGCTCAGCTCGCGCTCACGGGCACCGTGCCCTGGTGGACCGGTCTGACCATCATCGCGATGACGATGATACGATGCAGCGTGGCAGCCGTTCGCGCCGGTGAGCTTCGATTTCTCGGCTTTTCGCTGCACACCCCGATCAACATCTTCCTTCTGCTCCCGATGACCGCTTATGCGCTCTGTACCTTGAGCAACAGCGATTGGCTCTCGCGCAAGTTATCCGATTCTGCCGACGCAAGTGGAACGAATGGCCAGCTTTTGTGCCCGGCTCCCAGAACCTCGAAAACGGAGGAGATTGTTTGCACGTCGCGCATTCAGCATCTAGAGAACCGGATTGCTCTCCAATTGGAGCTCGTGGCTCAGCTGATCTGCCAGGACACACGGCGCTCCGAGCCGTCAAGCTGCTGGACGAACTCACAAGCAAACTCATCGCGGCCAGACTGGTTAAGCACCATGATCGAGGCTAGCGCCAGGAGCGTGAGCAGGCGAACAGTCCCAGCGAAAGGGCACGGTGACCTCTTCTATCCAGAAGAGCTCTGCATTCTGGCCAACATCTTCAACGAGACGCTCGCAGCTTTATCGCCAGATCGCCGGACCATCGCCGATCGTATGCAAATCGCCAAACTTGTTCTCGCTCGGGCAGTGACAAGTGAACTCAAGTCAAATGATGTAGCCCGCATCTTTGGCGATTTCATCGATCAGACATTCATCTCTTCCTCGCCCAATCAAATTAGGTTTCGGCTAACACCTGGCGAACTTCTGCTTAAGGCGCAGGTTCACTCACTAGAAGACATCGCCGTCAATTTTTCGAGATTGCCGAGCGGTCCATGTAAGACAGCGTCGTTCTGGTAGCGGGTTTGTCTCATGGTCAGTAGGCATGCCGCGGGAAAAGATCGCCGCGCCACCTTCACAGGCATCTAGGCGACGACCGCATGATTTAGGCGCTCGGTTTCAAAGGATGAGTGCGGCCACCCTTGCATTTCATTGGCCCGCCGACAGCCTGCCGACGCGCAAACAACCCGGGTGTCACGAGCGTCGCGCCGATTGCGCAGCCAGCTGGCTAGCCTCCTCCACGTTTCAGATGCCACCTGAAACGCTTTGTCCGTTGCCCACCAGCAGGGAACATGGGCAATGCCGTCGGAATAAGCGCACCAGTCTGACAAGCCACATCGGCCGGCATATCGCAACGCTTCATGCAACGATCGCGGCGTGGACTGCTCTGGGAGGCATCCGCAAAGCTGTGCCACGCTACGCACACCGCTGCTGTACGCCACATCGAGCTAGAATGCATTTCGGATGGAAGTGGCCGGAGGGACTCGGCTCATACGTAGCGTCTCGTCCTCGGAATCAAGCATCTGCCGAATCGCGCCGACCAATTGTCGACCAGCGATGCAGGAGCGTGACGTAGCACATCAAGGCACTTCTCGGGATTAGAGGTTGAGGATGACGACAGCACTTCTCTTCTTACGATCTTCTTCGCCGGCTTTGGATTTGGCAACGACGTGCCGAGCTGGCGTTCCCGCAAAGGAGGTGAGCGCGCCCGGCTCTATGGTGCTCTCTTTCCTTCCGCCTTCTGCTACGCTGCCGCCCCGAGTTCCCGCACGCCCGGTTTCTAACATCGCATTCGGCCTCGCTCGAGCAAGGAAATTGCCGATCCCCCACGTGAGGGCGAACGCCTTCCGCCGCCGCTTCGACGAGCATAGATGCGCAACCTAGACTGGCGGCTACGCGCGTGCTCGCGTAGAGTCAAGTCCGACAGCAGCATCTGTATGGTCTTAGCATGTGCGGAAGCTATTGCCGGGCAGAACTTCCACCACAGATCGTAGACAATTCGCGCGCGAGCTAGCGCTTGAATTGAATTGGACGCGAGCGCGATTGCGGCAGCGTCGGTGAGGAGCATTTTCAATTTCACCCAGCATCTGCGGCGCTTCGATGCCCCTCACGATCTGCACTGCGTGAAACGCGAGATGCAGAGCGCTCCGACGCCTCAGATCTGATCTCGCGTCAGGATCAAGCTCGCGTTGACCATGAGCAATGGTCCTGGCCGAGCTAGATTCCCTGAAGCAGCCTACCCAAACTGGTAGTTTCGAAGGTGGGGCTTCCTTCCTAGAACTCGATCTGCGACGGGCAGAACAGCGGATGCATCATGAAGCCTGACGAGCGCCTCGCCGAAGTCGTTGAGAATAGCGCATGTTTTGATGATGAGGCATGGGAGGTGTGGACACAGTGCCTCTCACCCACTGACCGGCTAGCGTATATTCGCAAACATCGGTCTCACTTCCGGTTTTCAGATTACGATGACGTGATAGCTGTTGTACGCGGTCGGCGCTTCACCGGTTGCTCATCTCAGCTCCTGCGATGGCGCCACAGGATACGAGCAAGGACGTTGCAAAGCGCCTTGCTCTTCTCCGTTGCGGTGTGGCTGGTCATCATTTGGCTTGCGGTGTGCTTTATCCGCTGAGATCAGCAGCCCACTTTTCGTCCTAACGTAGGATAGCTGTGCCCGCATGCGTCCGAGCATTGGGGCGCAGTTGGAGATGACCTGGAAAGCCGCAACCTGACGCAGCGTTCGTTCGTACATTGTTTTAGGACGCAAATGTTGCGAAGCAGTTACAGCAAATCGCGCGGACTTTGTTAAAGACGCACGAGGCTGGGGGCGCCCAAGGGATGAGAGTAGAAAAAGACCTTGTTGCCTGAGACTGTAAGCAATATGGCGCCGGCGCGGTGACGCCCGCATTCGGCGCGGATCTGCCTGCGCAGGCCGTCCAACCTCTCTACACCAAAGCTCCGCAGCCTGTCGCGGCTGCGATGTACGACTGGAGCAGCTACTATATCGGCATGGACGGTGGCTTCGGCTCAAGCTCGAATTGCTGGGGTTTCAATTGCGGCACGGCCGAGGGCGGTCATGATGCGACCGGCGTAACTGTGGCTAGATGGCAGATGGGCCAGTAGAGCAAGGGCTGGCGAGACAAATTCGGCAAATCCGTATCGACAAGCGCCTTTCTTAGGAAGCTCGGGGGGGCCTTTGCAGATACCGCTCTCAGTCGCGTGCACTCACATGGTGTTCAGATCGAAAGCTGGCATGGATTTGCGCAGATAAGGGGGATGACCGCGGCGGCGACGACGTCAGCCTCTCTGGCGTGAGGGACATATGCTAGGGCACCACGCCGAGAGCACACAGCTTGCAACAGCCGAACACCTGGCCAATCGAGCATTGGTCTTACACAATGTCCTGAGTGATCAAGCAACCATGTCGCCCAAGACCTCTTAAACACTTGAATCGTACCCAGCGTCAAGTTGTACCAACTAGCGGTTCGATTCGCTCAACTGAGACATAGCCCGCCTCATGACGACGGCACAGCACATTTACGATCCGCGAGGCGGTGCTGGAAATGGATATATCTTGATGATGGCATTTGTTCTTCTCGCTCTGATCTTTATCGCAGGCTCTGGCGCCGGATATGCCGTCCGCAGTTGGCATTCTCGCAGGCGGCGAGAGCGCGCGCGGCTGTATATGGCTTATGCCCACTCCGCTGCTCCTGCGAAACCATCACTTAAATGTCCCGCAGGCGCGAGCAATGATGTACCAAAGCGACAGCTTCAGTTGTGATGCCGACTAGCGAAGCTGCTTCAACGACTCGCTTGCTGGCAAGACGCATCGGGTGCTGCAGACTAGATGCCATCGAGAATACAGCGTGACGGCTGAACGACTCACGACCCGCGATCACCCTCATAACTGCAGGCGTACTGGCCTCATCCCCTCAGAGCTTATGCTCGATTTGCAAGCTTGCGTGTGTGCTTCTAGCCGCAGCGTATCGCATCTCGTGACTTGTCTGATTGCCCCACACAAGCTTTTCTTCGGCGCTTTCAATGAAAAACATGAAACATGAAGGCCGAGCGGCATGCCGACAGCGGCACGCGTTTCGCCGCGCGAACTCCAGGTAATTGAAAGAAGCAAGTGAATCAGATGATGCCGCGAAGCCGGACCGCCGCGATCCAAGAGCGTATAATGGGAACAGCCAGGCGTATCTGTTCAATCACCAGTATGGTTACGGAGCTGATGCGGGGTGCGCTGGGTGTTGGCCGACCGCTACGCTGGGTGATTGTCGACCCGCTTTCGGAGGCTTTAACATTCGGGATCATCAGCCTGATACTGATTGATCCTGACAATGCCGGTTTTTCATGAGACCGCAGGTCAGAATTAGAGCGACGACTCTGACCCTACTGTGTGTCTTCCGGACTGCCGCGCGGGTCAGACCAGCGCTTGCGCTACGTACATCTCGATTGGACTCAAAGAGCTTCCGGACGTCTTAATCAAGGCGACGCTTGCGACCGAGGATCACCGCTTCTACAGCCATTTCGGGATTGACCTTGCTGCTATCGCCCGTTCATTCCATGCTAATTGGAACCTAGACGGCATACATTCGACCGTTAGCCAGCAGGTTGCGAGGATTCTATTCCCGTCAAATGGAGCCGCTGTCGAGGACAGAATTCACGAGGCACTTGTCGCGATTTGGCTCGAACGGCGGCTCACCAAGGAAGAACTCCTAACGATCTATTTGAACCGGGTGCAGATCGGAGCCGCTATCTTCGGCGTGAGTGATGCGGCACGGCTCTATCTCAACAAGCGCGTTCAGGACATCGACCTGAGCGAAGCGGCCACCCTTGCCGGCTTGCTAAATGAGCCGCTCGATGTCGCTTCGCACATTGGTCTTCGGAATGTGCGTCAGCGTGCAAGCCTGGTTCTCGATAAGCTGGTCCAGACCGGATTCATGACTGATGACCAGGTGTTTGGTGCAAGGCACTATCCGGCACAGCTAATGCTCAGGCCCGACGAGGGGTCGTTAAACTAGGGCAATCGACAACGAGGTTCTCACAGACAGTACTACGCGAAACTCGAGGGTAAACTTGCTGGATCAAAGCCGTACGTCCGTCATTGTAGCTTTAAGAAACCGCCTCTATAACTATCCGCTGCATCACTGGTCGTGTGAGGGTGTGAGGGCACGGATCGCGTTTACACCTCCAAAGAACCCGAGCTCCGGCATAACTGTTGCGCTCTTTGTCAGATTTGTCTGGGGCCTCTTTTCATCATGCATCGGATTCAACCCGAGCGTATCCCGCCTCATGAGGCTCTTGTGAGCGCCGCATTTATAAAGGCCTGGCGCCTTTTGGAGATAGATCCGATCCTGGCACATAGCCCTCGGACCCTGCTCTATGATCAGTTACGAACTCGTTCGGAGTGCTCGGTCGAGACCGGCGAGCGGGATGTGCTGCGTCTTGCAAACGGCGCGATAAGAACTTTACGGCTTGAATGGGCAAAGTGCCACACTTCATAAACTTGCTTCGTGGCGACAACATAGTGGAGGACCGGAGACCCTGGTTAACTGTGCCCTCTCGCTGTGAATAGAATGACATTCCGATCCTGTCCGATCTCGATGACAGTCCACCAATTCCTGACGAGCTCGATAACTGCGGCGTCGGTCTGCTTGCGCTCGAGATACCGATCTTGATGCGCGTTTTTCGCGGCCCCGAGCCGTTTTGAATTCGGCGGCGCACCCAACACAATTCGGACCGGCCGCAAGAAAGGACGCGTGCTATGAGCGAGAGCTGAGCGCGGGTTGCTCCATCAAGCACAAACGCTCAGCTGCGTGGACGATAAGAGCGGCGCCCCTGTCGGTAGTCGCCATCATGGCGGCGACACCGTCGGATGCTCCAGAAAGTTAAACCCGCAGCATCACAGTGCGGCCATTCGCAAGCACGGCATACCGCGGCTCTCCAGGCCGTACACGATCGTCCCCTGGCGCTGTTTCTTGCCGAAGGCCCAGTCGACGATTCCAGTGAATCACGGCTCCGTTCGCGGGCGGCTTCCTCGGCCGCGGCTAGGCCTAGTTGCGGGATCCAACGCCAGAAGACCGGCGATGACTAGGAGCAATCGCGCCCCGCAACGGCCAGATCGTGGGTCGAGCAACCCGCTGCTCTCGGGAGTGTCAAACGCCATCCGGAACTGCCCCCTTTGCGTCATGAAGAACTGCTCCCACCCTGGGTTTCATGATGTCGTTTGATGGTCGTTTCCGCCGGTGACGGGCAGGAGGGAGGCGGCCGACCGGAGGGCCGTCACCGGCGGGCGGCGCCTTGATGAGGCCGCTCTTCCGTTTGGCGCGGAGCCGGTAGCTGTCGCCGCGGATCGTCAGCACGTGGCTGTGGTGCAGGAGCCGGTCGAGGATCGCGGTGGCGACCACGGGATCGGCGAATACGGTGCCCATTCGGCAACGCTGCGATTCGACGTGATCAGCATGGCACCGGTTTCGTAACGGCGGCTGACCAGCTGGAAGAACAGATGCGCGGTGACCTGCCCCTGCCGATTTCCTCCAGTTGAAGTTAGAGTCCGGCCTTCTGAAGAACGGACAAATGAAGCGAGCCAGGTTTACGGAAGAGCAGATTATAGGCGTGCTGCGCGAGCATGAGGCCGGTGCGAAGACGGCCGATTTGGCACGCAAGCACGGCGTCTCGGAAGCGACGCTTTACAACTGGAAGTCCAAATTCGGCGGTATGGACGTCTCGGATGCCAAGCGGCTACGGCAGCTTGAGGACGAGAACGCCAAGCTGAAGAAGCGTACGCATACGACGAAGGCCGCCTGATTGACACATGCGCGCGAGCGCGGCGAGTTCTACGATGGCGTTGCGTGAAGGTCAGGCGGCTTGCTGATCGGCGGACTTGCCGGCTTGGTGCAGGAGCTTCCATTCCCAGGGCAGCAGTTCGCGCAGCCGCGACGCGGGAAGATCGGCGATCCGGGCGAGGACGTCGGCGAGCCAGGCCTTTGGATCGACGTCGTTGAGGCGGCAGGTCGTGATCATCGTCAGCATGATCGCGGCACGGTCGGCGCCACGTTGGCTACCAGCGAAGGTCCAGTTGCGCCTTCCCAAGGCAATGCCTCTCAATGCACGCTCAGCGCAATTGTTGGTCAAGCAGATCCGGCCATCGTCGAGGAAGCGGACGAAGTCGTCCCAGCGCTTGAGCATGTAGTTCATGGGCTTCAGGACCTCGGCGGAGCGCGAGAGGCTTTCTCGCTCGCGGAGCAGCCAGTCATGCATGTCGTCGAGCAGCGGCTTGCTCCGCTCCTGGCGCACGGCACGCCGCTCGTCGGCACTACGGCCGTTGATGGCGCGCTCGATCTCGAACAACGCATCCAGACGCCTGACCGCCTCCAGCGCGATCGGGGAGACCGGTTTGCCCTTGCGGCCTTCCCGGGCGGCTTTCTCGATGTCAGCCAGTTCGAAGAATCCCCGCCGCGCATGGGCCAGGCAAAACGCCGGCGTGATCGGCATTGCTTTCCTTTTTGGGTCGAACAACGGCTCGAAGCCGCCATAGCAATCCGCCTGCAGAATGCCGGCGAAGGCGGCCAGATGCTTCTGAGGATGTTCGCCCCGTCGGTTGCCCGAGGCATAATAGACCGCCGCCGGCGGCGCAGGCCCGGCGAACGGCCGGTCATCCCGCACATAGGTCCAGATCCGGCCGGTCGTGCACTTGCCCTTCGCCAGGATGCGGATAGTGGTGTCGTCGCCATGAAGGCGCTCGGCCGCGAGCACATGACGCTCGATCAGCTGGAACAGCGGCATGACGGCGAAGGTTCCGTGGCCGACCTGGTCGGCCAGCGTCGACAGCGGCAGGTCGATCCGCTCAGCCTTGAAGCGCACGCTCTGGCGATTGAGCGGGATATGCATGCCGAACTTGTCGAACAGCATTGTCGCCAGCAATTGCGGACCGATGAAGCCGCGCGGCGTGGCATGGAACGGTGCCGGCGGCTGGCTGATCTTCTCGCAATCGCGGCAGGTGAACTTCTCGCGTATCGTCTCGATCACCTTGAAGCGACGCGGGATCTCCTCCAGCGTCTTGGTCACATCCTCTCCGACCTTCGCCAGCCGAGATCCACCGCAGCAGGCGCAGCTCGTTGGAGCCTCAATGACGACGCGCTCGTGTTCGATGTCGTCCGGCCATGGCTGGCGAACCGGCCGCTTGCGCATGAAGGGGCGAACGTTCTGCGTCTTCGCTGCTGCGGCCTGCGCGGCAAGCTCATTCTCGGTCGCCGTGGTGGCGAGTTCTTCGAGCTCCAATTCCAACTGCTCGAGTAAACGCGCCGTGCGCTCGGAGCGCTGCCCGTGCAGTTCGCGTTTGAGCTTCTCGATCCGTAGCTCAAGATGAGCGATCAGCACCTCGCTGTCCGATAGCTCCGCCCGCGCGTTGGCGGCATCCGCGACTGCCACATCGCGTTCAGCCTGCAACGCCTCGCGCTCGGCCAGCAGAGCAAGGTAGGCTCTCGTGAGATCCGAAGGAAGGTCGTCCGGCTTCGATGTCATGACGCCATTGAATCAGATCGAGCATCAGATTCAAACCCAAAACGATTATCCGACCCGCGTCGGCCGCTGGGTTTCTTGCGGATTGCGCCAATCGATCCCGGACAGCAGATAGCTCAACTGCGCCAGCGAGATCGTTACCGCTTCACCGGCAACCGATGGCCAGATAAACTTTCCTCTCTCGAGTTTTTTTGTGAACAAGCAGGCTCCCTGACCATCGTGCCAGATCACCTTCACAAGATCGCTGCGGCGACCGCGGAAGACAAACAAATGACCGCTGAGCGGTTCTTTGTGCAGCACCTCCTGCACTTGGAGGGCCAGCGACGGAAAGCCTCTGCGCATATCCGTGTAGCCTGTCGCCAGCCACACTCGCACATTCCCTGGTACAGCAATCATCGGCGTCCAAGCACATCGAGGACCCGCGCCAGCGCCTCCGGATCGACGTGCGCATCCACCCGGATGCACCGTCGGTTGCCGAGATCGATCTCTATCAATCCAGTACGTGCGGCTGCCGCCGAGCGAACTCGGCCATCAACCGTAGGCAAAAGCTTCGCAGTTTCTTCAGTCGAAGCCGCTACGGCGGCGATCTGCACCGGCGTAAAAGATGGTGCAACTTGTTCCGATGTCCGTGCTTGTCGACGCCAGGTAAACACCAGGCTGGCCGCTACTCCGTTGCGCCGCGCAACCTCAGTTACCTTCGCGCCCGGTGCCAACGTCTCCTCGACAATCCGTGCCTTGTCGTCCTGCGACCAACGCCGCCGCCGCTCCAGCCCGCCTAAAACCTCGACCCGCATCGCCTGATGACCTTAAAGCTAGACTTAAGGTCACACGCTTCGCGAATTACCAACCCTCACGCAAGACGGCCCCCATCGGAGGCGTACGAAGAAGCTATTGGCCGAGCAGATGCTGGATGCGGCGGCGCTGCGTGAGCTTCTTTCAAAAAAATGGTAGGGCCCGCCGCCAAGCGCGAAGCTGTCGCGCATCTGCAGGCCGAATTGGGACTGTCAGAACGGCGGGCCTGCATCATCGTCAGCGCCGACCGCAAGATGATCCGTTATCGGTCGAGCCGGCCGCCCGATGCCGAACTGCGGGTCCAACTGCGCGAACTGGCCAACGCCCGCCGGCGCTTCGGCTATCGGCGGTTATTCGTGCTGCTGCGTCAGCATGGCGAGCCGTCCGGGCTGAACCGTATCTACCGGCTTTATCGGGAGGAAGGCCTCAGCGTGCGTAAGCGCCGGGCTCGCCGCCGCGCGGTCGGCACCCGGGCGCCGATCCTGCTCGAGGCCCGGCCGAATGCCCGTTGGTTGCTGGATTTTGTCCATGACCAGTTTGCCAATGGGCGCCGGTTCCGGATCCTCAACATCGTCGATGACGTGACCCGGGAATGCCTGGCGGCGATCCCCGATACTTCGATCCCGGGACGGCGGGTGGCGCGCGAGCTGACGGCGTTGATTGGTCGCCGCGGCAAGCCTGGCATGATCGTCTCGGACAACGGCACCGAGTTCACCTGCAACGCCATTCTGACTTGGTCAGAGGACAACCAGATTGCCTGGCACTTTATCGCGCCAGGCAAACCCATGCAGAACGGCTTCTGTGAAAGCTTCAACGGCCGGATGCGAGACGAGCTTCTCAACGAAACCCTGTTCTTCGGCCTTGATCACGCCCGAACCAGGATTGCGGCGTGGGCCGATGACTACAATAGCCACCGCCCGCATTCGTCGCTGGGCTATCTAACACCCGCGGCCTATTCCGCCAACCTCACCGCAACGTGCGACCGGCTGCGCAACCCCGACCAGCTCCGCCGATCGCACGTTGTTCACCCCGCGCCAAACGGCGTAACATCCGCCGAGACTCTAATCGCCAATGGATGAAAGTTCAGCGGCAGGTCAGCGGCGTCCGGCTCCAGCGGCAGATAGCCGAGCTCGTCGACGATGAGCAGCTTCGGCTTCGCCAGCGCGAGCAGCTTCTCGTCCAGGCGCCGGTCGCCATGCGCCTTGGCCAGGCCCGCGACGAGCGTCGTCGCCGTGGTGAACTGCACGGTATAACCGGCTAGGATCGCTTCTCGCCCGAGTGCGATCGACAAGTGCGTCTTACCGACGCCCGGCGGTCCGAGCAGCAGCACATTCTCGCCGTTGGCGATCCAACGTGACGCGGCCAAGTCGCGGATCTGCTTGGGATCGATCGAGGGCTGCGCCTCGAAGTCGAAGCCTGCGAGCTCCTTTACGGCCGGGAAGTGTGCAAGCTTCAGCGCCATATCGATGCGGCGATGATCCTTGCGCGCGATCTCACGTTCGTACAGCAGGATCAGCGTCTCACGCGCCGACAGGTTCGCGCGCGCCGCCTCGTCGAGCAAACTATCAAGCTGATCGCGGATGCCGGAGAGCTGCAATCGCGCCAGCATGGCATCAAGGGGATCAGTCGGTGCTTCGGTTGGCTTCTTTGCGCGCGTCATCAGAAGCTTCCCCCGATCACGGCTTCATATTCGGCAAGCGGACGCAACAACGAATGCGGGGGAGACGATTCCTGCACCGCCGCTGCAATCTCCGGGCGGCGGACCGCGCCATTGCGCCCGGCAACACCAGCGAGATGGATCGGATCGACGATCCGCAGCCGGCGCCCCTTCGATTGCTCGTGAACCGCGACCTGGTGCACGCCATGGCGGATCCGCACCTCGCCGGCCGCGACGGTCACCGCGACCCGCTCACCAATAAGGCGCCACGGTACCGAGTAACTGTTGGTGTCGATCTCGATGGCACAATCATTGCCGACGATCCGGGTTAGCTCGCGCAATGATCCGAACGAGGGCCGCCCGCCGAGCGGTTTTAACCGGTGGGCCTCGTCTCGTGCGAAGCGGATGATCGGTGCTTCGCCGGTCGTGCCGTGGATACGGACGTTCGCAACCTCTCGCTCCCACCTGGCGAGATGGGCCTCAAACGCGTTCCAAGTTGCAAAGGAATGACCTGCGATCGCGTTCTTCTTCACATAGCCAACGCCATTCTCCGTCTTGCCCTTTGTGCGTGCCCGATATGGTGCGCAGGCGCGAGGACGGAAGCCCAAGTGCTTCGAGAAGGCAATCAGCCTGTCGTTGAACTGAACCGACCGGCTCACCGCGTCGTGGCGCACCACAAGTGCGCGTGGGTTATCCATCAGCACTTCCTCGGGTACACCGCTGAAGGTGGTGAATGTGCTCTCGAGCCCGCCAAACCAGTGTTCTTGCTTCTCGGCCCGGAACGCTCGCACATGGAGCCGTCGCGAATGTCCGAGCGTCGCCACGAACACGAATGCCTTGACCTTCGTTCCGCCGATCTCGACCAGACGCTCCCCGAAGTCGATTTGCAGCTGGCGACCCGGAGGTGTCTCGAACCGCATCGTCGCAAGCGCCTCCGCCTTCAGCGCCTGCCGATAAGGCTGCACCGCGCGCTGCAGCGTGATGGCTGCAGCCCAGCTCGCGCGCAATCCGCTTCAGCCCCCATCCGCACGCCCTCAGGCGCGACATCTCCGCCACGTCAACCGGCGTCTTCATTACCTGCCCCCGTGGATCACTCCACGACGAGCCTCTAGTGATTCTGTTCCTCGTTCATTTGCTCTCTCCTTGGCTATCCAAGGAGGGGGCAATTCCTCATGGCGCCGAGGGGCAGTTTTCCATGGCGCGCGACAGGGAGACGAGATCGGATTGCAACGGATTGATTCCGGTACGTGACGATAGGGTCGCCGCGCACGCGCTGAATGGCAGCAGGCGCTGTAACTCAGATAAGCCTGAGGCGGCGCGCCTTCACAACGCACTGGGTGCGGCTGGTTGTTTCCAGCTTTCGCATCGCGTTCTTAAGGTGAAAGTTGACAGTATTCTCGCTAACCTCGAGTATGACTCCGATTGCCCAGGATGATTTGCCCTCCTCTACCCACCGCAAGCACTGTTTTTCCCGTGCGGACAGCACAACGTCTTGCACATCGACCATGTGTTTCTCCCGGAGCCGAGACGATCTAGGGATCGAGAAGAGCAAATCCCATACCACACGATACCGATCGCAAAATCTTGCACCGCAAGACCTCGAAAAAAATGTCGATACAAGCCCGGAAGATCTCGACTCGAAGGGCGGCACCAAGGATTGTCGAGCGCATCGTGACATGCGTCGTCAATGCGACAGAGCACTTGCAATAATCGCGACACTTGACGTTTACGTCCGCGCTTCCGCTCTCCGCGGATCTGTCGTCAACTAGAGGTTCCTAGGCCTGATTGGATCGCTCACGTGAGAACGACGGTTCGGCCTCGCGAACTCTACTCGCTTCGTTTGCATCACCGCTCTCCGCAGGTCTCCGCTTGCACCTCTTTCGCACTTCTTGTGCCTTCTGGAGGAAAGAATACCTGAATTCGACACGATCTCCCATGTGCTCTCTCTTTGTTTCGTTCCGTCCGCATTATCTTGTAGTGTGCTTCTCACTCTGTCCCCGACGAGACTGACTTTTGTCGTCCGGATTGGCTTCAGCGCCGATCTACATGCTATCTATCGCGCCCCTGCCGCTGTCCGCGTTCGGCAGTCTTGCGCGCAGCGCTAGCTCGCGATCGAGTGCTTCTCGAGGCGGGACGTGAATATGGCATCGCCTGCACCGAAGTTTTCATCGCGCGGCTAGGGACCAGGTGAGGATTCCATCGTGTTTGCCAACAGAGGAAGGCGTTTCGCAACGAGTTCAGCTCGATGGAAGTTGTTTGTCTTCCCCAGGGACACCACCGACGCCTGAGCCCGATATGGCGAACGAGGCGCCAAGCGCGCTAATGGACTACCTGATGGATTGAATTACAAGGAAGCGAGAGGCAGGCGCAACCGTCACTTCGACCGCCGCATCATACCGAAGATATCGTGCTCTAAAGGCGACAAGGCTTGGTTATGCTTTATCCTTCTCGACAGCAACAGATCTTATAGGTTCTCTCATCGTCATGACAGCAGTGAGATAGCGTGCTTCTGCCCCTGTGCCCGACCAACCAATCGTCACAGAGCTTCCTCCGGGGCCCCTAGATCCGCATTTGAGATGAGTGTGTCCATTACCATAAATTGGCGGCGCCTTACCTTCGATCGAGTGAGCGGTGAGCCATGATGCTAAAAGCGGGAGGCATGTACTCGATCTGCGGCAGATCAATGAACTGCCCTTGTCCCCTTTTCCGCCGTGGATGAGCGCAATCAGAACTGCAGAGACCCGTGCAGCCCGCCGACGGCATCGCCGAAAGACGGAGATGACGCGCTGCCGGCTTGCGGCAGAGCGTTGCGCGTAAATGGACGCGGCAGCGCTGCCAACTCTCGTTCAGCACTCTGATGGCGGTCACCTTGATCTCTTCGTGGGCGTCGGAGACGACGAGCTTGACGCCGCGCCTGGTGAGCTTGCGCAGGAACGCGGTCCAGAACGTCTCGGCTTCGGTAGGACCGATATCCATGCGGAGCACTTCGCGCCGGCCGTCGCTGTCGAAGCCGACCGCAATGATCAACGCGACAGATATGATGTGCCCCATTCTGGCGCACCATCACGTAGGTGGCGTGGATCCACAGATGCAGCCAGTCGCCCTCGATCGGGCGGGCGAGAAACTTCTTCACTTGTCATTTATCTAATCCAAACTCTCGGGACCAACTCAGAACTGCATAACATCCGGGGGCACGGTCAGCCCGGAACACACAAAACCCGGCCTCGACCGGAACAGAGCCGGCACCGCGCACAACCGCGACAAGGCCATCGATGTCCTTGCGGAACTCGACTGGATGGCTGACCAGGGACACCGTAAAGGTCTCCGGTGACGTCGGCCTTCCCGGAGACTGTGCTCGAGGAAGAAATGATTTGCTCATTGAATTGCAAACAAATGAGCAACGTGGCGACGGTTACGGTTTTGTGCGATCCAGAGCAGTCACGGCGGTGGACCACTGCCGAGTATCTTCGGAAAGATAAACTGCCAAGGGCATTTACAGAACCCCGAAACGCAAACGAAGCCACTCTATGAATTTTGCGAGGCGCGATAGCACGGCTGCGCGCTGTTCCAGAACTCTTTTCTCAACAAAAGTCCAGGAGAGATACGCGGCTGCACCTGAAGAGACGACGCCATAGGCGATGTTCAAAAGCCAGAAAGTCCCGCCTGGAAGCAATTCAAAGGCTGCCTGTTGAAAAGGAAAGGCGTAGATATAGATGCCGTATGAGTAATCGGCGCCACGCACCAGAAGCACTCGCCTTGGATTCAGTAGTCCGACGTAAGTTGCTGAGTAGGCGACGAATGGTGCCTCGAGGTAAGATATCACTCTGAAGTAGAAGAGCCCTAAGGACAGTGTTAAGCTCAGAACGAATAGAGGAAACGAGAACGGCAGCATGTTCCGGAGTAGATAGATTGCAACTCCGAACATGAAGGGGAGGACCATCTCTCCGTGGCTAACGCCGTAACTGGGGGACGTCATTCCCTTTGCGGACAAAGCGAGCATCGCAAGAATGGCTACGCTCGTGAAAAGGATCGGTCTCTTGGCGACCCCAGCTACTCCCAAAGCTGCCATTGCAGCATAGCATTCCAATTCAAAAGGAATAGTCCAAATTGACCCGTTCACATAGTTCGGAGAAGATCGGTTCTCGAAAACGCCGGGAAGGTAGATGTGCACCCAGCCTACGATACTGGCCATGTAGCGCCAGAATTCTTCATGGGAAAAATAGTCTGTTAGAGACAGCGACGTTAACAGCGCGCCCAATAGCAGTGCGGAAATTAGCGTCTCAACGGAAAGGCCCGGAACAATTCGTAGAAATCTGAGGGTCAGAAATGCAGAGACTGTGTTACGTTCCAGACTTCCCGCGACGAGGAATCCACTCATTGCAAAGAAGCATGGAACAATAAATTTCAAGATTGGGTGCAGCGGACCACCCCACATCTCCAGATGAATCTGCATGCCGTAGCATATTGATATGCTATGGACGGCTATGACGCTGATCGCCAGAAAAAGCCGAAGATAATCAAAACCCGATGGCCGATTCTCCGCTCGCATCAGTTGAGCCGAGATCGTCTTGTTGCCCAAGCAAAAAGGTAATCATCTGTTCATAACTCGCCGATCCCCCGTGATGCTTTTTGCCCTGCCGTCGTTGTACATCGGTGGAATGCATGGATAATTGACGTGGCAAAGCCGGTACGATGCGCGAATTCCGGATCGCGGCGAAGCATTTCGAACATCCGGCAGGCAATAGATCAGTGCCTGGCGAGGCCGGATCGACATATCGATCAACCTATCTAGCGCTCGTGATGCGTACTTCGCGCGGCTCTGGCACTCCCTCCGATGGTCCGCCAAGGACGTGCTCGCTTGCGCAAAGGTCCACCGACCGATCCTGACAACCTTATCAACTTCTGTACTCTCCGAGGACGAGTTCGTTTTGAATGATCGCGCCTTTGTCGTACACACCGCGCACGCGTGCATCGTGGTGACGCTGGTTGCGATGGGCATCGGCTTCGCGCTCGACGACTGCGAGTTCCCAGACGCAGACAGACGCAAAAGTCAGAACCACCTTCAGCGGCTTAGGGAGTGAAAATGCTTAACGATCTACAACTCCTTGCCGTTTGGAGCCCATACAGATAGCAAAGGCATGAAGCATCTTCCTCACGGTCGCCCCATGCAAAGAGCCGGTTCAGTTGTGGGACGGGATCGTCGATTGCGGCCGAGATCTCCCTTGTTGCGGGTTGGCTTCTTCGCAAAGCGGGCGGAACTCCAACCCCACATTGAATGCATCTGACCTCGGTCAGCGTTGATGCCTCTCTGAAAAGCAACAGCCGTGCCAATGCCATTTAAGACGTATTCCGACAGTCGCAAACGGCGGGGGTGTTTTGAATGCGACAGTCGTCGTACCGCTGTGGGAAACCGGACAAGGGATCATGAACCTCCCTGAGCGTGGCGGGGCATATCCCACCAACCAGTTGCAAGGACTCCAAGCTGCGGCATCTCGTAGACCGTCGTCGCTTCGATCGCGAAAGTTGTTTCACGAAAGCCGGATACGGGAAAGCTGTACGTTGGGTTTGTGTGACGGAGAGGCAGGCTGTTCAAACGGCGTCTCCTTCGGTCTGACAGCGATGAAACAGGGCAATTCAGGTTGAAGAACGGACCCCGGATTAAAGTACGCCTGTGAACATGGAGAGCGGGAATGAATGGATAGGTGATGAGTCAAAACGCTCATTAACAATTGAGAAACTCCAGACGACACTCCTTTAGGCTAAGGTGGAGCTTGCCTTCCGCTTCTTTGCTGCACGACACGATCTGCCGCGAGGATATTTGACCCTGCCCAAGCACTTAACGCACGCCAACGCAGGGATCGAACAGTGGCCGGAAAACTGACACGCCAACGGAAGGAGAAAGAGAACTGAATTCCGGGTGCCGCCCGCTTCGCTTCATCCAACCTATCAAACAGAGTGGGCTGCTTACAAACCGCGTCGACCCAGTCGATTGTAAGAGGCGGCACCGCATTTCGGACGCACCGTATCTCGTTGGAGAGCAGACGCTGCCCGCGTCTGGAAACACGCCACTCCGTGTGAACCGCCACATTGCTCTCATATGGAGCTGTCCGCCTGTCGCGCCTTTCGGTGGCGCAAATCCTGCTTTTGTCTTCGACGCAAACCAGGAGGACGCTATGCCACGTTCAGTGAGGCGCCGGACGCCTATCTATGGCTCTCAACAATTTGGATCGGCCCCTTCAGCGTCGACTCGATGTTTGCCGCCAGGCGTCGCACCCAACAACTCCGATGCGCTTTTGCCGCACGGCCATTATTGCAGCCAGTTATGCCCCGCCGCTGATCTTCCAGCGATAGCCGCCTGCCAAACGAACGTCCGTTTGCAGCGCGAGTTACAAGCTGCGAATCAACACGGCCATCAGCAAGAACTTCCCGTCAACATCATACCTAATGCGGAGCAGCCTCGCGTTTCGTTGGCAGACGCGGCCTGAGCCGTTTTGGGGCGATCGAATGCCTATGCAGAACGAGCCTCTCACCGTGCGACGACGCGATCTGCTCTCGTTGATTGG
Organism: Bradyrhizobium lupini; assembly: GCF_040939785.1. Lineage (NCBI taxonomy): Bacteria > Pseudomonadati > Pseudomonadota > Alphaproteobacteria > Hyphomicrobiales > Nitrobacteraceae > Bradyrhizobium > Bradyrhizobium lupini. The sequence continues at coordinate 2,426,444 of NZ_CP162553.1, forward strand.
TACCGTGGCCGGCAGCGCCGCGATGTACCAAACGATGACGGCCCTTGGCGTTGCCTCTGAATCTCGTTACACAGGGCCGATCCACCTGGACGGTGATGCCAAAGGCGCTTCTGTGCTCGTTATTGGTGCGGGCCTTGCCGGCATGACGGCGGCACTGGAGCTCCGTCAGGCCGGCTACAAGGTCCTGGTGCTGGAGTTTAACGATCGCCCCGGCGGGCGAAACTGGACCCTGCGCGGTGGCGATAGTTTTGTTGAACTCGGCGGCTTCAAGCAGACCTGCGCCTTCGAGAAGGGCCTTCATCTCGATCCGGGGCCATGGCGGATTCCCTATCATCACCGCGCGCTGTTGGATTATTGCAAGAGGCTTGGCGTTGCGCTCGAGCCCTTTGTCCAGGTCAATCACAACGCGTATCTACACGCCTCGGGCGCTTTCGGTGGGGCGCCGCAGCGAATCCGCGCAGTAAAGGCAGATTTCCAGGGCCAGATTTCGGAACTGCTTGCGAAAGTTGCAAACCAGGGCGACTTGGATCAGGCGGTTTCCGTGAAGGACAAGGAAATCCTGCTGCTTGCATTGAAATCGTGGGGCGCGCTTGATCACAATTACAAATACAGAGAGGGCCTGATTGCCTCCGGATATCGCGGCTACGCCAAACCGCCCGGCGGAGGGCTGTCCGCGACTCCCCTTCCGAGCGAACCGGTAGCGCTCTCGGATATCCTGAAGTCGCAACTGTGGCGCTATTTTTGGAATTTCGCGAGGTACGAATTGCAGACCACAATGTTCCAGCCGGTCGGCGGCATGGATATGATCGGCAAGGCGTTCGCGCGCGAACTCGGCGAACTCATCCGCTATAATGCAAAGGTCACAGAAATTTGGCAGAACGATAGCGGCGTTACCGTGACCTATGTGGACGCCAATAATCCCACGCAGTTGCAAAAGGTCACTGCCGATTGGTGCCTGTGCGCGATCCCGTTGTCGATCCTGAGCCAATTGCCGATCAATGTCGGTGCCGCGATGAAGGCGGCTATAGATGCCGTGCCTTATGGGGCATCGGTAAAAGTCGGGCTGCAATTTAAACGCCGATTCTGGGAGGAGGACGACGCGATCTACGGGGGGATCAGCTACACGGATTTGCCAATCCGTGAGATCGGCTATCCTAACACCGACTACAACAAGTCCGGCCGCGGCATCTTGCTCGGTGCTTATCTTTTCGAGGACGCCAATGCCTTCGAGTTCACCGCCATGCCGCCGGATGAGCGCGTGGCGCGCGCGGTCGAGTTCGGCGCCGTCATCCATCCTCAATACCGGACGGAGTTCGAGAACGGCATCGCGGTTGCCTGGCACCGGGTGCCATTCACGCTTGGGTGTAGCGGCCACTGGTCGGAGGAGACCCGCAAGCAGCATTATAGCAATCTATGTGGGATCGACGGGCGCATTTTGCTCGCTGGCGAGCACGCGTCGGCATTGCCGGCTTGGCAGGAGGGCGCAATCCTCTCCTCACTTGATGCCATCGCGCGGCTGCATGAGCGGGTGGTCAAGCCATGAGGCGAAGATGCGTCGGCGCTTTAAGCATGTCATCTTCGCAGCCATAGCGGCGCTGTTGTTGCGGTCGTCGCATCCCCTGCTCGAGCAAAACGATCCCAAGGCGCCAAAAACCTACTATTTTTCCTCCAGCGATCGCTTTGGCGAGACGACTGGCGAGCAGCTATATATTAATGTGTGCCGCGGTTGCCACATGATCGATGCGATGGGGGCGAGCGGTGCCGCCAGCTATCCGTCGCTAGTCGCCAACCGCAATCTCGACGCGAGCTTTTATGCGATCGATGTCGTCCTCAACGGCCGCCGCGGTATGCCCTCCTTCGGCGGAATGATGGACGACGACCAGATCGCGGCAGTCGTGAACTACCTCCGCACCCATTTCGGAAACAGCTACTCTGATGCAGTCATGGCAAGTGACGTGCAAGCGGCGCGAAGGTGAGGCGGAAAGAGAACGATAAAGCGACGTTCTCCCGCTCGCGGGTACTGAGAGGGCTAGCCGTCAGAGACCAGTCGACCAGATTCGGGAGCGGATTGTGGCTGCTTCTTGCAAACCGTCATTCGGCTCACACGGCCCCCTCTGGAACCTTCGCTAGAATCCAGGGCCCAGTTTTGCGCAGGACGTAAGTCGGGCAGACCATTCAGAAGCACCGGCCACTACGACGTTCACTATGGGGGGCTGGGGTTCCAACGTCTTCATAGCCGAGTGGCGGACCAACTACGCCGCGGCTGTTGGCTAGTCTGCTCCGGGAACCTTGAGCCAGAGTGAAAGCCTTGCAGCTATGATCGCCGTGGGAGGAGCAAGGCCATTAAACCTCGAAATTCTCGAATCTGTAGATCCCCCGTCGCCTTTACAGCAGGCGGGATATCAGATTTCAGTTGCGGAGATCCGCCGCACCTTCGGAATCTGCGGCACGACGCGTCGGCTGGATAAAATATAATAGCCGCCGACGGACAGCACGGGATTGAAGCAGATCGAACACAACAGCAAGTTGAAGAAGCTGTGGGAACTGCGCCTCCGGAAGGAGTGCTGAGGACGAGTCCGCCGAATTCATGGACCGCGCTCTGAGGCTTCATCCTCACGGGATTTCGAGATGGTCTTCGAAGGACTGCAGCAGTCTCTCGGCGGCAGCTTGAAACGCCGAACAACGTCAGCAGAGCTATAAAGCCGACGAGCCGAGAAGGTGGAAAGGTTCTTTCCTATACCGATCCTCGCCTGCGCATACGTGTGGTCGGTTCCGGTTTATGAAAAGGCCCTCCTTTCCCCATCTGCGGGATGTTAGTGAGAGAGGCCGAACCACGGAAGCGCAAGCTGGTCCACAAGGGCCGCAAGGTGCGCCTTTGAGCGACCGCCCCCATCCGGGGCGGTCGCTGCCGAACCGTGACCGTGACGAATGCTGCGGATATGCTGGCAAGCTTTCAGTCGCGGGAAGCCTCATTGCAGGGACCACGACTCCGTGAGCCTACGGCGTGACGTTCAGTCGCCTCAATCGGACTGCCGCTCCAACTCGTCAATTCCGCAAGAATTCGAGCCTTAATCCGTGCAGCGAAACCGCGGCATCGCCGTACAGCAGCAACATGCCCTGCTGTTTTCAACGAATTCCTGCCCGTGCCACCAGAAACGCGCGTCATTCACGCTGGTCCGAACTGGCGGCAAAATCGTGTTACTTCCGTGCTGGTGAACTTGCGTTGCAACGAAGGGCGCGAGCAGATCCTCGATGCTCGAAACCTCACCGTTCTTGACCACACGCCTGACATTTGCGGCATCCTCGATATGCAGCAGCGGATTTCCATCGACGAGGACGATGTCGGCAAGGGCCCCCTTGGCAATCGTCCCCAAGGGTTGGCCCAGAAATTCGCCAGGATAGCGGGTTGCCGTCAACAGCGCTTCATATGGACTCACACCATAGCGAACCATCGCCTGCAGATTGAGATGTAAGCTGATGGCAGGGAAATCGATCGGTGCGTCGGTCCCAGTGATGATTCGGGCGCCATCGCGCAACAGCCTCTTGACTTGCGCGACATTGCGTTCGAGTTCGGCCATCGTGGTCAGCCCATTTGGACCTGCCATCAGTCTAGCACGTTCTTTGAGTCGCGCATACTCCCACGCGGGATAAAACGTTTTAATCCGGACGTCATCGATCCACGAACGATTCTCGCCCAGCAATGCGTTTGCGGTGAAGATGGTCGGCGTACACGCGATGCCGCTCTGCACGAATATCTCGATGACGTCCTGATAGGCGACTCCCAATCGACTCATGGTTCGCGAGTAACCGAGCCGGCTGGTGGCGCCAAGATGCTCCATCCCGTCGGCGCCGAAAGCCGCGGCGGGATACTGGTAGTGCGACGTGACATGCAGACCGCGGGCATGCGCCCAGGCAATGACATCGCGTTGCGTCTCGGGCGCCAATCGGACATAGGTTTTGACGAGATCGTACGACAAGGCTTCCGCGCGTTGCAACTCGAGGGCGATCTGTCCCTGCTCGGTGACCGGGCGCATGAAATTGTAGAATATCCTGGACCCGTCGATCGCCTCCCCCGTCGCAAAATGACGCGGACCCACCCGTGCCCCGGAGTCGATGGATTCCCTGTCCTCCACCATGTGATAAGCGGGCGAGCCGACGGAGCGGGTCGTCGTGATCCCCAGAGAAAGCCACAACCGGCCTTGCCGGTCGCCATATGAATAGCCCTGCATTTGGCGATGGGTGTGCATGTCCATCAACCCAGGCATGGCTGTGGACCGAGGAGCATCGACGATTTTGGCGTCGCCATAAGCATCGCCGCTCTGGGACACAATACCGGTGATCTTGTTGCAGTCGATGAGGATGTCGACATTCTCCCGAAGGTCCGGACTGCGGCCATCCCATAAGCGTGCGACGCGGAGTACTGTCCGGCCCGCGGGTTTGGCCATTGCCCAATGCAACGAAAGCGGCACGCTTTGCGGCTCTCCCCCGTCGGCCGCAAGCAACCGCAAACTTCCATTACATAGATAAAGCAAGGTTTTGGAGTCACCGCTCCACGTCGGCGCGTCCGTAACCTCCGCATTGATCACACGTGGCGGGCCGGTCAGCCTGCATCGGGCATTGACCGGAGCGATCCACAGCAGACTGGCCAGCACGAAAGCGACCTTCGTCCCGTCAGGTGACCACACAGGTCCGTCGTCGCCGCGCGTACTGAGTGATCGGTGTGGAAGAGCGGACTGGTATTCGACCTCACCGGTTATCCGATCGACGGTCAGGATTTCACTCAGCCCCTCTCGATAGCTAGTAGAGTAAGGTTTGAATGCTGCAAGGGCGATTGTCCGCCCATCAGGCCCCCAACTTGGCCTGCCCGGTTCCCATAAAGGACCATAGACTTTCTGAACAGTGCCGCTCTCGATCTCAATCGTATAAAGGTTGCCGGCCTGATCCAAAAAAGCGATCAATCTGCCGTCCTGCGACCATGAACCGGATAACGCAGCATCGGACAAGTGTGTGAGTTGGCGATCCTCGCCGGTGCGCAGGTCGCGCAACCAGATATCTAGCTTGCCGCCGCGGTCACTTGAATAAGACAGCCAGTGCCCGTCAGGCGACCATGCCGGATCGGATTTATGGAATCCGTCGCCGCAAACGCGGCGCGGCCGGTCTCCTATCGTCATCGTCCAGATATCGTTGAGAGCGCGGAACGCGATATTGCGGGCATCGGGCGACAAGGCCGGGCTGCCGATTCCGAGGACCGGGCGTGATGCGACCGAATCGAAGTCCCGGCGCACTTTCTTGTACTTCGGCTTGACGATTGGAAGCTGCGCGGAGAACTCAATAACGGAAGACTGCATGGTTTTCAGGGCGCGCCGCTGGATCTTGCCCCCCGACGTGTATACGAACTCGCCAGTCGGCAACCACGACGCCCGAAAAGGAAAAATGTCTTCGCCTTGCACGATAATACCGCGGGGCCCATGCAACTGCGCCGCCCCCTTGTTCAGGATAAGGTAGATGAGATCCCCGTCGGGAGACCAGGAGGGAGCGTGGATCTCCTTTTGTTTGAGAATGTCTGTTGAGCTGTGAACGGAGACAAGAGTGGTCCGGTTACCCAACTCGTCCATCACCTCCAGTAATGACCGGTTGGTGACGAACGCAATCGTTCGTCCGTCTGGGGACCAGGCCGGGTCGGTCTCCTCGCTCGCGGAATCAACCAACGATTCCACCGCGCCCGTATCCCGGTCAAAAGCGTAGATGCCGTAGCCCATGCCGCGATCCGACGAGAATGCGATGCGTCGACCATCCGGAGAGTAGCTTGGCTCACGATGATCGTGCGGACCACGCGTAAGCTGCCTCAACGCGGTCCCATCGGCAGAGATTGTCCAGAGATGCCAGTTTCCGTCGCGATAGCACTGAAAAACGATCTCCTTCCCGTCTGGACACCAGTGCGGTTGCGCGACCTCGCCGAAATCATCAGTCAACCGCCGCGCGACGCCGCCCTCGATGCCAACAAGCCAGAGGCTCCCGGCCAGGTCGAATGCGATCTTACGCCCGTCCGGCGAAACGGCAGCAGAGATGTTCGTTCCCTCGGCAACGGTCGCGTAGTGTTCGGCCCTAGAATGGAACGTGGGGACTAGAGAAGCGCCATAAGGGGCCAGCATCGCACCGCCCCCCATCAACAATAATTTACGACGACTGATAGCGCGCCGCGAGTTTATCGTCATTACACAACAACCTTCTTCCTGGTGTGCCGTTCTATCGTGGCTTTGAATGGACTACTGCGCCCCAAGAGCTTTAGTCGTTCGGCATCAACGAAGACGGGAGGCAGCCACATCTCTCGGAGCTTTCGCCCCTGATGACATTCGATGGCTGGGGCGGCTCCAAGAAGCACCCGTATTGCTCACGCTGCTCTTCGGCAAAATACCACCGCTTCCGATCAGGTGAGCGCGAAACAATTGGCCAAGTGCTCTGGGCTCCTCTGGCATAGAACTTCTCCTGCGTTTGTTGCGCCCAGGCCAAGCAGATATCGGGCCAGTCCACTTCCCAATGACGCTGCCGGACGTTTTCTATAGAATGTCAGCCTCTCTAAATACCAGGATCCCCCAAACGTTATGACAACAGGTCGCCAGGCCTCGCCAACGCGCGCACTCGTCCAACGCATCAGTTCAGCGTCATACGTGTCACCCAAGCCTGCGTGTTCGCTCCCCCTGTTGGCACCACGTAGTTGCTTAACGGTTACGTGGCCGTCATCCCTTGCCTGCCTGTTGCAGATCCATGGCGACGCGCACAATTAGCCGTCAGTCAACTACCGACCGAAACAGTTGATACAAGACACAGCAATATGCGATGCGCTTGTTGCGACTATCGGTTGCCGGGACAACCTGCCCGTAAGGAGGCCCCTTCCTGATGGCCATAGAGCGGCGACTTCGACCGATTGGGCGAAACTGGCCGCACTCACGAAAGAGGTTAGGACGCTTTGGAATGGGACCACGCCGTAAGATGATCATCGCTGCAGGTGAATCGCTGCACGCAGGCCGCTGTAACGGCGGCAGGGGCCACCGGGTCCTTAGTTTCGCCGACCGCCGAAGCGCACTGATAATGCCCCCAATTTGGAGATGCTGGTCCAGTGTCTAGCAAGCTCACCCGCGATGAAAAAAACACGCAAAGATTTGCACTCGGGTGAAGAGCAGAGCACAATTTCACATTCCTGGACAGAAAATGAAGTTGGGTGAAATTCCTTCGCGCATCCCTGCGGCGGGCAGGGTCCTTCTTGGCAGGAATCGCCAAGGCACCTGGGTTGCTCGCGACCAGAATGGCAGTTTTGGCGGAGTGTTCGTGAACCGCGCCCAAGCATTAAAATACGCGCGCAGCATTGGTCAAGTTTCAGGAGGTATTGTCGAGCTGGCGGAAGAGATCGAGCTCGACATCTTCTAATCCTTCAACCCGTTTGCGCTCATAACGATTTGAGTCCGGTCCGACGAGAAACAAAGTGTGCCTAGGGTTTGGCCATGTTGAACGCTTTGGCCGATGAAGAGAACCGCGGCATGAGAGGTTTTAGCGAAGAGCAGCTCCTATCGGGAGCTTGAGGCCGGCGTTTCGGTTGCCGATCTGTGCGGCTGACCTTGCCCGTTGGGCTTAATCCACTTTGAAGTTCGTCTGGCCCAAGACGAGGACCAGAGCATGGAGCGCAAGCGGTTTACGGAAGAACAGATCATGGGGATTTTGAAGGAGCACGAGACCGGGGTCTCGGTCGCCGATCTCTGCCGCAAGCATGGTGTTAGCGATGCCAGTATCTACAAATGGAAGGCTAAACTCGGTGGGATGCACATCTCCGAGGCCAAGCGGCTGCGGTCGCTCGAGGACGAGAACACGAAGCTCGAGCGGCTGCTGGCTGACGCCACGCTTGATAATGCAGCGCTGGAGGATCTCTTGGGAAAGAAGTGGCGACGCCCGCGGGGAAGCGGAAAGCTGTCGCCCATCTGGTGGATGCCCAAGGCGGGCGCGTAAGGCCATCGGCTGCTGCCGCATGAAGATATCAGACGACCCGGGCTGACGATGCGAGCATTCGCCAGCGCATGAGGGTGATTACCAGGAGCGCCGCCGCTTCGGCTATCGGCGGCTGCATGTTCTGCTCAGGCGGGAGGGGTATCTGGTCAACCATAAGAAGCTCTTCTCTTTCGGGAAGAGAAGCTGACGGTGCGCCGCCGCGGCGACCGCAAGCGGGCGATCGGGACCAGGGCGCCGATGCTGATTCCGATGATGCCGAACGACCGGTGGTCACTCGACTTTGTGTCGGACCAACTGACCTGCGGCCGCCGCTTCTGCATCCTGACCGTCGTCGATGATTGTACCCGCGAGTGCCTGGCACTGGTGGCCGACACCTCGCTCTCCGGCATCCGCGTGGCGCGGGAACTGGACCGGCTGATGATCGAGCGTGGCAACCTCAGCATGGGTCAGCGACAACGGCAGCGAGCTCACCAGCCACGCCATTCTGGCATAAGCAGACCAGAGCGGTCGCGTGGCAGTACATCGCACCGGGCAAGCCATGCAGAACGCCTTCATCGAGAGCTTCATGTATAGACGCCCCGCGGGCGCAAGAGATTTCGACAGCGTTTTGGAGATCGGTCGGGTGCGTTCATGTATACGGCCTGTCATTGCGACCGATAACTTGGCCGCTGGCCCTGATGGCGATCGCGGATCGAGGCCTCATCAACGGGTCGCGCTTGTTGCGCTTAAAGCTCTTCGGGCTTTCTCGATCCCCAGCGCCGCCGGTTTCCATCATGCTGCCGTTTGCCCTCACATCTTAAAGTGGCCAGCCTGCTAAGCAGTTCATCCAGCAGCCTTAGCCCGATAGAACTCACCGGTCGTCATCATCGCCCAGATGATCCGAGCCAACTTGTTGGCGACGGCGATAGCGACGACCATGGGCCGACGCCGTTCGAGCAGATCTTCGATCCAGCCACCTCCGACGCGGGACCGTGCCTTTGGATACCGAACGACGTTGCGCGCCCCGATGACAAGCAAGTGCCGGAGATAGGAACGCCCTGCTATGCGGCCGAGCCGGTCCTTCCCGACGGTGGAATTCTGCTTAGGCGTCAGGCCCAGCCAAGCCGCGAATCCTTGCCCGGAGCGGAACATGGTCGGGTCCGGCACCGTCGCGGCGACGGCCGTGGCCGTTATGGGACCAACGCCGGGAATCGAGGACGGCAGCCTCGCCATCGGATTTACTCTCTGGATCTGAGCCAGCTCACGCTCGATAACGTCGACCTGCCGGTCCAATTCCTTCAGTTGGTTCACAGGAACAGCCAGGGACATACGGGCAGTGGCAGGTAGCGCGAGTTCCTCGTCATCCAACAAATCCACTAGACCATCCACCCTTTGCCGGCCCTGTCCAACAATGATTCCGAACTCCGCAAAGTGAGCTCGAATAGCGCAGGCCGTCATGGTTCTCTGGCCGACCAGCAGGCCTCTTGCACGGTGAACCATCAAGAAGCCTTGGTTCTCAACGCTTTTGATGGGAACAAACCTCATATTCGGGCGGCTAACTGCTTCACAGATTGCGGCGGCATCAGCGGCATCGTTCTTTGCTCCCCGCCGCACATAGGGCTTCACATATGCTGGCGGTATTAATCTCACATCATGTCCAAACCGTTGAATCTCGCGCGCCCAGTAAGGGCGGTGGCGCAAGCCTCTATCCCAACCAGGCGGGGCCGCGATCTCACCGCGCCGGAGGCGTTGGCGGCTGGTCACTCGACCTTGAGCGTCAACCGCATGAACGTGAAATACGTGCTTCGCGATATCCAAGCCAATTGTCACGGGTTCCATGATGATTGCTCCTGTTAAGACAGATATCGCCAGCATAGCGCCGGCGCCGAGGGAGCGGGGCCGTCTTCCCCATCAACGGTCGGCTGCGGGTTGAGCTGTTGAACGAGACGTTGTTCACGTCACTGGCACAAGCCCGCGTCGCGCTTGGATGCTGGCGCGCCGACTACAACGATACGCGACCGCACTCGCAGCTCGGATGGAGAACCCCGTCCGAGTTCGCGATGACCTGCCACCCGCGCCGGGATCTGGCGCTGCGCTATGCCGAAGGCTCCGCGCCAGCTCCCGTCGCTCCCACCGCCCAACACGGCAAATCCAGTGACGTGCCCCCGCCAAATGAGGCCAGTTTGAACTGAATTTTCCAATATCATCCCCTGACGGGGACGAGGAGAGTTCCATGAAAGATCGAAGTTTTCAGAGGCGCAGATCGCATTTGTTTTGAAGCAAGCTGAAGATGGCTCGGCAGTGGCAGAGGTCTGCCCTAAGGCCGGGATTGACAAGGCGACGTTCTACAATTGGCGCAAGAAGTATGCTGGCCTGTTGCCCTCAGAGATGAAGCGGCTGCTTCAGCTCGAGGAAGAGAACAGCAAGCTGAAGCGGATTGTCGCCGACCTGTCGTTGGACAAGGCCATGCTTCAGGATGTGCTCTCAAAAAAGCTCTGAGGCCTGGCCGCAAGCGCGAGCTTGTCGACAAGGTGCGAAGTGACTGGAAGGTGTCAGTCAGGCGGGCCTGCTCCACGCTTCGGGTTGATCGCGCTCTTTACGTCTACAAGTCGAAGCGCGGCGACCAGGCCGCTCTCAAACACCGGATCAAGGACATCTGCGCGACGCGCGTGAGATACGGCTATCGACGCATTCATGTGCTGCTGCAACGGGAGGGCTGGGCCGTTAACGTCAAACGGGTCTATCGCCTGTACCGGGAATTGAGCCTGCAATTACGCAACAAACCGCCCAAGCGCCGCGTCAAGGCCAAGCTGCGAGAAGATCGAACCGATGCCAAACAGATCAACGAGACCTGGGCCATGGACTTCGTTCACGACCAGCTGGCCACCGGCCGCAAACTCCGCGTGCTGACGATTGTCGACATCTTCAGCCGCTTCTCGCCGGCGGTCGATCCGCGGTTCAGCTATCGAGGCGAGGACGTTGTGCTGACTCTGGAGCGCATCTGCAAAACCGTCGGTTACCCGAAGAGCATTCGTGTGGATCAGGGATCGGAGTTCATCTCCCGCTCGACATCTGGGCTTATCAAAGCGGCGTTGTGCTCGACTTCTCACGTCCCGGCAAGCCGACGGACAATAGCTTCATCGAATCCTTCAACGGCAAGTTCAGAACCGAATGCCTGAACACGCACTGGTTCCTGAGCCTTGACGACGCCCGGCAGAAAATGGAGGATTGGCGTAGAGACTACAACGAAATCCGGCCCCATAGCGCGATCGGCAACAAGGCGCCGATATCGCTGTTGAATGGCTCATCGGCGCCCCGCCGGCATGAGCTAAACCCCGGAAACTTCCAGCATCAGCTGGCCTAGTTTTGGGGAGCACTTCACAAACGGCCAGGGCGAATTCAGAACTGGATAAAACCTGGGGGCAAGGTCAGGAGATCTGGATGATCGAAGCCAACGCTACCGCCGAGCGCGCTTTCGAAAACCTTCATCGACAGCTAGGCGATGGATGTCATCAGCCTCGATGGTGATGCTCATCCGCTATACGGTGGGCGCGATTGCGGATCTGCACGGCCAGCTCATCGTGGCATTGCTGCACCGGTCCCTGGCGTGGCCACAAGTGATGCCCCGTATCCCGGACCTAGGCTTCGCGCGATCTTGTAGCTGATTCCATTAAGCGCCACGGCGCGTGGCAGAGCTCACTCGGCAAGCGGCCCGCTGTCACGGAGTATGCCGGCGTCGCTATGCTCACGCTCCTGCGGGTGCCATTTCTGTTGAGGAGATGCGCCTTTGGCGCACGCCTGATTTTGGCCCGTGGCACCACGCATTCCAAGGCCTGGCTCGATCGGTTGCTTCGGCGGGACGTTGACTGATCATGATCTCCGGCGAGACAAAGCCCTTGCCTCGCCTTTTTACGCGTGCTCTGGGCACTCTTAGCAGGCGCCCCGTTCGCAAGCAGGCCGTCAGTTCGCGGCGTAGCGTTCCCCGGCCTTGAACGAAGAGAGCCTGATAGATGGCTTCGTGGCTGATGCGCATCGTGTTGTCGTCCGGGAAGTCGATCGGCAAGCGTCGGGCAATCTGCTCCGGGCTCCAGGCCTTGGCCCATCGCCGATCTCTTCGCGGGCCATGCCGGCGACCGTTCCACGGAACGACGGGACCGGGAACGGAAGCGCCGCTCGGTGCCACGACGGCCGGCAAGTCTCTCCTCCACATAAGTGCGCAAGGTTTTGTTGAGCGCAAGTTTGGTCAGTTTGGGCCGACATGCCGATCGGTCTGCATGCCACTGGGCAGTCGTCGCACGATACTCCAACCCGCCGCTTCTGGTAGCTGCATTGCGTCGCAGTTCACGGGAGATTGTCGAGGCGGACCGAGCGAGGCGGCGCCCGATTTCTTGCATGGAGTGGCCCTGCACCTTGAGAAGTGCGATCTCCTCGCGCTCGGCAAACGACAGGTACCGCCCGGAGAGCGGCTTTGCCGAGGATCTGAACATTGCTGGTGGCATGCCGCCCGCCTTTCGGAACAATCTGTATCCGACAGGCTGCGATACTCCGGCTTCAAGCGCAGCTTCTTCACTGCTTGGCCCGCGGCAATCCCCCGCCAAAATCTGCTCTGTTCATCACGCCCCGCAACTTGCGGCCGCCCCGGCGATGGCATTGGCGCTCGTCCAGATCGTGCCTATCTCCGTCCTCCAATACTCATCGCAACCTCCAATGTGCGAGTGTTGCGACGACCGTTTAAATCCGCCCAATACGCCAGCGAACAGTTCCAGCGCCTGATGGCTGACAGCGGCATCGTGTGCAGCATGAGCCGGTCCGGCAACGTCTGGAATAACGCCGCGATGGAGAGCTTCTTCTCTTCGCTGAAGACCGAGCGCACCGAGCGCAAACTCTATCGCACCAGGAACGAGACCAGGGCAGATGTGTTCGACTACATCGAGAGGTTCTACAATCCAACCCAACGTCATTCCACGATCGGATACATCAGCCCCGTTGAGTTCGAACGCAAGGTGGGATTCGCTTAACCCGGTGTCCATCAAACCGGCAGCAGCTCAAAGCTGGTCGCAACTTTGGCGGTGGTCGGCAGAGAGCGGGACTGGGCGACCATAGCCAAACTGAGTACAGGCGTACTCTAGGACCCCTCCACAGCACCCAAGCGCAGAGTCCAGGGACAGTGGGGCGCTCAGAGTGTTTGGCCATATTGCAATGGTCGCCGAAACGGCAGCCGACCCGGAATGCGATACTAAGATGTCTATCTCAGCGCCAGCGCTTTTTCTCAGCGTCGTAGGTGCCGGCACGCGGATCACTCACGGCCATCAGCTCACGTTTTAGCACCTTATTGCTGGAGGTGGTCCTAGGAAGCTTCGGTATAAAGGCGATGTACCGCGGCACCTTGAACACAGCAAGTTCAGCACGAGCTTTTTCGAGAATCCGCTGCAAAAGCAGATCGTCGGGTGCCAGACCTTCTTTCAGCTCCACGCAGATCTTGACTTCCTCGCCGCAATCCGCGTGGGGAACGGGAATGGCAGCTACGTCCGCGATCTCCGAAATTTCGCGGATCACGGCTTCCACCTCACGCGCAGCGATGTTGTCACCGGAGCGCCGAATCATATCCTTCGTGCGTCCTACTAGCCAATGAAAGCCGAATTTGTCACACCGCAACAGGTCTCCTGTCTTAAACCATTCGCCGTTGAATGAGGCCGCATTTACCTCAGGTCTATTCCAATAACCCTTGAAGATTCCACGGCCACTCACCCAGAGCTCGCCGACTTCACCAATGTCGGTGGGGGTGCCATCCTCATTCATCAATAGCAGATTCCGGAATGGAGCTCGAATCCCAACAGAACCGGATTCGGACATCTCGTCCAAATTGCTGGGCATTTGCGTGCCAAGCCAAATTTCCGTCATCCCATAAGCGTCCTGCGTGCGCACGCGAAAGCGTTTTCGGAATTGACGGACCGAGTAAGGACTCCAACCCCAATTCAGAGTCTGCCTCAGGCATGTCACCCCGCCTTCGCCTGAGGTCTCCACCTGGCGCGCCACCAACTCTGGAAAAGCGCACCACTCAATGCGATGCTGCTTCAGCCAACCGACGAAGCGTGCCGGGTTTAACGACGGAGCCAAGTAGAGCGTGCCGCCCTGTCGATACGACCTCAGAAAGTATTGTCTCGCATCGCCGTAGGAAAACGAATTTGTACACAGATAGCTTTGGTACGGCTGCTCGTCCCCGGACGCCTCCTGGCACGAGCTAATGCCCCAATAGTCGTGCGTCAACATGCAGCCCTTCGGAAAGCCCGTCGTTCCCGAGGTATATTGAATGGTCAACAAGTCGTCGGAGCGGATACCCTCGTCCACCACAGAGTCGTCGGCTCCTTTAAGCAAATCATCGAAGGTAGTGGCTGCTCCTGCGGAAAGCTGTCCAACGAGAACTATACGCTCATTGGTAAAGTATTGCGGCCAGGGGTCCATTACCGAGAAGACTGGCCAAGCGGTCTCGTCGACCACGGCGAATTTGGCTTGTGTGTCGCTGAGAACGTATTCGATCTCCCTTGGCGTGTAGCGCATGTCGATCGGAACCATCACCGCCCCAAGTTTCGCGATCGCGAACCATAGGATGGGATATTCAATGCGATTAGGTAGCATCACCCCGACGCGGTCGTGCTTGCGTACACCGAACAAACGTAGGGCCTGTGCGCATTTGTTAGAAGCCCGGTCCATTTCAGAGTAAGTCGCGCGCATGCCCTGCTCGAAGACGTCGATTGCGATCGAGGATCCATGCGTTCTCGCTCGTTCTGAAACCAGCTGTCCAATAGTGATCGTCTCATACGCAGCTTCCAGGGCCTGGATCTTCCGCAACGCATTCGTGACACGCTCTTGCTGCTGACTATCTGTTCTGGGGAGCATTGGAAACCTCGGTTCAGGGGACAAAAGTAGGCGTACCGAAAGACGCATTCTTTGGATTTAGAGCCAACCGACATTGTCGATCAGGATCAGCGGGACCCCACTAAAAACTCGGCATGGCGTCCAGCATGCGCGTGAGGAGTCACGCCGCTATCATCGAGGGATCTTGAACCTCCCGTCCTTCACACAGGCTCTGTGCGCCCGTACGATCCTGAGGCGCTCCCAGAGCTTAGCAGTGCTAAGGGGCAGAGTTTGGGTTGCTTGAAATAAGCGCGGAACGGGCGAGAGACGGGCTATATTTGCCATTGCGGCACCTTCTGTCGTGATCAGCTGTGTTGTAGCCTGATGGCCCACATGCCGAGTTCTACATCATTAAAAAGAATCGAAGCACTACCTACCTAGGTGAGGTGCACGCGGGTACCAGCTTCAAGCATAGCAGACCATTGTTGAGCAGCTTTTCAAGGTCGGCCCGTCGTCCTTCACCAGTTCCAGAAACCCCGGTGGGCCGGGCTGCGAGCAGTGCGCATCGCGGGTAGGCCTCGTAAGGATACACACTCTGAGCGCTTCCCTCACAGGCGTCCAACACTGCCGCCTCGATGATTGAACGTTGCGCGAGCTCCTCTCTGTGCGACAGATGTTAACCTAGCATGGCGCCCCTGGTCCATTCTACCACCTCCCGCATCGGGCGCATTTGCATCTCGCTTACGCCACCAACTCATCGCGTTCCAGCTTCTGAGCGCCGCTGCGTAAAGGCTTAACGCGGCCAAAATCAGTGCAGATGGGAGTTTAAGGATTGATATAATCCCGATCGCCAGCAAATCATGGCTTCTGATCACTTCGTCAGCAAATCCTGCACACCTCACGAATCTCACCTAAGGCTCCGCTCATTCGGAGGCGCAAGCAAGTTGGAGAGACGATCTTCATGCGGTCACAAAGGTCTTGTTTGGTGCAAGAGATGTCCGACCCTATCGTCGGAAACTCGACAAAACCGTCGAAGGTCCTTTTCGTGTCAAAGTGAGACGCGCGGTGACCCTTTGCGCGAGCATTTAGCACTCGGATGAATCGAGAGACACCGAGAAACTCTCCGCCAAGTCTTCATCATCGCGCCGATTGTGGCGCAACCCAACGCCCCGATTTACAAGCGCTGTAGAATCTCATTTCGATGGAGGTTGTTCCATTTGCGATGCGTCTAAGAATTCCGAGGCCATCGGTCGGAACTGCGCGTCCCTCACTGAGGCTTAGGCTTCAGATTCATTCAATAGACGGCGACTAGGTGGACGGCAGCCAATAAGTTTCTGGCAAGTTTGTCGTAACGAGTAGCGTCTCGCCTAGAATCCTAAAGCCAACAGAAACAGCACTCGATAATCTTGCGCCCTTCGTAAGCGCGTTTGACTGAAGCTGTGGAGGGGCATCCCTGTTGGACTTGTTCGCAACGACGAGCTTCGCGCCGCGATTGATGATTCGGCGCGGAAGCCGTTGCCATCGCAGCCTTCGTCCCAATGAGGGAAGACATGGGCGGCGCGAGTTTCAAAACGGACGTCCTGCGGCAATGTCTAAGTCTTGTCCCGGAGTGAGATGAACTGCGCAAGGCTTGCAATTAGGGCCTTTTTTCGCCGCTCCCGAGCGATGCGCTTTGATCGAGCTGGAGTTGATGGGCAAAGTCACGTCGTCCTCACCGCAGCGCGCGAGCGTTTCAAAGATCGCCTGCCAATGTCCGCGCTTAGCCTAGCGATGAACCGATTGTAGATTGTCGTGTAAGGACCATATTGGGGCGGGCAATCGCGCCAGCGTGCGCCGCACTGGAGATGTGAATGATACCGCCAATGATGCGTCGATGTCGTCGGGCGCCGGGCCCGTCTGGTTCGTCGGCGGACGCGACTCTATCTAAGTCCGCGGTTTGTTTGGTACAGACACGAGCTGTGTCATCGATGGCAAGAAATTTGCACTGTGTCCGGCGGGTAGGTGCCGGAAGTAAGTCGATTCATGAATTCAATGGGTGACCTGCTGCTGGGCAGACTAAATGAAAAGCGGTTCCTTTCGGTTGCCGAGGGCCTTGGGCCTTGGCCTTCCAAGTAGGCGCGATGACGGGCGTGATCGAAAGAGCACTTCCCCCGCGAGCCATCGTTCATTGATCGCCTCACCATACTCGAGGTGGAACGGTTGAGATGCTTGGGCCTTTCGGCATTTCGGCAGTGTTGCAATCAGTTGGGCCGATGCAATCAGGCCAATGATCGAGATAATCAGAATGGCTGGTTTCCGGGCCCATGGCGCAATCGGCCTCATCTCCCGAGCTCAGTGAAGGGAATTAGCCCATGCATTACGCGTCCCGACTCTACAGAATGGCCGATAACGGATTGGGGGCTTGGGAGATACATCACATCGCCACCGAGAAACGGAATCGCGGCGATGACGTCATTCTGTTGACGGTTGGCAACACCGATTTCACCAGTCCTAAAACGTCGATCGCCGCTGTACGTCAAGACCTCGCGGCCGGCCGGACCCATTACAGCCCGAGTGCAGGCGGCCGTCCGTTCCGCGAGGCGATTGCACGGCGACATACGCGCAAGACTGGCCAAGCGATCAACGCCGATCAGGTCATAGTCACTATTGGCGCTCAGAACGCGCTGCTCACCGCCGCCCTTTGTCTCATCGAGCCAGGGGACCAGGTCTTAGTACCTGAGCCAATGTATACAACTTATCCCGGCACTGTCGCTGCTGCTGGCGGCGAGATCATCAGCATCCGCTCGCCACCAGGAAACCGGTTTCATCCGTTGATTAACGAGATGGAAGCCGCTATCACTCCACGAACTCGCGCGATCTTTTTGGCCACCCCCAACAATCCGACGGGGGCGGTCTATACGACAGACGAACTGCTGGCTATAGCGGGCCTCTGCCGCAATCAGAATCTCTGGCTGGTCTCGGATGAGGTCTACGGCGAACTCATCTATGAGGGCCAACATGTCTCGCCCTCTATGCTTCCCGGCATGGCGGAGCGCACCATCACCATCAGCAGTCTTTCCAAGTCACATGCGATGGCGGGTTGGCGGCTCGGTTGGATGATCGGTCCGCAGGAGTTGGTGCGTCATGCTGGCAACGTAGCGCTCTGCTCGACCTACGGCGTTCCTACTTTTCTCCAAGATGCCGGCGTCGCGGCGCTGGAGCAGTTTCCGAACGGGCTCCCCGAACTGCGAGCAGCCTATCGTCGCCGCCGCGACCAGCTTTGTGAGTGGATGGAAACGGTTCCCCTAGTGTCTTTCCACCGCCCGGAAGGCGGCATGTTCATTATGTTGGATGCGCGCGCCACGGGTCTCTCGGCGTATGACTTTGCCAAGGGCCTAGTTCTCCAAGAGGGAGTTGCAATTCTACCCGCGGATAGTTTTGGCGAAAGCGCAGCTGGTCATTTGCGCATTAGCCTTGGTGCCACCGACGCGGAAATGGAGGAGGCGGCCATGCGCCTGTCCCGTTACGCTAAGCAGATCGCGCGGTAAAGGTTGAGTTCCTTCTTAGCCATAGCACACGGTATTGGGGCGATCAGTACGCCGCCGATCGGCTGGATGCATCCGACTGCCAACCGTTACACTACGTTGAAAAACTCGGTTGCGCGGAAGTCCGCAATTTAGGACCGGAGCTGACAAGTCGTGGCAGTGGACTGGACGAAGGTGGTACGGTAGTTGTGAAGCGACCTCACTCGACGAGATGAAACTTGCGGCGAATTGAATTAGAGCGCTGAAAGGCTAGGAGAGATTTGCGCCGACTTTGCTGTGATGGCGGGCGATGGCTCCGCCTGTTGCAGAGGTTCCGACTGCCCTTGCCGATGCCCATGCGCGAATCTTCGCCTTGCTGCCAGAACGGCAGTGATTAAGGCCGCATCGTCTCCGAGATTACAATACTGACTACGGCGAACTCTCGATCTCGCCGCGGTCAACCAGGCGGCCGACGCGCGGATCCTAGAGCTGGCGGCGATCGTGAAGATCTCGGAGCGCACGCCTTACGGCATGCGCTCAGAACGCTTGCGGAGCCAAAAGCCAAGCCATGAGCAGATCGCCTTCGTGCTTGCGAGAGTTCTACCGGCGTGGCGGCCATCGAAGCCGAACGGGCCAAGACAGGCGGCAAGGTCAAGCCGCAACGCGCGCCGCGGCCTCGCAAGGAGTTCGGCTCGCATCTGGTGCGGGTGGAGATCCCTTCCCGGATGTCTCCTGGTTGAAGGCCTGAAAAAGGTTCTGATCGGCGAGGCTGTGTTAATGCGCGTCGACGTGACACCGGCAAAGTTCTGCGTGATAGTCAACCCAAATGCATCTATCGCAATCGCGATGACACGTAGTTCAGGCCGGCCTCGCCGCACGCAATTGAAAGCGGCCTTTCGACCGAAGCGCTTCTCGCCCAGATCCCAGTCTTGATACGCGACTGGCGGCCCCTGTACCGGCAGGAAAGCGATCGACGCGCGTGACGGCGTCGATCTCGGCTGATCGTT
The DNA here is from genome assembly GCF_040939785.1 of Bradyrhizobium lupini. NCBI lineage: Bacteria > Pseudomonadati > Pseudomonadota > Alphaproteobacteria > Hyphomicrobiales > Nitrobacteraceae > Bradyrhizobium > Bradyrhizobium lupini. The sequence continues at coordinate 2,445,786 of NZ_CP162553.1, forward strand.
GATAGAGCAATGGACGGGTAAGGTCGATTTCCAATTGCAGCCGTCGCCAATTGTGGGCTGGACGAGACGAAGCACGCGAACGAGTCTTCGAATCCGCTACTTGATGTCTGCGGGCACCGCCATTGTCTAATGCCGACACTAACGGTATCTTTCGTAATTTCATGAAGACGTACTCTTCTGGAAGTGAGCAATGAGTAGTTCGGCAACTTTCTCGAAGCAATCTACTCCAGAAGTCAGCTGATAATCGTATAGTCCCCCCGGCAATTTGAGGGATGCTCTTGCTCAAGGCCGTTTGATTCGCAACTTTTAGCTCGCCTTGCAAGCGGACGTCGGTCTGGCAGGCGGCTGTTGCGGGAAGGCAGCGGGCGCGGCATAGTTAGCAGCAACGAGGGTAGTGCGGCAAAAGCGCATCTCCGATCTCGAGTGTGACGGCTGGAGGCAAACACCGGCCTGTTGCTGAAAGGATCGATGCCAATTGATGAGAGCCGCAGATGACCCTTCAGCACCTCACTCAGTTTGTTGCGATTGACAGTGATCGTGGCCTGCACTAACGCCCGCCCGTTAACTGCGCCAAACATCAGGCAGAGTGCGAAGGCGTAAACGCCAGGCCTGACGCGGAAGCTGTCCACGGTCTTCCCCTCTGCACCACAGCGGAATGCGAACGTGAGCCTCTCGCGATCGGCGAAGATCGAGGTGACATCCGCAAATCGAATTGAACCGGGCAATCCTGGGTTTAGCTGACGTGGAGGCCTTGCTTGCTCGTATGTGCTGTCGCGACTACCCGCAGAAATATGATCTCGAAAGGCGGCTCACCAACCTCAGTCAGGCGCTTCTCAGACAATATCTGCTGCAACGCTGCGGACGGCTCCACACGGGTCGCTACCAGCCGAAGCCGGTGCGGCGAGTCTACATGCCCAAAGCCGATGGCGGTAAGCAGCCTCTCGGTGTGCCGGCGCCAGAGGATAAGATCGTCCAAAGTGCGGTGGCATGCGAGCGCCGTCTCCGAGACCGACTTGCTCTGGTTCTCTTGCGGCTTCCCCGGTGCGGAATCCTCACATTCCGCTTGATGCCCTGCATGCTGGGATGATGAGCCAGCGAGTGAACATGGTGCTCGATGCCGACATACGCAGCTTCTTGGACACCGCTTCATAATGCCCCTGGTTCATGAGGTTTGAAAGGAGTTCGGATTGCCGGGTTATCATCTTGATTCGGATTCCCCTTTTTCCTGCCATTCGTGACGTGCACGATTTCGAGGTCGCCGCGCTTGACGGTTCGGCTTAGAGGCCGACCTTGCGGGTTGCCTCGTGCATGGTCACGGAGCTCCAGCAGCCTGGCTGAATCGCGCAGTGAGGTCATCGGTCAGGCGAATGCGCCAGGGCGTGCCAGGCGTCAACTGCTCGCCCGGAATGATGCTTTGATTGAGTCAGCGGTACAAAGTCGAAGAGGCGACGGCGCGATCCGAGCGGACCGCGCCGTCTGGTGATCGCGGCTGGCCGGTGATGGATGGTTCTTATCGCCAAAGAGCAATCACCCGTTGCCAGGCTCCCATGTCACCGATCACCAGATGAGGCTCTACATGAAATCCTGTCAAACCAATTCGCCGCCAGTGACGGCCGCGAAGGTGTCGTTCAGTTCGTCGACCGCTTATCGGCTCGAAAAGGATCTGCGTCTTCCGTCGCAAAGGAAGTCACCGCGGCAAAGGCGCCGGCCGGGTCCCTTGGCCAACGTCTTCGGCCTAGAGGGCGTGCCGATGCTGAACGCGGCTGCCGGCGTGCGGCCCGTGGCCATCTTCGAGGAGATGCTCCGACGCCATCCTGAGCTGCGCGCTGCAATCCGCCGCACGCTCGAGCGCCGCATCCGCGCCTGGCGGGTGATCCACGGCGAGGAGCAGGAGGTCATCTTGCGCCAGACCCATGAAGTGGGCCAGGTCGGCAAGTGGGGCCAGGTCGGCCTGTCCGACTTCGCCGATATGGGCGAGCTTGGGGTCACCATCGCGGGCGTGCCGCTCGATCATCGCCCCTATGACTTGGGGTTGGCCTATTGCGGTTTTGAACACGCCCATGACGTGCTCGGTCGCGAGATCTTCGTCGCATTGGCCGAAGGGCTGCGGAATGCCCTGTGGTCGCTCGGTGGGCACCGCGGGAGCATCGTACCGACAGCCTGTCGGCCGCCTTCTGCAATCTCGAGCGCAATGCGAGGGACGATCTGACCCGGCGGTACGAGGACCTCTGCGCCCACTACGGCATGCGGCCTTCCCGCAACAATCGCGGCATCGCCCACGAGAACGGGGCGATCGAGAGCTCGCATGGCCATCTCAACCGGGCGATCGCCGATACGCTGCTGTTGCGCGGCACTGCCGAATTCGATGATCTCGCCGCCGATCGCGGCTTCATCGACGAGATCGTCAGCCGCCGCAATGCCCGCAACGCCAAGCGGATCGACCACCAGCGCGCCGCCCTGCAGGCGTTGCCAGATCGCCGCGCACCTCGGACTATGAGGAGGTGATTGTCCGCGTGACGTCAAGCGGCGGCTTCACCTTCCGCAAGGTGTTCTACACCGTGCCGTCGCGTTTTCGAGCACCAACTGCGGGTGCGCCTTTACAACGATCGTCTCGACGTGTTCGTCGGCAGCACCCACCTCGTCACCCTGCCGCGCGTGCGGCCGCATCCCAACGGCAAGCACGATCAGGTCGTCGATTATGGGCACGTGATCCATTCCTTGCAGCGCAAGGCAACGGCACTCCTCAATCTCGTCTACCGTGATCGGCTGTTCCCGCGCGATGCCTATCGCCGAACCTTCGATTGCTTGCGCGAACGGCTGCCGGACAGGAAAGTCTACCGGATCATGGTCGATCTGCTCGCTCTGGCGCGCGACGAGCGCACGTCGAGACAACTTCCGGCCGAAAGGCGCGTCATAGGGGTATGGTCAGTCATACGTCAATGTCTTCAATCTCCATTACACTGCGCAAGCCAACCTCGCCGAGTGAGACCGCACATCTAGCTTGCGTTAGGAAGCATGACGAAGTCACGCGCATACTGCGAGGTCCCGACGCGGCCGCAAGCATCATCTTTCTCAGACGAGGTGGGCCTCGTTTAAGCACTTTTTTAGTTCCATCTTTGATAGCTGAGATATATTCGACGCGGAATGGAGCCGGGTTCGATTGCTGAAGCCGCGGATTGAGGCGAAGAGATCATGTCGGTCACCGCCGCGGGGCTCAGAGTGATGATGATGAACGAACTCTCCGCATTCAGGTGCGTGCAAGACGCTCACCATGATGGCATTGTCGAAGCAGTCGTCCATGTCGCGGCAAGCCGCGAGACAAGGCTGGTCATGTTCGCGAAAGATTGCGTTACGTTCATGACTTGTAAGAGCGAACTTCATGACGACAAACGCCTCTTGAAGTGAGTAGTGATTACCTCGGACACTTTGTCCGAGCGGTCTACCCCAGAAGCACACTGCAAGTCGTACAGCCCTCCCGGATTCACAAGATTTATTTCGATGATGTAAGGATAGGCAATGTCTATCCCTGCGAAGTTGATTCCGTGAGCCATCAGCTTTCGACCGATTGACTCAGCTAGCTCAATTTCATCTTGATGCAGATCCACCGGAACAGGTTTTCCTCCCAGCACTATGTTCGACCTGTGATCGTCCGGATGCCCGATCCGGCCGTGCCAAGCGGTCGCCTGTCCGCAAACAACGATGATACGCTTTTCGCCGTGGACCACTTCAGGAATATACTGCTGAAGTACGGTGTACTCGGCTTTGAAGCCGCCTAACTCGCCATAGCTATCCTTGTGAGCAGCGGTATTTCCGGTAAGGCATTGCAAGATTGCTCGGACATTTGGTCCCTTCGGGGTCAGTAAAAAGACGTTTTGCCCACAGGTGGAATTTGGCGGCTTAGCTACCCACCACTGATCTGAAGTTTCCTGGTAGCGATCCCAGAGCAGCGAAAAGTCGTTCGATATGTACGAAAGCGCTCTGTTCGCCTTGGGCACGACGTGGCCCAGAGCATGTTTTGGAGTAAGGAACACCAGACCTTCGACGCTGTTGACAAACGACGTCGTCTGAGATGCCAGCCAAAGCATTTGCCAAATGTCAAGGGATACGCGATCCTGAGGATGGCCCATGACCCAGACCAACTGACATTCGTCGAGAAAATAGTTAGCTCGAATTCCTGCTGCGGCGCAGCCGGGATGATAAGGCTCGGCGTTTTTTGGCACTAAAACTCCGCGTGTGAAAAAGCGATAGTCGTCTGCCGAAATTGAATTCAACTCGCCGAAAAGTACTTCCCAACCCAACCGGCGAAATGCGTTACTGATTGGGGCGTCGTTCTCGCCTAAACTGTCGAGCGTGTTCGTGAGTATCAGCAGTCTCATAACATTCTCCTAGAGCTGTCCGCTATCTGAGTTCCCCATCACGCAGGCACCTCTACTGTTAAACTTCGAGCACCGCGTCGGTTTGCAGCCCACCCGGCCTGAGCTCCGGTATTGGCCCAGTGCTGCATCAGGCAGCTAGCAACGCGCGTGCCAAAGTTAAATTGGTCCAGTAGGCGACTGAGTTCGTCCGAAGAGGTGGCGCTCCATCGAGACGGGCAGGAGGTCGGACAAGGTTCGTGCCGCTGTTGGGGACATGACAAGGATTATAGACTTGAGTGGACAATATAGCTCGCGGCGCACGCTTGGATGCTTCGCCCAATGGAGCCGCTGGCTCAACAGCGCTGTCGGCAGAATCACAACGGCTTGCAAGGAAACGCATCTCCCTAAAGAGAAACGCATCTCGCGTCGGCAGCGCTAGCCGGTATCCGAGCCCCCCGACATAGCTTTTGTACGGCGGCGTTCGCAGCCCTTGAGCTTTGGTTGCCCCAAGGAAACGTTGGGCGTTCGCTCGGTGTACTTGCAAAGTCTGCTTGGCTGGTTAGCCTTCCGAGGGCAGACATTATGGCAATTGCTTCCACAGCCATACGTCGTTGTGCCATTCACCTCGAACACGTGACAGTTCGCGTAATTTCGCGACACGTCGAAACTCGAACGAATTGAAATTTTTGATTGCTCCGACATTTCTTTCAAGAGTGCGGCCCAATAGCGCATGCAGTCCAAACGTTTTGGCGGTCTCAATCAAGTGCGCAATCATCAGCCTTCCAATCCCCATTCCTCGGTGTTTTTCATCAACGTAGCACGAAATTTCGGAGAGCCCCGTATACTCAGGGCGCATCGAAAACGAGTTTAGGGAACACCACGCGATTGTTTTCCTGCTGTCATTTTCATAAACGAAGGCTGCGTATGGGTCTTGATGCTCCTCAAGCCAAGCCAATCGTTCGGTGCGAGTATCAGGCGACACTCGACTAATGGCAAAGACGCCGGGTGCCATCGCTTGATTGTAGATTGCGGCGATGTCTTCAGCGTCCGAACATTTCGCGCGTCGAATCACGATCTCGTCCGATCTGTTTGATAGCGCGTTGGACTCTTGAGCTTGCGGTGACGACTACTAGTCTCTGTCGAACGCGTCCCATCGTTGGTTGGGCAGTCCGGACATCCGAGTTCACCCGTGCAGGGAGCGAGCGGAATCGGATTACCTGCATTCAACAATGCGCAGTATTGGAAATCTACACAAGCTATAAGCTCTGGTAGGTCTCGGAACGTCTGTTACGCGTTAGCCTCGGCATCTATCCTTGAGGGACACGGGGGCATTGCCGTCGCTTTCTGAACGTTAACTGCAGCATGTTGCTTCAGTTTACTGCACAGGAGAGCTGCCGCGAATGCGCATAAAGCGCAGCCATGCTTCTCTGGCTGATCAGGGCTTATGACGAAAGCGGCGATTGGGAGCCGTAGACCTCGGGCCGCGATGCTCGGGTCACCTGACGGATGAAAGAAGCTGTTGTCCAAATAAGTCGGAGGAGCATCGGGTGTTTCGCCGCGTCATGCCGGATCTCGATGCTACACGAGATTAGGGGTTTTCAAATGTGCTACGAACTGCGCCGGCTGCGGAGAGGTGATCTACCCGAAGTAACGGACATCTATAATGCCGCGTGTCGGGACAGGGAATCGACGCAAGGAACACGTCCTTGGAGCGTTGCAGAAATGAATCGGTTTCTATTTGCGCTTCGTCCCTCATTCGTCTCCTACACATGTATCAGCAAAGGCAAGGTCATCGGATGGGCAGCGCTTACTCGGCACCATATCAATGAAGGGGTGCGGCAGACGGCGGAAATGTCGCTCTTTGTTCAAGCGCGGTTTCGTCGTCAAGGAGTGGGTTCCGCGCTTGCGCGCGCAATTCTAAGTCAACAAAGTACAGCCGACCTACATTGCATCTTAGCAATGTCGTTTGCTGATGCGCCGAACGTTATTTCTTTCGCACAGAAAAAATGTTGCCTTTCGATTTCCGGATGTCTCCCAGCGGCGTTTTCCGATAGCGGGCACAACTACGACATTCTGATTCTGCAAAGACTTATAACCGCGTGAACTCAACTGAGGAACGTGTGTGTGTCCATCACCTGTCGAATAAACGCCTGCGGACGTGGCTATTTTGAAAATTGATGTGGGCGGCGCGAGATATCGCGCCGTGTGGCTGGCGTCCCGCAAGAAGTTATCTCGAATTCGCCTTGGTATTCGAATTTGAGCGCCTCATGGCTTTATACGGCGTCGGTTCATAGATCCGATGGTCACTTACTACCTGCTCGACAGGTTCCGCTTGCATGCGCGTCACGACTCGTTCCGCTGCAAGTCCTTCCGAGCCGGGGACATCCAGCGCAGCGTCAGCCGAAAACCTACTCAACCGAGTGCCCTTGTCCCCTATCTGCATGGTCTTCAGCCGCTTTCCTTTTGAGGTGAAGACGGGCGCCGCTCGCACGCTCGCACGTGGTTGCTGTGACCTTGCCCCCAAGCTTTATCCAGTTCTGAATTCGCCCTGGCCGTTTGTGAAGTGCTCCCCAAAACTAGGCCAGCTGATGCTGGAATTTTCCGGGGTTTAGCTCATGCCGGCGGGGGCGCCGATGAGCCATTCAACAGCGATATCGGCGCCTTGTTGCCGATCGCGCTATGGGGCCGGACTTCGTTGTAGTCTCTACGCCAATCCTCCATTTTCTGCCGGGCGTCGTCAAGGCTCAGGAACCAGTGCGTGTTCAGGCATTCGGTTCTGAACTTGCCGTTGAAGGATTCGATGAAGCTATTGTCCGTCGGCTTGCCGGGACGTGAGAAGTCGAGCACAACGCCTCTTTGATAAGCCCAGATGTCGAGCGGGAGATAAACTCTGCTCCTGGTCGACGCGGATCGTCCTGGGATAGCCAAGGATCTTGCAGATACGCTCCAAGGTCAGCACGACATCCTCGCCTCGATAACTGAAGCGCGGATCGACGGCTCGCGAGAAGCGACTAAAGGTGTCCACGATCGTGAGAACACGGATCTTGCGGCTCGTGGCGAGCTGGTCGTGAACGAAGTCCATTGCCCAGGTCTCATTGATCTGGCGAGCTTCCGTCCTGTCTTCGCGCAGCTTGGCCTTCACGCGACTCTTCGGCCCTTTGTTGCACGAAGGAGCCGCCCGTGGAAACGATTGTTCGGCTCTCTTCGGCGGTTTGCCGTCTTGGCTTGTCGCGATGCAAGGTTGCGGACCATCGCACTATTGGACGCGGAGGCTGCGGTTGCTGGGACATGAGGTGGCGATGATCCGCAAGCGCTTAGCCGCGACCCTATTGAGGCTGGCTTGACGTTTTGCGGAATCGCCACGGCATGAGGTCTTCGATGCGGCTATGGGGATGACCGTCGATGATCGTCTCGAGTGTTTCGGCGACGTAGGCGGCGGGGTTGACGTCGTTGAGCTTGCAGATGGCGACGACCGACGCGAGTAGGAGCCAGTTGTCCGCGCCGACTTCATGGCCGGCGAAGAGCGCATTTTTTCTGGTCAGGCAGACTGGGTAACATTCGCTGTTGCGGCAATACGGTCTACCGGGAACATCGCTACATTCCTCTCCATCCTGATTGCCGCGCCGATGCACTTGATGCTGCGAAGCTTGCCATGGACCACAGAGCTGATCTCGTAGTCCGTACCATTCCACAGACGCGCCAAGTGCTCGCTCTCGGCGTCCAATGCCGCATCACCGGCGTCTTCAGGAGCCTGCGGAACGCAATAAGCTCCAACATTCCCAAGGCGCACTCGAGCATCAGCAAACGAATGGTCCTGCAACTCTGAGTTTTAGGCGAGGACGGTTGCGACATCGCTGGTAACCAAGAAGCGCTCGCGCCGCGTTTTTCTGGCGAGATCGCCACATCCATGTCGCTCACAAAGCGCCGGTAACCTCCTTCCGCAGCACTCGCAAACTGAGATTGGACGGTCGGCCGGCGTACCACGCGCCATATCCGCCCAACCGGTCCCGTGCGGTTGGGTTCACGTCCAGCCTCGGAGGATGTGTATGTCGACATGCGATAAGCGTTAGCTCAGGAAGCTCACTTCCTTTGAAGCGGCGTAACCCCACTTTCTCGGGCGACACGGTGAACATCACCGCACAATCGGCCAGAAAACGGATGGTGCCCGAACACAATATCGACCGCGCCGGTCATGAGGATCGCCACGCGGGTGCATCATCAGGCTGTTGAAGCTCGGCGGGGAACGACAGGTATCACATGAATTCCTTTTTGTTATGCTAGTCATGTCGGGTTCATTTACGGAATGTCGGAGATCCGACGATTCGTAGGTCGCTCCAATACCGGACTACTTGCTCCAGCTGCTCTCTCTTTTCGGGCAAGCCCCGCGCGGGATTTCCCCGAGCGGCACGCCGATTGCTTAGAGGATTCCGGCTGTGGGCCCTAGCAGCGGCCCTGTCACCCATGAGGCCCCGTTCGATTGATCTAGCCAATGCGCTTACCGAGTTGACGGTAGGAAATTCAAAAGTGGTAAACGTCAGCATTCCAAAATTTTGCTGCGTAGAGCTAAAGGTCACGCTTTCAAAGGAGAAGCTGGGATGATTTCTGAGGTGTTCATTACGTGTGCGCTCACAGGGGCAGGAACTGCGGTGGAGCGTAGCCCTCATGTGCCGGTCACCCCCGAGCAGATCGCGCAGTCCGCGATCGAGGCTGCGCGGGCGGGTGCGGCGGTGGTGCACATCCACGTGCGTGATCCCAAGACGCGGCGTGGCACTCGTGATCCGGCGATGTATCGGGAAGTGGTACAGCGTATTCGAGAATCGGACGTGAATCCGCTCATCAACCTGACTGCGGGAATGGGCGGCGATCTCGTGCTGGGCGACCCGGAATCTCCGCTGCCGCTGAATCCGGCTGGCACGGACATGGCCGGCGTGCGTGAGCGGCTAGTGCATGTGGAAGAGCTACGACCCGAGATCTGTACGCTGGATTGCGGGTCGATGAACTGGGGCGCCGGCAGCCAGTACGTCATGGTCAACACCGCCGGGACGCTGCGCGCGATGGCTGCGCGCGTAAAGGAGCTTGGTGTGCGTCCTGAGCTCGAGGTCTTCGATATCGGTCACTTGGTGCTTGTGCGCGATCTCATCGAGCAAGGCCTGATCGACAATCCAGCGTTGATCCAATTGTGCATGGGGATTCGCTACGGCGCGCCAGATGACCCGACGACGCTGATGGCGCTGGTACACCAGCTCCCGCCGCAGGCCATCTACTCTGCCTTCTCGATTGGACGTATGCAGCTTCCGTACGTGGCATTGGCCCCGCTGGTTGGCGCGAATGTGCGAGTCGGTTTGGAAGACAACCTCTATCTCTCTCGCGGGCGGCTGGCGACCAATGCTGAGCTTGCGCAGCGGGCAGTCGAGATTCTCGAAAGGATGGGCGTGCGAGTGATGAGTCCGGATGAGGTGCGTAAAAAGCTTGCGTTGCAAGTTCACGTGTGAAGGTCAAACGTTATGTCTGCGACGCGTGCGCCGGCGGTCGGGCTGCTAGTGGCGAGAATAATCGGCGGTGGGTGGGCCGCTCGTTTAGTGCTCGACGGGGTGCACGTGCGGCCATATGACTCGGCGGCTCGCATGCTTGAGCGCGGGCGGGAGGCGGTGGCCAACGCGCGGCCGCATACCCGCGTCTGCGGCCGTAATTATCTTAGGAGTGGGAACGATGTCAGAGAATGGCTTGTGTGCAATAGTGACGGGTTCAGCGTCCGGCCTTGGAGCGGCGATAGCGGGCCTCTTAGCGAAGTGCGGGGCACACCTCGTGATCAACTATTCGAAGAGCCAGAAGGAAGCCGAGGCCACAGCTGAAGCCTGCCGCATGGCCGGCGCTGCCGACGTCATGGTTGTGCAGGGCGACGTTTCTCGCGATGATGATTGCAGGAAGATCGTCGCCGCTGCCTCGCCCTGGGGGCGGCTCGACTTGCTCGTCAACAATGCCGGCACAACAAAACATGTGCCGAGTCACGATCTCGACGGGCTCTCGGCGGAGGATTTTCAACGTATTTATGCCATCAACACCATCGGGCCGTACCAGATGATCCGTGCCACACGCTCGCTGCTCGAGGCTGGCTGCAAGATGAGCGGACGGCCGGCCGCGGTGGTGAACGTCTCCTCGATCGCAGGGATCAACGGTGACGGCTCATCCGTCGCGTACTCAGCGAGCAAGGGAGCGCTAAATGCAATGACGCTACCGTTGGCGCGCGCGCTGGCACCTTCCATTCGCGTCAATACCGTTTGTCCTGGCTACATCGATACGCCCTGGTTCACCAAGGGTCGTGGTGAGGCGGGCGCCCGGCAGGTGCGCGATGCCGTGTTGGCGCGTGCGCCGCTCAAGGCTGCCTCGACCGCCGAGGACATCGCGCAGCTCGTCTGCTTTCTCGCAAGCCCGGCGTCGAGTAACATGACCGGCGAATGCGTGCGCATAGATGCCGGCTTACATCTGATTTTGTGAGAACGCGAAAACCGTCGCTTAAGGCCGCAGCGCTAAGCAGATCCCCGCAGTCCGGCCAAGCGCAAGCACGCCTTCCGAGCCCAGCACGGCCAACATGTCTCGAGAGATCACGGCCTCTCCAGCCACGTCGTCGGCTTTCTTGCGCAGTTTGAACCAGGTGTCGAAGCGCCATCCGCAGCATCTCCCCCGGTAGCTAGCAATTCTCGTTGCAGTGGGGCAGTTGCCTTAAGAGTGTCACAGATGTCTGGCGGAGGGAGACAACCCCCTCGATCATGTTGATGCGCGAGTACGCGGGCGCGTTCTCATACCATTCGCTTACGCGGCGACACGGCCGGTCATGCAGCGCCTCGCCGGCGCTTTTCTGAAAACCATGTCCGAGGCGTCTGGCGGTTATTGTACCCCGAACAACCCTGCGGAGCGCGGCTGGACGCGCTGGCCCCGCACGGTCTGATCGAGGCCCGGATCGCATGCTTGCGTTGCCAACGCGCAACGCTCGTCAACCGTCCCTTTCTCTAGTCGATCGTCCGCTTGATCCTGCTCGCTACCGCTGATGCGATCTCGCGCTTTACGTGCCATGCCGATCTCCGCCCCATCCGACGGCGAACTGATGTTTCTCGTTCAGCTCGAACGAAGTTTGGGCCTTAATGTCTAGCCGCTCAGCTGCAAATAGACGAGTCAGTGAGCGATTGCATCCATGCCCTCGAAACGCATGATCTTGACCGGTGTGGTCTCTAAGTCGACGCATGCCACTCGATCGCCTTGCCCAGAGCTCGAACCGAAACTCCCGTGCCTTGCAGGATTGGTAGGCCGGCAAACACGGGCGGGTTCCCATCAACCTCCTTACTCCGAGATACTCCACTAATCTGCGAGACCGGAATAAGCGCAATTTCAGGATGTTGGGCTACCAGCTCATTAAGCACGATGCCAAGCGGTGAGTCGTTATCGATGCTCGTTGGCAAATCCATGCCCCAGAGAAGGATGTCAAACTCTCCACTCTGTCCGAGTACCTGTAAACAGCCGCTCAGGACGCCAGAATCGAAAGAGCTTTGAGCACTCAGATCCAGGGGATTGAAGCTGTTCGCGAATCTCGGCAAGACGTCGGCTAATCGCTTGCGCAGCTGATTAGAGAACGAAACGAGCTTCAGTCCGGGCGTCGACAAAATCAAATCAGCCATGATGTTTCCCATTCCACCTGAAAAGCTCGCAAAGGCGACGCGATTGCCCCGCGGTTTGCCGGATGCCTTGAAGGCCACGATAGTCTCGATCAAGTCCTCGACGGAATTAACCGTGATCACACCCTGTTCTTCGAGAAGCCGGATGTCGCTTTCATAGCTATTCGCGGCTTGTGTTGCCGTATGTCGGTTGATGGCATTTCGCACCTCAGGATGAGCGCCGACGCGCAGCATGATGATCGGCTTGCCTTGTTCCCGCGCGTGCGTACAGGCAAGCGCGAAGCGCTCGGGATCCTTGATCCCTTCGGAATAACTTACGATGATTTCTGTTTGTGGATCGGCAGCGAGGAAATTAATTACTTCAGCGGTTGTGATGCTGACTTCGTTACCGGTCGTAGCGATTTTGCTGATGCCCACTCCCCTGGCGATAAGCGGATGCATAATTGCAACCATCTGCCCGCTCTGGAATACGCCACTGACGGCTCCCGCGACAATCTTGGGTAGCTTGCTTTCCCAAACGGCAATGATCGGCCGATGCAGATTGATGACCCCAATCGTATTGGGGCCAACAACGACGGTTGTAGAGTCGTCTGCCCACAGCTGAATTCGCTGCTGCCTTGCGCGGCCCTCCTCGGATTCAAGTTCGGCGAAGCCGCTCGAGATGATCTGTGCGGCGCCCACCGACCTTCGTCTGCATTCCTCCAAAACAGGAAGAATATTCTCAGCCCGAACGCATAGGAGGGCCAGATCGACTGGGAACGGAACGTCTGAGATGCACTTGTAACAATCCACTTCGTCAACCGTATCGTAGTTCGGGTTAACGGCAGCGACGTTTCCATCGAAACCGGACGCGATAATGTTGTTAAGAATGCTTTTCGCGAGGCTAGGCCTCGGCGAAGCTCCGACCACTACAACTCCCCGAGGTTCGAAGAGAGATCGGAGGTCACGCTCGACGCCGGTCATTTCTAACTTGCCCGAAACAAATCGATAAACCTGCGTCGCATCTCTCACTGCTTGCACGGTTGTTCCATCGCTGATAGTGGACATGTAACTCCTCGTATTGTCAAAGCTTGGGGCGCGCCAAGAATGAGGCGGATTTTCCAATGTTGTTCGGAAGCCGACACTAGCATCGAAGCCGACTCAGACCCCGCGAACGAGCAGGATGGTGTGAGCCATCGGGGGTGGTGCCGCTAATGTGTTGAGCGAACTGCCCGATTTATCGACGCGAGCGTTGCCGCGATCCAATTGAAAAGGAACGTCGCCAGTCTTGGGTGTCTGAATGCATTTAGCCGTCTCTCCTGCGGTGTTGCCGGCTCTAAGCAGCAATTGGCATGCCAGCAGAGCTCAACGTCACTAATCGATTAATTCGTTTTGAGAAACTTCGCGCGTCGCAAGTCTGGTGTTTTTGACCTGACAGCCGCGTACGGCTGTCAGAAACCGAACAGACGCAGCTAAAGCCATCGATGAGAGTCTTGGCTTGCCATTCTCTCCCATCGAGCGGCTGCCGCCCGATTTAAGAAGGCCTCAGCGATGATTGGTAGTACTTCGAAGTGTACCTTGCGGAGGACTGCCGAGCCCCAGCCCGGTAGCTTTCAATGCCACCTACGATCTGACCAGTAAGGAGCCGAGACCGCTCCCAGGCTGCGCCGCCCGTAAATAGATAGGAAGCCTTGAACGCCGAAATCTACCATCCTCGCGGCCGGCAAAAGAGCGTTTCGCGCCAGTGTCTTTGTCCCTATCGATCACAGGTCGCGCTTGCCGTTCGGCGCGTCTGCTCGCCCGTGGGCAGCCACGCAACCGCGTCGGATGTGCGAAGACCTTCATCTGCTACGACAGTAGCTCATAGGCACCCTTAATCATACGGTGATGAGTGTTTTCATTGCGATACACTTTCGCGCAGTTGAATTGAGAATGTATGCGTATCACCGGCCCGAATTTAGAGACGACATGGGTGGGCTTAGCCGCTTGTCTCGTGGCGCTGCGTCGAATCCGCTTCGGATTCGGAAACTTCTCGGCGTCTTTCGACGAAGCGCGATTGAAGACCCCAGTTGTCCTGCGCGTCTTTTCCGAGATGTCCGGTGACGTCTTCGCCGCGCCGCAACACGATCTGGTCGGTTCGCCCACATTGATAGGCAACTCCGGCGTGATCACACGTCTGCACGCACCCGGATAGGTACGCTCAGGCGGGCAGTTGAGCTGATCACGCAAAGGGAAGATGCTGTTGATGGCGGCATAGCAGCACCGAGAATAGCTTCGCAATGGGCCGATTTTGTTGCAAAAGTCGGTTGAGACAAGTCACGAAGCGTGATTCCGTTGTGCTGACGCAGATCTCGGTGAGGTCGATCCATGATGGGCCGTCTGAAGAGTGACCAAGGTCAACTGTTCTACGAGTTTCATCTTGGCAACGCGGTTCCTGAAGATCATCTGGTGCGGAAGATCGATGCTGCTCTCGACCTGTCCTGGCTTCGCGGTGAACTAGCATCTCACTATTCGTCGATGGGGCGCCCGTCGATTGATCCGGAACTGATGATCCGGATGCTGGTCGTGGGATATGTCTTTGCGATCCGCTCGGAACGGCTGATCTGCCGTGAAGTGCAGGTGAACCTCGCCTAGCTGGTTCTGCAAGCTCGGTCTTGAGGACGCTGTCCCGGATCATTCGGCGTTCTCGCGCGCCCGCAACGAGCGCTTCCGCGATGGAGATGTTCTCCGCCGCGTGTTCGAACGGATTGTCGAGGCATGCATTGCCGCCGGTCTGGTTGGTGGCGAAGGATTTGCAGTCGATGCGAGCCTGATTGCGGCTGACGCGAACAAGCAGCGCTCGATCGCCGGTCAGGACCGGCGGAGGGATCGCGATCCGGCCAGGTCTAGCCGCACGGTGAAGGAGTATTTGGCAACCCTCGACGATCCGGCGTGGGGCGCCGCCAGCAATGTCGTCCCAAAGTTTAGTTCGCGATCCGATCCGGCAGCGCAGTGGACCGGCGCTCACAAGGGGCCGGCATTCTTCGCGTACTCCGACAACTATCTCATCGACGTGAAGTTCGGCGTCATCGTTGATGTCCAGGCCTCCCGCGCCATTCGCCAGGCCGAGGTCGGTGCAGCAAAGACCATGATCGAACGAACCGAGGAGCGCTTCGGTCTCAAGCCAGAGCGACTTGTCGGGGATACCGCTTACGGAGCGGCTCCGATGCTGAACTGGCTGGTCGAGGAGAAGGGCATCGCGCCGCATATCCCTGTGTTCGATAAGTCGAAGCGGGATGATGGCACCTTCTCGCGGAGCGACTTTCGATATGCCGACCGGGGACATTTACCACTGCCCGGGTGGCAAGCGGCTTGGGACGAGCGGTACCGTGCACGAGGGCAAGACCCTTCTGTATCGTGCAAGCAAGCTCGACTGCGATGTATGCCCGCTCAAACCGCAGTGCTGCCCAAAGGAACCATCACGCAAGATCCCGCGCGATATCCATGAGCATGCCCGAGACTTTGCCCGGTCGTTCGCTGGCACCGAGGGCTTCGAGCTCTCTCGGCGTCAGCGCAAGAAGATCGAGATGAGGTTCGCACAGTTGAAGCGCATCCTCACGCTTGGTCGGCTCCGATTGCGCGGCCCGCAAGGTGCCCAGGACGAGACCGGCTCAGGTTCTGCGCATCGCGTAGCGTCAAAGTTGCGTAAAATGAGCCAGGGCCAGCGCTTCAAAGCGCGGCTCTCGAAAGGCCCAGCGGCCAAATCCATTGCAGCCTACTTTTGCAACAAAATCGAACCAATGCCGTCCGTGGACGCGAGCCGTGAATGGTTGCAAGAATCATTCTAGACGACTAGGGCCTTGACTTCTTCTGGCTCGAAACGGCCGTCTGTGGCAGAGACTCTGCCTCGTTTCAGTACGTTTGCGACCTTTTAATGCCGGTTCCATAATGCCGCGTGTGCGCGTGATCGAGGATGCGATTCACCAAGTTCGAGAAGCTGCATCCCCCCGTCGTCGCAGCCTGGACGTAAGAGTGCGCACGATTGAGTGACGGGCTGTAGTTGATCTCGATGACAAAAGGCCGGCCGCAGCGGTCAATCCGGAAATCGACGCGGGCGTGGTCCCCGCCAAGGGAGGCACGGAAGGTCGCAACTGAAATATCCGGCAACATCATCGCAAGCTCGCTTCCGATTTTAGCCGGGCAAATCTTTTGCAGCTCCGCAACAGACGTGTGATTCTTATCTTCCAAGGTGATCAGACGCGTTTCGCGGTCGCCGAAGTCGTGCTCGACCGGCGACAGCACCTCTATTTCTTCGTTTCCCTAGCGCGCGACGCAGATTTCCTGTCCCTCGATATATTCCTCAACGAGTGAATCCTGCGTATACTGCGTGGCGATCATTTCTACGGCTTGCCTCAGACTACGAGGGTCATGTACTAGTTGTAATCCAGCGCTGACAGATTCGGAACGTGGCTTCACTATCAGTGGAAATCGTAAGTCGCTTGTTCTCTCTGTGCCGCGACGCATCAACCCAAATTCGGCGTTGGCACGCCGTCGTCGCGGATGAGCTTCTTAGTGATGACCTTGTCGAGCTCGAGCGCAGCCCCGAAGGGCTCGCTCCGGTGTACGGAATACCGGCCATCTCAAGCACCGTTGGAATCTGGCTGCAACTCCACTCGCCCTTACTTCCGTACGCCAGGTTAAGGACCATTCCGGCGGGGCCGCCTTGCGGATCGAGTGGCATGAATTGCTCAAGTGGAGCGAGCAGTCCTTTATCACTCTCACACAGCAGTGTTTGTGGCCGTTCTCTCGCAGCGCCGGCACCACGCTTTCGGCGGTGGCACGTTGAATCTCCGCGAATGATTTGAACTGGATCGGCACAGTCCAGATGACTGCTACTCGCATGAGCTGCTCCTTTGATGCTTGCTTACTGTCGACTTCATTCGCTTGGATTTGGTTGATTGAGGTAATAGCTCGTCTGGATTCCGCGCGCCCGTCAGTCGGGCCGACTACGGGCGAAAGAAGTTGCTCCCTCGAAGTGACGGGCCTCGCTGCCGGCTACTAGTCGGACCTAGGATTCAAATCTGCTGCCGGACAGCGGCGCCTGCGCCAAGTACGATAAAGCCTCAAGTGACGGGACCGCGCTCAACTGTGCGGCATCCACCACATTGGCTTCAATCGATCGAGCGAGGTTCATGTGAATCCCACGGCCGGAGATTGCGAGGCCGCTAGGCCCTGAAGAGTGTTGATCTTGAGCGATCGGCAGGCCAAAAGAGCGGGTGCGAGCGAGACAGGAAGTGATTGCTTTCGCGCCGCGTGGACGGGATACCTGCGCCTCGGTAGTTTAGTTGCGACGAGGCGAGTTCCTTTGACGGAGTTCATGAGCACGGTGTCCGAGTCGCATTGGCGGGCCAAGTCTTTGCAGGCGACGGTGGAGCATTCGAAGTCACGGATCGATGGCCGCAGCGCAAAAAGGTGCTCGCTCGCCAGGAGACCCGGCTCAAGGATTGTCGGCGGCAGCACCACGACAATGCTGGCGTAATTCACCAAGAGCTGGCGGCCAAGAACGGCATCATCGTCAGCCTGCGCATATTCGAACGTGCGGTGTAGCGCTAAGCTAAGGACCGCATCGCGCCTAACGTATGGATCTCGAGTCTCTCGCGCCGCGCACAACACGAGCCGGAGGACGCCGTGCAACGCCTGCGCGATCTCGAAGGCGAGCTGGCCGCATTTTACGATAAGGCCATACGGGCCATTGCCGCTAAGCAGAACGACAGACATCCTCGACTTGCCGACTCCCGACTGTGGGTGGTCGCAGGCGACCGGCGCCTCGCGATCGCAACCTCATGTCGCGGATATTAAGGAGCGAAATCAATGTCGTGAAGGTACAGAAGCCGGTGTCATCCAATGGCACATTCGTTTGCAAGGCAGCCAAATCGAGGGCACAACTTAATCTCTCCCGCAGCAGGGCCGGCGGTAGTTCATTATCCTGAGGCTATCGGCCCGCGCGTTCGAGAGATCGTCTGCACACAACCAAGACGGCGAGATCATTAACTCGATCGACGAAGAATTTTGATCTACGTCTCCTCACCCGGGGCCGCCGACTCGGCCCATCTCCAGCGATGCCGACGTCAACTGTATGAGGGGCCAAGGAGAGTAACCTCTAACGTGTGTGCGGCAAAGGATCGCGGCGAGTTGCGCATCTCTAAGTGTCCCTCTGGCCAGAATCAAGCGATGCTTTGTCTGGTTCTTAGACTGTTCAGTGTTTCAACGATGCGTTTTAGTCCTATCTCCAATAGATCTGGTGGTGCGCTGAAGGAGACGCGTAGGCCGTTCGCATCGCCGAAGGCGCCGCCGGCAACGCATCCCACATTCGCTTCTTCTAGGAGCAATCGCGCAACATCATTGGCGCATCGAATGGGGCCGTCAATTGATAGCGCGGAGAGGAGCCTACTCAGATCTAAATAGAAGAAGAATGATCCATCGGCACGAGGCGGCGCCACGTCGCGCAGATCAGAGAGGATGTGAAGACCAGTGTTGCGAGCAGCAGCCAGGCGCTGATGCAAATTCCGTTCAAAGCTGCCGTCACTGATTTGAAGG
Source organism: Bradyrhizobium lupini (assembly GCF_040939785.1). NCBI lineage: Bacteria > Pseudomonadati > Pseudomonadota > Alphaproteobacteria > Hyphomicrobiales > Nitrobacteraceae > Bradyrhizobium > Bradyrhizobium lupini. The sequence goes on from NZ_CP162553.1 coordinate 2,464,363, forward strand.
TGGTGCAAAACCGCGAGCTGCGCAACCACATTTGGAGTTGCTGTTGTATGGCTCTGCAGTTCTCTGGCCGCGAAAACGATCTCCGTGGGCGCGGCAAAATAGCCCAAGCGCCACCCGGTAATGGACAGTTCTTTCGCGAATGCCTTTAGTACGATTGTTCGTGAACGCACGCTAGGGTGCGCGCTGACGATCGACACATGGCGGCGCACAACGCTGAACACGAAATTAGAATAGCTTTCGTCCGAAATGATCCAGAGCTGAGTATTAATCGCAAGCTCGCCGATCCTTTGAAGCGTCGTTCGGTCATAGACTGCGCCGGTCGGGTTATTAGGTGAGTTGATTATTATGGCTTTCGTGCGCGGTGTGACAGCGGCGCGGATTGCGGTTACATCTGGAATGTATCTCGGGCCGCGAGCATCAACGAAAACGGGCATTGCCCCGGCGAGAAGAACTTGGGCCGGGAATGTTGGCCAGCAGGGACGAATTATGATGACCTCATCACCTGGGTTGAGCACCGCAAAGAGCACCTCAAGTAGTGCTTCTTTTGCGCCAGAGGTGATTACAATGTCTTCCGTATTCCAATCAATGCCACTCTCCGCTGAGAGCCTTTCGGCGACAGCCTGGCGGAGCGATGCGAGACCAATCGGATCGGTATATCGGTCCATTCCAGTACTCACGGCAATGATGGCTCCATCGCGTACGGATGAAGGAGGAGCGATGGCGACGTCGCCAGTCGCCAGATCAATGATTTGGTGTCCAGCCGCGCCGGCAATCGTGACCGAGTCGCCGGCGGCCGTAGTGGCCCAACGTGAAAGGGACGACATCCGTTGCGCCAACATGATCGGCTCCTGCGGCTATTATCAAGTTTGTGAGGTGATCCGGGCCGGGTGGCCGCCGGTTCGCGAGCTGCTGGGGCCGAGACGGCCTGCCGTTTGGGCCAGTTGCTGGTCGTCCACTGAGATTGAAGAGTTCATCGATTTCAACGACGCTTTTCAGTCGTGGCACTGAGCGCGCGTGGTCATCGGCCCCCTGCAGCGCCACGCTTGCGCCATTTGCGCTGCAAAGAAAGCCTGGAACCGGATTTCGAAAGCCGGCATCAACAAGCGCGGAAATGTTCTCACCGGCTGGGTTGCATGAAGCGTTTTCGTTAGCGCGGAACCGAGCAATCGGCATAGATCAGGCCATCGGCCGCTGTAGTGGCGTTGCATCGGAACTCCTTGCAAGCACGGGGGACGCTCGGCCGACCCCCAACCTAGTGGCCCATCGTTGGATGCTTCTTCAGTCTTAGACAATCATCGATGTTGATAGTTGACGGAGAGGTTCTGAAGTGGCCGGTGATTAAAACGGGTTGCAGCAAGCCTTACGTACAAGGTTGCGAGCATTATTGCTGGGAATAAAAAATGGTTCGCAGACAACACGCTCAAAAATAATCGCGCTGCGTCGCTGAGTCGCAGTCGATCGCATTGTTGAACTCCCACGCTGCATCGTTAGGCTCGTAACGTTCTAGGATCTTTTAGGCTGCTAGCAACCGGTGGTGATCAGGTTCTCTGCGACTTGACGAAGTTTCGTTGTCAATCGGATGAAAAAGACGTGCCGCCCTCCTCCGTCCTACGGATTCACTTAAATCGGGAATACGCGCAGTGCCTCCATCAGCACGTTGCCGACACGTGAAGTCGCCCAGGGCGAGATTTCCGCGTGGGACCACCCTCGCCCTGAGACTGTGTGGGCTGGGACGATCCGGCGTGCGGTTCCTCGCTGTACCCACCGTCCCAGCTCTGTCTCGCCGCCGTACGTCCATGGCCCATGGCGCTCCAGGACCGGGTTTCATTGAGGCGCAGACCTGATCAGCGGCCCGAAAGTGACAGGTAACGGCAATCTTGGGTCGAAGCGTGGTCGTCTGCCACTCCACAGGCAACCCTCGTATCCTGCGGCTCTCGTAGCCGCTGGGACTAAGTCAGTTCAGATTGAGTGCAGCCCGCTTGGATCGCACGCACGGGCAAGGAGCTATCGCCCAAAGTTGGTGACGGCGGGAATCGGGAAGGCGGCATGTCGTGGGGGTGCTTGACGCCTCCACTTCTCCACCGAAGGAGCGATATGCCGTGTCCAACGATAACGTCATCCAGCTGATTCAGCCAGGAATCTTCGACGACCAACTCACAGAAGCCTTGCGCAGCGGGGCACGTGCCCGTCTCGCCAAGGCGGTCGAAGCCGAGGTCGCAGACCTTCTCGGCCAGCATGCCGATTTGAAGACCGCGGACGGCCACCTGCCGGAGCGCGAGGTGATGGCCGGTATCCGTCCGGTCGCCGTCCGCCAGCCGCGTGTACGCGATCGCGAGGCGGACGCCACCGATCCGGACCGCATCCGGTTCTCTCCGTCGATCCTGCCGCCCTGCATTCGGCCGGTCTAAGTGGATCGAGACGCTGCTGCCGATCCTTTACCTGAAGGGTATATCGACTGGCGACGTCTCTGAGGGCTGGCTGCGCTGCTCGGCAAGGATGCTACCGGGTTGTCGGCCTCCGCCATTGGTCCCTTAAAGGATGGATGGCGCGACGAGCACACCGGGTGGCAGAAGCTCGATCTGTTGGCGAAGCACTACGTTTACATCTGGGCCGATGGCATCCATCTGGAGGCGCGGCTCGAGGACGAAAAGCAATGCATCCTCGTGCTGATCGGTGCGACGGCCGGAAGGCCGCAAGGAACTGGTCGGCTTCACCGATGGTGCCCGCGAGAGCGCGCACGACTGGCGCGATCTGCTGCTTGATCTGAAGCGGCACGAGCTCGACGTGCCTCCGCGGCTCGTCATCGCCGATGGCGCACTCGGCTTCTGGAAAGCCGCCGGCGAGGTCTGGCCGAACACGCGCGAGCAGCGCTGCTGGGTGCACAAGACTGCAAACGTGCTCGCCAAATTGCCGAACAGCCAGCAGCCGAAAGCCAAACACGCGTTGCAGGAGATCTGGATGGCCGAAACCGAGGCCGCCGCCGGGCTGGCGTTCGAAGCCTTCGTCGAGAGCTACTTGCTGAAATACAGAAGGCGGCCGACTGCCTGAGCAAGGATCGACACACGCTGGTCGCATTCTACGACTTCCCGGCCGAGCGCTGGAAACGCCTGCGGACGACGGATGAGATGGACAAGCGATTTGTTCATGACCGAGATGACGATTGCAGAAATCGCGTACGTCCATTCTTTTGTTCGGCTGCGCCGCGGGCCATTCTTCCGTCCCGGCCATCGATCTCGCAGCCGCCGCGCGCAGGGGCGGTCAAGGCTGGCCGCGTTTGCGGCCACCGCAAGGCTTGGCCTTGACCGGCCCGAGCACGTCGGCATGCTGGCGTGGAACGGGAATACATTCCTGGCTGGCACTTGCCGTCAGACGGGATTACCCTCGGCGGGCGCGGGCGACCTCGTGGCGAAGCGTGGCGCATCGGCTGCAAGCGCCACCAGGCTGCCCTATTTTGTCTTGTCGACCTAAGGCGCCCGCGCGCCGGTTTTTGGCCGTGGTTTCCATTGCGTCACCAAGCGCTCGTAGCTTTGCTCCGCCTGTGCGGCAATCAACATCTCGCGGTCGCGCAATGCCTTGATGTTGTAGGCATACGCTGGCCCACGTCGGCTGCTTTTTTGTTGCGGATGTCCGGCTTGAAGCTGCATCGCGCGGGTCTTGATGGCGACCAGTGCCGGGCGCGCCCACAGGTAATCCTCGCGCTTCGTCAACAAATGCCAGCAAAGCACGGTGAGCTTCCGGGCCACGGCCACTGCGGCGATCTGATGGCCGCGCCGGGCTCGGATGCGCACGAAAAACGCATGCAGCGGACCGGGCGCCTTGGCCGCTGCCCAGGCCGCCTCGACCAGCATGGCGCGCGTGACTGCGGCCGATCTTGCTGATGCGGCCGTGATGAGCGGCGCCCAGTCCGGATTGCCGCACCCGGGGGGTCAGCCCAAAATAGCTCACCAGCTTCTGCGGGCTGTTGAACCGGCTTATGTCGCCGATCGCCGCCATGATGCCGGCAGCGACCGCCAAGTTGACGCCGGTGATCGTCATCAATCTGTTGACCGCGGAATCGTCTATGGCGTCCTGCGCGATCTCGCGGTCGAGCAGGGCCAGATCTTCCGCCAGCCGGTCAAGCTCGCGCACGTGCCGATCGATCGCTGCGCGCTCATCGTCCGGCAACGGTTGAGCGGCCAACCACGTCCGGCCGCGGCCGTTGAAAAGATCGGCATTCGGGCACTTCGGGATCAGGTGCGCGTGCAGGATCGAATGGACCTCGTTTTTGAGCCGCGTGCGATGCCGCACGACCTGGTAGCGCCGCGCCACCAGCCGACGCTTGCGTTCCGTCTCCGCGTCAGGCGTCCAGATCTGCGGCAGGTACCCGGCCGCCTGCAGACTGGCGAGCGTGCCGGCATCAATCTTGTCGGTCTTGACGTGAGCCTGGGCGATCGCCTTCACCTGCTGCGGATTGGCGATAATCACCCGTGCCACGAACGGGGCCAGAACCCGCGATACCGCCATGCTGTTGCCGGTCGCTTCGACCACCACCTCATCACTGGCCAGCAGGGTCTTGCCAAATCCTTCCAATGCAGTCCGCGTCATATCAATGCGGCCCGCATGTCGGAGCCTGCCATCCTCCCAAACCACCACCTCCCCGAAAGTTCGGTGGACGTCGATGCCAATCACCCGTCGCATTCGCACCTCCTGCCAATTAGACCACAGAACGGGAGCTACGGGCGACACGACAACTACGGATTCGCGCTCTCAGCGCAACCGGGCGAGTCGCAGAGGCGGCCAGCTACTAACTCGAGCTCGCGGCTCATCGAATGCATCGGCCTGCCCGCACCTTTCATGCTCCCGGTGCCTCTGTCCCGATGGTCGCACCATACGCTACGATCCTGAATATCGCAGCGGAACATCGGCACCGAGAAACTCTCATACCGGTTACCAACCCCATCGAAAGCACCTTCGCCACCGTGCGCCACCGCGCCATCCGATCGAAGGGTTGTCTGTCGAACGGGACCGCGTTCGCCATAGCATCAAACTCGTCGAGGGCGCGCAGAAAAGCTGGCGCCGTCTCGATGGCCACAACCAGTTGCCAAAACTCGTCCTTGGTGTGACATTCAACGAGGGAATCGAGGCCATCGCCAAGCTCGACCGAGCGTCAGCCCATAACCACCGCCGCCGCCTGACCGGCCCGGCCGTCACCAAAATTTGGTGATAGCTCACGGGCAAGCGATGGAGGGATCAGCCTCCGAGGCTCGACAACTGGAATACGGTGTTCAGGCGCTACCGAGATTGAAAATGGCGCTCCTGATCGAAACCGTTCCGGCAAGCTGAAGGAATTCAAACGCACAGCGGTGCGATGCGGAAAACAGATGATACTTTCGAGACGATGATCCGGCTCTCAGCCGGCGTTTTTCATTTCTGGTGAACCTCAATAGAGCCTTGTCTGTAACCGCGGCAGTCTAACAGCGTGTATAGCAGTGATTTCGACACCGCTCTTCTACACCTACAGAGGTTGGGGCGTATTCCTCCGGGGTGGGCCGCCTTGTTGAGTTGCAGGTATCCGACGAGGATCTAGCTTTAAGGCTAGCCTTAAGGTCGGTAGATGCGGGTAGAGGTCCTGGGCGGGGTTGAGCGTCGTCGTCGCTGGTCTCGCGACGATAAGATGCGGATCATCGAAGAGACGCTGGCGCCCGGCGCGGTTGTGACGGAGATCGCGCGGCGGCACGGCATTTCGACGAGTTTGGTGTTCACGTGGCGGCGGCGGGCGCGCCTGGCGAGTGTCGTTTCGGCGGGACCGAAGCTTGTCCCTGTTCAGCTCACCCCGGGTGCGACCGAAAGCGTTCCATCGATTGAAGCCCCAGCGGTGATTTCGCCCCGGAGGCGCCGGGGCCTGATCGAGATCGAACTCGGTGGCGGCAAGCGTGTCAGCGTTGACGAGAACGTCGATGCTGACGCGTTGGGGCGGGTCCTTGATGTTCTGAGCCGGCGATGATCCCGATACCGGGTGGCGTCAGAGTCTGGATCGCAACCGGCCGCACCGACATGCGTCGCGGCATGCAGGGTCTGGCTTTGCAGGTTCAGGAGAGCCTGAAGCGGGATCCCCACGCCGGAGATCTCTATATCTTCCGAGGCCGGCGTGGCGATTTGGCAAAGATCCTCTGGCATGACGGGATCGGGCTGTCGCTCTATGCGAAACGCTTGGATCGCGGAAAGTTCATCTGGCCTTCGGCGTCAGGTGACGCGGTGTCGATCTCGGCGGCGCAGATGGCGTACATGCTCGAAGGGATCGATTGGCGCAATCCACAACTGACGTGGCGGCCGACAAGGGCGGGATGAGCGAAGAAAAATGTGGAAACCCGCGTATTTTGGGGTGCCGCAAATCACTAAAACTATGATTCACTTCGTCTCATGGATGCTGATCGCGCCGCTCTTGCCGAAGAAAACGCCGCGCTGAAAGCGGAGCTGGCGGTAGCGCGGGCAAAGGCGTCGGAGGACGCCGCGCTGATTGTGCAGCAGACCTTGCGGATAGCGAAGCTCGAGCGCCAGGTTTACGGCCAGAAATCGGAGCGCTCGGCGCGGTTGATCGACCAGCTGGCGCTTACCTTCGAAGAATTGAAGCTAACGCGACGGAAGACGAATTGGCGGCGGAGCAGGCAGTCGCCAAAACGACTACGGTTGACGGATTTACGCGCAAGCGCGCTGAGCGCAACACGTTCCCAGACCACCTTCCGCGCGAGCGGGTGGTGATCGATCCGCCGACGGCGTGCGAATGCTGCGGCGGCAATCGCTTGCGCAAGCTCGGCGAAGATGTGACCCGAACGCTGGAATCGGTGCCGCGTCAGTGGAAGGTAATCGAGACGGTGCGCGAGAAGTTCTCTTGCCGCGACTGCGAGAAGATCAGCCAGGCACCGGCGCCATTCCATGTGATCCCGCGAGGGTGGGCGGGGCCGAGCCTGCTGGCCATGCTGCTCTATGAGAAGTTCGGCCAGCATCAGCCTCTGAACCGGCAAACCGAGCGTTACGCGTTGGAAGGCGTGCCGATCAGTCTGTCGACCGCAGCCGACGCCGTCGGAGCGTGCTGCACGGTATTGGAGCCGCTGTTGCGTCTGTTGGAAGCCCACGTCATGGCATCCGAACGCCTCCACGGCGACGACACCACCGTGCCCGTGCTGGCCTTGGGCAAGTGCGATGTCGCTCGATGCTGGGTCTATGTAAAGGACGACCGCCCCTTCGGCGGCTCAGATCCGCCGGCGGCAATGTTCTATTACTCGCGCGATCGAAGGGGCGAGCATCCGCAGGCGCATCTGGCCAACTATAGCGGTATCCTGCAGGCCGACGCCTTCGGCGGATACACCAAACTCTACGAGCCCCCGCGAAGTCCTGGGCCTATCAGGGAGGCGGCCTGTTGGGTGCATGCCCGGCGCCCGTTCTTCGCCATGGCGGATCTTGAGGAAAACGCGCGACGTAAGGCTGCTGGCAAGAAGGAGATCGCCCTCTCGCCGATTGCGATCGAGATCGTGCGTCGCATCGACGCCCTCTTCGCAATCGAGCGCACGATCAATGGCCAAGGCGCCGACCACCGAGAGGCTGTCCGCCAGGCGCAGAGCGCTCCGTTGGTTGCCGATCTGGAAGCCTATATGCGTGAGCAGTGCGCCAAGCTCTCCGCGGTCACGATCTGGCCAAGGCCATGAACTACATGTTCAAGCGCTGGGGCTCCTTCACACGCTTCCTCGACGATGGCCGCGTCTGTCTCTCGAACAACGCCGCCGAAAGAGCGCTGCGCGGCATCGCATTGGGCAGAAAGTCTTGGTTATTCTGCGGGTCCGACCGCGGAGGGCGTCGTGCCGCCGCCATGTATAGCCTCATCGTCTCTGCGAAGATGAACGACGTCGATCCTCAGGTCTGGCTTGCCGATGTACTCGCTCGCATCGCCATCCACCCCGCCCACAGGCTCGATGAGCTGCTGCCCTGGAACTGGAAGATTGCGCAACAGCAAGGCCTCGCGGCGCAGGCGGCTTGATGGGGCCCGTCAACAAAGTCAGCCACGTGTTTACCCTCGGCCATGTCGCCGAGATGCTTGGAGAAGACGAGGAATGGCTGTTCGAGGTCGCCGAAGAAATGGACCCCGAGGATGGCCAGCTATGGGTCGTGGGCGTCGGTGAAGATGGGGTGATGGCGTTCACCGATGAGGGGATCGAGAACCTCAAAGAGCTGATCGCAATCCACAAAGAGGACCCTAGCATCATCGAAAAACGCCGCCAAGTGCTCGCTGCGCCGATGAAGCCGAAAACCGAGGAGTCCGACGAGCTCTAACGGTTAACTGGAAAGATCAGCGCGCTGCGGCCTACCGCGTAGGGTTACGTTGGGGCGGGGCCTGGCAATGAATCAACCGACACTTATCGCTGCTGCATAAGCTCAGAAAGCATCGCACTCCACTCGATCGCGCTGTAGCCTATTCAATTTGGTAGCTGCCCAGGAGCCGTTGCAATGTTTAGTTAAGAAACAAATGAATCCACCCGATCCGCCCGCAAGATGCGTAGAAGCTCCAGTTCGCCAAATTTCGTCCAGGCGCCGGCCGCTCTCGCTTATCTGTATCGTCGGCCAAAGTAGAGCTTGGCATGGAGCGAAGGACCAAATGCGACAATAGAGCCTATCCCCGATCTTGGTCGGGGCGGCCGGACGTCTTGCACGCGTACAAGTTCAGGAAGAGCATATTTCGTTACAGCACGCGCGGTTGGCCTCGTTTCATGCATGGACATCCTCGGTTTCATTTCGGCATCGCTTCCCCTGATGGCCGACTGAAGCTGATTGCGGCGGTGCAATCTTCCACCTTCAACCTGGACAATCAGATCGAGGGCGGCCGCGGAGCGAGGCCATTGAGGCGCGTCGGTGACTGCATTGATCATGCGCACGAATGCGGTTCAGCTTTAGATTGTTGCAGAAAGAACGGGTCACAGATCCTCGGCGCACACACGCTTGTTTTGGTAACCTTCAACTGGAGGCACTATGCGAATCTGCGGTATAAAACTAACGCATGACGGAGCGATAGCTTTGGTCGACGACGCAAGACTGGTCTTTTGCATTGAGCAGGAGAAACGCTACAATAATCCGCGGTATCAACCTATCGACAATCTCGAGGCAGTTGCTGCCGCTTTGGCGGAGCACGGCCTTCGTGCGCAGGATGTTGACCAGTTCGTCATCGACGGCTGGAGTGGGGAGGTCGAACCGCAATTCCGGGTCCTTAGTGGGGGGCACCCATCATTCTCAATGGAGCGCCATATCTTGAACGACATGCGCAGGGCCTGCTCACTTCGCGCGACGGGTTTGGCCTGGCGCTCGAGGACCGGCTTTTTCCTTACAAAAGCTATCCTCACGTCACAGGCCATTTGGCCTCCGCATACTGCACCAGTCCGTTTGCCAGAGCGGGACAACCAGCGCTCTGTTTGGTGTGGGACGGCGGCATGCCTCCACGCCTTTACTATGTGGAGCCTGGCGGCGCGCGGTTCCTCGAAGTCCTGCTCCCGATAATTGGACGTGCGTATGTTGCTGCGGGCCAACACTTCGGACCTTATAAGCGAGAGACGCCTGGCGGGTGGACAGACCGGGATATTGCCGGCAAGGTGATGGCCTATATCGCGCTTGGGTCTGTCGATGAAGATATCGTGAGGGCATTTCGTGACCTCTACGACCAGCGCTTCGCGTCCGAATTTGCTCGCCGCTACAGTTCAGACGTCAAGGGCATGGACTCGGCGCTTGAGGCTGTACACGATTTCTTAGCGGCTGGCGCGATAAGGTTGAAGGCTAAGTCACCCGAAGACGTGCTTGCATCCTTTCATTCGTTCCTTGAGCGTCTGCTCGTCCGGGAAATGTCTCTTGTTTTGGAGCGGTTGTGCGCACCCGTTCCGCGGAACCTGTGTATAGCCGGTGGCTGCGGTCTCAACATCAAATGGAACAGTGCGATTCGTGGGGCAGGTCTCTTCGATGAAGTTTGGGTGCCGCCGTTTCCGAATGACAGCGGTTCCGCAATTGGTACTGCCTGTGCGGAAATGGCGGCGCAGAAAGGTTTTGTGCCGCTGGAATGGTCGGTCTACAGCGGACCGGCCCTGCAACGCGGAGAGGTGCCGCCCGAATGGTCAGCTGCGACGTGCCATATCCGTGAACTTGCAATCATTCTCGCGAGCAACAAGCCTGTGATTTTCCTTGCCGGCCGCGCCGAGCTTGGGCCGCGGGCATTGGGTGGCAGAAGCATTCTCGCCGCCGCGACATCACCAGAAATGAAGAATCACCTCAATGATATCAAACAGCGCGAATACTTCCGACCGGTCGCTCCCATTTGTCTGGAAGATCGTGCGCCGAATATTTTCAACCCGGGTACGCCTGACCGTTACATGCTGTTCGATCACCAAACACGGAGTGAGTGGCGGGACAAAATCCCAGCCGTTGTACATCTCGACGGATCTGCCCGATTACAGACCATCCCCCGAACCTCTCATCACGTAATCGCCGAGCTTCTCGTAGAATATGAAAAACTCACGGGGATTCCGTTGCTTTGTAATACAAGTGCCAACCTCAAGGGATGTGGATTCTTCCCAGATGCCGCAGCGGCCTGCCGGTGGGGACGCGTTGAGCGCGTATGGTCCGATGGCCTGCTCTGGACTAAAACGCCCGTAAGGTAAGCAGCCCTGGCGAAGTTGGGGCCTTTAGGAATGAGCCGCTCAAAACGGTCGAGGGGGGACCGGGCGCGCCCTGAAGGCAGCACAGCGCCACGAGATGTTTGATCCAGGCGGGCATCGTCTCTGATCTCTGCTTCGTCTCGACGTGGCGTCGGAGATGAAGTATCCCATGGCCCTCGGCTTTTGCCGCCATAAGACACGGGCGAAGTGGATGGCACTGTTACCTTAGAATGCGAAGCCGCGTGTTTCGGGAATATCATCATCTGAAGAGTCGAGAATTTCATCCACGTGCGATTGCCTGGAAGGTCAAACTGCTGCTGCCGCGCGAGCAGAGCCGCGGTGCCTCTCCTGGCAGCCTAGGATGATTTCTTGATTTGTTGTCCAGCCCGAGCGCACGGTCGGCGATGATGATTTGGCCGATGTCAGCTCCGGATGATGGTGGTCCTTCTCGGGCCAAAGCGTGCCCGCGGGGATAGCTAGTCGTCCGTCAAGATGGCCGCTTGAGCTGGGAACGGTGAGGGCCATGGCAGCCGCAGGAACGGGCCCGGAGCCGGGCGACGATGCGTCTCTAGCTGTGGCCGCGGGATGAGAGGGCGAGCGATTGCGACTTCTCCCAGGGCAGCCTTCGAGATAGCAGCGGCAGAGGTGACGTTCAGCCTTCAAGTGTCCGGGGGTTGGATTGAGGCACGACAATCCGGATGGAAGTCGCATTGCGTCCCAGAAATGTTCCTGAATGCTGATTTGTTGCCTTACGTAAATTGCTCCCCAATGGAGCGCAGGGACAACGATGAGGCGATTGAGTATGGCGAGGCGCAAGGAACTGAAGTCTGCTTTGGCGCGGCGCTACAGGATGTCGAGCCGCGTCGAACAGGGCCGCATTCTCGACGAGTTTGTGCGATCACGGGCTTCCCTCGGAAGCATGCGATGCGGTTGCTGCGCTGCGATTCTGAGGGCTGATACTGCTTTGGGAGGCTGCAGACCGGGTGTGTGGCAAGCGTCTGAAGCCCCTGCTGCCGATTTGAATCGATGGAGCGGCACGGCCATATCGACCTAGCGTCTGAGATCCGGGCTAAATTATTGTCGACGAGTGCGGCGACCACAGCGGTCCTTCGGCGCGGCAGTTTCGTCCACACGCTCGTTCTCACGGACATCGCGACCGGCTGGACGGAATGCGCGCGGCTTCAGGTGCGTGAGCAGAAGCTGTCGAGCACGGTTCTCACCGCACTTCGTAAACAGCTACCGTTTGCGCTCCTGGGTCTGGACACCGACAACGACTCTGTGTTCATGAATGAGACCTTGAAGGTGTATTGCAACAGGCTGGTATCGTCTTCACGCGCTGCCGCCCCTGTCGCAAGAACGATCCGGCCTTCGTGGAGCAGAAGAACGGCGCGGTGGTCCGACGAATGGTCGGCTGCCGTCGATTCGAGGAGCTCGAAGCGGCTGCTCTGCCGGCTCAGCTTTACCGTTCGCCGCTTGTTCGTGAACGTTTTCCAGCCGTCGTTCAAATTGATGCGAAAGGAGCGCAACGGAGCGCGCGTCCACAAAACGTATAGCGCCCCCGCGACCCCACATCAGCGGCTGGTTGCCGAAGCAAGAACACCTGACGCCATCCGTGCCAGCGTCGATGAAATATATGCCGCCTGGATCCGATCGCCTTATTGCGCGATATCGAGCCGTGCAGGAGAAGTTGGCCAACCTCATCGCTGCCGCCCCAGCAAGCCATCCAACTGCGGCGCCACCGATCGAACAGTTTTGTCGAGCTTGCGGATTGCGTGGAAAGAAGGAGCGGTCCGCCCCACCGACAGGCCAAGCCGTGATCCCCTCGTCAACGCTACGCCACAGCTGGGCGAATGGTTCGAGGCCGAGCCGTGGCGAACGGTCAGCGAACGCCTTCGCAAGCTTCAGGCAGAATGCCCCGGGCTTTACCCGAGCTAGGTACTCCGAACTCTTCAACGTCGTCTCAAATCGTGGCGCAGCGAGCAAGCAAGCGCACCGTTGTTTAGCTCGCGGGAAAACGCAGCACAAGCCCACGTGATCGACACATCACCGGAAAGCGCGCCGCTGCTGGATAACGGAACGGCGGTTTGAAGTAGACCGGTGATCGACCGTGCTCAAGACTGGTGCGTTGCGCCACCGCCTTCGGCGGCTGGCGGCCTCGACCACGGTCGATCACCGGTCTGTTGGCTTTGCAAGCGCTCGGTCCAGGACCGAGCGCGACATCGGCGCGCTCGAGATGACCACCAGTTGTGCGACCGGCTACCTTTTGCTCCCTGGAGCTAGGCAGCAAAATAGATGGCGCAACAGTAGGTCTATCAGGAACATCGCTACATGCGGCAATACGCACTTCCATCCTGATTGCCGCGCCGCAAGCGTAGCCTGATCGTCGACTTGGAGGCGTGGTTGCGCGAGCACCGCGCCAAGCTCTCCAGGAACAACGATACGACCAAGGCGATCAATTATTGCATCAGCCGGTAGGATGCACTTAGCCTTCCTTAGATCGGACGGCTTTGCATGTCGAACAATGCTGCTGAGCGTGAGCTAGGGGCGGTCGCCGTGGGACGAAAAAATTGGACCTTTGCCGCGTCCGACGAGGGCGGCCGGCGTGCGGCTGCCATCTACAGCCTCATCGCCACCGCCAAACTCAATGACATCGACCCGCAGGCTCGACGTGCTGGCGCGCCTACCGGATCACCCTGCCAAGCGCATGCACGAACGCACGCCCTGGAATTGGCGACCTCAGAACGTCGCTTAGGCCGCATAAACGCAGTCAGCTATCCACTCAAGATGACGTAACCAGGGCCCGTCACCGGACGCGTATTTCCTGCCGCCCCTCGGGGGGCGCTGCTGCGATGGCTCTCGTGCGCGCAAGTTCTATCTGATCGGGTAGCTGTCCAGGGAAGTGGCAATAGTTTAGCTGGTTTGGACTAGGCGGGCGTCGGACCATCCCTATCTCCGTGCAGACGTTCTGCCGCTATCTCGATAGATATCATGCCGGCTCAGCACGGCGGCTGTATATAGTGGGAGATCAAAATGGAAAATGAACCACAAGAAAAGCTGTTAAGTTCAGAACCTGGCCGCCCGAGACAAGGCGTTCATCTCAACACCGCCGATGGACTTTCTACAACCGGGCGCACCAGTTCTCTAAGCAAACGTTGGTACAACCGTCGGCAGGTAATTGATTTCGCGCGACGCTCTTACCTGGGCCTCGACAATCATCCGCTGATCGTCGGTGGGGCGATCGAGGCGGTCCAGGCGAACCGCTCATTCAGTTCGTTCGCGGCCCGAACGCCTTTTGAACGCGATCTTGTGGTAGAGCTGGAAGAAGAGCTGTCCGAAATGTTTCGCGCGCGCGTGATATGTTTCTCCAGTCTTCTGCTTGCCAGCTTGGAGGCGACCCGCTTTCTTGGTTCGGGCCAACTGACGAGCGGAAGGAAGCCGATTATCGTGTTTGACCGAGCTCTGCACGACTCGCTGGTCTGTCACAAGCCGGTTGTTTCTGACGAAGTCCACGTGGAAACGATCGCACACAATGATGTCAACGATCTCAAACGGCTGTGCCGCGACAATCCCGCGGTCGTCTATGTATGTGGTGATATTTACCCCATGGGAGCCCACTCACGGCTGACTGAATTGCGTCGGCTCCAAGAACGTTACGGGCTGTTTCTCAATGTCCACGATGCTCATGGCATATCGATCTTCGGGCGCCAAGGCCAAGGGTTTGCTCGGTCTCAGTTTCCGCAAATGCTCGGCGAGCGAACAATCATAGCGGCCTCGTTAGCAGAGGGATTCGGCGCATCTGGAGGCCTGTTAATGCTCGGAACGAGCCAGAACGAGGCTCTGTGCCGAAGATACATCGCTTCGGGTTCGTTTTCAGAGGCACCCAATCGGGCCGCGGTTGGCGCGGCACTTGCGTCATGCAAAATTCACCGGTCGGCAGAACTCGGCGAGCGGCAGCAGCGATTGGTACAACGCATCGGCTTCTTTGACCGTCGTCTCGCTACGGCCGAACAAGGCAATTCACTTCCGATTAGAACGATCATCATTGGGTCGGAGGCCAATGCGATTGAAGTCGCTCGACGGCTTCGCGACAGTGGTTTCCGCACCTCAGTGACGTTCTTCCCAAAGTGCGGTGACGGGACGGCCGGGATCCGGGTGTTTATTACATCTGAGCATGAGGTTTGCGACATTGAGCGGCTGTGCGACGGGATCTTGGAAACAATCGTACAAACAACTGGAAAGCCCTACCCTCTGAGATGACGTCATGCGTCGGCGAAGCTCGCTAAGCTGCAAGTGAAAACTAGCATGCTCTCATCGACATGAGCACAAGAAGGGAGTGCATCAATTTTCAAGTCATTTGTGGATCATTGACATGGCGACCTAACTGAAATGCGCTCTATCCTCGTTTGACTGTTTGACTCTACTTAATCGGCCGTCCGTGAAGAATTCGGAAGTGATTGATCCGGCGCAGTGATTTGATAGCAAGTATTCGATTTTGCAAGAAAACCGTGGGTAGATCTGGGTTTCTGGTGTTTTGGGATTCCGGATTTGGCGGCTTCGTGATCCCTTTGACTGCGAGATTCGCTGTTGGGGAGAGCCCATGAGCCAGCCACGCGACAATCGTCAGGACGATCTGCTTCGTCCATCTCTGGAAAAGATCGTCAACCTTCGCCATCCGCTGGTGCGTCTGGCGGCGGAGATCGATTGAGACTTCCTGGTGGGATGTGTCGCCTCGGGCCCGGGGCAGCCACCGTTGCCGACACGATTGGTAGCCGGACTGTTCATCCTCAACGGCACGCCCTGCCGTTCGATCGCTCGTCGATGACCCACTGGCGCCAGCGGCTGGGGGGAGCAGATCGCGCGCTGTTGCGGGAAAGGTACGCATACGACGAAGGCCGCCTGATTGACGCATGCGCGCGAGCGCGACGAGCTCTATGAAGGGCGTTGCGTGAAGATCAGGCAGCCTGCTGATCGGCGGGAGTGTCGCCTTGGCGGAGGAGCTTCCATTCCCAGGGCAGCAGTTCGTGCAGACGCGATACGGGAAGATCGGCGATACGGGCGACGATATCGGCGAGCCAGGCCTTGGGATCGACATCGTTAAGACGACAGGTGGTGATCATTGTCAGCATGATGGCGGCGCGGTCGGCACCGCGCAGGCTGCCGGCGAAGGTCCAATTGCGCCTTCCCAGGGCGATGCCTCTCAATGCGCGCTCAGCACAATTGTTGGTCAAGCAGATCCTGCCATCGTCGAGGAAGCGGGCGAAGTGGTCCCAGCGCCTGAGCATGTAATTCATGGGCTTCAGGACCTCGGAGGAGCGCGAGAGGGGTTCGCGCTGGAGGAGCAGCCAGGCATGCATGTCCTCGAGAAGCGGCTTGCTCTTTTCGTGGCGCACGGCGCACCGCTCGTCGGCGCCGCGGCCGTTGATGGCGCGCTCGATCTCGAACAAAGCGTCGAGGCGTCTGACCGCCTCCAACGCGATCGGCGAGACGGGTTTGCCCCTGTGGCCTTCCCAGGCGTTCTTCTCGATGTCGGCCAGCTCGAAGAAGCCCCGCCGCGCGTGGGCGAAGCAAAACGCCGGCGTAATCGGCAGCACCTTCTTCTGCGGATCGAACAACGGCTCGAAGCCGTTGTAGCAATCAGCTTGCAGGATACCGGTGAAGGCGGCCAGATGCTTCTGTGGATGCTCGCCTCGACGGTCGCTCGAGGCGTAAAAGACCGCCGCCGGTGGCGCTGGCCCGGCGAAGGGCCGGTCATCCCGCACATATGTCCAGATCCGACCGGTCTTGCACTTGCCCTTCGCCAGGATGCGGATGGTGTCGTCGCCATGCAGGCGCTCGGCAGCAAGCACATGGCGTTCGATAGTGGAAGAGCGGCATGACGGCGAAGGTCCCGTGGCCGACCTGGTCGGCCAGCGTCGACAATGGCAGGTCGATCCCCTCGGCCTTAAAGCGCGCACTCTGGCGATTAAGCGGGATGTGCATGCCGAACTTGTCGAACAGAATCGTCGCCAGCAATTGTGGGCCGATGAAGCCGCGCGGCGTGGCATGGAACGGCGCCGGCGGCTGGCTGATCTTCTCGCAATCGCGGCAGGTGAACTTCTCGCGCACTGTCTCGATGACCTTGAAGCGGCGCGGGATCTCCTCCAGCGTCTTGGTCACATCCTCGCCGATCTTCGCCAGCCGCGATCCGCCGCAGCAGGCGCAGCTCGTCGGAGCCTCGATAACGATGCGCTCGTGTTCGATGTCGTCCGGCCAGGGCTTGCGTACCGGCCGCTTGCGCGTGAAGGCGCGCACGCTCTGGGTCTTCGCCGCCGCGGCCTGAGCCGCAAGCTCATCCTCGCTCGCCGTGGTGGCGAGTTCTTCGAGTTCCAATTCCAATTGTTCGATCAGACGCGCCGTGCGCTCGGAGCGCTGCCCGTACAGTTCGCGCTTGAGCTTCTCGATCCGCAGCTCGAGATGCGCGATCAGCGCCGCGTTGTCCGACAGCTCCGCCCGCGCACTGGCAGCCACCGCCTCGGCGAGCAGCCGCGCCTCACGCTCGCCCTGCAGCGCCGCCAGGGCACTCACAAGGTCCGATGGAAGTTCGTCCGGCTTCGATATCATGAAGCCATTGAATCAGATCAAGCAGCAGATTCAAACCCAAAACGGCTATCCGATCCGCGTCGGACGCTGGGCTTCTTGCGGGTTGCGCCAATCGATTCCGGACAACAGGTAGCTCATCTGCGCCGGAGAGATCGTCACTGCTTCGCCGGCAACCGAAGGCCAGATGAACCGCCCTCTCTCCAGTCTTTTGGTGAACAGGCATGCTCCCTGGCCATCGTGCCAGATCACCTTCACAAGATCGCTTCGGCGACCGCGGAAGACAAACAGATGACCGCTGAGCGGGTCCTTGCGCAGCACCTCCTGCACCTGGAGTGCCAGCGTTGGAAAGCCTCGGCGCATGTCCGTGTAGCCTGTCGCAAGCCACACGCGCGCGCCCGTCGGAACCGGGATCATCGGCGTACCAAAGCATCGAGAACGCGACGTAGTGCGTCTCCATCAACGTCGCCATCGACCCGGATGCGGTGCCCGCTACCAAGGTCGATCTCGATGATGCCCAGGCTCTTCCGTCGACGCGCCGCCGTCGTCGTCAGCGGCGCTTCGGCCACCTCCCGCGGCGGCACAGACGGCCCAATCTCGACCGGCACGAACGGCGCTATACTCGCTTCAGCGTGCTTGCAAAGCTCTTTGCGCCACCTAAACAGCTGGCTCACATGAAGGCCAGCCATGCGAGCCACCTCGGAAACGCAGGCTCCGGGCTCGAGCGATGCTGCAACAAGCCGTTCCTTCTCAACCTGCGACCACCGGCGCCGCCGCTCGACCGATGTGATCACCTCCGCCCTCGAAATCGTCATAGCGCTTCTCCTAGGATTACCCCTAGGACCTGCAGCGTTCGCGTCCGTCAAACAAGGCGGCCCTCAACGCAGGAATACCGGGAAAGCCCCTCGGTGGCACATCGAACGGGGCGATCGAGACCAAAGATCTCGAGCGGGTCGTTGTGGACACCACCATCCAGAAAAAGGCGATCTCGCATCCGAGCGATGCGTGGCTCACGCAACGGGCGATCGAGAAGCCGGTCGATTTGGCCAAACGCGAGTGCGTCGAACTGCGCCAAAGCTATCTGCGCGTGGCCAAGCTCGCCGCCATCATGGTGTGGCGCTACACGCACGCCCACCAGTTCAAGCGGCGCCGAAGATAAAACCTACCGACCACCCGACACCCGATCGCGGAATCGCCGTTGAGGGTTATGGTCATATCAGAGGTAAGGCCCGCCTGATGATCAACAGGACCTCGGACGGCGTATCGTTTTGCACGGTCTTCAGCAAACGCGGTCCGCCGGTGGACGTTGCCAATGTCAGGCCACGCGCCAGGCCGGTCCGCTTCCGCCTGCAAGTGAATCCTGAATTGGCTGCTCTTAGGAACGACGTAGCCTTCTTCGCGACACCGCCCTCCAATCTAAGTCCGGAACCTACGAGGAGTTCGGGGCCGAGGTCGAGGTTTTATTCTCAAGCTTTGATGATGCATCGCCCGATTCGGAGGATCCTCTATGCCAAATTTTACGCGGGCTGGCCACCACGACGGAGGCAGTCCTCGAGCAATTCAAAAATGGTCAAGGGAGCCTGAGAGCGCTCGCAAGGCGCAATGGGATCAACGACAGCATGAAACGCACGATCAAAGAAGTGACCGTTCAACGCTACCATTGGGATCGACACGATCAGCTGGAAGCTCAACTTGCCCCCCTTCAGCGCAATTGCGCTCGGCTGAAGCCCCCCACACCGTACGAATACATCTGCCAAAGGTGGGCCAGCCAGAACGATTCAGCGTGAACCAGCTCCTGCAAATGGCGGGACTAAACATCGAGGCCAGCTTCGACCCCCACCCACATCAGTTGCTGGCGCCGTTGTCGGATCCATCGACAGCACGTAGCTCGTTGCCGCCAAAAGCCGCGCCCCTGATCGGCTCCGTCACCCGCTTTACCCGAGAAAGGCCCCCGGCGGGCATGCCGGAGGCCTTCTTGGAGGTTAAACTTAGATCGAAGAGCCTTCTCTCCTTTCGTTGCGCTTGCAAAATTCAGAAGTTGCGTTGAGCTCGAAGCAGCAACTGAAGGCTGCCTTGATCCTTGAGCTCATATGCCGCGGCAGGTTTGGCGATGCTCGACTGCAACGGAAGGGTAAAGGTGCTTCCCCCCACGTACTTCTGATCGAGCAACATGTACGAAAGCTCGCCCGTGAACGTGAGGTTCTTGACCGGACTCCAGGACGTCTTCGTACCAACGACTGCATAGTTGAAGTCGGGATTGCAGCCTGCGACCCCGGTCGAGAGAGCTAGGGTCGTGACAAACGTTCCACAGATGTAGCCCTTGGCCGTGTTGTTGTAGCGTACAGCCGCCCACCCACCGAAAAGTGACGTGTTCCAGTATGGGTCCCAGTTGTGCGTGAAGCCACCATTGAAGCCATAGGTCCTCGTCAGCTGCTGTCCGGCACCGGTGACGAACACAGAATCAGAAACACCGGCAAGTCCGAGGCTTTGGTACGCACCCGCGGCACTCGTGCCGCCGTACATCGCGAAGGTGCTCCCCATATAGTCATGGAAGTTGTAGCGGCTCGCACCGTTCGTATACACGGCCGTCAGGTTGACCGTATCGCCAGCGCCGGTGGGCAGGTTCTTGATCGACAATGCCAGCTGTCCAGCCCAGCCCCACTTGTCTCCTGCATACCCAGTCGTTTCGTCGGCGCCGTAGTATCCCGTATGGTTGTCATGCGCGGCGAATGATGCCTGGAAAAGACCCCAAGCCTGATCGACGCGAACACGCGCGACAAGGTCGGGAGCTCGTGACCCGCCGAGGTCGTTGGCACCGTAGGCGCCGGTTGCAAGACCTGCAGCGGTTGCGCCGCTGACGTTCCAGACGTTACCCTGATAATTGGGAACCTGGTCCTGGGCCGAGAATGAAGCCGTAATGCCCTGGCCAAAATCCGCAGTGTAAGAGATCTGGTTCACAGGGTCCCAGCCGGCGCTACCCGGCAACTCCATGTTGTTCGCCGGATATTCGCCCCACGGCGTTCGGAACTGCGATTCCGCTTTGCCGAATGTGAAGCCGGCGAACTGGATGAAGGCGTAGTAGATACCAAGCTTACCGCCGGCAACCTGGCCGCCACCGCTTCCTGCGGGGTTGCTGCCATTGTACGCGGTCTGGCCATTCACGGCGGTCGTGCCAGCACCAGTATAACTGCCGGACGTCCAGGTGAACACCAGCTCGGCGAAGGTCCGGACCACACCGTATTCGGTCGCAGTCCGGGTGTCGATCTGAAGGTCCTGACGGGCAAGAGTCCCGTAGTAATTGCTCAGTCGGTTCCGCGCCCCGTTAACACCACTGCTGGCAGCATCAAAGTCGGCGTTCGTGCCGAATGTGCCGTCGACACGCAAATAACCACCCAGCTTGATGCATGTGTCGGTGCCGGGGATATAATAGAAACCTGCACCGTAAAGTGAGCAGATTTTCACGTACTCAACGGCCTTAGCCTTGACAGGCAGATCGGCTGCCTGTGCCCCGGCGCCCGCGAACAGTGCCGCAGAACCGAGGATGAGACCTTTTGTTAGTTTCATCGATGAAGCTCCTAGTTGAAAAATCGTTTCCGTCGTCCAGATCCCGCCGCTACTAGCCTGCCCAGTGGGTCGGCCTTGACGGAACGACTTCGAGGCGCCCCCTCTCCGTCCAACGCCGTATAGCGCTGTTCAACAATTGCTTCCATTAATTAATTTAGAGTGCCAATATTTAAGCGCGGATTGTTACATTTTTGCAACATATCAATGGTCCGAGCAGACCTAAATCGAGCAGAATCAAAAAAAGAACCTCGGGGGGCATCCCAGAGGCTCTCCTTGGAGATTTCTCATGAACCATCGGCCAAAACGGCCTCGTGGTACTCAGTCTTCTTAAGTCATATGAATTGCATATGTCAATTAATTTATGCATGACCGGTATACCGCTTCAAATCGTAGCGAGACGGCCGCCCGTATTCCCGCTAATGATCGGATTTGTGCCTGTCGGGAGCACGGACATGTGGCGGAAAGACCAAATGGGCGATGAAGATCAATTAGATAAGGCTGTTACGGAGTTCATCTGGAACATCGTTGAGATCCACTCCCAGCTGGAGGAGATACACAAGACGTGGGCCGACATGATGGGAATAAGCGAGCCCCAATGGTTGATTCTGATGGCTATCGATGAAATCGATGAGGGTCGCGGGGTTTCTGGGATTGCGGTAGCAAACAAGCTTCGGATCCACCCGGCGTTCGTTACGAACCAAACGAAAAAGCTTGAAGAGAAGCGATTTCTATCTCGCGTGACATCCCGTGACGACGCACGTTTCCTGCAGATCTCGCTGACCGAAGAGGCGCGGGCGGAAATTGCGAACCTCTCAAGCAAGAGGCAGGCTCTCAATTTGACGATGTTCGCCGGGCTAGACGAGGCATCCCTTGACTATCTTAACAAGCGGTTGGCTTCGATCGCCAAGAACAGCGGGCTGGCCTCTAAAAAACTGAGTATAGGCGCACTGTAGGATTGATCCGTGCGGCGTCCCGGAAAAGCCTTGGGTCCCACTTCTTAGGAGCTTCAATGACCGCCTGTCTACGTGAGCAAACTGCGCTGATACGTGCATACACCGCTACCGCCTGTGTAAGTTGGGTACGGCCCAAGGGGCGATCCTCGAATCCCAATCGATGCGTCCAGCTTCGTTAATTGCTTTCAACCCAGCCCCCCCGCAAGGTCAGCAACTTGTTGTGGGGTAAGCCCGTGTCGCCGGGAAATCTCGGAAACGACGGCGCCCGGGACCAGCGCCTTCTCGACGATCCGGCCTGTGTCGCCCTTGGAAATCAACGACGGCGTCCCGGCTCCGTAATCACTTCCAGCCGGCGCGACGTCACGTCCGACTTAAGCGTATGGTCAAGCATAGACGCAAGCCGATCCCTTCAAAGAGATTGTGAAATCGCGACTGTCAGGTCCTTCTTCGATACCTCGATAGGGCATTGGCGGCGATGACAATCGCTGCCAATGCAACCTGCAGAGTGGCCACCGCTGATATGGTCGGATTTACACTTTGTCTGATGCTTTGCCACATGAGCATAGGCAAAGTACTGATCCTCCCGATGCCTAGAAACAGAACATAGACAACATCGTCAAACGAATTCAGAAAGGCGAAAAAGGCGGCTACGACCAACGACGGCATAATCAGCGGTGCGACGATGGTTCGGATGGTCGCAACCGGTCCCGCGCCAAGGCTGCGGGCCGCACGCTCATATGCCGGGTTGAGGTCACGAAGATTGGCAGCTACGATCACGACCACGAAAGGGATGGAGTAGACCGCCTGACCAAGCGCCAATCCGAACTCTGTGCCTTGAAGCCCCACCCGCGCGAGCAGGAAGTAGGTGGCAACCGCCACCACAATCGTTGGTACGATGATTGGGGCGATGACAAGTGCGACAATTGCTTTGCGTCCGGGCACACGACCACGAGCAAGACCGAAAGCCAGCGTGGTTCCAAGCACTGTTGCTATCGCGGTTGCCATCAACGCGACACGGACGCTGGTCAGCGTAGCGCGTATCCAATGCATGTCAGAGAGATAGGCCTGGTAATTGTGGAGCGAGTAACCTGGCGCCGGAAATTCGAAATAGGGCGACGAGCTGAACGACAGATAGACCACGCCTAGCACCGGGAGCAGAAGAAGCGCTCCCATCAGGCTCGAAGCAATCGAGACGCCATAGCCTCCGATCGAGGGAAGCCATCGGTCGAGCGCGTTGGCTGCCGAGCCAATATGCATCAGCCAGGATCTCCCCAGGGGCTGGCGGACAGCCACAAGCGATGCATTCTCGTCGTCCGACAATCCCAGAAGCCGATCGATGGGAAAGAAGCGGGAACCGATCCACAGAATTGCCAATACCGCCGCTAGAAGAACCATGGACAGTGCCGATCCAAAGCTCCAATTGAGCTGATCAACCACCTGATTATAAATTTCCATTGTTATCGTGACGTCAGACAAACCTCCAAGCAATGCTGGCGTTATGTAAAAGCCGAGGCAACTGATAAAGACCAGCAACACGGCGGCCAACACGCCTGGCAAGCTGAGCGGCAGGAAAACGGTTAGAAAGGCCGCGAGCGCACTCGCGCCGTTCGCCCTTGCAGCACGCAACAGTCTCTGATCAACGCTCGACATGACCGTATAAATAGGCAGGATCATGAGGGGCATGATAATTTGGGTCATGCCCATGATTACAGTAAAACGGTTGTAGAGCATCGAGATTGGCTGAGAGACGAAGCCAAGTTTGAGCAGGACGTCGTTGATTACCCCGCCTCGTCCCAAAAGAATGATCCAGGCAAAGGTCCGAACCAAGACGCTCGTGAAATACGGCAACACGACTGCCATGAGGAGGAAGACACGCAGGATCGATCCTCGCGTGGCCAATGCGTAGGCGATTGGGTACGCCAGCACCAAGGCCAGCGCGGTCACAGGCACACTTATCTCAACTGTTGTACGCAGAACCTTCACATAGGCGGGATCCGCGCCGATACGCAAAAAATTCGAAAGGGTCCAATTGGGCATTCCAAGTGAAAGCGCCAACAGTCCTATCAGCGGTAAGATAAAGAGTACCGCGAGGAAGAGTCCTCCGGGTAGCAGAAGCCAAGCCCACGGCGTGGGTCTCGCTGATCGCAAGACCCACGCGGACTTCGGCTCCCCGTCTCGTGGTGGGAAGATTATCGTGCCCGCCACGCCAGCCACCGCTCCTGAATGTGATCGTAATTGGTTTTGCCGTCCGGCCGCATCGTGCCAAGCCAAGCGGAGTCCTCAATGATCAAGCTATCGGGGTGGCTGATGCTGAGCAGCGGGACCAGATCGGACGGGAGATATTGGAGCTGATGCACATTCGGACCAGGCTCGGGCAAGCTCAACGTCCAGCCGGCAGCAATTTTTGCTCGATTCACAAATGCGATCAGCTTTTGCGCATTTTCGTTGTTCGGCCCGCCCTTGAGTACCGTCCAGTACGTGTAATTGACAGGCGTGTTGTCCCACACCATTCCCAGCGGCGCTCCCTGCCGGGCTAGCACAATTATGGTAGCTTCATAGGCAGTGGTCATCACATACTCGCGATTGACAAGGAGCTGGCCCGATTCACCACCGGATGTCCACCACTTCGCCACGTGCGGTTTAATTTCGTCGAGCTTTTTGAATGCTCGATCAATTTTGTCGTCCGTCAGCGGCCAGATGTCGGTCTTAGCGACGCCGTCGGCCAACAATGCGGGAATGATGCTGAACTTGCCGATAGGAGCGTAGAGGCCGCGCGGCCCAGGGAAAGCCTTGACGTTCCAGAAATCGGCCCAGTTCTTTGGTCCATTCTTTCCGAATACGCGCTCGTCATAAGCCAGCACCTGGCCCGATTGGATCACGGGGAATGCGTCTTTCATGCGCACGGCTTTAGGTACGCCTTCGATCGATTCGTCGTCCCAGAGGCTATAGTCGATCGGAACGAACATACCGGCCTGGCTCATCGCCGGATAGGTGGACGCCTGTATCGGGGCGATGTCCCAATCCACACGGCCGGCTTGGTTCATTGCCTTGACCTGGGGCTCGGCAATATCACCCACCACGTCGCTAACTTTGATGCCAGTCGTACTGGTGAAGGGTTCGAATACGTTTTTACGTACTGCTTCGGTGGTTGAACCGCCCCACACAAACACAACGACTTCGCCGCTACCGGAGAGCTTCTCCTTTGCAAAGGCGGCCGTAGCTCGCGCAACCGCAGGGATCGCCATTGCGGCGGCAGCGGCCCGCAGGACACTCCGGCGATCGAGGCCGGAAGTTTTAGGTGCAGTGTTGGTTTGATCGCTCATAGTTCTCCCCTGGTTTGATTCCGAATCGATCACTACGGCGTGTGGATTCACCTCTGGCTGCGGACCAAGACTTCTCGACTCGCGTCAAGCGAGACCTTAGCACCGCCAAACAGAATGACGTCGGTTGTAGTAGGCAGCGAAAAACGTCGCAGGTGCGCATCGCGCGCGAGCACAACTTACTGCGTTCCGCGCACGCAACATCCACAGACACTCAATCACGCTGGCCTCGATTTGCACTAAGCCAGAACAGCGACGTAGCTTTGAGTAATCGCCCCACGTGGATCAAGATCGGGTTCTCATCGACCGAGAGAACCTCGAGGTGAAATGGGAAGACGTGTGGACATCTGGCCGCGCGACGCCTGTCAAAGTCATCTCCCTTTACCGGCCAAGAACGTCAAACACCCACGCTGGGTCTCCTCCTAAAGATAACGGGATTTCAATGCCGTTTGATGCAGCAAACCGCGCCTTACCGCTTAAATTCTGCAATCAGCCCCTGCAGATCGACTTATTTCAACGCACCACGGGTCAGTCCGGTGGCTTGAAGCAACCGCTCGCTCGCCAATGCGGCCAATCAAATTCTCATTCGGCTGCCTCGAGAGTATGATCAGATCGCCACTAGGACTGCCAGGATCGGACCAGAGAACGATATCGAGCGCGGTAGTCATATCGCCAGGATCTAACTCATGAGCCAATGATGCGAGGGACCACGCGCACTAGCTCAGCAGAGATTGCACTCGCTGCTGCGCTACTGCGTACCAGACCCTGCCACGTATATAGAGCTCATCACCAGAATCACCCCCCGTGCAGCGCGCGATGAAGCCCGCGCATCTCATCAGTAAGCCCGCACACTGCTTCGCACGTTGTAACAGAAAACGATCGTTCTCTATCTCTCTACCCGCCCGAGGGGCACATCAGCTGGCGGTCATGTGAGATGGACTGCTCGTGGTGGAGCAAGCGTCAGCGCGTACTCGAGCGCAAGAATGTCTGTTCGCGCTCGATGGCGACGGTCGAAGCTGGCCACCAGCGCAACTCTATTCGACGTCGCCCGGCTTGAACAATCGTCGATCTCAGGTTGGCTCACCACCAATCTTGCACGCATCGCCGCAGGTTAGCCAAACAGCGGCTCGACGTCCTACGCCTGCCCTCGAACAACCAGGCCAAGCTGAACGGCCCAAACGGATGCCTACAGCCAGTTTGAGGGCGTTCCGCCAGTGCTCGGCTGTCGTGTGAGGCGACAGCGTGCCGAGACAAGTTCGGGATCGCGATTGGCGACGTAGAACCGAGCTGCTCACGTAACGTGGGGCGGATCATCGAGCGCGGCGTCGATGACGGAAGTGGGCGACGGGCGCGTAAAATTATAGGACGGACGATAGCTGCTAGGGCGACGCTGTCCGGGTTGAATTCGCCCGTTCCTACGAAACACATGACCTTGCCCCTTGGGCTTAATCCAGTTTGAAGTTCGTTCTGGCCCAAGACTGAAGTGCTCCCCAAACCTAGGCCAGCCGGCGCTGGAATTTGCCGGGGTTATGCTCATGCCGGCTGGGGCGCCGATGAGCCATTCAACAGCGATATCGGCGCCTTATTGCCGATCGCGCTGTGGGGCCGGACTTCGTTGTAGTCTCTACGCCAATCCTCCATTTTCTGCCGCGCGTCGTCAAGGCTCAGGAACCAGTGCGTGTTCAGGCACTCGCTTCTGAACTTGCCGTTGAAAGATTCGATGAAGCTGTCGTCTCGGTTTTCCGGGCCGCGAGAAATCCAGCACCACGCCCTTGTGGTAAGCCCAGATATCGAGATCGCGGGAGATAAACTCTGATCCGTGGTCGACGCGAATCGTCCTGGGATAGCCAAGGAGCTTGCAGATACGCTCCAAGGTCAGCACGACATCCTCGCCTCGATAACTGAAGCGCGGATCGACGGCTGGCGAGAAGCGACTGAAGGTGTCCACAATCGTGAGAACACGAATCTTGCGGCCTGTGGCGAGCTGGTCGTGAACGAAGTCCATTGCCCAGGTCTCATTGATCTGGCGTGCTTCCGTCCTATCCTCGCGCAGCTTAGCCTTGACGCTACGCTTCGGCGCCTTGTTGCGTAATTGCAGGCTTAATTCCCGATAAAGACGATAGACGCGTTTGACGTTGATGGCCCAGCCGTCACGTTGCAGCAGGACATGGACCCGGCGATAGCCGTATCTCACCTGCGTCTCGCAGATGTCCTCGATCCGACTTTTGAGAGCGGCCTGGCCGGCGCGTTTCGACTTGTAGACGTACAGTGCGCGATCGATCCGAAGAGCCGAGCAGGCCCGCCTGATCGAGACCTTCCAGTCACTTCGCACCTTGTCGACAAGCTCACGCTTGCGGCCAGGCTTTAGAGCTTTTTTGACAGCACATCCTGAAGCATGGCCTTGTCCAACGACAGGTCGGCGACAATCCGCTTCAGCTTGCTGTTCTCTTCCTCAAGCTGACGCAGCCGCTTCATCTCTGAGGGCAACAGGCCAGCATATTTCTTCCGCCAATTGTAGAACGTCGCCTCGCTGATCCCGGCCTTGCGGCAGACCTCTGCCACTGCCGAGCCATCTTCAGCTTGCAAAACAAATGCGATCTGCGCCTCTGAAAACTTCGATGCCTTCATGGAACTCTCCTCGTCCCGTCAGGGGATCATAAATGGAAAATTCCAGTTCAAACTGGCCTAATTTGGCGGGGGCACGTCACCAACGGCACGGGCGAACTCAGGACTGGATAAAACCCGGGGGCAAGGTCACACAAATTCGACAATATCGACGTTTCCTTCGACGTCACCGCTTCAGATGGCGGCAAGAAGGATCGCGGACGCCATTGCGCCAGATTTAGAGTTCTCAAGATAGTAAGCATGATCATAGATCAGGAATGCCGCCGTCGGTTCAATCGATGCCGAGGGCTTTAATCTGAGCCACAGTGAGAGTCAAAACGCGGTGCATCCGAGCGACAATCTCGCTAATTTGGTCCTCAGTCACGATCAACGGTGGACATAGTGCCAGCGTATCGCCGATAGAGCGGAAGATAAGACCTTGCTCGTGGCCAATCTGCATTGCCAGAGTACCCACTCGTCCAGGCTTCGAGAACGGGCGTTTCGAAGCCTTGTCCGCGACAAGCTCTACGGCACAAATGAGGCCCACACCACGTACCTCTCCGACAAACGGAAGTTCAGCCAGTTGACTAAGACGGTCCTGGAACTGATCCTGTAGTTTTGCGGCGTTGCCAATCAGGTCGCGCTCCTCGATGATTTTCAGATTTTCGAGCGCGACAGCTGTAGCGACGGGATGCGCAGATCCAGTATAGCCATGGCCGAATGTACCGATTTTGTGAGAGTTGTCGGCGACGGCGTTGTAGATACGCTCTCCGAACAGGACTGCACCCAACGGCATATAGCTTGACGTGATCTGCTTCGAGACGGTGACGATGTCGGGCGAGAAACCGAACTTTTTGTACCCGAACGACGTGCCCAGACGCCCAAAGCCGGTAATAACCTCATCCGCGACTAGGAGAATATCGTACTTGCGGCAAAGCGCTTCGATGCCGGGCCAATAGCCTTCCGGCGGCAGCAAGACGCCGCCGGCTGCCATAACGGGCTCGCCGATGAACGCGGCGATCGTCTCAGGCCCTTTTTGCAATATTGTGTGTTCGGCCTCGACCAGCAGGCGCTGGGTAAACTCGGCCTCAGATTCTCCATCTATCCCGAAGCGGTAGTAGTGCGGACAAGTCAGATGCACTACTGGGATTGCAGGCAGGTCGAAATCGCGGTGGTTGTTGGGCAGGCCAGTTAGACTGCCCGCGCCGATAGTAATACCATGATAGGCTTTGTTGCGAGCCAAGAACGTTTTCTTTTGAGGCCGGCCCAAAGCATTGTTCATGAACCAGACAAGCTTAATTATCGTATCGTTCGCCTCGGAGCCGGAGTTAGTATAGAACACTCTTGACAGGCGCTGATCGTCCGCAATCTCGACTAGTTTATCCGACAACCTGATAGACGGCTCGTGCGATTTGCCGGCGAAGATGTGATAATATGGCAGCTTTTCCATCTGCTGCATAGCCGCGCTGAGCAAGCGCTTTTCACTAAATCCGACGGCAACCGACCACAATCCAGCAAGCGCCTCGATGTACTGCTTGCCGCTAGAATCATAGACATAAATGCCGTCCCCCCGATCCATGATCAGAGGCCCCGTCGCCTCAAAGGCGCGTGCATCCGTATACGGGTGCAGCGAAGTCGCGACATCCATTGTGGCGAGCGAATTTGACAGGGTCATATAATCCTCAAGCTGACACAACCGGCGAAACCTCGAGACTTCCGTCCCCGGCGTGCAATTTCGTTGCGCCTAAACTCGACATCCAGGATAGCCGTCAGCCCCGACGGTTCTTTAACGGAATCGAGCCGAGGCCACAGTTCGTTGTCGGCAAGGCTCAACCTCCCGAGTACGCGAGCGAGATTCAGCTAACTTTTCGGTCATGCACTGAGTAGACCATGCTCAGCGTCGGTATGCTTTTTTTTGGATGGCCGCCCCGCAGGATTAATTCATTGTTTCCGGGATTGTGTGGAAAGGCCGCGCCAGGCAATGTGATCGCTACTCCCTGATCCTTCCCACCGATCGCATCCGAATAGCGACTGATGCAGCACGCCAAGCGCGTAGTCGGCAAGCGTAAGATTGAATACGTGCGATGCATGTTATGCGCAATTGCAGGTGCGGACCATAGGTCCTTGAAACGCTCACGCGACGCCGTCGAATGGCTACTCCGGCGGTCGGGCAGTCGCAATCATCAACAAAGGCCCGTCATCGCATGAATTGACCGACGTCTGGATTCGACTACCGCTCGCGTTGTTCAAGGTCGAATGCTGCCTGGGCGGTAGGCAGGGCAGCCCAATGCATCCGATTCATCGCATCCGCCATCTAGAGGATCGACAACACGGCTGGAGCTTATAACTAAAGACCGATGGTGCTATCTACGGGGATCAAAAAAGCGAAACGAGGCTGCTCACCGGAAAGCTCCATAATTCCGTTCTTCCGATGGGATGGGTACCGCGGCATCTGGGATCGGCGATGACTATGAACCGATAGCTTGCGATCCAGATAAGCTTGCTTCGCCGGTTCCTCGCAGCGTTCCCGCCATCACGCTGGAGGAGCCGGTCAAGTCCATCGCACGTAAGAGCTCCCGAAAACAAGTGGGAGCTTCTACCCTTCTAACCCTTCTAACCCTTCTAACCCTTCTAACCCTTCTAATGAGTCGGACGGTGTGCTGCTGCACAACTTAATGCGTGAAAAGGTCTAGCACTGCGAAATGGTGCCGTCCTGACCCACCTTGAGGAAAGGTGATATCATTGGTTCGGCGCTCTGTTTCGGTCCAATCTGTAGCCAAGCATTGGCGACATCCTGGCTCTGCGCAAACCACACATTATCGTGCTTTCTTACGTAGGCAATGAAGTCGCTCAACATGCGAACACGAGAAGGACGTCCGGTCACCTGCGGATGCATAAGGAGATTGAAATAGCCGCCCGATAGATAGGCCTCGTGGAACTCGGCTTTCCAGATCGAAAGGATATGCTCGTTTGTCTGAATGGGGCGATGAGTCTTGGCGTTGCTTAACAAATACTGAGCGTCATCCAAGCTCCAGTGCCAAGGTAGCTCGACGAGACTAGGGGATCCATCCTGCAGAAAGTGGCAATAAGGTTCAACATCGTCCGTCATACTGCTGTCGTAAAGGAAGCCGCGCTCACTCAGAAGACGTACCAGATTGGGGCTGGTTTCCCCCGACGGCGCGCGGTAGCCGACAGGAGCAATACCTACGACACGCTTTATCGCCTCAATACCGGTTTCGAGCTCTTCCAGTTCCAGTTCAGGGTCCTTCGGATCGACTGCTTTGTGCAAATAGCCATGATGGGCAATTTCATGCCCGGCCTTGATGATTTTCTCTACGACGTGGGTTCGGTTGTCCACGACCCACCCAGGAACAAAAAACGTGGCTGGCAGGCCTTCGCTGGAAAGTAGTTCGAGTATCTTCGGAACGCCAACTTTCGCTCCGTAGGTCCCTTGTGACAGCGTTCCAGGTCGATCGATATTGGCAGGGTCACGCGACAGCCATAGAGTTTCTGCATCGAAATCAAAAGTCAGATTAACGGCGACCTTAGCGTTGTTGGGCCACGGGACGTTTGGCATTTTCTGCCTCCAGATTGGGGTTACAATTTGCACGCTTCGAAGTTGAGTAAATTGAAGCTGACCTCCAGACGCCGCGGTTATGCGGCGTCATATGGCGGCGTCAGCTTAGAATATGGACATGTTGCGATGACGCTCACGGCCTGTTCCGTAGTGACGCTCGAGATAGTGCAGGCCAATGACGGAAGGTATGCTGACTGCAAGAAAGAAAATGCCAACCATGGTCATCGGTTCAACATAGCGATAGTTCACATTGGCGATTATGCGGGCCTGAGCCATCAGCTCAATGACTGTGATCGTGGACAGCAGCGGCGTTTCTTTGAACATCGAAACGACGTAGTTGCCAAGCGCAGGCAGCATCGGAGGAACCGCTAGCGGAATGATGACATACCGCCAAGTTTGGAGCCTTGTTAGGTTCAGAGCTTTGGCTGCCTCCCAGAATCCGCGATCCACATTATCTATGCCCGCGCGATATACTTCGGAGGTATATGTTGCATAGTGGATTCCAAGCGTAGCCACGCCAGCACTGAGAGGACTCAACAGAATACCAATGTCCGGTAGTACGTAGAAGACGAAGTAGAGTTGAACGAGAAGCGGAGTCCCACGTACGAATTCCACATAAGAGTGCAATAGTGCCCGCAAAAGTCGTGAACTAGATCGCCGGCCGATGGCGATCGCAAGTCCGAACATCATGGCTAACGCAGAGCCGAGCAGGCTAGCAAGCACAGTAATCTCAACCCCTTCGAGTAACTGGGGCAGTATCTCGAAAACTAAGGACCAATCCCAATCCATCTCAGGTTCCCCTGACCGAGTTCGGCGTGAGACGGAGCTCAACCCGACGCAGCAGCGTGGAAACGGTGATCGCCAGGACGAAGTACACGCTTAAGATAGTTAGAAACGGCAAAGCACCGTCGCCGGTTTGGGTGCGGACTGTTTGCGCCCGGAAAGTCATGTCTGATAGTGAAATCAGTGAGACGATCGCGGTAGCCTTCATCAGTTCGACCACGCTGTTGGAGAACGGCAGAATCATCAACCGTAGAGCCTGGGGCAGAAGCACATAGCCCAAGCGTTGCCAGGGGCTGAAGTTGAGAGCAATACAAGCCTCGAATTGCTCGCGTGGCAGAGCCAGCATGGCGCCACGGACGATTTCGGACATGTAGGCACCGCCGTTTAGCCCGAGAACGGTGACCCCCGCCTGAAACGGCGTGAACGAAATGCCAAACAACGGAAGGACAAAATACGCCCAGAAAAGTTGCACGAAGATGGATGTTCCCCGAAAAAACTCCATAATGGCTCTGGCCGGAATACGGAGCCAAGCGGAGTTTGAAAGACGCGCAAACGCAACTGTGAACGCGACCACCCCAGCGATGAGGCTACCCAAGAGTGTGAGTTCTACGGTAAGGACCGCGCCCGCAAGAATGTTAGGAAGATATTCGATAGACTCCGCCATCTTATAAGCTCAGCCCCGCGGCGACAATCTTGCGTAGGAAAAGCTTGGTCCTATCTTGCTGGGGATTGCAGAATATCTCAGCCGGCGCTCCATCCTCTACAATTCGGCCGCCGTCCAAAAAGATGATGCGATCGGCAAAATCGCGAGCAAAGCTCATTTCGTGGGTGACAAGCAGCATTGTCATGTCCGTATCCAGCGCGAGCTTGCGCAAAACGTTGAGCACCTCCTCAACCAGTTCGGGATCAAGCGCAGAAGTGACTTCGTCGAACAACATGACTTTAGGTTTTAGGGCAAGCGCACGCGCAATCGCCACGCGCTGCTTCTGTCCACCCGACAGCTCTGTCGGTACTGCATGTGCCTTATGGGCCATACCGACCAAATCTAATTGATGCATGGCAAGTGCTTCAGCAGCCGACTTGGAGAGGCCTTGAGTGAGGATAGGCGCGAGGGCAACGTTGCGTAGTACGGTCATGTGCGGGAATAGATTAAATTGCTGGAAGACCATTCCGATGTCTTTGCGCACCTCATGCAGATGAGCCTCACGCTCCCGTGGACGTAAGCTAACCGTCTCAGCACTCAACAGCGATCGTCCATTGACGGTAACGCTACCGCCGTCGATTGCCTCTAGGGTCATCAAGATGCGCAGAATTGTCGTTTTGCCGGAGCCGGATGCGCCGATCAATGCCAACTTTTCGCCAAGTGACGCGCTGAAAGTTAAATCGCTTAAAACAGGATAAGCGCCGTAGAGTTTTCGAACACCATCAAACTGAACCATTGTGGGGATCATGTCGGCTCCAGAAGACTCATCGCGGGAATGCCGACGACGCAGGACGAGGCGGCTGTCTGGCAAAAGGACGCTCAAGCTAGCCAACGCGTGAACAGGTGTTTGCGTTCGCGAGGAATTCATAGTGGCTTGGCGAGCAGGCGAACGCGAGATCGACTGCATCGCGCGTCATGCAAAGAATCGCGACGGCAACTAGGGTTGCAAGAAGCAGCAGTCGCCGTCGCGAAAGTCCCCGCAGATTTCTTACTGTTGGCAGAGCTGAGCGGTAGACCGGCTAGTGACAAGGGTTGCTAGCTCTTCATTTCCAAACTTCTTAAGGATGGCGCTATATTCGCCAGTCTCTTGGATTTTTCTGAGTCCGACGTTGTATGCATTGCGGAATTCGGCGTCGTCCTTCCTGAACACGGCTCCTGTACAACTCACTGGCGCATCCTTGACCTGGATCAACGCGGTTAACGAGGGATTGCTGGACGTCGCTCGGACGTGCGCCATGGGACCCGCGCCGCTCGCCAAGACGTCGATACGCTTGTCGAGCAACATCTTAAAGCCACTTACGTCGTCCGGGAAAATGACGAGGTTTTCCCGTTTCACACCAGCGCTTAAAGCGAACTTCTCCATCGTGCATCCACCGCAGACCCCGACCCTGAGACCGCGATTTGCAAGGTCTTTATATGTCGTGACGGATTGCCCAGCGTCGGCTCGTACTACGAAGGCATCGCCCATGCACGTGGTCGGCTCCGAGAAGAGAACCGCCTGGCACCTTTCCGGTGTTATATTCAGGGCTCCTCCCGAGGCGAAAATGATTCGGTTGGCGCGCACCGCGGGAATAAGTGCCCCGTACTCCATGACTTGCGCCGCCACAGCGGAAACGCCCATTTGTCCCAAGACAGCTTTGTCAATGCTTGGGCCGATGCCGGCCGGCTTACCGTCCGGGGTCAAGCTCATGAATGGGGGATCGTTGGCGATTCCGATAACAACATTTTCACCGCCACGCAGCCGATCGAGAGTAGATTGAGCACGGAGTGTCCGCGCCCCCGCGACAAGGCAGGTCGCAGCGATAGCGCTAACGCCTAAAACCCGCGCCAAGTTGCCGAGAGCCACCCTAATCGATGTCGGCATTTTGAAGTCCCCCTGGTTAAGCCTGGCTGGTCGTGAAATTGACAAAAAGCATTCTCGTGGAGGTCAAAGACGGCCGATATCCTTTAACATCATTGTCTTTTGAGCCCGAGTTTTGAAGAAGAGGCGGACCTTTTGAGCCAGTAAAGGTAATGATGCATGCAACCTGTTCATTCCGATCCAATATCGTAGAGCGTTGCCTCTCCTATATGGACGCTAGCGCGTCTCGGAGGCGCAAAATCTTCTTAATGCCCGGCTGCCAAGGAAAAATGTGCAATCTTGATATCGCAACGCAGGATTCCTGCGCGCAAAAGGCCTGAGCACTAGGAACGCATGGCCTCAATGGAAACAAAGGCGCGGCCGTTTGCTGCCTAGATGGATGTGGCGCACGAAGGTGAAAGCTCCTGATGATAATAGCGGTTCCCGGGAGATGACCGGGCCATCAGGACCTTCATGGAGCGAACCGCGTGGTGGTG
The DNA here is from genome assembly GCF_040939785.1 of Bradyrhizobium lupini. Taxonomy (NCBI): domain Bacteria; kingdom Pseudomonadati; phylum Pseudomonadota; class Alphaproteobacteria; order Hyphomicrobiales; family Nitrobacteraceae; genus Bradyrhizobium; species Bradyrhizobium lupini. The sequence goes on from NZ_CP162553.1 coordinate 2,499,444, forward strand.
CCGTGCCGCTATTTGGTCTTGGGTCACTCCCTCAATATGGCCGCCAGATCGGCAACATGGCTGGTGCGATCAAGACGATCTTCTCATCGGCGCGCTAGCAGGACGCGCTCGTCGGCATACTGAGATAAAATCCGAGGACCTCGCGCAGCCGATCGATTGCCGCTGGCAACTACTCGATCTGCAATCTCATCGCACAAGTAGCCTCGAACCTCGATCGTATCCCTTTCGCCGAGACTCCGTTGCGGCCAAGAGATGATTGCGTCCGTCGCTCAATACTATGAGTCTCGCTGACTTCGGCGCAGTGCTAAGAGAGACGTTTTCCGCGACTAGCTACATTCGCTATCCGAACAAGCGCGACAAACCGTTGCCCAAACACTTCGTGAGTGGTTCAAGCGTGGATGGTCCATCGCAAGGTCGTCCTGCCAGCATGCTTGCTCAGATAAACCCGCCTGAGACAGGAATGTTTGCGCCGGTGATGTCGCTCGAGCCAGGACTCAGCAGGAAGGATACGACTGCGGCGATCTCGGTTGGTTCACCCATCCTCCTCAGTGGGACGCCGCGTATGCGCTCTGCTTCTTCTTCACCAATTATTTGGCCCATGGGGGTGTTTATCGTCCCTGGACAAACAGAGTTGATGCGAATTTGTCGCTGGGCTCGTTCATAGCAAAGGTGACGGACTAAGCCATTCACTCCCCACTTACTTGCGATATATTGAGCACCGCCGGTGTAGCTATGATCTAGTCCGGCAGTAGACTAGATGATGACAATACTCGCGCCGTCTCGAAGGAATTCATCAGCGGCATGAAGAATCGTGAACACACTGTTCAAATTGGCATCTGGAACCTCTCTCCAATCTGCGTGAGTGATCTCGCGCAGCTTCCCGCCTCTGAACAAACCATGTGCCAAAACGATGCCGTCTAGTGGACCACCGATACTACGTACACCGGCCGCGAGATCGCGATCATCCCTGAAGTCTACCAACACGCCATTTGTGGCGACCTCTCGGTGACCAATGGCGCCAGGCATGCGCCCTCAAGCAAGAGCCGGTTTGCAATTTCAGAACCGATCCCTCCCTCGCTCCCAGATAGAGTTATCGGCCTACTGCTTGTTGGTTTTGGCGAAGCGCGCTCCCAACTCTTCTCCGCGACCTCCAATACGCATCTTTTGGGGCCATCCGTCATGTGCCTACCCAAATTCTTGAATCAAACGTCGTCGTGCATAAGGGCTCGGTTTCGATGGGACGCAGCCTCAGGCATTGCCTGAAGTAGCTAGATCCTGATCGAACCGCACGAAGATCTTATTTGGTTCGGCTCGCGTGAAGCGAAGTTCTTTTTCGCTAGAGAGCGATGCAGCGAAGAGGAGCATTGGCTGGTTCTCCAGGTCGCTTCAACGCGATTACGCGGGCCGCGGCAGCGGCCCTCGATAGCCGTCCTCACGCAGGTGACAGGCGACGAAGTGGTCTGGCACCACTTCACGCAATTGCGGGTCCTCTCGGCGGCACCTTAAGGTAACGTATGGACAGCGCGTGTGGAAGTGGCAGCCTGAAGGCGGATTCATTGGGCTGGGTACGTCCCCTTCAATCAACAGCCGCTCGCGTTTCACGCGCGGGTCAGCGATTGGCGCCGAATCGATGAGCGCCTCAGTGTAGGGGTGCAGCGGCTCGCCGAAAATCGCTTCTTTGTGGGCGGTCTCGACGATGCCTCCCAGGTACATCACCGCGATCCGATGGCCGATGTGTTCGACCACACCCAAGTCGTGGCTGATGAACAGATAGGCGAGCTTGAACTCGTCCTGCAGGTCCATCAACAAGTTGAGCACCTGCGCCTGCACCGATACGTCGAGTGCAGACACTGGCTCATCAGCAACAATAAGGCCCGGATTTACCGCCAACGCGCGCGCGATCGCGAGGCGCTGTCGCTGTCCGCCCGAAAATTCGAATGGGTAGCGCCGCATCGCATCTGAGCGCAGACCCACCTTCTGCAGGATAACCGCCACCCGCTCTTCTCTTTCGGAGGCGGACAGACGCTCAAAGTTCTCGATCGGCTCGCCCACAATGGTGCTGGCGGTGATCTTAGGATTGAGTGATGCGTACGGGTCCTGGAAGACCATCTGCACGTGTCGCCGGTGCTTCCGCATTTCGCCTTCGTCAAGGTTCGTCACATCCTTACCATCGAGCCGTATGGTGCCGGCGGTGGGTTTGGAGAGGCGCATGACGAGCTTGGCCACAGTAGACTTGCCGCAACCGCTCTCGCCGACTAGGCAAAGTGTTTCGCCGCGCGCGACGGAAAACGTGACTCCGGCAACCGCCCTGATCTGCGCAATTTCGCGCCGCAGGATCCCCCGGTGCACGGAGAAGTACTTGTGGAGGTTGGAAACTTCGAGGGCTGGTGTATTCATGCCGCAAACACTCTTACTGCTTCCCAGCAGGCGACGAAATGCGTCTCCCCCTGCGGCTCAAACGGCGGCGCCTCGGCACGGCAACGCTCGGTGGCATGCGCGCAGCGCGGGGCGAACGCGCAGCCCCGTATTGGCTGATTGAGCGTCGGTACGATACCGGGAATCTCGAAGAGACGTTTAGATCGCCCTGCGCTGCCCCGCCGCGGAAGCGACGCGATCAGCGCGCGCGTGTACGGATGCAGCGGTCGGTCGAAGAGTTCCTTCACCTCAGCTTCCTCGACCTTTTGCCCCGCATACATGACGATGACGCGCTGGCAGGTCTCGGCGACGACGCCAAGATCGTGAGTGATAAGCATAACAGCGGCGCCGATGCGCTCCTTCACTTCCAGCATCAGGCGCAAAATCTGCGCTTGGATAGTTACGTCGAGCGCCGTTGTAGGCTCGTCGGCGATCAGCAGTTTCGGGTTGCAGGACAGTGCCATGGCGATCATCACGCGCTGGCGCATGCCGCCCGAGAACTGATGCGGGTAGTCCTTCAGGCGCCGCTCGGCATCGGGAATGCGCACAAGATGTAGCATCTCGGCCGCACGCTCCATCGCCTCCGGCTCTGCCCGCTTCTGGTGGATCATCACCGCCTCAGCAATCTGATCGCCTATGGTGAGCACTGGGTTAAGCGACGTCATCGGCTCCTGGAAGATCATCGCCATGCGGTTGCCGCGAATTTCGCGCATATCGGCTTCGCTGAGTGTCAGAATATCCTGCCCCTCAAGTCGCACGCGCCCACTGACGGTGCGCGCGAGCTTAGGCGGCAGCAGGCGCATTATCGACAGTGCTGTGACACTTTTGCCGGAACCGCTTTCGCCGACTACGCCGAGTGTGTCGCCAGCTTTGACATCGAAACTCACGCCGTCTACTGCGCGCGTGACACCATCTCGAGTGAAGAAATGGGTGCGAAGATTCTCGACGCTGAGAATGGATGGCGTTACGGGCGTGGTGACAGTTGCAGTCATGGTCTGGCTCACATCCGGCGGGCGTGGCGGGGGTCGAGGCGGTCGCGCAGCCCATCGCCCAAGAGGTTAACGGCGAGCACCACGATGGTCAGGAACGCGCCGGGGAAAAAAATGGTCCATGGCGCGCGAGCTAGGTAGAGCCGGTGCTCCGAGATCATGTTGCCCCAGGTTGGAATCTCGGGGGGCACCCCGACACCGAGAAAGGACAGCGCCGCCTCGGACAACATCGCTGCGGCAATGACGTAGGTTGCCTGCACGACCAACGATGGAATCGTGCTGGGTAGAAGATGGCGACGGATGATCTTGAAGTCGCGGCTGCCGCAAGCAACGGCGGCTTCCACGAAGGCCGACTCGCGTGTCGACAGCACAACCGAGCGCACGAGGCGCACCACGCGCGGGATTTCCGGAATGGTGATGGCGATAACGACGACGGCCAGACCGCCCTTCGTGACGGCGACGAGCGCGATCGCGAGCAGGATCGATGGGATCGCCATCATCGCATCCATGAACCGCATGATGAAGGCGTCGATCCATCGATAATAGCCAGCGATTAGACCGATCATTAGGCCGAGGATAACCGACAGCACCGCCACCGAAAGCCCAACCGCGAGCGAGATCCGCGCACCATAGAGCGTCCTGGCAAAGACGTCCCGGCCGAGCGTGTCGGTACCAAACCAATGCTCGGCGTCGGACGCTCGTAAGCGATTGACGGTGGAGATGGCGAGAGGATCTCCAGTGATCAGTGGCGCGGTAATGGCGACCACGCCGGCGAACGCGAGCAACGCAATGCCTACCATAATCGTCGGGTTGCGGCGCACGAAGTCGCCGATGCCGTTGCGCACTCGCGGCGCTGCCGCAGCACCTTCGTTAACGAACGCGGACATTAGTAACGGATCCTTGGGTCGAATAGCGGATAGGAAAGATCGACCACGAGATTGACGAGCATGTACACCGCCGAGAACACAAGTGTGACGCCCTGGATCACCGGATAGTCACGCTGGGAGATGGCGTCGACGAGGAGCCGACCAATGCCCGGAATATTGTACACCGTTTCGGTGATAACGGCTCCGCCGATGAGAAAACCAAGCCCCATGCCAATCACAGTGACGATCGGCAGTGCCGCGTTCTTCAACGCGTGCTTCAGCAGCAGCGGCCCACCCGCGACGCCTTTGGCACGCGCCGTTCGCATAAAATCCTCGTCGAGCACCTCGAGCAGAGTGGAACGGGTAATGCGGGAAATCAGCGCGATGAAGATTAAGCCGAGAGTCAGCGTCGGCAACGCTAGGCTGCGCAGCCACGGCCCCAAGCCGTCTGCGATAGACGAATAGCCCTGTACAGGAAGCCATTTCAGCTTGATTGCGAAAATATAAATGAGCCCGTACCCGACAACAAACACCGGTATCGAGAAATCCAGCACCGCGAACGCCATTACGAGCCGGTCGAACGCTGCGCCGGCCTTTGCGGCGGCCGCTATGCCGAGTAGCAGCGCCAGGGATACTGCAAAGAACGTGGTCGTGATCGTGAGTGAGAGGGTGGGTTCAATGCGTTGCGCGAGCAGCGTCGTGACGGGCGTCCCCCAAAGGATCGATTGGCCGAGATCGCCCTGTAGCAGGTTGAGAGCCCAAACACCGAATTGCCACCAAAGCGGTTCGTCAAGGCCCATCTTGTTGCGCATCTCCGCGATGGTTTGCGGTGTTGCGCTGTTGCCTGCCATGACTGCCGCGGGGTCGCCGGGCGCAAGATGTAGAAGAACGAAGATGATGATTGCTGCGATCAGCATGACAGGAAGAATCGAAAGCAGACGCCGAATAATATAGCTCAACATGGATTTGATGCCTCCGGCCTTCTCGACCCGATAGCTGTGAGGTTGCTTAGAGTTGTTCGCTATTGCTGACCTATTCGCGCAACCTGCGGGCCAACGCGAGCAGATGTGGCATGAAGGATCCGTCGCCAGCCCCTCTGTCGATAGGATGCGACGAGAATCGCATCGCCACCATTTCTGCTTTCGGTGCAATGTACAGGCGCTGGCCGTAGGAACCCCGAGCCTCGAACGCGCCTAGCTCGTTGTGCGAAATCCACCACATGCTGAGATAGGAATAACCGGGCAGTAGGGTATACTCCGCCCTCGCGAACTTAGCCGGATCGCCGCCTCGTTTTAAGTCGTATGCGACCGCGGCGGGAATGAGCTGCTTGCCATTCCAGTCGCCTTCTCGCCGCATGAGTTCGCCGAAGCGCGCCACGTCGCGCAGCGTTGCGAACAGACCGCCGCCGGCGCTCGGCGTTCCAGCTGGATCCACCGTGATGTAGCCGTCCTGCTCGCAGCCAAGCGGCGCCCATAAGCGTTCCTGAAGCAATTGCGTGAACGAACGGCCGGTCACGCGCGCCAGCACCCACGCCAGCACGTCGGTGTTGACAGTCTTGTAGTCGAAGACCTCGCCATGCTCGCCCTCCTTCTTCACCGTGCGCATGTAATCGCATAAGGTGACCGGCCCAGCGTAGTCGGCCGGGCGCGGCCAGCTACCGCTCGCGTATGACCAGCCCTCGATTCTGTCCTCGCGGTAGTCGACTGCGACCTGCATGTCCATCACCTGACGTAGCGTCGCGTCCGCCCAGCCGGATCCCCGCAACTCCGGTACATAGTGGGAGATCGTCCTGCCACCCTCAAGCTCGCCTTCATGCAGGAGCGAGGCGGCGAGCGTTCCTGCATATGACTTTGTAATCGACATGCAGTGATGTGGCAGGTGCGGCTCGAGCGCACCGAAGTACCGCTCGTACACGATGCGTCCACGGTGCAGCACCACGATCCCGTCGGCATAGGTATCGGTGAGGGCTTCGTCAAATCGGCGAGTGCGGCCCTCAGCGTCGGTGGACTTCATCTCGTCGATCTCGGCTTCACGATCGTAGCGCTCGAACAGCGAAGGCGCGCCAGGCCCGCGCCACACGTTTACCGTGGGTGCAAGTTCGCGCATGTGCGAAAACGACCAACGCCTCCTTGGAAACCCCCTAAAGTTGCCGCTTGCGAACGAAATGCGCTTGTCGTCCGGTGGTGGCGAACCGAGCATCCAGCCGCACTCGCGTGGATCGGACGCGTGTGGATCTGGATACTGCTTGCTGTCGAATTCGAACATTTGTTCGGGAAGAGTCACTGGAGCTCCACAGTTGAGTCTAAACCTTGTCCACGTTCCACCAAGGTATGAAATAGCCCGAGGGGCTCTTGAGCATACCTTTGATGTTGGCGCGCATCAGGGACGGCTGGACCCACTGGCCGTACCAGGCATAGAGCACGTAATTCCAGGCGTTGTCCTGCATCTCACGAGCGATCTTTTTTCGCTCGTCCATTGCGTCGGACTGCCCCCACTTCTTACGCAGCTCCTCGTGCTTCGCGTCGCTCGGCCAACCCCACATACCCTTCTCGCCGTTCGCCTGCTGGATAACACCGAGTGGGAAGGCAGCGTCCGCGACCGCTATCGAGGAAGGAAAGATGTTCCAGCCGCCCTGGTCCTGAGGCCCCCTCACGGCGCGGCGCGCCACGAGCCCGGCCCAAGCCATTGCGTGGAGCTGCACGTTGACGCCGGCGCGACGCAACTGCGCGGCGAGGATCTCGGCAGCAACTTTTCCGTTCAGCCAATCGGTCGGTTGTAGGATTACAACGGGACGTCCGTCGTACCCCCCTTCCTTCAGGAGTTGCTTCGCCTTGTCCACGTTGGGCGCGTCCCTAAACCAGGCGGTATTGGCATCGTTTTCCATCGCGGTGCCACAGGCGAAGTAAGACGCGCAGGTCTTGTAATAGCCAGGATTGGGGAAATTCACGTTAAGGAATTCGGACTGGTCGACGAGGTGCAGCACCGCCTGGCGACACTTTACATTGTCAAAAGGCGGCTGCAGAAAATTGAATCGGTAGAATCCGATCTCTCCGCCGTAAAGGGCCTCTAGCTTAACGTTCTCGTCCTTCGAAAGCTGGTCCAGCAAGTCCATTGGCGTCTCGGGGAGGAAGTCAACCTCGCCCGCCTGCACCGCGGAGACAGCCGTCTGCGGATCCGGGATGTGCACAAACATAAACCTGTCGATCTTGACGACTTTGCCGCCAGCCATGCCACTGGGCGGCTCATTGCGGGGCACATAGTCCGGATTGCGGTCATAGACATATTGCGCTCCCGGCTTTGTTTCGGCTTCGTTGAACTTGAAGGGGCCCGAGCCAACGATCTCGCTGATTTTCACCGTCGGGTCGGTCTCGGCCTCTTTCTTTCGCATGATGAATGGCCATGAGAGCGCATCCGGGACCAGACCGAAGCGCTCCTTGAGCTCAAGCGCAAAGGTTTTATCGTCCCTGGGTGTAATGTCCTTCAGGGACTCCAATAGCGCGGAACCTAATCCAGACCGCTCCGCCCAACGCCGGATCGAGGGAATGACGTCTGCCGTGGTGACCCTCGTGCCGTCGTGGAACTTGAGCCCCTCGCGCAATTCGAAGGTCCAGGTGAGCTTGTCGTTCGAAACCTCGTACTTGCCGACCATCTGCGGCCGCGGAATTCCTTGCTGGTCGAACCCGAAGAGCGTGTCGTAGACTTGGCAGGCGTGGCGGGACGTGGCGTAAGATGTACCCACAACCGGGTCATACACATCGATCTTGCCGACCGCCTTGATAATCTTGCGACCCTGGCCCATCGCTATGCGAGGGGTGGCTGCCGTACCGACGGCAGCGAGACCGGCTTGAATGATCGCGCGGCGCGTGAACTCATCCATGTTATCATCTCCCATATAAAAATTAGTATTTCACGGTCCCATATCAGAGGATCGAGCCCGCTGCGTTTCGACCAAGCGCCGGCTTCCTGAACAATCCTCCAGTGCACGCGGCGTATGCGACAGCCATGCTCTGGCTTCGCGCCACGTGGAGAGATCGCTATCAGCGTCACGCGTCAGCTTTCGGGGCTTGTTGGATTTATTACGCTCCACAGCTCACTCCTGAATACGCGACATCTCCTGATACGCCCCGCATCCAGCACGCCTGATAGTAGTCAAGATTGCTAACGTGAGGGTGCCAACCCCGGTGCTCCTGCTATCGGGACGTCAACGGCGGACTTCGCGATCTCGGGTTGAGCTTCTGCTCTCGTGCGGCGCCTCCCACCGTATCCCGAAAGAGGATAATTACCTCGGAAAGCATGCAACTGCGATCGCTGAGGTTTGGCCGATCAAGTCGGCCGCGTCAGTGATAGATTTGTTTCTTGGATTATTAATATCAGCCTCGGCATCCGCTTTTGCGCAATATGAAGCGTCACAGAGCAGTAATTCTGCGCGGGATAAAGCAAATGCGAAGCATTTATTGCGAATCTTCGCTGCGGCTTGAAGCACGAGAGCGACTAGATGGTTTACAGTGGAGTGGCGCTACGGCGGTCTGAAGTCGCCGAACTTCTTGCCCTCTGGATCGGCTTGCGAAGTGGGACGGCGGGCTCCAAATTGGCACCTTGCGCCACGTAGGCTCTTTCAATTGCCCTTGCCGATCGTTCGCCGACGCGCGGCGCACGCGAGCTCATTGGCCTGCCGCTTGGAAGCGCTTGCATTAACGGCGCGGTTTGACTGCGGCAACCTTCTCGCGGAAGATCGCTTGACAACCGCGTCCATCATCGACACCACACGTCGCGGCAAACTCCTAAAGCGCCATGGCATTAGCTTCGAGAGCCTGAGTTTTTGAGGTCGCGTGCGCATACTTCGGGTGTGAAAGCGTCGAGGAGCTCGCCGATTGCGGCGCACACCGTATCGACGGTTCGTTGCCTTGCGGAGCAGATTTTTGAGCTTGGCAAAGACCTGTTCGAACGCGTTCAGGTCGATGTGTATTTTGGCTCCGGCGGAGCGGATGAGCTGGCGCACGGCTTTGCTTCTGTGACTGCCGAGATTGTCCAGGACTACGATATCGGCAGGACCAATATCGGCAGGAGGACCTTCTCGACATAGATCCGAAAGCTTACGCCATCGATTGGTCCCTCGATGAACCATGGCGCATCGATCCGGTCATGGCGTAGGGCCGCCAGGTTGGTCACGGTTTTCCAGCGGCCGTGAGGAACCTTAGCGGTAAGTCTATGCCCGCATGGGGCCGATCCCTGCAACGGTGCCGTCCGCGTCTAGGTCTCGTCGATGAAGACCGCCGCTCGGCTTCGACGCGACCTTGGTACTTTCCATGTGCATTGTGGCTCGCTCCGGCGCGGTCTTGTCCGCGTGCACGATCTCGCACAGCCTCATGACGTTGGCCGGCGAGAAGAAGTGCATGCCGAGCACGTCCTGCGGACGCCTGGTGGACTTCGCGATCTCGTCGATGTTGAGGTAGGAGGTATTGGAAGCCAGCACCGCGCCCGGCTTGACGTACTGGTGGAGCTTGCCGAACACTTCTTTCTCGACCGCCATGGTTTCGAACACGGCTTCGATCACCAGGTCAGCGTCACCGACATCCTCGATGCCGACGATGCCCTTAATCAGCGTCATGCGCTTGGCGGCCGCATCCGCCGGGATGCCGCCACGCGCCGCGGTCGCTTCCCAGTTTTTCTGCATGATCCTCATGCCTCCCTTGAGTTGCTCCTCGCCGATCTCGATCAGGGTCACCGGAATGCCGGCATTGGCGAAGGACATCGCGATGCCGCCGCCCATGGTGCCGGCGCCGAGGATAGCGACACGCTCGACGGGCCGCGCCTTAGTACCTTCAGGAACGCCCGCGATCTTTTTGGCCTCGCGCTCGGCGAAGAAGGCATAGCGCTGTTCCTTTGATTGATCGCCAGCGAGGAGCCTATTGAAGCCCTCGAGTTCCTCTTTTATGCCTTCGTCGAATGGTAAGTCGACCGTCGCACCCACCGCGTCCGCCGCAACGAACAGCGCTTTCCGACCGCGCGCCTTTTTGGCCATCGCAGCGATCGCGTTTTTAAAGATCGAGCGGTCCGCTTTGGCGGCGGCAAACTTGGAGTCGTCATCGCGTAGCCGGCGGAGCGGCCGTTTCTCGGCCAAGATCTTGCGGGCAAATGCCTCACCACCGGAAGCCGGATCCGCCGACCACATCATCGATCAAGCCGTTCTTCAACGCGTCGGCCGCGCTGATCGGATCACCGCCGACAATCATCTTGACGACCAGTTCCGGTCCAACCGCGCGCGGCAGGCGCTGTGTACCACCACCGGCACCCGGAAGAAGGCCAAGCTTGACCTCGGGTAGACCGAGCAAGGCGTCTTTGGTCGCGACCCGATTATGGCAGACCAACGCCACCTCGAGCCCTCCGCCGAGACCATTGCCATGGATCGCAGCGACGACGGGTTTTGGCGAGTTTTCGAGCTTGGCCATCATCTCGTCCCAACTCGGCGCCTCCGACGGCTTGCCAAACTCGGTGATATCCGCCCCTGCAATGAAAGTACGGCCCGCACACGTCAGAACATAGCGTTCACCTCCGGATCGGCAATCGCGGCACTCATATGATCTACGATGCCGCGGCGCACTACAGCGCTCAGCGCGTTAACAGGAGGATAGTTGATCGTTATAGTGGCGATCATGTCACGACGTTCGAATTTGACTACCTCAATCACGCTGGGTCTCCTTGCGTTGTATTTGCTCTGGCGTTCGCGATAGTACGACCCAGGATTGGGCAGCCAACGGGTGATTCTTCGAGAGAAGCTGTCGTCTATGGTCACACTTCATACCCACAAACGGAAGTCTTCGTAATCCGGCAGCAGATCTGGCCGATCGGTAAAAGTTAGATGCTTCCCGCAACATAGCCCGACGCAAGTAAATCTCACGCATCGGTTCGGTCGATGTACTTTCAAGGTTGTTCGCAATGAGATCTTGCGAACTTAAGCCGGTGTAGACGCCAGCGACCCGGATCTCGCCGCGATCGAATATTCTGGGCAATTGGCGCTCCGATGGTGAGCGATCCAGCACTGCGGCATTCCACACACAATTGCTTACGTGAAAATCAGCGGCGCTCGCGGATTGCGGCTTCCTGGGCGACGGTTGCCACCAGGGCGCCATCGCGCCGAAACAGCGATCCCAGAGCTAGACCGCGACCGTCTTGCGCGCTCGGCGACTCTTTGACGTAAAGCAGCCAGTCGTCGGCGTGGAACGGGCGATGGAACCACATGGCATGGTCCAGGCTAGCTCCCAAGATGTTATTTCCATTGAGTACCGTGCGGCCATAACGTGCCAGCACCGCATCGAGCAGTGTCCAGTCAGAGGCATAGGCCAGAGCGGAAATGTGCAGCGCCGCATCGTCGGGAAGCTTCTCAGCAATCCTGATCCAGAAATGAATACGATCATCGCAAAGTTTCTGGCCTAGAAAGTGCCCGAACTCAACAGGGCGCAATTCAATCGGAGGGTGGGGTAGCTCTATCGGGCGATTAGGTTCGTACCAGTGGCGAACTGCTTTCGGCAATTCCTGAAACCCCGGATGCCTCGCTAGAGTCTCGGCGGTCACCTCTTCAGGCGGTGGCGCGTCGGGCATCTTGCTTTGGTGGCCAAGGGCGCTCTGCTCGCCCGTGTGAAACGAAACGAAGACGGAGCAGATTTCTCGGTTGCGCTGCATAGCAGTCACGCGCCGGGTCGAATAGCTCTTGCTGTCCCGCAGGGCCTCCACTTCATAGAAGATCGGCACCATTGGGTCGCCGGGCTGGACGAAACAGGCATGTAGCGAGTGCGCCATGCGCTCTTCCACTGTACGGGAAGCCGCTACCATTGCTTGCGCGATCAATTGCCCGCCGAATACCCGGTCCCAGCTTGGACTCGGACTACTGCCACGAAACAAGTTCCGCCCGATCGGCTCTAGGTCGAGAATGGCTAGCAGCTTGGCCACGCCTTTAGACATAAAGTGCCCTCAGCAGACATAATGTGCCCTCAGCTTGGGCGGTGCGTCATAACCAAGAGAGGCCAAAACTTAAGTCGGCCCCTTCGACTCGTTCTGAGCGAATGACTCCGATGTGCGCCCTCTTTCGAAGCGTCGCACTCAATCGGAGTGGTTCGCTCACATTGTCTTTAGGCGATATTTTATCCCGATTCATGCAACGAGCGGCGTTCTTTCGCTGAAATCCTGCGCCCGAGTGGCGGCGCTTAAGGAATTCCACGCTGCGCCTCTGAAGTGTGCAAACCGAACTCCGGAAGCGGTCGGCATTGTAGGATCCGGGGTCTCATGAGGCATCTGAGAATCCTTTGCGTGACCGCGGACAAACTTCGAGTTCCGGTTTGATGCACGACTTATGCAATACGCGACCTGTTTTTGGGGAATTAAACGCACATGGCGGCATATCCTTTCGTGCTGTCGGAACGTCTGGCCTCGAACTCGCCGCCGGCAGCACTCTCCCATCGCTGGCGCTATCCTCCAATGATCTTCGATGCCCTGCAGATGAGCGAAAGCCGATGCCAACGGCAGTGGCCGGCATTAATGTTTCCTGCGATGCTGAGCATGAGCCTCTGTTGAAGCATGATCGCGTCCGTTTGATGAGCTAACAAGTAGGAGAGAAACGAATGGCCAAGTTCGAGAATGAGAGCCGGAAACAGCAGTCCCACCCCGGGGGTGGCCGCTGAAGGGCCGAGTGGCGCTCGTAACTGGAGCGACCGGAGGAAAGGCGATCGCGGCAGAACTATCCGAACGCGGAGCAGACGTGCATGGCGTGGACATCGTTGGCGACGGTGTTTTCCACGCAGAACCTTGCCACCGTGCGGACCGCCGCACTGGAAGGCGGTCCGCATGGCCTTACCGTCAACGCCGTCGCGCCAGTCTGGATGGATACCGCATTGATGCGTGGTCAACTGGATGCTCAAGCGAAGAATCGCGGCATGAGCTCATGACGGCCTTCCGCGCATCGCAACCCGGTAATCGCTTTGTTGAAGTGTGTGATGTTCGGCGACTATTGGTTTTCTTGCTAGCCCGTCCGCCTCAGGAATCAAGGGCGAGTGCATTACGATTGATCTGGGTGCAAGTGCCAGTGGATAGGTGTTCTCGTTCCGGATCCGGCGACGAACGCCAATGGCAATCCCTCTTGCCTGGGAACGCGCCGAAAATTGGCCTTGCGGCCTTTCCTTGGCCGATAAGGATCCTTAGTAGCGTAATGTGGTCGAGCCGTACGTCTTGTTTGAGGTAGAGGGAGGAAGGTGATTTGAGATCAGATTGCTCGATCTCTGGACGCTACCGGACCTCTCAAACAGGTCCTTTGCGAAGCCTTCGATCATAAATTTGATCATCCCGAGCTTCGCCCGCCGAGGACCTGAGAGGCGCAGCAGCCACGATCAGCGAGGGCATTCCGCCAAGTCCCCGGTGAAGCGACGCTAGAGGTCAAGCGCCAGCCTAAATCACTTCAGCTCTGCAGGTGTAAGACGAATGGCAATGCTAGCCTAGCAGGCGTTGATGGCCTACGGGAGGCTACGCCAACGCCAAGCCTCCGACTCAAGGTTCCGTGCGTAGTCGCTTCAGCTCCGCTGGAAAGAACACCGAGGATGCATGGGCCGCCACGTCCTGCGCGGTATAGGATCCTTTGGGATGATAACCTTCGGTCATCAACATCTTGATCTCCGCGACCTCTTCGCCCGATATGGCTAGGATCTTGCCGGAATGATCTGCCGCCAATTCGGAAGCCATAAAGAGCACGCCGGGAGCCACGTTCTCGGGTCGTAGAATGGAATCGAGTTCGCCATCTCGGGTACCTGGGACGTTGGCCCACATACGGGTGACCGCGTTGGGCGCCACGCCCATCACGCGGATGCCATACTTGCGGCCCTCGATAGAGAGCACTCGTATCAAGCCATAGATGCCGGCCTTGGCCGCTCCATAATTGGCCTGGCCGAAATTCCCGAAGAGCCCCGACGTAGAGGACGTCATAATTATTACACCCGGCCGACCATTGTCCCTCAGCCACTTCCAAACCGGCAACGTGCAGCAGTAAGTGCCTTTCAGATGAACCTTGGTAACGAGATCCCAATCCTCCTCCGAGATTTTGGCAAACGTCCGGTCGCGCAGGATGCCGGCGTTGCAGATCAAGATGTCAACTTGACCGAAAGCGTCGATCGCAGACTTGAGGATATTCTCTCCCCCGGCTGGGGTGGACACGTCATCACCATTGACCACCGCGCGCCCGCCAGCCGCGATAATATCGGTCACGACTTTTTCAGCAGCGACGCTCGTGCCGAAGCCATCCACCGTGCCCCCGAGATCGTTGACAATGACCGCCGCCCCCTCTTTGGCGAACAGCTTTGCATAAGCCTCACCGAGCCCTCCGCCAGCCCCGGTAATAACTGCCACCTTGCCGTCCAGCAGTCCCATCCTGTCCTCCTCAACTGTCTGCATCGTGAGCACCGCGGTGTTACCGAAGCACCGTTAAACCACTCGAAATCGATCTCGCTGCTCGCCGCGAGCCAAGCGGCGCCCTACCAGCCACGAAATTGAATTCGTCGGTAGCTTTCGCCTTCCTGTTCGGCCTTGTCATCCATTGACTGCTCAAGCCACACTTCGGTCGGCAGTCGGCGTCATCGAAGGGTCAGCAACTATCGTCAATTCACGAGCTGTATCTTCAAAGAACAGCGTCAATCCCGCCGCTTGAATTGCTGCTACAGCTCTGCTCTACGTCCGTCCCTCGCGGATCTTCAGCCGGACGAGGCGCTCGTCCCGCAACCGAGTGCGGCGAACCTTGCCCGCATCGTCGCGCAAGGGCTCCTCGACGAATTCGATAGTGCGAGGACACTTATAAGGCACCAGTCGGTCAGCCAGATGCGCCAACAACGCCTCAGCCGTTAGCCCCGGTCGAGCCTGGACGATGGCGTGAATGGATGAGCCCAAATCCTCGTGCGGTAGGCCGACTACGGCACTCGACAACGCAAGCGGGTGCTCATCGATCGCCGCCTCGACTTCCGCCGGATAAACATTGGCGCCGCCAACAAGGATCATGTCTGTGCGTCGGTCAGCGAGGTACAGGTAGCCGTCTGCGTCGAAATAGCCGATGTCTCCGAGGCTCTCCCAGCCGCCAGGCAAGGCGCGGGCAGTCGCGCCGCGATACTGGTAAGAGGGCTGCGAGCCCTCCGAACGTCGCATGTAGACCTCACCCATTTCGCCCGCCGGCAGCACCTTGCCGTCCGCATCGAAGACGCTCATTTCACCTACGATGACGCGCCCGACCGAGCCCCGATGCTCGAGCCACTCCCTTCCGGTGATGTTGGTCCACGCTTGGCTTTCGGTGCCGCCATAGAGTTCCATAATCACGTCGGGTCCAAACCAGCCGATGAAAGCCTCCTTGAGCCAAGGCGGACAAGGAGCAGCCAAATGCCAGAGAGTCCTCACCGATGAGACGTCGTACCGGGCTCGCACTTCTTCTGGCAGTCGCCAGATGCGGGTCATCATGGTGGGCACCATATAAACCCAGGTTGCCCTACGGCGTTCGATTTCAATCAGCACGCCCTCCGCGTCGAATCGCGGCATTAGCACCAGATGCCCATCCTGAACTATCGTTTCGAGGGCGCATCCGAACGGGCCATTGTGATAGAGCGGTGCGGGAATCAGAGCAGTCTCCTCCAGCCCGAAGCGCCAGCCGCCGGAGTAATCAGTCGCCTTGGCTGGAGCGAGGCCTGACGAGCCGGAGAGGATCAGTTTGGGTCGACCTGTCGAGCCGCCCGAGGACGCGGCCTTCAGTATTGGAGCGACGCGCGGCTCGAGCGGTCGGTCATCGTCGGACAACGCGAGCAGGTCGTCCACTGTGACACGCCGCCGGTTGGTTTCCATGCCCTCCAAGGCGATCACCAGGCGTGGGGCGGCGAGGTCGACAATGCCCTCGAGTTCGGAACTCGGCAGTCTGAACGATACCGGCTGCGGCGTCGCGCCCAGCTTCCAGACGCCCCAACAGGCTTCAACGAAGTTGGTTCCGTTGGGCAAGCCGATGGTGATCAGGTCACCGACCTTAACGCCAAGCCGATGCAGCGCGCGAGCAATTCGGTTGGCCCGCGCCTCTAACTGCCCGCAGGTAAGAGTGATTTCGCCGCAACTGACTGCTGGCGCGTCCGGCGTCGCCCGAGCCCGACGGCGTAGCTTCTCGCCCAAAGGAATCATGTCTTCAGCCATTTCGGTATAGACCTCGATTCTGTTCGACCCATGCTGCTTGCGCGAGCATTCGCGCAGTACCAACACGGAGGAGAAATGAGATCTACGCTACCCTGCAGAAGAATATCTCCAAGTTCTGCCCCTGCGACGCATAGATCAGGCGGGATTTGCGGCTTTGGTGCAGAAGGTCATCGGGCTCAATCGCGTTTGCGCCGTGCAGCCCGAATATCGCTACCCTAAACTCTCGATGGCCCACCGAGACAGGACGTAGTGTCAGATTCGATCATGCCATATCGCTGTGATCAATTGCCTTGGTTGAGAGTGATCCCGTCCACCGCTCTCTCGCGGGCAGAATTGCTTGGCGAGGGATCTTTGTTGAAGTTGCTGCATTACCTTCCGTCCTGAACGTCATCGACGCCTATGCGGGGCCGCGGAAATTCCTTGGTGATGACGCCAACGCGTTGGAGCAAGCCCTCCATCATCTCGGACGAAAACGCGCCTGGCGCGATCGTTTGACATTGATGTTGAATTTCGCCCATTCGACTGCGAGCACTTCGCTCATGCGCACAACGGCGGCTTTGCTAATCGAATATAGCGCAGCCCCGTTGCCGGCATAGAAGCAGGCGGACGATGACGCAATATTGACGATGCGGCCGGGAAGCTTTGCCGCGATCAATCGCCGCGCGACTGGCAGGACAGAACGTAGAGCGCTCGCACATTCAGGTCCATCGGTATCTTGGTCACGCGCTGGGCGTCTGGAATACCCGGATTGTTGACCAGGATTGTCACGGGACCGAATTGCCGTTCTGCCTCTGCAACAACCTTCGTCAACTGATCCGCATCAGTCACATCGAGTTGCAGCGGTATCGCCCGGCCGCCGGCCACGTTGATCTCCGCAGCAACCCTCTCGAGACGCCCGGTCCGCCGCGCTGTCAACACCACCTGAGCACCGCATCACGCGAGCGTCTTGGCAAATCGGAGACCGAGTCCTGACGATGCTCCGGTCACAGCGCGGTCTGCCCCTTCAGATCGATGGAAAAGTTGGGCAGCGAAAATGCCTAGTCACTCACTTTTTCCCTCCCGGAATGTCGGGTGATCCGGGGACGCCTGGGCCCCCATCCGGGGCAGAATCAGAAGAAGAAGCAGTCGACGGCTTGGCGAGAGATCGAGGAGGAAGCCATATTTCTCGAGCGGCGAAGCGTCAGAGACGGAGGATGGTCTTGGCGATGATATTTTTCTGGATTTCATCGAAGCCGCCGTAGATCGATACCTTCCGAACATTAAAATAGGCGGGCGCGATCGGTGCAGCCCAATCAGGATCGGTCGGCGTCTTGTTATGGCTCTCGATATCTTCTTCCGACCTAGACGGCAGCGCGTGCGAGCCGGCGGCGCCGAGCAGAAGCTCCGCTATCGCTTGCTGAATCTCCGAGCCCTTTATTCTGAGAATGGCGCTCGCAGGATCTGCGGTGGAAGCCTGCCGTTTGGACGCGTGGGCGACGACACGAAGCTGGGTCACCTCCAGCCCCTTTAGCTGCAGTTCAATTGCAGCGAGCTTCTCGCGGAAGGCACCCCGATCGATCAGCCTCTCGTTGCTGACACGGCACAGCGCGGCTAGGTGCTTGATGCGCCGGATGCGTTCTTTTGGAGAGCCAACGCTGGCGATGCTGAACCGCTCGTTCCCGAGGAGAAACTTAGCACACTCCCAGCCCTTGCTCTCCTCACCGACAAGATTCTCGGCGGGGTCGTAACTGCCGTCAATCAGCTGGATCGGACGCACCGTGATGCCGGGCGATTTCATGTAAATCAGGAGGAAAGGAGATGCCCAGTTGCTTCTTAACATCTGGATTGGTCCTGACCAGGCAGAAAATCTAGTCGGCATATTGTGCGAGCGTCGTCCATGTCTTCTGGCCATTGACGATGAAGTGGTCGCCATTCCGCGCAGCCCGGGTCTACAATGAGGCAAGATCTGAGCCCGCACCTGGCTCTGAGAGGCCCTGGCACCACCAATCATCAGCGTTTGCAATCCGCGGCAGACGATATTTCTTTGTCGCAATTAGCACCGCCATCCCAGGACAATCGGGCCGGCGCGGGAGCTAAACGACGATGAAGGACTGCCGGTGTTCGGGACTAGCCGCAGGGCTGCTGGCGGCGTGAGCGCCATGATCGCCCTCTAGTTTGCTTTCAGTTCGCTTAGCGGAGATAGCAAGGAGAACGGAAGTCCTCTCCGCTGATCGGGCTTCTCATACTATACGACATGCTACCCGTCGGTGATCGTGATGTTCATTGGCAGCGGCGAAACCCTCGAAAGATACGCCCGAACGCACAATTTAGGCGTGGCTTGGGATCCTTTGCAGTTTTCGAGATCCGCACATCATTACCTTGGGGGCTGGATATAAGCTCGTTCGGGCGAAAATGACGCAGCCTGGCCCAGCGCATTGAGCGAACCGACCAAACCGGGATATGGCCACTCTTTGGTTCTGCATATGCAAATAAAGCGAGCCAAGAGAGCTTCAGCTTCTAAGACTAGCGACGCCCATGTCCCTTGGCGTCCCCGAAGCACCGAAAATATAGTCTCTCCACCCACAGGAATGAAATGTCTCTGATCCGACGCTCCGAAAACGTTTGGGAATTTCAGGATACCTGTAATGTGTACGTTTTGAAAAGTGGCGCAGAGTGCCTGCTGATCGACACGGGATCCGGCGCAGTTATGCAGCATCTTCCCGCCCTCGGGATCGAGCGAGTCGACTGGATCCTTCATACACATCACCATAGAGACCAGTGCTGGGGAACACCAATTCTTCAGAAGGCCGGAGCGAAAGTCGCCGTTCCCGAATACGAACGCCACCTATTCGACAACGTCGAGGCATATTGGCAGGCGCGGCGCATCTATGACAACTATAATGATAGCAACACGTTCTTCTCACTTGGCGAAAATCTTTCGGTCGACGCAATTTTGGAGGACTACAGCACTTTCATTTGGAAAGAGTACGAATTTCGCGTGCTTCCGGCAAAGGGCCATACGTATGGCATGGTAAGCCTAATCACAGAAGTGGATGGCAGGAAAGTCGCGTTTACAGGTGACCTAATGAGCAGCGGCGGTAAGCTGTATCAACTTCACGCGATGGAATACTGCTATGGCGACCTTCTTGGTATTGAATTTACGATGCAGTCGATTCTCGCCCTGAAAAGAGAAAAAATCGAGATTGCCTTTCCGTCGCACGGATCGCCTATCAACGAAGTAAACGCGGACATTGCAACCCTTGAATCGCGTTTAGAGGTACTCGCTGGCGTCGGCAGGATTTTCACGTCAGGCCGGACCAGCAGTTTTGGGGACATGCAGACCATCCGTGAGAGCAGACTGCAACGGATTTCGGAGCACCTGCTGTGGGCAGGGCCATACACCTGCTCCAATTTTTACATCGTCTTAAGTGGAAGCGGCCATGCAATGCTCATTGACTACGGATTGTCCTCTGTAGGACATCTCCATGCGTCGTGCGACCATGACAGTCCGCAGGCGGTACGTTTCGTCCAGCATCACATTGATCAGCTGCGTGACGACTTTGGAGTGAAGGATATCGAACTTGTCGTACCGACCCACATTCATGACGACCACGTCTGCGGAATACCTTTCCTGCAGAAGCATTTCAGCACGCAGTGCTGGGCGCTCGATCGTGTAGCCGAGGTCATCGCTGATCCCGCTGCGTGGGCAAGTACGCCGTGCCTTTTTGACAAACCGATCAAAGTGCAGCGGACTTTAAGGGATGGCGAGGCATTTCAGTGGAGAGGGTTCGACTTTCAAGTTCACTATGCCCCAGGGCAAACAGAATTTCACTCAATTATCTTGGGCGAAATCGACGGCAAGCGTGTCGTTTTTGGAGGGGACAATCTATTTCTCTTCAATCCTCGGTCAGGAGGGATTGATCGCGAAATCCTTGTCCAGAGCACGGTCATGCGCAACAGCTTTCAGTTAGAGATGCATCATCGCTGCGCGGAGGTGATGCGGGCAACAATGCCTGATCTCGTTTGCCCGGGGCACGGAGGTCTGATTGCGATGAGTGAATCGAGGGTCGAGGAGTACACAAACTACATCGAACACAAGGAAAGAGCCTTCCGAGATATTGTAGCGGAGCCCGCAAACCATTTTATCGATCTATTTTGGGCGAGGATGCTACCATACCTTTCTGATGTTCATCCGGGTCGCCAAGTCGCGTACACGATCAAAATTCGCAACAACTTGGAACGCACGGCGACCTACGGCGCTCGCCTTCTTCCGCCGCTCGGTTGGACATCGCACGGAGAAACGGTAAGCGCTGTTCTTCAGCCGGGAAAGCAGGTGGAGATAGTCCTTTGGACGACAGCGCCGTCAGAGACCGAACCGCGGCGGAGACTCATCACCGCCGAGATCCTGATCGACGGTGTGTCGCAGGGACCAATCTGCGAGGCCCTCGTCTCGGTTTCCGGCGAAATCCGCCAGGTCCGCCGCTCGGCGAAAGGGAGCAAGAGAGTGACGACGACCTAGTTTGAGGAACTGAGGAAGCCACCGAGCATCTATTCTAGATGCCAGTGTTTGGGCCGACCCGGACTCAGAGAAATGTCGCGTAAGATCGCGTTCTTCGACTAGTAAGTGACGATCCCGGCTCTCGCTCGGCCTAAACCTGGAGATCCTTAGCGTCATGGCGTTCGTGGCATTCATCATGCTAAAGCCCAACGTGAACACCCGGGACAATCATCAGACAGCCGTAAGCTCATCAAGTCTGTCGTCATTGGCAGCCTCATAGCCTTCGAACCGTTCTCTTGGCCGGCTCGGCGACGGGGGCGGGCATCTGCAGCCCTGTAGAGTGTTCGATATTGGCGCCAGGTCGACTCTGGTCTTTTGAACCGTGATCACCTCCCCCACCTCTGGTCTCTGGAGGACGACGATGGTATTGCCCGCGCAGACGGAGCGCTCGAACGTATCGATGCTCTTGGTGACGCCGTTGACCTTAAGCAAGACCAAATTTCGAACCACGCAAGGTGCTAGAGGGCGGTCAAGTATTGCGGATTCCACGCAGGCGCTCCGAGCGCCACCGCAGTAGCTCGATAGTGGTCAGCACGACGATAGAGAACAATGTTAGTATGGTCGCGGCGGCAATGATCGTCGGGCTGATCTCCTCGCGAATGCCGGAAAACATGACTTTTGGCAAGGTCCGCTGCTCGGCGCCAGCGACAAAAAGAGTGACCACAACCTCGTCGAACGAAGTGAGGAAGGCGAAGAGCGAACCAGAGATCATCCCCGGAAGTATGAGAGGCAAGGTGACCTTAAGGAAGGCGGTGACCGGCGTCGCACCGAGCCCAGCGGCTGCTCGGGTCAGCGAGTGGTCGAAACCCGTCAGCGTCGCAAGCACTGTGATGACAACGAAGGGTGTGGCCAGGGTGGTGTGCGCCAGTACTAATCCAGCATAGCTGTTGAGCAATCCCACATCGGCATAAAAGAAATACATCCCGACCGCTGTGATCACGATCGGCACGATGATGGGCGAGATCAGAACGGTCATCACCGCCGTTCGCCAGGGAAACTTTGGCCGGCTAAGCCCAAGCGCGGCCAGCGTGCCTAGCACGGTCGACAGCAGTGTCACCGATACAGCGACGAAGATCGAATTGTACAGCGCGCCTTGCCACCGGACGGTAAGAAAGAAGTCCTGATACCACCGCAGCGAGAGCCTCGGCAACGGATAAGTGAAGAAAGGTACGGAATTGAATGAGAGCGGGACAACCACGAAGATCGGCGCAATCAGAAATAACAGCACCATAGCGCACAACATCCGGTGCAGGCAGTACCAGGTCTTCTCCATCGGAGAAGCATAGGCGGACGCAGCCATCGTTCTCACCCCATCTTAATCCGGTCGACACCGACTAACTTATTGAAGAAGTAGTAGAGTAGCAGCGTCGCAGTGAGCAGGATCGCGCCGAGCGCTGAGGCCATGCCCCAATTGAGTTCCTCGTTGGTATAGTGAGCGACGAAAGAACTTACCATTTGGTCCGCCGGTCCCCCGACAAGCGCGGGTGTTATGTAGTAGCCCAAGCATAGGATAAAGGTCAGCAGGCAGCCGGCGGCAATGCCTGGCAGAGTCTGGGGAAAGTAGACTTTCCAAAAGGCGTAAAAGGGTCCCGCGCCGAGCGAGCGAGCCGCACGGACATAAATCGGTGAGATCGTCTTCATAACGCTGTAGATCGGGAGGAGTGTCACGGGCAGCTGGATGTGGCTCATAGCCACGATGGTCCCGATCCGGTTATATATGAGCTCGGCTGGCTGCGATATGACGTGCAGGGCCATCAACGTGTCGTTGACAACGCCATGCTGCTGCAGGAGCACGACCCAAGCGGTGGTGCGCACCAGCACCGATGTCCAGAACGGCAACACGACCAGGATCATCAGAAGATTGCTGGACTTGCGCGGCAATGTCGCGAGAAGATACGCCACCGGAAAGCCGAGCAGCAAGGTCACAACGCTTACGGCGATGCTGATGCCAAGGGTACGCAAGAAAACGTCGCGAAATATCGCGTTCTCCGGGGGCGAGGCGACGATCCTGCTGTCGGGGCTATATTGGTAGTCGACGGAGCGCAGGAGGTAATAGCCTGTATAGGCTGAGGTTCCGCGCTTGAGCAGGCTCCAGACGCCGTGCTGGCCCCAGAGTGGGCTGGTTTCGATCAGCGCCTCCCTGTAGGGGCCGTCGGAAAGTTTGCTCACCTTGCGCGCGCTCGATATCACCTCGCTGAGAGAGCCGGGTAGTTCATAATTTATGCGCTTGCCAATCACGGACGCCGTCCTCTGAGCTGAAGACTCTTTCAGGTCGCCCGCCAAGGCGGCATAGACAGCCTCGCCTGGAAGATCCGAGCCATCCCAGGCGTCAAGCGCCCTCATGGTTCGTGGCATAAGCTTCAGGAGCGTATTATCGTGGACCGCGTTGAACATCATCCGGCCGATTGGCAAGACGAAGGTGGTCAGGACGAACAGCAGAAGCGGAAGAACGAGGATAAAGGCTTTGAGTTTCTGGCGGCGCTCGACCCGCCGCAGCTTTAGGCGCAGAGGCACGTCTTCTAGATTGCCGGTGTGGGCGGCTATCGTCGCCATCGATTCTCTCTCAGTTCGACCATTGGAGACGGCGAGGAAGACTGACGCCCTCCCCGCCATTCTTATTCTTTCCCGTTACTTTGCGAGCCAGGCGGTAAAGCGTTGGCGCAGTTCGTCGCCCCTCTCGCTCCAAAAGCTTGAGTCGCTCAGTACAACTCTATCCATATGCTGAGGCGCATTCGGAAGGTTAGGCAGCATGGTCGGATCAACAAGTGCGATCGCGTCCCTGTTGCCCGTTCCTGATGCGGTGTTGTTCGCCACGTCGGCCTGTGGCTGGGGCCTACCGGCGAAAGCGAGGAATTTGTAGGCCGCGTCTAGTCTCGAACTGCCCTTCGGAATAACCCAGGCGTTCCCGGTCAGCACCGCAGCATCCCACATGATCTCAAAATGCTTGCCCGAGTTCTTGTTGGCATCATAGACTCGAGTGGTCCAGGAGTCAGTCATGACAACCTGACCATCGGCGAGAAGCTGCGGTGCCTGGGCGCCGGCCGTCCACCAGATGATGTCCTTCTTGATCGTATCGAGCTTGCTGAAAGCGCGGTCCACGCCTTCCGGCGTGCGGAGAACCTTGTAGACATCCTTGATGGGCACACCGTCAGCAATCAAGGCCCATTCGACGGGAGGACTCTTGTACAGTCCTCTCTTGCCAGGAAATTTCTTCAGATCGAAGAAATCGGCGATTGTCTTCGGGCCATTTGATAGCTTGTCCCTGTCATAGATAACAATAGTCGCAGCGCCGCCGGCCGGCACTCCGCACTCCGTGTAGTTGGCGTCCTCGAATTTGTCTGGATCGAGGCCCAGCTTCTTCCAGTCGAGCGTTTCGATAGTACCTTCCGCGCACAATTGCCGGACCCCCGACTCGGTGGCGTAAACCACGTCCCAACTCACGGTCTTGGTTTCGACCATCGCGCGGATCTTGGCGAGCCCGTAATCGTACTCGGCTTCATTGACCTTGATCCCGCTCGCCCTTGAGAAGGGGTCGAAAACGACTTTACGCAGGACCTTCTGAAAGGACCCGCCGCCACCTGTGACCGTGAGTTGATCCTCCGCAAACGCGGGATTCGGGGGCGCGAGCATACCCGCTGTCAGGCCAACCAAGGCCAGGACGCTCATACGCATCAATGACTTCCTCATGGTCTATTCTCTCCCCTCTATGCCGCCACCGGATGGAGGCGGCGCCGCCGAAGACCTCGACCAGCGTGCTCCGACGAAGCCTCGGCCGTCGTCACGGTACGTTGAGGGCCCGGCAATCCTCAGTTTTCCAGCCGATGGTAATCACCGCACCGGGCTCGATCAGTACCGCCCCTTCCGAATTCGGCAGCTTCACCACGAAATCATCATGACCGCAGACCGAAACCCGGGCGCGCACGTGGTCACCCAAATAGATCACTTCCCCAACTTGCGCGCTGAAGACATTGGGCAACGAGCCTGGCGCCGGGTTCAACTTCACCCGCTCCGGTCGCAATGACAGCACCGTCGGCTGGCCGATCGCCTCGACGTTGATCGCCAGCGCGTGCACGTTGCCCGCGCCCGGAATTTCTACCTCACAGTTCGCTCCATTCATCGTTACGACCTTGCCGTGCAACCGATTGTTTTCGCCGATGAACTGGGCGACGAAAGCGTTCCGCGGCCGCTCGTAGAGCTCAGCGGGCGCAGCGAGCTGCTTGATGGCTCCTTCATTGAACACCGCTATGCGATCAGACATGGTCAGGGCCTCGCTCTGATCGTGCGTCACGTAAACTACGGTGACGCCGAGACCCTCATGGATATGCTTGATCTCGAGTTGCATATGTTCGCGCAGTTGCTTGTCGAGCGCCCCAAGCGGCTCGTCCATCAGCACGAGCTTGGGATCGAATACGAGCGCACGGGCGAGCGCGACGCGCTGCTGCTGTCCGCCTGAAAGCTGGCCAGGCCGGCGCCCGCCATAAGGGCCAAGCCGGACCATCTCGAGAGCCCGCTTGATCTTAGCCTCTCTCTCCAGCTTTCCAAGTCTTCGCACCTTAAGTGGGAAGGCGAGGTTCTCCTCGACGGTCATATGCGGAAACAGCGCGTAATTTTGGAACACCATACCGATGTCGCGCTTGTGCGGCGGCATATTGTCGATCGACCGCCCAGCCAGGAGGATCGAGCCATGGGTGGGAGCCTCGAAACCGGCGAGCATCATGAGGGTGGTCGTCTTGCCAGAGCCAGAAGGCCCAAGCATCGTCAGAAACTCACCTCGTGCAATGTCCAGGTTGAGATCCTTAACGACCAGCGTATCGCCATCGTATGTCTTTTGAACGCCACGAAACGCCACAAACATATCATTCGCGCCTAGCATCACCCCTCTTCCCTCCGCGGCCCGTGGCGCGGCGTCGGTTGCGGCACTCGTGGATGAGCCGACCACAATCTCCTTCTTGATGAACTGCAGGTTCTTGCGTGCGCCGCCCACGCCGCGGAGACGGGCCGGCATGACGCTATTCATTATCTTCTCCCAACCTGCGCTCCTTCCAATCTGCTTTCTTGACCCACGTCCCTAGGGTTCGGGGTTTTTTCTTTGTGAAGTACTATCGGGCTACTCGAGGCGAATTCAGTCAATATGACTGCTTGATTGGCCGAAATGCTGCGCCGAATAGACCGGATGCGAAGATTCGTCTCAAAGGCCCTTTCTGAACCATTAGGATACGATAGCTTGGCTCACGTTGCCCCGAGCACCGCCCGACACCATGCGTATTCCGATGCGCCGGCCACTGATTTCGGCACGATGCCGACCAGGCATTTCGAATTATCCGGACGGGATTTCGATCTTCCCGGACCGATTTCGCTCCGCGCCTGGGTCACCTTGAAGTTTGCGACGGGAGCCGTGAAGCTCATCTGTAGCTGCTGTCCCGCACAGCTTACGCTTGTTGTCGCCATTGAACTCGATGCGGTAGGTCTAGGCGGCCGAGGATGGCGTTGACTGTGATGACCGGGATTTGGTCGGTGAGAAGGTAGCGGCGGGTGCCCTGGCCGTCGGCGAGTAGCGGCGGCGGCTGCGCGCCGGACGTCCACCAGACAGCGTCCTTCTTCCTTGTCGAGCTTTTTAAAGGCGCGGTCGACGTCGTCGGGCGCTTTGAGGAGCTTATACACGTCCTCAATGGCCACGCCGTCGGCGATCAGTGCCCATTCGAGGTTGCCGACAGGGGTCTTGTTCCGTCCGCGGGCGCCAGGGATTTTCTTTGTGTCGAACAGGCCGGCAATTGTCGTCGGGCCATTCGCCAACTTAGCCTTGTCATAGGCGATCACGGTGGCAGACGCCAGTGACGGCACACCGCAGTCCTGCTGATCACCGGTCATGAACTTGGTCCGGTCAAGACCCAGCATCTTCCAATCGATGGTCTCGAGAAGACCCTCGGCGCACATTTGGATGGCCTGCCTACCGCTGCTGTCGACCACATCCCAGCTCACGCCCTTGGACTCGACCATGGACTTTGGCAATCTCGCCGCTCTATTCGTCCTCGATGATCTTTATGCCGGTTGCCTTCGAGAACGGCTCGAAATAAGAGTTCCCCTCGCTCATCTGCACGGACCCGCCCCAAAAGACGATCGTCAACTGATTGTCCGCAAAAGCAGGGTTTGCCGGCATCAACGCGCTCGACGCCAAGACTGTCAGGGCCAGGACGCTAGCATTTACTAGGAAGGTCGTCATCGCCGTCTTCCTTTCTCCCGTGTATGCCCCGGGATAGGAGCGACATTATTTGGACTGCCCCGACATAGCATCGTGTGGATCGAGTGCCCGGCAATCCTCAGTTTTTCAACGCCTCGATGACACTCACCGAGGCGTCAAACGATCATCACCCGCGCTTGCGATAAGCCACGCAATCGATCTCAACGAAAGCGTCGGGCACCAGCAGCTGCACCGCAATCGTCGTCCGGGCAGGCTGATTATTGGTGAAGACTTTCGCGTACTCCTGGTTCATCGCGTTGTAGTCGGCCGGCGAGGCCAAGGAGACAGTGCACCGGACCACGTCCGATACCGTCAGCCCATTCTCCGAGAGCACGCCCGCTATGTTCTTGAGCGACTGCCTGGTCTGCGCAGCGACGCGCTCTTCTCGGGATTCACCTGCGCCGGAGCGATTCGGAATATTGAGGCCGAACTGCCCCGAAACAAACACCAAATCGCCGGCAAACACCGCCTCGCGCCAAGTAACCGTAGGGTCAAGCATAGCGCTTACCTTTCCTCATATGTTTTGACTGGCGTGCGAAGCAACTGAAATGAGATCGCAAGAGATCAACATTCCGCGTAGGCTATTCCGCGTATCGCGCAGAATTTCAGCGAATTTTCTGGGCTCTAGCTGATTTTCGAGCGCATTTGCGTGCTTGAACAGAGTTTCGTCACGCGCTCGCGCAATTCGTTTCGAGGCGCCGTCCCATTTATTCTGTTGGAGCGAGCGGCTCGGCTATGCCTCCGACGGAAACCGCCCCTTCTGCCGCACTGGTGTCGTCCGGATGAACCGAACCTCAGACGCTGACGGATGCTTGTCTGCAACCGCGACCTCGTCAGCCTGAAGCAATCAGCCACGTCGCGGATCCGTGCCGCCCCGCCGATTTGGGTCTGCTGGAGTCGACGGGCACTGGATGTTTGTCGCTCGCACGAAGAGCTCCCTCGATGGTGGCGCCCGGCGGGCAGAAGCAATCTCTTGCAAAGGTTGATTGCCGCACATAAACCCAATGCCGGCGCAAAGATTACTGGGCCCGCCATTCCAGCATACGTTTCCCGATGTGCTCGAGATTCGTCGCACCATCGAGACGCTTGGCCGCAAGCCAACCGGAGTCCTCGTACAAGACCTTGGCGGCATTCCCGGACTAATACTGAGCAGCGGAACCAGATCGGCGGGCAAATGATCGAGCTGGTGTGTGTTTGGGCCAGGATATCCGGTTCCCACAGTAGTTTCTGCAGCGATCGCAGCTCGATTTAAGAAAGCGACCAGCTTCTGCCCATTCTCGCTGTTCGCCCCCCTTGAGCACTGTTATGTACCCGTAATCAAGATATGCACCATCCCAAGCAATGCCTGTGGGAGCGCCTTGACGAATTGCATTGATCGCGCGACCGTCGTAGCAGCTTGTGATTGCAAGCTCCCGGTTCATGAGCAACTGCGGTGGCTCGCCACCCGACGTCCACCGTAGGCGAGCAACTGCGCTGTTCCAAATACTGCTACTCCGTTCTTTAGACGAACCGCCGCGGGTACGCGCTCCAGGGACTCGGCGTCCCAAACGCTGTAGTCAATGGGCGCGAACATGCCGGCTGCGTCCATCGTTGGATATTGCGAGCCTTGAATGAAGGCAACGTCCCAATCGACGCGTCCTGCTGCGTTCATCGCCTTGACCTGAGGCTCGGCGACGTCGGCAATTAGGTCGATTATCTTGATCCCGGTTGTCTTGGTAAAGGGGTCCCAGACGTACTTGCGAATGCCCTGGGTAAACCCTCCTCCCACCGACTGAACGATGACTTCGCCGGAACCTGCAAGCCTGTCACTCGCAAAGGCCGCGGTGTTGCGAGCGACCACGGGAATGGTCATCGCGGCGGCCGCCGCCCGTAAGACGTCGTCCGTTAAGAAGCCGAATTGAGCGGGAGCGGACAGGCAAGCGTATGCGATAGCTGGATCAGGAAGAGGCACAAGAGTTCTCTGAGCCAGGCGAGGATACGGCGGAAGTTGTGGCCGACTGCTGAGAGCACGACGTTGGCGGCGTCGCCGGCGCGGCCTTTGAGATAGCAGCGGCCAAGGTGACCTTCGGCCTTCAGATGTCCGATGATGGGCTCGATGGCGGAGCGGCGCCGGAACTCGCGCTTGATGGCGCCGAACACGCCGCGCTTCCGGCCCGAAATGTAGACGCGACGGGGATTTTGCGTGTCGTGGCCGCGATATCCCTTGTCGACATGGGCCCGCTCGATCGGACAGCCGGTGAGCGCCCCTTTCGATGACGTCCCGCAGGGTATGACCGTCGTAGGGATTATCGGGCAGCGACCTGGCGTGCAGTACGAACAGGCCACCGGGCGCCCGGCGGTTGTTGGTGACGATGGAGGCCTTCACGCCGAACTCGTAAGGGGCTGCGGCCTTGCCTTTGCCGATGCATTCCACCTCCGGGGCATAGAAGGAATAAAGCTTCCAGCCGCGCTGGCGCTGCTGCTGCGAGCGGATTCGCACGGCCCGGCCAAGCGGGAGGGCGAATGCCTCCTCCAGTGCCGGCTGGCCCTCGATCTTGCGGCGGATGTCGCGGATGATACGGCCGAGCCGGCTGCGCAGAATGCGCAACTGCCGCTGATGCCGGCTGAACTGTTTGGCATGGGCGTAGCGGCCCGCCATCATCGCGGCGGCCTTGGCCCACGAGAATAGGATTGCCGCAGCCTGACGGCGTGCCTTCTGGCCAGGCGGTTGAGCCCCTTGATAGCCGCATGAAGCAGCTTGGCATCAGTCGGAAAGGTGATGGCCTTCGGCTGCACCGTGGTGTCGACGGTGACGCGCTTGAGGTCCTGGCCGCGTAACGCGCCGGCCTCGTGCGCCACCCGCAGGCTCTCCGCCAGCAGCAGCTCCAACTTGTCGCCGAGCCGCTTGCGCCAATGGCTCAGGTCCGAGCGCTCGTGCGGGAAGGCATGCTGAAAGAACTCTTGCCCGGTGAAGAACTGGAAATACGGGTCGTGAACCCAGCGCTCGCAAACGCCCTCATCGGACAGCCCGTAAGTGTGCTTGAGCAACAGCAGCCCGATCATGAACCGGGTCTCGATCCCGGGCCGGCCATTCTCGCTGTAGAGCGGCGCGACCTCGCCGTCGATCCAGTCCCAATCGATCTTGCCGGCCAGCTGAACCAGCTCGTGCTTCATGTTGATGATCTGGTCCAGCCGCGCCCGGAACAGATCGTTCGATCCCGTCGTCCTGTGCTTCTTCGGTCGCATCGGCCCCTCCGATGCACCACAGAATCATGGTCCGCAGCGAAAGGGAATCCACAAACGAAAATTGCAAGGTTTGGGGGCCTCAAGCCCCCAATCCCTGCAATCTCAAATGCCGCCGCAACCGGAAAACTGACTCCTGCTCAATCGCTTAGAGCCTTGTTCACGGACGACTAAGACGTTCCTGCGAGTAAGGCCGGACCGTTGGTACCCCACATTGAAAAGAACTGGCTATGACATACCTCTCCAACTTTCATTTCATCGATAGAGCGGCTGCAACCTCTGGCCGAGTCACCATTCTCTATCCTTTGAGTTGGCGACGAGAGACGTCGAGCCAGCGCCACACATGATTATCCGATAGCAGTCGCCATGCTCGCGGGCTTATCGATCGATTGGCACACACATGGGCAGATCGGCACATTGCGCGCGGAAGCAGTCGGCTCGCCAGTAGTGATGCTATAATACGACATGATTGGCGAAGACGGCATCAAATGCCGATTGAGCGCACGATAACCCATGCAACCTGATGCACGCTCGATCATCATGCACCTCCCGCTCGCCGCTCGTCCAAGAGTAGCCCCTTGAGCGCACCCAGCCTTCGTCCCAAGACCGAGCGTAACGACACGTCGATACTCAATCCTGCAATTGGATTGGCACTCGCGCTGAAATCCTGCTTTGTAGCCGCATGTTCGCTGGAACTCCTCCGGCAAGCGCGAACCAATCGAAAGTCGTGGAGTTCGACTACGTGGTCGTCCCTGAAATACGCTGATTTCGGGCCGGCTTGACTAGGGTCGGACGTCGCCAGGACTTGCTGCAGGACGCGTGAGCACTAAACGAAGTAGCGGAAGTCCTAGCTAGGCCGCCTGGGGCGAGAACAGCATCGTTGGAAGACCTTGGCGGTGAATAGCTGACTTGCAATCCGGACGCGGCATTGTGGCCTGTTAACCATTCTGAGCGAGGATGCGCGCTAGATGCTATTGCCGATCAACGCCTCGCTTTCCGAGATCGGCGGTTGATGCGCGGAACAAACAGGCCGAGCACGTCAGCCTTGCCTTCAATCTTGCGAGCGGACTCGCGGGCAATACGCCCGAAGTAAGTCGTAAGCGTCTTCAAGGCGCTGGCGGCACGCCTAAACTGCTTGGCATCGGCAAAGCGCCGGGAGTGATCAGCGCGCAGTGCACCTCGCGCGCCGGAATTCGCAGCGTGATGCCGACGCCATCGGAAACGCCGAAGCCGGCATTTCCGCGGGTTACGATTGAGCGGCAGTGCATCTACGCTTGGGCTAGACGGTGTCATCGATGAAGCTGCGTTGAGCTCGGATGGGCTTTGTAGCCACATTTTTCTGTCAACGAGAAGCTTTCGTGGAGCCCTGCGCGGCTCCTCGAGGTGCACTCACTCCATCCAGCCAACTAGCGCTCGAATACCTGACGGAGCTAAAAAGTTCTGGGCGCGGCAATCTGGATGCGAGGCGTGCGTGGTAATGATTGGCGCGGCATCGTCGCACACGCGAGGCTCGTTGATCCCTGATTCTTGCGGAGCAACAATCAGGATCCTGGGTCCCGCGTGCGAGGACGAACATTCTGGTCCAGGCAATTCTTTAGCGCGATTCGCCTCAGTAGCCTCGCGTCAGGTCGACCACATTCCGCAACGGCTTCTTTTCAAGGTACCGCTGCAGGTTGTCGCCGAAGATCTCGAATACGCGGGCGGTATAGTCGCTGGGATAGCCGGAGACGTGTGGCGTGATCAGCACGTTCGGCATCGTCCAGAGCGGACTGTCGGTCGGGAGCGGTTCTCGTTCGAACACATCGAGGAGGGCTCCAGCGATGGTGCCTGCCTGGAGTTCCTCCACGAGTTCGCTTTCCGCGATTACTGACCCGCGGGCAATGTTAATCAGGAAGGCACCGCGCCGCATTTGACGAAGCTGCTCACGACCCATGAGCTTGGTCGTTTCTGGAAGGTGGGGAACGGCAAGCACAACGAAGTCTGAGAGTCGCAAAAGCTCCGCGATGTCTTTCGGCGGCAGGAGCCTGTCGACATTTTCAAGTGGGCTGGTCAGATCGCGTTTCGAGCCAATCACAGTCATCCCAGCGCTTTTGGCGCGACGAGCGATTTCGACGCCGATGGATCCGAGCCCGACCACGCCCAGCGTCTTGTGGGAGATAGGCTGCACTGGTCGCATGTGCCACTCCCGACCAGATTGCTCCCGCATGAACCGCGGAAAGTCCCAGTGCATCATGCCGATACCCGTCATTACGAAATCCGCAATGGAATCGGCATGGATACCCCGAGCGTTGGTAACGATAAGGTCGCTAACGCGGTCGCGGATCGGCAAGATTGCGTCAATGCCGGCGGAGGTCGACTGGAACCAGCGCAGTCGACGTGCCTTGTCGAACAACTGGACGGGGAAATCGATGCCGGAGCCCACGATGATATCCGCATCCGCCACCTGGTCTTCTAGCGATGTAAGATCCTTGGCGCTCAGCACGCGCAGATTCGGAAAGCCTTCACGGGCGAGGCGAGCAATTTCGGAACCATGGACCAGAACAGTGACCGTATCGCTAGCTGTAGATATGGAAGATGTCATTACTCGTCTTGTCCTCGTTACTGTGCATGAGTGCACATAATGAACTGAAAGTGATTGCGAAGCGTGATCGCTCGGTGGAGTGGCAACGGATCTCTTGTTGCTCACTCGTTTGCTGCCGGCGCCTGCCGAGCTTCCGCACGCGAGTTCTCGCCGGCACCCTTCAGTGATGCTAGCCAACAGCTCGATGCCTTACCTAGATAGTACCAACCCGCTTGTTTGGATTTCGCGCGATGTAGGGCGTCGTATTGCAGATTTGCTGCGCCTGATGTCGCTTCACCCAAGAAACCCTGCGAGTTCACGCCGTGATAAGGCAGTTGGAGTCCCGAACACGGATAAGCGATCGCAAGTTGGTGTGCCTGGTCAGAGGTCAGAACCTGCTTGCATCGCCGATTTTCTGCGACAGCGGCGCAATAAGACGTATCTGCGTCGGGCGCGGTCGAGACGAAGTGTGCACTTTCGAGTTTGAGGCAGGCTGGTTACGAGGTCCATCGAAGTGAGAATGTGAATCTGCGAGGGGGCTGGCCCTTTGTGCGATTCTTCATGGGAGTTGGCCTTGAGGCGCCACGGACGCAGGCCCTACCAGGCGGGCGGCAAGGGCGCATCGCCCCAGCAGAAAAGCGCACCTGCAGGAGCGTGAGGAAAGCGACCCCGAGTGCAGCGACGAGACCGGTTACCTTTTCGGATAAAATAGCCGAGCAAATGCACCAGCATTCCCCCTCTACCTACGAATGTGCAGTAGGAACCTGTACGAATCTGAAATATGTGTAAGTTTTTGGGGGTAAATATAGCGATGGCCGGCCTGTCATTCGAAATCCTTATTGATGACGCCCTTGCCGGCATCACTTCCGTGTCTCAGCTCACCACTTTGGTAAACAAGCGCGTTCTAAGCTTAATTAACGACTTCGAAGACACCGAGTGGCGGTATCTCAAATTCCAGAGTTACCTCTGGGACAATATAGCTGAAACCGCATTGTCCCAAAGAGAGCGATCCGCACTTGTGGATCAGAGTCACAGCAGCCTCATAGCAGCGGCTCAGAACCTCAGATTGACTGACAAGGACGAGGTGGGTCAGGGAAGCGAAATAGCCGAAGTATTCTTGTATGGCCTAATGCGCCATCGTTTTGGCGCTCTGCCTGTCGTTCCGAAGATATTTTACAAACAGAATGTTCAGGACAACGCCAAGGGAGCAGACAGCGTACACATTGTAGTGAAGGGCGACGACTTCACACTGTGGTTCGGCGAAGCGAAATTCTACAACTCCATAGCTGATGCTCGCCTCGATGCAGTAGTGACCTCCGTCTTGAACTCACTATCGACCGATAAGCTGAAGAAAGAAAACGCGATCATCACCAGCGTCTCGGACCTGGATGGACTGCCGATCCCCGCACGCCTTCGAGAGAAGATCAAAGCCGCTTTGAGCAACCGCGAGTCGATCGACAAGCTGAAGGCGAAGATTCATATACCGATCCTTCTATTACACGAATGCCTCACGACGGCCGCTGCCAGCGAGTTATCGGAGACCTACAAGACGGAGTTGGCCGCCTTTCACAAGGAACGGGCTGAGTCTTACTTTTCAAAGCAGCTCGCAAAATCCAGTTCGGTTCACAAATACGATGATCTCAACTTCCACATCATACTCTTTCCGGTTCCAAGCAAGAAGAAGATCGTTGATGCGTTTGTCCACGCCGTCGCCTTCTACAAAGGACAGAAATGATGGAGATTTTTGAGACCTGTCAGGAGATTAACAGGCTGCTATCGATCCAGAATGAGCTGGCTGCCAGAAATCTATTGATACAGCTGCTGGCAGACCTGGATCGGGTCAAGACGCCCTACCCGCAGTTGGTGAACCATATGATCCGCGCGACGGGCCTGTTTCCCTACCTGCAGCTTGAGAGCGCGTCGTGGGACCAGAAATACGTACATCACGCGTTTGAGGTTGACGTTGGCCGCCGATTGGCAACCCTACACCGAGAGCAATCCTCTGTCCTTGCCAGACTTCTGAACGGGAGGAGCATCGCGGTAAGCGCCCCAACGAGCTTCGGAAAGAGCTTTATCATTGACGCATTTATAGCCGCAAAGCATCCGGACACGGTTGTGATCATCGTCCCGACAATCGCGCTCATGGACGAAACACGAAGGCGACTGTTCAAGAAATTCTCCGAACACTACACGATCATAACGGCACCGGATACGCGGCTCGGACCTAAGAACATCCTCATCTTTCCACAGGAGCGCGCCTTCGGATACCTGGCATCCCTTAAAACGATCGACCTTCTCGTCGTCGATGAATTCTACAAGGCGAGCCAAGAGCACGATCCCGAGCGCGCCTCCTCTCTGGTAAAAGCGATCTTAAAACTTTCGAAGAAGGCAAGCCAGCGGTACTACCTTGCACCGAACATCAAGAAACTCAACGATAATGCGTTCACGCGCGACATGGAGTTTGTTGAACTCCTCGATTTCAATACCGTGTACTTGAATATCCAAGAACCGTACAAGGAATTTGGAGGAGACGCCGCCAAGAAGGGCGCGAAGTTGATTGAGCTGATTTCTCCGGGCGATGAAAAATCACTCATCTACGCTGGTACTTACACTGAAATCCGAAAAATAGCCGACCTTGTCATCAAGAACCTGCCAACCGTAGATCGGATTTACACCTCAGCGTTCGCCAAGTGGCTGAGGGAAAATTACGAAAAAGACTGGCTCTTGGCCGATCTGGTGGAGCGGGCAGTCGGGGTTCACAATGGCAGCATGCACAGGTGCCTGAGCCAGCTGCAGATCAGGCTGTTTGAGTATGAGGACGGCTTTGACAGCATTGTCTCCACGTCTTCCATCATTGAGGGCGTCAATACTTCTGCTCAGAATGTGATCGTATGGCGCAGTAAGCTTGGCAGGACTAACCTCAAGGATTTTACCTACAAGAATATTATTGGCCGCGGCGGGCGCATGTTCAAGTATTTCGTCGGCAACATCTTTCTGTTAGATGCGCCGCCAAAATCGGAAGATGCCCAACTCGAAATCTCGTTCCCAGATAACATGCTGGGAACTCTCGACGAAGATGGCGATGCAGACCAGCTGACAGACCGTCAAATTGAAAGGATCGTCGAGTACAGAACCCAAATGTCCGACATCATTGGCGAGGAACAATTCGCACGTCTCAAGAGGGAAAGTGTTCTGCAGGACAGCGACGCAGACTTTCTGCTGCGCTTGGCAAAAGACATGAGAGACGCTCCAGAGGATTGGAAGGGGTTCGGCTATCTCAACTCGTCAAATCCAGCCCAGTGGGACTCCATGCTGTACAAAGTGCTCAAGCTCAAACCCGGCGGTTGGGATACAACATGGTCTAACGTGGTGAATGTGACCAAGGAGATTGCGCACAATTGGCGTGATGATTTGTCCCAGATTATTTCGACCTTGAGGCAAAACGGTATTAGCATAGAGGACTTCTTCAAACTGGAGCGGACTGTTACATTTAAATTGTCTGCTCTCCTCGGCGACACAAATGAGCTTCATAAGATCATCGTGAACCCTGCTGTTGATATTTCAGGGTTCGTAGGCAGGATGAGCCGCGCGTTCCTTCCTAGTGCAGTCTACCATCTTGAGGAATACGGCCTACCGCGCATGATATCGAAGAAGATCCAAGCGGCCGGTCTCATCAATTTTGAAGATCCTGACATGGATCTCCTCAGGGCACTCGACCGATTCAAGTTTTTGGGGATTAACGCCGTACTAGCGATCAAATCTCTAGGGCCTTTTGATCGCTACGTTGTGCGCTTCTTTTTCGATGGGATTACTCCTGACGAGTCCCAGACACCGGATGACGCTTCATAGCATGGTGCGCTCAAGGGACGCCGAATACAGCCCAGGCGGCACCACTCAATTCACCCCTAGAGTGCGGGCGATAATTGGAGAGTTCGACATCGATCGTCGGTTGTGCCCCTTGCGCGAACTGTTTCCTCCGACGCGTTGGCGCCCTGGACGGCAACCTCTGAATGCAAAGCACCCTTATGAGAAGCGAAGAGCAACCAGAAGAAATGTTGCATCGTTCGTGATGGTGATGCGCAGCTTCGTCGATTGAATTAAGGCGATGGAGGCGAGGAGGGGGTGTTCTCGATCTCGATCTGCCATCTTTGACGAAGATGCTCAATACGGTGACGTCGCATGGCGTCCGGCTGGCCACCGACCATATGGCCGCCGAATTGCGTTGAGCTACCCAGGGCCGCAGGGCCGGCCAGGCGTGCGCCAGGGGCGCATCGCCGCGACGGAAAATGGCACCCGGAGAGCGTGAGCATAGCGGCCCGAAGGGGCACGCGGGTCCGAGTGCAACGACGAGACCGGTTCAATAGCGGCACCCGGGAACGGGGCAGTGATAGCGATCGCCGCAGGCGAGCCCCTTTTCCGAGTGCCCCCGGCGAGGAGTTCCGCATCCCTTTGCGCGAGGGATCGACACCGCCCGGCCGAGACGCAAAGCTGCTCGGTTCAACGAGAGCGGTGCGGCGGCCGCCGCACGCGCTCTGGCCGAGCAACTCCACCAAAACTTGAATCAGCGGACCTAGATTTCCTCGCGCGCATGCGTCTGCGCGTCATAGATCCTGATCTGAAGCATGGGAAAACGCTTCTTCAGTTCTTCGCCACCTGCTCTGGCGCCGTCTCTGGTTGCAAATTCAGCTTTGAACCGGCCGTCCAACTCAAACGCGTAACCAGAGGCCGGCAATTCACGGGTGGCTGCAACCATTTCATTCCCATTGTGCAGTGAGGTGACTGGAGTGATCGGTAGCGTGAGTCGCCCAATCCGCGCCAGAGCCATCGGCCCAAATGCGGTGATAAACAATTGCCTTGTGGGTTGGCGCCTTGCTGGGATGGCAACAAGGATGGGCATTTCCATCATCTGAACAGGCGGACGGCCTTCCACTTGCGCGGATGCATGCACGATAGAGCCACGGCTCGACATAGCTGCCCTTCCAGAGACCCTGGCCCGCGCGCTCAGCCTCGCGCTGAGCTTCCTGATATCTGCCCCTCGAGTATTGAGGCCAATCCAACGCAAGGCCGTTGCGTACAAACCATTCCCCGAGGTCCCTGCCTGCGACCGAGCAGGTCGCGACCGTGCGGCCATATGGGTCGAGGCTGATTGGAACACAATTGACGGGACGGCGGGCAATGAAGGCGTCAAGGTCGTTCGCGGCCTGCGGACCACATCGATACTGTAAGCTGTCTTCGCCGCGGCACAGCTGCCTGCTCTCCGGTGCATCGACGCCCCAAAGCCGGATGCGCACGCCATGCATTTCCAGGGTGTCGCCGTCGATCATGCTGGCCTGTCCGACAAAAATCGTCGGCCAGCGCCACACTCGACAGAATGGCGAGAATCAGCGCGACAGAGGTTCGACCCATTCCCTTGACCTTGTAGCTATCGCAAATCTCGCGGACTGAATGACAAATAGCTATTCGGTACCCGAAAGCTTGGGTTGCCACAAAGCGCAATTGCTGTAGTTCTCGATCGAGGATTGTCGCCCGATTCTCGATTCCTTATAGTTCCGCGCATCGTGAGCACTGCAGAGCCCATTCCCGCAAACGCCCCGGTTCCCGTTATATTTGCGCGCGACGCGAATACGGCAGCGCTTGCTCCGATCGCACGACCTGCAGTCGCGGTGATACCACAATACAGTACCTGGAATGATTTCACCTACTATTTCACCGCGCGCCTGCTGGTGCTGCTGCCGCAACAACAGCCCGTACCGTTCGATATGCATTTTATGGTTTCTGGGTTCGATCGAACTGACGACTTCTTCAAGCAACTCCTTCTTCACCAACCTTGGGTGCCGATCGAGCTTGCGAATGCGAGCTACGTTGGCATTCTCGATAGCATTGAGTCATACGGCTCGCTGATTGAATTGCTTGGCTTCGCGCGCGCTATGACGTCACTGCGATTGCTCGGTGACGCGGTCGTTCTTCGGACAGAGGGCACGGATACCGCACGTCTGGCGCTTTTCGACACAGACCGATTTCACCTGGGCGCGCTAAGGGCCAGCTCCAACTATGTCGCGTTCCGCCACGGGCGTCGCTATTTGCGGCCCGAACCGCAAGCTCCAGTCCCTGATGCGGCGACAAGCTTCCACATGGCGACGAACCTGCTTGCGGCCGACAATCCCTATGACATCAATTTCGACTTTCGATCGGACGAACTTAATCGTGATCGTGTCGCGGTCCTCATTGGACGAAACGGAAACCGGCAAGACCCAGCTTTTGCTAAGCCTCATCCATTCGCAACGATCTCCCCAAGTCGGCGAGCCAGCAGTCTCGACCGCTTTCGAAACCACCCCAACGTTCAGCCGATTGATGGTCTTTTCATCTGTGGCGTCGGACTCCTACCCACGATCGATCCCGCCTTGGGAAGGCGTCGACTATCAGTATTTTTCGATGATTGCCAATACGGACACTGAGGCCGATGCATCGACCGGCGCATTGATCGATTGCCTGCGCGATCACAGGCAGTTTGAGCCTTTCTCCCAAAGTATGCCATTTAGCGGACCGAGTCGGCTGAACATGCTGGAAAGGTCGCTAGCCCCCCTGTCCTTTTCAAAGACGATCCACCTGCCTCTCAGGGATCAATCGGAGCCTCACGATCTGTTCGACGTGAGAACCTGGCAGGGTAGAGCCTATTTTCCCCTGTTCAGATCGTTGAACGAGCAGCGCCAGCTGCAGTTGGTTCGCATGGTCGATTGGTCCAGATCGCCGGTGACGTTCGGCCTGGGCGAAGCGCCCCGTACAATCAGCAGCGGAGAGCAAGCGATGCTGAGGTTTGCGGCCCAGGCCGTTGGGTCGATCGAACAAGGCAGTATGCTGTTGTTCGACGAACCGGAAACGCACCTCCACCCGAATTATGTTTCGGACTTCATGTCGATCCTGCACACGCTGCTGGCCGCGACGAGATCCGTGGCAATTATCGTGACACATTCTGCTTATATCGTAAGGGAAGTCCCTCGGCAGCGTGTCCGAATATTATCACTGAAAGAGAGAGTGATTTCGATCGATCAACCTAGGCTCCAGACGTTCGGAGCGAGCATTGAGAGCATTTCCCAGTTTGTATTCGGCGATAGCGACATCTCCCACGGTTACCAGGACTTGCTGGTAGATTGGGTCAATCGTCTCGGCACCGAAGTGACGATCGAGCGCATTGTTCAGGAGCACGGCGAGAGGTTGAATCCAGAAACACTCTCTTGTGTGGCCCACCTCCTTCGCATGCGACAGCAATGATAGCGCTAACCGCTCCATCGTCTGCGGAGGACGATGCTTACCTCAACATGATCTGTGCGGAGCCGGCCTGGGCTAATTACCTTGGCCTGTGGGCATCATGTTATCAGGCCTATCGCGTACATGGCGGCAATCCGTGGTCGATCGTTGGCTCGAAATTCCCGGCGGCAATGGGCACGGTTCAGCAGAGGCTTTACGAGAACCGAAAGAGTGTAACTCGCTTCAAGAACCTGCGCAGCCAGCAAGTCGCCAGCCGTCCCATGTGTGGGTCTTCGGTCACGGGCGCCCTGGACCACTTTCTGCCAAAGGAAACCTTTCCTGAGTTTTCGGTCATGGCGGCGAACCTCGTTCCGGCCTGCACGAGCTGCAACTCATCGGTCAAGGGCAGTACCTATAAAGGTGAAAGCCCGGAGGAGTGGCTCATTCATCCTTACTTCGACACGCTGGCCAACTCCGACCTCTGGGAGATACGGATTATCCAACCGTATCCGGCAGCCGTTTTGAAGCTATTCCCAGCTCTCACCATGCACCGTCCGTGCAAAAGCGTATCGCTTTTCATTTGAAGTATGTGCTCGGTGAGCAGTTTCAGCGCGCCTGTACGAACGCTTGGGCGACGCTACCACAACATATGCGCAACATGGGACCCACGGCTGGCCTCATTTCTGTCGCCGATATCCGTGCAGAGCTCATCAAGCTCGTGAGCTATCATTATATCACGACGGGACGAAACGCCTGGTTAGCTGCGTTCCACCGCGGACTGCTGGGGGACTTGCCGGCTCAGGCATTCGTTGCGGCACAAGCGACGACACTTACAAAGTTGGTTCTCTGAGCCTCATTGACCACACCTGTGCTCCCTGGGGGAATAAAGGGACACTCGGCTGCCTGTCAGTTGGCGTTGTTGCCGGATGAACTCGAAAAGCCG
This sequence comes from Bradyrhizobium lupini, assembly GCF_040939785.1. NCBI lineage: Bacteria > Pseudomonadati > Pseudomonadota > Alphaproteobacteria > Hyphomicrobiales > Nitrobacteraceae > Bradyrhizobium > Bradyrhizobium lupini. The sequence goes on from NZ_CP162553.1 coordinate 2,540,651, forward strand.
GCGTGTGCGTCAGCGATCGATACCTCGGCAATTAGACCATTCCTCCCGATGACGTCTGAGAGGTCGACACGTGGGTCTGGTCGAAGGCGACGGTCCGCAAATTAATCGGCATGCAAATCGGAAACCCGGCGAGAGCCTCCGATATACGGCGGATCTGAAACGCACCACGCCAACGGCGGCGCATCGACGGTTTTCTACAAGGTTGGTCACCACGCCAGTCACAACGCCACCCTGCGGGCCGCAGGGCTGGAGTTAATGACAAATCCGGGCCTTGTCGCGATGATCCCTGTCCAAGAGGAGTTTGCTCGCAAGACTAAGCACTGGAATATGCCCTTTCCATCACTCTTGGCCCGACTTCTTGAAAAAACCAAAGGCCGCGTCTTCAGGGCGGACAGATCGCTTTCAGATCTCAAAGCGGACAGCGCCAAAAGAGCGGGAAAGGCCGGCGAGCTCAGCGAAGATGATTGGAAGGAATTTTTTTAGTCGCGTCAGCGAGGGTCCGCCTTCCGTGCACGGCGAGGTACCGTTGTTCGTCGAATACTCCGTACCTCTCGGTTAATACGCCGCATCTAATTTTTTGAAGCAAGCCCGCCGAGCTGGCAGCTTTGTGGGGTCATCCCACTGCTGCCACCGTAGCAGGCCAAGGGCTGGACGAAGATGAGCGCAGGAGATCAGCTTCCGGAACTAAGGTATTCGAAGGAGTTTCGGCAGTACCAACGAGCAGCTATTCAGAAGGCCCGGCGCTACCGGGGCAACTTTCTTAACGCAGTCTCAGCTGGAAAGTCGGCGCCCGGGCTTTTCTCGTGTGCCATCCGACAGGAACGGGCAAAACGGCGGTTATTGCCGGTCTGTCGCAAGCATCCCCAGAGATAGGGAATGTTTTGGTCCTGACGACGCGCGAAGCGATACGTGACCAACTCACGCGCGAGATCAGCGGCAACATTTTTATAGAAGAGGACAAAGTCAATCTTGGTCCCAAGATACGGCTCGCAAAGAACACGTATGTCGTTAACGAGAGCCGGATACTGGAAGGGCAGGTGCAAGAGCTCCACGAGGCTACCATCAGGCACTTCTCTCCCAAGTTGAAGGACTTCTCTGCGCGGCAATTCGACCGGCTTGTCGAAGACCCGGGGAATATCGTCTTTGGCGAGCTTAGCAAAAACCGCTCGATCATGCTTATGACCGTGCAGATGCTCATCGGACTCGATATCCGCGGGGCTTGCTACAAAGCTCTTCGTGACCACATTGATCTGATAGTGTTCGACGAAGGACATTACGAACCGGCGGCCAAGTACAGTGCGGCTGTTCCGCGGCCTTGTAAAGCCGATCATCCTGCTTTCCGCCACCCCTTTCCGCAACGATCTGAAACCGTTCAGTATCGAAAAGAGCAGCATTCACCTCTACAGATTCTCCGAAGCAGTTGACGATAAAATCATACGAAAAGTCGAAGTAATCCAACGGCCGCGGACTTCCGATGCAGAGGTCTTTTGCTTGGATGTCATCAACTTTGCAGAAGAACAATTTGGCTCTGATCGCTCGAAGTGGCCTCGTATCATTATTCATTGCGAGGACATGGGCGCATCACGAGGCTTGGCGAGCGATTCATCGCCCATGGGTTCGGCGGGAAATTGGTCGCAATACACGACCGCTATTCGACGAAAGGCGCCGACCATCAGTCGGCAGCATCGATCGGTGCCTCCGCCAAGGCTACCGACGCCCAAATTTGGATACATCAGTATAAATTGATGGAAGGTATCGATGATCACCGATTTCGAATTTTAGCGTTCTTCGATCCGCTTGGAAATGTCAGATCGATAGTCCAGCAGGTCGGTCGCGTTATCCGCTTGACGCCGGGCGAATCTGTGGAGCCGGCATTTGTCCTTGATCATTTCCAGGGACGGATAAGTCGGGCCTGGGAGCTTTTCAGCTCATACGACAAATCGATCAGCCCGGAATATCTCACCAAGACGATGTCCAAATTCTACCTGGAAAAATTTGCGGCTGTTCAGCCCGAGATCGATTACATCTCGAAGAAATTCAGGGAGCGCCACGAACTCAACAAAATTGCTGCGGCAGACAATGAAATTCTGTTCGACCGACGCGTCGTGTTCAAACGCATCTCTGGCGTCCGATACGTTGAAATCACTTGCGAAACAAGTCGAAGAGGAACTGGTCGTCGAGGATTGCGAATTCAAGCAATACCCCTTTGGTAAGGAAGCTGTCTTATTCGTCTACGCCAAGGTGGCGAGCCCGGACTTTCTAAACACGCTGTACTTTGCCGAAGTGCGGCATGGTGCCCGGCTCTTGATCCACCTGCCGAAGTACCAGATGCTCGCCGTAGCCGGAGCGGGTTCGAGTGCCGGTTCGGAGGGGTTGGGCCATCTCGAATCGATAGGGCCGGAAAAGCTTGAATGTCTCCTCATGCCGGGGCAATTGGGTCGCATCAGCAGCGTCATCCCAGAACACCAATCTAGGAAATCGCGTGGTGCGCAGGCGCATCATCTCCGCGCCCTCAATCGCGGAAGTTCCCCCCATTTTGGATGAACACGGCCATATCGTTTCAACTGTCACCGGATACAATGGAACCGCCGCGAAAGTCGTCGACGATCTGGAGTACTGTGAATTCGTCGATGAGGAGATGAACATAGTGGACATCGCGCCTCCCGCGGCCACGAACGTGGGCACCTCGCTGCCCGCAGATTTAATCCGGCGATATATCGGGATTGGGAGCGGAAGAGTTTCTGAACAGGGCCCGCCACTCCGCCTGAACGCAGTCCGACAATGGGTCGGATCGCTTACTGACCAGATGGATACCGGCGCCCGCTACGACGCCGTTTACGATCGCTATGCGGCGCTCTCGGCGTCCGCCGTCGCCAACGGAGCGGCAAGGAATCTGCTGCTCGATATTTTCGATATCTCAGACCAATACAGGCACAAAGACACTGGCGATCTTATGAGCAGCGACGACCTGTGCGTCGATCGCACCGGCACGTCCGCGGCTTCAGACGGAAAACTTTCCTCGTCGTTCAGAATAGCGATCAATGGTGAAACGTATTTGGTGGACGCCATCTTCAACCCGGGCTCCCAGCGATACAAGCTCAAATCGCCCTCTCTCGACACGGCATTCGTGAGTACGGGAGCGAGAACGCGACCACTCTGCCGCGCGTTGAATGATCTACAGTCTTTCAGCATAATCCCTGACGATATTAACGTCATTTACGTCCATGGCCGCTTCTACGCGCCAGGACTAAAGTTCGGATCACGATTTACTCCGACGGGCTTTTTTGTCGGTCACTGCCTCTACCCCTCTGAGACATTCAGGAACATCTCATCGGAGAAAGGAGCTTCCGTCTCCAATGACGAATACGACACCGCCAGTTAATTCGGCCTCATCGACAATTGGAAAAACGGGTTCGATAGCAAGAAGCTAAAGGTCTCATCTGATTGGGTGAGCCTTTACCAGCCTGAGCATGTCAAATTTGCCCCCTCCTTGTGCATCTGTGATGACATGAGCAAGGAAAGCGCAGATTTCATTTTGGTCCAATCGTCGAGTCGTCCTTGTGCATGCAAACGCGTCAGACAAGTTTCGCGAATTTTCTGCCTCTGCCGTACAGGAAGTATGCGCTCAGGCTCAGAAGAACATGGCTCTTTTTTCAACCTATTCCTTGCAAAAGCCAGGCAATATCAATTTGTGGAATCGCGCGCACAAGTTTTCAGGCGACAACAGGGTTAAGCTCACCGTTCGAAAGAGGATTCGTAAGCCGGTTTCGGAGACTGCGGCGGGTGCCTGGGCAACGCTAAATGAATCCACTGACAACGCGTGAGATCTGGCTTGTTCTGGGCAACATGCTCTCGGCTAAGACCTTGTATGATGGCCTACGCAGCGACAAGCCGGCACCAGAGACTCTCCAGTTGAACCACCTGTTACAAACGACGATAGCTGCCGCAGGGAGTGTCGGCGCCAAGACGCGGATATTCTGTGCGCCGTAGTCACGGACCGGCTAAAAGAGAGGACAAGATAAGTAGCTCGCCGCCCACTTTTTTTCGGTTGCAAGCGGCCACCAGCCTCGGACAGCGATGAACGCTAAGCCCCGCTTCGTTTGCAATGGCGATGACGGCCTGGGATCCGCAGGTGCCGCGTCATGCGATGTCCGTCAGGATCATCGCCAACATGCATATAGGCGAGCGTGACCTGAAGTGAGTTGCGGCCTTCGCCATCAGCCTACGATCGCAATTGAGTCATAGCGCCCCGTCGCACCTCGCCAACCTGGCGCTGCGACTTTCGCTGCCGCTTCCAGACGCTTCACGAAAGAAATTTTCCGCTGAAATTCGGAGAACGAAAAAACCCTCGAAAAAAGCACGTTTTCAGGGGCTTGTTCTTTGGTTGCGAGGAGGCGCAACACCCTATCTCCTGCGCTTGTTGCCTGAGTGGACGCTGACCAGCCACTGATGGAGAGTTATATGCGCGTTGAGCATTCAATGACTTGCCGGTCGCACGCACGTTTTTTCACGCCGTATTGAGCTGTGTATGGTGGGAGTGCGTGAAGCGCATAGCCGGGTATGGGCGACCTCAGCCCGCTGGCCGGTGCAAGCTGACCGAATCGCGCAACGCCGAGCCGTCGTATTCAGTGCGGAACAGTCCTCGATGTTACAGCTCCGGCACTAGGCTGTGGACCAGCTCCTCCAAGTCGCCTGGAAGATATGGGACCTGCAACATGAAGCCGTCGCAAGGCCCCGCCTCGAACCACTCCTGCATGCGATCAGCCACCGTGCTGGGCCTGCCGGCAAAGCCGCTAATCGTCCTCCCCGCGCCGTAGCGCTGTCCTAGCTCAGCAACGCTTAAGCCTGAGCGCCGCGTCAGTTCGGCGACCTCACGGTAGTGCCCTTCGAGGCCGGGAACATCGAGATTCTCAGGCAGGACCTCGTCCTGCGGGAAGCGCGAGAGATCAAAGCCGAGATGATAGGACAAGGTCGAGAGACCGGACTGTGGATGCGAAAATTCGTGGAGCTGGTCGCGTAGCGGCTTGGCCTGCTTCTCCGTGTGCCCATGACCGGACGATGGCGGGCAACACCTTGACTGTATCACCGTCGCGGCCGAAACGGACCGCGCGAGCGCGCAAGTCGTTGCGGAATTCTACAGCGACATCGATGAGGCCGAGCGTCACGAAGATGACCTCGGCCCATCGCGCGGCGAAGTTACGCCCGCGATCGGAAGCCCCGGTCTGCATGAAGACCAGGCGCCCCTGCGGCGCTAGCTTTCACACCAACATCCAGCTTGCGTTCTCAATCGAAAAACGCAGGCCTGTTCATGTCAGTTGCGAACGCGAAAGCCGCGTCAACGTCACTCTCGATTGTCCTGCCTCGCGATAGGGCCGGCAACTGATCTCTTGGAAAAAAGAGCGCCTCGCTCGTCTCCAATGTCGGCTGCACCTTCTGACCCGGGAGCTGGTCGCAAAGGAAGAACATCTTGTAAAATTCACGGACATCAGGCGAATATGAGGCGTTGGCTTTGTGTCGGACACCATAGAGACGGGAAACAGACACTTTCAATCCAGCTTCTTCGTACAATTCCTTTTCAATGTTGCGGGCCGCAGAAAGGCCAATCTCGGCAAAGCCGCCGGGCAAGGCCCAAAGGCCGTCGCTCTTCTCGCGCACCAGAAGCACCTTGTTCCCCTCTACGATCGCTCCGCGCACATCAACTTTCGGGTCGCATAGCCGCGCGCGAAATCGGAGATGAGTCCCTCTATCCTCTCGATGGGAACGTTTCCCAATTTGGCAAGCATCTCATTGGCTATGAGAGCAATTTCCTCGTATCGTTGTCGATCGAACTGATCTCGCGCAAAATGAAGCCCGCTAGAGGCAATAGCTTGCAACCTTTTGCCATACGTAAGCCACTGAGGCTCCATAGTGCCACTCCATTTCTATTACGATGAGATCCTAACAAACGATGGCTAAAGACGAAAGCACATGCCATCTCGTGCAATACGCTTGAGGATTTGGTCGAAGTCCGCGGGGATTCCAGGACGAACAGCACTATTTCAGCCACCTCAGAGGGAAACGCGCCGTTTTTCAGCGAAGGCGCATATAGCGTGCGCACCATTGGCAACGCCAAATTGGTAGACTCAAGAGGGGGCCTCATCGGTCAGGTCCGGCGTCACGAAGATGATCTCGGCCCATCGCGCAGCGAAATCGCGGCCACGATCTGAAGCGCCGGCCTGGATGAAGACCGGACGTCCTTGCGGGGGCCGGCTGACATTGAGGGGGCCGCGCACATTGAACCACTTGCCGGAATGATCAGTCCGGTGCACCCGCGGAGGGTCGGCGAACAGCGGCCTCTGGCGATCTCGGACCAGCGCACCATCCTCCTACGAGTTCCACAGCTTGGTCACCACCTCGAGAAATTCGTCGGCACGCTCATAGCGCTCCTCGCATGAGAGCTGCTCGGTCAGGCCGAAATTGCGGGCCTCCGCCTCCTGAAACGAGGTGACGATGTTCCAGGCGGCGCGGCCGCCGCAGAGATGACCGAGCGTTGCGAGCGCCCGCGCCAGTACATAGGGCTGGGCGTAGGTTGTCGAAATGGTCGCGCCGAGACCGAGATGTTTCGTCGCGCCCGCGATGATCGAGAGCAACACCAGCGGATCGAGCCGCAGCGCGCGGTAGCGAAGCTGGCTGTCGAGGCTGCCGCCCAGCGTGTCCCGAATTGCAAGGATGTCGGCAATGAACAGAAGATCGAAGCGCCCTTCCTCCAGCAGCCGCCCGATCTTCTGATAATACGGGGCTGACAGCAGATCGCCGTCCGCTTCCGGTGTTATCGGCAAGCGCACACCGGGCGGCAAGGTGATCGAAACCGACACGGATTTCGCCATGTACCTGCTCGACGCATTCACCGTAGCCGTCGTACTCGGAAGCGGCTTCATGGCCTCTCCCTATATCCGCATTTCCTACGCCTCCTCGCTCGAGGACCTCACCCGCGCCTGCGACCGCATCATCGCCGCCTGCGCCGCCCTGTCCTGAAAGATCTCCGGATGAACGTGACGTCCGTCGACACGATCATCTGCGGTTCGGCGGGCAAGGCCTGCGGCAGGACCCTCCGAGCCAGTCCATGCTCGCGCGGATGTCGAGCGTCTTCGGCGCGCTGTTCGACCGCGCGCAGAATGCCTCGATCCACCTACACGAGGCGCAGCGCTCCGGGCAGATCAAGCACTTCATTTTCGCCTATCTCGGCCAACTTGACAAAAACCGGCCGACCCCACTTTCCGACCTGGTGGACGCTCATTTGGATCCGACCGGTTTCAACGCAATGCAAAGGGAGTGGATCGACCGGCTCAGCACCCGCGGAGAACAACTGACGTTATGTTTGGCTCGCGCTTATATCCCCCATCTGATCGACGAGCCCGCAATCCGTTGAAGTGAAGCCACGTAGGACAGATGGCTTCGCAGGCTTCTTTTCCAACTTTGCGCGTCATGCCGGCCGTGGCTTTGGCCGCTTCAGCTAGAGGACGCGATCGATCTATACTCTTGCCAGAAGACGACCTACATAGCGTCATCGAGTTCCGAAGCTCCAATCCCGTGAGCATTACGAACTCCCGCGGGATGAAACGCGTGTGCTGCTCGAGGTAAGCTAGGCTTGGTACATCTGCTCCTCGCGTTCTTCGTCGAGCAGCTGCACGAGCGGCGCTGCCTCTCCATCCAAATTCCGGCATCTCACCACTACTCGGCGTTCCACTCGCCTCGGTCGGAAGCTTTTCGTTTTCACCGTTCATGCCTCCGCCCCAAACCCGGATTCGGTTTGAGGCAATAAGATCGCAGACCTCAGCAGCAATATAGAAATCGAGGGCGCAGGTATGGCTGCTGGGTAGGTGTGGCGTACAAATAGGACGAATCGTGCCTGTTTTCGGGAGGCCTCAAGCGCCCGGCCTTTGGAGCCGAGATGCCTGCCACAAAGTGGCGTCGCAAAAATCGTGGCGTGCCGCCGCCCGAGACGTTCGATATCGATGCGCTGCCGGCCAGCTCCAATTTAACGGGACTAGAGGCGGCCGCCGTTATCCGGCGCACGGCTGGAGCACTGGAGCAGTGGCGGGGTGATCCGAACCACCCGCTGAACGGCGCTACGTCTATGGCCGCCCGCTTTATCGTGTCGATGCGGCGCGCGATTATTTGGCCAAGACCACTAAGCCGCCCCAGCCGCATAATGCTCGCGGAGACGGCCGAGCAGCTCGGCCTTGATGGGGTCGAGCGGATTCGTCCGCTGCAGCCGCACCACCTTACCGACCCGTTCCGCGCCGACTAACTGCGCGATGTAGTCATGAGCCGCTTCGAACGCCATCTTGCGGATGATCCACTGTTCGTCGTGATTGTAAACTGATCGATTCCACGCGGCATTTGCCCCACACACAGCCGCTGGATTTCGTTGTCGTAGCCGCAACGAGACATGATGGTTCGCAAGCTCCGCCTTAGGTCATGCATGGTGAACTTGGCAATATCCGCCTCCTTGATCAGACGCTTGACCATCTAGGTGAAGCCCGACATCTGGCCGCCGGTCTTCGGTGACGGGAAGACATAGTCGGACGTCGCGCACTGGAAATGTTTCGCGGCCGCGAGCACCTCGTCACGAGTGGGTGCGCGGCACATGGTGGTGCAGGCCCATCTTGGTCCATGCCGCATCGAAGGTGATGCGGTCATCCATGATGTGCTTTTGCCATTCGATGATGGTTGGCTCGCTGCGACGCGGGCCACCGAGTAGGCACATGCGCGCTAATTGCCCAAAAGCCCCGAGCTTGCCGGATGCGTGCCAGACCTTGATGATCTCCTCATCGGTCAGCGCGCGGCCCTTCGTTCGGCGCGCAACTCTCTGCGCACGGGTTTCCTTGGACGCGCGATAGCCGGCGAGTACGTTGTGCTCCACGTAACGCTCGCCGACGCCCCATTCGAGGAAGGTGTGCGTGTGCTTGCGCACGTCCTTGGCTGCGCCGCGCTTACCGGTCTTGGCGATCCTGTCCACCGCCGCCATGATTTGCCGTCGCGTCAACTCGCCGATGGCGAGATCGAAGTGATCTTTGAGACCGCATCGCGACGCCGACATTGACGGTCTCCAATTGACGACCTAGCGTCCAGTCAGGGACGTTTCGTAGGGGCCATCTTCAATGATCAGGGGCGCCAGCGTGGTGCACTGCCTGTCTGCCAGCTGTTGCCGCTTTGCCTCGCGTTTGGGCTCGTTCGGATCGACCCCAATGACTACCTCGGCGGGCGGCGACGGTAGCGGCCTTGCGCGCGTCCTTCTCATTGAACTTGGGCCATGCGTCCAGCGTCTTGCGTTGGGTGCCTCTCGTCCCAGGCTTCGTAAACAGAAAGACCCAGTCCGCCCGCCAGTCGCGCGCATCCTGATGGCAAGCCCCGGCTGCTCTGTGTCGTGCAGATAGAACTGCGACTTGACGGGTGGCAGCGTGGCTGCACGTATCGCCGCGTCAGTGAGCCTCAGGTAGTTTGTCGTCACTTCGGCTCTGAGAAGATCGCCGACAACATCCAGACCTGGTTCGAGAACGGCGCAGCCGATGGTTTCAACGTCATGCCGCCTGGCTGCCCGGCGGGTTCGACATCTTCGCCGAGCAGGTCGTGCCCATTCTGCGCAAGCGCGGCCTGTTCCGTCACGACTACACGGGCACAACGCTGCGCGATCATTACGGCCTGAGCCGGCCGGCCAGCATCTTCTCCAACGCCATTCAGACGATGGCAAAATTGGCCTGACAACACTGATTGGACGATGACGCAACAGAAGCCTATCGGGTCGCTTTCATTGGTCGCTGGACGGCTAAGGCGTAAGCGAGGGGCATTTATGTCAAACGCCATCCGGAACTGCCCCCTTTGCGTCATGAAGAACTGCCCCCACCCTCGGTTTCATGATGTCGTTTGATGGTTGTTTCCGCCGGTGACGGGACGGAGGGAGGCGGAGCCGACCGGAGGGCCGTCACCGGCGGGCGGCGCCTTGATGAGGCCGCTCTTCCGTTTGGCGCGGAGCCGGTAGCTGTCGCCGCGGATCGTCAGCACGTGGCTGTGGTGCAGGAGCCGGTCGAGGATCGCGGTGGCGACCACGGGATCGGCGAACACGGTGCCCCATTCGGCAACGCTGCGGTTCGACGTGATCAGCATGGCACCGCTTTCGTAACGGCAGCTGACCAGTTGGAAGAACAGATGCGCGGCGTCCGGCTCCAGCGGCAGATAGCCGAGCTCGTCAACGATAAGCAGCTTTGGCTTCGCCAGCGCGAGCAGCTTCTCGTCCAGGCGCCGCTCGCCATGCGCCTTGGCCAGGCCCGCGACGAGCGTCGTCGCCGTGGTGAACTGCACGGTGTAACCGGCCAGGATCGCTTCTCGCCCGAGTGCGATCGACAAGTGCGTCTTACCGACGCCCGGCGGGCCGAGCAGCAGCACATTCTCGCCGTTGGCGATCCAACGTGACGCGGCCAAGTCGCGGATCTGCTTGGGATCGATCGAGGGCTGCGCCTCGAAGTCGAAGCCTGCGAGCTCCTTTACGGCCGGGAAGTGTGCAAGCTTCAGCGCCATATCGATGCGACGATGATCCTTGCGCGCGATCTCACGTTCGCACAGCAGGATCAGCGTCTCACGCGCCGACAGGTTCGCGCGCGCAGCCTCGTCGAGCAAACTATCAAGCTGATCGCGGATGCCGGAGAGCTGCAATCGCGCCAGCATGGCATCAAGGGATCAGTCGGTGCTTCGGTTGCCTTCTTTGCGCGCGTCATCAGAAGCTTCCCCCGATCACGGCTTCGTATTCGGCAAGCGGACGCAACAATGAATGCGGGGGAGACGATTCCTGCACCGCCGCTGCGATCTCCGGGCGGCGGACCGCGCCATTGCGCCCGGCAACACCATCGAGATGGATCGGATCGACGATCCGCAGCCGGCGCCCCTTCGATTGCTCGTGAACCGCGACCTGGTGCACGCCATGGCGGATCCGCACCTCGCCGGCCGCGACGGTCACCGCGACCCGCTCACCAATAAGGCGCCACGGTACCGAGTAACTGTTGGTGTCGATCTCGATGGCACAATCATTGCCGACGATCCGGGTTAGCTCGCGCAATGATCCGAACGAGGGCCGCCCGCCGAGCGGTTTTAACCGGTGGGCCTCGTCTCGTGCGAAGCGGATGATCGGTGCTTCGCCGGTCGTGCCGTGGATACGGACGTTCGCAACCTCTCGCTCCCACCTGGCGAGATGGGCCTCAAACGCGTCCCAACTTGCAAAGGAATGACCTGCGATCGCGTTCTTCTTCACATAGCCAACGCCATTCTCCGTCTTGCCCTTTGTGCGTGCCCGATATGGTGCGCAGGCGCGAGGACGGAAGCCCAAGTGCTTCGAGAAGGCAATCAGCCTGTCGTTGAACTGAACCGACCGGCTCACCGCGTCGTGGCGCACCACAAGTGCGCGTGGGTTATCCATCAGCACTTCCTCGGGTACACCGCTGAAGGTGGTGAATGTGCTCTCGAGCCCGGCAAACCAGTGTTCTTGCTTTTCGGCCCGGAACGCTCGCACATGGAGCCGTCGCGAATGTCCGAGCGTCGCCACGAACACGAATGCCTTGACCTTCGTTCCGCCGATCTCGACCAGACGCTCCCCGAAGTCGATTTGCAGCTGGCGACCCGGAGGTGTCTCGAACCGCGTCGTCGCAAGCGCCTCCGCCTTCAGCGCCTGCCGATAAGGCTGCACCATGCGCTGCAGCGTTCGCCGGCTGACGGTCACGCCTTTCTCATTCAATAGATCCTGGCGCACCACGTCCGCATTGTCACGATGGCGAATGAACCTCTCACGCAGCCAGCCCTCAAGGCCATGGAGCCGTTGCGGCCTATCGGGCGACTTAAACGGCTTCACCCCGCCCGCCGCCACATAACCCTTCACCGTGTGATGGCTGCAGCCCAGCTCGCGCGCAATCCGCTTCAGCCCCCATCCGCACGCCCTCAGGCGCAACATCTCCGCCACGTCATCCGGCGTCTTCATTACCTGCCCCCGTGGATCACTCCACGACGAGCCTCTAGTGATTCGCTCCTCGTTCATTTGCTCTCTCCTTGGCTACCCAACGAGGGGGCAATTCCTCATGGCGCCGAGGGGGCAGTTTTCCATGGCGCGCGACAGCATTTATCTATGCCTCTCATAGCAACCCAAGTTCCGAGCGAGGTTATTCCCCGTGAACCAGGTTCTCACGCATTCGGCGAATAGATCTGTCCTTCCGCGGCCGTGGCTACCAGACATCTTATGGCGAGTTGTCGCGCCGGGTTTAGCCGGCGGGTGATCAAGTCTCGACGGCAAGGAAGAATGACTCGGCGTCGGAAGGCGGGATCTGGATGTGCCTCGTCCGATGGGGCAACCCATACGTTTTCGATCGATTCCGCTTCCACATGACCCGAGCCGATCGCGCTCCCGCCGATAGTACGGCAGGAGTTGGATGCGGTCTTCGCTCGCTGTTCCTCGACAATTAAGGGCTGGATAGTCAGACAGCCGACGAACGAAATCCTCTAGTTCGTCGGAGGCAACAGCAGCTCGTGGGCGGCAACACACGAGATGCAACGCTGCGAGGCGCTTGAATTCGGCGTTCGGGCGTCGTTTTTGATTAATTCCACCGCATCGATTGTGCGAAGTTGCGCTTCTGTTAAGCGCGGAGCTGCCCCACTTTAGAAAGACATTCGAGCCCGTTGCCCGGATCCGAGAACGGTCTTCCCGCATTTCGGGGCAGCCTGGGCCAGAGCGTAAGTGATGTAGTCTCGCGCCGGTGTGGGACACACGAATCGAGGTTTTGTTAAACGTGCGTCTCGGCGAAACTACTATCTTTGGCGAAGCCAATAGCCAAAAGGTTGGCAAGCAGTAGCCGCCGAGATGTAGGCTTGGGGTCTCGCTGGGAGTCACATACTTCGGCCACTTCTCGGCACTCACCAATTGTCGACGGAAGTAAGCGCGTGAGGACCAACAAGTTGTCCCTTTCTTGAACTTTCTCAGCGCGAACGAGCTTTGAATAGTCCTAACATTCGGCGGCACCGCATTTGGCTAAGCAAGCAACGCGAGGGGAAAATGGCTCTGCTGAGAGTCAGGATCTGGTGCGGCGATTAACGTTAGAGATCAGATCCCTCAACGTCTGTCTGGAGGATTTTCTTCAGGTCCGAGCCGAGGCACTCGGCATTAGTGGAACACAATTGGCGATCTTGATGGCCGTGATGGACTTAGACAAGGATGGCGGTGCTCCGGCCGGAGTGGTCGCAAAACTGATGAAAGTCGACCCGTCCTTCATCACGCTACATTCGAAAGCGCTGGAGAAAGTCGGATTTGTGCGGCGCAAGACCGGCATCAGGGATGCTCGGGTCGTCCAGCTCTCGCTAACGGACAAAGCCCGTAAGCGTCTCGCGAACATCGCTGCACAACAGGAGGAACTGGATCAATTCGTTTTCGGTGAGCTTAGCATTGAGGAATCGACGAGACTGTCGAGCCGACTTGCAGCGCTCAGGAAGCGGCTGGAGAGAGCTACCCTGAAAGCCGAACTGGACACCGGCGCGGCGTCAGCCCGAGGCAGGAGCCGACGTTAGAAGGGAGCCGCTTTGGATCATCAAGGGGTGCTTGAATGCGAGGGCCGCATGCCCTCATGTGAAGCACCGCCATCATGAGGAGCACATCGGTTCCTCGCGCCGGTCGGCCAGGCGCAGCGGCGACAGGCTAACGTTACCATTTGAGGATCGGGAGCTAGCCGATTGGGCCGACCAATGCGGGTTCGGTATGAGGCCAGAGTTCTCCGCGGAGCTCCAGGTTTCTGGCGTCCCCAACCTGTACACCCGGTCAGCCGCTAAGACTTTGTGGAATCATAAAGTTCTTGCTAGATCGCGACGAAGTCCGTCGGACAAACCATCTACGAAGCGATTTGCCATTGACCAAAATCAAAACATCAATTCTAGATTTTCTATCCTCTCACGTCTGAACGGAGGCTAAAGGTCTCATGCGCAACCTTCTCTCTATCTGTGTGCTTGCACTTCCATCCTCGTCGGCTTTGGATCGCCGTTGACCGCCGCTCCGCGGGGTCGTTCTTTCATTCCAACGGCTCGGCAGGACGTTTATTGCCTCCAGGGACGTATCTGGGGATATCCGGGCAATTGCCAGTTCTCGACCTGTGACGAGTGCATGACCACTGCCACCGGCACCCTAGCCTATTGCGGGATGAATCCGATCTATGCATTCCGGCAACAAGGAGGGCACCTGCGCGGATGCGTGATGGCCAACTGTGGTCGAGACATCCGTCTTTGCTTATATAATTGGACCCGCCGTGCTGGTTAAGCGTTGGGCTTCCGCCTGGTTGGACGTCCCCCCTCGCGCACGCTCCGGCACCGGCCTCAATCCCCCACCAACTCCGACGCCGATTTCGGGGCATCCGGTCGCGGCAAGTGTTGCCAGGCTCTCGCAGGCGCCAAGAACCACATGGTCGTCATGCCGCACGCCGACATGGACCACGCGGCGATGGCTCTGCTGGCGAACGCTGCATGGCGATCTCGGTGGCGGTGCCAATCGGAGATACCACGGCCGAGCGGCTGACCGAACAGCTGGCGCCTAAGGTCCGCGCCCTGAACATTGGTCCCTGACACTGGTCCCGATGACGAAATGGGGCCATTAGCAACAAAGCCAAATCTCGATAAGGTCTGAGGCGACATCGACGTGGGCGTACAAGTAGGTGCAAAGCTGATCGTCGACGGACGCGGACTTCGGCGTCAAGGCTATGAAGGTGGATCTTTCATCGGTGGAAGTCTATTTGCTCGCGTGACCACTGACATGAAGATTTGCCGCGAAGAGATCTTCGCTCCCGTCCTCGCGGTGGCTCATCTATCAGGCGGTCACGCTCGAGACGCGACTTTCCGACGGATGACAAGGGCAAGGTGATCAGGGGCTGCACCGCCATCCGATCCTGGACGGCGTCGCGATCTAAGTCGGTGAGACGATCCTTGCTCGAATCGCCATCGGCCGCGGATCGACCATCGGCGGCAATGTCTGGCTGATCCGTAACGTGCCGCCGAACAGCATGGTGAGGGCAGGCCACCGCGCGGAACGTTCCGAGCGGCTGTGCAGGTTAAGAGTTGGGCTTCCGCCCGGTTGGACGTCCCCGGACAAGGCAAGATGAGCAAGATCGCGGCTGAGCATCCCGCCCGTCAGGCCGTCCGCGATCAGCTGATCAGGTGGCCAGCAATCTGGAAAGCGAGCGCGTCAATATGGATTTGCAGATCGGGCGCGGCAGCGCGGCTGGAGCAATGTCGCCTTCATCGATGACGGCCTTGGCCGCTCTGGCGATGGCGTCGCGTGGCCCGGCTTCGAGAAGCTGCTGCCTACCATCCCACGCCGGGCGTGGCGCCGTTGTCCATATCGCGGCGTCGCGCCGCTCTCGGCGAGGTGAGCGTGATCGACGATGGCAAGGCTTAAGGACATTCCGAGCAGGGACGGATAGCACATGGAGCGTCGGCAGACTCGACTTCCCCCAACTATGTTTTCAGGGGGCTAAAACTCAAATTCTCACAGGAGCTTGCGACCTGCGCGCGGCTATCGTTAATGGAGCCTCAGTGACTGAATCGAATTGCAGCACCGAAAAACCCAAGGAGCCAGCAGCGTGCTCGGCATCATGAACGCTGGTTTTCCGTTGAGGGCAGACCCATTAAGAATGGGACCCAAGGCAGGAAAACCAAAATACATAGGAAGGTACGATCGCGCTATCGGGTGCAATCGAGCAAACCTGGTTCCTTGAGGACCCGGCCACAGCACGCTAGTTGGTCCTGTAAGCTGTGAAGTCGATGATTGTCACCGAACTTTCTGTCACTTGATAATTCGATACCATCCTGAACCTACTCAGCCAATGCCCTTGTCGCCTTTGCGTTCTCTGCCCCAATTGATCGAATGTCTTGAGCCAAGTGCAGCTAGCAAAGCCAGATGTGATCGGCCTCCCGCCGGGCTTTCAAGCTGCCAACGCATTTCTTAGAGCAAAGTGCCGTCCGCCAATGGCGGATTAGCCCGAACTTTCCGCCGCACATCGCGCAGCACCTTGACCGATCGCGGTGAGAGCTATGGGGAGCTGTTGCGCATTCTCGCCTCCTGTCGGAGTTCCGTTGGACACCTCGGGCATTTTCGTGGCCGCAGCACCACGCCCCGCGAAAAGTGGCGGCGCCAAGTTTCGCGATGCGTACGGGACATCTGGCGCAAGTGTGAGACTGACGTGCGCGCGGGCTCCATCTGGCTGCTTCAATGAGTCGGCGACTCGCGACACAATCCTGCGCTTTCGCTTTCTTTGTTTGATGGATTTCAGCCGGCACCGCTCAAGAGGCGCCTAACAGCACTCAAGGCTGGTAAGCGCCACCGGTGTGCGTTCGCATGGGTAACCTTGGTACCTGACCTCCTTCGCGACGTTTTGAACACGCATGATCACTGCGGGCGGTTGAGACGCACAGAGTTGTGACTGCAAGGCCAGCCTGAGGCGCGGTGCTTGGGTTTCCCAGAGAAGGCGCGGCAAGCGACACTTCAGGTCAGCGCAGCGGCCGCATCCGTGATGCTGCCGTAGATTTCGTCAAGATCTGACGCTGTGACACACTACGGAGGCATCACGTAGATCGTGTTCCCGAGCGGCCGCAGCAGCAGATTTCGATGCCTAAAAGAAGGCCTGAAGCTTCGGACCGAGTTCCGCAGGATAGCCTTCATCGCTCGCTTTCAGATCGAGTGCTGCGATCGTGCCAGTCCGGCGGACGTTTTCGAAGCGCGGTTCGGCGCGGAGGACCTCAAGCGCCTCTTCTTGCATCGTGCCGACCGACGCCAAGCGCTGGTGAGTTTCCGGATCGTGCCAGAGATCCAGGTCGGCCTTTGCGGCGGCGCAGGCCACGGGGTTCGCTGTATAAGAACTCGAATGGAAGAATGTCCGTGTATGATCCGTTGAATAGTGCGCGTCGAAAATATCCGCCCGGCACAGTGTCACCGCGAGCGGAAGCGTCCCTCCCGTGAGGCCTTTGGAGTAGCAGACGATATCGGGAATGACATTGGCCTGCTCGCAGACGAATAAGCTTCCAGTGCGGCCCCCACCCGTCATGACCTCGTCCGCAATGAAGAAGACGTCAGAGGCCTCGCAGATCCGCTTCATCTGTCTTAGCACCCACGCCGGATACATCAGCATCCGACCTGCCCCCAAAATCAGAGGCTCCACAATGAACGCGGCGGGCATGTCGTTTTGACAAGCCGACTCCAGCGCATCCAGTGTCGCCTGCTCACGACCGCTCACAGGAAACGGATTGAGGTCACGTCGAACAGCAGGGGCGCGTAAGGCGCGTTGAACACGCCTCTGGCACCGACCGACATCGCACCAATTGTGTCCCCGTGGTAGGAATGTTGCATCTCGACAATGCATCGTCGCGGTTTGCCGATGTTGTGCCAGTAGCCACCGCCATTTTTAGCGCCACTTCCACGCTGGCCGAGCCACTGTCCGAGAAGAAGACATGCTCGAGGCCATCGGGTACGAGCTTTAAGAGTTGCGCAGCAAGCTCCTGCGCCGGTTCGTGAGTGTAGCCTGCGAAGATGATCTGGTTGAGCTTGCCTGCCTGTTCCTGGATGGCGCTCACGATATGTGGATGGCAATGGCCGTGGGTCACCACCCACCAGGATGATATAGCATCGATAATTCGGCGCCCATCAGCGGTGTGGAGATTGGCGCCATCTCCCCGCACAATTTTGGTTATCTTCTCTTGGAGCGCATGCGTGTGAACGGATGCCAGATCGGCGACTTCGGCTTCGTCGTCATTGCTTGAATTGATCGGCACGGAACGAGGTTTTGAAGGCGGCCTGCAGCGTGTCTGCCGCGAGGGGATTCAGCCACGGCAATCGCCCTAACCAACGCGCCCGCCCAATCTCGCGAATTGCGATCTGGGTCTCAGCATTTGGTTCCCCAATGAAGGCAATCCCAAGAATAGGGATCTGGCGCGTTCGCAGAGCCTCTATTGACAGTAGCGAATGATTAATGGTGCCCGGTGCCGTGCTCGCGCAAAGCACGATTGGAAGCCGCCATCGCTCGAACACATCAATGTAGAGTGTATCGCCCCTCAGCGGCACCATTAGGCCGCCAGCGCCCTCAATCACCAACGGTCGCTCCCCGGTGTCTGGCACATTGAGCGATTCTGGCTCTATCCGAACTCCGTCAATTTCAGCGGACTGGTGGGGCGAACGGGGGGTGCGAAGTCGGTAAAGCTCCGGAATGATGCGATCGGGCGAGAGACTGCCCAGCCGTGCGACGAGCTCGGCATCAGTCTCTCCTTCGAGGCCGGCCTGAATCGGTTTCCAATAGTTCGCGCCGAGGAGATCGGCGAGTCCGGCGGAAAATACCGTTTTTCCGATTCCGGTGTCTGTGCCTGTCACGACAATCTGCTGACTCATCGAGCTTCACCTCTCGTCTCAATAAACACGTCGAGCACCGAACGCACCTGTCCTCTTGGTCGGCCGGAAGCTTTCATCTTTGCGCCCATCATCGCCGGGGCGCTCGGCCGAATTTCTCTAATGCTGGGCCGTTCGTTGTCGAATTCCGCAGCTAGTCAGGAGAATTACAAAGCTTTCATGTCACAACCGTCGAGGCCTGCGGAGAGGGGGGACGATTTCGCTATCGGCTCCGGCCTGAACCGTTTCCACGGGCGTCAGGGAGACCGGCGAGCGCGGTGGAGAATTTTGTCTTGCTCCGGTCTGGGTCGTGCCTTTCAGGCACCGGAGGTTCAGCGGGAATATCCTCTCGTCTCCTCAGCCAGCGCATCCAGCATTGACGTTACGTCCTTCTCGTTGACGTTCAGCGTCAGCGAAATTCGCAGACGGGCCGTACCCGCCGGTACGATTGGCGGCCGAATCCCGCGAATATCGAAGCCTCGCTTCCGCATGGCAGAGGCCAGCCGGTTCGCATCTGCACTATCGCCCAAGACGTACGGCACGATCTGTGAGTTAGATGAGCGTGGGAGGCCACGCGCCTTCATCTCGCGATGCGTGAATGAGATCAGCTTTTCGAGACGTTCCCGGCGCTCAGGTTCTTGCTGCAGAATCAATAAAGCCTCCCGGACAGCAACAGCGATTAGCGGTGATGGTGCGGTAGCGTACATGAACGGGCGACAGCGGTTGATGATGAAGCCGCAAACTGCGCTGGAGGCTGTAACGAGTGCCCCCGTGGCCCCGAGCGCCTTTCCGCACGTATGAATGACAACTACGTTGTCACGTCCGGCGTAGGGCGCGGCGAGCCCTCGTCCCTGCTCACCGTACACGCCTGTAGCGTGGGCCTCGCCCACCATCAGGAACGCGCCGTACAGGGCCGCCAATGCGACGAGCTCTTCCAGCGGAGCGAAATCGCCATCCGTCCCGTAGAGGCTCTCGGCCACGATCCAGACGCGCCCCATTCCGCCTTGAGCCCGCCACTCACGGATTGTATTTTCCACCGAGTGGGGATCGTTGTGGGCGCTTATCCGAAAGTCGGCCCGCCCCGCTCGCGTCCCGTCATGGATACTCGCATGAACGAGCGAATGGACAACAACTAGATCGCCTCGCTGCGGCAGGGTTGTCAAAACCGAGAAATTGGCCGCATAACCACCGTCGAAAAAAAGAGCCCTCTCTGCTCCAAGAACTGAGCCGCTTCCGCCTCCAGCCGCTCGTGTTCCTGGCAACTGCCCCGCAGGCGCCGCGGGCCGCCCGCCCCGATTGGGGTGCCGGCCTCTATCGCACGGGAGACAGCCTGTCCCATGCGTGGCGCACTCGCGAGCGCCAGGTAATCGTAAGATGTGAGATCAATTCCTGCGCACGGCTCGGGGCCCCGCGGCCCGCTGTTTTCCTCCCGGGCATGCAAAACAGGCCTACAATCGGCCTTCTTGGCGGAACGCCTCGAATTCACTCGTTCGCTCACGACTGAACCAGCGATCTCAAAGCAGGCCTTATCTCTCCGTCTTGAGCAAATGGGGCTAGCATTCGCAGCCCGCGTTCCAGCCTTGCACGATACGATTGTTGCGGTCGACCCGCACAACGCGGGGTCTGAAACGCCTCGCTTCTGCCTCGTCAGATGAGGCATATGCAACGATACTGATTTTGTCGCCGGGCATTGCCAATCGGGCCGTCGCACCAGTCAGGTCGATGGCGCCGGACCCTGGAGGCGCTTCAATGATGTAGGTAGAAAATCGTGCCCCATTGTCGAGATTGTAGATCTCGACGCGTTCGTTAATCAGGAAGCCTGCGGCATCAAGCAACCCACGATCAACCGATATCGATCCTCCCCGGTTCAGATCGGTTTCAGTTACCGAAGCTCGATCGATTTTGCCCTTCATAAAGGTGATTCTCATTTCCCGTCCAGCCCAAGGAACTTCAGCAATGCCGTCCCGGTTAGGTGTGATGCGAGGCCGAGCCAAATCGAGTCATAAAGCGGCTCGGGCGTTGATCAGCGATTGTTGACGTGCAGACAAACCAAAACACCCGTGGTCCTCGTAAGGCCACGCCGGAGAACAACCCTTTTGCACCGCATCCGTTACGTTCCAACATGAGAGCTGCTTGCGTAATCCCCGCGAAGCGCCGCCTTCGGACTGGTCATGTGATGGGCGGTGTGCGAGCCGTAGCCGCAAGTTTCCGGAAAGCCGCTAGACTTAATAAGCAGGTTTGCGAGTTGCAGACGGCTCGCATCGAAGCTCTCGCGGTGGACCGCGCTTGAAGTCAGCCCCACCAAACAGGTCATGCAAGGCACGGGCCTCGGCACGACGCCGTTTCCCGCGAAAAGGTGCGCTCTTCCGGAGGTCGTTCGCTTCCGCGCCAGTCTGCATTGGACACACCCTTGATCACATCATCTTGCAGGGCGCCGCCCGCGCCTGAAACTGTACGTCCCTCCAGGAGCAGAAAATCGCCGACTTCTGCTTGAGTGCGCACATATCAAGCGGCTATTGCTGCCTTAGCGCAGGTCTTCCTCGCAGAAGCCGATGCCGCAGTGGTTCTAAGCTCCGTGATAGCGAGTTGTCGTGCACTCGACTATAAAAACAAGCGGTGACTTACAATGCACGTCACCGGTACGAATAGGCAGTGGGCGGCAGGCGGGACCGCGCTATTCATACGTAGTCTCAAATCCGATCGGCAACTTGCGAGCAGGCGGCGAGCTAAGATGAAACTTGTTGAAGTCGATCCTCGCACAGTTCCGTCGGTCGGGCTGACGCTTCCGATCGTCACGATCAGGACGGATTGCATCAGAACGGCCCGCGGCCACCTTAACAAGGATGCGAGCGGGTCGCTTTCCCGCAATTGATGCAGTTGTGAACTTGACCGTCTGCCGAACCGATCGAAGATGCGGCCGAGGGCCGCAACCCGACACGCAGGTATCACCCGCCGGCTGGCCCGGACAGGCGGGGCTTCAGTGGGGCCTCCGACTTGTCGGGGATTACAGAGAAGGCGTGACATCGCCGGCATAGCGGCTAGTCTAGAAAAAGCACGCCGCCGCGATGCTTCTCTGCTTTCCTGGAGTCGAAACCGTGTTGCTTCTCAACCATAGCATTGGGCACCGCGCGCCATTGGATGTCTCGGATGCCAATCTGCTAAGTTGCGAAGCCGCGCGCGAAGTGGAGCGGTTTCTTAGACGCCGCGATGGCTACAAGGTGACGCCGCTGGTTTCTCTGCCGTGCCTTGCTCGCGAGATCGGCGTGGGCGCGATCCAGCTGAAGGACGAGGGTCATCGATTCGGACTTGGCAGTTTCAAGGCGTTAGGCGGGTCCTATGCCGTGATCCGCCTTGTGTTAGAGGAAACAACTCGGCGTTTCGGCCGGCCTACCGACATCGCCGAGATTCACAGACCTGAGGTGAAGGCGCTAGCAGAGGCGGTCACGGTGTCCTGCGCAAGGGATGGCAACCATGGCAGGTCAGTAGCGCAGGGCGCCCACCTCGTTGGGGCGAACTGCGCCGTATTCGTTCACTCGGGCGTCAGTGACGTATTGCCGCCATCGCCCGGTTTGGCGCGCGGATACTCCGCGTCGATGGCAACTATGATGACTCCGTGGCCGAAGCTGCGCGAGTTGCCGCGAACAATGGTTGGACGACCGTATCCGATACGTCCTGGCCAGGCTACGAGCGTATCCCCGGTTTGGTGATGCAGGGGTCCACGGCTCTCGTGAGCGAAGTCTTAAGGCAGTTGCCCGAGCCTCCGACCCACGTCTTTGTCCAGGCAGGCGTTGGTGGAGTGGCCGCAGCCCTCGCCGGACACTTATCGGCTTTATTGGGGGACTATCGTCCGTTCTTCACGGTCGTCGAACCCTCACGCGCAGCGTGCCTTTTTGAAAGCGCTCGAGCCGGACATTCGGTTAAGATTGCTCATGGGCAGCCGACCGTAATGGCGATGCTCGAATGCTACGAGCCTTCGCTCATTGCTTGGCGCATCCTTTCGCGCGCGGCCGACGCGTTTATGACTGTCGATGACCAGGACGCAATCAGCGCCATGAATCTTTTAGCCATTCCTGAGAGCCTGACTCAAAAAGCGTAGACGTCTTCAAGGTCTGGCCAAGCGGCGAGTTAAGAGCCTCAGATGGGCAGCGAGTAGCTAGGCGAGTTCGGTGGCGGCAGAGCCTTCGAAGTCTTTGGAGTGGCGCCGACATCTTCCGAACCATGCAAAGGTGCGCTCGACGACCCAGCGCCTGGGCAGGAGCTGGAAGCGTTTGACCCCGGCCGGTCGCTCGACGATCTCGATCGTCCATTGGCCGCAGTCCGAGAGTGCGTTGAGGAGTTGTTTGCCGCGATAAATCCGATCGGCGAAGACATGTTCAAGCTTTGGGAAGCGGGCTCGCAAGCCCTCCAACAGGGGCACGGCGCCATGGACGTCCTGAATGTTGGCGGATGAACATAGGCCGCCAACAAGAGAACGTTGGTGTCGGTAACGATATGGCGCTTGCGCCCATGGAGGCGCTTGCCGGCGTCGAATCCGCGTGGCCCGCCGGCCTCCGTCGTTGATGCGGTCTGACTATCAATAACGGCAGCTGTCGGTTTGGGTTTTCGTCCGAGCCTTCGGCGCGCCTTCCGAACCAAGGCCTGGACGATCTGCTGCCATCGACCCGTATTGCGCCAGGCGTAAAAATAGCCCTGCACCGTCGAGTATGGCGGGAACTCCTTCGGCAAGGCTCGCCATTGGCAGCCGCTCGACAGAATATAGAAGATCGCCTGCATGATCTCGCGCAAATCGACCTCCCGCGGCCGGCCCAATCGCCGTCGCGGCGGCATCTTCCGGGCGATCAACGCCCATTCTGCATCGGTCAGATCACTTGTGTAACGCAGCCCGCTGCGCTGATACTGGATACGAGCGGCCTTGGTCCACGGCATGGTGTCCTCCCTCGAATCTTTGCAAATCC
This sequence comes from Bradyrhizobium lupini, assembly GCF_040939785.1. Taxonomy (NCBI): domain Bacteria; kingdom Pseudomonadati; phylum Pseudomonadota; class Alphaproteobacteria; order Hyphomicrobiales; family Nitrobacteraceae; genus Bradyrhizobium; species Bradyrhizobium lupini. The sequence continues at coordinate 2,564,030 of NZ_CP162553.1, forward strand.
GAAGGAATCACAGGCCCGCCAAAGCCGCTCACCTTTTTTCGGTCAGGCTCTGAGGACAGCGACCCCGCTGTCGTTGCGGGTGAAAGTGGCGGGGTGGGGGGTGCTGCGAGTTGCTGCCGACCCGAGCTTGCGCGGTCAGACTGGTCTTGGACCTGACGCACGGGTCTTCCTCATCAACACCGAGGGTGCGACTGACCCTCGTCTGTACGAGCAGCTCGTAGGAGAGTCTCCGGCGCAAGTAGCCGCGAAAAATCATGGAAAATCGAGCAGTTCGTGGTCGGCGGCCCCAGGGCCGGCCCCGCGGCCGGTGGGAACCAGGCTGACAAAAAGCGGCCGCGCAAGCATTAAGCGTGGTTGAGAGCTGCTGCGCTATTTCTGCCACGAACTAGAACTGGACGCACCTTTTCGGCACGAAAGGGCTGGCTTTGCTGCCTTGCCGCGCGCGCAAACGCTATGAGTTTGGAGTTCGCAATTCAAACGCCTTCGTCTCATCGCATGCGACAACGTGCGCTTTTTTTTGTTGATTCGGCACAGCAGTTGTGAGCGGCTTCATAGTTGCGTTACAGCTCGCCGGGTGATCTTCGACATGCGTGGACTCCTGATCGTTCTCACGGCTTTCTTGATCATGTTGGCAGCACGTGGCCCGCACCAGACTGCTTTTATGCCGCACCCGACGGCGCCCCTACCACCCGTCAACGTACCCTAGCCAAGCTCCTGGCGCCTGGAAAAGTCACGAAGGTGGAGGATAATAGGAAAGCATCTTGATGCTCCTCTGGCTGATGTCTCCGATCTATACCGCTGCCTTGGTGACCGGCACCTCCCCCGAACACTAGAACGTCAGCCTCATATTCAACGGATCCGGGCGCGGCCGTCACCGCCGTGAGCACTTCCTCCCGGAGCAGTCTCCAGACCTCAAACTCAGGTGGCGAACGCACATCCTCGCTTTCGGAGCGGAGTACTTCGCGGAGGTCATCACCGCCACGAACTGGCCGAGCACGACGGCTTCGTCGATGCCACAGGTAATGAAGAGGATCGTCTTGCCGGTCGCCTGCTAGATGCGCGGGAGTTCGCCCTGAAGGCGGTTCGCGCGGTGTCTGAATCCCTGATCTGTCCCGCTTTGAACAGACCATCCTTGACTAGCCAATCGATCCACACCTGTATCTCCTCATCGGAGATCACCCCGGCTTTGGAGGTGACACCGGTGCTTTTCCAGTATTTGATCGACGAGGCGTCTTCGTTGTGCTTGCGATCCGCGACGATCCTCTCAAACTGCATCCGCACCTCGGCCAGGGGCGCGGTCTACGCCCATTCGACCGCGCGGGAAACGCCCTCAGCCAGCTTGCGGGCGGCATTGGGGTGGTCGTCGATGAATTTCTCGCGCAGGACATACCTCCCCGGTAAGCTGGCCGAGGCGCGCGCGGCCATTGGGTGATTGCTGGCCCACCGGAAAAGATCGCCGACGATATCCAGCACTGGTTCGAAGCTGGTACCGCCGACGGGTTCAACGTCACCACCATTCCTCCCAGGCGGGTTCGAGCTGTTTGCGGAGCAGATGGTACCGATCCTGCGGCAACGTGGACCGTTCCGACATGACTATACCGGCGCGCCGCTACGGGAACACTACGGCCTGAGACGGCCGCGCAGCTTCTTGTCCGGCACAGCTCAGGCAATCGCGTAAGGTTTCGAAATCTCTGATGGACCATCCTGCCACCCCGGTTCGCACGGACTTTGTTGCGAGGTCGCGTCGAGCTAGATTCGGGGGAGAACCTCCTCGCTGAATCAATCCGAACCCGGATCCTTTTCTCCGGCTATGGGCCCGAGCGAATAGTCCGGCTCGTTACAAATTGGACTCCGATTTCCGAGCCGTCCAGTCGAATCAACTCGCATCGCCGGTAGGATAATCCGGTGGTTGAAAGCAACAAGAAGAACTCGCGAGTTTTGAGAACGTCCGTTGATCCATCGATTCGAAGACGCGCTCCGGTCTCCGAAACGTCGATGAGAATGCAATCGTGCCGCCATGTGCCATCGAAGCCCAAAAGGGTCGCCCGATACTCGTGGTCGAAGCGCACGCGTTTTGACCGCCGTTTATCCCATCCATACATTCGATGGCCTTCGTGTCTTCAAAACGGACGGTTCGAAAATGTAGCGGAGCCGGAGTCAAATTGCTCCGCATTGCGCTTCGCATCTAGAATTGGGAAGAAATGACGATTACTAAGAGGAAAATATCTGTCAGTCGGCACCAACGTAGAATAGAGACACCGCGGGCGGCGCTTGCAGCGCTTTCGGACGACCGGTTTGCGCGGCCTTAGACTGGGTATATCGGGGAAGTTACAGGACAATTCGGTCGTGAGACGCGACCATAAATGTGCGTTTCCAGAAATGGCATCAGGAGCGACGAGCTCGCTTCACGTGAAGACGAGGGCAAGCAGACTGGAGCAGAGCAGCGCAACTCCAACTGCCGACAGGGCCAGGAAGCTGCCGGAGACAAGATCAAGAGTGCCCATGATGACCTCAATTCCGGCGAGGAGTAGAGAGCAAAGGCCGCTCCGCTCGTCGGTCAATTGCCAAAGAATAGATCAAATGCAGTGCATAATTGCTGCTGCTGTATCGGGCGGAACGCTCGTTTTCAGCGCGAGCAGGCGGCAGTTCGCGGCGTTTCGGCGGGGACTCTCGCTTCGGCCATGCCAGCTTCTGGAGCAATTGTGCTGCATGTGTTGTCTCGTCAGATGGACTCTGCGCCAGCTGTTAATATAGCTCAGTTGGCGTTACCTCAGTTCAGAGAGATAGGAACTCTCGCCGACATCATTGTGATTAAGGGCCCCCGTTCCGCGACAGTGGTCCCGACGATGAATGAAAGCTATATTTCATCAGCGGAGGCTGGCCCTTTGTGTCGTTCGGACGCGGCCGCAACTGTCAGGCTGATATACGAGAGGCAATGACGCGCGCCTGCGCGCAGCGGTGGCACGACCCGTTGATCGGACTGCAGGCATATCCGCCGGGTAACTACACGGACGTGCTTGATACCGCTTCCGACGGTGGAAGCACCTCGATAGAGCGGTTGCAATCGCCATCTCGCCGAACGACACGTCACGGGACGGAGTAAACGCTCATCGCTCGTGCGTGCCACCAGGAAACCGGCAAAACGACACACGCCGCCTGTGGAGATCGAGGGTGACGTTTCAGGGATGAAGGCGAGCCTTTGTCAGTTCTCTTCACTCCTTCGCACACTAGGTGCCACGGGTCGGCTGGGGGCCAGCGATTGCGTCGGCCTTGCCGTCGACTCCGCAGCGACGGAGCGTGCTTCGATAAAGTCGAGAGTGGCGCGTCCTTTTGTCGTAATGCGCCAGCCACCCTCAATCCGCTGAACGAGTTGTTGCGAAAAGACGTTTAGCTCCGGCACGCAAGCTCCCAACCTCTTGGTGCGCTCGGCCCACTCCGGTCCGCAGGTCGCTAGGATCGCCATATCCCGCTTTAGGTCGGCCATTGAGGCGAAACCGTCTGGATAGCTCGCCAGGATCTTGAGGACTGTAATCTGGGAATTCACCTGACTGACAAATCACTACTTGGTCGCGGAGCTAGCGCCACATCGTGGGCGCCTTCGAAAGAGCTTCGCGCCCCACCTCTTCGAGGCGTTCCTTCGAACTCTCGCCGTTGCTGGCCGCCTCCAGAATCTTTGAGGCCACATGGGCTCGGACACCGGTTGCGCATGGCGGGAGGCTTTTGCATACCTCGTCAAGCACCCTCCGCACGAGGGCGGCAGTCCTGGGATCCAACATCCGAGCCCTCGCGCATCCCGCTCCTGAGAGAAGAGAATACGGATTTCTAATTCGGAAATTGAAATGTGTTAAAATTAGCGGAGAAGCGCGCTTGCGATGTCGATGGTCGCTAACGCTAAGTGCGGAGCGTTGCCCAGACGGCCCGGCTAAGGGAGCTTCGGAAACACCCGGCAAACTGCTGTGGATACGTAGTTGAACGCGCCGAATGGGGAGCAATGGGATCAGGTGCATTGTTCAACACAACCGTGCTCCCAGACTGAATAGCGTTAATAGACATTGAGACTGAACCTCCTCGATGTCACCGCCCCATAGTGGTTTTGCATCGCTTGGCACAGCCCTCGCCTCGCCTCAAATTTATCCCCAAACGTAATGCACTATTGCTGCTATTCTCGTGAGAGCGTGCATTTTTTCGTCCGGACCAGGACCAATCTCGCCGTCTTACCGCAAGAAGAGATGATATCGATATGGAGCTTTTCCAGCCGACGACAGCAGGATCTGTCTCAGTTCCGTCGTACTTGGCTTTGAGGGGACCCGATGTGAACTGTTCTATATTCAATGTAGTGCTTTGCGGACAATGCGCGGTATCTCACCTGTTTTTGGGGCGCCAGTTCGTATGCGGCACCGGTCAGTGCCTCGTGGCTTTGCAGGCCGCTCAACATCTTCGGTGTAAGCGGGTCTACGTGCCTCAATCGAGACTGCCGCTGCGGTAGCGAATGTCGTACCCGATTTTTGGAAGCATTGACGTCGTTCACAGACAATGCCGTGGGGTCTTTGGGTCGTGCATCCCGGAGGAAACTTCGGAAGATCTCTTATAAAGCGGCGATATCGATCGCTTCTTGATTGTAACAGTGCGCTCAAACGCCGGAGCGGCGACCTACCCGATCATGGCAAGATGTGGAGCAGCTTGATGGAAGGTTTCAGGGGCAAGGTCGCAGTTGTAACCGGCGGCGGCGGTGGAATCGGAGCCGCCGTCTCTAGGCGATTGGTTCGTGAAGGTGCGGCGGTGGTCGCTGCCGACATGTCCGCTCCAGCTTTGCAGTCAGTCGTTGCCGACATTGTTGCTGGTGGCGGAGCGGCGGAAGCTGCCATCCTCGATCTTCGTGATGAGAGCGCGAGCCGCCTCATGATTGAAGGTATCCTCGCAAGACATCAGCGCATTGATGTGTTGGTAAACAACGCCGGCATTTTCCGCGGTGGCAACCTACTGTCTTTGTCGGAGGATGATTGGCGGCTGAGCTTTTCAGTCAATTCGATGCAATATTCCATCTTTGCCGAGCCGTTCTGCCGGGGATGATCGAGCGCCGCGCGGGGGCGATCATCAATATCTCGTCCAATGGGCTCTAAGCCCCGCCCCCAACTCCATCGCCTATAATGTGACCAAAGCAGCAGTTGCATCGTTTACCCAGAATCTTGCCAGGGACTATGCGCCTGACGGGATACGCGTCAATGCAGTCTGCCCCGGTGAGATTCATACCCCTATGCTAGAGGAGGGTCTAACGCGAGCGGGCCGAACCGTAGAACAACTAAATAAACTTGTCCCGTTTGGGCGAATTAGTACTTCGGATGAAGTGGCGGCGCTTGTGGCCTTTCTGGCCTCGAACGAAGCACCCTTTATGTGCGGGTCGTTGGTCGAGATCACTGGTGCACAGGCAGTTGCCTGACCAACAGCGAGTGGTAGGCGGGTGGCGATGACCATGTCGCAGGCATGCCGCCAGCCACCGAGAGGATCTGGCGTCAGTCTCACCCCAAGCGCTCACGGGGGCCTTGTGCATATAGAAGGAGGTTGGACGTGATAAAAAATCCGATTCCTTGGCCGAACGGCGCACGGTGCGCAGTGGCCTTCACATGGGACGTCGACGCAGACAGCGCCGTTCACGCTGCCCGCCCAGACAGCGCCGACAACCATGTCGCGACACTCTCCTTCATGCGGTACGACCCGGAAATTGCTGTTCCTCGGATTATCGATTTGTTCAGGCGCTATAACATCCCCTTGACGTTCTTCGTACCTGGTTGGACGATAGAAAACTACCCGGCCGCGGTGGATCTCATGCTCAAGAATTCGCATGAGATTGCTCATCACGGCTACCTCCACCACGACAATAACGCGATGTCGCGTCAGCAGGAAATGGAGGTACTTCGGCAGGGCATTGAGATAATCACTCGCGTGTCAGGTCGCAGACCGCTCGGCTATAGAACACCAATGATATCTTCGAATGGTGTTTCGAGGCATACGATCGACCTTCTGATTGAGCAAGGCTTTCTATATGACACGTCGCTGTACGGCGATGATATTCCTTACGTGCTTCACAATGACAAGGGATCCATAATTGAGATACCTTGCATCCAAGGATTAGGAGATTGGTATCACTACATGAGTTGGTGCGATTTTGGCTATAGTGCAGCCATCAAATCTCCCATGCATGCAGCTGACGTCTTCAAGGCAGAATTTGATGCCGCGTGGGAATACAAGGGAATGTGGATGTGTGTGTGGCATCCGTCGGTGAGCGGGCGACTGGCGCGATGTACAGCCATTGAGCCGTTGATCAAGTATATGATCAAAAAGGGCGATGTCTGGTTTGCGTCCATGTCTGAGATCGCTTTGCACGTCAGAGAGGTCATATCGTCCGGCACATGGAGACCACGCATCGATCAGGTTCCCTATTACGCCAGCCCCGCCCCGGACGCCGCCGCCAAGGAACGCTAGCGCGTGCGACAGCGCCAGCCCTGTAGCGAGCAATTCGGGCCTTCTGAGCACCGTCGCCTGTTCTGGAGAGTCAGCCTCAAAGCGACCGCGTGGCCCGTCTCAACGCGTAATCGGGCGCAAGTCGCGGCTTCCGAGCTTGAGCTGCTCGCCCCCTCGCTGCTTGGGGTTTTTGCGCCTTGACGCGCGTGAGGCAAGGAGGGGAACCGAGGCTGCGCGCATCGCGACCGCCCGCTGTGGAGTGATCATTGGCAGACTGCGTGAGGCGATTATCCCAGATCGCAACATCGCCGTCCCTCCACTTCCAGCGCACGCTGTTATGCGGCGCCCTGATGTACGAATGGAACAAGTCAAGCAGCTTTTGACCAGTATGTGTCTGCAGGCCAACAAAGCGGCACACGGAACTGCCAAGCATGAGCATGCGCTCGCCGGTTTGAGGATGAGTGAGAACCACCGGAAGCGTCGTTTCATAGATCGTTCCGGTGAACATCTCCTCGAATTGCGCTTCTTTCACCTCGATTGAATGCTCTTTCAAGCCGTATCGATCGGCATTGGCGTGAACTGCCCAGAGTTCGTCAGCGAGCATGCGCATCGATAGCGGAAGATCGTCATAAGCGGCCGCCGTATTCGACCAAACCATGGCACCGCCATAAGGCGTAGCCATTACGGCGCGCAGCACAGCGATACTTCGTACTTCGTCAGATGTGACATCGGCACGCCCTTGGGTGCTGCGACCAATGTCGTTCGAGGATGGCGCCAGAATGCAAGGTATTCGGTCGGTCGCACTGAGTTGAGGGCGCGAGATTAGCCTATCTAATCGAACAGAAAGGCGCTCCTGTTCGGCATCATCAAAATGGTGTTGATCACGGAAGAAGATCACCTTGTGCTCCAGTATAGACCGGCCGATCGCCCGCAACACATCGTCAGACAAGTCTCCCGATAGCCTGATATTGCAAACCTCGGCGCCAAGTCGCGCTGCGCGGTTGATGACGTCTGGCCCCGGTGTGACACTATCTATGTTCGTCGTACTGCTCATGGCTGCCTTCTAAAGCGCGACCTTAGAACGAAGCTCCACCATTCGCCTGCCGCAGAAGCGAGGACGGAGAATATGCACGGTCAGCAGAGTCTCGGCCGCAGATTGTTGTTGAATGACCTCGCGTTGACATCCGAAAATGTAAGCGCAAACGATGCGCGGTCAATGAAACGAAATCGGCGTTATTCTTGGCTCCGAGTAACAATTGCATTGCGTTCGAGGGAGTTGCTGGAATATGCGAACGATAGCGCTGAGCCGATCTTCACACGCGCGCAACACAGCGGGCTAGTCGACACCGCGCGAAGCGTTACGCCTGCCAAGGATGGGTGCGCATATCATTCATCGACGATCCGTCTACAGGAATTTGCTGTCGTTCCGCGCACCGCCGCCCGCTTAGGCGTTCGCTACTGAATAGAGCCTGACGCAATTTAACTGCATTCCAATGCTGTCCTCGGTGTCAACGATTCGATTTACAGAAGCTCAGTATCGACGAACTTTTACGGCGTCATGACGAGCGCGCAAAAAGCTGTGGCGGATCACTAGAAGGTTACGTCGGAGCTAGTGAGATCTGCCGAAACGAGTTCGATACAGGCTAACAAATGCGACCCGCCTAGCAAGGAACTGCTAGAAGTGGCAGCCAGAGTGAGTATTGTTTTGTGCGCTAGCTCACGATCCACGCGCGCATGACGCATCAGACTCAAAGCCATGCGGTATCATTGAACTCGCCAACATAGCCTCAGCTGCTTGGAAGATCTTGCAGACTTGGCATGGGCCTCGGCTCCGCTGTAGGAACGGCCGAGGATCCGGCGCGAAACGCGCAATGAGGTCGCATGGCAGCGGTATCACTAAGGAAAGTTGCCGACGACTGATGGCGCGGCTCATGGTCGCAATTCATACTGCGATCTATCGCAGTTGATTCATGCAATCTGTCGCGCTTCAGCGCTCCGTTTACGCGCTTGAGCAATCTGATCGATGGATATCATTCTGCCGATCCGGGGGATTGAACAAGCCGAACTGCTCGAATGATCAATTTGGCGGCGGATTTCCAACGTTGCTCCGAGCAGACGGCCGCGTCTTCGCTGCCCGACTCGAAAGCTGGACTTCTCACCGTCACAACCGGCTCGGCGGCTGAAATCCGGCGACGACCGCCTCTAAATGCGGGATTTAAGCGTGAGCGAGGAAATGATTGCACTATATGGTACCGAGACATCGTTACTGTCCAGATCGACGAGGATTGCGGTTTCGCGCGCCTCGTTCAGCGGGTAAAAGGCAGGAGCGTAGGCGAGAAGCGGCAGGCGGCTAGGTCGCATGCAACACGGTTGGCCGGCGTACAGCTGGCAACGATGCGCGGCGAACCTGTCGATCCATTGAGCCCGCTTCCGGTTGAAGCTCATGCCGCTTTCCGCCCCGCCCGACAGTGTCTTATGAATGGCCGTTCGGACACGATCGGCTATGATGTCTTTGTAGAAAAGGAGCTATGTCATGAGGCCGACTGGAGACGGAACTCCATTTGCAAAGGAGGAATTTGCGCGTCGCTTGGCGTCAGTCAAGCAGGAGATGGAACGCCGAGAGATGGATACGCTGCTCATCAGCGAGCCATCAAACATCTATTATCTCACAGGATACGAGGCTTACTCCTATTACGTGTTTCAAATGCTGGTTGTCCATCGCGAGCTTGATGAACCCGTCTGGATTGGCCGGTTCATGGATGCGGTGTCCGCTCGGCGAATGACGCATCTTCCAGAGACGGCCATACACCCCTATACCGACGAATATGTGCAATCGTCAGAACGGGATCCAGTCGATTTCCTCGTCGCAAAACTCAGAGAGATTTGCCCGACCCTGAAAGCTATCGGCACTGAGACGGGCTCATTCTACTACACGGCAAGGGCACATACCAAGCTGCTTGGCTCCCTCCCGAACGTGCGCTTCGTTGATGCCGAACTCCTGATCAATTGGATCCGCATTCGCAAAAGCCCAGCCGAGCTCGCGATCATGCGGGAGGCTGGCAAGATTTCAAGCGCGATGATTGCCGATGCTATCGAGGCGGCAAAGCCTGGCATGCGCGAGTGCGATCTGGCGTCAGTGATCTACCAGCGCATGATCGCCGGCACGCCGGAATACGGCGGTGTTCTACCGTCGAGCCCGACCTATTTGCTGACGGGCTCACGATCAGGCGAACCGCATGCGCCCTGGTCGGATCGTCTAATTGGCACAAACGTTCCCGTGAATGTGGAGACCTCTGGGTGCCGCCGACGCTATCACGCCCCTATTAGTCGCACGATATTCCTTGGCTCGCCACCGGACTCGTACCTGCGGCTCTCCAACGCTGTGGTCGAAGGTATCGAAGCAGCATTGGCGGAGGTGAAACCTGGCGTCACTTGCGCGGATATAGAACGCACCTGGCAAGCGACGATTGCCCGGCACGGCTTCCACAAGGAAGCCAGACTTGGTTACTCGATAGGAATTGGTTTCTCGCCGACTTGGGGGGAACGGACCGCCAGTCTCCGCAGTACTGATCTCACTGTTCTAGAACCAGGCATGGCGTTTCACATGATGCCAGGACTATGGCTCGGCGACAACGGGGTCACCATTACTCAATCGTTCATTGTGACTGAAACTGGCCGGGAGGACTTGACAACGTTCCCGAGACAATTGGTCATAAAATAGAACGCCTTCAATGAAAGCTGCACATCTAGGCGGAGGCGGTTCTCGCCGCCGCCGTGGAGCACGATTTGCTGCGAGGTCGCCGTACACTTGTCGGGCGAGGCTTTGTCCGGCATCCTTGCACTGCTCTCAGCATTCCCGTCGGCGCGTTCGCCCAAGCCATAAGGGGACCAAGTCTTAGATGGCGAGGTCCGGAGCATTCGCTGCCTACAGGCATTTGCGAGCCATCGCGAACGCCACAAGCCACGGCTGTAACGGCCCTCGCGACAGTGAGCGGATAGACGGGCCGGGACAGCGTTTGGGGCGGCGCGGCGCTTCAAGGGGCATCGCGGGCCCGCTCGACGGCGACGATCCGGACACCATTGTCGGGCGTACGGATATCCCTCTTCTTCCACACCCTCACTCGCGAGCCTGACGAAAGCTCTCAAATGGCCTCTATTCGGCACGGCTCGTAAAGTATAAGTGAATCGGTCCGCGCGCGTCACGTTCTGCCCTGCCAAAATCGGCCGGCCGTCCGCGGCGCTAGGAAAGTAGCGCACGACTAGCAGTGGATAACCCGACACCACATCCAGGACCTGCTCCTGAGCTTCCGTCGCGGTCGTAGCCTCTATTTGATATCTCGTGTGGTCGACGATGATCCCGTATTGCGGCAGGAGGGGGATGATGAATCCGCCCTGCAAATGTTCCTTCAGCTTATCAGCCAGAACCCTCGGCACCCAAAGCGTATCGAGCCCTACCACCTTGCCGTCTGCGAGCAGTAAGCGCTCCAAGCGATAGAGTGACGCATGAGACTAAACGAGGCCCTTGAGGAACACCTCGTCCGTAGGAGGTATGACTGAGATGCCTCGATCGTAGAGGCTAGCCTTGATGCCGGAGGCACGCGTATCCTCGTCGAGGGCCGAAAGCTTGCCTCCATCTATCGCACGAACGATCCGCTTGTCGTCAGCCACAAAAACGCCGAGGCCCTGGCGGCCAGTCAACAGCCCTTCAAGCGTAAGATCGCGAATGGCCCGCCTGGAGGGCTTCAAGAAGGTCGACTGGGAGAAAGTCGCGAAATCGCGCAGCCTGTGGTCCGAGGAATTCAACAAGGCGATGCGCTGAGATCGTCTAACTTGAAGCAAGGTTAGACACTTCATGAGCCGGCGGGCGTCCACCTTGCTAATGGTTGTTCCGATGATTTTGGTTATCGGCCTCTTCCTGGTCATCCCCTTGATGGGACTTCTGGAGGTCAGCTTCAAGGCCACGGGCACCGCCTTTCCGTCGCTGGAGCACTATGATCGTGCCCTGCTCGACCCGTTTTATTTGCGGATCTTTGCGGAGACGATCGGCTACGGGCTACTCTGCACGGTCATCAGCATCTTTCTCGGCTTTCCTGTCGGCTATGCCATGGGCCGCATGAGCCCCAATAAGCGGCGCTGGTACGTCATCCTGGTCATATTACCACTCACACTCAGCCTCATCGTCATCGTGTTCGGCTGGCTGGTGCTGCTGGGGCGCAACGGCGTTGTCAACTCGCTGCTGCTGACGTTCGCTCTCATCGACACACCCAAGGCGCTCCTCTTCAACGGACCCGCGGTCGTCGTCGTCCTGGTCATGCAGTTCCTGCCGTTCATGATCTTGTCCATCATGAGCGTCGTCATTCAGATCGATCCGGCACTGGAGCTCGCATCGGCCAATTTGAAGGCGACGCGATGGGTCACGCTGCGCCGGGTGGTCTTGCCGCTGTCCGTGCCGGGAATTGTCGCGGGCTCGAGTCTCGTCTTCACGGCCAGCGTGTCCGCCTTCGTGACGCCGAGATTGATCGGCGGACAGCGTATGCAGATGATCGGCAGCATCATCTACGACCAGATTCGACTTACCTGAACTGGGGCTTCGGCTCGGCCCTCGCGTTCATTCTGCTGGCACTGACAGTCGTGGTGACGGCGGCATCAAGGATCCGGATCAAGCGGGAGCAAGACGCGAGGTCGGCCCATGCATAAATCGTTGGGCGACTAGCTCCTGACGGCCGGTGGCTTCGTCGTGCGAGCCGCCGTCTATTTCGGGCTGCTGGCGCCGGTGGTCATCGTGATCGCCTCGTCCCTGACGGCCGGCCGGGTGCTTCGTTTTCCTCCGGATGGATTGTCGCTTCGCTGGTACTACGCCGCGGTGACGGATGATGTCTTTATGAACGCGTTCTGGGTAAGCACCAGGTTGGCGACGATCGCAACGATCATTTCGCTTGTCATCGGCTTGGCCGGCTCATTCGCCCTCGCCCGTCGCGACATCCCAAGGCAAGACGCTTCTCCTGGGCGTCGCACTCTCGCCGCTAGTGGCTCCGATGGTCGTGATCGGCCTCGGTCTGCTGCAGGCGCTGGTCTGGCTCCGTCTCAACCAGAGTATACTCGGGTTGGTCCTCGGTCACGTGCTGATCACGCTCGCCTACGTCGTACGAGCGCTACTTGCCGGCCTCGTTCATTTCGACCAGAACTCGAATTCGCCGCCATGAACCTCAGGCATCACCGCTGCGCGTCCTGAGTCGGATCACGCTGCCGATCCTCGCCCCGACGGTGATGTCGGCTGCGGTCTTCGCCTTCGTAACGTCGTTCGGAAACATCAGCCTGTCGATCTTGCTCGGCAAGGGCGGACAGACAACCCTTCCGGTCCAGATCTTTACCTATGTCGAGCAGAGCTTCGAGCCCATCATCGCGGCGGTGTCCTCGCTCGTTGTGTTTGGAACCGTCGGGCTTCTCCTCGTCGTCGAGTGGTTGTTCGGCAAGACCGTATGACCCATATCCACGCCACGGCACGCAACGCGCAAGAGACCACCTTGACCCAGAACACGCCCTCGATCGTCGAGATCCGGAATTTGCGCAAGGAATTCGGCAACGCGGTGGCAGTCGACGACCTGACGCTCTCGGTTCGGACGGGCGAGGTCCTTTGCCTCCTCGGGCCCTCGGGCTGCGGCAAGACCACTACGCTGCGGATGATCGCCGGCTTCATGGAGCCGGAGGCGGGATGGATCCTTATTAACGGCCGCGAAGCCACGGGCCTGCCCCCTATCGCCGCGACACCGGCATGGTCTTTCAAAGCTACGCGCTATTTCCGCATATGACCGTCGAACAGAACGTCGCTTTCGGGTTGGTCAACATCAACGTTCCGCAAGGAGCGCGACGCACGCGTGGCGGAGATGCTCGAGCTGGTCGAATTGTCCCATCTCGCAAAGCGATACCCGAGGCAATTGTCCGGCGGCCAGCAACAACGTGTCGCCCTGGCGCGCGCCCTCGCCATACGGCCCGCCGTCCTGCTTCTGGACGAACCGTTCTCGAACCTCGATACGCAATTGCGGGTTCGTCTGCGCGACGAGTTGAAGCGCCTCATCGTCAAGATCGACGTCACGACCGTACTCGTGACCCATGATCAGGAAGAGGCGATCGTGTTTTCCGACCGCATCGCGGTCATGAACGCGGGCCGGTTGGCCCAGTTGGGAACCCCGTCGGAGATCTTTGAAAAGCCCGCGAGCGCGTTCGTGGCGAATTTCGTCGGAGAATGCACGCTCATCGAAGGGCAGATTGAGAACGACATTTTTACGTCGAAGCGAGGGCTCTCCCTACCTGTTCCGGGCAAAAGCGGCGGAGCCACGCTGATGATCAGGCCCGAGCATGTGAGCATCGGTGACGGTGGCGGCAGCATACGGGCCCGTGTGGCGAGTGCCGTCTTTACGGGCGGTGTGACCCGGCTGGTCCTCTCAATGTTCGGGGAGGAGCTGCTCATGCAGTCGTTCTTCCGACATTCCAAGGTCCCTGTGCAGGGCGATGAGGTGAACGTGTGGATCGACACGTCCTGCCTTCACAGACTTGACTAAAGGCAAGAGCGAAATGGCATCCAAGGTGAACAAAACCAAACGGCAGGCATTGCTCGCGAAAATCGAGGAGGATCGCGAGGCGATCGCCAAATTCGTGAGAGACCTCGTCAGGGCAAAATCGCCGAACCCTCCCGGCGACACGCGCTCCTCCATGCAGTGCGTCCGTGACTTCCTCGACGCACGGGACGTCCCCTACCGCATGGAAAACCGTGACGAAACGATGCCAAATCTCGTCGGGACGACGACCTTCGGCCGGCATGACAAGCACCTCGTCCTTAATGGGCATATTGACGTGTTTCCGGTGCCCGATCCGGGGCAATGGAGCATTGATCCCTGGGCGGCGCAGGAGCGCGACGGCGCGATTTACGCGCGGCGTGGCCGACATGAAGGTCGGAACGGTGGCATCGATCGTCACGTACACTTACGCGCGTTCGATGGCCGACGGGCAGCTCGATGGACGCCTGACCCTGGCCGTCGTCTCCGACGAAGAAACGTTCGGGCCCAATGGCACCCGTCACCTCTTCGACGTCTGCCCGGAGGAGATCACAGGAACCGCCGTCCTCGTCGGCGAGCCGAGCAGCCGCCATACGGTGCGCCTCGGTGAGAAGGGGATGTTGTGGCTGCGTTTCAAGGTTGAAACGCACGGCGGACATGGCGCCTACGTACACATGGGCCCGAGTGCGGTGGATCAGGCCTCGACCGTCATTGCAGATCTACGCAAGTTTGCGGAATTCGACTTCCAGGAGCCGCCCAGCATCGTCGCGGCCTTGATCGAGGCCGGGGAAACATACGACCGCGCTTTCGGCCGGGGGGCTTCCGAGAACGCGCGACGCGTGACGATGAACGTGGGTCGGATCAATGCCGGCACCAACGTCAACATGATCGCTTCCCAATGCACGTTCGAAGTCGACTTTCGTCTCCCGATGGGCGTGGTCATCAAGGATGCGTTGGATCACATTGAAAAGCTCCGCGAAACGCACTGCTTCAGCTACGACATCATGATGTCCAGCGAGCCAAACTGGACTGAACCCAACCATGAGTTCGTCGAAATTGTTGCAAAAAACGCCGAAACGATCGCCGGGGCACCGCCGCAGCTTATACCGGGGCTTGGCAGCACCGATGCGCGGCTGTGGCGCAACCGCGGGATCCCCGCCGTTGTCTACGGTCCGGCCCCGCGCGGAATGGGTGCAACCGATGAACATGTTCCCGTCGAGGAGATATTCGACGTCGTCCGCTGCCATCTCCTTTCAGCGTTCGACTATCTCTCAACGAACGACAAACAGAGTCGTGATCACACCCACTTGCAGTCCGACTCTCCGCGTCGCGATAGGATGGCTGCCGAGTGGCATCCAAATCGAGGCGGACGAGCCCGTTGCTTGGCCCGAGCAAGATCGACTCGCGATTGCCGTTGGGTTCCAGACCACATCCGCGGATCGGTTAACCCCATGGTCCCGAAGGCTCACACAGCTTCTCAGGAACACGCCACACTGAAGGTCCACTTCTATCGACCTTTGGCTCGTGGAGCTCTTATGAGCACCAGCATATTTCATCAGGCCCTGGGACACCTCGTTGAGCAGTCGGAAGGAGCGCGCGCTTGAGAGCCCTTCCCAGGCTCCTGTTCCAGAATGGGCGCGAGTCGTTCAAGCCGCCCTCTTATGCGTCCCCAATTAGGCGCAAGTTGTCCGTGCTGATAGCAATGTCAAGCACGTCTCCGTGCTGCGGATGACGTCCAAAGGGAAAACGCTCCTGCATTATGAGTTGTTCTCCATTGACATCAAGTACAACGCGTGTTGCGCCTCCCAGATAGTGAGAATGGAGGACGCGCGCCTGCTGCCTTTGGCCGGCAGCGCCATCGGCCGACAACTTAAGTTGTTCCGGCCGGATCACCACTGTAGCAGGGCCAGCACTCCACTTCCCGATGATGCGAAGGCCAGCAGTCGACGTGAAAGCGCCCGCATCGTCGACCGTCCCCTTCAGCAGCGAACACCAGCCGATGAACTTGGCGACGAATGGCGTGGCGGGCGTTTCGTAGATTTCGCCGGGCGTTCCAATCTGCTCAACCTTCCCGGCATTCATGACGACAATCCGATCCGACATTGTCAACGCCTCCTCTTGGTCGTGAGTTACGAACAAGGTGGTAACGTTGACAGATCTGACTACCTCCTGGAGTTCTTCCCGCATTCGAACTCGTAGCTGCGCGTCCAAATTCGAGAATGGTTCGTCGAGCAGGAGCACCGCCGGTTTAATTGCTAGCGCGCGAGCTAAAGCGATGCGTTGCTGTTGACCGCCCGATAACTGGCTCGGCAGGCGTTGAGCGAAATGAGGTAACTCGACAAGTTCGAGCATTTCTTCAACACGCTTGTCGCGCTTCTCACGCGGCCACCTCAGATTCTCCAGACCAAACGCCACGTTTTCAGCAACCGTCATATGCGGAAAAAGCGCGTAACTCTGGAACACCATGCCGGTATCGCGTCGATAAGGCGGTTGATGCGTCATATCGATGTTGTTAATGTGTATACTGCCGGAGGATGGCTCCACAAATCCCGCGACCATGCGAAGAGTCGTCGTTTTGCCGCACCCCGATGGGCCAAGCAGGCAGAGAAGTTCCCCTCGCCGAGCCTTGAGCGAAATGTCTGCTACCGCAGCCGCATCGCCGTAGAGCTTGGAAACAGAGCGCAATTCCACGACAAAGTCGTTGCTTTCGGACACGGCGTCTTCTTTTCCTTCCGACAAGGCGAGCATCTCTCCTCCGACTACGCGACCCGGTCGGCGCCGATCAAGCGCTCGATCACCAGGATAATGACTAGTGTTATCACGATCATTAGGCTGGATACCGCGGCAACCAGCGGGTCATAGCTGGTGTCGACGTAGGTGAATATCTGTACTGGTAAGGTGACGTGGCCACCGTAAGTCAAGAATGCGGAAACTGTAACGTTTCCGAATGATGTAACGAAGGCAAAGATCGCAGCCGACAAAAGGCCAGGCAGGATGAGAGGCAGAGTGATGCGCCGAATGACCTTCAAAGGCGAGGCGCGTAGATTCATCGCTGCCTCCTCGAGTACGCGATTATGCAAGCTTAGACTCGCAAGGATGGTGCGCATCACGTAGGGGATGGCAAGTACCAGATGGCCTAGCAGCAAGGGATATATCGTTTGGGTAAGGTTCAACTTGGCGAAGAGCTGCAACAGACCGATCCCGAGCACGACTGCCGGAACAATCAGGGGTGAGAAGGCGAGCGCTTGCAGGAACCCTTTGCCAGGAAATGCGAAACGATTAATTGCAAATGCGGCAGCAAAGCCGATCGCTAGTGCCATCGTGGAAACAAGCACGGCAATGTACGTGCTCGTCCAGAGCGCAGTCATAAACAATTCGTTCTGCCACGCCTCTCGGTACCAGCGCATGGAAAAGCCGGTCGGCGGAAAATTCAACGAGTCACCGCTGGTAAATGAACAAACAATCACCAGAAGTGCTGGCAGCGCAAGCATCGTGTACACGATCGCGCGGACGGCCGCCCCGGACGCCGCCATTGCCCGGTCGATAAGATCAACGCGCATAGCGCCCTCCTTTCGTAACCACACGAGACGCAGCGAGGGCATTCAGCGCCGCTGTGACCCCAAGTCCGCTCACGAGCAGAATGAACGCCATTGCCGCGCCGGAGGGCCAATTCAGTTCTGCCATGATGCGCTCATAGATGAGGCTACCGAGCATCGCGACGCGGTTTCCGCCGATAAGCCGGGGAGTAATGAACGCCGAGATCGAGAGCACGAAAACGAGGTTAAAGCCGGCAAATATGCCCGGAAGCGCGAGCGGAATGACAACTTTGCGGAAGGTCGCCAATCGGTTGGCGCGTAGATTGGCGGCGGCGTGCTCAAGCACTGGATCTATTTGAGTGACCACACTCATGACGGACAAGATCATGAATGGAAGGAATTGTTGCACCAGGACAGTTATCACCGCTGGCCGGCTAAACAGAAGCTGCTTCGGCGAAGAAGCAATGCCGGAACTTAAGAGGAGTGCGTTGATCACTCCATTACGTCCAAGAATGATCAACCACCCAAATACAATGACCACAAGGCTAAGCGTTAGCGGCATGATGACGATAATGATGCGCCACCGCCTTGCCAGAGGCGAAAGCCGCGCAAGCGAGTACCCGGTGGGGAATCCAATTGCCAAGCAAACCAGGCTGACGATAATCCCGTCGACAAACGTTTCGAATAGCACCGAAGAGTAATAGGAGTCGGAAAAGAAGCGGATATATTGCTTCAGACTAAAGCCGCTTCCATCGAGAAGGTGACTCTCAGACAGAAAACTGGCCCTCAGCAATCCGAACGTGGGCACGATCAAGAATATCACGAGCAGCAAGATCATTGGGGCTAGCAGGAGCGCAGGGGTGAGGACCCGGCGACTGGCAAGAGGCTCCTCCATATCAAACCCTTCGGGATTGGTAACAACTATTCATGACGCCGCGGTATCGACGAACCCCGGAAACATCACAGCGATACCGGCCAGCTACCTTCGGATGATCTTGTTCAGCTCCTCGGTCCAAGCACTGCGGTTCGCTATAAGTTTCTCCCAATCAACTTTCTTTTTCAAAGCAATGCGTGCCTGCGAATTGAACAACAGGTCCTGGCGAAGCTCTTCTGGCAGAGCAACGTCGGTTGTTACTCCGTACCGGAGCGCCCGAGGTACACCGAGGACGCCCTCATCGGACAACAACTGCTCGGCATAGGCGTATGCGGCTTCAGGGTATTTAATACCCTTGACCACGTTGATGTAGGTGGTGACCGAGTAAACTCCCTTAGGCGGCACAACAGTGACAATGGGAAGGCCCTTGGTCCTCAGTTCGTGAGCGCGACCATCCCAGAATATGCCAGCATACACCTCTTCGTTTTGAAACATCTGGATCTCGGCGACATTTGTCTGCGCGAGTGCGACGATATTTGTCTTCGCGGCGCTCATCACTTTGAACGCAGGCTCTACGTTTTCGATCGAGCCGCCATTTTCGTCGGCCAAGCCCAGAAGGGTCAGAAGGCTGCCGTATGTGGCGGAAGCCATAACAACCGCGCGCCCCAGCAGATCAGGTCGCGCAATATCCGAGTAGGAAGCAATCGGCTGCTTGATGTACTTTGAATTGTAGACTGGAATAACCGAAGCGACGCTGAATGGCACTCCGAATTGCCCGAATTCGCGAAAGTCCGGGAGAATCCGTTTGACGTTCGGGACCTCCGACGCTCTGATCTCCTCGATCATGCCCGCCTTGGTGAGTTCGACCATGTTCGGGCTATCACCCATAAACAGGTCATAAGGCGGATTGTCTCTATTGGCGATCAGTTTGACAAAGTCGGCTGATGTCGTGCCGGCAATGAATTGAACCTTGAGCCCGTATCTCTCCTCAAGGGGCGCGGTCACGCTCTTTTTGAGGGCTTCGTCGTAAAGCCCGCCATATCCGTTTACGCGCAACGTGATGCCGGAAAATTTCTTCGACTCAGCGTGGACGTAGGGCGCAGCTAGCGCCCCGGCTGTGGCCGTAGCTGCCACTTGCAGGAATGTTCGCCTCTTTATCATGTCCAACCTCATCCGTTTCAGCTCAAGCGAAATCGACTGTTCTGCTTGCTCGTCCAAGGAGCGACACGTTCGGGGAGCCGCGGACGGCCCTGAGTAGGTTGCAATTCCGGGGCGCGTACGGCTGCCCAACGATCGCGCCGAACCTGGTCCCGCTCGTTCGCCGACCAGCACGTCTCCTCGCCACGACCGGCAAAGCAACGTCGAATTTCCTGGGCAGCTCGACCGAAAACACCCTGGTCGGATGATCGGCGGCGACCCTCTGGGCACCGTTTCGGCGACTGTGCAACCTTCCGCCCTTCGCCAATCCTCAAAACGCACGCAATTCCCGCTCGTCACGGAATACTACGGACTTCCCGGACGAGTATTCAGCAATGACGAGCTTGTGGCGGCTGAAATCCTGCGTCCAACGGCCAGATACAGCGTCTTTACGTTATTGTAGGGGGCAACCGAGCCGTGATCCCATTCCGTACATCGTGCGATGGTCCTTTCGACCGTCATCCGAAGCTCGATTTCGAAGAAGGTTGGGGTGTTCGTTCGATATCTGCCAAGTAGCCAGTATCGCTCTGTTTCAGATCGAGCGCCCTGGTCGTTCTCGCCCTGCGAAGGCCTTCAACGCGGCGCAGGTTGCTGCGGAACGGCCCCAATTGCGTGCTCTTGGACAGCAGCAATTGAGGGCTACCGTCGGCGGGTTTCCGCGATCACGCCAAATGTCCTGGCTCGCTTTCCCAGGCCAGTCGGGTAGTGACAATAGAAGGGTCCGGCCCAGCAAAGCGTCACCGCGAGCGGAAGCGAAACGGTCGCGACTTCCGCAGAGTGATCGGCGAAGTCGGCGTAGGCAGACCGTAATGCTCGGGTACGATCAGATCAGCCGAGCGTTCACCAAGACAACGCACTCAGCGCCAATTTCCGTTTCGAGGCCCGACTGTGTTGGTCGACTAGTTCGTGCCGAGACGTCCGACACACGCCTCGGCGGGAAAAGGCAGTTTTCATACGGATATCCGTTTGGGCACCACGATCTGCTGGCTCATGATTGCGTTTTGCCCTGCAGTTCTTCGATGACCTATCAAGCTCGTCCGTTCCAAAGGACAACGTGATCAGGGAAAGAGACCTCTGGTTCGCTTTGCTCCTTGCACCACGTCAATTCCGATGGCGGTTGCTGCCATTCGATTCGAGATCCGATCGCGTTTCGCGCGCGCTATGGTTTGCTGGAACGAGCGTTCGAGGATCCGGTACAGACGATCGAATACCTCCGCCTGCTCCCAGAACAGTCGCTGGAGGTCCTGCACCCATTCGAAATAGCTGACGATGACTCCCCCCGAATTGCAAAGGATATCGGGCAAAACGAAAATCTCGTCGCCTCGTGTGTGCAGGATTGCATCGGCCTCAGGCGTGGTTGGACCATTTGCTCCTTCGGCTAGAACTCGGCACTTGAGCTGTCCGGCATTCCGGCCCGTAATGACCTGCTCGATTGCAGCCGGTATGAGGACATCGCACTTCTGAATGAGCAACTCCGAGGGGCAATGAGGCTCTGAGAGGAAAAGCCGGCCAGGTGGCCATGCTCGGAAGTATGGCTGTGTAGGGCGGCAAGGTCGAGACCGCCGGGATCAAAGTATGCCGCCGTGTGATCGCTAACGCCGATGATCTTTAGACCTCTTTCAGCCAGGGCATAGGCTGCTATGGCCCCAACGTTGCCAAACCCTTGCACAATGGCCGTTGCCCCATCGGCGCGAATGCCGAGAATTTCAAGCACGCGACCGACCAGATAGGCTACGCCGCGTCCTGTTGCCTCGCGGCGACCGAGTGTACCTCCAGCCGATACGGGCTTTCCGGTGACGATCTCGTTGACGGTCTGCCCCTGATACATCGAATAGGTATCCATAAACCACGCCATGACTTGCTCGATAGTGCCCATATCAGGGGCCATGACATCGGTATGCGGACCGACGAAAGGGATCATCTCCTGCATATACCGTCGCGATAGAGCTTCCAATTCGCGCGGCGACAACGCATAAGGATCAACGGTAATCCCCCCTTTTGCTCCGCCATAGGGAAGGCCCGCTAACGCGCATTTCCAGCTCATCCAAACGGCTAGAGCGGCGACCTCGCCGATGTCCACGGAGGGCGCGAATCGCGTTCCACCCTTGGTCGGCCCGAGCGTCAGGTGATGTTGGACCCGGTAGCCCTGAAAGACCTCTGTACGGCCATCGTCCCTGTGAATGGGCACGATACGGCGATTGCGCGCTTCGGGTAGAGTAGTCGATCTCTGTCCATTTCCGGTATTTGCAGGTGATCGGCAACATGCACGAATTGCTGCTTGGCCATTTCGAATACGGGGCCGGCATAGATCGAGCTGTTCATGGGCACTCTCAAAGAGGATCCGGCATGACGCCGATGGATATCTCAGGTGGCGATAGGAAAAGCGGCCGCCCCATAAAGGGGAGGCCAGTACCTCCGCCGCGAGGACGACAACGAACGTGTTCGGAAGGTGTAAGGTCGTGTCGCCTCGCGCAGGGCCGAGTTGCGGCCACGAAGCAGCTTCAGACGTCATTCCAGAGCTTGAGCGCCCTCACAAGGCTGAAGCCGTAAGCACCTCAACTTCATTTCGTGTTGGTAGGCCAGCAGACTTCGATGAAGACGAGGACGGAGCCGCTCCTCCATGCACCGGTGAGTCGGGCGATAAGTCGGCAGATCAGGCATGGGGTGCCCTCGCATGCGGCATGGGTAAATCGGCGCTCTTCAACCGGAAGACGTCTTGCCTCGGCATTCGTTGCGACCGATCTCAGGTATTCAGCAAATCAAGAATGTATTTGACGGCAAGTTCCGTCGCCGGAATGATGAGCTCATCCGAGGCTCCGAAAGTCGGCGTATGTACGGGCGATCCGTTGACCGCCGAGCGGCTACCGAACCAAAAATAGATCGAAGGTACGCACGCCGAGTAGAACCCGAAATCGTCGCTACCTGTGACCTCCTTGCTGGCATTGAAGCCATCAGGGCCGGCCGTGTCATGAACGATTTGGCGGAAGCGCCTCACCATCTCCGCATCGTTGACGACAGGGGGTTCACCCGAGCGGATGACGCACTCCGCTTGGCCACGGTGCATCGCCGCGGCGCCTTCGGCCACTTCCCGCACGCGCTGGCACAGCTGCCCCCTACGTTCTGGGCTGCGAGTTCTGATCGTCCCTTCCATAACGACGGAAGGGCAGATGATATTGGTCGCCTCGCCGCCGTGAATGGTACCGATTGTGACCACCGCCCCGTCATCGGGTGGCATTTCGCGCGAGACTACTTTTTGTACCTCGTTCACGAAGGCAGCGGCGATTGCGATCGCGTCGACGCCCTTATGGGGCGCCGCGCCATGGGCCATCTTACCCGTAATGATAAGTCTGAACTGATCGGCCGACTTGGTTACAGCACCCTCGCGCGCGCCAAACTTGCCAGCGGGAATCTCGGGAGCGACGTGAAAGCCGACGGCGTGGTCGAAGCCTTCCAGCAGGTTCTCATCCTGCACAGTGCGTCCACCCAGCGGCTCGGCCTCCTCGGCCGGCTGGAAGAAGACGCGCACTTTACCTGCGAAGTTGTCGCGCATTCGATGGAATGCGAGTGCAGCCCCGAGCGCGATCGAGCCGTGCATGTCATGGCCGCAGGCATGCATAACATCCTTGACCTGTGATTGATAAGGGAGGTCATCGCGCGTCTCCTGGATCGGCAGTGCGTCGATATCGCCGCGTACCGCGATCGAGCGCTTTGGGCCGGAGGCCGTGCCTTCAATATCGATGTAGAGGCCGGTCGTGTGGAAAGTATTGGTCTGGTTGAGACCAAATTGCTGGAGCACGCTCCGAATCCGCTCCTGTGTTTTCCATTCGGCATTTGAGAGTTCAGGCTCACGATGCATCGCATGCCTTAACTCGATCACTGCATCACGCTCGGACTCCGATAGAAAGCTGTTGGTGCGCGCTCTCATCCGTCTACTCTCTTATTCGCACTTTCGGGCCCGTAAGTTCTCAGAAGAAAAATCTAGCGCGTTGCAACGAAGGAAATCGACCAGTTTTAGCTCGGTCGCGCATGTTTCGGCCGATCTCGCCAGGTTTCACGTTGAATTTCGCTAGGCAAGCTGCCGAACCGGCTATGCAACCCCGCCGAGCAATCCGGACAGATCATCTCTGGGCGCATACTGGCGAAAACTCTTTTGAGCGCAGCGCTTCTTTGGGGTTGAGGTCGCATCGGTTGCAAGGCAAAGATGTATACGAGTGGCAGTCTCGCAATATGCAAAGCTTAGCGCTCCCGCAAGGACCGCAGGTATATCAAAGGGCGTGTTTTTCCACGGAGACCGCGAGAGACTATGACGTGCGATCTGTATGGCTTATTCCGAATAGCATCAAGGGCGACCGTAGAGACTGTTCAAGGCAGCTACGGCCTCAAGGAACGGACGCCATCATCTGCCGGCAGAGACCAACGACGTCGTAGACGGGCAGCCTCGCAACACGACGAATTGCCGGAGCAACGATCGGGAATGCAGCACATTCGAATAGAATGACCGCGATCTGCGGGTGCGCGTCGCGAAGTCGGGCGACGCAACTGGCCACATCCGCCTCAATGGCAGCCACATCGGTTGCCGGCGCCGGACGCTTTAGCTCGTCGTGCCAAAACTTGCCGCCTTCAATGCCACCAATCACGACTCTTGCCCGCTCGTTCGGGTCGTCAAGTCC
Organism: Bradyrhizobium lupini; assembly: GCF_040939785.1. Taxonomy (NCBI): domain Bacteria; kingdom Pseudomonadati; phylum Pseudomonadota; class Alphaproteobacteria; order Hyphomicrobiales; family Nitrobacteraceae; genus Bradyrhizobium; species Bradyrhizobium lupini. The sequence goes on from NZ_CP162553.1 coordinate 2,588,319, forward strand.
AAGCAGGTCTTCGCTGCAACACTTGGAGTCGTAGGTTAGAACAGCAAGCTTGGCCAGCGGCGGCAACTGCCGAAGCAAAGCTGGCAGCAACAGCAGGCTAGACATCCCCACAGGAACATTTACCGAGGCCGCGACCGCGGCCTGGTGACGGATAGAGAAGCCGCAAGTCGAACTGATCGCGACGGCACCCCGCTCCACCAGACGCCGCGCGGCCGCGATGAAAGCCGGCTCGAGCAAAGGATCCCCGCGTACGACGTTCTCAACCCATGCCCCCTCGACCGTTTCGTAGACCACGGGAAAGTCGAAGCTGGCTGGATTCAGCATCGAGCCACACGGCGGAGTCGGTGGCGTCGCGCCGGGTGGCACCCCGCGCTCGAGCTTGAGAATTCCCAATGCATGTGGAGTGTCTGCTGTCATGGCTTAAGCTTAACCCGGTTCCGCCGCAAATTCCCACCTCAGAGTCCGGCCTTGCAGCCGAAATTCTGCGAAAACGCGTCCAGCGCGAACCGTCCCTGCGAGTAGGGGCACTCCGTCTCAATCGAGCGGCCGTTGAAACGCTTGGCTTGTGGATCGGATCAAATTGATCAGGCTATCGGCGCAAGCGTGAGAACCAGCCCACCCCTCCTCATCATGAGCCGAAATGGCCACAGCTCTTCGGGCGATTAGGTCGCATCCAGATCGTGCCATTTTTTAGGTGGGGACGCGCTTTTTCGCCCGGACTTTCTTTCGCTCAGACTCTACTATTTCACATACCTCCGAGATGTTTACACCCGGCGGATCGATTGGTAGTAGCCACCAGCAGAGAGCATCAGCATCAAATTGCGCTTTTCGAGCGAGCCGAATTCTGCCGCGTACTGTCCTTGCAAGACGGCGGATGTCGATCCAAATCGACATAAGACAACGAGCCTCCCGTTCCGAGTACCTGTCTCACCATACTGACGCTTGGCTGTGGCCAGATTCATGTGATCGATGCGGCGCGAAATACGAGTCCAAGCGAGCTATTTTCGTGGAAAGGCGCTGCCTCTCTCTTTCTGTGCCGTAGCATCAATCGCGGTGCGACAACGTCCGCATTGACCACTAGGCTGTTCGCGCTCCTAACCACCGCCGCGACAATTCTACCCAGTATGTCGATCCCAACGAGAGTATCTCGTCATTGAAATCGTAACTGGTATTGTGAAGAGCGCAGGGACCCGGCCCGTGGCCCTCCTCACGGTGCTCCCCGTCCCCGGCCCCCACAAATGCGAAGGCACCAGGGCGCGCCTGTAGCATGTATGCGAAATCCTCGGAGCCCATTGTCGGTACAACGTCCGTGTCCACTCTCGCCTCGTCAACAATCGATTTCATTACTTCCCCCGCAAAGTGTGTTTCAGCCGACGTGTTCACCGTGGGCGGATAGCGTTTAATTGTGAGTTCCGCCCTACATTCATATGCCGCGGAAACATTTTGGACGATCGTCTGCATCCTGGACTCGATGAGATCCAATGTCTTCTCGTCGAAAGCTCTTATGGTGCCGGCAAGTTTGGCTGTATCTGGGACGATGTTTCTCGCCTCGCCCCCATTGAACTGAGTGACAGATAATACTGCTGCATCCATTGGATTCTTGTTGCGGGTGATGATGCCCTGGAGCGCCGTGACGATTTGTGAACCCGTCAAGATGGGATCCTTTCCATCATGCGGAAACGCAGCGTGCGCGCCAACCCCGATGATCCGAATGTCAAAATTGGTGCATCCCGCCAAAATCGGACCAGACCTAATGCCGAAGCTGTTTACAGGCAGGCCTGGCCAATTATGCAAACCGAAGACTGCGTCGACCGGAAACTGTCTGAAGATACCCTCATCCACCATCACCTTCGCGCCCGAGCCATTTTCCTCCGCCGGGGAGAAGATGAATACGATTGTGCCATCGAGATCTCGAGTACGTGCCAAATGGCGAGCAGCGCCCAACAACATCGCCATGTGCCCGTCATGACCGCAGGCATGCATCTTTCCGGGATACTGCGACCGATGCGCGAACCCGTTGAGTTCCTGCATCGGCAGGGCATCCATGTCCGCGCGCAATCCAATCGAGCGCTTCCCGTCACCAACGCGCAGCACGCCGACCACACCCGTGCGACCGAGGCCACGGTGCACCTCGATGCCATATTCTTTCAACGTCGTGGCAATGAGATCCGACGTTTCGGTCTCCTCGAAAGCCAACTCCGGATGAGCATGGAACCAGCGTCGCAATGCCCTCGTCTCTCCTTCGGCGGCCTTTATCTCTGGGATGGTTCGCATTGTGAGGCTCCGGTGGAAGTATCTGCGCTAGTCGCCTGACAGGCATTGTTTTCATTTACGACGTTCAACTTCGAGCAGCGGTCGGGGCGCGCGCTGAATTCGGCTGAGAAACAGCTCTGTTGACGTGGACCAGTAGCGAAGTCATGGCTAAATGTAGCGAACGCCGAAAGACTGATTTGTGCGATAAATCGCATGCCGGCGCTCTAATCCAGCCTCAAGGCGCACCTCTTGGGCGGATTTCTGCCAAGCATGGCTGACCAGGCGATCGGATGATCGCTGCACAGTAGTCATGGGCGAAGTGAAGCCGCAGGACCGAGACTGTGCGCGTCCTATCTTCAATTCCTCATGCTCTCGGGCTTTGCCTTACTGCGGCGATCATTACACTTCCGCTGAGAACAGCGAATGCAGCCATGTTTCGTTATGGGCAGCGGCAACTCGAGATCCTGTCCGCAGCTATTCTTCGATTCCAGACCGCAACGCCACGACCAGACCGACGACTGTCGCTGCGGTCGAACGAGTGCCCGGCTCGACGAGACAGGAGGTTCACAGCACTTTTCCCGGGTTCATGATTCCGAGCGGATCGAGCATCGCCTTGAGCTGTCGCATCAGCTCGATCGCGGTCTTGTCCTTCACGTCGGGCAGCTTGTCGCGCTTGAGTACGCCAATGCCGTGCTCGGCCGAGATCGCGCCGCCCACGCGCAGCACGATCTCGAACACAACCGCGTTCATCTCGTGCCAGCGCGCCAGATAGTCCGCGGTGTTGGCGCCGATCGGCTGGCTGACATTGTAGTGCAGATTGCCGTCGCCGAGATGGCCGAACGGCACCGGCCGCGCGCCGGGGATCAGCTTGACCACGGCTTCATTGGCCTCGGCGATGAAGGTGGGCACGGTGGCCACCGGCACCGAGATGTCGTGCTTGATCGAACCGCCCGCCGGCTTCTGCGCCGACGACATCTCGTCGCGCGGTCTCCAGAAGCCGGCGCGCTGGGTGAGGTTGGCCGCGATCACCGCGTCGTCGACGATCTCGTCCTCCATGGCGCGGCCGAGGATGGTTTCCAGCGGCGTGCGGGCGTCATCGCCGGGCGAAGACAATTCCATCAGCACGTACCAGTCATGCTTTTGCGCGAGCGGATCGCGCACGTCGATGCCGTGGCGGATCGAGAAATCGACCGCCATCTCCGAGAGCAGCTCGAAGCTCGTCAGCGCATTGGCGGCCTCGCTTTGCGCGATCGCCAGCAGCTTCAGCGCGGCGTCCGGCGACTTCAGCCCGACGAAGGCGGTCTCGATCGACCGCGGCTTCGGAAACAGCTTCAGCGTCGCCGCCGTGATGATGCCGAGCGTGCCTTCGGCGCCGATGAACAGGTTGTGCAGATTGTAGCCGGTGTTGTCCTTCTTCAGCTTCGACAGCACGTTGAGCACGCGACCGTCCGCCAGCACCACCTCGAGCCCCAGCGCCATCTCGCGCGCGACGCCATAGGCCAGCGCGGCCGTGCCGCCGGCATTGGTCGAGAGATTGCCGCCGATGGTGCAGCTGCCTTCTGCGCCGAGGGAGAGCGGAAACAGCCGGTCCACGTCCGCGGCCTTCTGTTGCGCGATCTGCAGCACCACGCCGGCCTCGCAGGTCATAGTGTTGGAGGCGGTGTCGATCTCGCGGATCTTGTCGAGCCGGCGCAGCGACACCACCACCTCGCCATTGTGCGGGGTCTGGCCGCCGACGAGCCCGGTGTTGCCGCCCTGTGGCACCAGCGCGATCTTGTGCTCGGAGGCGAGCTTGCAGATTGCGGCGACTTCCGCGGTCGAGCCCGGGCGCAGCACCAGCGGCGAGCGGCCGTGGAATAGATTGCGCTCTTCGGTGACGTAGGCCTCGATGTCGGCTACATCGGTGATGGCGTGCCTCTCGCCGACGATCTTGCGGAATTTCCCGATCAACTCTGGCAGAAGCGGCGCTGCTGGAGTCCTGCTGATAGTCACGACCGTTACCTTCGAAGCGGCGCCGACATTACAGCTGTCGGCAATGCAAATTGCGGAAAATGCAGCGCTCAAAAACAATGATTCAGCCGGCAAGTCGATCGCCTGCGCCACTGCACCGATAAAATAAGCACTGGGATATTCTGGCCTGACTGTCTGCTCAGGCAACTCCGACGGCCCGCTCAATGCTGGCGGACGAGCCTGACTGGCAGCATCAGCATACGGGGTTCGCACATACAATCACTGAAATCGGGCGGCTCAACAGTCGGACTGCACCGCTTCTCCTCATCCAGCGGCCCTTAATAGCCGCGACTCATGTCCACGGCGTTCCTCATCGCCTCGTTCTTCAGGAAGTGGCCAATGTTGTCGCCAAAGATGGAGAACACCCGCTCTGTATAATTCGTTGGACTTCCCGCCACATGAGGCGTCGCAATGACGTTTGGCATATGCCATAGCGGGCTGTCCTGGGACAGCGGTTCGTGCTCGAAGACGTCGAGCATCGCTCCGGCGATTTCTCGCGTCTGAAGAGCCTTGATCAAATCTGCCTCCACCACGACATTACCTCGGGCGATGTTAACGAGAAAGGCATCACCTCGCATGCGCGCGAACTCCGCTGCGCCGATGAGCCCGATTGTGTCTGCGGTCGCGGGCACAGCCAGAACCACAAAGTCGCACAGCGGAAGCAACTCTGCGAGCCTGTCGGAGGCAAACAGGTGGTCAACACCCTCGACTGCTATGGAAATATCCCGTTTCGAGCCTACGACTGTCATTCCAGCGCTCTTGGCGCGGCGCGCGATGGTCGCTCCGATGGAGCCCAGTCCGACTACTCCGAGCGTCTTCTCAGCTAGGGGCGCCACATAACGCGGGTTCCACTTTCGTTCGGCCTGCTCTTGCAAGAACCTCCGGAAATCCCAGTGCAGCATCGTTACGCCGGCCATCACAAAGTCCGTGATGATGTCGCCGTGAATTCCGCGTGCATTGGTGACGGTGATGTGACCCGCTCGGTCGCGAATGGGCAAGATGGAATCAACACCGGCGTTAGTGCATTGAAACCAGCGCAATTTCTTCGCCTTATTGAACAGCTCTACAGGGAAGCGAGACGCGAGCAGTGCATCTGCCTCACCTATGTAACGCTCTAGCCGTTCGGGATCGGGCGCGCTGATTGCGCGAACCTGCGGAAAACGCTCACCGATGAGTCCTGCGTATGTTTCGGCAGCAGGATGGTTGAGGAGCACAGTAAGTGCTGGAACTTTATCGGCCATATTGATCTCCGAAACGTGACGATTTTAGCCGGCTGCCGCACGTTTGTTGTCGCTTGTCACGCAGTGTTCAGGGTACTCGGGGGGCGACGCCACGCATTCTAGTCGACCTCGCAAAGCGACGTCGACAAGCTACTCCTTCAGAACGCTTGCGTCGTTCGCGACCCAAGAGGCGACACACGCATCGCCGATCCCGGGCAGTGCTTCAGCTGAGACGTTGAGCACCTTCGACGTCAACTGCAATCCATACTCCGTGCGAAATTCGACGATGGTCGCATCACCAATGAATGTCATGTCGACAATACGCCCCTGAACTCCACGCGCATTTCCGACGGCTTTGTCGAGGCGCAAATGTTCGGGTCGCACACAAAGCGTCGCATCCATATCCGCCTCAGGCCGATGCGCGGCAGCCAAGTCCTCACCGCCAGGCCCCTGAAGGACGCCGGACCTGAGCTTGACGGGGATGAGATTTACCTCACCCACAAAACTGGCAACAAACAAATCGGCGGGCCTGCGATAGATGTCCTGCGGTGCGGAAACCTGCCGTATCCGGCCCTCATGCATCACCGCTATCCGATCGGACATGGCAAGAGCCTCATCCTGATCATGGGTGACATAGATCATCGTCTTGCCGACTTCCTTATGCAGGGTCTTGATCTCGTTCCTGAGATGCTGGCGCAACTTTCTATCCAGCGCACCGAGAGGTTCATCGAGAAGCAGGACAGGTGGTTCGAAAACCATTGCTCTGGCAATCGCCACTCTCTGCTGTTGACCGCCGGACATTTGGTGAGGGTATCGTGAGGCCAGGGCAGTTAGGTGCACCTGGTCAAGGACGCGATGCACGCGGGTTTCGATCTCCGCTTTAGGCATACGTCGCATCCGAAGCGGATATGCGACATTCTCGGCGACCGTCATATGCGGGAATAGGGCATAGTTCTGGAAGATCACGCCGAGTTCGCGACGGTGGGGCGGCAGTCGCGTGATATCCTTGTCATCCAACAAGATCTGACCGCTGTCCGGCAACTCGAAACCAGCGATCATCATCAGAGTTGTCGTCTTTCCCGATCCGCTCGGGCCCAGCAATGAGACGAACTCTCCGGGCGATATCGTAAGGCTGACACTATCAACGGCTGTTGCGCGACCGTACCGTTTGTGCAGGTTATTCAGCACAATCCCGCCGGTCTTCACATCAGCGCTGGTCAACCCGGCTTTCATCAGCATTTGGGCTCCATTTGGTGCTCTGTTCGTCTGTTAACGTGCTCTCGTACCTCAGACACTTTTTCTGCGCCGAAGCCAGGCACTCACGATGATGACAGCCGCGGCCAGCACCACCTGCAGAGTGGCCACCGCCGAAATGGTGGGATCGACGCCTTGCGAGATGCTTTGCCACATAAGCATAGGCAGAGTGGTGATCACTCCGATGCCCAGGAACAGCACGTACACGACATCATCGAAGGAGTGCAGAAAAGCAAAAAACGCGGCCACGATAAAGGCCGGCGTAATCAGTGGAATAGTGATCGTGCGGAATGTGGCCCCGGGCCCTGCGCCAAGGCTGCGAGCCGCCCGCTCATAGGCCGGGTTGAGGTCACGAAGATTAGCGACAATAAGGACCACTACGTAGGGGATCGAGTAGACGGCTTCGCCAAGCGCGAGCCCGAACTCGGTGCCCTGAAGGCCTACCCGAGCCAACACGAAATAGGTGGCAATCGCCACCACGATGGTCGGCAGGATGATAGGGGAAAGCACGAGAGCAACCACTGCTCCGCGACCAGGTATGCGGCCGCGCGCAAGACCGAAAGCAAGTGTCGCCCCGAGCGCCATTGCCATGGAGGTTGCCATCAGTGCGACGCGTATGCTTGTAAATGTCGCATTTATCCAACCAGCATCGGAGACGTACGCTTGATAGTTGCGAAGCGAATAACCAGGCGCGGGGAACTCGAAAAAGGCGGACGAACTGAACGAGAGATATGCCACGACCAGTATCGGTAGGAGAAGAAGCGTTCCTAGAAGGGACGAAACGATGGATACACCATAGCCGCCCAGAGAGGGCAGCCAGCGGTCGAGAACGTTAGCCGCAGACCCAAGATGCATCAGCCACTGCTTTCGCGTGTGGGGACTGGCAACGGCATCTTGACCGTCGGACAATCCCAAAAGCTGATTGATTGGAAAGAAGCGGGATCCAATCCACAGCGTCGCCAGCACCGAGACCAGAAGTACGATGGACAGCGCGGATCCGGAGCCCCAGTTAAGATGATCAACCACCTCGCTATAGATCTGCATCGTGATCGTGAAATCGGACAAGCTGCCGAGCAGTGCCGGGGTGATGTAAAAGCCAAGGCAGTTGACAAACACGAGCAGCACTGCGGCCATGACGCCCGGCAAGCTGAGCGGCAGGAACACCGTCACAAACGCCGCAATCGGGCTCGCACCGTTGGCTCTGGCGGCACGCAGCAGCTTTTCATCAATGCTCGACATGACGGTGTACATAGGAAGGATCATGAGTGGCAAGACTATCTGGGTCATGCCAATGATCACGCTTGCGCGGTTGTAGAGCATTGAAATTGGCTGGGAGATGAGGCCTAATTTGAGCAGGAGATCATTGATAATCCCGCCGCGCCCCAGAAGAACAATCCACGCGAAAGTGCGCACCAATACGCTGGTGAAGTACGGCAACACAACCGCAATGAGAAGGAATGTGCGCAGGCTCGATGATTTGCTCGTCGTCAACGAGTAGGCCATGGGATAGCCAAGCATCAAGGCGAGCGCGGTGACCGATATGCTTATCTGCAACGTGGTGCGCAATACGGCCAGGTAGACCGGATCCCTACCGATTCCTACAAAGCGCGCGAACGTCCAATTGGGCATTCCGAGCGAAAGCATCAGGAGCCCAGCGAGCGGCACGAGAAAGAGCAGCGCAAGGAAGATACCGCCCGGCAGCAGGAGCCAAGCCCATGGCGTGGGCCCGGCCGAGTGCGCGACCGCCGACGACTCTGACGGGACGTTGCCTGTCGGCAGGATCACTGTACGCGCCATGCCAGCCACCGGTCTCCGATGTGCTCGAGATTGGTTTTGCCGTCGGGACGCTTGGCCGCAAGCCAAGCAGAATTCTCGTGGATCACCTTGGAGGAATTTTCAGGATTGATGCTGAGCAACGGGACCTGATCAGAAGGCAGATGGTCGAGCTGATTTATGTTCGGGCCGGGATACCCCGTTCCTATGGTGAACTCGGCAGCAACTGCCGCTCGATTTACGAATGCAATCAGCTTCTGCGCGTTTTCGCTGTTCGGGCCGCCCTTCAGAACCGTCCAATAGGTGTAGTTCACGTATGCCCCGTCCCAAATCATCTGAATAGGGGCACCCTGACGAATTGCGCTGATCGCGCGGCCGTCGAAGCAACTCGACATTGCGATCTCCCTATTGAGAAGCAATTGAGGCGCCTCGCTTCCCGCACTCCACCATTTGCTGATGTGCGGCCTGATTTCGTCGAACTTCTTAAGGGCCCTGTCGATCTTGTCGTCGCTGAGCGGCCAGATGTCAGATTTCGGCACCCCATCGGCCAGCAACGCGAACACGATGTTGTTTTTTGCATTTGCCGGCAACTGAGTGAGACCGCGGGGGCCAGGAAACGCCTTGACGTTCCAGAAATCGCCCCAGCTTTTTGGACCATTGTTTCCAAGCGCGCGCTTATCATAGGCTAACGTCATGGCCGATGCGATCACTGGGACTGCGCTTTTGAGACGAACCGATTGCTCAGTCCCCTTTATGGATTCAGCGTCCCAAAGGCTATAATTGATCGGGACGAACATGCCCGCTTCGTCCATCGATGGAAGGGTCGACGCCTGTATGAAGGCCGTATCCCAATCAACACGGCCGGCTTGGTTCATCGCCTTAACCTGAGGCTCGGCAACATCGGCAACGACGTCGACCACCTTGATGCCGGTTGCTTCGGTAAAAGGCTCGTAGACGTATTTCCGAATGCCTTTAGTGAACAGACCGCCCCAGGAGAACGCGATGACTTGACCACTACCGGCAAGCTTGTCCTGCGCAAAGGCAACTGTCGATCGCGCGAGTGCGGGAATAGCCATTGCGGCGGCGGCAGCACGAAGCATGCTCCGGCGGCTAAAGCCGGACGGTTGATGTTTAAATAAGTCGCTCATAGCTTCCCCTTCTTGATCTCGTTCCGCGAACGCCGCGACAAGGCAACAGTCCGAGCGCGGAGTGAACCTAACCTCGGTCGAAGCGGGCTCCGAAAGCGCTTGCCTAGCCTATCAGGGCGGCTAAGTTCGGAAACACACGCTGTAATTGAAGAAACTGTAGGGTCGCGGTGGACTTGCGGAAGGATGCCCATTGCCTACGTCCACCGATGGATGCAGCATATGCCAAAGTTCTGCTCAGAATAGGGGAAGGTTGGCACGAAAACCTGCGATGAGACCGTCCTAGAAGCCTAAATACTGCACGAACAAACCTGGCCGCGATGTATTCATGCGGATTTCGTGCCGCGTGAAGCAATCAAAGGCGTCCACATCGCCAGGGAGCAGCGAAGTGGAAAAGGGCTGCCACGCGACTGAAAGGGATGCGGAAAGCGGATCACGTTGCGAACTAACGAGCTCTGTGATTCGCTGCGCGCCTTCGCGCTGGTCCTCTATCGGGGCCTGTCGGTACGCTTGCCCAATTAGTGACCAAGAGCGTGTGAACTGATCTGCGGCAGATCGTTTGGTTGTGCTGGCAGAGCTGCACTCAACGCGAGCTTCTGGTTTAACCAACCGAAGATGCAATCATCGGAAGTTACGAAGTTTTCGATGCATCCACCTGCGCTTTTGACCATCCGGGGCATGGTCAGATCCAGATCAATGCGCTCCTCAATGCATTCGGTCTGTAGTTTCATCGCTTCCGAGACGCTAACGGCGCCCCGCCCTCCCGTGACTACGAGAACTGGGCATCCCAATCGTCGGATCAATTGCGTGCGTTGTGCCGTGACGCTCCCCTCCTCCCGCGCCTCTGCGGCTCTAGTCATCCAGACGACAGACGCCTGCATGCGTGCCCAATTCCAAAGGCCGCCATCGCAAACCGCCGCAACTAGGCGGCGGTCAGAGGCCGCGAAGTCAGTAGCCAAAGCAGCCGAAAGTCCTTCTCCATAGACGCCGATCCGAGCGGCGTCGATGTCGGGGCGCCCAGAGAGGTAGTCCAAACAGGATGACAACAAGGTTTGCGAAAGGCCTCGCGCGGGATGGGAGACATCGCGGTGAGATAGGACCAGGAGCGACATGCATCGATCGGTCACCGCGGGTAGAAGTCTTGCAAGCAACGTGGCTTCTGATTCATCTTCCATGCTGATGCAAATGACGGCGGGTGCAGGTAGGGCACGACTACCAGCAGGAACATAATAGGCCAGAAGTTCGGTACAGCCCCAGCTTTCGATTGTTACTCGCTCGACTTTCGCCAGGCCCACTTCAAGGCATTGAATTCCAGCCTCAATCCTCGCTGTCACTTCCCCGCATTGAGGATCGTTCTCATGAAGCAGTCGTCTGGCCACTTCAAATGCTGTTAGCGCACAAAGCCGCGCCTCGGCCGCTTCGTTGCTGTCGCCTTGGCTTGCCTTCAAATCTCCGATGATACATTGTTCATCGCCGAGTGTTGTCCACTTGGTAATCCAGCTCTGGCGACTTGTACATCCCTGGTCTTGCGCTCCAGTTACGTTGTCTAGAAAGGCTGCGGCACGTCGCCTTACTGATGCAAGACCCCCCCTTTATCACAGCGAGTAATATACTCCATGCAATCGGTCCCCCTCGAGCTGGGCCCCACTCGCGCGAGGTTCATCAGCTATTCATTCCACGTGGAGAGGACAGGAGCCGCAGCAACTGCATTGGCAAAGAAGTCGACTTTGGCTTCTGCTCATCCTAATTTTAATGAAAATATTACGGGACGACTAAAGTCGAAGTTCCTCGATCTAGCCCTTTGCAGACGCGAAATTCTGCGCATGATAGCGACAACCTGCATGTTTTCGCAGGGCGCATTCGCCGCGTGGCGCCGGCTGAGTTTAAGAGCCTACCAAAATGCGGTAGAGAGAGGGACAGGCTTCGTCTTAAACGAGAACCGCGCGACTGCATCAGCGAGGACAACACTGATGCCCTTCCGCGGATCACGGTGACGCGGTCTGACCTGCCTGTCCAAGAACGAACAGAAAGGGAGGCGTCACATAGGAGCACATCTTCTATCGCGAGCCGGCTTACTTCGCGAGCTCATCCATCACTTGCTTGGTCGCTTTGTAAGCCAGATCAACGATCTCATCGATTTCAGCTTCGGATACGACGAGGGGAGGGGCAAATCCAAGGATGTCTCCGTGCGGCATAGCTCGTGCAATGAGCCCCCGATCGCGAGCAGCCTTGGAGATCCGCGCCCCCACCTTGAGTTCTGGATCAAATCGGCGCTTCGTCTGACGGTCAGCAACAAACTCCACAGCGCCGAGCAAGCCCACACCTCGAACTTCGCCTACGATCTCCAGCTGTGCAAATTTTTCCTTGAGCCGCTTTTGGAAATGCGCGCCGACGGTCTTGGCGCGGTCGCTGAGACGTTCCCGCTCGACAATATCAAGCACCGCATTGGCAGCAGCTGCCGCAATCGGATGGCCGGAATAGGTGTAACCATGCGAAAATGCACCAACTCGATCCGCCGCCTCCTCCATGACGGCATATACCTTCTCGCCAATAATGGCGGCGGAGAGCGGGACATAGCCGGACGTCAGGCCTTTTGCGACCGTGACCAGATCCGGTTCCATGTCGTAAAGCGTGCTGCCGAAATCAGCGCCGGTTCGACCGAAACCGCAAATAACCTCATCTGCGATCAGAAGAACATCATAGCGCCTAAGCACGGACTGAACCTCGCGCCAGTACCCGGCGGGCGGGGGCGTGATCCCGCCCGTGCCAAGCACCGGCTCGGCAATAAATGCGCCGATCGTTTCTGGACCTTCCCTAACGATTAGCTCTTCAAGCTCCGCCGCCCGCCGACGAGAAAACGACTCTTCCGTCTCGCCCGGCTCGGCTCCCCAGTAGTGGTGAGGCGCGCCCGTGTGCACAATACCCGGAAAGGGAAGATCCATATGATCGTGGTAAAACGACATGCCGGTCATTGAGCCAGAGATCACTGAGCAACCGTGATAGCCCCGCTCGCGTGAGATGATCTTTTTCTTCTTAGGCTGGCCACGAAGGTTGTTGTAATACCAGACAAGCTTCGCCTGGGTTTCGTTCGCATCCGATCCCGACAGACCGTAGAATACCTTGCTGGGCTTACCAGGAGCCATTTGCACGAGACGGTGCGACAAAGTGGCGAGCTCCTCGGTCGTGTGCGCCGCATACGTGTGGTAGTAGGCGAGTTGGTAAGCCTGTCGCGCAATGGCTTCAGCCACTTCGGTCCGGCCGTATCCGATGTTTACGCAGTAGAGTCCCGCAAACCCGTCGATATAACTGTGTCCCTGCGCATCTTCGATGCGGATACCTTTTCCTCCAGTGATGATCGTCGGATCACCAATCTTACCGGTGGCGAAGTCTTTGAGCTGAGTGAAAGGATGGAGAACAGTCGAGCGATCTTGTTCAGCGATAGTCTTAATCTTGTTCATTCATTTCCTCCTAAGCCGCCAAGTCGCCGAAGCACACGTACTTCAGTTCCATGTATTCCGATAGACCGTGCCGAGAGCCTTCGCGTCCCAGTCCTGACTGCTTCCATCCACCGAACGGAATGGGCGGACCTGTAAAGGAAGCGGTGTTGACACCGAGCATGCCGCACTCGATTCTCTCAGAGAGCCGGAGCGCTCGACGCAGGTTGCCGGTGTACACGTACCCGGCCAAGCCCATTTCGCTCGAATTAGCTCGATTGATGACCTCTTCTTCCGAGTCGAAAGGTAGTACGGCAGCTACTGGCCCAAAAGTTTCTTCACGCGCGATGAGCATGTCGTCGGTGACTTGAGTGAGCAGAGTCGGAAGAACGAAGTTCGGGCCCAAATTGTCATCTTTCTTCGCGGTGATGACTTGCGCGCCCTTTACGACCGCATCGACGATTTGCGCCCGGCACTTCTCGGCCACCGAAAGCTTCGTCATTGGCCCGATATCGCTAGCAGGATTCAAGCCGTGACCGACCTTGAGCTGAGCCATTGCCGCGCTAAGCGCTTCAACGAACGTATCGTGAATGCCCCTTTGTACGTAAATGCGATTCGCCGCGAGACAGTCCTGACCCGATGTCGCAAACTTGGCAGCCATCACACCTTTGACGGCTTTCTCAAGGTCGACGTCATCAAAGATCAGGAAGGGAGCATGCCCTCCGAGTTCGAGCGAGACTTTTTTAATGGTCTGGGCCGACCCCTCCAGAAACAAGCGGCCGACCTGGGTAGATCCCGTAAACGAGAGGGCTCGCACTCTGGTGTCGCGCAACAGAGGCGTTGATAGCTCGATGGGCTCACCCACTAGAGTCTGAAACACGCCGGCGGGAAGACCTGCCTCCTCTGCCAATCTGGCCAGGGCGAGAGCCGACAATGGCGTCTCCGGCGCTGGCTTCACGATGATCGGGCAGCCCGCTGCAAGAGCTGCACCCGCCTTCCGTGTGATCATCGCGATGGGGAAGTTCCACGGAGTTACCGCCGCCGCGACCCCGATCGGATGCATTCGCACCTGAAGCAGACTGTCAACCTTATGACTCGGAATCGTCTCTCCGTATGCGCGCTCCCCTTCTGCGGCGAACCACTCGAGAAAAGCAGCCCCGTACTCAACCTCGTACCGCGCTTCCGCCAGCGGCTTGCCTTGCTCGCTTGTCACCAACGTGGCAAGGTCTTCCGAATGGTCGCGCATCAATGACGCCCAAGCTCGGAGAATAGCTCCACGCCTTGCCGGCAAAAAGGCTCGCCAAGCCGGAAACGCTCGCTCAGCCGCCTCTATTGCGAGCGTCATGTCCGCGGCACTGCAGCGCGCAACGTCCGCAATGATTTCGCCCGTAGCGGGATCCATCACGACGTCTCTTTGGCTGCCCGCAATCCAGCGACCGGCAATGAGCGCAGCCCCCGCGACAAAGTCGCGGCGACGCAGCGTCCGAAGGCATGTTGCAGCGACCCCGGCCATCTCCGGATGAATGGTTCGGGCAGCTTGAAAGGCCATCTGTAAAGTCCCGCGCGGTCGCTTGTTGAAATCCATCAAGCATTCAGGATACTAATGTTGCCAACCGATTTGCGTCGCATTTTGCCGGGAGTCGTTGTGTTTTCTGCACCACCGCGGCATTCTGCGACGAAATTCACTCGGAGCCTTGATAATGCAATACGACCGGACGGACGCCCGCATCCTTGAGATCGTCCAAAAGAACAATCGCCTGACCTCCGAGGTGATCGGCGAAATGGCCGGCCTTTCTGCTACCGCGTGTCAACGACGGCTGAAGAGACTTCGTTCGGAAGGCATCATCGAGGCCGATGTGTCGATTGTTTCGGCGAAAGCGGTGGGAAGGCCCATCCAAATGCTGGTAATGGTGACTCTGGAACGCGAGCGTTCGGACATCATCGATAAGTTCAAGAAGGCTATCAAAGGTTCAGCTGAAGTCGTCAATGGATTTTACATCACCGGCGATGCTGACTTTGTTCTGTACGTCACCGCGCGCACGATGGAAGATTACGAGCAGTTCACCCGCCGTTTTTTTTATGAGAACTCGGATATCAAAGGGTTTAAGACAATGGTGGTGATAGACCGCGTGAAGTCGGGTTTTGCGATTCCTGTGGAAATTCCCGACGAGGAGTGACCGGACAAGCTCTGGTGCCTCTCCACGATCACCACATTTGTGCTCGTTCTCTTCGTTGGCTTGAATAGACGGCGACAACGTCGCATTCTCACTCCACTACTTTTTATTGACTATCATTGCTTGGAGTTCGAACAAAAACTCAAAGCCGCGAGCCGCTTCGCTGACGTTCGGCTGACGACCTTGCTGGCCGCTCTGTGATCGACGCGCTATGGTTCATCGATGGATCAATCCATGGCGCAAGCTTTCGGACTTGCATTGAGACGGTTCTTCTGCGGCGCTTCAACCTGGGATATCGTGGTCATGGACACTCTGGGGCGGCGAAGAGCAAGCCTGGGCGCCAGCTCAGGCGATCCGCCGAAGCCAAACTGTTCTTCCTTTGCCAAACTACTCGCCCGACTTGACCGATTGAACGGGGCTTCCCAAGCGCAAACAGCTGCTCCGAGGGCGCCGCCCGAACTGTCGATGCGGTCTGCGCCGCCGTCGACGAAGCCATGACAGCATCCCCCCGAAAAATGCGCGAACTAGCTCGAAAATACAGGCTATCGAACTAATGCCGTCACGCTTTAGTCGGAGCCGGGCTGAAACCACGCTCCCAACTGTCAGAGATCAAGCTTCGAGAATCGCGACGATTCGTCCGGCCGGAGAATTCGGCGTCAATGGTATCATCGCGCCGCTCGGCTATTGCACGTTCCGCGCATGGACCTGGCAAGCGTTTTCGTTGGCATTTCGATTCCAGCGCCGACTGCGCCAGCACCTGCTTGCGCTCGACGACCTCCTTGAAATGCGGCGTCTCCGCGAGTTTCAGACGCACGATGAAGCCGACGCCGACGAGCAGGATGCTGATCAGAAACGGCACGCGCCAGCCCCAGCTCAGGAAGTCCGCTTCGGGCAGCTGCGTCATGAGACCAAAATGCCGGTGGACGCGGCGACGCGGACAGGGAAACCGATCTGCACCAGGCTGCGTAGAAGCTGCGGCGATTGCCGGCGTGCTCTCGAAGGTGTAATGTCACTTGCGCTATGATGAAGATCCCGGTGCATTGCAAATATGTATGACCGCCGTATCGTGCCGTAGGATGCTCGCCCGGTCTCCTTTTGCGACGCGGTAGCTTGACTCGATCGAACTAGCTGAACACCGGCCTCGGTGGCGCTCAATGCTTTCGTTGACAATCTCACCCGGACTTTTTTGCTCGGGATAAGAAGCAAAGTGCAATTGGTGTTCGTAGACCGCTCTGCTCATTCTAGTGGCACGGCTGACACCTCGGGGTCCTCCACTCCAGTACGACCGATGCTGCCGGCGTGAAGAGGATGACCGTAATGGACTGCTTCAAGATCGTCCCAATGAGTGCCGCGAGCCGAACAGTGATCGCATCCTCGCTCCCCGAGTCTGCGTTCGCGCGCTTTTTCATCGCTTACTTGCACATAACGCGCAAAATCGCCGCTTTCATCTGTTTAGTATCCTTTGCAGTCGATGCTTGAGGCGAGAAAGTGTTTGTGCGACCATTCGTCGAAACAGGACCGAAACAACGAACATTCTATCGTTCGGTCGCGCGAATTCTTGCTCTCTGACGAGACGAGCCGATGTGCGGTGACTCAGGATGTTCGTCTGAGGGTTGGCTTATGAAATCGCACCTCGTCTGACTATCATTCAATATTGACGCGGTAGGTGACGGGTAGCAGTTGCTGAATCATCGCCGGTGAGCGAGTTATGTCAGACATCACAACGGCGGATTCTATTCAGGCGATTCGAGCCGCCGCCTCCGATCGACTGAGTGACGCTTCTACTTCCATCAAGTGGCTAAGGCGCGGCAGATCGCCGCCTTTTGGCCCGCTGGTCCGAGAGGCGGCGCTTCGCCGCACGCGTTAGGAATGAGTCAATTTCCGGTACATCCCGAAAATCCAGCATCGACGATTTAGATTGCCGCGGGGCAGACGCGTTTGAAAACGCTCTTGGTCACCACAGGCGGCCGACGCTAGGTGACAGAGTCAATTTGGTCTAGACGTCTGGGAGGTAAGCTAAAACGATATGACGGACATCCCCAAGCCCCGGACGTTCAACGCCGACGGTATCACCGCGCCTTTCCTACATGCCACCTTCCGCCGTATCTGGCTCGCAAGTCTGCTGTCCAATCTTGGCGCTTTGATCCGGGGAGTCGGCGCAGCTTGGGCGATGACGCAGATGACATCGTCAGCGGACATGGTGGCACTTGTACAGACCGCGCTGATGCTGCCGGTTATGCTAATCTCGATGCCGGCCGGAGCGATCGCCGACATGTATGACCGGCGCAGGATTATCCTGTATTCGCTTGGGATCGCGTTGACGGGCGCGAGTGCGTTGACAACGCTCGCCTGGCTTGATCTCGTGACGCCAACTCTCTTGCTGGCACTGTGCTTTCTGGTAGGTTGCGCTGTGGCGCTATTGGACCCCGCCTGGCAGTCGTCCGTAAGCGAGCAAGTCCCCTCTGACGCTTTACCCGCGGCGATAGCGTTAAACGGCATCAGCTACAACCTCGCGCGAAGCGTTGGGCCTGCGCTCGGAGGGATTGTCGTGGCAGCCGCCGGTACAGTGGCTGCGTTTGCTATTAACGCCCTGTTGTATCTGCCATTGATGTTTGCTCTATTTCTGTGGAAGCGCGCCCCTGAGCCATCGCGTTTGCCACCTGAAAGCCTCCATCGCGCTATCGTTTCGGGCGTTCGCTACATCATGAATGCGCCATCGATTAAGATTGTGTTGACTCGCGCCATGGCGATGGGCTTGTTCGGGGGCGCAATCATTGCTCTGATGCCGCTGGTCGCCCGCGATCTCCTGCACGGGGGTGCCGAAACCTATGGCATTATTCTCAGTGCCTTTGGTCTGGGCGCGGTGATCGGTGCGTTCAGCGTCACAGAGGTTCGCAAGCGTATGACGGGAGAGGCCGCCATTCGGGCCTGCGCACTTTCGATGGGCGGTGCTCTCGTGGCGGTAGCGATAAGCCGCGAGCCACTTCTGACGGCCGTCGCGCTCGTTTTGGCTGGCGCGGTATGGATGATGGCATGGGTACTTTTCAGCATTGGTGTGCAATTGTCAGCGCCGCGCTGGGTAACAGGGCGAGCGCTTGCGGCCTACCAGGCGGCCAGTTCCGGCGGGATCGCCGTCGGAAGCTGGGCGTGGGGCCATGTGACTGACGTCGCCGGAGTAAATGTTGCGCTCTTACTGGCGGCCGCTTTGCTGGCTGTCTCTCCGCTGCTCGGGTTTTGGTTGCCCATGCCACGCGTCAGCGCACGGGGCGAAGAACCTGAGATGCTAGACGATCCGAAAGTGCGTCTGGCACTGAGCGGACGCAGTGGGCCGCTTGTCGTAGAGATAGAATATCGGGTCGGGCAGGAGAACGCCCGCTCTTTCCATAATTTGATGCAGGACATTCAACTCTTCCGTCAGCGCAACGGAGCCTATGGCTGGTCGATCGCCCGAGATATTGCAGATCCGGAACTGTGGACAGAGCGTTATCACTGTCCAACGTGGCTCGACTATTTGCGCCAGCGCAACCGTGCGACTAAATCGGAGCGCGCGCTGGATCAGCGGGCAACGGCCTTCCACATCGGTCCAGAGCCTGTGCGTGTGCGACGCATGCTCGAGCGCCCATTCGGATCCGTACGCTGGAAGGAAGAGGCGCCCGATCGCGCTGCGGCCAAGGACTTAGACAGCAAGCACGAGCACGGTGCGGTGAGCTAGTTGCAAGTAACATATCCGCGGCGCTGCAGAGATGGCATCAGCCCAGTCCCGATCTGCTCCGGCCGCATACCACGAACTCCTGCAGGAGCGAGGCGGCCCAGTAGCTGAAAAGAGCAAAGGATGAACTTATCAGAAGGAAGCGCTCGATTGCGCTCCCTGGGCCACAGTCAACTTCGCCTGCCGAACCGCACAGGGGTTCTGAAAAAGGGGCCACCCCCGAAGGAGTGGCCCGCCAAGTCAGGGAGGAAATGCCCCCATGGGAGGCCTCGGGGATCAGGCCGCAGCCTGAACGATCGGTGAGTATGGCAGGCCAAGACTTTCGGCCACGGCCTTGTAAGTTAGCCGGCCACCATAGACGTTCAGGCCCGCTCGCAGATGATGGTTCTCAAGGACGGCTGCAAATCCCTTGTTGGCGAGAGCCAGTCCAAACGGCAGTGTGGCGTTATTCAGAGCGTGGCTCGAGGTGAGCGGGACAGCCCCGGGCATGTTGGCGACGCAGTAATGAATTACTCCGTCTATCTCATAGGTTGGTTCGGCGTGTGTCGTCGGACGAGATGTCTCGAAGCATCCGCCTTGATCGATCGCAACGTCAACGATGACGGCCCCCTTTCGCATCGCGCTCAACATCTTGCGACTAACCAGCCTAGGTGCGCTCGCTCCAGGAATGAGCACCGCCCCGACTACGACGTCCGCGGCAAATACCTCTTCCTCAACAGCCTCTATCGTCGAAAACCTGGTACGAACCCGCCCATCGAACAGCTCATCCAGTTGGCGAAGGCGAGCAATCGACCGGTCAAGCATTGTAACCTCAGCTCCCAAGCCGACGGCCATGCGGGCGGCATGGGTACCGACAACACCGCCTCCGATGACCACGATGCGCGCCGGCTGAACACCGGGAACACCGCCGACCAGGAGGCCACGGCCACCTGCATACCGCTTCAGGGCCGCACTGGCTGCCTCAATTGAAAGCCTACCTGCAACCTCACTCATCGGCGCAAGCAATGGAAGCCCCCCATTTGCATCAGTCACCGTTTCGTAGGCGATTGCGGTACATCCAGATTTCAAAAGGCCGTTAGCCTGCTCAGGGTCCGGCGCCAAGTGCAGGTACGTGAACAGAATCTGATTCTCTCGAAGCTGCGTCCATTCGGAAGGCTGGGGTTCTTTAACCTTTACGATCATCTCGCTAGACCCAAATACCTCGCGAGCGGAGCCCAGGAGTGTTGCACCAGCTTTGCGATACTCTTCGTCGCTAGCGCCGATGCCAGCCCCTGCATT
The DNA here is from genome assembly GCF_040939785.1 of Bradyrhizobium lupini. Lineage (NCBI taxonomy): Bacteria > Pseudomonadati > Pseudomonadota > Alphaproteobacteria > Hyphomicrobiales > Nitrobacteraceae > Bradyrhizobium > Bradyrhizobium lupini. The sequence continues at coordinate 2,608,569 of NZ_CP162553.1, forward strand.
GGTCTCGACCGCTACGCTGTGGCCGGCGGCAACATACTCGCGGACAGCTCCGGGCGTCAGACCCACGCGATACTCATGAGTCTTGATTTCCTTGGGAACGCCGACCTTCATTGCAATCTCCTTCGTGAGCGGCTCTTTGTAGTCGGAAGAGCGGTACGAACCTGCAACCCGGAAAGCCAAACAGCGCAGTAATCCGGCGATCTTCTGGGCACCATCGCAGGATTTCGAACAGTGGACCAGGATAGCCCGAGTTGCCAGGATACCAGAGTGACGGCGGCGAGTTCGCCTGATCCCAGTTGTCAGGCCGCTTGCAATCAGGATGGATCCACGCTCGAATGCGCCGACTTCTCCGTTGTTTTGCCCCATTCGCAGCAATGCTCGTTCCGATAATGCGAGTAGCGCTTATGAGGGAGGCCCGCGGGTTCATCAACGATGGATCGGGTTTTTCAGAAGTTCGCTGAGCGATTGACCGAAAGCTCACACCGAAATGAAGCTCAGCAGAGCATGGCCGATGTCACCGCTGCGCTCAGTTTGTCATGCTTCGCATATCTTGCGCTGCCCAGCAGGCCCGGTGGTGTCCCGAACCTAATTTCGACGTACCCATCCTCCTGGACCGCTCTTTATTTGCAGCGTGGGTACGATTCCGTCGATCCGGTGGTACGTCGGGCGATCCGCGATCCTAAACCGTTCCGCTGGGGGCTTGGAATCGGGCCGCGAATGCGATCGGATTCAGAACGCACGCTGTTCGAAGAAGCCGCGAAATTCGGAATTCGCTGCGGATTCACATTCCCAATCCACGATGACCAGGGCGCGATCGCCGCGCTGAGCTTTGCTGCCGACGAGCATCAAACGGGTTTTGAGCGCTCGTTACTTGAGCACGCCCAGACCCTGCGACTAATCGCAAGCTTTTTCCATGCACACGCAAAGCGCTTTTGGACGAATGATCGAATGGTCGGTGGGGTGGTGCTGTCTCCTCGCGAGCATGAATGTCTCGGATGGTCCGCGCGCGGCAAATCAGCCGGGGAGATCGGGATCATTCTCGGGATCAGCGAGCGAACGGCGGGATTTCACCTGGACAACGCCCGTGCGAAGCTCGGTGTCAGCTCGCTTCGTCAAGCCATCGTGCTGCTAGCCGAATCAAACTCTCGAAAATGCAGCGCCGGCCCGCCATAAACACCTGTGCAACTGCACAGGATGCGCTTGCCTAAATCTCTGTGCTTAGTTGCCGAACAAAGCAGGGAGGCAAGAATGATGCAGCTCATCACGCCGGAGTGCTACGGCGAGTTCGTTCACGATCTCGCCGAGATGCACCGGCTGCGCTATTGCGTTTTCAAACAGCGCCTGGACTGGAACGTTGACGTCAGCGGTGACATGGAGATCGACGAGTTCGATGTCCTTAGACCCGTGCATCTCCTGAACCGCTCGACCGCTGGACGCATTCAGGGCTGCGTCCGGCTCTTGCCTTCAACCGGCCCGACCATGCTGAGGGACACCTTCCCAATCCTTTTGGACGGGCAGCCCACGCCACGAAGCGATCGCATCTGGGAGAGCAGCCGATTTGCGCTTGATGTTCCTCCGGATGCTCCGAAGGCGAGTGGAGGACTTGCTGCCGCGACTTACGAGCTGTTTGCAGGCATGATTGAGTTCGGCCTTTCCATCGAGTTGACCGAAATCGTCACTGTCACGGACGTCCGGATGGAGCGCATTCTTAGGCGCGCAGGCTGGCCCCTCCGCCCGATCGGAAAAGCTCGTCCTGTCGGAAACACCACGGCCATTGCTGGATATTTGGAGGTCTCGCCCAATGCGTTGCATCGCATCCGCAAAGCGGGACACATCTCAGGTCCGGTGCTCTGGGCTCCAGTCATCCGAGCGGCCGCCTAGAATCTCGAATGCAATCTCGGCATCGCTGCACATTGGAGCGGAAAGCCCATCTGACCAAGATTTACGATGCACAAACCACGTCGATCAAGACCCTCCCTTCAAGCCAGCAAGGCAATCGAACTGAAACACCTGAAGTCGGCTGTTGCTGCCGCCGACTGCGGCAGCATCCGCGGAGCCGCGGAGTTGTTGAGGTCGCAACAATCGAGTCTCAGCCGAAGAATCGATGAAATCGAGCACCACTTGGGCATCGCAATCTTCGAGCGCTACAGCGGAGGCGTGCGACCGACGCGGGCCGGCCACGACGTGCTTCGGCTGGCAAGGAGCATTCTGGAAGAATTCGACGCGCTCCTCGCCACCGCGATATCTGTCCATAACAGCGAAACCGGCCGCCTGACCATCGGATTTTGCACCTCACTTTCGGCAGGCAATCTGCAGACGTCGCTACTCGCGTTCAAAGAGCAATTTCCGCAGATCGAACTTGTGACGGTCGAACGATCACGGACGCGTTTGGCCGCGGCGCTTCGAAGCGGCTCGGTCGATGTGCTGATCGTAACAGGAAGGCTTCAATTGTTGAACACCGAAGAAATGCCGCTTTGGAGCGAGCGCGTTCTGGTGGCCCTGCCCCACGATCATCCGCTCGCTGGGGGAGAGACTGTGTGCTGGAGCGACCTGCGCGGCCAGACAGTGCTGCTCAGCCATTATGACCCAGGAAAGGAACTCGAAGATCTTCTGATTTCCAAGCTCCTCTCGCCCGAGCATCGCCCCAAGATCGAGCGCCACGACGTCAGTCGTGGCATCATCAAGAGCCTAATCAGCATGAGCACGGGGATAAGCCTGGTGCTCGAGTCCGATATGGGGGCAAATTTTGCGGGCCTTGTCTACCGAGAGCTACGGGATGGCACGGGGCCCAGCCGCTTCGACTTTTCGGCCACTTGGCGCCCCGACAATGAAAACCCGGCCCTGCGGGAATTCCTGAAGCTGCTCACAGCGCGCTACCGTTCGCCTCCGATTGGAGGCTGACGAGCCCGGCGAGCTTTCCGAAAGCTCCTGTCGGCAGCCATGAACCGCGCCAGCATCGGTGCAATGAGTTTCGATGGATCCTGGATTGGCTGGCCAGTCTCCTGGGCGAGGATTTCAGCGTATGACACGAGATCGCGGTGCACGCTCGCAGGTAGTTCGTGTGTCACCTTGATGGGCTTATCGTCTTCTAAGGCTCCGAGTTTGAGTTTTGACATCGTCCTCATCCTCTGTACGGTTCGAGCACCAGGTCACGGTTGACGATCACCCGCAGGGGAAATCCCGGACGAATCGTCAAGGTCGGCTGGATGTTGAGATTGCGGCGGACCACCTGCTGGCCCGTCTGGTTCATCGAGTCCCCCGCCCCGCGGCGGAGCGCAGCGATGAGGTCGCTGTTGGTACTACCCGTATCCGATCCGGAATTCACCTCGGTGCCGACGGCCAGCAGCGTCGAAAGCGCAGCGGCCCCCAACAGCTCCTTCCAATGGTTGTCGACCTCATCCTCAAGCCCAGAGTAGCCCGCGACATCTGCGCCCGGCTGACGCTCCAGGACGATCGACCGCCCATTTGGCATGATGAGGCGCGTCCACACCAGGAGCACGCGCGATTGGCCAAATGCGACTTGGCTATCATACGTCCCGATCAACCGGGCTCCTTGCGGGATAAGGCGAGCTCGCCCGGTTGGGGAATCGTATACCGCCTCTGTGACTTGGGCCGTGATCTGCCCAGGCAGGTCGGACCGAATCCCCGTGATAAGAGCGGCCGGAATGACCGTTCCCGCCTGGACCACAAAGGGAGAGACCGGTCTTGCCAGGCGATCGGGACTGGTGGTTCGACGGTCAACGGAAGCACTGACGAACGCAAGTTTTCGGTCCTGGCCATTCTGGGCAAATGCTTCGTCGGATGATGGCGCTGCATTTGATGGGGCTTCACTTGGCGATGTGACAGTGGCCTTTGCGCGGACGTTCGTGCTGGCAAACACCTTGCTGGTGCGTGCCGCCTCGCTCTCCTGATTGACGCGCTGCTGTTCGGCGTCAACACCGAGCGCGCTGGGCGTCGAAGAGCCCTGTGCTGCAACGATCGGCCGGCCAAGATCGCCGGGTAAAGGTGGTCCAAGACGCGGCACCTCCTTCGGGATCTCAGTGTAATCCTTCGGCAAGGTTGCAAGCTGATCGGCGACATTGTGGTGGTCGGTCGCGTAAAGCTCCTCGGCGGCCGACGTGCGTGATCGTTTCTCCTGCAGAGCCCAGAAGACCGCACCAGAGATCAGCACCAGCAAAAGGGCGCTGCCACCCGCAAGCACCTTGCGCGATAGGCGGGTCACTTGCGGCCGATCTGGCCGGAGCCGAAGGGTTTCGGCGATATTTTCCGGCGGCTTAACCCGAGGGGCGTCCTTGGGTGTGTCATTCGGCTGGCCAGTCTCTGTCACAGCGACCTCCCGTCGGTTCGGACGATTCTGACCTTCTGCTGGTGCTCCTCGCCCAGCTTCAGTTCCGCGGCCGCGAACAGCCGGTCGACAATCAGCACATTGCCGTAAGCGCGATAGTTGACGAGCCCGGTCTTGCCATCAGGCCCGATCACGAACAGCGGCGGCATCTCGCCCTGGCCGACGCCGGGCGAAAACTCGATGTAGACCTTGCGCCCATCGTCATAGGCATTGACAGGACGCCAGGGTGGGCTGTCTCCCTCGATCGCGTAGCGGTAACGGCGCTGCGCCTGATCCGGGATGACGGGTGTGGGCGGCAGAGCTCGACCACGCGCGGTCCGGTCCTCCGGATAGAACCACGCGACCTGTGGCATGTAGGGCTTTTCACGGGAGCGGAGTTCGATGAGGTAAGTGCGCCGATCCGTGTTGACGACGAGATTGGTCTCGATCGCCGGACGTGTCGGCTTCACCATGATGTGCACACGTCGCGTGTCGCCGCTGCCGCTTTCGGTGTCGCCGACCACCCAACGCACGGTATCACCCGCGGCAACTGGTCCCGACCCGATCAGCTGCTCGCCGGGCTCCAAGGCGACGTCGGTGATCTGCCCCGGCGCGGCATAGACCTGATAGAGAGCGCCCGGACTATACGAGAACACCTGCACCGCATTGAAGTAGCCAGCCTTTCGCGGCTGCACACGTGCGGCGTCATTCGCAGTCTCAATCCGCTCGACGGGCTCTTTGGCTTCCGCGTTCTTGCCGCCGCGCGCCGCCTTCCAGGCCGGTGGCACATGCAGCGGGCGCGGCCGATCGTCGGCAAGCGCCGGCAGATCTGGAGCCGGCGGGACATTGCTATCGTAACTGATTTGCGGCGGCTTGAACGTGGTGCACCCGCCAAGGGTGGACACACCAATAATAAGAGCCAGAGCCAGGCTCGGGCGGCCCCTCTGTGACGCAATAACGAGACCTGACGGCATTTCTAACCCAGCTCCTTCGACCAGTTGATGGCGTTGACGTAGATGCCAAGCGGATTCTTGCGGAGGCGATCGAGATCGCGAGGCGTCTCCACGATGATGCTGACGATCGCGCTCCACCGCTCGGTTGCGGCAAGCTGACCGTTGTCGTAGCGGCGCTCGACCCAGGCGAGGCGAAAGCTCTCAGGGGATGCCCGGATGACGCTCGAGAGCTCGATCGCCACTTGCGTCTTGCCGAGCTTGGCGAACGGATCGTTATTGCGGGCGTAGTCATTCAGTGCGGCCGCACCGCGATCGCTTGTAAAGTCGTAGGCGCGCAGCCAGTTTTCGCGAAGGACGATGGCGTCCATCGGCAGGCCACGCACATGCTCGATGAAGCGCGCCAGGTGAAAGGCTACTTGCGGATCGGTCGGTTGATAGCTGGCGTTTGCCGGAGCAACAGCTTTGGCTTCCCCCAACTGATCGACCTCGACCACCCAGGGCGTGATCGTTCCGTGGGCGGATTGCCAGACCAGGGCGCCGGCGAAACCAGCGGATAAGAAGAGGCAGCCAAAGGCCATCAGGCGCCAATTCCTGGCCTGCACGCGCGCAGATCCAATGCGATCATCCCAGACCTGGGCTGCGCGTTGATAGGGAGTGACGGGCTCCGGCGTGCGGCCATAGTGAACAGCCGATCGTTTGAACATTGCTTGACCTCAGGAGATGGCAGGGAACCGAATTCGAAAGAAAGGAGGCGTCAGTGATCCTCTTGCGAAAGGTCGACAGATCCGCCGCCGCCTCCGTGATCACCTGAGCGGATCGCGTGGGTTGCCGCTGATGCGCCATGACTGATCGTCTGCGCCCGCTTCATCCGCCGCACCCATGCGGGCGCACTGTCGGAAGCTCTCGAGGAATCGCCTTCCCCCTTACCGGCATCGCTGGCCGCTCCACCAAGACCAGCTGCGACCGAGCGCAAGGGACTTGCAGCACCGGACGCGCTCGCCTCGGAGCCGGACTGACTCCCCGCCCGAAACACGCTCATGGTTCCACTTGCAATCGCGCTTCCACCGCGTGCGGCACCTGCAATTGCGCCGCCAGCGAGACCGGCAGCGCCGGCCGCAAGGCTAGCGCCAGCCGCAACGACACCACCGGCGGCAAGTCCTGTCCCGACGGCGCTGCCTGCGCCGAGCTGCGGACCCCCGGAGACGATGCCGTTGGCAATGCCGGGTCCGAAAATGCCGAGGCCCAACAAGGCGAGAGCGCCGAGCACCAGCGCCATCGCGTTCTCGATGGTCGGCTGGTTGCCGCCGAAGCCTGCCGTGAACTGCGAGAATAAGGTCGATCCAATGCCGACGATGACGGCGAGGACCAAAACCTTGACGCCGGAGGAGATGACGTTGCCCAGCACCCGTTCGGCCGCAAAGGCGGTCTTGCCGAACAGACCGAAGGGGATCAGGACGAAACCTGCAAGCGTCGTCAGCTTGAACTCGATCAGCGTGACGAAGAGCTGGATGGCGAGAATAAAGAAGGCGAGCAGCACCACGATCCAGGCGAACAGCAGGACCGCGATCTGGACGAAATTTTCGAAGAAGCTGACATACCCCATCAGGCCCGAGATGGAGTCCAGGATCGGACGGCCGGCATCGAGCCCCACTTGCGCGATCCGGCCTGGCCGCAAGAAATCTGCCGATGACAGGCTCGTGCCCGAGGCCTTGAGGCCAAGACCTGCAAAGCTCTCGAAGACGATGCGGGCAAGGCTATTCCAATTACCGATCAGGTACGCAAAGACACCGACAAACAAGGTTTTCTTGACCAGCCGGGCAAGAATCTCCTCATCACTTCCGAAGGACCAGAACAGGCCCGCAAGCGTGAGGTCGATTGCAGCTAACGTCGTGGCGAGATATCCGACTTCGCCCCCGACCAGGCCAAATCCGGAATCGATGTAGCGGGTGAAGGTTTCCAGAAACTGGTCGATGACGGAGGTGCCACCCATTGCTCACTCGCTTTGGCTTGGAATGGAGGGTGAGAGCGACGGCAGGCGGCTTTCGTCCTTACGCGGCCGCGGGGAGGAAAATGGCGCCGTGCCCGCATTGCTATCCGAACCGTTTACCGATCCGGTTTTTCCCAAGAACTGGCTGCGCCGTTCCGCCCAGATCCTCTCGCATTCGAGAAGAGCCTCTTTCTGCTCGTAGGTGACGGTGCGGCATTGCTCGAGCTTTGCCGCCGCCGGATCGGGCTTCGCAGCGAGCGAGGCGGAAGATTTGGTCGCACTGTCGTCGCCGCGCAGGCGAATGGCGTAGGCGGCGACGACCAGGACTATGAGGCTAACTGCCACCGTCATCGGCAGCCGTTCAAATCTGTTCTTCATCATCAGTGAAACATCTGCACGGTTGTCGGTTGATAGCCCTGACCTTGCGTCAGAAAGCGCCGCAGCTGCTCCCTCCCCTGATCCTGGGCTACTGCTCTTTGCGCGGCTTCGAGCGTTTGCGCGCGCCCCTGCGCGGCCACGGTCGCGGTGAGATCAGCAAGCTGCTGGGCTTGCAGTGCAAGGAGCTGGTTGCCGGCCTGACTTGCCTGCAGAGCACCTGACGCGCCCTGGCTCGCCGTGACCAGGGCCGACATCTGGGTGCGGTTGGTATCGAGATTGCCGACGACGGTTGCCTGCACCCGCATGGCGTCCTGCAGGCCGGCAACCGCATTCTGCCAGCGGGTCTGGGCGTTGGCGACGAGGAGCCCATTGGACATGCTCGCGGATGCCGGAGCATAAGTTGTCGAGAACGCGCGATCGATCTGCTGGACATCGTAGGCAATGCGCTGCGCTTGACTGAGCAGCTGCTGCGTGCGCTGGATCGATTGCTCGAGCTGCTGCAACGACGAATACGGCAGGCTCGCCAGGTTCTTCGCCTGATTGATCAACATCTGCGCTTCGTTTTGCAGCGAGGTGATCTGGTTGTTGATCTGTTGCAGCTCGCGCGCGGCCGTCAGCACATTTTGCACGTAGTTGTTGGGATCGAACACGATCCACTGTGCCTTTCCTTCCCGGGGCGCTTGGGTCAGGCTAATTGCGATGATGCTTGCTGCCAGCAGCGGACGGAGACGTTTCATGACAAGCCACCTTCCTTGGCAAGCTGCGGAATGAGATTGCAGGCCCAGCTGAGGTCGCGCGCCTCGAGCCAGCCGGTGACGAAATCGTCTCGTCCGTGCTCTTCAAGAACCCGCTCGATGAGAGCCTGGTCGGTCTTGGACGACGCGGCCGCAAAGGTGAGCGCGATTTCGCCAAGACCAAGCTCGAACAGGCGGTTGCCCCGGCGCGACTGGCAGTAGTAGTCGCGCTTTGGCGTCGCGCGGGCGAGGATCTCGATCTGCCGGTCATTCAGTCCAAAGCGCCGGTAGACCGCCATGATTTGCGGCTCGATCGCGCGGTCATTGGGAAGCAGGATCCGGGTCGGGCAGCTCTCGATAATGGCGGGCGCAATTGCGGAGCCATCGATATCGGCCAGCGACTGGGTCGCAAACACGACGGAGGCGTTCTTCTTGCGCAGCGTCTTCAGCCATTCGCGGAGCTTACCGGCAAAATCGGCATCGTCCAGCGCAAGCCAGCCCTCATCGATGATGAGAAGGGTCGGACGGCCGTCGAAGCGATCCTCAATCCGGTGGAACAAATAGGAGAGAACCGCCGGCGCGACACCGGTCCCGATCAACCCGTCAGTCTCAAACACCTGGACGGAGGTCTCTCCCAGCCGTTCACCTTCGGCATCCAGCAGCCGCTCAAACGGCCCGCCGAGGCAATAGGGTTGCAGCGCGCGCTTCAAGGCATTGGATTGCAGAAGAACGGACAAGCCCGTCAGCGTCCGCTCCCGAACTGGCGCCGAGGCGAGCGAGGTCAAGGCCGACCAGACATGATCCTTGGTCTCGGGCGTGACCTCGATGCGCTCGCGCGTAAGGATCGAAGCAATCCAATCGGCTGCCCAACCGCGCTCACCGATATCCTCGATATGCGCAAGCGGCTGGAGCGCCACGAATTCTGCCGAGTCTCCACCAACTGCACCGCCGAGATCATGCCAGTCGCCACCCATGGCGATCGCCGCCGCACGGATCGACCCACCGAAATCGAAGGCAAAGATCTGAGCGGCCGGATATCGCCGGAACTGCAGCGCCATCAGCGCGAGCAGCACCGATTTGCCGGCGCCCGTCGGCCCAATCACCAAGGTATGTCCGACATCCCCGACATGGAGCGAGAAGCGGAAAGGGGTCGATCCTTCCGTCTTGCCGAAGAACAGCGGAGGCGCCTTGAAATGATGGTCCCTCACCTCTCCCGCCCAGACCGCAGAGAGCGGGATCATGTGGGCGAGATTTAGCGTCGACACCGGCGGCTGGCGCACGTTTGCATAGACCTGACCCGGCAGGCTGCCGAGCCAGGCCTCAACGGCATTCACTGTCTCGGTCATGGAGGTAAAGTCCCGGCCCTGGATCACCTTTTCAACGAGGCGGAGCTTTTCGTCCGCCGCGTGCGGATCCCTGTCCCAGACCGTGACGGTTGCCGTCACAAAGGCCTCTCCAATCTGATCCGAGCCGAGTTCCTGGAGCGCGTGATCTGCATCCATCGCCTTGTTGTGGGCATCGGTATCCAGAAGCGTGGACGCCTCGTTGGTCATCACCTCCTTCAGGATCGCGGTAATCGACTTGCGCTTGGCAAACCATTGCCGCCTGATCCTGGTCAGGAGCTTGAGAGCATCCGTCTTGTCGATCATGATCGCCCGCGTCGACCAGCGGTACGGGAATGCGAGGCGGTTGAGATCATCGAGGATCCCGGGCGTCGTCGTCGTGGGAAACCCCACAACCGTCAGGACACGCAGATGCGCGTCACCCAGCATCGGCTCAAGCCCGCCTGTCAGCGGCTGATCGGCAAGCAGCGCATCGAGATACATCGGGATTTCCGGCACCCGAACGCGATGCCGCTTGGTCGAGACCGTCGAGTGCAGGTAGGTGAGCGTTGCCTCGTCATCGAGCCAGCCGCATTCCGGCATAAAGCCCTCAACGAGCTGCAGCACGCGGTTGGTCCGGTCGACGAAGCCACTCAGCACCTCGCGCGCATCCGCTCCCGCGCTGCGATGGCCGCCCTCGTACAGCAGACGCTCTGCCACAGCTGCACTCTCTGCAGGCGGCAGATAAAGGAAGGTCAGGTAGTAGCTCGATTCATAATGGCTGCCGGCCTCCTCGAATTGCGCTTTCCGCTCCGCATCCACCAAGGCGGATGCGACATCCGGGAATGTGTCGGGCGGATAGCGCCCTGCCGAATGCCGTTGCGCCTCGACGAAAACCGCCCAGCCCGATCCGAGACGCCGGAGCGCATTGTTCAGCCGGCTTGCGACCGCAACAAGCTCAGCCGGCACGGAACTGTCGAGGTCCGGTCCCCTGAACCGCGCCGTCCGCTGAAGTGAGCCGTCCTTGTTCAATACAATTCCCTCGTCGACCAGAGCAGCCCAGGGCAGGAAATCAGCAAGGCGCGTATTCGAGCGGCGGTATTCGGCAAGATTCATCATGGGACTATTCTCAAGCGCTGAGGTGACCGGGAACACGAACGTGCCGGCGCACGACTTGGACGAATTCCGGATCGCGTTTTGCGGCCCAGACCGCGGCCATGTGGCCGATGAACGCCAGCAGAAGGCCTGCCAGCCACAAGCGCAGACCAAGGCCCAGCGCTGCAGCCAATGTGCCGTTGAGAATGGCAACCGATCGCGGTGCACCGCCCATCAGGATCGGCTCGGTCAGCGCACGGTGGACAGGCGCGACAAAGCCCGGGACTGGCTCATCCATCAGATCACCACCCCGCCGCCGAACGAGAAGAACGACAGGAAGAAGCTCGAGGCGGCAAATGCGATCGACAGACCAAACACGATCTGGATCAGTCGCCGGAAGCCGCCCGAGGTGTCGCCGAATGCGAGCGAGAGACCGGTCACGATGATGATGATGACCGCGATGATCTTGGCGACGGGTCCTTCGACCGATTGCAGGATCTGGTTGAGCGGCTGCTCCCAGGGCATGTTCGAACCGGCGGCCCAGGCTGGGCTACTCACCAGGTACAGACAAGCGAATGCCGCAACTGATGCGAAACCTCGCCCGGAAGATGATCGTACGTTCATGACTGATCTCCGATTTTCGAAAGGGTGTAGTCGCCTGATGACCCAAGCCCGGTGACAGAAGCGAGTTCGCTCAAACCCCGTTCGGCACCACGGCCAGAGAGCACGGCGATGACGTTGATGGTCTCGGCGATCAGCGCGCGCGGGACCGTGACGACGGCCTCCTGGATCAGCTGCTCGAGCCGGCGGAGCGCGCCAAGCGCGGTGCCGGCGTGGATCGTGCCGATTCCGCCCGGATGTCCAGTCCCCCAGGCTTTGAGCAGATCGAGCGCCTCGGCTCCGCGCACCTCGCCAATCGGGATACGATCAGGGCGCAGGCGAAGCGACGAGCGCACAAGTTCGGACAGCGAGACGACGCCATCCTTGGTCCGCAGCGCCACGAGGTTCGGCGCCGTGCACTGAAGCTCCCGCGTATCTTCGATGAGAACGACGCGGTCCGAACCTTTGGCCACCTCCGCCAGAAGCGCGTTCGTCAGCGTCGTCTTGCCCGTCGATGTGCCGCCCGCGACCAGGATGTTCTTGCGTGTAGCGACCGCATCGCGGAGCGCGTTCGCCTGCTCAAGTTCAGGATGCCGGCAGCGACATAGTCGTCCAGCCCAAACACGGCGACCGCAGGTTTACGGATCGCGAAGGCCGGCGCGGCGACGACCGGCGGCAGCAGGCCTTCGAAGCGTTCCCCGGTTTCCGGCAGCTCAGCCGAGATTCGGGGCGAGCCGGCATGAACCTCAGCGCCCACATAGTGCGCGACCAGCCGCACAATTCGCTCGCCGTCGGCAGCTGATAGACTCTCGCCGGTATCGATAAGGCCGCTCGACAGCCGATCGATCCACAGCCGGCCATCGGGGTTCAGCATCACCTCAACGATCGACGGATCTTCCAGAAAGCCTGCGATGGCAGGCCCCAGCGCTGTGCGGAGCATGCGCGCTCCGCGCAAGTCGGCTTCCGAATGAAATGAATGGATCACCACGACAGCCCCCCAGTTGAGTGAGGCAGCTAGCGTCTAGCCGCCTCACATGAGGACAACTAGAAAAAGCAGAACCTGCGCGACAGCAACAATGAGACCATGTCAATCGTAGTCTGGCGTAGAAGAAGAAAGATTAGGGACGATCGCTTCTGACGCGCCGAATATCATGAACCGGGACATCAGCCCGGCGACAGGCTGGCTTCACCATTCCGCGTGATCGTCCGCCTCCAGGATGGCGAGCTCGGCTGGTGGAATAACGGCCTCAACCGAGTTCCAGCCTCCCGCCGGTTGACGTGTGGCCGAAGCGCCAGCCTTCCATTTCCGGCCGTCGAGCCACGGGATGGCGAACCAGACCAGCGCTGCCACCTGCAGCAAAACGTTCACACCGAAGGCGGTCTGATAGGCCGTTAAAGGATAATGGCCTGCCTGTAGAGGCCATTGCTCCAGAATCAGTCCCGTCCCGTACTGCACGACGAAAGCCCAGCCAAACTGCAGGACATTCAGGCCGCCATTGGCGCGCGCAACTAGCTCGGCTGGGAAATAATCCGCTATCATGGCGTAGGCCAGAGCAGTGGCTGATCCGGCCATCGACAGCACGCACCACGGCAGGAGTGATGGCCAGGGCGGATGCAGGATCAGTACAAGCTCCGCCACAATCGACACCGCCGCGACCGAGCCAAACAGAGCCTCGCTCTTCTTGGCCCGGCGGCGCACCCAGTTGGCAAGGACGCCCAAGACCAGAGCGCCGAGACTCAGAGCGACCGCCATCACGAACAATTCGTTGACGAGTCTCATTCGATCCAGCCGCTCCACATCGGAAAGCCACGGCGCCGCCCATAAGGATTGCAGTGCCCAAGCGGACCCGATGCAGGTCGCTGATAAGGGCGCCATTCTCCAGAACCGCGCATCGGAATAGACTGTTTTCAGAGTGGCGGGCGTCCTGCTTCTCTGTGGCCCAGTGGTTCGTTCAGGAACCACGAGATAGATCAAAATTGCAGCAAGCGCGCTTGCGGCGCCCAGCACGCCGAATAGACCCCGCCATCCGATCCAGTCCAGCAGCGCCTCGGCAGGAGCCGTTGCGGTAACGGCCCCCAATGAGCCCAGCATGATCATATAGCCATTGATGAGGGCCATTCGTTCTCTTGGAAACCAGAGGACGATGATTTTCAGCCCCGACATCAGGGCTGCTGCACACCCAAGGCCGACCATCGCCCGCGCAAAAAGAAGCGACAGGAACCCCGTCGATAGTCCAAAGAGCGCGGCACCCGCGGCAGCAACAGCCAAGAGCACGCTCTGGACCCGGCGCGGCCCGAAGCGATCAAGTAACACGCCGATCGGAATCTGGGCCGCCATAACGACCAGGAAATAGATTGACGTGAGCAGCCCGACATCGGCAGCGCCAAGCCCGAGATCAGTGGCGAGGCGCCCAGCGATGAGCGTATTGATGGTCCGGAACAGGTACGAAAGGTAGTACCCGGCCGCGAAGGGAAGAAACACGCACGCGATGAGCCGCCACACAGGAACTGGCTCAACTCGTGCCACCGGCAATATTTGCGACCCAAGCTCCTTCCGCACGTTTCTGGCGGCCGGCTTAGCAAAAGGAGTTGGGCAGGTTTCGAAAGTTTGGAGCGCTGCCGCCCTCCGCGGCGGCAGCGCTCGGCTCGGAGTTTCCATCCGCCGCGACTGCGGACAGACCTTCCTTTCTCGGCTGTTCTTCTGCCGCGCGCTGTGACGCGCCGCCATGAGCTTCACTGGCAGATCGACTGCCCTTGCCCAGCCGATCGATCGTCTCCCGGATCAATGGCTGACCGAGCCGTACCCGCCGTTCGACCTGCTCCGCCAATACCTTGAAGCGTTGCTGCCCGAGCAGGCACGCCTCCCGCTGCCCGGATGGCAGTATGGGCGGCGTCACGGTGAGGTGATAGCGCGCATGCAGGGCTACGGTCTCGGCGATGATCGCGATCTCGTGCTCCAGCCTGGCCATCTGGTTACTTATCCGGTCCAGAGCCTCATGAACGCGCCCCTCGATGGGCGGTGCAGGACTCAGGAATCGTTCAAGCGCCGTCTCGACGACCATGCTCTTGCCGAGCCCCGGGCGTTCGGTCGCAACTTCAAGCCGCTGAAACATGCTCTCGGAGAGCTGAACGGTAACCTTCTTGGTTCGCGCTCCTTCGTTCGGGCTCGGCTGCGCATCGCTTTCGGCTTGATTCACAATCGAGTTGGGCTGGCCTCCAAGCTCTCCATCGACTTGCACTGCTTGTTCACTCCCAATTTGCGGCCGCGACCTGCCCGCGCACCGCGGCACGCGCGGCGTCGATTTCGGAATCGAAACGGCTGAATCGCCCCCAGCGATGATGGACTTGACACAAGGGCCAAATCCAAACGTCACTTCAACCGCACCGACATCTGCGTCGCAGTCTGGCGTAGCCAAAGAAAGACAAGGCGGTCTCAGAAGAGCGGGATTTGTAAGCCTGTGTCATTCGCGGGCAGCCAACGACCTGTTGCAGCGGGGCCAGGCGCCTTGAGTGACGAGCCCATCGCTTGTTGCTTCGTGGCGTACTGCCGACCTGCAGTCTGGTTATCTGATTCAGCGCCGCACCCATCGCCAGGAGCTGCCAGGGCGCATTGGGGCGCGCGTACTGATTACTCGGGCTTCTCAGAGGCCTGCATGTCGATGCTCACCTCTTTCAGGACGGTGGATCCGCTTGCAAGCCGCCGTCCGAGCGCCTCAACAAAGCGATCGTAACGTTCCGCGCCCTTGGCGCGCGCGGCGGGCGTCGAATGTTCGGGGAGCGCCGGCGTTGAGGTCAGCCAGAAACGGATGAAGAGCGCGACGGTCTCGAGCGTGACGCCATCATTGCGCTCGAGGCGCTCAAGCAGGCGCGCGATCCGGTCCAGCCGCTTGGCGATCGCCGCCTCGCGGCGGTCGGAGTCATCGGGAGAAAGAAAGGCGGCAATCGCTGCCTCGGCGACCAGGGACTTGGGCTGACCCCGGCGTTGTGCGAAGGCCTCGATGGTTTTGAAGGTTTCCGGATCGAGATAGATGCTAAGCTGAGTCTTTTTCACGCTGCCCGCTCACAGATCCATCCCATCGTCCGCGTCGAGGCTGACGGTCCGCGCAACACCCTGCATCGAGCGACTTAGAGCTTGTGCCTGGACGGCATCGGCATCACCCTCATCGAGGTCGGTGTCGAACTCGTGTTCGCCGAGCGGCGCCTTGACCTCGATCTCCTCATGTTCCGGCAATTCCGGCTCGCGACGCAAACCACCGTTCGCCTCGTCACTCCTGCGCTTGCGTCTGGTCAGTAGCTCGACTGATGGCGGAATTGGGGCGCCGGCTGACCAGTCGTCCGGTCCTGCGGACATGGTACGCGGATCGAAGCGGGCTGGCTTCAGCACACGTCGCTGGAACTGCGGATCCTCATAGTAGCGGGCTTTCGTAGCGCGCACCGGGTGCACCCCGGAGATCATCACGATTGCCTCTTTAGGCGAGAGTTGCATGATCTCGCCTGGCGTCAGCAGCGGCCGCGAGGTCTCCTGACGGCTCACCATCAGGTGTCCGAGCCAGGGGCTCAAACGGTGACCGGCATAGTTCTTCATTGCACGCAACTCGGTCGCAGTTCCGAGTGCGTCGGATACGCGCTTGGCGGTACGCTCATCATTGGTCGAGAAGGCGATCCGGACGTGGCAATTGTCGAGGATGGCATGGTTCGGCCCATAGGCGCGTTCGAGCTGATTGAGGCTCTGGGTGATCAGAAAGCTGCGGATGCCATAGCCTGCCATGAACGCGAGCTGGCTCTCGAAGAAGTCGAGCCGGCCGAGCGCTGCAAATTCATCGAGCATCAGAAGGAGTTTTTGCCGGCGCCGGTCTGGATCCAGGCTTTCGGTCAACCGCCGGCCGATCTGGTTGAGCATGAGCCGCATCAAGGGTTTGGTGCGGACGATGTCGGATGGAGGCACCACGAGATAGAGTGAGACGGGCTCGGCGCCGTCGACGAGGTCGCGGATGCGCCAATTGCTTCGCGCGGTGATCTTGGCAACCACCGGATCGCGATAGAGCCCCAGGAAGCTCATCGCGGTTGAGAGCACGCCGGAGCGCTCGTTCTCGCTCTTGTTGAGAAGCTCGCGCGCAGCCGAAGCGACAACGGGATGAACGCTACCTCCAAGATGCGGGGTTGCGAGCATTGCGGTGAGTGTAGCGTCGATCGGGCGGGAGGGATCGGACAGGAAATTGGCGACGCCTGCGAGGGTCTTGTCAGCTTCGGCGTACAGGACATGGAGGATTGCGCCGACAAGGAGAGAGTGGCTGGTCTTTTCCCAGTGGTTGCGGCGTTCGAGTGCCCCTTCCGGGTCGACAAGGATATCGGCGATATTTTGGGCATCTCGCACCTCGCAATCACCACGACGGATCTCGAGAAGCGGGTTGTAGGCGGCGCTGGCCGGATTGGTCGGGTCGAATAAGAGCACTGGCCCAAATCGCGCGCGCCAGCCGGATGTCAGCTGGAAGTTCTCGCCCTTGATGTCATGAACGATCGTGGAAGCCGGCCAGGTCAAAAGAGTCGGTATGACGAGGCCAACGCCCTTGCCCGAGCGCGTGGGAGCAAAGCAGAGCACGTGCTCAGGCCCGTCATGCCGCAGATAATGGCCCTCAAGCCGGCCGAGCACGATGCCGTCAGATCCCAAGAGACCCGCCCGCCTGACCTCGCGCGCATCCGCCCAGCGTGCCGAGCCATAGGTGGTGACGTCCCTCGCCTCTTGCGCCCGCAGGACGGAGAGCATCATCGCTAGCGCAATTGCTGCGATGCCACCGCTCGCGGCAATGGCGCCGCCCTCCAGGAAGATCAATGGTGCGTAAGCGTCGAATTTGAACCACCAAGCGAAGAAGGCCGCCGGCTGGTAAATCGGCCAATGCCCAATCCTGAACCAGGCTGGTCCAAGCTGCGGTTGGAAGGCGAGCCGCCATGCCGTCCATTCGGTAGCCGCCCAAAGAAAGGCGAGTACGACGAGACAAACCAGGATGACCTGATGCCATATGATCTTTGTTGCGGACATGGATTGGAGATGTGGAGGCATTCATGGGGCGCGCACAAGCGGTGGCGCCCGTGAATCGTACTCGCGCGCGTCATGGCGCAGAAATCAGCGGGTCAGGCGAACGGTCGCATTCGTGAATGAAGATCCCCAACGGTCCGGAACATACCGGTGATATTAGCCACAACATACAATGATCCATGTCGCGCTCCGAAAACGACTGAAAGAGCCGGCGATTATCCCATCGTTGCGTGACCGTCGCGGCTACGGCGTCAGACGTTACCCAACGTTTGCTCGATATGGCGGATTCGCCCTTGCTCCGATCAATTGGTGCTGGTGGCGTTCTCTTTCGGAAGTTGTCGTGCTCGACACGAGCGACTTGGCGAGCTGTCGACTATGCCCAAGGTCGGGCCAGGATGCTTCCCCGCAGAGAGGGCACAGAAATAAGTTTAGTCATTAAAAGAACGCAGCGTTCATCTCATCAGCCGGGGCCTAACGACGCTTTTTGGCCCGATATGCCATTGATGCGCAGAAATCCCGCTAGCGACATCGAATATCGTACGGCGCGCACGGGTTTGCGCAGCAAGCAAAGTCGCGCCGAGGGCGATGGCAAACAGGCGTTTGAACAGATTGGCATCATGGCTTGCCGGCCCTGCGGCCGTGGTGTTTGCCTGCAATGGCATCGCTAGCGCAGCCGACTGCCTGCGGCAGGACGCATTGGGAACGTCGCGCGTACTTGCTGTCGATCCGAAGGCCTATCCGCGCGTGGGATCGAATGAGTTTCCGAAAACCCTTCCTATGGCAGATCACGAGGTCGTCCTCACCTTCGATGATGGTCCGAGGCCGCCGAACACACAAAAGGTGCTGGAAGCGCTCGCGCAGGAATGCGTGCGGGCCACCTTCTTCCTTGTCGGCAGATCCTCGGCAGAATTTCCCGAGCTCGTCCGCCGCATCGCCTCACAGGGCCACAGCATTGCGCACCATAGCTGGTCGCACCAGATGATGTCCAAGATGCCGTTCGAGCAGGCAATGGACGATATCCATCGCGGCATTGCGGCTGATGAGCTCGCACTCGAGGGCGTGTCGACCAACGTCCCTTCGACGCCATTCTTCCGCTTTCCCCATTTCGACTCGTCGCCTGCAATGCTGGACGCGTTGCAGTCGCGCGGGATCGTCGTGTTCGGAACCGACCTTTGGGCGAACGATTGGGAAGACATTAGCCCAGACCAAGAGCTCATGAACGTGATCGCGCAGCTAGAGAGCACGAGAAAGGGCATCATCCTCCTGCACGATGCCCAAGCCCGCACTGCCGCGATGATGCCGGCGTTGCTGCGATATCTGCACAAGAACGGTTATCGAGTCGTGCATTTGGTATCGGCTGCCCAGGCCGAGAAGAAGGCTGAGACGCGCCATTAGCATGCGCCTTTTCGACATCACCTGTGGCAGCTTCCTGATGATGTCCCTTTTGAGTTCGCTGCAGGCTGGTGATGGCCGAGAGTGGAAGCTGCTCGATTTCCGATCCTAAGGGGGATTCGAATCTCAATTGGTGCAATGCATGCTGAGTTGACAGCTAGATCCTGCGTCCGAATGGCAATATCCGTTGCATTCTAGCTGGTGGGCTGATGTCGGCGTGTACAAGGGTTGGCCTAAGGTCGTCGGCCTACATTCCACTGTTACGACTTGATGAAGCCAACCGCCTCAACATTGAACGGGTAGGATGGTCTCAAAACCTCATGAACTCTGCCAGCTCTCGTTGAGAAATGGAGATCCAGTCGTCACGCCGGACCCTCAAGATTGCCCCTTTGACGCGAACAGGGTTCGGGTTGAATAGGAACGATGTGCGGCTCAATGATAGCCCGTCGTGCCCAGCAACTGCCGGCGGCCCCAAAGCAGAAATCGACGGGTCAGAGCGCGAGCCCCCGTTTGCGTCCAAAGCTCCACTCGACATTGGCCGGTCCCGCGATGCCGCTTACTTGTTTTCCCAGTTGGTGCTCAAGTGAAGGCGTCCACGGCACGAGCTGGAAACCAAGCCCATTGTCGATCATGGCGAAACGCCCAGAGGCCAACGATAGGCGCCGGCGATAGACCCCCCGAAATCTGCTCACCTGCCTCAGTGGGCAAATGCGCAAGCCCTGATTCCTCGGCCAGACGTCGTCCGACGGCTGCCAACTCACGGCGGCGAAGGGTCTCGACCAGGTTACGACCGAGCGTGACCTTTTCGCCGTTACGGCGGGCGAGTCCCTGCTCTGCCAGGACGTCGATCCGCCGCTCGAGCGCGGTCCGCACCTCGGCGCCAAAGCCAGCGCGTGAGAGATCGGTAGGCTCGCGTGCCACAAGCTGTCGGTCGAGCCAGGTCGCTCCCTCCGCCGAGACCTGCTGCTCCAGCGCCACGTCCGAGCGCACAGCGAGCGCGATCCGTGCTCGACCGCGCGCATCGTCAAAGCGCCGGACCTCCACAATGGCGCCGATCGGCCCGTTGCCAGCCGACTCGATATCGGGGAGTTTCAGGTGATGCACGCGCCCGTCGATCCCGTCGATGATGGCAAACGCCGTGCCCTTGAGCTCGTCGTCGAGCCCACGCGCCATAAGACGCCCGATGACCGGTTCGCCATGGCGTTCGCCTTCGAGTGCCCAGGACGAGGGCGCGCGTGCCGTGCCCTCTTTCGCGATTGTATTGTGCAGCCGCTTGATGATGTCGCCGCGCTCACCGAGCGCACGCAGCCGCGGCTGGGCGTCTGCGGCCAATACCCACTGCGCAGGACCGGCGGGCGCGGCTACGCCGAGCCGCTCGAGTGTCCGCATCCGCCCAATGCGAATCTCCCCTAACGGGTCGTCCCCGGCAATCCCGTCCGGCCTCAGATCGATCACCCCGTCCGCCGCACCCGCTTCCCGGGCAAGCGCCCGGTCGAGCCTGGTCCAGCGTTCTGCCGTCACCTCCGCTTCAAGGGCGTGGCGGATCTCGAGCTCCGATCGCGGGCCAAGCTCGCGCGTGACGAGATCGCCGGCCCGGGCGCGCAAGCCTGTCGAGATATAGTCACGGCTGATGACGAGGTCATTTCCGTCATCCACGCGGCCGCGCACCAGGATGTGGACATGCGGGTGCTCGGTGTTCCAATGATCGACCGCAACCCAATCGAGCCGGGTGCCGAGGTCGCGCGAGGCCTGATCCATCAACTCCCGGGTAAAGATCCGCAAGTTCGCGAGCTCGCCAGCATCGTCGGGCGAGACGATGAACCGAAAGTGATGCCGGTCGCCCTCGCAGCGCTCGGCGAACGCGCGGCCGTCGGCGTCATCGCCCGCGGCGTCAAAGAGCTTGCCCGGTGTCCCTTGGCGGGTGACCCCGTCGCGCTGGAGATAACCGATATGCGCGCGCAGCGCGCCCGGCGAACGCATTCGGCGCACGACCCGCGCCTTGACCATGGCGGATCGCGCACGGTTGTTGAGGAGCCGCGTCGCGGCAAGGCTCGCCGCGCGACCGCGCCCAAACTTGCTGCCACGGCTGCGGCTGCCCCGCGAGAGACCGCCGGCCTTCTGAGCAGCCTTGAGCGCCTGCGCCAAGAACGGCTTTGTCCGAGGCGCGCGCGTCGAACGGATGCGGCCTGGGCGGATGCGGAAATCGTCGTGACCGGTCATCGTGCCGGCTGCAACCTGTCGAAAACCGAGCGACAACGGGGAGTTGCCGCAAATCGCAAGTTGCGTCGGCCATTCGCAATGTTTTCCGGATCATTGAAATCGATGCAATTTCGCCCACAACCGACCGGCCGCACCTTGCGGCTTTTATCCTGCCCTCCCCGGTCGCTCACTCCCAGCTCTCTGCCGACCACTCTCAACGTTGCGACTGGCTTCGACATCATGCGACGAAATGCGATTGCGATCATCGGGACCGCACCTCGTCTGATCGCCGCACAAACAGCCCCATCGCACGAGGGACGAGTGCAGTCGTACCCGCCTTAGGCGCTGCTTTCGACGAATTCGTTGTGCGGACGCCAGATGCCGAGTTGCCGTCAGGGAATAAGCTCTCGGACCGCTCAACAAGGACTGGCGCTTGCTGCCACGTGGCGAAGCGTCTGGCACCCGAACCACTACTGTTGCGCTGCTCAATACCGATCAATGGTGCAAGTCGAGCGATGTAGATCTGTGTTTCATCCGGAAGCGCTCGACCGGTGGCCAGATGCTCCTCGTACCGTCTTGGTCCAGCATTGTAGGCTGCAAGAAACCCTTCCGATCCGAAACGATCGAGCATCTCGCGAAGGTATGCTGCCCCAGCCATAATATTGTCGTGAGGATCAAACGGATCGATACCGAGATCGTAACGAACGCTCAGCTCGACCCAGGTCGCGGGCATGATTTGCATTAACCCGAGCGCTCCGCGAGGTGATATGGAGTGCGCATTACCGCCGCTTTCGGCCTGCATGACAGTACGGATCCAACGCGCCGGGACCGCGAACCGATGCGAGGCTTCGGTCACGAACGCGGCGTATGCACGGCCTGGAAGCAGGTTTGACGAGCGCGCAGCTTGTGCGCGCGGTCCAACCTCCGCTCTGCCGGCCGATGGTGCTCCGAACGTCAGCAGACTTGCCAAAAAGCAAGCAGCGCATTGAGATAGCAATGTGCGGACAGCTGCCAAGGACAGAGCTCTTCTCGGCCGGCCCTGAGGCGGCGCGAGATGGCGGCCGCGCCAGCCGTTTGCCGACAATTCGGCCGGGATGAAGGAATGACAGTGCGATCGGTCGACTAGAGAGACCGCAATCCAGTGGAGCAATGCCGGCATTTGTCAGTCCTCCCTGGTCCACACCGATACCGCCTGCCCGATGACGGCCGATCTCGGGAGCGGTCCGAAATATCTGCCGTCAAAGGACACCGCCGACTGCCAGTTCATGAGGAAGACCTCGTCCTCAGCGACGACCCGGCAGCCCTGCCAGGCCGGCAATGGCCTGCCACGGCGATCGCGCTCGCGTGCCTGGCCCATTTCGATGCCGTCGACGACGATTGTGACTCCCGTTCTGCAGACGGTCTGTCCGGGCAACGCCAGCACGCGCTTGAGCATCGGAAGGCCGCTTGGCAAATAGCCGTTGTAGTCGAGGAAGCTCGCAAGCGGCTCTGGTGCCCGAACGGCCACGAGCTCAGTGATGTGCAATCGTGCGGTCTCTTGCAAACGGTAGAGGCCGATCGGCACACTTTCGGAAGCGTTCCAGATGTACGACAATGAGGTGTCGTTGACCGGCCAAAGGACGAGCGTTGTGGCCCCACACATCGCAAGAATGATCCTGAGCCGCCCCATCAGAACACCATCCTGCGCCGGCGGAGCCACGCCTGGTGGCGCGCACGCGTATAAGGTCGTGGCGTTTCGTTGACAGAAAGACGGTTGTGGACGTGATGCCAATACTCGGGCGCTGCATCGGCTGGATCGATGCCGAGTGACTCCACGGCGTCGATCAACTGGAGAACGCGCTCGACCCTTCGCCAGCCAGCCAATCGCAGCAGGCTTTCGCCGCCGGGGCTGACCCAAGGCACGGTCGAATACCGCTGCCCCGGTGTGATCGAGCGCAGAATGTCGATGCGAGACAGGATGGTTCCGAAATCATTGGACGTCCAGCGCACGAACGCGAAGATGCTGCCGGGCACAAACGAGAGAATGCGCCGGTGATGGTCAATGATCTTTTCCGATGCAGGCTTGCCGAACCGGATTCGGTTCTCGATCCGCTTCTCGAGCCACAAGAGTTCAACAGTTGTGAGGTCGCTCACCTGGCCGCTCCATAGTTGCGGGAGGAATTTTGGACATGCCAACGGGTACGCTGTCGCCAGCGCATCGACGTCAGAGCGGTGGTTTCGGCAGAACGGCCGTGATGAAGCGTCGATGATCGGCGTTGTCGAAGCGCCGCAGCGTTCCTGCTGCTGCCGAGAATCGCAGCCGAGTAGCTCCAATTCGTTAGAAGGATGCCGAAGGATTCCAGGTTAGCCGGGATACTGACCGGTGCCCCATCGCCGGTCGCATTGCGACGATGATGCCTCGCGACGATTCGCGAACGGAACGCGCGGTGCGTTCCGGCGGTCGGCAGCGGAGGCGCATGATGGACTTCTATGCAGGGCTCGACGCGTCGCTGGAGGCGACGAATATTTCTGTGGTCGACGGCGATGGCAAGGTCATCTGAGAGGCGAAGCTGGACACCGATCCGGACGCGATCGAAGAGTTGCTGGCGGAGTGGGGAATTCATCTCAAGCGCGTCGGCCTGGAAGCGCTCTCGTTCAGCGCCTGGCTGTTCGCGGCGGTTGCCGAAAAGGGCCTCCCGATGATCTGCATCGAGAGCCGGCACGCCAAAGCGGCGCTGAACGCGGTGCTGAACAAGACCGCCCGCAACGACGCCAAAGGCATTGCGCAGATGATGCGCACTGGCTGGTTCCGTGCGGTTCACGTCAAGTCGGAGCGCGCACAGACGTTGCGGGCGCTGCTGGTCGCGCGCAAGGTGATGCTCGGCAAGGTGCTGGACATGGAGAACATGGTCCGCGGCCTGTTGCGACCGTTCAGCTTCAAAGTCGGCGAGATCTCGGTCCGCCGTTTTGACGCGCGGGTGCGCGATCTCTTTGCCGGGAAGAAGGAACTGGAGGCGATCGTCGCGCCGCTGTTGGACGCCCGCAGCGTCATGCGGCAGCAGTTGGCAAAACTGAACCGCGTGGCGCTGACGTTTCGCGCCACCGTCGATGATCCGCCGCGATTCAAGAAGACCACGAACGTCGGCGCCCGTCTCGGGCTGTCGCCGCGGCGCTATCAATCCGGCCAGACCTGCCGGATCGGCAGCATCTCCAAATGCGGCGATGAGCTGACGCGAGCGATGCTGTACGAGGCCGCGATCGCGATCCTCACGCGCATTCCGAAGACCTTCAAGCTGCGGCTGTGGGACGTGCGGCTGGCCAGGAAGAACGATCTGATGCGCGCGGCGATCCCCGTAACGCGCGCGCTCGCCGTGCTGCTGCGCAAGTTCTGGACCAATGGCACCACCTTCCGGTTTGGCGCCGGCGGCGAGCGCGGCCGGGTCGCTGAGGCGGCTTAAGGGCCTCCTCGACCCGGCCGCTTCCACGCGCGCCTTCTCCTTCCGCCACGGCGGAGCGGCGTCTTCCGCGACGGGGATGTGGGTGAGATCGCAACTTTTCTTGCCGGCGACTTCATGACGACGTTTGAAGCCATCAAGCACGGCGCTGGTTAGCCTGACCGCCCTTTCCTCAGATTCCGGCATGTGGTGGCCTTCGTGCCAACCACGGACGTCAGCGAGTTCTCCTCGACGAGCGAGCTGCCGCAAGGGAAAGCGACGATCGTGATGCGGCGCTGCCGATGCTGGTGATTGCGTGGTTTTCCGCGCGATCGCGCACGCACGCGCATCTTGGAGAACGGATTCGCATTGCAGGAAGGTCTTGCGCGTGACAGTATAAGCGCATGAGGCATCCTCGTTGCACGCACGACCGACTTGTTCACAACGCACTGATTCACAACAAGAAGTTAGTGTCAGTATGTTAGTAAAGTTACGGGAGCAAAAAGTCTCGATGCCGCGGAAACTTAGCTCTGATTCCGGTCCCCGATAGCACGAGCATCGCGTCCCCGATGGCACGAGGGTTCTGGTCGCTGATAGCACGAGCGAATTCACAGCTTATCCCCAGCAGGAAGGACGAGGCCGCGCTTGAGCAGTCGCTTGCTCAACGGGCCGATGGGGACTGGTGCGAAATTCAATCGCTCTGCGCCATTCGCATGACGCGTGATGATGAGTCGATAGCCCGGCAATGTCTGACGACGGACGATCTGACGCAGGTCGTAGGCGAAGTGTTTGAACGGCGACAGGCTCCCGGACTTCGCATGCAAGTGCACAAGATCGAAGCTCCAGCCGCCATTCTGACGGCCGCCGTGCTTGCGGACGAGGCGATAGAGCCAGCGCTCCAATCCACCGGTTAGATCGAAATAGGCTCGGTCAATCGTCAGCACGAGCGCTTCATCGAGAACGCCCGTGTAGAACCAATCGGGCAGGATCAGCTCGATTCCACGGGCATGCCCGTGCAGATCGGCTGTCTCTTTCCATTCGTTGATCCAGGAGAAGCGATGCCGCCGCCGTTCGCTCGGCTGGCGGATCGATGTCATCACAGTGGTCGATTGCAGCCGGTCGAGCGCAGCCTTCAGGCGGTCGTAGTCCCGCACGCTGGTGCCGCGGCCGACGAAGGCCAGGATCTCGTAAGGGGTCGCTGCCATCAGCCGGGACGTTTTCAGGCCGGCATCGCGGGCTTCGACAATCTGCGAGGCAGCCCAGATCAGAACGTCCGCGTCCCAGATAGTCGCCATTCCATGTTCCGGCACGGCTTCGACACGAATGGTGATGGTGCCTGCGCGGAAATCGATGGGAACAATGCGCCTCGACTTTGCCAGCGAAAAGAACGGATACGCCATCAGGTCTTGCGCGTCCCGTGGCGCCAGATCGCCCGGGAGGGCGCGAAACAGATCGAGTTGGTCGCGCTCTGATCGCCGCATCCTGCTTGCAGTGGAGTTGCTGTCCGGCATGGGTCAGCGCCGCTCCTTGCCGGCATACGGAACGCGTGTGTGCCGTTTCGCGGGCAGGACCGTGCCTGTGCCGGGATCGCTGGTGGACGTTTTGGCGCCGCGGTCAACCCACGCCTTTAGGTCCTCGATCGCATACACAACGCGACCGCCGAGCTTGCGGTAGGTCGGGCCTGTCCCATAGGTACGGTGCTTTTCCAGGGTTCGGCCGGAGAGTCCGAGAAAGCGCGCCGCTTCGGGCGTGCGCAGGTATCGCGGCGGCAGGCCGGCGTTCGGATCGGGCATTTGCGAGGCTCCGTGGTCGTCTGGAGCGCGGCCGGCTCGGCCCGCGCGTCGACGGTCACGATGGCGCAGTCAGCGTGCCTAGGGGGATGCCGAAGATCGAGCGATGATTTTCGGCACCCCTGCTCTATTCCTTGCGAGATGAAGGACGTAGCAATGCGCGATAGCCGCCGCGCATCAGAGCCAAGCCAGCCTGCACGAGGCGGATGGTCCGGCTGCGCAATTCGTGGGTTTTCCAGGCGCGCTCAGGGATGCGTTTTCGGCCGAACAGCACCTCGGCGATGACGCGATAGGAAGCACCCTCCATGTGTCCATCGAGCGCTCGCAGCGCCAAGACGAGTCGTTCGCGCCGCTGCCCCGAAAGCTGATGAAGGGGAGGTCCCGGCGGGCGGCCGTTGATTGCGCGCCACAGCCGATGTGAGGCGTGGGCGCGGATCTCAAAGTCCGCATCGAGCGGCAGTTCGGCCGCATAAGAAACACCAAACTGCGGCGCCTCTTTCAGCCAAAGATGATGCTGTGCCCCTTGAAGGCGCAATACGGCATGCCAGCCGTCAGATGCCTGTCTGATGGCGCCCGATGAAAGGTCGGCAAGCTGCAGCCCCGCGCCGACCGCTTTTGAGCCGGACGCGCTGCGAACGACCGGCACCACCGTCGGCAACGCCTCAGGAGCCCAGAAGATAGTCTGTTGGTGAAAGGACCCCTGCGGGTCATGGGCGAAAGCAGATGCCCCATTTCCTTCGGAATTCGGAGGTCATCTGCGATCGATTTTCACGATAGGAAGCCCGATAGTTGGAGCTGCGCCGCAGTGACTCCCAGGCGAAATCCTCCATCTCGCCCGACTTGATAGCGTGCTGATACGCCTCTGGTGAGCGCCAGTCGAACTCGGACATTGCTGTGATCCCCTGCTGTAAGACGATTGCGGCGCAATGTCTATGAAGCTTGGGATTGTTGTGGAAGTCGCCAATTATGCATTGCGTGATGCCTGCAGGCGATCACGCGTCAGCGGGGAAATCTGTTCTCGGGTACGAATTCTTCATGACAGATTTTGCTATTTAGGCGCGCCGCCGCGAAGCAAGTCGCGGTAGCCGTGGTCTGCCATCCATTTTGCGCGGGCCAGATGACTATCAAACGCATTGCGAGCGCGATCCGGTTCACGATCGGGATCGATGTGCAACACGATCCGGGTCACTTCTTCCCAGTCCGCGCCATCGGCTTCGGCATCAAGAAGTCGCCAATACGTCACGAGGTGCTGCTCATCATAGGTCGTCAGCACCGGCTCATGCGGCGCGACATCGGCGACATCAGGATCTAGCTGCGGCTTCGTCATGACCATCCCAGCAAACAGCGAATGATTCTAACCTCTCTGAACGGCCGAAATTGTTTAAGCGTCCAATTTAGCCCCATTCCGGGCCGGCCGGCCAGCGAGGACCGAGAAATACATACTATAGGAGATAAACCTCGTAGTATGTAAAGACGCAATTTGCGCTAATGGACATGCGCAAGCTGGTCGGCCGAAATTTCGCAAGACTGCGGAAGCAGAAGCGCTTCACGCAGGAGAAATTCGCCGAAAACTCCGGTTTCACCCAACAGTATATCAGTGACCTGGAACGTGGGCGCCGCAATCCAACCGTAGTAACCTTGTTTGAACTCGCCAGCACGTTGGGCATTAGCCACGTTGATCTCGTCCTCCCGGACGAAGAGGCGCGAAACGAGCGATCGAAGCCTGCCAAGCGAAAGTAATCAGGCCGCAAGAGTTGATTCGGCCAAACGAGACCGGCACCTTCGCAAATCGCGCCTCAGAGATGACGCGCCGGCCTCTCATCAAATGTAGTTGCCCGTCAGCTGCGCAGCAATCAAACCTAGCACAATGGCGCAACGGCCTGTCGGTCGATGCGCGCACTGGGTAGGAGTTTAGGAAGCCCCGCCCGGCGGACCGGACGGGGCTTGGTGGAGCGATCTTACTCGCCGTTCTTGCGGGGCCGCGACCAGAGCAAGGTGTAGCCTTCGCCGCCTTCCTCATCGAACAGGTTCGCGTAGATCGGCGCGTTGAACGAGGGGTCGTCGAGCTTGAGCGAGAGGTAGTCGCGTCCCTCTTCGGAGCGCTTCGACCAGGCTGCCCCGATCTCAGCCCGGCCCACGTAGATGCGGTGGCTGGGAGCGTTATCGTTGGATCGATTGGTCTCGGCGACGATACGGACGCCCTTGGCCTGCAGGCTCAGGGTGACGATCTCGCCCTGGAAGTCGTTGCCGACCTTCTTGAAAGAACCGATGTTAGCCATGTCACTTCTCCTGTTGTGCTTCGAGCCCGCGACCACCACGGCCTCGATGGCGATCTAGAGGTCGAAGACGATCGGCGACGCACCCGCTCGCGGGCCGAAGCGCAGCGGAGGACGTTGTTGCGGCGACTTTCTTGTCTCGCGAGGAATGGGCGAAGCCCAGGGGAAGAAAGTCGCAGCAACGGCGTTGCGGCTCAGACGATCGAGGCGCAGCCGGTCTTCGGCCAGATCAAGCCATCAAAGAGGTCACGTGGTCCGCGTGCTGAACCGCAATCTTGAGGAGAAGACTTGGCGAAACTCGATTCTGCTGGACAAGGGGTTGGTACGTTCGGCGCAGAAGGAGAAACAATTTGCCGCAAAGGGCAGTATCGTCCCGGATGGCATGATCGAGCGTGGCGCGCCGCTCCACCGCAGCTATGTGGGCCAGACAGAAATTGGTATGGCTTGCTTAAAGCGCTCCCAGGAGAAGCGCGGCTACCTCTCGCTCAAGCTCGGCGTATCCCCTGTTCAACGTGCCGCCCTGTGCGACCTTGCTCGACCGACGATGGCAACGAAGCGTCATCGCTCATGCGTGGTGGCTGTGAGAACTGATCGAGATATATTCTCCACCACCCGGCCCGACTCCAACGGGCGGGTCTCCGCAAACACGGTCAAGCGCGTCCATGCCGTGCCGCCGATGCAAACCGCACCTCCGCAAGCGAAGGCCTCGCGCCAGGCCAGCGAAGGCACTCCGATCTGCGACAAGGCAAACACCACATGATAGCCAGCGATTGCCGTAGGGACCGCGAATGCGGCTGCGATCGCGACGCGCAAGGTCAAGGACCGACTGACGGCGACGGCGACCTGACCAGCGGCAAGCGTCAGCGCGCCAGAAGCAATTCCGATAAGCAGTGCGCCGAAGACGCCCGCGCCATGACGAAATGCCAACATCCCGACACTCAGTGCGACGAAAAATGGCAAAGCGTACACCGCGAGCGCAAAGATGGCCCAGCAAAACAAACCGATACCGAGTGTGTTGAGAACAAGCCCAATGGCGAGCATGGCGGTGGCCTCCATGTGCATGGATTTATCAATCGCGCCTTCCACCACCACCACGGCGCAGTTCTGGATGTAAAAACGAAACTGGGCGGAGTTGCGGCGTGCAACTCCGCTTTGACGCCGTGAGGCGGGAAGGCGGCGCTCATGCGCCGCCGAACTTCCAGACGGGAATGCCGAGCCGCTTCGCCTTGTCGGCGAGATTGTCCTGAATTCCCGTGCCCGGGAAATGCATGACGCCGATCGGCAGCAGTTCGAGGATGGCGTCGTTGCGCTTGAAGGGGGCTGCCTTGGCATGTTTCGTCCAGTCAGGCTTGAAGGCGATCTGAGGTACCTTGCGATTGGTCGCCCATTTCGCAGCGATCAGTTCAGCGCCTTTCGGGGAGCCGCCATGGAGGAGCACCATGTCGGGATGCTTGGCATGGACCTTGTCGAGCCGATCCCAGATCAGGTGATGATCGTTGAAATCGAGCCCGCCAGTGAGTGCGATCTTCGGCCCCGGCGGCAACATGACCTCAGTCTCGGCGCGGCGTTTTGCTGCGATGAAGTCGCGGAGTCGATCATTGCCGCGGTGAGCGTTCGGTGATTGACCAATGATCCCGACCGAGGACGCCAGGCCGAGCCGGTGTGGATCTCAAATCGCTCGATGGCCTGGTCGCGGAATAGCTCCAGGCAATTGCGGCGCTCGATCAGCGAGATGCCTTCGGCCGTCAGGCGCTCGAGTTCGACCGATCGCACTTCCGAGCCGTTCTGCTCGCGTTGGCTCTTACGCTGCGCTTGTTCGTTGTCATCGAGCAGTCGTTCGATGCGATCGAGGGCACGATGGAACAGGTTGACGGTCGACCAGAGCAGATTGTCAAGGTCCGGCTCAAGCCGCGTGTCGTTCAGGGTCGCAACCAGGGCGTCAAAGATATCGGCAACAGCGCCGGCGATCATCTTGCCCTCGGGCAGCGGCCGTGTATCGGGCTGGTCGTCGAAGGGACGATAGCCGAACAGCTGTAATTCGGTGAGGACGTGGTCGGTTGGAGAAGAGGCATGCGGCGGTTCGATGTCGTCATGGTCGGTCATGGGAAGAGATCCTGTGCTGGATCGGCCGCGACCATCGCGGCCTTCGTGGCGATCCTCTGACGGCGTGCGGACCGGGCCAGAACCCGATAGGGCCGAAGCGGCAGCGGAGGATGGCGGAGGCCGACTATTTTGCTTCGCGATGCAAAGCGCGCGGCCAACCGCATGATGTGTCTTCACATGCCTGGCGCGCGGCGGAAAATAGCGGGACGCAGCCATTGCCGGCCCGGGCCGCTTGCCGTCCGATCGCCCTCTAGAAGGCCGAGGTCGCGTCCTCTTCCGGTATTGGCCTCACCTATGACCAGCCTATCAACGTCGATTCAAGACGGGAGCTATTCCGCGGCCACCGTGGACGAATGCAGGAAGCGAGCGACGTCCTCTGGCACGAGCTGAAACCGCAAGGCTGCTCGGAGGGCATCGAGCCCGAAGATGTGCAGATCTTCGTTGAAGTCGCCCAACCGAGGCGACAGCGCGATCGCTTCAATGCCGGCGTCTGTCGCGCGCTGGGTAAGGATCGCCTGCACGGCATCTCCGGCGGCATCGGCGTCGCGGGCGATGTAGAGCCGGCGCAGGCTAGACGGCAGCGACATGGCTGCGAGGTGATGAGCCGAAAGCGCGGCCGCCATCGGCATCGTCGGTAGCACGTAGCGCAGCGACAGCATGGTCTCGATACCCTCCCCCGCAGCGAGCACATCACCCACCACACCGAACCGAACGGCGTTGCCGAGCAGGTCGCCCATCGCGCGTCGTGGCGTGTCGATCGGAGCCTTGCCGAGCCGCACGCGATCAAAGCCGTCCGGGTCAACCCAGGTGCGATGTACGCCAGTGATCCGCCCATCAGGGTCCGTGACGCAGGCAATCATCGCCGGCCAGGTCTCGGTCGGCAGATGGTCGTCCGACCGATAGTAGCAGCGTGGGTGGAAGCGCAGACTGCCACCATGGTGGATGCGGTCTATTCCGCGACGCTGCAAGCACCTCTCGGCTACCGTCCCTTCAATCGGTCTGGACATCGCAAAGAGCCGACGAGCCGCCTCTTGTGATCCGGTCGGCGCAGGCGAACGAACGGGTTTCGCGGTCAGTTGCTGCTCAGAACGAGGAAGCTTGAGAAAGCGCCTCGCCTCCTCGGCTACCTCACGAAAGTCTCGCAAGGCCAAGCTCTCGCGGATGATGTCAAGGAGATCACCATGCTCGCCGGTCGCAGCATCGGTCCACTTGCCGGCGGGGCCCTTCGGTGAGTCCTGAAGCCGCACGAACAACGAGCGGCCCGGGGTGTTATGGACGTCGCCGACCAACCAGTACCGCCCCGCCCGCTTACCATTGGAGAGATAGTATCGGCACACCGCCTCGACCTCGCGCGCGAGGCGGCATGCCAGCTCAGAGGCACCGCGGGACATCACGCGGCCTCCCGCTCAGCGATGCGCGCGACCGGATAGGTGTCGAGCACCTGCGACAGGATCTCGACGCCGCTCGCGTCCGTGGGCACGAACATGCGCAGCTTCCAGGAGATGATCTCTCCAAAGAGGCCGTAGGCCCGCAAACGGTCGCGCATCATGTCGTTGAACCCAGACAGTTCGATGCGGTGTGTGCCCATCACCCGGACGCGGCGGAGCTGGAGTCCTTCCGCAAGCTCGAGGACGGTCCGTCCCTCCACGAGTGCGGCAAAGGCAGCGTCCGGCGTCAACGCCGGCACGTCAGCCGCAAGGGCGTTCGCGACCCAGGTCGCCGAGACCTTGCGGCCGATGATCCGCTCGCCCGCGTCGGTTTGAAGCCGATAGACGCGGGTCGATTCGTTCGGCAGCCGCTTCCAGATCGGGAGCAGCAAGCCCGCCACGACATGGATCGTGCTGTCCGTGTACTCGGGCACGTCGGCAAGCTCGGCGAGCCAGGCCGCGGCGAAGCGTTCACGATCTGCCTCGACCCAATGGCTCTCTGCCATGATGTTCAAGGGAACGTTGTGCTGCTCCATCGGCCGGATCAGGCGGACGCGCCGCTCGATCTCGCCGTCGTCGAGCATGGTGCTCGGCGCCGCGACCTGCACGGCGGCTCGTGCCGAGCGCTCATTGACCAGCAGGACGGAATTGCGATCGGAAAGAGGACCAAGAGCATCATCGAGGCTCACGGGATGATTACGCTGGCGCTGGGTGATCGTGAGCAGCCGGGTTTCGGCGCCAGTACCGGGATGGACATAAATCGTCCGCCGGTCGGTAAGGACAAAGCTCTCGGCGCGGAGCGTTTCCAACCCGACGTCATAGGTGCCTGAGGCAACCGCGCCCTCGATGCGAGCGGTCAAGAGCTGCTCGAAGACGGTGAACAGGATGTTCTGAAGCTCGATCGTGAGCGCCAGCAACCGGTTCAGGAACGTCGTGATCGGCGGCAGGTCATCCCTGAGACCGTTGGCGTCCGTCAGCTTCAGGCCGGTCGCATCCTCGAAGCTTTCGATCGAGCAGCCCTCGACCTTGCCGCGCGCCAGTAGCGTGTAGAGTTGGCACAGCGCATCGCGGCCGTACTGGCTTTCCAGATTGTCCTCGGGCCGGAACAGGCCCTGCCCTCCGGTCTGGCGCTGGCCGCGGGTGATGGCGCCCAACGTGTCGAGCCGGCGCGCAATGGTGCTGAGAAAGCGCTTTTCGGCCTTGACGTCGGTTGCAATGGGACGACACAGCGGCGGCTGCGCCTGGTTGGTCCGGTTGGTGCGGCCGAGCCCCTGGATCGCGGCGTCCGCCTTCCAGCCAGGCTCGAGCAAATAGTGGACCCGCAAGCGGCGATTCCGCGCCGACAGCTCGGCATGGTAGCTTCTCCCAGTGCCGCCCGCGTCGGAGAACACGAGGATCCGCTTGACGTCATCCATAAAGGCCGACGTCTCGGCGAGGTTGGCCGAAGCGGCTCGGTTTTCGACGATCAGCCGGTCGCCCTTGCGAACGATGCGGCGCGAGCGGCCGGTCACTTCGGCGACCATATCGGTACCGAAACGCTGGACGACCTGGTCCAGCGCGCCAGGCACCGGCGGCAGCGAGGCAAGCTTCTCGATGAGGCGGTCGCGGCGGGCTACCGCCTCGCGGCTCTCGACCGGCTGCCCATCGCGATAAACAGGCCGGGAGCAGAGATTGCCCTCCGAGTCCGTGAAGGGCTCGTAGAGCTGGACCGGAAAGGAATGGGCGAGATAGTCGAGGACATATTCGCGCGGGGTGATGTCGACCTGGACGTCGCCCCAGTCCTCGGTGGGGATCTCGGCGAGACGGCGCTCCATCAGCGCTTCGCCCGTCGAGACGATCTGGATGACGGCGGCATGGCCAGCGTCGAGATCATGCTCGATCGAGCGGATCAACGACGGCGTTTTCATTGAGGTCAGGAGGTGGCCAAAGAAGCGCTGCTTGGCGCTCTCAAAAGCGGATCGCGCGGCCGATTTAGCCTGGCCGTTCAGCGTGCCGGTCTCGCCGGTGATGTTGGCGGCCCGCAGTGCCGCATCGAGGTTGTTATGGATGACGCTAAACGCGCCGGCGTAGGCGTCGTAGATCCGAACCTGCTCGGGCGTAAGCTGGTGCTCGACGAGCTCGTACGCGACGCCCTCGTAGGATAGAGACCTCGCCGCGTAGAGACCGAGCGCCTTGAGGTCGCGCGCAAGCACCTCCATGGCCGCGACGCCGCCCTCCTCGATTGCCTGGACGAACTCGGCCCGGGTCGCGAACGGGAAATCGGCGCCGCCCCACAATCCCAGCCGCTGAGCGTAAGCCAGATTGTGCACGGTCGTGGCACCCGTCGCCGAGACATAGACGACACGGGCATTCGGCAAGGCGTGCTGGAGCCTCAGGCCCGCACGCCCCTGCTGAGACGCAGCCTGGTCGCCGCGCTCGCCCTTCTGGCCTGCCGCGTTCTGCATGGCGTGGCTCTCGTCGAAGACGATTACTCCGTCGAAGTCGGAGCCCAACCATTCAACGATCTGCCGCACGCGCGAAAGCTTCTCGCCGCGCTCATCGGTGCGCAGCGTAGCGTAGGTGGTGAATAGGACGCCTTCCTCAAGCCGGATCGGTGTGCCCTGGCGGAAACGTGACAGCGGCGTCACGAGCAGCCGCTCCATGCCGAGCGCGGACCAGTCGCGCTGAGCGTCTTCGATCAGCTTGTCGGACTTGCTCATCCAGACGGCACGGCGCCGACCCTTGAGCCAATTGTCGACAAGAATGCCGGCGACCTGCCGCCCCTTGCCCGCGCCGGTGCCGTCGCCCAAGAACCAGCCGCGGCGAAAACGCACGGCATTTTCTGCATCGTCGCGTGCAGCCGCCACACCGTCAAAGGTCGCATCCACCGTCCAGGAGCGCGCAAAAAACTCGGAATGCGCCTCGCCGGCATAGATGACGCTCTCAAGCTGGGCGTCGGACAGGATGCCGTCCGCCACGACATTGGCCGGCAGATGTGGCCGGTAAGACGGCTTCGGCGGCGCGACCGAGGCCATCGCGGCGGACTGCACGAGTTTGGTCGGATGCGCATGCGCGTGCGGAATACGGATCGTCTGTAGCGCGTATTCCTCATAAAGCGCGTCGGTGAGCCGGGCGCATTCCGGAGGTGTCCACTCGACCGTCTCGTAGGTGAGTTCGATGCCCTCTGGAGCCCTCTCTCCCGACGTGGACGATCGGCGTGGTGCAAAGGCACCGATCGGCCGCGGCGTCGCGGGGCGCCTGTCGACGTCAACCGCGACGGGGGTCGCAAGCGGCAGCCGCGGGGGCACGTGCTGGCTCACCCAGTCGAGCAACGTGGCGACGTCGCCAGCCATGCCCTGCGCGGCCAGAAGGACTTTCGGATTTGCGGCAGGCTGCTTGTCGATCACCAGCAGTCGTGTGTCGGTCTGCGTTCCGTGTTTCGCGTAGACTGCGCCATCGATGGCGGCAGAAAATACCACCCGCCCGCTCTCCTGGAGGCGAACGAAGGCATCTCGCCACGCCGGATTGTCCGGCGCAAGGCTCGCGCCGGTGATGGCGACCAGACGGCCACCGTCGCGAAGACGCGCCAAGGACGAGGCGATGTGCCGGAATGCCGCGTCCGTCATCCATCGATCGACGTTCGCCAATGCCGAGAACGGCGGGTTCATCAGGATGACGCTCGGTACGACACGCGCATCGAGGTGATCATCGATCTGGGCGGCGTCGAACCGGGTGACCTTAACGTCGGGAAACAGTTGGTCGAGCAACGCCGCGCGGGTCTCGGCCAGCTCGTTCAGTACCAAGGCGCCGCCGGCGAACTCGGCAAAGATGGCGAGCAAGCCAGTCCCCGCGGAAGGCTCCAAAACCCGGTCGGACGACGTGATGCCGGCCGCGGTGGATGCGGCAAGCCCCAGCGGGATCGGCGTCGAGAATTGTTGAAGAGCTTGGCTATCCTCGGAGCGCCGCGTGTGGGTCGGCAGACAGCGCGCGATTCTCGCGAGCATCGGCAGCATCGCGGCCGTCGAGCCGGCCTTGACACGGATAGCCGGACCGAATTTGCGAAGGAACAGAACGGTGGCCACCTCGCAGACATCATAGCCGGTCTTCCAGTTCCAGGCGCCGGTGGCGTCGGAAGCGCCGAAGGCAGCTTCCATGGCGCTACGTAGGACAGCGGCATCGATACGATGGCCGCGCTCGAGATCGGTCGAGAGCTGTCGGGCGGCCCTGATGGCGGCGGAGGTGAGACTTGCAGCGGCACGCATCGAGAGCGGCGCGGCGGCAGCGCCGCCGGCGAGAGATTCGGTCATGGCAGGGTTCTTTCGGAGAGCAGGAATGGGTCGAACCATCAGGCGCTCTCCTTAAGACCCGACGGCTCAAACCCTTCCCGGCCCGGCTCTCCCTCTCAGCCCTCGCCCATAAGAATGGGGACCGGCGCGACACACCGGTCCCCAAGCAATTGCCGGACGGCCGGAGCCGTCCCTTCTACGATGTCACTCAGCCGCGTCGAGCTGTTGCGGATCATCGTCGGCCGCGTTGTCCCAATCCTCGTTATCGACGAGGAATTCGGGGAGCGGGCCCGCTTCACTCTCCTGCTCCCCTGACGCCGCATTGGGATCGACGAGACGCAGCGGCTCCGGCAACCAGCCCGAACCATCGAGAAGACGCTCAGCCTCCTTGGCCATGTCGGCCTTCTTCAGGTGGTCGATCAATTGTGCGGAGGATTCGCCTTTTGCTTCCCGCACTGCCTCCAGAATGCGAGGCTTGGTGACGCGGCCGAGATAGTTGTCGACGGAGGGTTTCCACCCCGCTTGAACCATGTCGAGGCCGACGGCACCTGCCAGCATATCGGCCTGGTCGAGCCGGGTGCGAACGCCCTGGACGGAGACGCGGCCCTGATGGTAGCGGTTGGCCGGCTCATAGACGGCGTTGACCGCAAATGACGCGCAGTGGGCGAACAGGGATGCCTGTGCGGTACCGTCAAGATCTGTGAGGGCATTCCAAAGATCATTCTCGCCGTCCGGCAACCATGCCTTCCAGGATTCATGCCGCGCCTCGACGGCCTTCGCGGACGCGCTTTCCCTCAAGCCAGGAGCTTGAGCCGGAAAGGTCGGCGTGCGAAGTCGGATCTCAAGGCAGCTTCCGGACGATGCGAACCGGTAAAAGGCCGTCAGCACGAAGTTGTGCAGCACCGCCTGGAACGCAATCGCAGGATTTTCTGCCAGCGCATTCCGCAACGCCAGCGTGCGATGCGCTGTCAGCTCCGTGATCAGCCGATCCGGCAGAGGTTTCGTCCCATCCTCATCATCTTCTTCCGTATCAGTAGCGCCGCCGGCCACCGCGATGACCGCGCGCTGGACGCCAGCCGCCCTCCCCTCGATCGACTGTGTATCGGCGCCTTGCCCGACATCGGGCTCGGCTGCTGGCAAGTCGTCTCCCGGCCGGACGTAACCCCGATCGACCGAGAGGCGCCCTTCGGAATCGATGCTGACGAAGACGCCAGCGCCGGCAATCTCGGCCGGATCGTAGATCATCGGCCGGTCTTCAAACGCCAACAGTGCCGCCTCGATTTCGCCGAGACGCTGATCGACCTCATCGGGCAATTCGTCGGCATCCTGATAGTCGGACTCAAGCTTGGCTTGCTCCGCGTTGAGTGCGTCGATGGTGGCCAGTTCCTCTGGGGAGAGATCCACAGGTTTGCCCTCGATTTCGCGCAGGGCCCTAGCGTGATCGAAGGGGAACTCAACGGCGGCCGAAATCCACTTCCACCCCTCCGCAGCGATCGTCTCGGCCTCGGCCTTGAGCTTTTCTGTCACGAGACGATCAAGCAAAGCAACGTCCTGCAGCCAGCCGCCATCATCGTGCCCGAACAGATCCCGCAAAACGCCGCCGCCAGCCTGCTCGTAAGCATCCAGCCCAATGAACTGGACGCGGCGATCGGACGCGCGCACGGTATTTTCCGTCAGCATTCGCCGGATCTGATAGGGCTCATCATAGCCGGATCGGCTGACGTTCTCCCAGACCTGCTCCTGCCTGGCGTGGTCGGCTGTTACAGAGAAGGCCATGAGTTGCTCGAGAGTCATGCCGTCTTCGGCATAGACGTCGTGGAGCTTTGGCGACACCGACGCCAATCGCAACCGTTGCTTCACGACCGCCGGGGTTACGAGGTGCCGAGCAGCGATATCCTCCTCGGACATGCCGGCGCCACTCAAGGTCCGGAAGGCTCGAAACTGATCGAGCGGATGAAGCCCTACCCGCTCGTCATTCTCTGCAAGAGAATCATCTTCAGCGATGCCCCCTCGCGCACGACACAAGGAACGGCCTGGGCCTTTGCCATCCGCTTCTGCTTGACGAGAAGCTCCAGCGCCCGATAACGCCTGCCGCCGGCCGGCACCTCGAACATGCCGGTCTCATTGCCTTCGGCGTCCACCACCGCCCGCAGGTTGAGACTCTGCAGGAGCGTACGCTTCGCGATGCTTTCGGCGAGTTGCTCGATGGAAATGCCCGCCTTCACGTGCCGGACGTTGGACTGGCTCAGCACCAGCTTGTTGAACGGAATATCACATGAGGGGGACAGCGTGATCTTTTGGACAGCCTTCGTCATATCGATTCTCCACGACGGGCAGCCGGGAGCCCTCTCTCGGCCTCCAACCCGTCGCGAAAAGCGCCGCTGCCCTCTCACTCTGGTGCTCGCGGCGACGGAGGAGAACCTCACGCCGCTTCCTGATCCGCTCTCTCCGTGGTGATGTCGACAACCACTTCCGGCAGGAAGCCAAGGAGATAGTCCGCAACCTTGCTGGCCTGCGAAGCAGCTCGCACGATCGCACGATTATCCTCTCGCAGGACCTCCAACCAGGAGCCAATATAATCGGCGTGCCGCACCGTGGGCACGATACCAAGCGACGCGCAACCGAACGCAGAGGCGATTTCAGCAACCAACTCCTCAAAGGCATACTTCTTGGTACCAAAGCTGCCCGACAAGTCGCGGTTGAGGCGTGACGGATGGCCGCTGGCATGCGCCAATTCATGCAGGGCCGTCCGGTGCCAATTGATCGGTTCGAAATAGGCTTGCGGTGGGGGCACCTGCACATAATCGTCCGCCGGCACATAAAAGGCGCGATTGCCGCCAATGCGGAAGTCGATTCCGGTCGCCTTGATCAAGTCTTCAACCTGCGGCTCGATCAGCCCTGGCGGCGGAGGCGGCGCCGTTGTCGCGATCTCCGGAGGAAGCCTGTCGCATTGATCACAGTTGAAGACCCTGAAGCGCTTGAGGAACGGAATGGCCTGCGCGTCCTCACCGCTCTCGCTCGCGCGGCGCTTTTGCTCGGCCGGCACAAAGCGGTCGGCATAGACGACGGTCGTGCCGCGCTCGCCCTTGCGGACGTGACCACCGAGCGACAGCGCCTGGCGGAATGTAAGCCAGCTCTGCCCTGTAAATCCGTGTTCTGTCGCCGCTCCCCATAGAATTAAAATGTTTATGCCGCTGTATTGGCGGCCGGACGCCGCACTCTTCGGCAGCGCCAGCGGCGCCTTCGCCGCCGCGGTGCCCCAAGGCTGCACCCACGGCACGCGGCCGGCCTCCAGCTCGGCGATGATCTTGTTGGTGATGTCGTCATAAAGGCTTGCCCGGTCCTCACCGGTGCGCGCCCGAGGATGATGTCTGGACATCGCGGATCTCCGCGACGGGCGCCGCGAGCCTCTCTCGCAGCCTGTAACCCGTCACGGCAAAACCGCGCGACACTCTGACTCTCCCCTCTACCTGAGAGAATGCGAAATCTGCGACGCAGCCCGCCTTCCATCAGACGTTCATGTGAATTGCATTGAGCTACCTAGGGCCGAAGGCCCGACCAGGCGTGCGCCAGGGCGCATCGCCTCGCGGGAAAATGGCACCCGGAGAGCGTGAGCATAGCGACCCGAAGGGGCACGCGGGTCCGAGTGCAGCGACGAGACCGGTTCAATAGCGGCACCCGGGAACGGGGCAGTGATAGCGATCGCCGCAGGCGAGCCCCTTTTTCCGAGTGCCCCCGGCGAGGAGCTCCGCATCCCCTGCGCGAGGGATCGACGCCGCACGGCCGAGACGCAACGCGGCTCGGTTCACGAGAGCCCGGTTCGGCGAAAGCCGCACGCGCGCAAACGGAAGAACTCCACAAAGAATTGAATCGAGGACCTAGATTTCTTCGGGCGTTTGTCTGCTTAGGGCGCCGATCGGCATTCGGACCCCACGCCGAACAACACTCAGGCGCCGGCCAGCGCGGCGGCTCTCGGAGTAATCGCCGCATCAACGGCCGAATGGAAGCATTCCCGCAACCTTCGGATATAGTCCGTTCGCTCGTGAACGGGCCGGCGCATCATGAAGGATGGATGCTCCAGCCGGATCAGCGTCGGTCCTGAGCGACAGCCGGCTTCGAAACGCGCGCTCTGGACCGTCTGGAGCGCCTGTCCGACGATTGCGCTCAGTCCGATCACCACGTCAGAACTGCCCAGGCGCCACAGGGCATGTCCCTCGAGTTCCGCCACGAGTTCGCCGCAACTTGGGTAACGCTCACGGCCTTTCTTGTCGAAAAGAGCACGGGGAATGACGTTGTCGAAGCGCAGAATGACCTCGCCCGACGCCGCCGTCGCGTCAATCGCGTTTCGCAGAAACTTGCCCGAGCGAGAATTCGGCGAGAACGCGGGAAAGGGCTTGGACGTCGCCGGATCGAACTTCCGACATGGTCCCAAGAACAAAATCGTCGTCCGCTTCATCGCAATCGCTGCTCCCGCATGATCATCGCCAAATTGCGGCGAATGACATCGACCGGCACTTCGCCAAACTGCAAACCCGTCGAAAAGTTGAACTCATCCCGATCCGGTGGAAAGTCCGCGTCATCCATCCGGTCCGAGTAGTCCAACATGGCCGCCGGCAAGCGACCAGCATCAACCAGCCGCTGCCAGTCCGGTGTCCCCGGATAAGGCCGGTACTCGAAGACGCTGCAACGGAAACGCCCCGGCATCCCCTCCGTCAGGTCCCATAGGCGCCTGACCAGGCCCAAGGTCGCCTGATGTTCGCCGCGCGTCTCAGTAGGCAGTCCAAGGATGAAATAACCTTTAACATCGATCCCCACCCGGCAAAGTCTCGTCACTGCCCGCACGGTCTGGGCCACCGTGATCTTCTTGTCCACGTACCTCAGGACGCGATCGCTTCCACTCTCGATCCCGAGGGCAACTTCGCGGCAGCCTGCAGTCACCATGAGATCGAACAGTTCGTCTCGCGCTCCCGCCAGTACGTTGATCCGTCCCGTTGCGTCCCACCTCATGTCCAGACGAGCGTCGACAAAAGCCTTGAGCGTCGTGCGCATGAGGCGCTGGTTCGCCAAGAACAGGTCATCGACGAACCTGACCCGCTGCACGCCGAGCCGCGCCTTGAGATTGAGGATCTCCTCCATGATGCGCTCTGGCTTTCGCATCCGGACGGTCACGTCGGGATTGCTGCTTACGGCTGCACCGCAAAACGAACAATCAAAGGGGCATCCGCGCGAGGCGACCATCGCGGATTCAAGAACTCCGCCGTCCCAGTAAGGATCCTGGTCCAGATGGCTTCTGTCCAGCAACGGCATGGCATCGACGTCGGGCGCCAGCAGAAAAGGGTTCTTGCTGCGCACGACGGGCATCATCGGCTTTCCGCCATCGCGCCAAAAGACGCTTGGCAGCTCCACCCGGGTATTCACGTCCGTAAGTAGAATGGGAACCCGCGTCTCGGCTTCGCCAAGCACAAGTGCGTCAATTCGAGGAATACGCGAGTCCTCGAGTATGGCCCGCGGCATCGCTTTGGCCTGGTGGCCACCCAACATCACCGATATCGAAGGATCAAGCAGTTGCAGAAGGTGAACGCTATGTGCGTAGGTCGGCGCCAGCAGGTTCAGGCCGACCCAGCGTGGGCGCGCTTCGTTGAGCATGGCGGCAACCTCGGAAAGGCCAAGGCCCCGTGCTTCGGCATCCAGCACCCGAACCGAAAAGCCGTTCTGGTTGGCACAGGTCGCAATATAAGCGAGCCCGAGGGTCGGTAGCGTGAAGTCGTTTCGCCGCACCGACTGGTCATAATCCTTCAGGGGGAGTTCACGAGGACGAGGTCGAGGTCGCTCTCGATCGCCCCTCCGCCCGTCATGACGCGCCGCTCCTCTGGAGAATCGGCGCTATCTCGGCGGCAAGCTGTGCCGCCAAAGTCACTTCGTCACCCGATGCATCCATCACTCGCACGTCGTGACCGTTCGCAGTCAGTAATGCCGTAGCCTGATCGTAGAGTCCGACCTCCTCGTCAACCCCGAGCCGATCCTTGAACCAGTCCGGCTTGCGCGCTCGGCAGCCGCGCCGCGCAAGCAGTGGCGCCGCATCAACGCGCAAGACGAAGGTCACTGATGCCGCGAGCAAAGGGCGATTTGTTGCGTACAGGTACTCCAATGGCAGGCCGGCGAAACGCTGATAAACAAGTGTCGAGACGACGAAGCGATCGCAAAGCTGCGGCCGGTGCGCGCCTTCTCTCAGCTCGGCGCGGGCCGCGGCCGTCGCCAGCGCCAGGGTCAGAGGCCTGTCAGGCGCGCTGGCAAGCTCCCGGATGACCGTGCTCCAACGGCCGCTATCGTTGTTGCTGCACTGCTCAAATCGGATCCCGTCTCGGATCAGACGGTCCGAGATCAGGTGAAGCAGCGTGGACTTCCCGATTCCGCTCGGTCCTTCGAGGGCGACAATAGGAAACCAGCTTGCAGTGCGGGGATCGTCTGCAAACATCTTCTGAAAATCCGTTCTATTCGACGACCTTCAAAACCGTCATCGCGGCCCAGCCTAAAATACGCAATCCCTAGATGAACCCGCCGTATAATGGCTCCTATCGCGCGATTCGAACACCACGACTTTCCGCCTATTGGCGTCTTTTGCGTTTATGATTTGATGCCCGCGCACACGTGATCACGCTAGCCGTCTGACAGGCGCCGCCGGCGAAATTCTTCGCTGAGCTGCATTGCGGACGGAACAACCTGCCATATATAGTCAAATACCATTCGTTTGTAGATAGAATCCCGCCATTGCCTGACAAAACCGTGCCAAGCCTTCGAATTGCCCCTTCCGATCTGCCGGCGTCACTCAAGAACGTGGTCGAGTATCGAAAATCCGGCCTCAGCCTGAACCACGTCGTAGGCTGCCCGCTGGACTGCGGCTACTGCGTCCGTCATCTGTTCCAGAACTTCGAGATGAAGCAGCCTCATTTGGTGGTGAGCGACCATGAGGCAGTCGATCTTCTGGTCGGCCATTGGGCGTTCCGGCCCGACACCACGCCCATTCAGATTTTCAATCGAGCGACCGACCCGTTCTTGCCGGGGGTCAAAGATCATCTGTTCGCGACCCTCGAGCTATTGGACGAAAGACACTTCACCAATCCCGTGCTGGTCATCAGCAGATGGAAGATCGAGCCATCGGACGTCCATCGCTTCGACCGCTTGAAGCATTTGCGACTGACGATTCTCGTCACCTGGTCGGGCATTGACGATGATCGAATTGAGCCCGTGGACAGCGTTCACGCTGAAAACTCGCTGCGAGTCTTGCACGAGCACGCAAGGAGGACGAAGTCGATTTTGTATTGGCGACCACTGATCGCGGGGCTCAACGACAGCGATCAGCACATCGGCCGCGCACTGGCACTTTCTTCGCTCGCCGGTGCCACCGTCTTCACCGGGCTGTTCCATCGCGCTGAGATTCGCGAGCATCTTCGGCTTTCAGGCGTACCCGATGTCTATCCCGAGATCGCCCGTCGGAAGATCCTGCCGGCGGAGACGGAGAAACGCATCATCGATGCATTCGCGGGTCGGCCGCTCTTTCGAAAGACGTCCTGCGGGATCGCCTACGTCCTTCATCGCGCCGATTACAACGGGCACTATGGCATTCGAGAGATGTGCGATATCTGTCCAGCTGAACAGGTCGCGCGATGCGCTCTGGTCCATCAAAAGCCGAAGGTCTCTCAGGTGACGGAACTCGCGGCGATCGCCAAGCTGGAGACGGACCATATCTCGATCGATCATCGTCGAATTGAATTGAGCAACAGCTCTGAACAGCAGCGCTATTTCATTCAACACACGCTAAACTACCAGGTCCACGATCGGGACCACCCTCACCGATTTGGACGGCATGGACGAGCGGAGCTGGGATGGGAGTAGACACTGACCAATTCTGGGTCGTGGACGTTGAAGGCAGCGGCGGAAGCCCGCCCGAAATCGTCGAGTTGGCCATGCTGGAGGTCAAGGATCTCGCATTGACCGACAACAAGCGCCACTGGTTCATTCGGCCCGACCGCGGGATCCAGCCAAGCGCAACGCGGATACATGGTCTGACAGACGATGACGTCGCAGACGCCCCCTCGATCGAGGATATCGCCGACGACGTCCTGATGTGGATCGGAGCCCCCCTATCGTCGGCCACAACGTCAAGATCGAAGTCGAGATTCTAAAGCGCTCAATGCCTGATTGGACGCCGCGAGCCGCGTTCGACACTCTGACGCTTGCAAAAGCGCTCAAGCCGGAACTGCCGTCTTACGGTCTGGCCAATCTGGGCGCCGAATTTGGGCTCGCTGACAAGGCTGCACAGCTCACCGGACAGCGCCATCATTCGGCACTCTACGATGCGACCCTCACGGCCCTGATCCTTATCCATTTGCTCACGCCTCTGCCCAGTAGCGAGCGCGACAGGGCGCTGAGGGATGCAAATATCCTCGGCCCTCGACAAGGATCGCTGCTGTGAGCTCGCCTCCAGTCAAGATCGGCATTACCGGGACGCATTCCACCGGCAAGTCGTCGTTCTTCGAAGCTTTGGAGGCAGAGCTAAAGCAGCTCAACTTGCGGGTCTGCCGCATCGGCGATTTTGCGATCAAGGCAGAGGCTCTGGGATTCCGGATCCTCAGGGATCACACCTTCGAAAGCACACTGTGGATTATGGCCGAATGCATGCGTCTGGAGGCTGAAGCGT
Organism: Bradyrhizobium lupini; assembly: GCF_040939785.1. Classification (NCBI taxonomy): domain Bacteria; kingdom Pseudomonadati; phylum Pseudomonadota; class Alphaproteobacteria; order Hyphomicrobiales; family Nitrobacteraceae; genus Bradyrhizobium; species Bradyrhizobium lupini. The sequence goes on from NZ_CP162553.1 coordinate 2,653,559, forward strand.
CACTGTCCTCCGACGTTATTCTGGTCGATCGCCCGGTGCTCGACGCCCTGGGTTATTTGCGGGCGGCGCTCGAATTGACCGGCCGAACAATCGGTGAGCGGCGCCAGGCCGCCCTGACAGCCATGGTGGCTGCGCACATGCCCGACTATGATGTATTCATCAAAACATCGCTCGATCCGAGAATTGAACTCGGTGCAGGGCGAGACAAGGACTCTGACTTTCGTAAAGCTGCCGCGCGCTGGATCGAGCAGCTCGCTTACGTCCTTGCGCCGGTGCCTTTGACGTTGACGTCGTCAAATCAGGCCGAAATCCTCCGGACGGTTATCGACCGTGTCGCGACCCGTTTGTCCGCGTCCAAATAGCTCATGAGAAGCAATCCGTCTTCCTTGCGTCGCATCGGCCTTGGATGCATGCCGCTGAGCGGCATCTATGGACCTATCGCTCGCGACGAGGCCATCAAGATCATCCACGGTGCACTGGACCTTGGCATCACGCATTTCGACACGGCGGAGCTGTATGGGCCCTACCTGAACGAAGAATTGCTCGCCGACGCACTGGGTGCACACCGAACACGCGTGGAAATAGCTTCCAAGTTCGGCTATCGCTTGCGTGATGGCAAAATTGTCGGATTGGACAGCAGCCCCGGTTCAATCCGCCTGGCAGTGGATGGTTCGCTCCGGCGTTTGCGACGCGATCATTTGGACGTACTGTACCAACACCGCCCGGATCCAGCCGTGCCAATTGAGGAGGTTGTTGGCACGATGTCGGACCTTGTCCGCCAAGGGAAAGTGTCGAGCCTTGGTTTGTCTGCAACGGACACCCACACCCTTCGTCGCGCCTCAGCCGTCCACCCGATCTCCTTCGTTCAAAACGAGTTCTCGCTGATCCAGCGCGCTGCCGAAACGACGCTTCTGCCCGACTTGCTGGGGACGTCGACCGAGTTTGTCTGTTACTCGCCGCTGGGCCGCGGAATGCTTGCCCGCCCTCTTCTGCCCAACGCCCAACGAGCGCCGTCTGACTATCGCAGCAAGGACGCACGCTATCAGGCCGAACGCCTCGCTGAATTGGTCGACCGGTTGGCGCCACTCTGGCGCATCTCGGCGGCCCGGTCGGTCTCACCTGCGGCGATTGCGCTGGCCTGGCTGCTGGCCAAGACCCCCATCATTCATATCGTTCCGAGCGCAACGAGCGTGGAGCAATTGAAAGCCAATGTTCGTGCTGCGGATCTTGTCCTTTCAGGAATGGAAATCAGCGACCTCGATCTGATCGGCGAGATGTCGGCACGGCAATAGGCAACCCGGCAACTGGGCGCGGCTCCGTTGAACTCCATCTCAAGGACTTTCGCAGCGCGTGATTGGTGCCATGGCCTGGTGGGCGCGCCGGTCGCTGCGTCCGCACTGCGCTCGGCGCGTTCGGCTCTGCCCCAGCTCAACGAGTTGTCACCTATGCGGCGGCATGACCGGCACCGAGGTCATTTTGGCAGCCACAATCTGTGATATATTTGATGAATTATCCCACTCGGGGGATGGGGTGAAATGCCGAAGAATATTGTGATCTTCTCCGATGGCACCGGCCAGGCCGGCGGCATCAATTTCGATGAGGCTCGAACCAACGTCTATAAACTCTATCGAGCTTGTCGGGTCGGTCCTGATACCACGGTTGAGCCGTCGGCACAGGTGGCCTTCTACGATCCAGGCCTCGGATCGGCTTCCGACGGCGGCCATTTCAAAATTGGCTGGATGCGGTGGCTCTACAACCTGGCCAGCATGGCAACGGGCCTCGGGATCACCCGCAATATCGTCGATTGCTACGCGGCGATCATCTCGCTCTACGAAGAGGGCGATCGCATCTATCTGATCGGCTTCAGCCGCGGCGCCTATACGGTTCGGTCCGTCGCTGGTGTGATGACCCACTGCGGCATCCCGCAACACCTGTCCGATGGTTCTCCCCTCAAACGCGACCCCAAAAGTATCAAGAAACTAGCCGAGCACGCAGTCAAGGATGTCTACCAATTCTGCCCCTCCTAAGCCGCAAGGACACCAGGGGTCACCGACTATTCCTGCTCGAAACGCGGGATGCCACCGCAGCGAAATTCCGGCAGGAGCACGGCAGTTCACAGATCGTTGGTCAGGTCGAACAGGCTAACGTGTTTCCGTATTTCATCGGCGTATTCGATACCGTCGCGGCTCTCGGGCACAAATATCTCGGCTCTGCGCTCGTGGCGCTTGGCATCGCGATCCTGGTCGGACTGCATTGGGGCGGCAGCGCGCTTGAGCCCTACTTTCCGTGGGCTGGATGGGCAGCGCGCATCCTGAGCTACCTCGGCATCGCAGCCGCATTGATCGTCTTGCTGAAGAATTATCTCAAGGTCGCGCCGCCATTGCCGGGCTACAGTCTGGACAAGCGGCTCTTGACCCTGCACCTGGCGCCTCCCAAGCACAAATTCTATGACACCACATTGAACCGCAATGTCGGCTACGCCAAACATGCGATTTCGATCGACGAGAACCGCGCCGATTTCAAACGGGTTCCCTGGTCGCCAACTGCCGAGAAGCAGGACCAGCGCGATGCTCAAGGTAATCTCTATTTCGAGCAAGTTTGGTTTCCGGGCGTACACGCCGACATTGGTGGTGGCTATCTGGAGAACGAAGCGCGCCTGTCGGACGTGGCGCTGAAATGGATTGTGGCCGGGGCTTCGCTTATTCCGGATGGTTTAAAGCATGATGGCAGTGTCTTACGACTGTCTCCGGACCCGGCCGGACCGCAACACAACGAGCAAGCGGGCAGCTTCTTGAAGGCCGGTGTGCGACATCTTCCCGTCGATCCGGAGACCGGCGAGTCCGCCTCACCAATGCACAAATCCGTCTACAAGCGGTTCGAAACAGACCACGTCCTGCTTTACGATCGGACGGCACCATATCGGCCGGACAATATGCGCGTTCACATCGATTTCCGGACTTATTTCGACCAGGGCACACCTCCAGCGCCAAAGTGCGTTGCAGACGATCTCGAGACGAAATGGGAGAAAGCCGACCATGTGGGCCGGTTATAGAGCTTGAGCCTTCACGTCCCTGTCGCCGGATAAGCCCCATCGACGCACGCACGGGTGCCCCCGTCCCGCTTGACCACCGCTCCTCCACTCGCTTCCCAGCGAACATTGGCCGCGACCGCGTCGGGAGCAATCGATATCGCACGAAACTCCGTGAACGGGAGTTGCGGATAAGGGGCGGTGGGCCCTGTGCCATAATATTCCAACGTTAGGACGCAATCGACCATCGGCGGCAGATTCTCCGCAGTCAGTTGCGTGGCGGGATAGCCGTCAAATTCGGCCGTGCAACTGAACAGGCCATTGGTCTGGGTTTCAAGCGTCATGCGACCGACCACTACTGTGCCAGGAGCGACCTCTTCCCAATGCGTCGTGAACATCAGGTCGTCTGGACCTCCTACCCACAAGCTTGCAAGTCCCCAGGCGCTCGTGCAGCCACGGGCCGGAGAGCGCCCCCATTGAAGCACGGGCTGGACGATATGGTGACCCGTCGCATCCTGCAGCCGGTTGAACAGGTAGATGGTCTGCCCATTCGCGGCCGCGGGCGGTACTGGGACCGTCCATTCGGCGACGAACGAGACAACGGGACTTTGAGTTTAGTTTGTCCAACTGGACCAGGATTGCCAACCTCCTCGGGCAGCTGCCTCGCCGACCTCTGGTTCGTGGTCGATCGAGCTCCAGGCGTCGGTCCCAAGCGCCTCAATCTGCCAACCACGATTGGTTGGCTGTACGCGCATTCCGCCGGCGACCTGCCGAATCTGCGAGCCCCTGCGTGGCACCAACGAAGTGAACAAGATGTCGTTCATTGGTCGATCTCGATCACTACAGTCACCTCAGCGGACGAACCCCCGATAACTGGGTTGTCAGCTGATTGATATTGACCTGTTCGATGAGCCGATCCGCCTTGGCCCGACCGGACGCTCGGAACGGCGTTCCGGCCTTGTCGCCGCGTGCAAATGCGAATGTCAATTTGTCCGTGTTGACCTCCGAGAACGATCCGAGATTGCTTCCGGGACCGGTAAAACTGGTGAGCGTCCAGGTTGGACCACCATTTACGCTCTTCGTAACGACAAAATTGACATAGCCGCCAAAGACGCCTCCGTCATCGGAAAGCTTCTTGTCCCACGCAACACTCTGCCCGGTAAGGGCAAGCTCGACTGTTTTCCTGAGTCCCAGTTCGCCCGCGAGATTGGTGTCCGTGGGCCAGCATTCCGCCAGATTGCCCCCGAGCTTCCTCACCTCCGCGGCCTGCTTCTGCAGAGCCCGGGTTGAGTAGTAGTACTTTTGCGTGAAGTTTTGCTCGCGCGATTGACTAAGCGTCCCGCCCAAGCCGAACGCAAAGGGCGCGTTGGTGTAAGTCAAAGAGGGGCTAAGTCCCCCTGTATCGTTGACTGTCAGGTTCAGCTGGACGGCAACGTCCATGTCGTCGCCGAGCAAGATGTCAGATACCGCCTCACCCCGCTCGATCAACTGCACCAGTTCGCAGCTCACGCGCCGCGACATCGAATGGATGGTCGGTCCGTAATGATCCGCCGGTATATCGAAATTGGGGACGACCGACGCACATCCGGACAGGATAACCGATGAAAGCGAGATCCAGAGCGAGACTCTGCAACGACGCACAGCCTTGCTCATTTCGAGCCATCCGACACGCTTTTGCAGAAGCCGACGTGTGCGGGCTGGCGTTCACGTCGGGCCTGAGCTGGCCCATCGCCTCGCATGTCGATGTTCTTCTCGTCTTGCACTCGATGACGGTGGGCCCGGCCTTGACCAGGCAGTCGCACCATGGATCATCAGCTGCAATCGTGGCTTCGGTTTCGATCTTTTCGAAAGCCGCATCAATCTCGGCGGATGTCGGCGGGGTCCGGCCGAAGTAATACATCATGAAATAAAAGCGGCGTTGAATGCCCTGCCACATCGTGCCCCCCAAAAGAAAATGAACTTTGCCCAAAGCCGAAAAATGCCTGCATCCTTGGCGAGAAACAATATCCTGACGCTCGTCACAGTCGATTAATCTCACGAGAGCCCGGCGGTGTCCACGCCGTGTGCAATGCATGGATAAGCTGGCAAGTCACGATGCCATCCGCTCGCTGCGCGCAGCTTTTTCCGGGCGTCAGCGTCCCCGGTGAGGACGTCGGAGGGGTTGGGTTCGCCTCTGTCTTCCGGCGCCGCTCCCCTGGTCGTGCCAAGCTGGCGGGTTGTCGCGCCGGATTTTTCGTGATCTCGCTTTTCGCAGCAGGGAGTTCGCACCATGACCGGATCCCAACGAGCGGGCGCGCCAGCCGCCACATACCAAGGCGCGACGACCGGCTTTGACGGCGAGGTCACCGAGTTCTCAGGCCACTGCGTCTATATCCGCACGATGGTCACGCTGACGGTCCGGATCTGGCGTAACTCCGATGACGAACGTGCCCTCATGGAGAAGGCCTCACCGTCCTTTTTCCTGGATATGGGGCAGGTTCTCGGCCGAATACCTCGTGCTGTCGGATTACCGTTCCCGCCAACAACGGCCAAAATTTCACCATCGAGTATTTGGTCGACAGCTTCTCGCCGCATTCGGCAACATTCCAACAGCTCGAGCAGCCTGAGCAAACCATGTGCAGACTGCGGACTAAGATCAAGCCGGCTCGCAACAAGCTTGTGGCCCACGCCGACCGCGATGCGATCCGAAAGGGAACACCCCTTGGCTATGCGACCTGGCAGGAAGGGGACGAATTCTGGACCGCCCTGAAGACGTTCGTCCGCGTGCTGAACGAAAAGTGCTTGGGACGTCCTTTGAAATCGACATTGCCGGAGTGCCGGGCGACGCTGAAATGCTTTTGAAGTCGCTGCAGCAAAGCAGTCACTTCGAGACGCTGCTTGCAAGCAAAGATAAAGCCGTTCAGGAAGCCTCGCTGGCCCTCCCTCCTACTGGGAGAGGGATTTGAAGCAGGCCTGCATGTCATCCTCAGCCTTGCGGATCTGATTGGCTATCGCTTTTGCGCGAATACCGACCGGATGCCTGTCAATGTTGTAGTCGTAAGCAGATAGGCTTTCACTCGACGTGACCCGCATCGCCGGCACTTGGATCACGACTGAATTCAAACTGCTACATTGCTGAACGAACTTGTCCAGGACCGTTTTGCCCATCGCCCGATCGGCTTCGCCAAGGTCCGCCATCTTTTTCTGGAGCGTCTTTAGGTACGATTGCCAGGGCCTGACCGTTTGCGCCGGCAGGCCCTTGTCGTACCAGTCGATCTGTATTTTTAGCCCCAACACGTCCAGCTCCGAGAGAAGTGTTGCCTTGCTGACCAGTACCTTTTCGCGAACGAGCGAAAACGTCGTGCCGACGAGCTGTGCCCCGAGTTCCTGCACCTGCTTGGCGTAACCCTGCTGCGCCATCTCGAGATCGGCAATCTGACCTTCCAGCCTGACTTTCTGTTCGGTCAAGCTGCTCAAGCTGACTTGGCTTTCCGCAATCGAGCGCTGCAGGTCCTTTTCGGTCTGCTCCAGGCTCGTTATGCGGATATTGCGCAATGCCAACTCCGATTGGAGGTAGCTCACGAATGCCTGCGAGGTCTTTGAAAACAAGAACCCGTAGATGGCCAGAATAGCCAGCGCCAAGGCACAGAGCGCAGATACGATTTGTGAAATGTTTCCCCATTCGGGGCGATGTGTCTCCTGGCCCAAGCCTTACCTCCGCCAATTCTGGCCAAGTTCATCGTCGAACCACATCTCGGCATCGTAGTCGGCTCCCATGCGGGAACGGAAATGCAAGTAGTGCGAGTAGTGGTTGTTCGAAAGCCACGTTTTGAATTCGGAGAAGCTCGGATGCTCCCGCCTCTCTTCGGCAAGCGTGTCATACCACGTCGTTGCCAAAGCTCGGATCGCGCGCTCTGATTCGGCCTTTGCCATGAACCATCTTAGCAAACTGGATGCAGGCCGATCGAGCCTGAGCGTCCGGTCGCCACACCCGTAACCCTACGGTGCATTCACATCCCGGGCGGCCTGCACAGCCGCATCGAAAATCTCGACTCGCAGCATGGGAAATCGACGCTTCAAATCCTTGGCCCCGATCTCCACGCCGTCCTTGTGGCGAACTCGGTTTTCACAAGACCGTCGACGATGATCGCATACGCGCTCGTGGGCAGATTTCGGCCTCGTTTCGACATCTTCAGATCGCCACGAATTGCACTCTCTTTCGTTGCTTAGAGTGAGTCTCCCTGTGGGAGCACCCCCTCGGCGTCTTCTTGCGGAAGCCAAGTAGCCGTCCTTGTCATCTTCCAAGTGGACGCCTTCTGTGACGAGTTCCTTTGCCCAGCAGTCGTCATAAAGCATCGCCCTGATCATGAGCGCGCCCCGGAAATTCGATGTCGTGCGCGATCGTGCCCGCGACCTCGATCAAAACGCGTCCGAATATATTTCTTCTTTCGCTCGGACTCATCGAAATGGCGAAAACCGCCCGGAGGGGCATCCTGCTCAAATTCCGTCTTGTCCACGGCGCCCTTGACGTCCGCCACGATCGACACCGAAATCGGAAGACGTTCAAGCAAGCAGCCCATAACCGCATGTCCCGCTTCGTGACAGGCCGTCTCTATCTTAATTTCTTCCATTTCATCCGACACGGTCGCGTTTCTGCCAGTTGGCCTGCGAGACCATTGTAACCTGCGACCATCCTTGAAAACAGCCGGCTCGCGAGCCTGAGCGGCTGCGTTTTACTGCGCGTCCACATCCACCAGCCTCCGCTTCCAATCGTTGTTGCGGCGTGGTGACTCAGGCCAAAATCTACGCGATCGCCTGCCGTGGCAGCGTGAGCACCGTGAGGATCTCGTCGTCCGGCAGAAGGAACGACTGCTCTTCTACCTCGTGCCGATCGCATCCCTTGAAATCGAACCAGGCATCCGCCGGATTCTTTCGGGGGAAGTTTTGTTCGTCGGCGCCCCGGAGCAGCATGTCGGCGGCGAACGTCTGATCGTCCAATGCCCTGACGGGCCGCCACCATTCCGCGATCATCGGCGACGTCTTGTACCAGACGCGATTCCGCCTGTTGTGGCAAACAATGACCATGGGGAAATGGTTCAACGCGGTCATCTTCACAAGGGTGGCCGTGAGACTGACGTCGAACTCATCGGCCAACTCCCTGGACGCCGCCAAAGTGAGGCGCTTCATCTTCCAAAGTCGCGGAAGAACCATAAAAATAGGAAGAATCAGATCGGAGGCGAAGTCGTCGGCACGCCGCTCCGGACTAAGCGCGTCATGCCTGAAATTGCAGACGTCGTTCTTGCCGCAGAAGAGAACCTTTCCGCGATCGTAGTGCCAATGCCCAAGCTCGTGTCCAAGGGAGAAGCGGCGACGCTGTCGCATGCTGAGGCTATTGACCGCGATGACGGCGCGCTTCTTCGATCCCAAGATCGTGGCTTCGCAGTTGTCGATCGGCCTGTAATTGACCACTGCGCCTTGCGTCCATCCGATGGCATCGAGGTCGATATCCTTGGGCTCCGCGATCCCGAGCCCGACGAGCAGGCGCTCTGCCGGGGTCATTCTTCCCCTTCTTCCTTGTCCTCGTTTTCAAGCGCCTCGAGCTGCGCCAGATCCTTCAACAGGTTTTCCTCATCACGCTCAGAAAGTTTGCCACCCTTGCGTGCGGCCATCATTGAATCAGCGACCTCACCGGATCGCATCCCATCGAAACGACGACGCGCTTTCGCAAGGTCGAAGCTCTTGACGTTCTCCTGCTCACGGTATGCCTTCGATTCATCCTGAGCCCGCTCGAAACGCATCCGAGCGGCACGCGCCCTCGCCTGCTCCAAAGCGCGGCCGGCGCGGGCCACCGCCTTCTCGAAATCGTCACCCGCTTCCTTGAAGTCTTCGCGCAGATCGGCTTCCGAGGCTTCAAGTATGCTGTCGTCGATGGCCCGGTCGAGCTTCGACAATTTCTCGCGGTCTGTCGGATCTCTGCTCATCGCCACCATCCCTTCGGATACTCCCGACGGGCGAAGCGCCGGATTTTCTTGATCACGTAGTCCAGGCGCGCCTGGTCGACGCCCAGAAAATCCCGCAGCGTCTCGCCCCTCATGTCATTCTCCCAGCCGAGTAGCACCATGCTCATCTCCTCGTCGGCGCCGTAGTGCACGTTCAGTGCCGCACAAACCTCCGATGCCGCCCGATCCTGTTCCGCCCGGATTGCCGCATCCTCCGGGCTCGGTCCCGACGCTTTCAATTCGAACTTCGACTTGCGCTCGCCGGTCGTCACGTCCTCTATCGGAACCTGCTGCTGCAGACGATCGCGCCGGTGGCCGGCGATGTTCCGCATCGACTGGACCAGGAAGACTATGAACCTGGTGATGCGCGGGCAGCGCTTCTCCTGGAAGAGCGCGGAACACATCGCCTCCTGCAATAGGTCGCCCTCGGCGAAGTCGGTCCCACCAAGGTAACGGCGTTCGATGGCGTCCAGACGAGCGAGGTCGAGCGGCGTCAGCCCGTCCAGCGCCGACGCCACCTCATCGTATGTGAGGTGCTCGGTCGCGGAGGCCGATACTTCGGGAGGCGGCACGCTGATGTCGTCCATAGCTTCACGTATCCTATGCCGGCCAAAAATCTCTTTCGGACAAAAAAATCGAGTCCGAAACGCGCAGCTGGCCGGCATGCAGATGTAGAGGCGACCGGTTTCGATGGGACCGGGGGCAATCATTTGAAAACCGGTGATAAAACAATGAATTACATAATAGAACGGGCGCAGCTGCGCCAGTCGCAGCTGGCCGACCTCATCGAGGAGGCCTGCCAGCATCTCGAGCCGTCGTCCTATCAGCGCGAGGTCGCGCAGCAGCGCTATGAAGGCGTCGGCGACTGGCTCTCCCAGTCCGACGACCCGCTGCTGGCCGAAATCGCCATCCGGCTCCAGGGCTCCGTGGCGATCGGCACGACGGTCAAGCCGATTGGCATCGCCGAGTACGACGTCGATCTGGTGGCGCACGTGCCGGATATCGACACCGCGATCTCGCCCGCGATGCTTAAGGCGCGCATTGGGGACCGTCTTCGGGCGAACGGCCACTACGCCCCCCTGCTGCTGGAGATGCCGCGCTGCTGGCGGCTCAACTATGCCAACGAATTCCACCTGGACATCACCCCCAGCATCCCCAATCCCGGCTGTACGCTCGGTGGCGAACTCGTCCCCGACAAGACATTGAAGTCCTGGAAGGCATCCAATCCCATGGGGTACCGGGCGAAGTTCGAGCGTCGCGCCAAGCTGCGTGCCCGGATCCGCTCCGCCTTCGGACGGACCCTCGCCAGCACCATCGCGAAGGACTCGGTAGAGCCCTATCCTGAGCAAATGAAGCTGAAGGGCCTCTTGCGCCGGACCGTGCAGATCGCAAAGCGCCATCGTGATCTCGAATTTATCGGCGACGCCGACGGCGTGGCGCCGCTGTCGATCATTATCACGACGCTGACCTCGCGAGCCTACGAATTCTGCGTCGGCAACGTGGTGTACGACCACGAACTGGACCTGATCGTCGACTTGCTGCGCCGCATGCCGGACATGATCGAGACCCGTGTCACTGACGCCAGCGCGGAATGGTATCTCTGGAACCAGACCACGAAAGGCGAGAACTTTTGCGAAAAATGGAACAAGCACCCAGAGCGTGCGGTCGCGTTCTTCGAGTGGCACATCAAGCTCATCGCCGACATCGAGCGGCTCGCGGCGGCGGAGGGGCTCGATGATGTGCGCCGACTGCTGGGCGACGTCGTCGGACGTACGCCGGCAAATGCCGCGCTCGACGCGCTGACAGCGCGCCTCAGCACGGCCCGTACGGGCAACAAGCTTTCGGTCACCAAGCCAGCCGGTCTGATCTTGGGCACGACCGTCGGTGCTACGCCTGTCCGGAGCAACACGTTCTTCGGCGATGCGCGGTGACTGAATGCGATTGGGGCGCCGGAAGCCGTTGACGGCAGCGCAGCAGTACGTGAACCTGAGAGCCAATCCGTTGAGCTTGGGCGCAGGAACGCTGCGGGCCGGCGCCTTTGTCTGGAGGTTCGATACCTCGCCCTCTCCTCTGAGCAGGATCTACCGCGTTCGCATCGAGATGGCGCAGGAGCGATCGCCGCGCACGTTCATCGAGACGCCGGATCTCGCGCAGCTCGCCGGCGGACGCGACTTGCCCCATGTCTATCACAATCCGACGCGCCTGTGTCTCTATCTGCCTGGAACCTCAGAGTGGCAGGCATGGATCCGGATCGATCAGACCATCGTACCGTGGACCATGCTTTGGCTCTGGTATTTCGAGGACTGGCTTGCGTCAGACGAATGGAAGGGCGGAGGCGTCCATCGGTCGGGACACGATCAGGACCTTGGCCGCTCGCCGAGACTTCGGTTCATAGATCAAACCGGGGTGCACAAATGAACCACGACGAGTTGCCGACCTACAAGATCCTGTCCATCGACGGAGGAGGTATCCTCGGTGCCTTTCCGGCTGCCTTCCTGGCGAAGCTCGAAGATCATCTCGACGCGCCGCTTGTCTCCTACTTCGACCTGATCGGAGGAACGTCCACCGGCGGCATCATCGCCATCGGACTCGGGCTCGGTCTGTCGGCGAAGGATATCCTCAAACTTTACGAAGAACAGGGCCGCGCCATCTTCGGACAGCAGCACGGCGCCATCGCGAACTTCGTGTTGCAGCGCTGGAGGGGCGCGCGTCAACTCATCGCCTCGAAATATTCCTCCAAGCCGCTGCACGACGCGCTCGTGGGGGCGCTTGGCGATCGGCGGCTCGGCGAGAGCCAAACCCGCCTGGTCGTGCCAGCATGGCACCCCATGCTCGAACGCGTCTACATATACAAGACCGCCCATCATCCGCGCCTCGAGACCGACTACAGAGTTTCTGCGGTCGATGCGGCGATGGCAACGGCGGCAGCTCCAACGTTCCTGAACCCACACACCACCGAGGATGCCATCGAGCTTGTCGACGGCGGCGTTTGGGCGAACAACCCGATCGGCGTCGCCTCGATCGAAGCCATCGGAATGCTCGGCTGGCCTGCCGATCGGCTGAAGATCCTAAGCATAGGCACGATCAAGGACGTAAAGGCGCCGCCGCGGTGGAAAGGCAAGCTGCCCATGGCGACATCGATGGCACGCCTGTTTATGGCCGGACAGTCGCATAGCGCAATGAGTACGGCAAAGATCGTCACGGGCGACGTCCATCATCGGCAGGCAATCTGGCGGATCGATCAAACGCTCCGTTGGGGCGGTACACCCTGGATAACGCCGGGCGCATTACCGAGATGAAAAACCGTGGCTTCACCGAGGCTCGCGAGCAGTTGCCGATTCTGCGGCGCCACTTCTTCGCTCAGCAGGCGAAGGAGTTTGTCCCCTGCCATTCGCTGAACTCCGAGAGCACCAATCTCGATCGCAACAAATCTGCGCTAGATCCAGCCGCATAACAGTCGCTATCTGCCCTTGACTGTCGTACTATTGAACAACGGATGCTATCGCATCATCATGCAACGCCGCTAGGCATTCTATGGATTTCCATGAGCAATCAAACGATTTATCGCAATGGCGCGCGCTTGGCCTAGGGCCACCCGCGATACCGAAGGCGCTAGACTTCACGAGGTCTTGTCGGCCGCGACCGAACGCCGAGGTTCGGAGTTCATGGAGGAGGTCGTCGACGGCGCTCTTTGAAGAAAGCGTGACATCAACGCCACGCTCTCGCATTGATGTCTCAAGGCGCGGGACAGTTCTTCTCAGCCACGCATCTAACGCACTGGATCGCCCAAGACTTGATGTTCTCGGCCGCAGGCTGCCGAATGATCACTCCGCGAATTCGAATGTTCTGCCACGCACGTCCTTCACCTGGTCCCTTGCCATCGCAGCTGATCGGCACAGTTACGGTTCGATTGTCCGCGGAGATCGACGGCTGACCATACCTGCCGTTATTCTGGCTGATATTATCTACGCTGATCGCATCGATCGAACGATTTTGAATGATCGTCCCGGGAGGGGCCATGTAAGTCACCGCGCCGCTCCTGTCGTTGCGACGAATACGCGGCGGGAAGCCAACGACATCCCCCGCCGGGCAGGTTATCTCTCCCTCTTGCGTGAACTGTTGCGGGCTTTCATACGCGGCTTGTAGGTTTGTCATGCATTGGTCGATCTCGTCGGCCCAGACAACATCGGTCGAATAGGCCACGGTAAGCAACAATGCACCAATCGTTCTAGCGTGGCGCGCCAATGACGTCGGCATCTTGGTTACCCTCTTCACTTGCCTGCCTGCAGGCACTGGCGTGATTGAACGGTCACTTCAGCGACCGACAACTTTTCCTTATCGATCGCGTTCAGACACGCGTTGACGCGTGCCACGTCAACCTGAGGTCCTTGTCCGACGGGAGAGGCGGAAGGCGTGTCCGATCGTGGCACCGGCTGGACCACCGGGGGTGTTTGAGTCGGCTTCTCCAATTTGGCGACGGCCACCGATTGACCGAACGTGACTAGCTCTGCGAACGAACCTGGCCAGCGGAAGAAGAAGCAGCTGATGCACAAGCCCAAGACAACGCAGATGCTCAGCGTATAAGCCCAAACAATCACGAAAACCGGCAAACGGAGGATGGCAAACCCTTGGCGATCACGCCCCAATATTCCCGCGATTGCAGATACGATCAGGAACAGGATGAGCAATATCAGTATGACGATTGCTCCAAGCGCAGCGACGCTCCAACTGATACGGAAGGACTCGATGATGGCCAGCACCGCAACAATGGCGATCGCCGGCCACACGATACGGGTGGCCGGGTACTCTCGATTTGCCTCCCGCAGGAGCTCAAGAGGCGAAACCATGAAAACTCCTCAGTCAAAAAGCTACAGTGAATGATTCTTGGCAAAGACCTTACCGCTCGCCTTTCGCCACACGCCACACGTGGAAGACACGCGCCCTTTAGAGCACGGTCGCAAGCGGCTACCTTGCTTACCGCGCAACCGCTTGAAATCGCTCGACCAAATAACTTTCACTCTACAATCTAGGGCTGTACGCCGTTTGTCAAGATGAGCTACGGGTCTAGTCGACACGCAATGAGCCGATCTTCAATCCTGACGAGGTCCATGACCCAAACCAACCGCCGGTCATCGTGGATTGGCTGTAGGAATGCGACGAAAGGTCGACCGGCGCTGCCAACGGCCTTATCCGTCTGGCAGCGCACGTCTGCCGAGGGGGCAAATGGGCATGGATCTCGAAGGCAGGGCTTCACCGAAGCATTTCGACGCTTGCGATCCAGAACTCTCCGGAAGTATGAGACCACCTCGCCTTCGCCCCTGAAAGAACGTCGATGACTGATTTTAATTTCACGCTGGATACGTTCCTTGACCGCCGCGAGATGCGATCGCTGATCATCAACGATACGCGGCTTCAACCAGATCATTTCAAGTTTGAGAAGACGCAGGCGAACGCGCTCATTGAGCGATTTCGCGTCAGCGCCCCCGAATTCTGCCGGACATACGACACATTCATCGCAATCTTCGATGATTTGCGAAATGCGCTGGCATCCTACCGCCTATCCGCTAAGCACTCCGAACCAGTACGCCGTTCTGCGGTCCTTTTGTCGCTATTTGACGGCTTCCACATATTCGATCAACCATTCATTCCGCCAACCGATTCCGATACTATTTCCGAATCCGACCTGATGAACCTTCGCGCGTTCCGGACGGCCGATGGCAACGACTATTCCGGCGACGATCTCCTGGAAGGCATTTTTGACACGCTCAAAGTTGCACTAGATTACTGCGCCTTCCTCAAGTCGCAAACTGATCATGGCGATGGCGCGGCCCCGGACCTTCGCTTGCTCTTCAGAGTCTTCAATCAGTTCAGGATTTGCAAGAACGACTGGCTAGAGTGCCTCTGCCTTGGCAACGAGGTGGATACCAAGCCGGAAGCGCTCGCAGACAATGCTATTGAGATTGCACAGCGAATCAGTTTGGCGCGCGAGGGGTCGCTGAGAATGCAGCACATCTCGTTCGGCGGCGCCAAAGGCTTCGCCGTGGCACAGCATCGTTTCGTCGACGGCCAATTGCGCGTGGGACGAAAAAATCGACGGGACTTTGCCAAATTTCGCGCGAGCATGCACGATCACATTGCCTATCCGTTCCTAAGAAACATTATTCGGCATCTGAAGGCGGATCATCCCGCTTCGCGCGCGCTCGATGTTTATCTTCTCCTCACCTTCATATCACTCGGAAACCTCTCCCGCTTCGGCCTCAAGAACGAGAGCAACTCATATTTGTTCGACGCGACGTCATTCGGCGCATTTGTTGCGGCCTTCCTCGACATGGACGAGAAAGTGGCTAGCGAGCTGTTGGACCGGTTCGTGTTCGTACCGGGCCAGAAGCACGACATATGGTTCACCCCACTCGTATTTTTTGAGACGAGCTACGCGCTGCTCTCTCCGATGTGCGCTCATGCGAACTTCGAGCGTTACGTCGAGGAACTAGTATCGGGTAACGATGACATAGACATCGGCCGCGATTTCGAGACCTACATCGCTGACCTGACGACGCGCGCGATCAAGAAGGCGTTGCTGCCCTTCGCGGTCCGTGGGCCCATGAAGCTAAAGCCGAACGCCTCGACTTTTGAGGAGGTTGATCTACTGATCCTAGCTGATAAGACAATCTACCTCGCCGAAGTGAAGTACGATGCGTTCTCAGCCGAGCCACTTGCAATTCTGCAGCACGTGGAAAAGATGGCCGGAGCTTGCAAACAGGCTGCCAGAAAGGCGGACTTCCTTATCGCGAATTGGTCCGCCCTGTCTTCGAGCCTGAACTGGCCGGCTGACATCGAGAGAGTTGTTCCATTCGCCTTGACAGAAAAGACTTTCCTGAATGGCTTTTCGTTCCGCGGAGTGCCGATCGTTGCCCTGAGAGATTTCGAGGACTTTTTCAGTGGTGAGATCTTATTCAACTTGAGCCTCGGCAAAGGCGGGATTATTTCCGGCGGCTCCTTTCAGAAGACCTTCGAGAGTCGCCAGTCCGCGGCCTCGGACCTCGAAACGTATCTGAGCGAGCCTCTGAGACGACGGGAATTCGCAAAGCGCCTCCGGATCCGGGCGATCGACCGCAGACCGACGCAAGAGGTGAGAATTTCCTACCGCAGACACGAATTCGAAGTCGTCAACGTGGTTTCGTCCGGGGATCAGGATTCATCTTCACGGGAGGGAAGTGCTTCCGTGTCCACTGGACGCTAGATGGCGAGCACGCTGCTGAAACCACAATTCGTTGCGCTGGACTCCTCCCACGTTGCGGATCTTGCGCGTGATCGCGCCTCCATTGACGAGCGACTTCGGCATCTCGAAGGAATTCCGGAGCGCGTTTGATACGACGGGTATCCGAGATCAAAATAGTTGACATGCTGCGCGGGCGCGCTCGCTTGCCTGAGGACATTCGGCATCGCCTTCGGGCTATGCACCTGCGATTTTCGTTCGTTTCCCGCCCGCTTAGCGTGGACGGGTGGTCGGCAGCTCTTCGACGTCGTCGGTTGCGATCGTCGGATCCTCCAAATTGTAACCGAACCCTTCGTAAATGAACGCGCTGCGGATCAGTTCGCAATCCCGCTCGCTGACGCCAACTTGCCGGCAGACTCGATACCAGGCCTCATCGATGGTAGCTCTCATGCCGTCAACGATTGCCGTGGCGTCTTCTCTGGACAAGAGAAAACGTTCGCACTGCGACAGCAAGTTGACCCGGTTCGCGTATCGTCCCCAGTCGCCGAATGCCATCGCCAGGTCCCGGCGCTCCAATGCAATCATCGGGTTCGGTGTGAGGTCGTATGCCGGCGACAGCGACCACGCCTGGTCCTTTGCCAAGATGGCATGGTTACGTGGATGATCGTCGGTATTCGAGATGAGGGTGTTAAAGCACACACGCCGAAACAGCTCTGGCAGATCCTTCGACTGACTTCCGGATGCGGCTCGCCGTATTTCATCAGCCAACAGAAGATATGACCATTTTTGACGCTTATCGGCAGTGTCGGGCGTGTCATCCGCATCGAGCAGCGTCAAGGCGCTCACCATCCTGCTGCGGTGGTAACCCTTCTCGGCCTTATTCCGATCGAACCGCTTGATCAGGACGACATCCTTGTCGCCGATCGTGGTCATCCGGCTCTCCGCGCACGAGATCCCGCACTCACGAGCAAGGGTCAGCATGGCGTGCTCGACCCGCGGGTTGTTCCATCGATCGTCGCGATGGGGAAATTTCGCGAGCCAAAGCGCATCCTCGTCCTCGACGGTAGCCTTCGGCCGCGCGCCCCCCATCGAGGTGCCCGCACGCATCAACGCCTCGGCCTGTTCAGCGTCAGCACCTGCTGGTACTCGTGCTGCTGGATCCTTTTCAGCGGCGACGATCTGGTCGGCCACTTCGATCAAACGCGCCAAGTCCAGCGTCTTGTTGAACGTACGAACAGGTGCCGGCGGTTGCACGTTAAGACCAAAGCCCAAGGCGCCGGCGCGATCGTCGGGTGAGTTGAGCAGATATTGAATTTCGCTCGGCGACGGATTGCCCAGACGAGTTTCGATCAGCTTGCGTCCCCAGGCGTCCGGAGAGCTGTCCCGCAACGCGCCAAAATTGCCCCGCAGCTTCGTTGTCCGGAACGGAGGGACTTGAATCTTGAGCTCGACCGGATCGAACTCGACGCGATCCTTTCGCTCGAGGTAGCTGCGGCCATAGACGAATTGTCCAACGGCGGCCCCTTGGCGTGTCGTGTCGAGTTGATACCGCCCCGCCGTAACCGGTTCTGTCTGGCCTGGCAGCGTGATGTAGACGAAACACTCCTCAGAAGGCATTGCTTGGTCCTCCCCCCTGTCGCGCACGCTCGCGCTCATCGAGGCCGCTTAGCGCGAGCCCCTCCTCATCGTTCTTCGGGTTGGCAACGTCGGCAAGCGACGGGAGCAGATTCATTGCCCACAGCATGCCGACATACACGCCGGCACTGGTGCTCAATTTCCCGTTCTCAGCGTCAGCGATGACGTGACGATCTACGCCCAGCTTAGCTGCCAGCTCTGCATGGCTCAGGTTGCGGCGCAGGCGCGCGGTCCGGAGATTGTTGCCCAAGCGCTTGATCGCCTCCTGAACGGCTGAGGGTGGCGCGCTGATTAATTGGCTACGAGGAGGCATGGCGTCTTAAGGCTCCCTTAAAAGGCTTCTTGGCGCCTTATGGCTCCTGGAGAATATAGCCACTCCTCCTCTGCGATGTCAATCGCTTGGCGCCTTAAGCAGCCGCAAATGCCTATATTGGCGCCTGAAGACGCCACTAGAATTCTCAGAAAGGTTTAAATTCGAACGGCTAACCGAGTGCAACCTTGCGCCTCAACATGGCTCGCGGATCTGGGGCCCGATCCTGATAGCCATCAGATTAAGAAACCAATTGACGACCGCCTCATGAGTACATAACAGGAACATCTAACATTGCCCCCCTTTCGACCTCGCTCAATGTGGCAAAGCCAGTCTCCGCCAAAGCGCCGGCGATTTCTGCCCAACTCGAAAGTGCGGATTGCGTGGAAAACCTCTGCGATCGGCGAACAGCATGTGGACATCGCCGCCTCAGACGCCCCAACCGCGCTTGGATGATGTTCAATCCGCACCGATCCGAATGAGGAAAGTTCATGAGCTTTAAAGCAGCGGCAGCCGGAGCTTCAACTGAACCGACCCTGCAATGTCCCAATTGCAATCACGAGATCCGTTTGACGGAATCGTTGGCTGCTCCGCTGCTTGCTGAGACGCGTCGACGCTTTCAGGAACAGCTGGCGAGCAAGGACGCCGAGTTGGCTCGCAAACTCGAGGTGCTGCGGCTCGAACGCGAGCAACTTTCGAAGGACCGCGAGCAAGTCGAAGACCAGGTCAAACAGCGATTGGCGGCAGAGAGGGCCCAACTTGCCGCTAGCGAGGGAAAGAAGGCGCGCGAGGCGGCTGCTGCTGAGCTAGAGGCAAAAGAATCGGAGACTGCAGAGCTGCGGGCCAACTTGGCCAACAATAACCTCAAGCTCGCCGAGGCGCAGAAGCAACAAGCCGAAATGATGCGACAGCAACGAGCGCTCGAGGACGAAAAGCGCGAGCTCGACTTAACCATAGAAAAGCGCGTGCAGGCATCCATCGGGGAAATCCAGGCTAAGGCAAAGCAGGATGCCGACGAAGCTGCGCGCTTGCGCGTTGCGGAAAAGGACCAAACGATCGAGTCTATGGCCCGCACGATCGAGGAGTTGAAGCGCAAGGCAGAGCAAGGTTCGCAACAGTCGCAAGGTGAGGTTCTCGAACTTGAACTCGAGGAATTGCTTCGAGGAAGGTTTCCGACCGATCTGATCGAACCGGTCGGCAAGGGTGAGCTCGGTGCCGACGTGATACAGCAGGTGAACGGCTCGATCAGTCAGCCCGCCGGCATCATCCTCTGGGAGTCGAAACGGACAAAGGCCTGGAGCGACGGCTGGCTTGCAAAACTTCGCGATGATCAACGCCGCTGTGGCGCCGATGTGGCGCTCATCGTCTCACAGACCCTGCCGAAACATGTGGAACATTTCGATCTCATCGACGGCATCTGGGTTGCTCATCCGCGATGTGCGCTCCCGGTTGCAGTGGCTCTCCGCCAGGGACTGATCGACGTCAACAGTTCGCGCATGGTTCAACAGGGACAGCAGACCAAGATGGAGCAGGTCTACCAGTACCTGACCGGCACGAAATTCCGCCAGCGGGTAGATGCCGTGGTCGAGAAGTTTAACGATATGCGCGAGGATTTGGACAAGGAGCGCAAATTCTTGGGGAGGCAGTGGGCCAAGCGCGAAACGCAAATATTGGCTGTGATCGAGTCGACCGTCGGCATGGTGGGTGACCTGCAAGCGATCGCCGGCAAGGCGATGCCGGAGATTCCGAGTCTAGAGGTCCCAATGCTGGAAGCCGTAGGCGACCCTGACCGGAAAATAGGATAATCGCATATCGATCCTCGCCATCACGCGTGGTCGATAGCAATTGTCTGCAGGTATTGCTGGCTTTGAGCCCCGGCGAGGCACACGACGTCCGACTTGCCGGAAAATTGCCATCTCGTCTGAATTCAGGTCGAATGCTCCTTGCCAGCTGCGGCTAGTCGATTGGATCAGAGAGCTTGCCTTGAAAAGGGCACCTAGGCCAACATCCCGCGAAAAGCAATCGCAGCGATCCAATCTGCTTCAGCCTTTATCTCTACCGGACCTGCAACTGGGTTGAGCGGTTCTTCAACAGGATCAAACAACGTGGCCGGGCTGAAACGCGCTGCGACTGCGCGTCATTTCTTTTTTCGCAACCAGGTTGAGACTAATCGTGCCGCAGCTGCAGCGGAGCACCTCCTTGTCGCCCTTGATAGGTGAAACACAGAGGAACTCACCGCAGTCGGTGTTCGGGCATTGCATCAGCCGAAGCAATTCCTGAAACGAACTCGCGACCGCAACGAATTCCTTCGGCTGGAGATCCGCCCAGGCGTTGTAATGGACGGCCTTGTTGATCATCCATTCCTCTGACTTCGTCGCAGCAACGCGTTTCTTGGATTCCACCTGGAGCGTTTCGGCCTCCTGGATATTCTTGCCCCATGAGGCCGCAGAATCGCGTGCCTCCTGGAGGCGGGCTTTCCATGCGGCCAGCACGCTGGGCCAGAGATCGCCGAGATCGTATTGTCCGTTACCGTGGTATTCGATGCGAGCACGCAGGTTGTCCGCTAAGATCGTCGATGTGAATTCGAGGTAGCGCCGCAACGTTCCCGCCGCCTGCGGCACATTGCCCTTGGCGAGGCATCCGTCGATCTGCGTCCAGACATCGCCTTCGGTCCAGACCTGTGGGCCCCCGTCAACCGTCCAGCCGCCGAAGCTGAGTGTGCTCTGAACTAGCTTTTCGCTCTGCATGAACTTGAGCCACACCCCGTCGTGGGTGGTCAGAATAAACTGGGTGTTTGGGAACTTTTGCTTCAGGAGTGCACAGACCTCACGCCGATGGCCGGCGTCGACCGACATCAGAACATCGTCCAAGACGGCGAGTGTGAACCCGTCGCCAAGCGTATGCTTCACCAGCGCGAGATAGAGGCAAAGCCCCATGCCGTCTTGATGGCCCTCGCTATGATAGGCCCCCGGAGGAAACTTGCCGCGCCCGTAGAAGTCGACATCGAAAGCGAGCTTGCCGAATGACGGCGAGAGCTTGCCCTCGAACTTGTCCTCATCGTCACGGTTGATGAAGCTGTAGTATTCGGTGAAATCCTTCTGCACCTTGTCGTAGATGCCCTCCAGGATTGCGGTGCTGACCGCGCCGTAGTGGCTCAGCACGGCCGAAGCCTTCTCGGCCTGCTGCGCCGACAAACTCAGCGCGCGCTGCGTCACTCGGCATTGATCGTACTTTTCCTGCGCGACGATCAGAAACTCCTTCGCCGCTTCCTCCTTTGAAGGATCTGGTAACGTGTCGATGTAGGCCGCCAGACCGTCTGTGGCTTGGAGCAGCTCGCCGGGGGTGGGCGTACCCAATCGGCCGAGCGCTTGCAGGGCCTCAGCAATGACCGCTGGATCGCGAACGATCTTCTCGAGGATGACCCGGTCGCCGTCGAGCACCTTGGCATGCGCGCCGAGCGCCGAAGCATCTATCGGAGGGTTGGCCTTTTCGCACCATTGGGCCACCTTGCCGGCTTCGCGGACCACTGCCTGCAGGTGCGCCGTGAGAGGAGCGATTGCGGATGCAAGCTGCTTCAGAACCGCGGAGGCGGCGTCGGCCTTTGCGATCTTCTCCTGAAGATGGGCGACCAACGCGGCCATTTCCCAGACATTGTCGCAGAGCGGACAAGCATCTTCCTCGATCAGTTCGAGCCCCCGTTCGAGCAGCGCACGTTGCTTGACCACCTTCAGCAAGGCAGGATCATCGGTCAGTTTGGTAAGCCCGGCAACAGCCGCAGCCTTCTCACCTAGTATTCCCGCCTGCTGCGAGACAGCCAGACAGTCCTGATAGGCTGCAAGGTCGCTCTTGGCACCAAGCTTGGAAAAGGGCTGCGGCGCCTTCTCTTCGGCCTCTGCATTGACGCCGGCCTTCAGGGCATTTGCCGGCGCGAGGTCCGTGATCGGATCGAGCTTCAGAACGGCCCGCCGGGCATTCACCGCGGCAAGCAGGTCATTTTTCTTCGGAGCCGCAATGTCAACATGCCGATAGAAGTCGGACTTGGTCCGCCGATCTTCCGCCTCAGCACGGGTATGATCTCGCTTTGCGTCATTGGCAACGCGCTGAAACGAGGTCCGCAGCTTTTCGAGTTGATCGAGACGCAGAAGCTCCTGGACGTATTGGGACCGCTTCCCTGCCGGGACGAGGATGTATTTGATGATCTCGCGACGGGACAGCGCAAACTCGGGATGGGTTTCGAGCTGGGCGAGGACGGCCTTAGTGTCGGCGTCATTCGGCTTCAACGTCGCGATGCTTGCGTTCTTGACGCTCCGTTCGATTGTGATGGTTTTCTTCAGTGCAGGCGCATAGACCTTGAGGCGGACCAATGCGTTCTCGGGCTTCTTGCTCGAGTCCACATGCGGCGCGTGCGCCTTGACACTCAGCTCAGCCGTGCCCGCGCCGCCAAGCCGCGTGATGTTTCCGGTGAGGGCAAACTCGATTGCGTCCACGATACCGCTCTTACCGGTGCCGTTCGGACCCGCGATGCCGAGGCTCCTTCGCCCGAGCGAACGCTTCAGATGCCGGATGCCACGGAACTCGACAATTTCGATTTCTTCAATCTGGATCATCGGTCTGCTCCGCAGGGGTGAAGATCGCCTCCCGCAGGCTTTCTGCGTCCAGCTTGTGATCCGCCAAAGCCTGTCGCAGCGCGGAGAGCGATGCTGGCGGAAGGGTCTTGTGGTCCTCGAGCCTTTGCAGGAAAGCGTCGATCACGGACGAGACCGTGGATGAAAAAGGCGGATCACTCGGAGCAGCCATCTTTGTCCTTACCGTCCGCCATCGCGTCACGGCGTATGCCGTTCATCGCTCGCCGACGCGATGCGCGCAATCTGAGGGTGCGCCACGGAAAATCGAGGGCCCAGCTTGCAGCGGGTGAATATACCTGCTGTATAAATGAAGGCGTTTGCGCCGGCTAGATGGAGCGCGCCGAATCCTATCGCGGATGTTGGTATGCAAGGACTCGATTGCGGCTCGACGCGGAGCTCCTGGAGGCGCGAAGCACCGCCGCCGCACGACATCTAATCCTTGCGAGAGTCCCTAGCCTGGCCAAGGAGGCCGTTTTACGTCACCCAAGTCGACCCACGAGACGAATGCGATCTCAAGGGGAACGCAAGTATTTGATTTATAGAGAAACTTGGTGGGCGCACCAGGGCTCGAACCTGGGACCCGCTGATTAAGAGTTATCTGTGCGCTAAGCATTATCAATGACTTGCTGGTCCCACGCCGTGTTTTTTCAGGCCGGAAATCAAGGTCTGTCGCACGTTCACGATACCTCATTGAGCTGCATATCGTGGGAGTGGCTGAAGGCCAAAGAGCATAGCGTCGGTTGGGCGTGGCGACCTCAGCCCGCTGGCTGGGACAAGCCGAGCGAATCGCGCAAGGTCGAGCCGTGGTACTCGGTGCGGAACAGCCCTCGATGTTGCAGCTCCGGCACAAGGCCGTGGACCAGCTGCTCGTGCAGTGCAGCAGAGTTCATTAGTTCACATTCGTGAATCCCAAGATTGAAAGACTTACGGTAGGATCTGGCTTTCCGAGGGGCGTACCATGTTTGAACAAGCGACAACCGCTCTATTGCGAGCGGTACTCGACGAGGTCTGCGAAGAGCTACCAAGTTCCGAGACCGGCGCTCGCACTCACGTGGCCTGCAAGATCCTCGAGGCCGCAAAGACCGGCGAGAGGACACCGGACCAGCTACGGCAGATCGGCCGGAAAGCCCTGACACAAGCGCCGACGATGTGGCGTTGATCGGGCAAGGTGCGGAGTGAATTTCCAAGTCACGGTCTTGAAGATCCTGGTGAGTTACCCCGAGGGATTCGCCGTGATGGCGGACCTCAAGCGCGACATGGCCATCCTCGCCACCAGCGGCCCGGACTGGGCCGAGCGCACCAAGCGGCTGGCCGCGCGCGCCCGGGCTCGACATTTTTCGGACCGCCTCGTCGAGCGTCAAAACGGCGGCTGGAGAATTACTGTGAACGGACGAGCCGTGCTCGAATCCATGGAGGCGCGCCGGACCGAACACGAAACAGTCGAGAAAGTAAGGGTCGAAACGGCAGGGTCGCGGGTGCGATCGTTGCCGCAGCCGATGGAGCGAGCGAAGCGCCGACGCGAACGGCTGCAGCGTCGCCGCGAAGCCCGCGAACGCGCCCGAGCGCATGCATCTTAAGCGGAAACGGCCTGTCCGAGCGCCGCCACTCACTGACCAAAGAGTAGATAGCTCTGGTCGATGCCGCGGCGATCCCGCGTGTCGTCGGTCCAACCGACAGCTCGGCGATAGCTGCCCATCACCGCCGTTCGCTTGAGCCCCGTGAGATCGACGGGCTGCTTCTCATCGGCGAAGGGGGAGACCCAAAGCGCATCCTCGGGACAATAAAGCTCGCAAAGGAAGCAGGTCTGGCAGTCGTCCTGACGGGCAATGACCGGAATTCCATCCGTCTTATCGAAGACGTTGGTCGGGCACACATTGACACAGATGTCACACGATGTGCACCGCTCAGCATCGATGACCTCGATCATTCCGCGGCCTCCGCATAGACAGCTTCAGCGTGTGGCCGAACCGAGGTCCAGACATCGTTGAGACCGCCTGTCGTCACGTAATGACGCTGCTGGATATCCTGGTCAGGAAAATCGTCGCGGCGGTGCATACCGCGAGTTTCCTGACGCGCCAGCGCGCTGCGGTACATCCACCTAGCCGTCGCCAGCATGGCCGCGCTTTCGCGAGCCCGCAACACATCGGCTCCGTTCGCCGCGTCCGCGTCCGAGACGCCGATCCATGCCGCGTCAAGACGCGCCAGTGCTCCATCCAAGCGTGCCCCATCGCGAAAGTAGTTCAGTTCATACGGAAAGACCTCGTCCTGAACCGCTCTTGCGAGCGCCGCGGGTTCGAACGGGCGCAGCGACCGGTTACGAAGAGCGACCGTGCCCGCAGATGACAGTTTTCGCCTGACGGTCGTACCAAGCTGCTTGGCGTAGTCGGCGGCGCCCTGCCCCGCCCAGCTTCCCGATGACATAGCCCAAGCCGCATTGTGGCTGCCGCCGCCGGTGAAACCGCCGCAGATCAACTCGCGCGTCGCGGCATCGCCGGCCGCATAGAGGCCCGGTACACTGGTCGCACAACTGTCGTCAACGATGCGGAGCCCGCCGGTGCCGCGGACGGTGCCCTCGTGCCTGAGCGTGACCGGAAAGCGAACGCTAAACGGGTCGACCCCGGTGCGATCGAACGGCAGGAAGAAGTTCGGCTGTGACGCACGCATCTGGCGCTGCACGTCATGATCAGCCTTGTCGAGCCGCGCATAGACCGCGCCCTCGAGCAACGCTCGGGCAATAGCCGAGCGCCCACCCTTCGAGGCCGCGCCGGGGACAACGCTGCCATCTTCATAGGTAAAGGTTGCCCAACCGTAGAACAGGGTCTTGGTTACCGAACCGAAGGCCGGGGAAATTGCATATGGATTAGAGAACTCCATGCTGCTGAATTCAGCGCCAGTTTCCGCAGCCATAAGATATCCATCGCCGGTCAGAACATTCGATCCGAGGGTTTTGCTCAGGAACGCGCAGCCGCCTGTTGCAATCACGACCGCCTTGGCCCGCACCGTCCAGCGATCATGCTTCTGCCGGCGCAGGCCGCTGGCACCAGCAACGGCGCCATTGTCGTCCACGAGCAGTTCGAGCGCAGGACTATGATCTAGAATGGTGACGCCAGCCTGCTTGGTCCTCTTGCGCATCAGGCGCATATATTCTGGACCCTGCAGCGAGGTGCGCTGCGACTTACCCTCGTTATTGCTGGGATAAGGATAGCCCCAATCGGCGAGCCGGTTGCTCTGCTGGTAGGTCTGATCGAGGACGCGTGCCATCCAACGGCGGTCTTGGAGCTGCCCGCCCAGCTTCTCGCGCTTGGCCATCGCCACCTCGCGAAACGCAGGATCCGGGTCGACGTACCACACGCCTGTGCCGGCAGCAGCTGTAGCCCCGGACGTGCCACAAAAACCCTTGTCTGCCAGCACAACGCGCGCCCCGCGTTCCGCCGCACTCACCGCGGCCCAAGTGCCCGCAGGTCCGCCGCCGAGGACCAGCACGTCGGCATCGAACTCAACCGACTCCGGCGGGGCGGACACGCGCTCGGCACGATGGCGTTGGCTTGTCATCGTACACTCCTTTAAGCGGAACAATCTCAATCGTGCGCTGCGTCGGCTAGATCATCACATGTGGAGCTGACGGATTACGCCGTCACTGGCGCCTTCCAGCGCATGAAGCGCCGCTCCAGCGCTTCGAGAACGGCATTGGACGCCAGCCCGATGACGGTGATCCCGAGAATGCCGAAATACATCTGCGGGATCAGGAAGCTGTATTGGCTATTGATGATGAGATAGCCGAGGCCGGCCTTCGCGCCGACCATTTCGGACGCCACCAGCACCAGCATGGCCGACGCGCTGGCGAGGCGTATCCCGACAAAGATGGTGGGAAGCGCTGCCGGCAGGATCACCTTGCGGAACAGCTGCTGCGGAGTCGCCCCCATGGTCCGCGCCGACTTGATCAGCAACGGATCGACCTGCTTCACCGCGGCAACGGTGTTGAGCAGCAGCGGCCACGCGCAGCTATAGACCACCATCGTGATCTTCGACGTTTCGCCGATGCCGAGCAGCAGGATGAAGACCGGCAGCAGCGCGAGCGGCGCGGTATTCCGGCAGATCTCGATGAACTGATTGACGAGATCACCGAGCCGGGCATACCAACCGACGGCCACGCCGAGCGGGACGATCAACGCGACCGAAATTAGAAATCCGCTCAGGGCGCGCAACAGGCTGGCGGAGACGTCATCGTAGAGCTCGCCGGTTTGCGCAAGCTGCCAGCCCGCAGCGATAACCTCCGAGAAGGGGGGCAGGAACACGGCATCGATCAGCCCGATTCTCGGAGCTGCCTCCCAGACCGCCAGCAGGGCAATCAACAGCAACGAGCGGTGCCCGAAGGCAGCCAGCCCGCGGGCCGCGGCGCGGATCCGGTCCGCCACGGGCGATGCCGGTCTTTCCATGCTGGTGAGCGGCTCTCGGCGCCCATGGGCAACCTCCAGCAATGTCAACATTTCGAGACTAGACATGGGCAACCTCTTTCACTTTGCGGGCGGCGGCACGCTGCGTGTCAATGGCGCTGGCCAATTGTCCCTGCTGTGCTTTCAACACTTCCTCGCGCAAAAGACTCCAGACGTCGTGACGCACGCGGCCGAACTCGGATAGCGAGCGTACGTCGCCATCTTCACTGCGCAGCACATCTGGAATGTCGAATACCTGCTTGATCCGGCCCGGGCGCGACGTCATCATGGCCACCCGCTGGCCGAGCACGATCGCCTCGTCGATGCCATGGGTGATGAAGACGATGGTTTTTCCGGTGGCACGCCAGATCCGGAGCAATTCTCCTTGCAGCGTCTCGCGGGTCTGAGCATCGAGTGCGGCGAACGGCTCGTCCATCAGCAGCACCTCCGGATCGTAGGCGAGACTCCGCGCGATCGCGACGCGCTGCTTCATGCCACCGGAGAGCTCGTGCGGGTAGCGGTCGGCAAAGCCGGACAGGCCGACCAGGTCAAGGAAATGCCGGGCGATGTCGCGGCGCTGCTTGGGCTTGAGCCCTGCGATATCGAGCCCGAACTCGACATTCTCAATGGCGGAACGCCAAGGAAACAGCGCATACTGCTGGAACACGATTCCGCGGTCGCGACCTGGTCCGGCAATCGGCCGCCCATCGAGCAGAATCCGGCCGCTACTGGGCAGCGTGAGACCGCCCAGCAGATCGAGCAAGGTGGACTTTCCGCAGCCGCTGGGGCCGACAAGAGCCAGGAACTCGCCGGAGCGAACATCGAGCGTGATGTCCTCAAGCGCGGCAAAGTGCTTTCTTTGCTCGCCCCCTTCGCCACGCAGGAAAAACTCCTTACGGACTTGCTCGATACGGATTTTGACCGAGGTCATCGGGCCTCCGCCGTCTTACCGGGACGAAAGTAGTTGAACTGGTTAGTGTAAGTGTCGGAGGCCTTGACCTGCCCCGGTTTGAACAGGCCGTCCTTCTCCAGCCAGTCGATCCAGACCTGGATTTCGGCATCCGAGATCACGCCGCCCTTGGAGGCGACGCCCGTACTCTTCCAGTACTTGATCGAGGAGGCATCCTCATTGCGCTTGCGCTCCGCGATGATCTTGTCGAACCGGGCCCTCACCTCTTCCGGAGCTGTGGTCTGGGCCCATTCGATCGCCTGCGAAATCCCTTCCACCAGCTTGCGCGAGGCATTGGGATTGTCCTTGATGAATTTGTCTCGCAGCACGTAGGCACCACCGGTGAACTGGCCGAACAGATCGGTGTCATTGAAAAGCGAGCGGATGCCCCCACGATCGAGGGCCTTGTCGCGCAAGACCCCGCTGAGCGCGCTCACCTCGACCTGACCCTGGCGCAACGCTTGCTCGCCGCTCACCGGTGGGATCGCCACCAGCGTGACCTGCTTGGCCTCGCTCGGGCTGAGGCCGGACCTAGCCAGGTACTCGCGCAATACGAACTCCAGATGTGCGCCCAGCGTGTTGACCGCCACCTTCTTGCCGATCAGGTCACGCGCGGTCTTGATCGGACTGTCGTCCTTCACGAAGTAGCCATAATAGGTATTGGCATCGGAGCCGTAATAGCCGACGACCGCCTTGATCGGGGCTTTCGCCGCGATCAGCTTGAGGATCGCACCATAGAACGCGCCGCCGATGTCGATGTCACCGGTGACCACGGTCTGAATATCCTGCGGTCCGCTGATCGTATTGCCGACCCATTTCAGTTTCAGCGGCGCGAGATAGCCGAGGTCCTCGGCCAGCTCGGTAAAGGTCACCTGTCCCGCCCAACCCTGGTAACGGATCTCGGTCTTCTCGAGCGGCGGCTCGGCGAACGCCGGGGCCGTAAGGCCGAGCGCCACGGCCCCGGCCAAAAGAACTCGCGCGGCCGAGCGCACGGTGTGCCGCGGCGCGTGGAGCATTCGACTTATCGCGTTCATTTCATGGTTTTCCTGGAGTGGGCTTGAATCAAGCGGCTTTTGCGGCCTGAGGTTTGGATGCCTTGACGCGGGTCACGCTGGACCGGCCGTCCACGCTCAGCGGCACCTCGCCATCGATCGTGGCGCGACGGACGATGCGGTGCTGATCGCCGTAGTCGTTGACCGCGTAATGCTGTGTGGCGCGATTGTCCCAGATCGCCACGTCGCCGGTCTTCCAGCTCCAACGCAGGGTGTTTTCCGGCGCCGTAATGTGCGATTGGAACAGCTCGAACAGCTTCTGGCCGTCATACTTCGGCAGCCCAACGAAACGCTGGACGAAATTGCCGAGCACGAGGGTCCGTTCGCCGGTCTCGGGATGGACACGCACCACCGGATGCTCGGTTTCGTAGCTCGTTCCGGTGAACACCTCGTCGAAGTGTTTCCTATCCGCTTCAGTTGCTTGCGTCTTCACGGCGTAGTCGTAGGCATTGCTGTGAACCGCCCACAGCTCGTCGGCGAGCTTGCGCAGCGGTGCCGGCAGCTCGAGATAGGCTGCCGCCGTGTTCGACCACACCGTGTCGCCGCCATAGGGCGGGATCACCACCCCGCGCAGCACCGAGATCTTCGGATAGGCATCGACGAATGTGACATCGGTATGCCATTGGTCCGCGCGGCCACCGCCTCGACCGGAATCCAGCTCCAGGATCGACGACGTCCCCTTGATCGCCCCGACCGTCGGATGGGGAACCAGCTTGCCAAGCCGGATGGCAAAGCGCTCCTGCTCGGCATCGTCGAGATGTTCCTGGTTACGAAAGAAGATGACCTTATGCTCGAGCAGCACCTGGTTGATGGCACGGACGGTCTCGTCGCCGAGATCGCCCGATAGCTTGATGTTGCTGATCTCGGCGCCGAGCCGCGCCGCACGCTTGACGATGTCCGCGCGCGGAATGACATTGTCGATGCTTGTCGTGTTGCTCATGATCGTTTCTCGCCATGCGATCCCAAGGCAAAGCTCCGCCGAACGCCGGTCGCAAGAGCGACGGCGGAGATAAATCAGGTCATTTCAGGCTGCGGGCCCTATTCGGCCGCAACATGCTCCCGCACACGGCCGGAGCCGCAACATCGATCGCCGGGATCAAATTGGAGCATGACGGACCCTCGTGTTGAGGCTCTGAATGGTACGGGTGATCGGCCGCCAGTCAATGAAACGAAATCAGCTTTGTTTTTGGCGATAGGCAACGAACGCTTTGCCATCGATGCTCACGCCGAAAGATTTGCAATGATGACGCCTCGTCGGATCGAAAGAGGGATGCAATCTTCACCGAGGCAACGCACCATTGCTCGGTATGAGTGATGAAGTCGCTGCAGCTAGCACCCTTTCTGGTGCTGGCGCTTGCCCTGATCTCCGCTTAGCGCTCCGCTCGCAAGATTCATGCTTGCATCCGACTCAACAATGCAAATTCATTTCATCGACATCAAACCGGGTGCAGACGTAGAGTTTCGCTTCCTACAGCTCCCAATGGATGCGGATCTCAGACATGAGCGGACGACGGCAACTTTCTCTCAACTTCTTCATATATCCTGACGGCCATCACGAGGCCGCTTGGCGTCACAGAGATTCAGCATCCGACCGTATTCTCGACGTCACCTACTATCAGGAGCTGGCGCGGCGCGCCGAGGCGCACAAGTTCGACGCGGTCTTCTTTGCCGATGGCCCGGCGCTGGCGGACAATGTCCGTTATGCCCAGCGGTTTCGGCTCGAGCCGATCACCCTGCTCACGGCGATCGCATCGGCTACCAGTCGGATCGGCTTGATCGCGACGGCGTCGACGACCTACACCGAGCCGTACAACCTGGCGCGACTGTTCGCCTCCCTGGATCATATCAGTGGTGGCCGCGCGGGTTGGAACATCGTGACCACGAGTTCGCCGCAGGCCGCGCAGAACTTTGGTCTACCCGAGCATCCTCCGCATCACGAACGCTACGAGCGGGCGCGGGAGTATCTCGACGTGATCACACGGCTTTGGGACAGCTGGGAGGACGACGCGCTTGTCAACGATCCCATCTCGGGTATTTTCGCCGACACCGGCAAGATCCACGCGATCAATCACGTCGGAAAGCATTTTCGTGTACGTGGGCCGCTGAACATCTCAAGGACGCCTCAGGGACGGCCGGTCTATGTCCAAGCAGGGTCGTCCGACGATGGACGGGCCTTTGCAGCACGTTTCGCCGAGGCGATCTTCACCGCGCATCAGACACTGGCGAGTGCCCAGGAATTCTACGCCGACATCAAGCGCCAGGCTCGCGCCTTCGATCGCAGCCCGGATCAGATCAAGATCCTGCCCGGCATCAGTCCTTTCATCGGCAGCACGCAGCTCGAGGCCGACCGGCTGCAGGAAGAATTCAATGACCTGATCCAGCCAGAGTATTCGCTGAGCCAGCTGCGTCAGATGCTCGGGCTCGACCTTTCAGGCTTTAACCTCGACGATCCCTTTCCCCGTCATTTGATCGATACTGGCAGCGCGCACGGCGTGGCCAGCCGCTTCAAGCTGGTGGTCGATATCGTGGATCGCGAGAAACCGACCCTTCGTCGACTCGTGCAACGACTAGCGGGGGCGCGCGGCCATTGGGTGATCGCTGGTCCGCCGGAAAAGATCGCCGACAACATCCAGACATGGTTCGAGAACGGCGCGGCCGATGGTTTCAACGTCATGCCGCCTTGGCTACCCGGCGGATTCGACATCTTCGCCGAGCAGGTCGTGCCGATCCTGCGCAGGCGCGGTCTGTTCCGGCACGACTACGCGGGCAAAACGCTGCGCGATCACTACGGCTTGGATCGGCCAGCAAGCGTTTTCTCGAATTCCATTCAGGCGATCGCGTAGCTTGCCGGACCTTTTCTCATGTCCTTCAGCGCCGGCTTTCTCGAATTCTCAGGTCGATTGTAGCGGATCGACCTGACGCCTTCGCGGGATTTAAGCTCGCAGCGACCTTTCGAAACCGCAGCCTCATAAATCGGTTTCTGACGCCACAACGGAGTCGATCTTCATTCTTCGAGACGCGAATTTGCGAACACCTTCCAACGCGCATTTCCAGCCGAAGCAGGTTCTCCTGATTGCGGCCACCCTTGCGGCCCTTGTCAAGCTTGTTCTTGTCGATCGCCTGCGGGATCCGAACCGCGGTGTAGTACGCCAATTCACCCCCTTTCGCGTCCGCCGCGATAGTGAGAATGATGGCATTCGGGAAAAGAACGTCGCTCTCGGCCCAGCGACAGCCTTTAAGTGGGCCCTGATCTCCGGTTCCAGTGATCCTTCGATGTGGCAGCCGGCCGAATGCTTGATGCGGGCAATATTCCACCGAGAAGGGATGATGATGGCGGCCAGCAATTAGCCTGCAAAACTTGCAGGCCGATTAACACTCTCCGGACCTGTCGCAGCCCATGAGCACGTGAAAGCATGTCCTCCCAAGTCATGAAAACACGCGATCGGCAGCGCGAACCCGCCGCGGGCGCCCGCCTACCGAATGCGACGGAACGGGCCACCGAGGGTCGTTGGGGTAAACCGCTGATCGTTCGCGATGGCGCGACACGACGGAAAGACATCTCGATGGGGCGACCGGCTTCTCCGAACTTACTTGTTCGAGGCCGCCACTGTCCTTCTTTATCGAACCAAAAAGTGGTCTCCCTAAAGGCCTGGGGCATGAAGCTCGCCAAGCGGATCGGCATGAAGAAGGCAAAGGTCGCCATCGCCCGAAACATCGCCGTGATTCTCCACTGCATCTGGGTCGATGGCACGTCGTTCGACTGGGGCCAGCCGAAGCCAATCTGATATTTGCTCGCAAGTTCCTGGTCCGGTCCGCCGGACTGGCGATGTCCCGCTGGAACGGTGGTCGTGGTGACCTCGGTCAATCGGCTGGTGGCGGTTCGCCCGCACTCCGCTGCAAACGTTGAGGCGCCCGATCCGGACATCATCATGAGGTGCTCGCGACCTCGGAAAGGACCATGACCCCAACTACGACATCAACCCAACCCGACGAAGCCGCCAACGACGTCGATTGCCAAGCCCTCTAGGCAATCGTCTCGCCATCCGCGATCGCTCCGTCTCCGCAACCTGACCAGCTCCGACGGAGCAATCGCTACCGGCGTGTCACTGGAGAGAGGAAGAGCTTGACAACAAACCGCAATTAAAGGGCCGATTGACCCTCTCCGGACCTGTCGCAGCGCATGAGCACGTGAAAGGAAAGCATGTCCTCCACAAGGCATGAAAATACGGGATCGGCAGCGCGAACCCGCCGCGGCCGCCCGCCTAGCCAATGCGAGGACGCAACCGGCCACCGAGCCTCGTTGGGGTAAACCCGCTGATCGTTCGCGATGGCGCGACACGTCGGAATAGTGATTCCTTCGCTTAGTCTGACCCTGGCGTTGGAAACGTCGCCCGGAGTGCCGGGCGCCCCCCAACAGTCCACCTTGTCACAAACCGCAGCGCGACTTCCTGCCCGTTCAGTCGAACCAGTTCGCAACGCCGGAATGCCAGCCCCGTCGTGGACAGCAATAGGAAACACCGACGCGATTGCAGGACATCCGTCGGTCCACTTATTCGCAGTCTCGCGCCAGTTTCAGAAACATCGATGAATACGCAATCGCGCCACCATGTTCCATCAGCCCCCAAGAGAGTGGCTCTGTGCTGATGTTCAAATTGAACACGCCTCGCCTTCCGCTTATCCCAGTTCATAGGCTCACGCTGTTCAATAACAGCTTCAATAGTCATTTAAAGAATTAGACCGAGATACGTCGGCTCAGAGCGAGGGCTTCGACAGAGACACAGTCCGTCAGCAGCGGGTAACCAGCTTGAGACAGCGCCGAGAAGATCGGCTTTTAGCTGAATGCAGAGAGATCGAGTTGAGCAGAGTGATCCTCACTGCGGTGAAGGCAAATTACATAACCGCCTCGAACTTGAGAGCGCTAATTGCTGCCAAGTACGCTGGCTGAACCGAGATTGTCCTTCAAATTGACCGCATAATTACTGCTGTTTCCGCGCCAGAGCGCAATTTGTCAGCGGATTTGCCGAACCGCCCGCCGTTTTGCGGCGGCAACAAAGGATTTCGCGTCTGAGACAGAGAGCGAGAGACCGCCGCCGCGACCGACGGGGCAGCCGCTCGACGGATGGGTCCTGACGGCTCCGCCTGCTAGAGTGGCCTCGCAAGGCTGCTTCACACTCACGATCGGGGCCACGCGTGCGGCCGATTAGAAGCCTTTGACCGAAAGTGAACTCTCGATTCTTTGTGAACTGCTTCACAGGTTCGTCACCGTCGGCCTGTTCGCCTTACTTCAGTGGGAGCTCTCAAGGGCGCGGTTGAACAACCGCCGCCACGGCCCTTGGTTTCGTCAGGTGGCGCCGGCTTGAGTGACTACATCGCAGTCGGCGAGACCGCTAATCCGGCTAGGCATGCGGAAGCAGCGGAGCTTCGACGTCATGAAAAAGGCCAGTGTGAGTTGCCGATGATGGAAACTGAGCAGTCGGCTCGAACGCAAGCTTGTCAAAACAACATCCAACGATACCGCCGGTAATTGCGAACCCGCCTGACCGAATTTGAGCGCTCGTTTATCGAGAAGCGTTTGAGAAGAGCTGTCGCAGCTAGCGAGACTGGCCAGCGCCGATTCTACTGAGCTCGAAACACGCCGCTCGGCCTGCTCGGATATTTCGTAGGCAAGTTTTCATTGCTGGTTCAATGCAGGTCAGCTGGTACTCATTTTTGCAAGCGCCGCGCCGATGAATCGATTGGTGAGTTCTTCTGGCCTTTTCCAGAGCGGTTGTTTGAATTTTTGCTGGCTTTTCGTGAACGTGGGCTCCAGAATCTTGGGGGAAGGCTCTGCGTGAATGCAGAACGCAGCAGAGCCCGCGTACGTGAGCGAACAGCCACGTTGTAACATCCGGTATCCAAATTCAAGTAACCATTTACGGTGTAGGTCAAGGTCTATGCAGTGGGAAAGGCGGAATCAAAGAAATGGGTTAGCGGCCAAGCGGTTGTGAAAGCCTCGTCAGCCCCCCCAACAAAAACCGCGCGCTGCTCGCTGCGATTGGCTTTCGGACGACGCTGAGCTCGCACCACCGAAGCGCATTCCAAGTCGTTGCGGAAACTGCGGGCCGCTCCATTGTACCCCAAAGCAGCGTGTAAAGCGCACGTTGCGGACCGACAGGAGCTGCTACGCGGCCTTGCTTTGGCCACCCTCGACCACGGTAAACCGGGCGCGCCGATCCGCCGGTGACGCCGGTTGCTCGCTCTGCCCGCCAACTTCCTCTACGTCTGATAGTGATGGATCTACTCGGACGGAGTCCGGCGCGGTCGCTTCCCCCATACCCCGTACCGTGGCTCTGGCGCTCTCTTCCATCATCTCAAGCGCAATCGCACCCCTCGCGGTCAACCGCCAGCCGAACGAATATCGCTGCACGAAACCGAGCGAGAAGATGTCCAGCGAAGGAAACGCGGCACCAAGGCGCTTGCTATACTCCGTCCAATCCGAGCCGCAGGTCGCGAGAAATGCGAGGTCGCGCTTAATGTCCGGAAGCCTAGCCAACTCGTTCGGGCAGCTGGCAAGCACCTTCATTATGGACGCTTGGAAATTCACAACCGCAACCCACACCAAAATAGCAAGGCCATTCTGTCAGCGATGCACTGCCCAAAGCAACCACTTCCAAGTCGCTGTGCGGTTGATCCGGCTGTTTTTTAGCCCTCGGGTCTGGGTTTGCCCTGAATTCCCGGCGCCCGAAGGTCGAAGAGCGGTTTCTTCCATTCTCGTGAGCACGCGTCCCAAGGATAACGATTCCTCAGGTTCAACAGGCCGACCGCTGGTCAAGCGTCGCATCGTGCCCAATGGCGATCGCACTCCGAATGGTGGACTATCGATCCCGTTTTCGATTTGTTGATCAGGCGTTCAGCCGGATCGGCGCACGCTCTTCGGTGAATGCCGCGGCTCCGTTTGCGGCGTCCTCGATAAGATCAGGGTTCGCAGCAGCTCATCATTTGATGACCGGCGTTGCTCGCGCGCCGCCTCCGCAGCTGTCCTTGAATCCCTCCGCAGGCCGCGTCCGCCCCAAGCTCGGCGTCTTGGAGAGTTGGGTGGGCTCGAACCACCGGCCTCCTATTCAAGAGAGAGAGAGAGGGCGCTCCAATTCCTCTTTGGCGATCCAAACTAAGTTCCTAATGAGCTCTTTGTTGGCCGCAAAATGCTCCAGCTCATGCCGTAACTTGTCAAATGTTCTCAGGCGCATCGCCGCTGTACTGTTTACCAAAGCGATCATCAATATAGCGCCTGAGTGCCGCAGCCGCGTTCAGCATATGGGCGCGCATCCGCCGCGCTGCCGTATCGCCGTCACCCTCCGCAATCACTTGCATGATGGCCTCATGCTCGTCTCGGGAACGGCGAATGCCCGATGTCGCAGTTGGTAAACTGATGGACTGTGACCTTCGCAACAGGGTTCTCCCGCTGCCTGATCCTCGGGTTTTAGTCCACGATGAGCTCGCCATGCATGACCATCACCCGATCGGGCGATCCTGGCTACTACGCCTAGATCATGCGTGATCTAAATGATGCTCATAAGGGAACGGTCGAGCCGGCTCACTTTCGAAGTCGAAAGCTTAAGGGGAACCATTGGTCTGTTTAGCCCTTTCGAATAAAACAAATGTCTCCACCGGATGATCGCCTGCTACCAGTCAGGATTGAACGGGACGGCTTTGTTGGCCCGCGGCATTCGTCAGCGATCTAGGCTGAGCTCGCACATTATTTTAACTGCGCGTGTAGCGAAACATTATCGAGTTCGCCTTCCCACCAGGACACAAACACCGCGGCAATACCGTTTCCGATGATGTTGGTAAGTGCACGCACCTCGCTCATGAACTTATCGATCGAGAATACGATCGCAATGCCTGGGACAAGTTCAGGACTGACCACAGTCAAGGTCGCAGCCAGGGTGACAAAGCCGGCACCGGTAACACCGCTTGCGCCTTTCGAGGTGAGCATCGCCACAATGAGTATCGTGAGCTGCTGGCCGAAATTGAGATCGACCCCGAGCGCTTGCGCGATGAACAAGGTCGCCAACGTCATGTAAATGTTCGTCCCATCTAAATTGAAAGAGTATCCTGTCGGCACCACTAGGCCGACGACCGCCTTCGAACAGCCGAGCCGTTCCAGTTTTTCCATCAACTGCGGCAGCGCGCTTTCGGACGAGGATGTTCCGAGCACGATCAGCAGCTCATCCTTAATATACCCGATGAACTTTAGAATAGAAAAGCCTACCAAGCGCGCGATCAGGCCAAGCACAATGATCACGAAGAGCCCGGCTGTCACATAAAACAGGGCGACCAATCCGAGGAGTTTACCGAGCGCGGACGGTCCGAATTCGCCGATAGTGTAGGCCATGGCGCCGAACGCCCCGATTGGCGCTGCCTTCATTACGATCCTAATGACTCCAAACACCGCTTGCGCAGCATCGTCAACCAGACCGCGCATCCGCTCACCCCGCTCCCCAAGCGCCATCAGCGAGAACCCGAATAGGATGGCAAACAGTAGCACCTGGAGCACGTCACCTCGGGCCAGGGCGCCAACTACACTATCCGGAATGATATTGAGGAGGAACTCGACCGTCTTCTGCGCTTCCGCCGTCTTGACGTAGTTGGCTACGGCCGCGGCATCCCCCTTGGGAGCGAGCCCATGACCGACCTGAGCGAGATTGCCCATCACAAGACCCAGAATGAGCGCGAAGGTTGATACGATCTCGAAGTAAAGTAGCGCTTTGACGCCGACTCGGCCGACCTTTCGTGCATCCTGAACATGCGAAATTCCGGAGACAACAGTGCAGAAGATGATCGGCGCGATCACCATCTTGATCAGCTTGATGAACCCATCACCAAGCGCTTTGACCCAGCTACTCGTCCCCACAGCGGGCCATAGCCAGCCAACGAGAATGCCAATCAGGATCGCTATGAGTACCTGGACGTAAAGCACTTTGTACCAGGGCCCAGATTTCCGGAACAGGGCGGCAGCTTTGGCAGAGCGGCGCTGGCGCTGATTGTACATCATGCTCGACCCGGCGCCGTGCTCGCAAAGAGGCTCATTGAAGGTACAGCTTCGCTCAGTGTTCCTTCACCGGCGGGCGCAGGGGAATCTGACGGCTCCGAACAGCACAGTCCAGAGCCACGGACTGGCGCCTCTCCCGAATCGGCTTGCCGTCCAAGCGGAACGAAGTTCTGAACCGCTTCCGACAGCAGCGATAGAAAGTTGAGAAAGCTTCCTTGAGAGCTGGAAAGCATCAGCGTCACCACCCATTTCTATCTTTTTGGTTGTTCGAAGATGCCATCCAGCATCTTCTAGGACGCCAATCTTAGCAGCCGGCGACCACTCTTCACTTCAGCAGGCACTCCCGCCGCTATCGCGTCGGAGCGCGACCAACCTTGAGGAAACATTCGCCATAAAGAAGTTATGGTGGTGCGGCCTCGCCTGCGTTCACCGGCTCGTGCCAACTGTCCGCACTTCATGTGAATGCCCGACATTCCCAAGAGGCTTCGATTTCGATCGCAAAACCACGAGGCTGAAAAAGAAATGCCAAGCAGCATTGCTCACGCTGCCTCCCTTGGCGATCTCGGTTCCGGTTTTTCGAGAGCCGTGTTTTGCGGGGCTGAACAGCACTCCTCGTAAGAGAGCTTCTCACTCCTGTAGCTCGCCAAAGCCTGGAGAGAGCACTGCACGACGTCCCGTTTCGCTAGATCCGAGGCAGGCGCTGCATCCAGCCACTTCAGCGCCACCTCGACCAATTCGATCGCGCGGTCCCTCTTACCGGTCTCGTAATAGTACTGAGCGACCGCCCCGTACGACAGGAACTTCGCGCCGTCGCTGCCTCGGGGTGGATTCGCCGCCAGGATGTGTTCGGAGAGCTCCTTGCCCATGGCAAAGCGCTCCGCATGTGGAAAATCGGAGTAGTCTTTCGCGGGGTCGAACAGTTGGCGGATCGCGACGCTCATCCAAACCGCGGACTTCTTCTCGATCGCGTCGCGAACTAATTGGCGCAACACCGGCAGGCCAGCCCCCAGGTTGCGTATCTTGTGAAGCAACAATTCCGCGTGAAGCCCACGGAAGGTGACCTCGTCCCGCATCGCCGCGAGGGCCTCCTCGATAGCTGAAAGGGCTGCCGGCCAATCCTTTCTCTTCATGGCGGGCTCAAGTCTGGCAAAGATCGGCTCCACCAGAGCTCTCTTCTGCGATAGTTCACGCTTTCTGCGTCGGCCCGTGTTTATCCTTTCCGCATCCAGCGCTTTGGCCTCATCGCTCGTTGCCCAGGATCCGTTCAGAACTTTTGGCAAGGCATGATCGAGCTGCGTCGGATGGCCAATAAAGGCGATGTGGCCGTCATGGTCAACGACGAATGACGTGGGAATCCCGACAGAAAAGCTTGGGTCCAGCCAAAGCTTGTTCATTTCGCCGGCGTAGTCGAATGCGATCGCGTAGTTCAGATTTGACAAGCTTTTTGTCAACCAGGCGTCCAAGCTGGCTCGCGCTTCATTTTCCGTCGAAGCTTGTTCGTGAGCCGCGATGCCCACCACCTCAACTCCGTTGTTCGTGTATTTGTCTTGCAGGACCACCAGATTTGGCATCGAGGCGATACATGGTCCGCACCACGTCGGCCAAAATTCGAGGATATATACCTTCCCACGTTCGAACTTTCTAACGGGCTGGCCGCGTGGCCAGTTCTCCACTTTGATCGAGGGGGCCCGCGAACCGACGCTCAGCAGGTTCGCCGCACCGACTTGACTTGCGCTCTCAGTCAGACTGGTCATTGCTCAAATTCGCTTTACCTGGGCTCTGCGGAGAAAATAGCAAGTCGCATGCCAGCCAGCGCTCATTGAAATTACGCATTTTTTGTATCATTCCTGTCGAGCTTGCGACGCATGTCGCATATCCGACCAGCTGCTTGGAGCTTCTCAGGCAATCAGTCGGTCGGAGGTTCTTGACGCGCCTGTTGACCGACGAGGCGGGAAGTCAGGCAGCGCAAGGTCGAGTTCACCACTCCACGTCCTGATCGGCTTCCAGGATGACCATTCGGCGCTCGGATCACGACGTGAACTGACCTGCTTTGGCCCGTCGACTTGCGCTTGAGTGCGATCTGAAATTTCCAATGTAACTTTTTGAGCCAAGGGGGATTGAGGGATAGTTCCTTCCTTTGCCGGCCATTGCTCGAGAATTCACCCCGTCCCGTACTGGACGAGGAAAGCCCGCCCGAAATCCAGAAGTTGAGCACCTGCTCATTCCGATCGATGGCCGCGTAAACAAAAGCATCCATAGGCGGCCCGCTCCAGGAAGCGCTCAAGAGCCGCCTGGGCGACGACGCTCTCGCGCATCCGCGGGCGGTCAGCACAATGCTGTCTGGAACTTTGAACCGCTATCTTTCTGGTCCGCGGAGCTTCGCTTGGGCTCAGCTGCGCGTCCACCTCAGCGTCATTCCGACTTGAGCTCGGTTTTTTGCGGCGCTCGGCGCCAATCTGCATATCCAGCTTGCTTCTCTCTGCGAAAGCATGATGGAGCTGCTGGCGTCGATCGCGCCGCGCTTTCTCAACCACTTTGCATTCGAAACGTTTCCAACGATCAGGGGCAACACACTGCAACCCATCGATAAAGGCTGGGCCTTCGAACAGCCTTGGTACTAATGCGGTGGAAAAACCCTGCACATAGGAGAACTATAAAGCGCATAACTGAACTCGTCGCTGAAAAAACATCGATAGATAACGAGCTTAAAACGCTCAAGGAGCAGATCACTCAGGAGACTGCGGCACTCAAGAAACCCCGCGCGACGCGCAAGAAGAAAGGGAGGGAGCTCCAACTGGTGAACCAATGAGTAAGGTCAACCTTGAAGGATCGGACAAAAGAGGACTGCCATGAGCGACCTTCTCTGGTGTCCCGAATGCCGTCACTCTCGCATTAGCGAAGAACGCTCCTGGCTCTTCGTTCAGCGCTGCGAAAGATGCGGAACCGAGTTGGAGGACGATGCGCCGCCTCTCGAAGTCGATTTCAGAGAAGTCGATTTCGGCTACAATGTCGAAGAAGAAGAAGAGGACGACGGAGAAGCCGAGCGGGACGAAGCTAAGGGCGACGAAGCCGACGCGCAGTAAGAGGAGGAGCCGCGCGAATGCGGCTCTATTTTTGGTGTCACTTGAGTTACGCCACGGATTTAGCGTCTAAGAATATGCAGCATGTCCAGGCGATCACCGGTCATGCTCATTCGTACCGGCGCTGCCCTGTTTCGGCCTCGTTCGAAGCCAAGCAACGTCGGGCCCATTCGATTTGTGCGTCGGTAGCACCGTGATTACGAGCGTACATCTCGGCCACCGGTGCCGAATATTTCGCGACGTAGTATCTGACCTCGCTGCATGATACCGCGATGTGGGTCTGTAGTGACGCGAAGCGAAGGCTTCGGAGCCCAGGGGCATCAGCAGCAACGCAACAATGGCCCCCGCGCGTACAATCATTCCCCCGGCCCCTCTCTACTTCCCACGGAGAGCAGGTCTGAGTCGCGCACACGACGCAAATTAAGAATCGCGCACTGGTCAAAGCGCCGGGAAACTGTTGCTCCAATGCTTCGGTGTTGCAGATAATGGCTGCAGATGCAGGTGTTTTGAAGCGGCCTGGACGCGGCTTCGTATCAATGTCGACGCGGGGACGCGCGATCGTTGCATTGAACGGTGGCTATCACCGCCGAAGAACTCTCCTTCTCCGCGCGGCCTTCGGGATACGCCGACCAAACCTTCTCGCGTTAGCGGCTTGCAGGCGACGCCTGAGCGTCTGCAGTTGCCCGAATAGTGCGATGAGCTCCTCGACCCGTTCGCGCAGAATAACCGAATAATTGTAAACCTGACCTCGATTACTCATTACTGCCTCGAACAATGACTAAACTATATGCAGGCCGCAACGGGAAGAGTATGCAATCAGAGGTAGGACCATACAAGCCCCAAAAGACGGTAGCGTGAACTTGGAAGGCCCCAGACACCAGAGGGTTGTCGCTGCGCGTTCCTTTCGCTTTGTGTTTCGGGTCAGCTCCGTTCGAAGGTTCA
Source organism: Bradyrhizobium lupini (assembly GCF_040939785.1). Taxonomy (NCBI): domain Bacteria; kingdom Pseudomonadati; phylum Pseudomonadota; class Alphaproteobacteria; order Hyphomicrobiales; family Nitrobacteraceae; genus Bradyrhizobium; species Bradyrhizobium lupini. The sequence continues at coordinate 2,695,838 of NZ_CP162553.1, forward strand.
GTCGATTGACAGGGCTGCGGGGGCGATGCTGCAATACAAGAACGGGCACACGCGCCGGCACCGGTGTGGCGGTTACTTTCCTACTGATGGGTCTGGTGCTCGCTCAAGAGGCGTGCGAGGCTTGCCCAGCCCCGTGGTCCCGGAGGGAGCCTCGCCACCAGCTGTGGTGCTCCCAACCCGCTCAAACGTCGTGACGAATGCCGCGAACGCCGCGACTATCACGGCAATCGCGAACAACAGGATCATAGGGTCGGGATTCCGCTCAGTACTCATGAGCAACTCCACTCAGGCGGCCCGGCAGCTGAGCAGCGCCCCAAATAAGCCGCGCATCGCTGCGTATCAGCTTTCGGTCGAGAGCTCCGGGCCCAGCGGTCTCCAAATTATCACGTGCGCTTACAAACCGCGCAGTTTATTGCAGATTCAAAATATTTGTTGGTCAAACCGGGGCGTTGGTTCAGATGGGTTAGCGCCCCGAACAAGCGGGTGCTCCCGCGAAGCATCATGCCATGTTGGCTGAGTGTCCTGAGCGCCGTCGGGGCTGAGGAGCGTGGGCAGGTTTGCTGTCGTAACCCGCCAGGCTGACGCGCTGCTTCGACGGTTATTGAAGCAACTGCGGGTCCTAGATCCGGAGGCGGTACCATCCACCGCCCGCGAGCAGCACCACGTTTGCGATTGAGGAAGGCCGCCGATCCGAACGGAAGCTAAATCGAACGAAGGCGTCGTCGGTTCGAGACTGCTTGCCGGCCTGCTGCTCGCCATCCTTCCGGCGCTCCAATCAAGCCCGGCGACCCAGTCTGACCATGCCGACTTGGCTACCGTTCGGGATCGTCGAAGCTGCCATACTCCCGCACGATGTACTCCCGCGTGAAGCGCTCGACCGGGCGCCAGTGCTCGCGAACGACGATTGTCGGAGTCGGGGGCGTCCAGTGGTCCGCGTGGATGACTATTGTCGGAGACGGCGGGTAGACATAGGGCTGTATGAACACGCCAGCAAACCTCTCCCCTACACGCAATAGCGGCGGAGGCGCCCGTACTGGAGAGCGCAAGAAGGCCGGCAGCGACGTTAGCGGCTAGAAGAGCGTTCCTGCCCAAAAACCGATTCAGCTCGTTCATGTTTTCCTCCTTCCTGAGAGCATTTCTTCTTTGCTGCCTCGAAACAAGCCCCAGCAGAAACCGGCTAGTTTCAAGCTTCCAAGATTAAAACTCACTTGTGTTCGAAGGCAGCGATCAAGTCCCGCAACGACCTGGGATAAGTTCACCCCTTCCAGCTACTTCGCAACGTGAGCGACTGGGGGCCCTCGTATCGCGCTTGGACAGCCTTTGCGATCCACTGCCGTATTTATTTGCTGATGTGTGCACCGGCCGTTAAGGGTTGGTTAAATTCCCGGTATAATCATTGGCGATCGCAAGGGACCTGAGCATGCAATTGCACCATGCGAATACCTTGGCGGAAAGGACCGAGACGCTCGCGGATCACGGCAGTGGCGAGGTCGCGACGTCGCCGGTCACCTTCGACCAATCAGATTTCACGACCTCCGATCGAGATGAGATCCTGGCGCTATTGGCCCCAAGTGGTCAGTCAATACCCACCACATGGCTCGTTCTGGCCGCATTGGCGGGGGGCTTTGGATTGGGCTGGGCTGGTGCGTGGTACGGTCCTGCAGCTCCTCTCGACCCGACTGCCCAGGTAGAAACGGCCTCGCGTCGCATGCCGGACACAACGGCGGGGGTAAAGCCGAAGGCCTCCGACAGATTGCATCGGGTTCGCGAACAGCGCCTGCTTTGGGGCAACCCTCGACAGTCGTCGCGAGCGTTGCTCCGAAGCCTCTGGCCAGATGGTCGGACGGGGCCCAGTCCGCGGAGTTTTCAAGCAGGCGTTCTCCGACCATCCAAGCGGATGTGACTGTGACCGGCTCGATAGAGCCCAGAGCGCCTCTCACACCCTCGCCGGACACAACGCCGACGACGATTGAGGGGTGGACCATTCTAGATGTTCGAGGCGGGACGGCGGTTCTCGCTGGTCCTGCTGGCGTTCGGATGGGAATGCGCGGCGACACAGTCCTCGGCATCGGGCGCATCGACTCTATCGTGCGTTGGGGCAACCGCTGGATAGTGGCGACGGATAGCGGATTGATCACGACGCCATGAATGCCGCGCGGATCGTGCGTTCGTCTACAGCGTATGCGGCGTTTTGAGTTCGTTCCTAGGAGGCCAGTCTTCGTCGCTGGGATTGGTCGGACGACTGTTTTGCTCGTTGAGCCGCTCCTCCGGTGGAAACCTTCGATCTCGCCGATCGATAGGGAGCCGAGAGCAGCATCAGGAAAAGCGCCCTGGCTGCTTTGTATCTGGCGGCGGCTCTGCTGGTCTCCCGTCCTGACATCACGGTCGTCTCTTCGCGGGTGCACACGCGCCAAGTCCACCTTCGGCCTCGCCGTTCAAAGGCGATATCAAAGACTTCGAATTGGTCAGGCATTGCGGTGCACAACAATTCCGGGCAGGTCTAGAATAGTCGAAAGCGCTGACCCAATCCACAAGTGACTGACATGCCCCTCAACGCCCCCAGCCGGAATTTGCTCGTCTTTGAGGCGTACGAATTGGAGTGGTCGAGGAAAACTGTTTGAAGGCTAAAGGACCGCGGTATAGCATCGGAAAATCCGGCTTTGATGAAAGCTTTGGAAGTGCCGCCTCATTGGCGGGTTCATATTCCCGCAGCATGGTACTTCGTCCTTCCGAGATCACAACATGTCGTCTCCCAGCAAGATTGCGCTCTTCATTGATGGAGCCAATCTCTATGCGACAGCCAAGACGCTCGGCTTCGATATCGATTACAAACGCCTGCTGAGCGAATTTCAGAGCCGCGGTACGCTTCTGCGCGCGTTCTACTACACCGCCACTATCGAGGACCAAGAGTTCTCCTCGATCCGTCCGCTGATCGACTGGCTTGATTATAACGGCTACACGGTCGTCACCAAGCCGACCAAGGAGTTCATTGACGCTGGCGGCCGACGCAAGGTCAAGGGCAACATGGACATTGAGCTCGCGGTCAATGCCATGGAACTCGCCGCGCATATCGACGAGATGGTGCTGTTCTCCGGTGACGGCGACTTCCGGTCCCTGGTTGAGGTGGTGCAGCGCCACGGCGTTCGGGTCACCGTCATTTCCACGATCGCGAGCCAGCCGCCGATGATCGCCGACGAACTGCGCCGCCAAGCCGACGTGTTCACCGATCTTATCGAGCTCCAAGCTAAGATCGGCCGGAATCCGTCCGAACGCCCAATTGCCCGTGAGCGCGAGTCGCGCTATCGCCCGCAGCAAGTCCCGGAGCGTCAGACCATCGCGGGACCGAAGGGAAATGACAGCCTTCTTGAGAACTGATTCGGAGCGAAGCCGCTGGTGCATCCAGCCTGGAAGCGATCGCACTTGGTCGTTCGTTGAAGCTGTGTGCCGCCGAATGAGCTTGATGAATGAGCCCGGCATTTGCGCCGGGCTGATCGCCAGTATGGTTCAGGTGCTGAGCAACGAACGAAGTAGAAAGACCCTTCGTGGTCCGTCGGTTCGGATTCCGACGTTGCATGCCCACTCGACCCGCTTCGCACGCATGTTGCTGCACCCTTCATTACCTCAAGCTGCGGAATCCGCGCGCGACAATGCCGCATCAAGTGGCATTCGAAACTGATGTGAAGCCTGAAGCGAAAGTAGTTCCGTTTTGATGCTCTGACGGAACCTAATTGGATGCCATGCAAGGGCAAATTTAGTTATGTCCGATAATCATGATGACTCCACCGCAATAATAAGTCCACCGCAATAATAAAAAAATAAGATTGGGGAAAATAGAAGCAGGGAGTTTTGCGATGGAAGCTATGCGCCGCTTTCGCGCGATGGCGTTGCTATGCCGACAAGCCGCCGCGCGTGATCCCGAGAGAAGCTGGAAGCTGCTCGCAGAGGCAGAGTACTGGGAGCATCTGGCGGCTACAGCTCTAGCCCACTAAGCGCACGAAGTAGCGATTGCGCAATTGTTCTGTTCTATCGGAAGCTGCTTAATTCAAATCATATTTCGGGGCAGGTAATGACCAATATTCGCGAGGGCTATAGCTGTGCTGTTGTGCACGCACGCCTCCAAACGCTCATCGCCGAGCTTAGAGAGGTGGAGAAGCTTCGAAATAGGCTTCGAATCGTAGAGGCGAGAACAATCGGCAGAAGACGGCGGGCCGGAGCGGGCAGCAGAGCAAGAGCCGTTTGGAGACGATGTTAGATGCGCCCGAGCATTGATCCGCATCAGCTCATGCGCGGCCCGGGCTGGGGCCCTTCTTTGCCTGGTACAGCCCCCGAGTCTACCTTCCCCTCAACAGCGCAACAGCACAACTTTCCGAAGCACGCGGCTCGAGCTTAAGACGGAGCCGATACCCAACGCCATTAGCAGCACGCCTATCCAGGACGGCGCCCAGCCGCTTCCCTCAACGTCCACCTTTGTGGCGCGCGCGCCGGCCGGCATAGCGGGAGGCACCCCAAGGCAGCGACCGCTTCGATAGCCGCTGGCGCGCCCGCGAGGACCTTCTCCAACTCGACTTGCCACGGGACGGAATGATCAGGCGTGACCTGGCCGGGCGGAAGATCGGTGACGGTTGCCGCCGGCATCAGGGCCCCTGTACCGAAAACGGATGCGCGCGCGGGGGCAGCGGATCGCGCTCGTCCCTGTAACGAAAGTGTAAGTGAACCAAAGGCACACAACGGCGAGCGATACAAGATGGCGGGCCTACGGCGTAAAGAATGAGAAATAGCCGGGCACGGGGAGGGCAATCTCTTCCCAAAATCCTGGCCACCTATTCGCCTCGCCGGTGCAGCGGCAACCGGAGTTTGTGCCCTCCATCCAGTCACAGATAGCCACGAGACGAGCTTGCCATTTCTACGCTGTCTTGGGCTGCAGCGTCACGGCTGTTGCCCCTACAAGTCGAGAGCAATCGTTTGGAAGACATCCTGCTACGGGAGACGGTATATTGGGTTCATACGTAAACTGTTTGTGCCCTTCTCTGATTTCGAATTCGACGATCCCCCTCGGCGGGCAAATATTGGGCGAAGGATCTGGATCGCCGCCTACTCGCAGAACTACTCGATTGGTCTTTGCGGTGCCCGCCCAAGGAATCCGTGTCCCATCATGGCTCATTTGCTCCACAGACACATTTTTCGGCTCGTGCCTTAAGAGGGTTTCCCGAAAAAATATCTTTGCCGTTCAAGCAATTTGGGCGCGTCCGCGGACCGGCGAGGTTGCTCGGCGAGAACCGGCCAGCAGCCAAGTGCGACTAGCGAGAGTAAGATTGCTATGGAAAACGGCTTAACGACAGCATGCCCTCGAAGCATTTTTAGATCCTTCTCGACAAATTGGATCGACAACAACTGAAGCTAGGAAAATCCACGGCCCAAAAGCCACGCCTATCCTATAACGATGATCGTGCGACAACCAATGGGTGTTTTTATTGCAGAGCAGCCATCTGTTGCAGCGCTTTGAGGTTTCATCAATGTCAGCCGCTGAGGGCCGTGGCGTCAACGCGCTCTGTGAACGCTGACAGCAAACGACCACTATGAGTGCGGCCATCATTACTGTGACGCTGCCAGGGCAGCGGACAACGGCGGTCGCGTTGTCTTATTGTGCGAAAATTAGATGTGTGCGGGTCCAACCAGCCTCGCCCGAGGAAATATAACAATCGGTAGAAATTTGGAGAGGGGGCGCGACGAGATGTCTACACTAGTATGTGCTTATGAGCCACGAACCGAAGTTTGACCTACTGCCCAGACCGCCTTCGTTCGCCGACGAGGTAATCGTTGTACAGGCGACTACAGGCCGATACTGTTCGAGTGGTACAAGTTCGTGGGCAGTTTGAACGTGGTCGTTGCCCACATACGACGCGAATCGCCCGCCTTCAGACCGATCCCTGACAAACAATTCAGTGTACTGGTGGGCCTGCTGAATCGGTGTGCTCGTCTTGCCGGTCGTCAGCACAATCGCGTCCTCGCCAACATGAGACCAGGACAAACGCAGCAAGTCGCCTAGGCGCAAGCCAGTATGCCCGGCCAGATCAACGGCGTGGGTGATTTCGGCAGAGCAGGCCTTCCTGATCCGCGCGACGTCAGAGTCGGTCCAGATGATCTCCGAACGATCGTTGTTGTAGAGGTGCCTAATGCCTTCACAGGGATTGCCTGCGATCTTGCCGAGCTCGACGGCGTGCGCACCCGCGGGCTTCTAGCGCTGCGGCGCCAGCATTCACGCGGCGTCTGAGTGCTGGCTTACGCATCTGCTCACGCATTTCAGCAAACCATCTGAATGGTCGCATTTTGAAACAGAAGTTCTTGGCGGATAGTGCCGCTCGAAAATATAGCTTTCGTTCTCGAGGATATTTCGAACGATCTCACGACTGTTTGCCATCACTTGAGCGCGGTGGGTGCCGGCCCGGTGAAACCTGACTTCAAGCGACTGGGCGAGACGAAGAGGCTTTTAAGCGAAGCCAAGGATAACCTCGAAAAGTGTCTGGCCGATTTGGAAAGGATCGGCTGATGCGGAAAGCGAGGGCTCGAGGTGGTCGCCTGCCAGCTAGGCACTAGGCAAAACCACCTACTTCTTCGAATGGCAACGAGAGTGGTGGCACGTCGGCGATCTAAACTACAATAGGACGCCGCTTTCCTGATCATACCTGAGAAGTCTCATGGTGCGGCTCGGATCTTCTAAAGGCGCCATAGCAAACTAGAAGGAGAACACTTCTTCAACGTCCAAGAGCTTGTAAATCCCCGTTCGCCCTTGGGGAACCAAGTCGATCATGTTGTTCAACTTGGCGCGAAGCCTTGGCACGAAGACGTCCAGTCGAACGTGCTTATCACCTTTCTCTCTACGCAGCACCTCGATGTTGAAGACTTCGCTATCGATAGCATGATCCTCCACCGCACAGAGATGGCGCAGGAAAATGTGTTCGATTATCGAAAGCCGCTTGGAGATCCCCAAACGATCGGTAATCTGACGATCACCAATCGTGAACGTCCAATTCCCGATCCGAAACCTCCGGCCGGAATGCGATTGCTTGGAACGCCTCTCGGTATGCGTTCTTCGCCAGACCGACATTGCCCGGGGTGCGATTGCCATGAAGCCGTAGGATTTTTCGACGTAATCATCTGCTCCATACTCGATGAGGGGTGGCGCCTCCTCGTCAATCGGCAGATTAGAACATACGATGATGCCAGCATTCGTATTGTTGATTACAGCTTTCACGAAAGCTTTGCCCGTTTCCTTGTCGGTCGGCTTTTCCCAGTATTCCGAGATATCAAGGTCAAGGAAATACAAGTCGATATCATCTTTCTCGAGATATTGGCGAGCGCTTGCTACGTAGTTGACCCACTCTATCTTGCAATCAAGCTGCCCAATTTCGTCAGGGGATTTTTTAACGCCGTTCCAATGCGATCTGCATCAGCCTTATCGTCATCGACGATTAGGATGCGGGGGCGCGCATCACATCGGCCGGACCGGAAGGACTCCTGTCTGCGAGATCGCTAGGCTTTTTGGTCGAAGCCATAACTCGGTCAGCCGCCCCTGCATCAGCATCGACAACAGAAAGCACGGCATGATCGCGATCTCCGGCTTGTGCCCAGCGTGAAGCAAAACCGTGGAGAGCGCGATTACCGTCAAGAAGGCGATCAACATCTTCCACGATGGCTCGTCCGCAGTCATGGCGACCTCCACAATTGGGGCACATAGCCCACATACCCTACATAACGCACAATTTCTTACCTGAGATTGGAAAACGAAACACTAAGCTGCCGGCATCGAGGACATGACCAAGCGGCAGGCGTGCGGCTATCAAAGTTGGTTGAGGATGTCGTTGTATGTGACACCGAGCGAGAAGCGCATCCCAGGACGCTCGGAGTCGAAGCGAAATTGCGCGTGCCACTCGAGTTTTGTCCGATGAACACCGCAATTGGGTTGTCGGTGAACTGATCCCCCGTGAAAGACGATGAGCGAACCGCGCCCGAGCCAACCCTGAAACTGCTCATCGCGATACCGTAGATATAGGTGAAGTCGCCCGTGCCCTACCAGCGCCGCCGACTTGCTGCAGCGGTTTAGAAAAGTCGGAAGTCAGTAGGGCGGAACATTCGTACGCAAGGCCAGCGCCCCCACTCCTGTTCTGGACCCATCATCGAGAAGACGCCTCGCAAGTCCGACCGTAGCGCTGGCGCCCGGATATTTATCCAGCCGCCCTCCCGAGCGTACGAAGAGCATGACGACGACGCTCCCTTGTATAGCGTTTCCAACTATTGAAATTCACGGCTTGCTGTGTGAAGTTGTGGTAAAGAATTCGCACTTTTGACTGCGGCAAAGTGCACTCCCAGTCTCACTTCGGGCGGCCGATCCCGATGCACGTCGATGATGATGACATGGCCCTTGGGGCGGCGGCAACGGCCTCACATTTGATCGGAAGGCTGCCATTCAACTCATTTCGAGAGAGCTTGAATCGTACGTAGCGTCATAGTGTACGCTATCGATCGCAGTTGCGCCTCCGTTGTGCCATTGCGAAGTCAGTTATCGCGGATGTGTCGGCTTATGGACAATACCTCCAATGGCATGAGTGATGCTTGTTGGAAGAAGCGAGAGGTTAGATCGACGCCGTCGATGCATGTGCACCCGGCAGCCACCGGATCCTCCTGGACTGGGGCGCTAGGGTGAGTGAGCCGTCGGCGCTGTCTTCATCTATCGCGGGCCGCGGCTTGCGACCGTGAAGTGTCGCGGTGATGGGCGATGAACCGAGGATGATGCATGAGCGAACCGACATGAAGGATGCAACGAGAGGGTGCCCCCTCAAGATCTCTTTGTTCCCAATGGCGGAGCGCGGACGTGGATAATATACAATCGATGACTGCCCAGGAGCTGCGCTCTGCAATTAGTGGCGGCAGGGTCTTGGAGGTAACCACGACAACGGGCTGTGTCGTCGGATGTTCTTATTGCCCGCAGGACAAGTTCGCCGAACGGCAAAGAGCTATATCCGACGTGAAGCATCTTTCTTTGCAAGATTTCAAGCGATGCCTGGCACGCGTACCAGCAACTGTGGACATCAGCTTTTCCGGGTATTCGGAGCCTTGGCTCAATCCGGCTTGCACCGAAATGGTTGAGCATGCCTACGCGGGTGGCCATGGAATCCGGATTTTTACAACCCTGGTAGGAATGAATGGGCGGGATCTAAGACGCTTGCGTGCGTTGCAGTTCCGCGGTTTCCTGGTGCACGTTTTTGACGACGGCACGCATATGGACAGTGGTCTCGTCAGGCGCAACTATGTCGATTTGATGCGCCAACTTGTTGATGCCGGCATTTCGTCACTGCTCTTCATAGTCATGGGCGAGGTGCATCCTGAACTACTCGACATAATACCTGACGAAGCGCTCGTTCGCTCGCGTCCCCCGCGCAGCAGGCCTGGGAGCGGCGAGCTTAGGATGGTTGAAGCACGACAGCCAATCCTTGGAGCGTTGAGATGTCCAGACGAACGGCAATATCGGAATGTTCTTCTCCCAAACGGCGACGTTACCTTCTGCTGCATGGATTTTGAGCGACGCCACGTTCTGGGCAACCTTCTCCGCGACAGACACAAGGATCTCTTCGAAGGGGCGGCTTTTTGCAAGATTACCAGTCGCATGAACGGCGCGGACGGTTTTCTACTTTGTCGATCGTGTGAATTCGCCGAACCAACAAGGTCGGAATGCTCATCGTTGAGAGCAGTTGACCCTAACTGATCGAAACGAATCGGGAGCCCAGGCGAGGACGGCCTTGCCGCTCATCATCACATCAGCCGCGGGGACGACCCCGCCATGAACGGACGGTTGCCATGGCCTGGAGCATTTTGTTGGTCGCGGGCCTCCTGGAAGTCGCCTGGGCAATCGGACTCAAATACACTGAGGGCTTTACGCAGCTTGTTCCGTCCGTGCTCACGCTCGCGGCCATGGCTGGCAGCGTGATCCTGCTCGGCCTTGCTCTTAAGACGCTGCCCATTGGAACTGCCTATGCGGTCTGGACCGGCATCGGTGCGGTCGGCACCGCGGCGCTCGGCATCATCCTGTTCGGGGAGCCGGCCGCCGCGTTTCGCTTTGCCAGCATCGGACTGATCGTGGCCGGCATTGTCGGGCTGAAGCTCGTGTCCTGACGAAAACATCGAAAGCATTGACCCCGACCAGGTCAGCGCCGCAACGATCGCCGAGACTCTGGCCGCCGTAATTGTCGAGCTGGCCGCGTTTGCAGCGCACCGCCGAGGGGCGCGGCACCGACAACGGCGCGGTGATAATGTGGCCGCAGAAAGTCGCCGTGAACCAGATGCCGATGCAGGCCCTCTGGGCCGAGACCTGTTGACCGCGAGCCTCAGTCTCGCAACGTGAAAGCCCGTGGTACGGACGATACGCCCGTCGCCAATCGGCGTGCCCACGGCCATTGCGTCTGGCCCGATGCACCACCTGGAGCGGCACCAACAATTGGCTGCCAACTCGCCAATGCGACCAACGGACCCAGCTATGCCGCTGATGCTCATGGCGGCGGCCAAGAAAGGTCGCTTGCTCGAGTCATGCGATGCCTGCTCTACGGAGCTGCAGGGGAGAAGGTGCATCACAGGACGATATGATCGGCAGAGCGTCTTCGTTTGCTCCGAACTGGTTCCGACCATCCCGCCTAAGAGTACGAGACCATCCTACTCGTCGCATGGTTGGGCGGCAGTGTTGAGGACTTACTCCCGATCGAGCCAGCTCGCTCGTGACTGTCACCTCACGCGGGAGCCGATTGCGGCGTATTCTGGTGTAGGGGCCAGCCATCAAGGATGTGCATTCGCGTCGTCCGAACAGCTGGCTGGTCGACCACCCAACCGAATGCACTCTCGATATAACGAAGGTACGGCAAAGCTGCCCGACCATAAGCCCAGTCCGGCACGATCGGCGGCGCGTTGCGCGGCCCGGTATGGTCCTGTGGAAGATTGCGTCTGATCGAACGCGAGACCATTGCGCACCAACCATTCTCCGACATCGATGCCATCGGCTGAACAGGTCGCAATCGTCCGTCCAGACTCATCCTGCAGCACTGACAGGCAACTGACTTCGCGCTCTGCAATGAAGCCTTCAAGGTCGCGCACGGCCCTGAGGCCACATCGATATGGATTGCCGTTGATATCTCTGCACATTTGGGACTTGTCCGGCGCGTCGATGCCCCAGAGCCGAACGCGAGTCCTGTTGATTTCAACGGTGTCGGTGTTGATGACCTTTGCCCGCCCGGTCAACTGGCCGGCCAACACGATGCTGCACAGTGCGAACATGGTCAACACCACGATCAATCCGGGCATAGCGATCTTCTTTTTCCGAACTGCGAACATTCCGGCCGAGCGCAGCAGAGCATAGGCAAGTGGCCAAAGGCGCTCGATCGCAGTGCCCAGAAGGGTGCTAATGTTGAATAGGTAAGCTCGCCCGACAGATGAATCTCCCTGAATGAGCAGCGCAACACCTCCCTCGCGTCCAACCTCGCCCACGATGGTTTGTGACGCGCCTGCTGCGCTGACCGAATGGGGCCATTGCTCCACGCCATTGCGGCAGTCCGCCTCGACTGCATCGCGCACCGGCAGGACGAAATCCGTCGTGCGCGTACGCTGATTAGCCATCAAGCAAGCGCAGACCGCTGCCCGCAAGTCCGCGTCATACGAATTCCTGGTGGCCTTATCCGAAATGAGCATAAGCTCGCCGCCTTTCTGGCACCGATAGCAGCGAGCACGCGCCGTCCGCGGTCGCTGCTCACGGCAACTATAAGGGAAAGTGTATGCATCGCTGGAGCAAAACGGGCGGTCCGAGGGCCATCGTTGTTTTCAACGGCAACATGCCTTCTACAGGCGGTTGGCGACGACTCCGCCCGCAGTCACGCCGCCCAACTTGTTTCGCGAGCGCCAGGACAGCCATCTCAACCCCTAGCCGGACCAGGGCCACAAGTGCGTAGGAACCGCGAACCATGCGATGTTATAAAGATTGGCGGCGCCGAAGCCCGCGCCGTAGAGGGCCCAAAACGTGACGCAGACAACGATACCAGACTGATACGCCGTCGAGAGGGCAAGCGCTTTGCTGTACTGCAGATCGCGATGCGCGGTGTTGGACGGGATGAGCCGATTGGCGAGCGCCTGGATCGCAAACAGCGGCAGCCAGAAGCGTCGTGGCATTCATACCAAATTGCGGCAGGTCGGCCGGAACAAAGAGTATGTTTTCCAGCAACAGGCCGAGCGCAAGACCAAAAGCAGCCGCCGCCGCGCCGAACAACAGAAACAGCATCGAGCCGGGGACGAAACGCACCTCGGAGACCCCAACCGCAAAGTGCGGCAGACTCTCGAAGAACATGAACACTAGCGTCGCGGCGATGGCTTGTAGGGCAAATGACAGAGCGCCCCGCTCGCGCATAGTCTCGACCAGAAGCTTGGCGGGCGACGCAGCACGTCGCAAGGCCTAGCACGCAGCTTAGCACAAGCCTGGCGCCTGTTACTATTCCCGGTTCGATATGCATGGTCCAGGTCCCTCTTGCCTTTGTACTCGGGCCTTGTGTGGTAGACCGCTCGAAACGGCGATTTCAGTTTCCGCACCTCGGTCGACCGCTAACGTCCTGCTTCCGCCATATCGGACCGGGTGTGCACACAGCCTCCGCTCGGTCTGCGGGACTTTGATAGCAACAGCTATGCCACCCTCGCCACCGCGCTTAAGCCTCTGATTGCGCGTTGAAATGTTTCCGTCCCCACAAGGCTCGCCGTGTGAGCTAGCTGACATACTCTGGATGAAATTGAACACACATGGGTGCCCCGTCTTTGCTCAACCTGTGCCGTTTCGAACGATCGTTCTACCTCCCTTCTTGAATTGGAAATCCTGCGGCCGCCGGCGCGAAGACACCCTTTGCACTCGAACTAGCCGAGCGCGGCCGACCGCGCGAGGACCCAAGGGCATTCTCCAGCTGATCGGCGATGCGCTCCTGGTCCAGCAGCGTGTGGCGGGCCGCGCAGCCATTGCCGAGAAGCCCGACGCACTCTGGGGCAAGCCGGCGCTGGAGCGGCTCTATTCGCGGCTGACTGACGAATACGAATTGAAGGAGCGTCTTGAGATGCTCCAGCGCAAACTGCGGGCCATTCCGGACGGCCAACGCCCCGACGGACATCATCGAGACACGGCGCTCGCTGCGTCTAGAAGGTTATAGTCGTGCTGATCGCGACGAAAGTTGCGATCGGATGCGGTCAGATTATTGCAGCAGCTCAGTGAAGTGCGGCTGGTCACAGCAGGCGAGGCGCTTTCCTGGCCTTTGAGCGGGCTCACTAACGTATCAGGCCGGGTAGTTGCGAGGAACACGCTGTTCGGCGCACGCGGCGGCGTGTTTTGGCGAAGCCTTCGCCGTGCTCTTGCACGCGAGGTTCGACGAAATCCCGGTGCGGCTCGCGACCGAGCAAATAGGCGAGGCGACTTCCGGCGCAATCTCCGGAAAATCGATCAACGATCATGCGTGTATGGCAGACGCGCGGCAGAGCGTTCACCCCGACGATCCAGCGTGATCCGAGAAGACCCTTTGTCAGTTTGCGGCGGACCGCAACTGAGCTTGTCCGCTGTTGCCGAGTAGCTCGCGGAATACTTGCGCTTCCCCGTCGTTCGCCAGCGCGCGGCCAGTGACGACCGGAACAAGGACGGTCGATTTCACCAGAGCGCCTCGCTAAGAGCGAACGCCTTTCGCCGCGTTGACACATCGCCGCGGCTCGGTCGACGTCGCCTTCGGTGATTTCCCTTGCTTGGCTGTTACCGAAAGGCTCCATGATCGAGGAGCGCAGCGCACCGCGCGTGCTACAACTGGACATGAAAGCTCCGAACCGCGGTCCTCGGGTTGACTAAGGCGACGGTCGCCGAGCTATACGCGCTCGGTACTGCCATGGAGCGTGCATGGCAGCTCCGCGTCAGCGATAAACGGAGGACAAGGAACTGCGCCGCGAATTTCAAGCGGTTTTGACCTCGCAAGCAGGCGCCGAGATATCCGACGTCCCGGTTGCCTGTAGACATTCCATCTGCAGGGATTGTCCTCAAAGCGCCCTCGCCACTCACGTGCGGGCGGCAACTTCCCCTAAATCCACTTCTGAACAGAACCCGCCATGTCGATGCTTAGCTGGCTCGTTCAGAAGGCCGGCGAGCCTGAGGCCTTCAAGGACACCTTCGAGCCGCTGTTCGCGAACGATTGCGGCGAGCAGCGAAACGGCCTCCTCCCGATGGACGGTGAAGCCGACGTCAGGCGCTCGCTGAACCAAGAGGTCCATCAGGGTGGGAAGTTCAGAACGTGGTCGCGTAAGGTCGAGACCACATCATTGGCGAGATAGGTCGTCAAATCCCCTTTCGCCGGCGGATCAAAGTCCAACTCGACCGCGGCGCGCTTCTCGATTGCCTCTCGTATCAACTCGCGCTGGCTTCGTGCATTCATCGAGAGCATGAACGCCGCATCCGCGAGCTTCTCGCGCGGCAAGCTTCTCAGTTCGACTATGCGAGCCTGGATGTCGGCAATCGAACTCTCACGCCCTGCATCTGCTTGCCACGCGTTAGCTCCTGCCCTGCTCTTTTGTACCCGAACCATCATCATGCTCTCCGGCGGACGATATATCCCGGCGATACAGCGGAATGAAAGTGCAAAGTTGTGTGGTGCATGCGCGCAGTCCGCCTGACGAACGCGGAACCGGCGGTCGCGCGAAGGACTCAGAATGCGCTATTTTCGTAATGCGCTCGTGCTTTTCTCGTCTACAAGGCGCGGGATGGCATGTTGTCGGGTCGTGGCTACGGCCGAGCGAAGGCCTGCTTCCAACATTCCGTCAGTAGGTGATAGGCAGCGAGGCGGTGACGGCGGGCGGATCACCGCCAACCTTCCAGGGAGGACGAAACCGGCCAGATATTCCGGAAGACAACCAGACCGTGGACCAGATCCGAGACGGACGACGTTGCGTTTGCACCCTTGCTTCGGATCCGCTCGCTTTGGCTATCTTCGGGAATATTATAGCGGAAACCGGAAACTGCGTTTGTCCACCATGCAAGGGCCCGCCGGGTAGATGGAAGATTGGGACACCGGTTGAACGTGACCGGGTTAACGCCGATTTCGCGCGTGATCTCGTTGCATCGCGAGAACGACGTAGCCGCCGTGGCAGGGCTCTCACCTGAAGATTTAACCGAACTTGAATAGGACACCGTAACCGCCGCGTGGGTAGCTCCACTCGATATCACCACTTTCTTCGCAGATCACCCTGCAGGTGCCGCACTCGATACACCCATCGACTGTCACCTCAACATGACCTTTATCATTGAGCTCGTAGCACCGTGCAGGGCAGGCCTTCAGCATCGATAAGAGCCGCGAGGATGGCGTGGTGTGCGGACGTACCTTGATGTGGGCGCGGCCGGAATCAACGAGATAACGGTTGTAGAATAGTTTATCCTCGACACGTTGGGATGGCTCGCTCGGCATTTTTTCTGGCTCCGTCGTTCGTCGTCGTCTTAGGTTTGGATCACCGCCAGGCCCGGGCAATGCGCAGGGCATCGCTAAACAGCCCACTCCAAGACCGGGCCTTGATGAACGAGCTCAGCATCAGCTTCTCTTTCTCGAGCTTTGGTGTGCCGTCGACGCGCACGTAATCCTGCATCGCCTTGGAGAAGAGCTGCGGATATGTGAGAAAGAAGTTCTGCGAGTGGGTATGCATGAGTGCCGGCATATCTTTGTACTTCTTCAGGTCCTTGATCACGAAAGAATCAGTTAGCATTTTCTTGTAAAGCGAAAGATTTTTGGCCGTCATCGGATCTTTTCGCGATCTGATAAGGCAGATCGCTTCCGCCGCGATACGGCCCGACGTCATCGCCAAATTGGACCCCTCGCGATGGATGGCGTTGTTAAGTTGGGCGGCGTCTCCGACGACCACCCAGCCCTCCCCGCAAAGCTGCGGGATTGCCCTGTACCCACCTTCGGGGATCAAGTGCGCGGAATATTCCTTGACCTCCGAACCTTCGATGAGCGGCGCGACGGATGGGTGACGCTTGAAACCCTCGAGCAGGCCGTAAGGCGTCTCGCCGGTACGCTGGAAGTCGGCAACAAGACAGCCAATACCGAGCGAGATGCATTCCTTATTGGAATAGATGAAGCCCATACCGGTCATGCCGCGGGAGATGGTTCCGACCGCTTCGATGACGAGCCCCTCGTCGCCTTTGAGATTGAAGCGAGCGTCGATTGTCTCGCGTGACAAAAAATGCATCTCCTTAACCGCGAGTGCGACCTTGTCCGGTTTCGGCCGCCCTCTTAAGCCCGCGCCCGTCCCGAGCACTCCGTTCACCCCCTCGGCCAGCACGACAACATCTGCATGGATTTCACCCCCATCGCGGTCTGTGCGCACCCCGACGACCCTGCCATGGGAATCCTGGAGGAGCTCGGTCACCGTGGTCTCGCACAGCACGGTAGCGCCGGCGTCGCGGACCTTCTGCGACAACCATTTATCGAACTGGGCGCGGATGATGGTGTAGCGGTTCGGCTTCTCCTCGTTGAAATCATCGGATCGATAGTGAATCCCGGTGTGCGAACGCTCGTCCAGGATCCAGAAGCGTTGCTCGACTAGATGCCGCTCAAGCGGCGCATCTTCTCGGAAATTCGGAATCAGCTTCTCCAGCATGTCGGCATAAAGGATGGCCCCTTGCACGTTCTTCGACCCGGAATACTCGCCGCGTTCCAGCTGCAGCACTTTCAGACCCCGCTCGGCCATTGTAAGCGCCGCCGCGTTCCCGCCCATGCCAGCACCGACGACGATGGCGTCGAATCTTTCCTGAATCATAACAAGCTCCCCTAGCCAGCGATGCGGTCGTGCGAGTGCGGCGATAGCTGCGCGCGGAATGCAGAGGTCAACGCCGGCAACAGTCGAATGGCGTCGGTGACGATGCCGATATGGGCAAAGTCGAAGATCGGAGCGTTCTTGTCAGTGTTGATGGCAACGATGAGGTCGCCGCCCTCCACGCCGACGCGATGCTGGATAGCGCCGGAAATGCCGGCCGCGATATAGAGCTTTGGCCGGATGGTTTTCCCGGTCTGGCCGATTTGTCGGTCGGAGGTGGCCCAGCCCTTCTGGACCAGCGGCCGCGAGCAGCCATATTCGGCGCCAAGCACGTCCGCGAGCTGGTGTACCAGTTGGAAATTTTCAGGCGATCCCAGACCGAGCCCTCCAGCGACGACCACGTCGGCATAGGCAAGGTTGGACTTTGTAGAATCGCGGTCTGGCAGGAAGGACAGGACTTTTGTGACGATATCTTCTTCTACAAGCCCGAGCGGATGCGAGATGACGCGCGAGACGGCGCCTGTCACGCGCTCGGGCATCGGCATCACGCGCGGTCGGACGGTTGCCATCTGTGGACGATAGTTGAGTGTGTAGATCGTGCACAACAGTGAGCCGCCAAACGTCGGCCGGGTCGCTGCAAGCGAGCCGTCGGCATCGACATCGAGTTCTGTGCAGTCGGCAGTTAGGCCGGTGAGCAGTGTGGTGGCCACTGAGCCGGCGAGATCACGGCCGAGTGTTGTTGCCCCTAGGAGTAGGATTTCCGGCTTGTAAGTGTTGACCAGCTCTGACAGGGCCTTGGTATAGGACTGGTTGCGATAATCGGCCAAGAGATTGTCCGCGACGATATAGGCGAGATCGGCGCCGTAGCAGAACGATTCGGCGACCGCCTGCTGCGTTGTCTCCCCAACCGGGCCGATGACAACCGCGGCGAGGTCAACATTAAGCTTGTCGGCGAGCCGGCGGCCGGCACCCATCAGCTCCCATGAGACGGGGTGCACGACCCCGCGTTCCTGCTCGATGAAAACCCAGACGTGCTTATACGGCTTAAATCGCTCGGGCAGCTCCCTCTTGGTCGCCGCGCGACCACCACCCGCGGCCGGAGCTGCACTTTTCGGTGCGGTGCTCATCATCTGTACTCCCATTCGCATTCAGTTGCGGCTCGCCAGCGGAGCATGCTCCGCCTCCAGGTTGGAATTCGCGCTTGAAGATTTCTTCAGTTAAGCGTCGGGCCAGATGCCGGCCAGCATCGCGTCAGCACCGCCTGGCAGCAGCGCGGGGCCGACACAGCCCTTGCTGGACCTGGGCCACGAGCCCGGAAGCATGCGCTTCGGGTTCGTTCCGGATTCGGCATACTGGGGCGACGGTTTGGTTCCGGGCACTGCTAAGGCACCGACCCGGCCGGTCAGGCGTGCCGATCGATTGGTCCTCCTCATCTTAGAGATGCAACAGAGGTGCAACAGATCAAGGAGCTGCGAGGGGCTCGGCTGGTACGATTGTCGGCCGCGTGCTTGCCGATGGAAGCGCGATCCCATTGCTCCGAGTGCCCTTGTTTCTTGCCGATCATAGCGACAGGCACGCAACTCCTCGCGAAGACAGGAGGGGCGGCGCTCAAGGCGCCCGGTCAACGGCGCCGCACGGCCGGCGCTGTTGAGCAACGGCTCCCCCCGCGAAACCTCGGCCAGGGATCGGCCAACGGGGGCGCACGAATCAAACGCAGCTTTCAGCTCCGCCGGGTATGCGACCATCGCTTTGGCGTCGCGACGCATTATGGTGCCGGCAGGCAGCGCGCGCGAACCGGCGCGGCGTCAAAAACAAAATCGATGCGGACCAAGACGAGCATGCGCTTCTCCAGACTAGCTGAGCATATGTCAGCAATTGTCGTAC
This sequence comes from Bradyrhizobium lupini, assembly GCF_040939785.1. NCBI lineage: Bacteria > Pseudomonadati > Pseudomonadota > Alphaproteobacteria > Hyphomicrobiales > Nitrobacteraceae > Bradyrhizobium > Bradyrhizobium lupini. The sequence goes on from NZ_CP162553.1 coordinate 2,714,567, forward strand.
CAATTTGCGCAGGCGATGAAAATTGATCGCTATTTCAGAATCTTATCGAAGGAGGCGGCATCTCACGAGATCGAAACATTCGAGACCGTACTGACCCGTGTCAGGAATGCGACAGAAGACACTCATCCGAACCTTGGTGAGCTTTCGTCGCGACGTGTGCGGTCCCGCTGCCGGCGCATGATTGCAGGAGATAGGTACAGCATGCGTACCAGCTTAAAAGGATGGAAATATCAGCGGTGAGTCGTGATTGGCCCCTAACGAGCCGAGGTGCTCAAGCTGCGGATCCGCGAGGCCGCGACTGTAACTTTCCGCTTGAATTCGAAACCATGGCTTGCTGTCAGGCTCTCGGGACCTTCACGGTCCAGAGCACGACATATGAGCTCAATTCACTCCAACAAATCGAGCTGGACCAATGCTGGATGCTTGTTCGCTTGTGGTGCGGCCGCATCCTTCAGCACCTTGAATACGCGCTGTTCGATCGGGGTGGACGTGACGAAGTCGGCATAGGCGCGCTCAAGCGTGGCCTTGCAACGCGCGGCGATCTCAGGATCAGATGCACCGGTCAACTCCTCGCCTGCGAGATATTGGCCCATGCGACGCAGGATGTGAAGCCGCGCCACATCGACGATTTTCGCATCGTACTCGACGCCGAGGAGTGAAAAAAACTCCTCTGCGGCCGAGGCCTTGTTCAATCGCGCAAGGATGCCATCAGTCGTCATTCTCAACCTCCATCTCGATCCGCGCCCAGAAACGACCAGGCTGGAATGTTTCAACCCGATCGCGCGACGCGCGTGGCTGATTCGCTGTTGACGAGCGAGCTCTCGTGAATGTCGCGCCAGATCGCCAACACCGTTTCCTGCACACCAAACCTTGGTGCTCGATCGCATGCTTGCGGACGGGCGCGGGGATGGTTTCGCTTTGCTCGGCGCCGAAAGAAAGCTGCACGACAGCAGCAAGGTGATCGGGGCGAACCCTGAATGCTTTCCGATCACAACCCGGGAGGAGCGGCGAGCAGCCCCGGGCCGAGCCCCTCGTAGCTGCGCCGGGTCCTTTAACAGCCCGTGGTCGTGGATGCCGGGTGCATTGGTAAAGACATGCTCGTCGACAATCGCCTTGTTGAGCGGGATGGTACGGGGCGCAGCGGCTGCAACGACGACCGCGGCTTTTTCCAGTTCGGATAGCAGTACGCCGGTATCACCGCAACAGAGCTGTCTGGGTGCGACGGCAACTTCCTTCAGCGGCGCATTGTCGGCTCCGCCAGATATCAACCCGCGATCATCAGACGCCGCCTCGGCCTTAGGTCGGGTGCGCGCAATCGTTTGCCCCGGCCTGTTTTCACCCCCCATGCGACAGGTGGCCGAAAGCTCGTAGAATACTCCCGCAATGGCGCCAAAGAGGGTATCAATAATGAACTCAGCCTTTCAAGCTTGGGACGGCTTGGACGGTGTCATCAAGGCGGCGCAGATGATCCCGCCGACGTCCGGCCATCCGGCTCTCCCCGCTCTCTTCGCCGAAGCAAAGATCAAAATCATTGCATTCCGTGCAGACCGGCGTGGTACACATCACCAGGCCGTCATCTTCGCATAGCATGCGATAGAAGAAGCGCTTCCAGCGCATGTTCTTCGTGTTGCGAGCCGCCAGCGGCCCGAAATGGCGCATGAGGACACGGGACAATTCATCCCGCTTCCGCAGGCCGAGATCTTCCCATAAGTGATTAGGCTCCATGGCGCGCCGCGCGATCATCGTCGCGAGCCAGCCGCCAACCTCGCCATGAGTGGAACGTTGCGCAAGCAGGAGGTCGCGTACCATGACTGTCTCGTCAAGAGCCGGTAAGGCGGACTGTTCGCGCCAGGTACAACTCCTGACCGGGGCGGATGGGAAGTATTGCACCAAGAGCGCATTGAGCTCCTGGTTGGTCAAGTCAGCACGTTCGGGAAGTTGGCCGCGATCCATAGCTGATGTGGCCAGAATGCAAGCGAGCACATGGCGATCGAAGTCATCATTGTCACTGATGTCGACTTCTGCCGGATGGCGCCCCGTCAGAAGCTTGTAGAGCTCACTCGCATCGCGCTGCTCGGCGACGTGAGCTACCGATACGCGAGATGAGATCGTGCCGGCCGTTTTTCCTTTGCCGATCATAACTTTCGCACAGCTTCTGAGTGGACGAGGTCGGCCTTCCCGGATCGAGAAGGCCGACAACATGAACTATGCCGAAATAGCGGCAAGCTCGGCAGCGGTCTTGCCGACCTGGCTCTCGTCGACGGGCTTGATGATGCCGTGCTCCATGAGCATATCTTCGAGCTCGTCCATGCTGATTGGCGTCGGGATAGCGCCTTGTCCGGCATTATTGTGGATCTTGGTCGCGAGATTGCGATAGTGATCCGCCTGCTTGGAGTCCGGCGCGTATTCCAGCACCGTCATTCGGCGCAGCTCCGCGTGCTGCACGACATTGTCGCGCGGCACGAAGTAGATCAGCCGGCTGCCGAGCTTCTTGGCAAGAGCATCGGCAAGCTCCAGCTCCTTGTCGGTCTGCCGCTCGTTGCAGATCAGGCCGCCGAGACGCACGCCGCCGGAATTCGCATACTTCAGAATGCCCTTGGAGATGTTGTTGGCGGCATACATCGCCATCATCTCGCCGGACATCACGATGTAGATTTCCTGTGCCTTATTCTCACGGATAGGCATCGCGAAGCCGCCGCAGACGACGTCGCCGAGCACATCGTAAGAGACGTAGTCGATGTCCTCATAAGCGCCATTCTCTTCCAGAAAGTTGATGGACGTGATCACGCCGCGTCCGGCGCAGCCGACCCCCGGCTCCGGACCACCGGACTCGACGCATCGAATGTCCCTGTAGCCGAGCTTGATGACGTCCTCGATTTCGAGGTCCTCGACGCTGCCGGCATTCGCCGCCAGGCTCAGAATGGTGTCTTGCGCTTTGGCGTGCAGGATGAGGCGAGTCGAGTCCGCTTTGGGATCGCAGCCGACGATCAGAATCCTTTGGCCCAGCTCAGCAAGGGCCGCCAGCGTATTTTGCGACGTCGTCGATTTGCCGATGCCGCCCTTGCCATAAAACGCGATTTGTCTCAGCGAAGACATGTTGCTCTCCATCAACCGATTGCCAATTTTTCGCGCCGAATGCGCGAGCCTGTTTCTCTCGTAGAAACCATGGGCACACGAGTTTCGGGAAGGAGGCCATCGCTCGCCATCAGCGTCGGCGTGCCCTCAGCCCTCGCTCGTTGTTGCTCCATCCAGTTAGCAACTGGCGTGCCATTTCCTTCGCACCTGCATTAAGCTTTTGATTACCCTCAACTAACAGCGTGGCCTCGGACGCCGGCGTGCTGTGGCGGACCGGACAGCCGCAAAGGCTCTGACAGAAACCCGACAAAGCCTCTGCGCTCCGATTCCACTACGAGCGCCGGCCAAGGAGCACAAACGGGAAATCTCGCGTCTTACGCCCGAGACGATTGAGGAGACGGACATATTGCAGATCGGGCTCGAGGACATCGCCACCATCAAAGGCGAATGTTCCACGACGGGTATGGCGGGCACTTGCCGCCAGATCGGGTGGCATATTGCTTGCTCAGTCGCGGAACGCTGTTCCGTGTGACCCGATGTTGTGAGGACAATATGCTTGGAATTGGAAGTAAGTTGCCGCCGTTCGACATCATAGGCGTGAAGCCCGGCTTTCACCTGCAGGAGGAGGACGGGCAAAGCGCTTTCGAGACGCTGACTGAGAGAAGCTTCCCCGGCAAATGGAAAGTCATCTTCTTTTACCCGAAGGATTTCACATTCGTCTGCCCAACCGAAATCGCCGAGTTTGCCCGCCTGACGAAGGATTTCGCCGATCGCGACGCAATCGTGCTTGGTGGGTCGACCGATAACGAGTTTTGCAAGCTCGCCTGGCGGCGTGACCATAAGGACCTGCACCGTCTATCCATCTGGCAGTTTGCCGACACCAAGGGCGCACTGGTCGATGGCCTTGGAGTGCGCTCGCGTGATGGCATCGCACATCGCTATACCTTCATCGTCGATCCTGAGAACACGATCCAGCATGTCTACGCGACTAGCCCCAATGTCGGCCGCAGCCCCACCGATACGTTACGTGTTCTGGATGCGATACAGACTGATGAGCTCTGCCCTTGCAACCGCGAAATCGGTGGCGACACGCTTAAAATTGCCTGAGGCAACATATCGATCGTGCAGTTGGACGAGCGTTCCGGCCGCGGGACGTCAGACGCAATCGTTCTTCGATGATTTCAGGTGAGACGATGCTGCCGCAAACACTGCTAGCGAGTGCGACCCGCAATTCAGTTCTCTTTACCGGTCATGAACTCTGACGCCGCCGCCGCGATATGGGCGCGGCAGTCGCGGCGGCGATATCCACGGTCTCGATCACGACGATGAACAGCGTTCACGGCCGCTTTGCCCTCACATCATCCCGAACACAAGCGGATGCCGTCGCGGCTGCCCATGAACATACAAACGCTTGTACGCTTCTGCGCCTGCCGGACGCACATCTCCCGCCGGAGTTCCTTATACTTCGTCGCAGGTCGGGACCGCGGTTCTCTTTTGTCTGCGGCTTACCGGCAAGCAACTTCAAGGGCGCGATCCAGCGCGCACGAGGTCAGAAACAGGGTACCAATCTCTCCCTCTTGGGGCATTCTAGGTTTCAGTCGCCGCGCCTTGAGAAGGGTGGACGCAGCGGCATATGGCTTAGCGCGAACGACGTGTGCCTGCCGTCGGTCGACGCGCTCGCACACCGTATTTTCCGGGCCTGGCAAATCTATATTCAGCGCCTAAGCAGCACGTTGCGACGAGCGATTCGCTTGAGTCGCTGATTGAACACGACAATCGGTTGGGTTTAGGTCAAGTAACCGGATCGACGGAGAAGCCGGTCAGCTCGTTCGCCGCGCGACCTAACCGTCGGCGCCGAGCCTGAGACGACCAACTGGCCAGCAATCGCACGCCGCCTGACGGTCTCGATCATCACGCCGGTCGATTTCCGAAGCTGAATCCCATCTCAGCGCTGGTGACCCAAGCCAATCCCCAAGGTAGACGCTTTCTGCCTTAGGGAGCCTTCGGATCGCTTCATAAGCTTTGAAACCCTAGCTACGGGGGTGCGCGCCCTTGAGTGCGCCTTGAGCAGCTTGACCTCATCCTTACTATATTCTTTGCGCTTGGTGCTTTTCGCCACGTGACGTTCTCCGATTTCGCTTTGCACATTTATCTGCAGCGCCTTGTTTTTGAAAAACGACGCAACTAGCTTCCCATTACCATATCAATGACCATCGGCAACTATTCAAGCGGGCTTTTTATCTTCCAGATAAGAACATGAACTACACGCGAATTTGTTCTCTGTCCTTCTGTATCTTTATCCGCGTGACAAACCCGATTCCCGACGCACGTCAGGCGCTTCAACATGGAAGCAAGCTATCGAGACAGGGATGCTCGATTCGGTCCTTCAAAAAACAACTCGAAAGCGCTTCTTGCTCAAGTACATCAACTTCACTCACCAAGAAGTTTCGTAGAGCAATATTCAGGCGCCAGTATTGATGGAGTAGCGCTGGATCGGCCAGGACAATCGTGGTGCTCCCGCGCATCATGAACCGGCCTTCACCGCGCGTGTACGGCGTTACCGCGCGAAGAATAAACGTCCTCTCATACTTTCTGGGCTTCTGCGGACCTAGGTCGAGTACTCACAAATGCAAATCCTGCGACGGCTGAGGTTTGCTTCGTCAGCTGATCGAGCACGGCTTGCTCTTCCTCATTTGACCGCCGCAGTATCCTTGATCGAAGAGGCCACGTAGAGATAGCCAGGCAATTCCATCCTCAGCGAACAAGATGCGAGACCATCGCCTGCCCCGTGCCATGGACCCGATGAACGAGCGAGCGATCTGATCGTGATATTTCGCCAGGCCTAGCACGACGGCATGGCAAACAACCCGCGGGCTTAGCGCCCTGTGAGCTGGCACCGGCAGGCGACTGCTTGATTATGACATGGCAGAGCGCTTGGCCAGCACAATGCCGCTGGCGCGCCGCGGATCATTCGTGATCTGTGCACATTGATCTCCGCAGTCGAGTAAATGCAGGTCGAATTGGCCAAACCGGCGGAACGGGGTGTGCGTCATGTCGGAGGCGTCGCAACAAATCCAGGCAAGATGTGGAAATTTCTGCCGGAGCGTCAGGCAGGGCTCAGAGCCTATGTCAATAGCGGCGAGCGTCTGCTCGATCATCGTCAATTCGCCTTGGCGCACCATCCACAAATCCTCATCGCCAGAATAAACGTTCAGGATCGGTATTCAGAACCGTTGTCGCCAAGCCAAGCCGTTGATGGGTCGAATGCCACTCCCAGACGCCCTTACGGTGATCTTTGCGGAACAGCTGCCATGCCGCCCCAGTCCTGTCGTGGCGCAGCAGGGCGACCTCGACGAGGCCGCCCTCCGCATTGATATTGCCTGAGCAACACGGGCTCTCGACCAGATAGCCGCCAGGAACCGCAGTCACCTCTGGCGAGACATATCGGTAGCGCTCGCGCTTCGTGAGTGCGCGCACGATTCGCCATCGATCGAGCTCGTTGGGATGCGCAGGCAAGCCGGAATGATGTCTTCTGATGATTGCCGCGTTCATTCCTCAACCTCCTAGAATGCAGAGATTTCTTCCTCGATGCAGCCAACCACCAACTGCTTGCCGAAGTCGACCATATAAATGAATAGGTTCGCTTCCGTATGGCGACCGATCTGGACGATCTCACCAACGTGCCCGACGCTGACCAGACACTCTTCCGGCGACGCGTCCGGAAAGGAACCGTCGTTGAGCAGATCTATCGCCGCCTTGACACGTTGGCCTGAGTGGTATCTTGGCAGTCTTGGTTCGATCATCGGGATGCCGCTCCTGGCAAGGAAGGCCCCTCGCCTTCGTGGCTTCGCCTGACTAGATCGAGCTCCTTGCCTTTCATGCCGACGCGATAGCCGGAGCCGAGGAATTCGACCCCATAGATATAAAATTGTTGTAGGAACGTGCCGATCGAGACGACATAGCCAAGCTCACCTTTCTTGACCAGAACCTCACCGATCTCCTTGCCCACATAGGTGCCGTCGTTGCGGATGGTGCGGTTGGCCCGCACCTTGTCGCCATAATCAAACAAGGGGGTGTCCGTCAGCTCGACGATCTCACTATCGCGGGCGATGTTGCTCATGCTGTCGTCCCCGTTCCACCGTTCGATACAACGTCTCGCCAACGCCCTGCCTCACGGACCCCCTTATCATTATCCCCGATCAACCGCGTCGATCCCCGCACGGCGGCGCGACTTGCGATCACGGATTGCATGAGCCTATCGAGACCCCCGGTGCAGCAACATCAACGCCCGCAACTTCAAGTCCAGATGCTCGAGATAACTATCCGTGAGCCCATGGTTGATGTTGAACAAGCCCTCGATGCGGCACGCGCGTCCGTCATCGACGGAGGCATGGTTGAGCGGCCGCGAGCCGCGTGTTTCAGCCCGATGCGCACAGCCGGCGGAGTCGGCCTGATTACCCCGGCAACTGAGGGCATCGTGGACGTCACCATTCACGGTCCCGTCCATAGGCTCAAGCATCCCATAAAAACACCTCGGCGCTGACCTTGTGCGTGGAAGCGAGCCCCACCAGTCCTTTGACAGCTGCGTCGGTTCTCGAGTTGCCCGAGACGCAAGCAGGCGCAAGAGCGTTGAACGAGAACAGGACGGCGCACGCCAGGGCCATAGCGGCCAAACTCGGGCTTGCCGGCGCCGCGAGCGCCATTCGGCAGGAAACCGCTTCTCCGCATCACGTGATCGGGTGCGAACGCGTTGGCTTGGCGCAGGTCGATTTTCGGCATGTTGATAGGATCACCCTGCCCGCCCTGAGATGATGCTAGGCCAGCTCGACACCGCACGACCAACGCAGGAGTCGGTGAGGACGCCCTCGTTTCTCTCGGATGGCGGACTGAAGAACGACTTGAGCATGAATGTCGCCGATTCAAGGATGGCTGCAGGGGACTGGATCGATGTCGCGGAAGACGCGTCCAGCGAATTCGACCCGCGACGCTCAGGAGAGCGGGCTTCGGGCGGACAGAAATCGTTTGACGCAGTCCCGCCGATGCCCGCGTCGCCAGAATATGGCTTGGTAGCTGGCGAATAGCTTGGCGACCAGCGCGAGCCTTCCATCCGGTTTGAGAAGGCAACGGCCGCGGCCGCCGGCCGTTAATGCGGAGCATCAACCGCCCGAGTTTCTGAACCGCTAGTGTCGTCATGACATCCATCGTGGCCCTTAAGCAGGCTCCTGGTGACGCGGCAGCGCCGCGTCGAGCACGCATGTATTGTCAACGGGGCAAACCGCCACGCATTGTGGCTCGTCAAAGTAGCCGGCGCACTCGGTGCATTTCTCAGGATCAATCAGGAAAACGCCGGCTCGCTCGGAAATAGCGAGGTTCGGGCATTGCGTTTCGCACGCCGAACAGCCCGTGCATTGCGACGCGATGATCTTGAACGGCATTATTTGAACCCATCCTCAGGCGGCGGAAGTCAGCGCGTTGGAGCAGGCCGCCGCATTGACCCTTTCAACGTGATTGATCTTCCCCTCATTGACTTTATCGAGATAGAGTTTGAACCAGGCGGTGACCGAGCCATCGATGAACTCGTAGGCGTACCGATCGACCGGCTCTATGCCGGCCTTGATCAATTCGGCCTTCGGGCAGCCGCCGATCTTTGACACGAATATGGCGTGGCAATCCTTGATGGCGCCGATGGCGATTTCGAGCTTGCTGTCCTCGCCATGACCATCTTGGCAATAGGAATGGATTGCTCGATGACCAACGTATTTCGCGCCTGAAGTCGAGAGCTCGTAGACCTGGAACTCCTTGGCATGACCGAAGTGCTGGTTGATCAATCCCGAGGCCTTGGTTGCAACCGCCACCAGCACCTTGATTTTGCTGGACGCGCTGGCGAGCCGCGCAAGCGCCTCCTGCTTGGCCACAAGGTTCGCGGTGCGCGCCTTCTCAACCTTAGCCTGATACTCCTTCCGGGCCTGCTCGTCGTATTTGATGTCCATCGCCATGATTTTTTCCATGGTGAACTCCGCGCCACGGTCCTCCCCGAGCAGTCCGACGGCGTCAGCCCGGCACTGGCGACAGTGACGCATCATGTTCATCTCGCTTTCGCAGCTATCCTGCAATGCTGTCACTTCCTGTGCAGTCGGGCCGCGTTGCCCCCTGAGGCCGAAGACGGTCCCATGCTCCGGCGACGATATCAGCGGCATCACGTTATGCAGGAAGGCGCCGCGCGACTTCACGGCCTTGTTAACCTCGACCAGATGCTGGTCGTTAATCCCGGGGATCATCACCGAGTTGACCTTGCACAGGACGCCGCGCGCGGTGAGCATCTCCAGCCCTTGGAGCTGTCGATTGCTGAGTATTCTTGCGGCTTCAATGCCGGTGCAGCGCTTGTGGTCGTAAAAGATCCACGGATGGATCTTTGCACCAATTTCGGGATCGATCATGTTGATCGTGATCGTCACGTGGTCGACCTTGAGTCTCGCGATTGTGTCGACATGATCGGGTAGCGCAAGGCCGTTCGTCGAGAGGCACAGCTTGAGATCTGGCGCGAGCCTATTGACGAGCTCGAATGTCCTGAATGTCTTTTCCGGGTTCGCGAGCGGATCGCCAGGACCGGCAACGCCGACCACGCTCATCTGAGGGATCGCGGAAGCGACCGCCAGCACCTTCTTGGCGGCCTGCATCGGCGTCAACTTTTCACTGACAATGCCAGGACGCGATTCGTTGGCGCAATCGTACTTACGATTGCAGTAATTGCATTGGATATTGCAGGCGGGTGCGACGGCGACATGCATGCGGGCATAATGGTGGTGCGCCTCCTGGCTGTAACACGGATGGTTCTTCACCTTTTCCCAGATCTCAATTGGCAGATTGGCGATGCCAGCCTGAGATCCGCAGCTTGCCTTACCGCTGCCACCGATCGTACCGCAGCCCTTGTGCGTCGCCATGACTTGCAAGGTCTCGCTGATGTCGCCGCCGCAGGATACCTGGTGTTGCGCTGAAGTACTCATTGTTCCAATTCTCTTCGCAAGCCGAACCCTTTCGGCAAGCATCCCCAGAGTCTTTCTGGAAAGCCAAGAGCAACTGGCGTGCCATTCCTGCAGAATGAATTTAACAGTTCGCTTTCAAGCACTTAGCTAAGCCCTGGTCGATTGTTAGCTTTACCAGTTCATGTTGGAAAGCTGACAGGGATTGCGATCACAACAGCGCTGACACCATTGTTTTGAGGCCCGGCAGGCTGCTCAGCTATGGCTTCGGCAAGCGGCAAGCGGGTGGCGTCGTTTGAAAGTTGATCTTCCGTCAGAATGTGACGCCTAGGCAAAGCACAATCCGCAAAAGACGTTCCGGGCGCTTTGAAGGACAGGTTGATAAGGCGAGCCTAGAAGCAGAGAAAGCGGTCCTGTGACTGACCTATGCCATGGAAGATCACGCGGACCCCGGCGTGATGTTCCGGAAGGGCATTGTCAACCAGGTGAAGAGAAACGCCCGCTCGCCAGGGTCAGGGATCATCACGAAGGTTGATACTTCTGAGCCTGCGGTCTGGGCCGGCGCGCGACTCAACCATTCAAAGCTGAACCTTATCGAGTCCAGCCATTGGCCCGACGCTGTTAAGACGCGCGGAATGCAACGAGCGGCCTGGCGGTCGCCGAAAAGGGGAGGTCGCGAAGGCCTCCCCATCAAGACCATTGCGCTGGTCGGATGCCTCGATGCTGCGCCCCGGCCAAGATACTGCCTTTGGCCCGCGCGGCAGCACGATCTTGGTTCCGAACAAGGCTGCATGGGCTGTCGCGTTTACCGGTACGCGCGCACCGCGCCCGCCAAGACTTCCCTGGACATCCCAGTTTGACGACGTCCGTAGACACGGAGCGTTCATTTTTCGGTTGCTTCGCCTCCGCGCTTCTTGGCGTTTATGGTGATTGGTAGGGTGGTGTCGCTCGCCATCTCCGGTAGGTCGAGCACCCAGCCGTTTGCGATTTTGACCCAACCACCCCACAGCGTCTCGTGCTCCCAATCGACGATCGGTTCCTCAAGATCTTTCTTGGGTACATAAATCGAAAGGCCTGTCTCGGGCGAACGACGAATCATGACCTTCATAGGGGCTCTGCAGGTTGCGAACTCTCGCCCGCACGCTCCTGACACGCACGCCACAAGGCTCTCTGTTTGGAAATAATGTGCGCCAGGACTTGCAGCACACGACCGATCTCATCCGGCGCCGTGTCTCGCGAGAGCGAGAAGCGCACCGCACCGCGCAAAAAGGTCGCTGGTACTCTCATCGCGCGCAGGACATGAGACGGCTCCATCGAGCCGCACGCGCAGGCTGAACCGAGTGAGGTGGCAATTCCGTCACGATTCAGGTGGTGGACGATGGCCTCCGCTTCGAGACGCTCGAAGGCCATGTTAGAGGTATTTGGCAGGCGGTTTTTGATATCACCGAGCACGATGCAACCGCCGAGCGCGAGAATGCCGCGCTCCAGCCGGTCGCGAAGCGCGCAAATCTGGATCTGATCTTGTATGAGGTGTGCCGCCGCGAGTTCCGCCGCCTTGCCGAGCCCAACAATGCCTGGGACGTTTTCGGTGCCAGCGCGGCGACGCCGCTCTTGCGCGCCGCCGAAGATCAGCGGCCGGAACTTAATGTCATTGCGCACGTACAGCGCGCCGATGCCCTTCGGACCATGCAGCTTGTGGCCGGAGAGCGACAGCATATCGATATCCGTCGTCTTCAGGTCAATTGGAATGCGCCCGACGGCCTGGACTGCATCGGTGTGAAAGAGCGCGCCGACTGAGCGCGCCATCTTGGCGAGGGACTTCACCGGAAAGATCGTACCGGTCTCATTATTGGCCCACATGATCGAGGCGATTGACGTACGCTCCGACAAGGCGTTGCCATAACTCTCGATGTCCAATCGACCGCTTGCATCGACCGGAATGACGTGGATCTTGATTCCTCGTCGGCCCAGCTCCTGGGCAACAGACAGCACGGCCGAATGCTCAACGGCCGTTGTGACGATCTCGTCGCGTCCTTCCTGCACGGCGAGCGCGGACAGGATCGCAGTGTTGTCAGATTCCGTCGCGCCGGAGGTGAAAACGATCTCGTGATCGAATGCCGCGCCAATGAGAGCCTGCACATTTCGGCGCGCCTGCGTCAATGCGGGCGCAACCTCAATGCCGAATGCATGCCCGGAGGACGCATTGCCGAATTGCCCAGAGAAGAACGGCAGCATCGCGGCAACCACCAAGGGATGTGCAGGGGTCGTGGCGTTATTGTCGAGGTAAATCGGCCGCACGGAGAGTTCGCTCTGCACTTAATGCCTCACTTTCGCAGCTTCGGGGAGCGGGATCAGGCGGACAAACTCGCCGAGCCGCTCGATCAGGCGCGCCTGAATGGTCGCGAGCGTCGTGCCCGCAAGCTTGCATACCATGCAAGCGCCAGCGAGCCTGACCATGATCTTATTGCCGTCTATTGCGACGAGCTCACAATCTCCCCCATCGCGCCTGAGGCTTTGCCGACTCTCATCGAGCACGGCGCGGACGATCCGCTCGCGATCGGCAGGCTCGATAGTCGAACACTGCTTCATCCGTTCAGCCTTCAGGCCCATGTTCGATGCTCCTTCCATTGGTCCCAAGGCGACTCAGCTGAATGATTTGCCGCAGGAACAGCTCGATTTGGCATTTGGGTTATCGAAGCGGAACCCTGATCCTTCGAGGGACACCACGAAATCGATTGTGGTGCCGTTGAGATGCTCCCGGCTTGCGTTGTCGACGAACACTTTTATCCCGCCTTGCTCGAACACTGTCTCATCGGAGCTCGGCTCATGAGCAAGACCCATTTTATATGTGAATCCCTGGCAGCCGCCGCCTTCGATCATGATCCGCAAACCGTTTGTCGGCTGCGCAGTCGAGGAGATTGCGGCCTTCAGTGCCTTGATGGCGCTATCCGTCAGGTGGATCATCTCTGGCTCGCTCTCGCTTCTGTCGCAAGGCACAAATCGCAAATCCCATGCCAGTCGAAATGCAGCTGGGATCAGCTTGTTCTGCGGGACCCAGCATTCGATTTGCGACTTGTCGGATTCGCGACAGGCGGGTTTCCATCATCGCGACGTGATCCAGCCGAGACCTCGTGATGCTGCCAGCACGTAACCATGCACATCGCGCCAAAACGCCGCTTACGCTCTACGTCGCGGCAGACACAGGGGGACGGCAAACAACTTGCATGAAGGTCGCGGACACGTCGCATTGGGCGACGCGTGCACACCACACTTGATGAGGAGCCTTCCATGACCTCGATCGACAACACCGCTCTTGGCCCGCTGGACAAGGACGGGCGGTTGCTGAATGCGGTGCTTAAGAGCGAAACAACGAAGTCGAGGCGATTTGGATTTCGAGGCGACATCGCGCTGAAGTTCCAAGCCCAGCTTGCCGACGAAAAGCGACCGCCGGACTATTCCATCGAACAAGTTCTTGCAATCGCGCAGGAAGGTGAACCGACCATCCCAGTGCTTGCCGGATATCTGCATTCCTTCGCGTATCTACCCGAGGCCGCGAAGGTGCTGGATGGCAGGCTGAGCCCCAACGGCAGCTATTTCATGTTCTGCAACAACATTGATCTGCTCGCGAAGTACCGCACCAAGATAGGTGACATCACCTTCCGCATTCTGCCTTGCGACGAATCCACTGTGTGGAAAGAAATGATGGACCTCGCCGGCGTCGATAAGAATGACATCAAGAAGCTCGGTACGGCCGGTAGGCTCGATTACTTGCTCGACGCGGCCAAGGACATCGGCGGATCATACAAGGAGATCTCATACGAGGACGGGCTGACTAAAATGGAACCAGTAAAGAACAGAAGCGAAAACCGCCCCGTCTGAGAAAGCGCCTCAAGACCCTCTCTCGCCAGCTCGACGGGTCTGCCGCAAAGAGAGTCACTGCAGCCGCATCGCGTGGGACTGGCTTTGACAAACCCTCGTGATGCGCTTCTCGGTCTACGTTTGGGGGATCACGCGGCCACTCTGCTAGAGCGTTAGCCCACCTGACTGAATCGTTGGGGATTCACAAATCAGCGTTTTGGTGATTCAAGCTACCCGCCGGGACGGGACGCCGGCGGGCATGGCGAAGCCGCTGTCGATGGACCTTCGTGAACGAGTGCTTGGCACCCTTGCGGGCGGCGTCTCCGGCCGGCATGCTGCCGAGCGGTTTGGAGTAAGCGCGGCGAGCGTCAGCCGGTGGCGGATACGCCAGCGGGAGCAAGGGGATGCCCAGCCAAGGGCTCAGGGCGGCGATCGCAAGTCCCATCGGATCGATGCCCATCAGACGAGGATTATGGCCTTGCTCAAGGCAACCCCTGACATCACCATTGAGGAATTGCGTGACAGCCTGAGCAAGGAAGGTCTTTCCTTTGGCTATGGGACGATCCGGCGCTTCTTCGAGCGCCACAACATCACGCGCAAAAAACGACCGCCCATGCCACAGAGCAGGATCGCCCGGATGTCTTGACGCGGCGGGAAGCCTGGCGTGCGAGCCAAGGCAAGCTCGATCGGGAGCGGCTCGTCTTCATTGATGAGACCTGGGCGTCGACCAACATGGCGCGAACACATCGCCGCTGCCAGCGCGGCAAACGTCTGCGAGCTGCCGTTCCGCACGGCCACTGGAAAACGACAACCTGCGGGGCCGCTTTAACGACGCGCGGTATCATCGCGCCCTGGGTGCTCGATGGCCTATCAACCGTGATGCCTTCGAGACTTACGTGTGGAAAAGGTGCACATCCCGGAACTTCCGCAAGACCGATTGTCATCATGGACAACCTCTCCAGCCATAAAGGGCTGCGCATACGCCAGATGATCGAAGCCCCCGGCGCAACGCTCCTCTATCTTCCGCCCTACAGCCCCGACCTCAACCCGATCGAGAACGCATTCGCCAAGCTCAAAGCAAATTTGCGAAAGGCCGCCGAACGTACGGTCAATGGTCTCTGGGAAGCTATTGGTCGCATCGTCGACACCTACACGCCCGCAGAATCCACAAACTACTTCGTGGCCGCAGGGTACTTGCAACCTGATCGGCTAACGCTCTAGCGGTCATTTCAGAGGGCTGATCCACGGTGGTGGATCGTCTTTGGCGTTGCGCTCCAGGCCTTTGCCGGCCTGAGCGGCGCTCAGATGTCGCGCGAGGAGCGATCACTATGCTGATGTTCAAGGAACGCCCGCCCGGCGATCGGGACGCTCCGCGGCTGGCCGATCTCCGTGCCGCAGAAAGCCGGCGCCATCCGCGAATTCGGGAACATTCCTCCATGGGGCAATACGCAGTTCCATCCTGATTGCCGCGCCGCAGTGATTACACGATTGACGCGAGCCCCTGATACCAGACGCAATTTCTCCGCAGGGGATGGCGGTCGACGCGGCCTCGCACCATTGAGCCACGTCCCGGGATGTCGCCAAATTTCATTGCGAATGATACCGGCCGCAAACCGCTTCGCAAGCGGTGCATACCTGATGCCGTTACGAACACGCTCTTTTGTGCGTCTTCTACTGTAGCGATGCCATGCAGTGCGGCGACAGCATCAACGCGAATACTGCTGTGTGGCGTATTCCTCCAATGCAGCCGCAAGCGAGCCGACGGCGCGGCTCACGGATGCACATTCGCATGACAATGTTTTGGTGGGACGAAGAGCGCGATGCGTGCCCGTGACGCTGACGCAAAGCATGTCAGGTCACATACAGGGGACTCTATTGGGCGTATGATGTTTTCAACGATTTTTCATGTGCTTAGTGCGCGCGGAGAGCCTGGCACGATGATTGCTAATTCAATGCAGCGACAAGGTCGCGCAACAACTAACTTTGGAGACAATCATGGTGCTGTGCATGGCGTCCCCGGCTCCTTCGCTCAAAGTCGAGAACTGGCTGCGTGGCGAGCCCCTCACGAACTTCCGGCCAGGGAAAGTGTACATCGTCGAATTTTGGGCAAGTTGGTGCGGCCCATGTGTGGGGGCGATGCCCCATCTCATAGAGCTGCAAGCAAAATACAAAGACGAAGGGCTTGAGATCGTCGGAGTCGCAGCTACGGAACAAGCACCAACGGCGGATGAGGCTCGCACCAAGCTGGACGCATGGTTGACTGAAAAGTTCTCAAATCTGAACTATCGAATTGGGTTCGACAGTACAGGCGAAATGAACAAGCTTTGGATGGATGCCAGCTCTTCTCTTGGGGTTCCGACATCGTTCGTCGTCGACCGTGACGGCCACATTGCCTTCATCGGTCATCCGATCCAACTCGACGAGGTCTTGCCGAAAATTATCAATGGCACTTGGCGCGGCAGCTATCAAGCTAAAGCCGCTGATGCGAAACGAATTGCAACAAACGAACGCATAGCTCGCGAACTCTCAATCCTTCGGACAGTTCGATCGGCGATGGAAGCAAAGGATTGGCAGACGGCGCTCTCAGCGGTCGAAGAGGGCATTGCCGCGATGCCGGACAATCGCCACTTGCGGGAGATTCATGCGGATCTGTTGCTTCACAAAATGCACGACACGGCGACCGGGTTCCAGGTCTTACGCCAACTGGTTCGAGATGCGATTGATAAACAGTCAGAGGCTGTGCGTGGGCTGATTGCCGTGATGACGCAAATCTTTGATCCGGAGAACGATAGGGCCCACCTTCCGCGTGCGGAACGCTTTGCGCTCGGCGGTGATGTGTCGGAACATATCCTCAATTCTGTGCACGCCAGCGACGGCCTCACCGTTTCTTCTTATAGGATGGTCGCTCAGTACTATTACGAGAGTGGTGACGAGCAACGCGCGATCGAGCTGATCGAGCGGGCAATGACATTGCTAGACGATCCGAAAGCAATGCCGAACGAAATGAGGAAAGGTGCGAAACAGTATCATATGCCGCGGTTGTTGCAAAGCTTGGCCAACTACAGGGGTGAGAAGGTTTGCAGCGGGTCTTGTTCGATTTCGCAGGAAGCGTCTCCTGGACCCAAAGTACAGCCGCAGGAGGAGACATGAAGAGAGATGTTAATCGAAGATGCACGATCGGCGGTAAGTAAGCGCCTTCGAAGCGCTCGCGACCAGCAGAACGTCTAGGATCATTTAGGCGATTGCGAACGCAAGTCACAAGGAACGCCTAGCCCACAACAAGCGATGCGACGCTCTGCGGCCCGTCTTTGCTGGGTGTCGCGTTACTGCTTGCATTCAAGGGATGCCGCTGGCGCGTTTTACATGCTCGATTTTGTAGCTCGAGACTTCAATCGGTTATTCACATCGCGCATTACTCACGCAGTTATGTTCGCCTTGCAGTACGAACGGTCCCCTTCTTAAATGCAAGCGGGCGTGCGTTCGATCTGACGGTATTCTTACGGTTGCGCAACTGCATATGCTGACCCAGTGCACTATTGGGCTACGATAGACCGAAACAGAACTTCTTGTTCCTGAAATGGAGGTGGGGTTCAGATAGTACTGAAGGCGACTTGAGAATGTCCGATCTCGAATGCTTCAAGCCATTGATCCGTGGCTCTTCAGCATCAATTTTTGCGACAACGATACCGCATAAGCTCTCGCCATGTTCACGACCACCAAACGCACGACTAAAACCACCACGGCCTTCGGGGCCCGGGGAGGCGTGCGCGTGTAGTCGTCGACTAGAACGCAATCCACTCTACCGAAGCCTCGCCCATGATGGTCCGGGGCTTTTTTGTTGTCTGAATTCTCAAATCAATGGAGGACAAAGTGAGTAACGATCCCGTCGTCGCGATTGTCGGCGTCACCGGTGCGGTAGGCGCCGAATTCATCGCCACCATGGACAAGCGCGGCTTTCGCGTCGGCAAGCTCAAGGCACTGGCCAGCGCCCGCTCGGCGGGCAAGACGGTGTCGTTCCGCGGGGAAGACGTCGTCATCGAGGAGCTGACCGAACGCGCCTTCGAAGGCGTCGACATCGCCCTGTTCTCCGCCGGCGGCAGCATCTCCAAGAAGTACGCGCCGATCGCCGTCAAGGCGGGTGCCGTCGTCGTCGACAACTCCTCCGCCTTCCGCATGGACCCGAACGTGCCGCTAGTGATCCCGGAGATCAATGCGAACCGCATCCGCGACCACATGGGCATCATCGCCAACCCGAACTGCGCCGCCATCACCGCGCTGGTGCCGCTGTGGCCGATCCACCAGACCAACCGCATCAAGCGGGTGATCATCTCGACCTACCAGGCGGCCTCCGGCGCCGGCGCTGCCGCGATGGAGGAGCTGGTCGAGTCCACCCGCGCCAACCTCAACGGGCAGGTTTATACGCCGAAGGTGATGCCGCATCCCTACGCCTTCAACCTCTTCAACCACAACACCGCGATTGCCCCTGACACCGGCTACAACGACGAAGAGACCAAGGTCATCAACGAAACCCGCAAGATCTTCGAGGACGACAAGATCGCGATCGGCGTCACCTGCGTGCGCGTGCCGGTCTGCGGGCTCATTGCGAGGCCATCACCTTCGAATGCGAGAAGCCGATCAGCGAGGATCAGGTCCGTGCCATCATGGCGCGAGCGCCCGGCGTCAAGGTCGTCGACGACCGTGCCAAGAACTACTTCCCGATGCCGATCGACGCCTCGGGCCAGGACGACGTCCTGGTCGGCCGCATCCGCAAGGACCTCAGCGACCCCTCCGGGCATTCGATCTCGATGTTCGTGGCGGCGGACCAGCTGCTCAAGGGCGCTGCGCTCAACGCGGTGCAGATTGCAGAGCTGTTGCCGGACCCGTAATCAAGCGCACGCCGAGCCGACAGGTCTACGCTTAGATGGACGCAAACGCCTCGGGCAGCGTCGTGAACCTCAATCCTTAGAGCGGGCCGCGAACGATACGACGCGCACAGCGGCAACAGTCATCCGTGAGGCAAGGTGAGGCCATAGAGTTGGTGAAGAGAAACGGAACTCCACCATGCGTTGGTTTAAGCGCGCAGGATCTCGAATCGGTCGTGCGGGAGTTGAGGACGTCGGTCAGTTTGCCCCCTGGTCGATATCGCACGTCATTGAGAAATTGCGTTAGCTCGCTGACGCCTCCCCGTTCTGCCAGCCAATCTTACTCTTCAGAAATTCAAAGCCAAGCACATCGAAGCCGGCGCGCTCCTTGTTGTCCTCGCCATACCCGTGTCCGCCGCCGCCGGCTCGTAGAAATAAGCTTCATAGCCCATGACCTGGAGCTTTGCCGCCATCTTGCGCGCGTGCCCGGGACGGACGCGATCGTCGCGCCGCGTGGTCGCGATCAGGATTGGCGGATAGGGCTGGCCGCGCTTTGCGTTGTGATAGACGGAATAAGTCTTCAGCCACTCCCACTGCGCAGGCTTATCGGGGTCGCCATATTCCGCGATCCAGCTCGCGCCAGCGAGCAGCTTGCTGTAGCGGCGCATGTCGATCAGTGGGATGGTGCAGAACAGCGCGCCGACGCGTTCCGGGTATCGTCTCAGCATGTCGGTGATGAGGATGCCGCCGTTCGATCCGCCTTGCGCCCCGATGCGCTTCGGCTTGGTTACGCCGCGGCGAACAAGATCGGCGGCCACGGCGGCAAAATCATCGTGTGACAGTTTTTTGCAGGCGAGCCGGCCAGCATCGTGCCAGCGCGTGCCGAATTCGCCGCCGCCGCGCAAATTGGCCTGCACCGTTGTGCCCCCGCGCTCCAGCCACAGCTTGCCGAGCGACGAATTGTAGCAAGGGCTTCACCGAGAGCCCGAAGCCGCCATAGGCGGTCATGTAGACCGGCGCATCACCTGTCTCCCCAGTGGGACCGGTCTGCACATAAGGAATGCGCGCGCCATCGATCGAGATCGCTCCGTGCTGAGTGACCAGGAGCCCCTCGGACGTGAATGTCTTCGGCGCCGGCCTCAGCACCGTCGGGCTCGCGATGCCTCGCTCGAGCAGCATCAGGGACGTGGGCGTCAGCGGATCCTGGGCATTGGCGAGCGGGTCGCCATTGCTCTCGGACTCATGGGAATCGAAGCGCCTGACCTCGATGACGCCGATCCCGGGAAGTTCGCTCAGCGTCTCGCGACTCCAGGCCGCCGCTGACGGCGTGCAGATCTCGAACATTGGCCGCAACTCGTCGAGAAGGGAGAGAAGGAGCTTGCCGTCGGGCCCAGAAGAAACCCTGCAAAGCGCGGCGCGGGTCTGGTGCGAGCACCACCGCAAATTGCGGTCGCCGGCGAGGAAGGCCGATAGCGAGATGCCAAGCACGGTGTCCGGCGCGTGCGTCACGCCGCCGATCGTCCAGGCCGAGCGCAGCTTGATCACGAACCAGTCGCTGCGAATCTGCAGCCAGATGTCGGAGGGAAGATCGAGCTTGACGGTTGCCCCATCTTCGGTGCCGAGCCAGACGTCGAAGTTGAAGAAGTCCAGCCGGTCGATGAACCAGACCCGTGGGGTCTCAGCGGTGAAGTCGACGTGGCAATAGGCGCTCATGCGATGGGGCGTCGTTTCGAACACCACGCGTGCGCATTCGATCGGCTCGCCGCGTCGCCACGGCCGCACCGTCCGCGCATAGCCCGAACTTGTCACCATGCCCTCGCCAAAGGCGCTGGACAACAGCACGGTATCGGCTTGACCCAGGCTGCGCCGCCCTTGGCTTCCCCCACTACCAACCCGTTGGGCATAAAGCTTTTGGTGTTGCGGTCGAACTCGCGCAAGCTCACGGTGTCGCTGCCGCCGCGCGCCAGGCCCAGGATCACCTGCGCCGCGCCCGGCCGCGAGCTCGACCAGTTCAGGAGCCAGTCTGCGTCCTCCCGGCGGGCGAGCTCGTCGATGTCGAGCAGGGTTTCCCGGGCAGGCTCGCCTTTGCGAAACTCGTCCATCGTGGTCCGCCGCCACAGCCCGCGCGGATTGCCGGCATCCTTCCAGAGATTGGAGAGCAGGCCGCCGCACCGGCTGACATAGGGGATGTTGTCCGGCCGGTCGTAGATCGCCGCGAGCGTGTCACGATCGGGTTCGAAAGCAGGTCCCCCGAATTTGTCCAGCGTCATCCGGTTCTGCCATTCGACGAATCCGAGCGTACGCTCGCCTTCGATCTGTTCCAACCATAGATAGGGATCATCATCTGGAATCGAGGCCGTTGGCCTTTCAATCCGCGACTTCAACGATACACCTTTCTTGACCACGATTCACTCCAAGTTTGGCGCTGACGCGCACTTTCGATAGGGTTCAAGGCTTCGCATTACGAACGTTGCATCACGACTTCTACGTCTAAATCCCGACGCCGCGCGAGCTTCGAGGCTCTCGACTGAATGTTGCGCCGCAGTCGCGGCGATTGGTGTTAAGACTTGCGCAACTGGAATGCAGCGGGCGAGCTGCCAGAGGTTCGAAAGGTGCTAACCAAAGGCCCGCCTTCAATAGGGGTTCGAGCTCTCGCCACGGAAGGCCTTTCCATCGCGCGGCTTGCCGGGCAACAAAAGCTTCATCAGATCCAATTCGCCGTCGCTCACAAACGCCTAATCTCTCACTCCAGCAGTCTCCGCGGGAAGTGACATGCTCTTCGCGAGCAAACCGACTCCGGCGACGCTAGGGCCCAGATGGAGAATGATGTGGGCTTCTCGCAGCGCCGGACCACCTCGCCCTTAAACGGAACTTTTGGTCTGGGGCCGCCGCTTGTTCTGAGCGGCCCGAGACATAGGTGACACTTTATACTGAGCACAGGAGTTTCACTGTCCGCTTTCGCGGCTCCGCCGCCCGAACTCATTGAAAAGTTAATTGGGGGCCCCCGGCTTCGAGGCCGGTGGGGCGGTCGTCGACTCGGCTGCTGCCGGTGGAGAGCGGCCGATGATGACACTGAGCAAGCCCTGGCTCCACAGGCGCTTGGCGGCCGCTTTGGCGTCGTCCAGGGTCACCGCATCGACGACGGCGTTGCGCTTCTCGATGTAGTCGATCGGCAGCTTGTCCTGCTGATATTGCAGCAAAGCCTGCGCAAGCTTCGAGGAGGTGTCGAGCGCCAGCATCTGCGAGCCCTTGAGGTAGGACTTGGCCTCGTCGAGCTCCTTCTGCGTCGGGCCCTCATCGGTGATGCGGCGCACCTCCTTCTCGATCGCATCCATGGTGTCGCCGGCACGGTCGGCGCGGGTGCCGGTGTTGCCGATGAAGATCGCCGAATGCTCCATCCAGAGCAGCGATTCGAACACCGAATAAGCCAGCCCGCGCTTCTCGCGGACCTCACGATGCAGCCGCGAGGACAACCCGCCGCCGCCGAGGATGTGGTTGACAACATAGGCCGCCATGAAGTTCGGATCGCTGCGCTTCACCCCGGGACCGCCGAAGGTGATCACGGTCTGGGGCACGTCGAGCGTCACGAAGGCGCGTTGCGGTGGCTTGGCGGCCTCGACGTCGGGGACCGGCACGAGATTGGCCTTGGCGGGCAGGCTACCAAACGTGTGGTCGAGCAGCTTGCCGAGGGTTGTCGGATCGACATCACCAACCACCGCGATCTTGAGCGTGTCCTTGGCGAGCACGCGGCCGACATAATCCTTCATGTCGGCAACCGTGATGGTCGGAACGCTCTCGAGGTTGCCGTTGGACTGCCGACCGTAGGGATGATCGCCGAAAGCAACCTCCAGGAATTTGCGGCTCGCGAGCGAGGTCGGGTTGGTGGTCTCGCGGCGCAGGCCTGAGATCACCTGCGAGCGAATGCGTTCGACATCGGCCGTTTCGAAATGCGGCGAGGTCAGCGCGCTCCGCAGCAGGTCGAAGGCCTCGTCCTTGTTGTCGCGCAGCATGCGCAGGCTGCCGCGGAAGGTGTCGCGGGTGGCGCTGAAGGAGAGCTCGATGGCGCGGCGGTCGAGCCGCTCATGGAAGGTCTTGGAATCGAGATCGCCGGAGCCTTCGTCGAGGAGATCGCCGACCAGATTGGCGACGCCCGACTTGTCCTTGGGATCCTGTGCCGAGCCGCCGGCAAAGGAATATTCCATGGCGATCAGCGGCACGGTCGCATCCTGCACAAACCAGGCCTCGATGCCGCCCGGCGAGGTCAAATGCTGGATCTTTGCGGCCGCCTGTGATGGCGAGACGGTAGCGAGCACGAGTGCCGCGCCGGTGACGACGGAGAATGCAACACGTCGAAGGAAGGGATAGGTCACGAACGCTTCTCCTCGCGCTTGGCGGCGCCGGTATCCTTGATCAGATAGCCCGTCACCGAGCGCTTCTTCTCGAGCCATTTCTGCGCGACGGTGCGGACCTCCTCGGCGGTGACGGCGCGGATGCGGTCGGGCCAGCTCCGGATGTCCTCGATCGACAGGCCCGTGGTCAGTGCGCCGCCATACCAGCGCGCCAGCACCGCCTGGTTGTCCTGGGCGTAGATCGCCTCGGCGATGAGCTGGGTCTTGACCCGCTCGAGATCCTCGGCGCGGATCGGATTCTGCGCGATGTCGGCAATGACGCCGTCGACCACCTGCTCGACCTCGGCGAAGCTGACGCCGGATTTGGGCGAAGCCGAGATCGCGAACTGGGTCGGGTCGAGCGAGATGCTCGAATAGCTGGCGCTGGCGGAGACCGCGAGCGGCTTGTCGACCACGAGCGCACGGTAGAGATAGGAATTGCTGCCGCTGCCCATCAGCTGCGCCAGCACGTCGAGGGCCGCGCTTTCGCCGGCCGCAGCCGTGGTCGCCGAGGGCACTAGGTAATAGCGTCGCAAGCCGGGTTGCTCGACGCGCGGATCGGCCAGGGTCACGGTGCGCGGCGCCGCGGGCTCCGGCTCTTGCGGGCGGACGCGGCGCGCCGGGATCGCGGGCTGGGCCGGGATGGACCCGAAGTTGCGCTCGACCAGCGGGCGGATGTCGGCGGGCTCGACGTCGCCGGCGATCACCAGGATCGCGTTGCTGGGCGCATAGAAGCGGCGGTAGAAGGCGAGCGCATCCTCGCGATCGAGCTTCTCGATCTCCTGGTGCCAGCCGATCACCGGCCGGCCGTAGGGATGGTTGAGATAGAGCGCGGCCATGATCTGCTCGTTCAGCCGCGCGTCCGGATTGTTGGCGACGCGCATGTTGAATTCTTCCAGCACGACCTCGCGCTCGGGCCGCACGTTCTCATCCTTCAGGATCAGGCCGGTCATGCGGTCGGCTTCGAAGTCCATCATCCGCGCGAGCTGCTCGCGCGGCACGCGCTGGAAATAGGCGGTGTAATCGAGGGAGGTGAAGGCGTTCTCGTTGCCGCCGATCCGCCCCACGGTCTGCGAGAATTCGCCGGCCGGATGGATGGCCGTTCCCTTGAACATCAGGTGCTCGAGGAAGTGCGCGAGCCCGGACTTGCCCGACTTCTCGTCGGCGGAGCCAACCTTGTACCAGATCATCTCCGTCACCACCGGTGTGCGGTGATCGACGATCACCACGACTTGCAGGCCATTCTGAAGCGTGAAGCTCGCTGGTCGTTCCCAGCTGTGTGTGATCTGGGCAAGAACGCTCCTGTTCGCAGGAACGCCGCCGGAACTAGGATCCTGACTATTTTCCGCTCTATATTCGACCGCCGGCGCGGTAGGGGTCATCGAGGCCAGGGCAAAAGTGGCCGCGCCAATCAATGTCAGGGACCTGGAATTTTTCATGTGATGGCCTTTGGTCAGTGGAGATCCACGTTCTGCAGCGGACATCGCGACAAAGCAGGTGAGCCGCACGCCGTGGTAAGCAGCGGAGCAAATGTCGGGCCAATCTCGTGACTCTTCTGCGCACCGGCCGGCGCAGTCAGCTGGGCGCAAGCGCGGCGCAAAGCGTGTCTTCTCTTCGAAAGCCACCCGCACTCTGTTTGGTATCCGCGAAACATGTTGCGAACACGACGTTGCACACACGACAACTCGCTGCCTCGCCGTTGCCCCACTTTTCTGAGCACCCCTGCACGACTTCGTTTCGAAGGGCCTCGAACGGCTGGTCGCAGTGTGCCGAACCAAGGCTATTAGGAAACGATTTCCATGCCTCTTTACCCACACGGCTCTTTCGCGCGTCAGGACACGAGCCCGAACATGTCGAGCAACTGACGATCTAGCTGAGAGGGATCGTCGAGCAGCTCAGCGGCTACACCACAAGAGAATTGGAGCGTGCGCACCAGCTCAGGAATCAGAGTTTCGGGTTTAAGCCGCGTCAGCCGCGCGTGCTTTAGACGGGGTGCGACCCTGTCCACAGTCGATCCGCATCATAGACGATATGGACGCAGTGCCCGCGACCCAGCGGCGGCATAGTCTGCGGTGGGCAACGGCGTCTTTGAAACGTAGATTGATGGCCATCAAGCGAGTAAGCACGGCCCAGTCGCCGTCTTCAAGATAGCTGATCACATGGCCGTAGCCCCGGATGGGTCCGCTTCACTACCAGAGGTCCTGATCTATTAGAAAACGTGCATTTTTTAAGGGTTTGTGAATGGCGAACGAGTGCCTCGCCGGGAAGGCGATTGAGAGGTCCTCCGCAAGAACGGTCTCGTTTGGATGCTTCAGAAGGGAGCGATAGTCCCCGGGAAGAAGGGGCGCTTCAACGACGCTCTCGAAAGCGGCGCGCTATGGACTTGCTGCGACAGTGGACTCCCGAGTGTAATGGACTCACAGCGCCGAAACCTTCTTAGGTGCGTATAGTTTGCCCGCGCGAATATGGCGAGTTGTCGCCTGAACACTTCATCGCTAAAGAGCACTGTCTTCGATTACGCTGAGGGGTGGCGGGCCCGTAAGGTCCGGCTGACTGCGTCGATCGGCAGGCTGAGGAGCGATGGCAGACTGAAGCTTGACCTCGAGGGATTTCCGTACCAGTCGACGGACGAAATGCCGCAACCGAAGCTGCCCCAGCTCATCAACTGCATTCGCCGGCCGGGAACTGCAGCCCGCGTGAGCGCGTCGAGCGCGCTCGTATTGCGATATCTCCCCATGGAACGGACGAACGGTCAGCTGGCCCATGCGAGGTCACGCCCGAGTTGGCAACTGCCGGCTTCACGCAAGTAGGACAGGTTGGATGTTGGCGTTCCCTACCAGCTTGTATCTGACCACTGACTCGTCGACATCGCGGAAGAAAGCTAATTCAAGCAGGTAGTGTGTGGGTCTGACAGTTTGTTGGACACACCCGGGCGCAGGCGCTGCAGCCGATGCAAGCGCCTTCGTCCTTCAACACCATGACTTTTTTTTCGAGCTCATCGTCCTCCTCATCGAGATCGATGATTTCGCCATCCTCGCATAGCCCCTTCAGCGTCATAACCTCGCGGCCGCAAACCTTGTAGCAGCGGCCGCAGCCGATGCACTTCTTGGGATCGATAGAAACCAGGTAGTCCGGCCTCCAATTGCGACCGTCGCGGGTCCTGAATGACATTGGCTTCGGGTCCGTTATGCTTTTTCAAGCGCTTGGAGATGTTGACGCTTGCTTTCGAGCTCGCTGAAGGCAGCGTGGGCGTTGTGGGCCACGCTCAGGATCGAGGGCCAGTTGACCGGCAGCTCCTCGGAGAGGTCGTGGAGGTCCATCTTGGCTTGGGTCGCCTTGGCCGACAGTTTCTTTATTTCCGCTTTCAGGCTTTCAACATCGCTCATGCTTGCCTCAATAATTTGCCACTTCCGGAAACTTACGGATTATCTCAACGCCACTGTTGACGAATTTGTCGCCTTGATCAGCGAGATCAGAGAGATGGCCGAAACCAAAGCGATGTACGTCGCGCAGCTGCTTGCTCACGACAACGAGCCGGCCGCCGATCAAGACGATCCGACCGAACCCTTCGTTGTGCATCTTCAGCATTGGGGAGATCATCACTCCGGTCGCCTTCTCGATCGAGAGCGCAACCGCGTGAAAGAACAGCTCCAGCCGCCATGTCGTCTCGGGGGCGGGATTGCCGACGATCGGCAGCGCACGGCGCTTGCGCTTATCGAGAACGTAGGGTTCGAGCAAATCGAGATCCTCCTTGCCCTCCCAGGCACCGTGGGAGTCCTGGGCGCGCCAGATCTTGACGAGCTCTTTCAGAAATGGCCGCTCCGCCGCCGCGGGGGCTGGAGTGACTTCGGACGTATCTCCCATCCTCGTTCCTTCAGGTTTCGAAATCCACTGTACGTTCCGGGTCTTTGGCGAGCAGCTTCCGCAGCCAGGGCGGCGGCGAGCCCTTCAGCACGGTTTCGAGTTTGACGCAAAGTTCGTCGATGGGCTCTGGTTGCAGCACCTTCATCGGATGGATCTTGCTCGCGACCACTCGTGCAGCACCCGAGCCGCCGATCGCCGCAACATAGAGGATTGCGCAGTCCCTGATCGCCTCGATCTTGGGCGCTAGCTTATCCTCATTGCCGTCTTCCGTGAGGTCACCACCGAACTGGATCGCCTCAATAAACCGATGCCCCTCCGGGCTGACCTCGTAGATCGCGATGTTCTTGGCCCAGCCGAAGTGCGCATCGACATGCTTCAAGTCCTGAGTGGCAAATGCAACTTTCATCCGTGTTGTTTTCTCTCCCTGCTCAATGCAACCGAGGCGAAACGACCTGCAGGCCAGAGTTGGTGAATCGCCAGCTGTCAGGCGTCGGCCGATGGTTGATCTCTCGGTCGGTGATAATGAGATTGGCGATGTCAAAGATCAGGTCGCGCGTGCCGCGATAACCAACCATTGTGAGGTGCGCAGCGCCAAGGCGATCGAACATGGGAAAGCCCACCCGGAAGAATGGAACATTGAGTCGCGAAGCCGCCTGGCGACCATGTGAATGGGAGATCAAAAGGTCGCAGTCACGCGTCCTGGCAAGCTCTTCAAGATCCTCCAGATCGCCGATCAGGACGTCCTCGGTCCTGACTCGCTGCAGCACCGGTGAGTTCGTCGTCGTCACCGCAGCAGTGACCTGCGCCCCCATCTCATGGAGCGAGCTGGAGAGATCAAATAGCAAGTCCGGCTCGGCGCCGATCGCGAGCTTGCGGCCGCCGATATGAAAATGAGCATCCAGCATGGCGTCTGCCAGCTGTCCACGCTGCCGGCGATACTTCGAGGGTACTGACCGGCCAGTGATCTGGCTCAAGAACGCCATAAATTCGTCGTTTGGGATAAGGCCACAGAGCCGCTCGAATAGACGGAACGGCGCGCCTGTCCGCACCTGCATGGTCTCGGCCGCACGGCGCATTTGCGCGCCGATCGCGATCGTCCAGGCCACCTGCCCCATGGTCGCAATTTCGTCCACTCCAATCCCCCCGATCGTAGTCGGCGTGAATTCGTCGGGGATGTGGCCGTCCAGCGAACCTGCAAGGTCCGGCAGGAAGGAGGGCTTGAGACCGAAATCCTCAAAGATCGTGCGAAGCTCGTCGAGGTCGCCGGGCGTGAGGTGGCACCCAGGTAGCACGTTAACGCGGGACGCATCGCGCGGTCTCGCTGGGTCGAACGGAGTCACAAGCACCTCGATCATCCGCGCCACCGTCTTGCCCCAGCCATCCTGCAAGGCATCCTTGAAATCCGGAGTCGAGACGTAGACAAGGGGGAGCTTTTCGAGCTGCCGGTGCTTCTGTCGGATCAACCGGATGAAGGCTTCGACGTCATCGCCGTTGGTTTCGGTGACCCCAGTTGAATTGATGCCAATGATCTCGGGCTCGATGCGATTGTAGATGTTGAGGATTGCCTGTTCGAGATTCTCGTGGCCGCCGAGCACGGTCGCAACCTCGCTCATAGCAGTTGTCTGCATCGGCACGGCTTCATTGAAATGGCGCACGAACAGCGTCAGCCCAAAGGAGGCGCAACCTTGCGGGCCGTGCAAAAGCGGCATCGCGCCGCGCAACCCCATGAAGGCAAACGAGCCGCCGATCGGCTGACTCATCTTGAGCGGATTGACCGAACAGGCTTTCTTCGAGGTAGTGACGATCGCCATGTCCCCTACTCCGCCGCCTGCAATGCCGGCGGCTGGAGATCGGACGGAATGTCCTTACAAGCAATGCACCGCCCGCTGGAACTGGTGCACGGCTTGTTGGGCTCGGCGAGCTTCGGGCCATGCGCCGCAATCGCGCTCTCACCCTCGCTGACCTCAGCTTGATTGGAAAAACTTATCGTCCTGACGCCGTTCCTGCTCGGATCCCGAACTGGATCCGGGGCTTGCGCATGCATCTGGGCAGCCGTCCTTGCTTGAAGATTCCGGTCGAACTCATCCCATGGCGCGGCTTGGCGGAGCTGATCCCATATCGGATTGTAGAGCGCCTTCTCGATCTCCTCCATGAGCTTGAGAATCCCGACATAGCCCATATAGGCGTGGCAGCGCTCCTGGTTGATATCGAGCCACGGCATCGCCGCCTTTAGTGCGACGAATTGCGACTTGCCGCCCGAGAGCATGATATCGGCTTTTGCGTCCTTGA
Source organism: Bradyrhizobium lupini (assembly GCF_040939785.1). Taxonomy (NCBI): domain Bacteria; kingdom Pseudomonadati; phylum Pseudomonadota; class Alphaproteobacteria; order Hyphomicrobiales; family Nitrobacteraceae; genus Bradyrhizobium; species Bradyrhizobium lupini. Next base: position 2,743,883 of record NZ_CP162553.1, read on the forward strand.
GCATCTTGTAGATCTCGCGAGGCGACATGTCCTCGATCATATGGGCGTCCTGGCCCATTAATTCCTTGATACGTTCCTTGTCCTTCTTGGTCGATTTCTTCACGGACGTGCCGACGATCTCGAGCCCGGCCTCCTGCAAGGCGGCCACCATCGACCAGGATTTCACACCGCCGGTGATGAGAACAACCCTCTTGCCGGCAAAGCGCGGCTTGAAACGTTCAATCGCAGCCCAGGCCTTGGTCTCTTCGCGTGCGATCAGGGCTTGCGTGCGTTCCATCAGCTCGGCCGGCGCGCCACTTTCGATCAGCATGCGCGCGATCTGGCGGAGTGAATCGCTGGTATCCTCAATACCGTAGAAGGAGCCTTCAAAAAACGGGATGCCGTAACGCTGCCTCATCTTGCGTGCGACGTTGATCATTGCCCTTGAGCAAACCATCATCGCGGCTTTGGCCCGGTGCGAATAAGCGACCTCGCGATACTTGCCGTCCCCCGAGATGCAGGACAGGATCCGGATTCCGAGCTCATCGAGCAGGGGCTTGATCTGCCAAAGCTCGCCGGACAGATTGTATTCACCGATGATGTTGATATCATACGATGTCGTGTAATCCGGCTCTCCGGTACCGATGACGTGCTCCAGCAGTGCTTCGCCAGCAAGCTTGTTACCAAGGTTCTTCGACCCGACAAATCCCGGTGAATTGATGGGAATGACCGGCTTGCCGAATTTGGCGGAGGCCGCCTTGCAGACCATATCGATGTCGTCACCGATCATTGCGGGCACGCATGTCTGGTAGACGAAGATGGCCTGCGGGTTGTATTTCTCTGTGATCTCCTTCACTGCCCTGTACAGCCGCTTCTCGCCGCCGAAGACGATATCGGTCTCGCTCATATCTGTGGTGAAGCTTCTGCGCCACAGATCGGAGCCGGACGAGACCGAACCACGATTGTCCCAGGAATTGCCCTCACAGGCGATTGGACCATGCACAAGATGGGCGACATCGGTGAAGGGCTGCAGCGCGACTTTGGCGCCATCGAAGGCACATCCGCCGGCGGCGCCGCCCGGCTTGAGCTGCTTGGTGCAACCATTCTTACGCTCGACCTTCGACTTGCTCGCGTTCCTGGCGCAGCCCGGTTCGTTAAAGACGTCCTGTATGGTCGTGGGAAGCGAAGTCATGGTGTCTCTCTCGGGGATGTTAACACACCGCAGACCACAAGGATGACCGGCGGAGAACCTGTGATCCCCGCCGCAGCGCCGCTGTTTCTGCGGACGATGAGGCGGGGAGCTCGCCTTAGCGTATGATGTCGAAGCTGTAGTCTGTCTTGCCAACCGAGCTGGTCTTTCGATCGATCTCATCAAAGATCTTGTCGAGAATCTTGACCAGCACATTCATGCTCCCCTGATAGCCCCACACTGGATAACGATGGTGATGATGGCGATCGAAGATGGGAAAGCCGATGCGGATTAGCGGCGTTCCGGTGTCACGCTCGAGATACTTGCCGTAGGTGTTACCGATCAGGAAATCGACCGGCTCTGTGAACAGGAGCGATCGCATGTGCCAGAGATCCTTGCCTGGGAAGGCGCGGCAGTTTTTACCGAAGGGCGAGCTCGCGAACAGCGCCTGCATCTTCAGCTCCCACGCCTTACTCGCGTTCGTCGACAGCACGTGGGTCGGCTCAGCGCCGAGCTCCAGCAGGAATGCGGCCAAACCATAGCAGAGGTCTGGATCGCCGTAGATCGCGAACTTCTTGCCGTGAACATGCGCGCTGGAATCAGCCATTGCGTCTACCAGACGCCCGCGCTCCTGCTCCAGCGCATTTGGAATTGCCTTGTTGGTGATACGCGACAGTGTCATCAGGAAATCGTCCGTGGCGCTGATGCCCAGCGGGTGATTGAAAGCGACGACCTCCTGATCGTGCCCTTTGATGAAGGACAACGTCTTCTCCGTGCAATATTGCTGCATGGAAATGGTTGCCTTGGCGTGGACGGCGTTCGCGGCATCCTTTAATGTAGTGCCCCCATCATACATGCGGAACTCGCCGTCCGTGGGGGTATCGAACACGTCACTGTTATCCGCGAGGATGGTGTAGCCGATGCCCATCAGCTCGAAGATACGCTTTATCTCACGGACATTCCCGACAGTGTAGCCGTCGAAGCCACCGATGAAGTTGATCGTGTTGTTCGCTTTGCGCTCGAGTTTTGGGGCCGTGCCGGCTTTGCCATCCCAGAAATGCTCGAGGATGCCCTTGAGCGTGTTGTCGTAGCCAGTAACGTGGCTGCCGACGAACGCAGGAGTGTGAGCGAATGGTACGTCGTAGTCGGCTGGGACTGAACCTTTTTCCTTTGATGTTTTGATGAAGGCATTGAGATCGTCGCCGATGACTTCCGCCATGCAGGTCGTGGCGACCGCGATCATCTTCGGCTTGTACATGTTATAGCTGTTGGCAAGCCCGTCGGTAAGATTGTTAAGCCCGCCGAACACGGCCGCGTCTTCCGTCATGGACGAGGAGACGCACGAGGTCGGCTCCTTGAAGTGCCGTGACAGATGGCTGCGATAATACGCGACGCAGCCCTGTGAGCCGTGGACGAACGGCAGTGTGCGCTCGAACCCGAGGGCGGCGAACACCGCACCCAGCGGCTGGCAAGCCTTCGCCGGATTAACGGTTAGCGCCTCGCGGGCGAAGTTCTTCTCGCGGTACTCGGATGTCTTGGACCATTCTTTGATGCGATCGACGTCGGCGGGATCATGCGGATTCTCAAATAGCGCCTTCTTCTTGGCCAGCATCTGCTGGTATTCGTCTCCCCGGAAAAGCTCAGAGTGGTCGAGTATGTGTTCGGCGTTCTGTGTCATCATGGCACTCTTTGGGTTCTTGCGTTCGTTCTCCTGCCCTTCCCCTCCTCTGCGGAAAGAAACGGCCCGGGGTCGGCCTTCCTATTCCGCTGCCATGAGGCTCGGCTGCGGAGCGTCCTTCCAAGGCGCGGTGGTCTTCCCCCAGATCGGGGAGTTAATCGCCATGTCCATGTCGCGGGCGAAGATCGCGAAGCCGTCATAGCCGTGGTAAGGACCCGAGTAGTCCCAGGAATGCATTTGGCGGAACGGCACGCCCATTTTTTGGAAGACGTATTTTTCCTTGATACCGGAGCCGACCAGGTCTGGCCGGATCTTTTCGACGAAGCGCTCGAATTCGTAGCCGGTGACATCGTCGTAGATCAGCGTGCCATCTTTGACGTAGTGCTGGGCGGTGCGTTGGTAGTCATCGTTATGCCCGAACTCATAGCCCGTGCCGACAACATCCATGCCGAGGTCCTCATAGGCGCCGATGACGTGGCGAGGACGTAAGCCGCCGACGAACAGCATTACCGTCTTGCCTTCAAGCCGCGGCCGGTATTTCGCGGTCACAGCATCGACAAGCGGTTGATATTTCGCGATGACGCGTTCGGCGCCTTGCTTGATCTTGTCATCGAAGAAGCTTGCAATTTTTCGCAGCGACTCCGCGATTTTGGAAGGACCGAAGAAGTTGTACTCGCACCAGGGAATCCCGAATTTTTCTTCCATGTGCCGTGAGATGTAGTTCATCGAGCGATAGCAATGCAGTATGTTGAGCTTTGCCTTCGGCGTCGCCTCCAATTCAGCGAGAGATCCATCCCCGGACCACTGGGCGATGACGCGTAGGCCCATTTCTTCCAGCAGGATTCGTGACGACCATGCGTCGCCGCCGATGTTGTAGTCGCCGATGATCGCAACATCATATGGCGTCGGTTCAAATTTAGGGCTGGTCTCTGGGGCGCTCTTGTCAAAGATCCAATCCCGAACGGCGTCGTTCGCGATGTGATGGCCGAGCGATTGCGACACGCCACGGAAGCCCTCGCACCGCACAGGCACGATGGTTTTGCCGCCATATTCCTTCGACTTTTCTCGGGAGACCGCCTCGATATCGTCACCGATCAAGCCAATCGGACATTCGGACTGAATGGTGATGCCCCTGTTGAGAGGAAATAGCTCCTGGAGCTCATCGATGAGTTTCGTGAGCTTTTTATCGCCGCCGAACACGATGTCCTTCTCCTGAAAATCGGAGGTGAACTGCAGTGTCACGAACGTGTCGATGCCGGTCGTCCCGACGTAGTAGTTGCGCCGCGAGCCCCACGAGTACTGACCGCAGCCGACCGGACCGTGGCTGATGTGGATCATGTCCTTGATGGGTCCCCAGACCACGCCCTTGGAGCCCGCATAGGCGCAGCCGCGGATGGTCATCACGCCGGGAATGGACTTGATATTCGACTTGACGCCACAATCCGACTTCCCCGCCTCGTGAACACTGAGATGCTTGGCGCGCCTTTTGGCGGTCTTCTCGGGGTAGACCGTCAACACCTCATCGATTAGCTGCTTGTTGCGCGCCTTGATCTCTGCAACGCTTTGGGTAGGTGCTCGGCTCATACAGGTTTCCTTTTCGATTGTGGTCTCAACAAGAAGCGACGCTTTTGCGGTCGGCCGACGGATTTCCGATCCGGCGTTCAGGTAAGCGTGCAATCTGCGTGGGCGGTCCTACCGATCGCAACTTCGCGACGTTCATGCCGCAGCGGTCGTTCACGATCATGTAGCTCATCTCGGCTGAGCGGTTAGGAGCGCCATGTGTGACGCTGTCTATCGATGACCAAGACGCTTCTCGGTGAAGTCATGCCTGCTCTCCAGCGGTTGGTCATATCGGCTTCTTTATTCACTCGCGTGCGATCACGGGGCATGTCCCTGTGCATGGGATGCAAAGGACTAACAGCCGCCTCCTGCGAGGGGTCTGCAACGAGTGTGCCAGCGCCGGTTGAATAAAAAAAGCAACGTTTATAGAGCTAGATAGCTGCCGGATGCGGATTGTTATAAACCTGACCCTGTCTGCCACCAACAAGCGTAGCCGCAACGCCCTGTCTGAAACAAAACATTCGGATACGCTCTGCACCAGCGGCGTGGCTGGAGTCTGGCCGCGCCGACGTCACTCCAATGCGCAGCCTTGCTTCGTACGCGCCGATCCAACGATCGCAAACACCATCCGTTCGAAGCGGATTTCAGCGCGGTTAGATGTGCCCATCGTGCTCGCGATCCCACCCCCAGCAAGAATCGCATCGAGCGCTCCACCACCTGCTGCAGATGTCTCCACAAGAACTCAGTTGCCCAGCAGCAGTCCTCTCCCATTTCCGCATGGTCTCTCGCTCCGACGTTCTTTTATTTGATACTGCGGAGAGGCGCGCTCGGAGGGGCGAACAGCTGACGCCGTGGAGAGCACGTAAGCTGATCAATTCCCAAGCAGCGCGGTAGCTTAAACTCCGCAAACGGTCACCCTGGGCTTGCCCGGATTTGAACTTGCCGGCTACGACACAGGGCGCTTCCGCATCAAACAATCTGCAGCTTTTGCGTTCGGCGTAGTTCGACAAAGGGGAACATCGGATTCTGACGCGTCAGACAGTTTGAGCGAATTCACGGAAAGGCCGGCAGCTTCGCAAGTGTCGGCAGTCGAGATAAGGCAGGTCGAATGCGGACCACTGGTCGATTTATCCTTTCTCGTTCCAGGACAGGATCGAAATTCCTTACGCTTACCTCCGTTGCGTGGTGTATCAATCGCCATTGAAACCAGTTTTGCTAACGCGCTCCGCCAGCCTTTTTGCAGAACAGCGCGCCGATGGTCCAATTGAACGGTATTTTTCCTGCCCAGGTAATTTATGGTAAAAAGGCCAAGACCTCCGACCGAAGTGCTCAGGTGCGGATTTCACGCATTGCAACGTTCGTAAATTGGTGCATCACCACTGTTCCGGCGGTAATAGCGCTTGGGTTCATGGGACTTGCGCTCAAGGACATACCTATCACGGCGCTGTCGAATGCAAATCCTGAGATTATCCAGGTTGCCATTCTGAGCGTTTATATTTCGTGCTGGGCTTACGGGACCAGCATCGACACGAAAATCCAGGGTGGAATCTATGCGGACGACCCACAGGGAGGACGTGTCCGGACCGGATCAATTGCTGCTGTCGCCTTTCTCGCGGTTGTTTCAGTCATTTTGCGCCCTGAATGAGATGGAGGAGAAGTTCACGTTAGAACCGGCCATCGGGCGTGAGGGATCCCGAAAGCCCAGGGGTCGGCGCCGGCGTTCTTCAAGATGATCAGCTTCGGCTTCCGTGACGGACCCTGTTCGTCGATGCCGCGCTTCACGAGGAATATGAACGGCTCCACTTCGAAAATCGACGCCGCCACAGATCGGTTACTTGCCGCATTGAAGCTCGAGGGAGGGACGAAGAAAGTATCGCCCAATCGCTCATCTTGAACATCACCGAGCACCGGCAGCTCGGGATGTCGTCGCGCTTTCCGCTTTGATCCGCATGTCCGTTGGACTGGTTGGAATGATTCCACTTGGTACCTTCTGCCAACCATCATCGCCTTCTAGGTTCGGCATCACTACGCCTGGGGCCATCCTGAACCTCGTCTTTGGCTTGACCGCGCTCAGCTAAATTGATTCTCCGTGTCAGTGCCGATTGTCCTCGAAATCCGCATTGGACGCCATGTCACGGCATTCGGTACTTGGGCTGGCGAAGACTCCAGCCGGGATGCCGCTCTAACGATGTCTGCCCTCTGGATGGAAGATGCCCGTCATGCAAGCGGAGATCATCTCCTCCGAATCGATCGCTCTGCCTCGCGCGCCTTTCGCTTCTGTAGGGACGAGTTGGCTGCTGCACTAAGCCGCCGCGTCGGTTCACGACCTAGCGTTAGACCCGTTAATCTTCCCTTTTGAGCTTCTCGCGCTCTTGCTGAAGCGCTTCGGTCTCTCGGGCGACCTCGCGTCCTTCGCCCAGTTGTTCTTGGAAACGCTGGCGGGCCTCGGCGAGAACAGCGGGGGCGAAGGATTCAGTCAGCCGAATCTCGATTGCAGATTGGGCACTGCAGGGTGAGTTCATGAGCGCTTTTGCCGCCGTCGGGTTAGATGTCATGAACCCTCCATTTCGGCAGCTCTTAGGCCCGAATAAACGTGATCCGGCCCCCTTCGCCACGCTTCCGATGTGGCTTTATCTTTATTTCGACGTCCTGATCGAACGCCGCCAGCATGCGCAGCAGCTTCTCCACGGAAACCAACTTGAACTGCCCTTGAAGCAGCTTGGAGATGTTGGGCTGCTTCACGCCGACGAGCTTCGCGGCTTCGGTCTGAGTGATCTCCCGCTCCGCCATCAACCGCTTCAGTGTACAATGAGGGCTGCCTTGAGTTGGTACTCGTCCGCGTTCGAGAGGCGGTTGGCGGGCAACTTCTTCCTCGTGCTCATGATCGGGCTGCGTTTGTTCCGTGTTGATAGCTTCCGCGTCGCGCAGGCGCTGCCATGCGAGGCCAGATCGTCCCATATGCGGATCGGCGGCCAAAAGAGCTGCTGATCGGACCGCGTGAAGGTCAATTTGAACGCTCTACCGCGCTCGAGTGCCTTCGGAGTTTTGGCTTAACCTGTTGCGGGTGTGCTCGTCTTGGGGGACGGCATATATCGGCCGGGGACCACATATGTGTGTGCTTAAGAGTATGGACAGTATTCGTGTGCGCGCGCCTGCGGAATTCAGCGTAAGGCACGCGTCACTTCCATAGAAGAGATTCTGGCCAGTCTGTGAACTCCAACTCGAAGCTACGTAGGCCGGTGGGTTTTGTCGTGAATTTAAGAGTCTTCCCTGAAAGGTCGGCCAATGAACCAGATGCGAATGTGAAAACTGTCGTGCCGGAAGTTGCGACCCCAATGCCTTGCTCGCCTTCCATGCTAGAGAAGTCGGTCGCCTCGGAGAGTTGCCCAAGTGCAACTCCCTCCAGCGCGTGGTGAAATTCCATGGAGGCCAAGTATGTCCCTTTGTCAGCAGCCCACTCGCTGACCGACACTGCTGTGATCCCCGCGTCGGTCAAGAGACCACCTTCGATCCGGCAGCCATATTGAACGGTGAGAATAATCCGCTCATTCCGAACTCCGGCCGGCTCTCGATCGGCGGCAGTGATCGTGCACGCGTACCGCCTTGTTTCCGCAACCGCCCCCATGCCTAGCCCGATCCACTCGAGAGCGGAACATAGTACAAAAGCGAGAGCGGGTCTTATCATTCGACTGCACCTGATCTGAAAAATCGTTCCCTGCTCTGTACAATCTGACGCTACGGGCGATTCAAGCTCCTTCGATCGCTCTGCCGGATCAACGTTACTCAGGTGACTGCGGTGTCGCAGAAGCGACGCGAGCGGTATCCCCCGGCAGTGCCCTTGGATGGGGCCGGAACGATTTCATTGTCGGTGCGCAGCGGGCAGCACGTCGGTGAACCAAGGCTATGGGCCGAGCTTTTCAGGTCGGCGGCGGCCATGAGAGGCGCGACGGCCCGCGGCGCCGGAGCGCTACATTCCTGACCCAGGCGCAGGCGCTCTGTGAGCGGACGCTATTTAACGCGGAATGCTCCCGCGGCACAGGTCCCCAAATTTTGCTTCACAATCTCAATGTAAAAGGAAACGTGGCCGAGACGAGCCGTTCAAAGGCAGACTGCCGCTCAAGCAGACGCTCTTCGAGCATCTTACGCTGGAGATCATCTAGCTCGCTTTGAAGCCTTCTGCGACAACGCCAAATGTCATTCCGTACGGATCTGATCTCATTCAAGCGATCGTCAATCGATGCCATCACGGATACCGTATCCAACTTGAACCAGCCATGGACAAGTGCTCAATCACGTCCTTCCTCGCTAAGCCGCCGATAGATCTCAGGACTTGGGCCATCTGCGGACATGATGTCACGATCTCCTCCCAGCGTGTCCTCTTGTATCGGCGTCTTTCAACGCAAGAGCACGAAGTAGCGGTTGCTCCTGCAGAAGTTCAGCTTATTTTGCCCTCACCGCGCAGGATTTCAAAAGCTAGCAGCAGCCCGTGAGTGGGCCGACTAGGTAATCCAACCAACACCCGCCGGATCACGGGTCAGGCCGGTCACCTGTCCAATTGGAGGAACGATCAATCGGACGGTCGCACCGTCACACTCTGGGCAGCCGCGCCTTTCAGACTTGAGCACGGCAATTGCCATGCCAGCGAACCTCAGGTGGAATTGAAACAAGCCATGTTCGGTTCGGAGGCTCGTCCTTTACGAACGAGCCGGGTTTCGCGGCGGCGGCGCGCCAGAGCGGCCCGGATATGAGTCGGAGAGGCTTCAGTCGGCAGGGCTCGGCGAAATCGTGAACGATGCGCACCGCCGGGCGCCTCGGCTCAGTGTCTCGCCCAGCTGCGTAGGTCTTGTTACCGCCGTTCCCGCGTGCGGCCGGCAAGCTGGCAAGCGAACTTCACCACAAGCATCTGCGATCACCTCTAGCCGGGCCTGGCGCCTTGTAGCATCTGTGACACTGAATGTAGTGATCAAACCAAGACATCCGCCTTTGTTTGTTCCTCCGGACCCGTTCTACAACTAAATCAGCAACTTGCATCTCGCGGACGCAACTGGCATCGCAGTTGCTAATTGTCCAACCACACCGTGAGCGCTGAGCGCGGCCAGCGGTGTAAGACGGAGACATCAACTTTGCGGGAGCGTATTGGCCACCCAATCGCTCGATGGAGCACCGATGCGGCCACCGGACAGCTTACTGCGTGCGGCACACTTGTTGTTGTCAGATCGACCTTCACGCCGAACGTTGAGGCGCTAGTCTGATCGACCAACAGAAAGGCCGCGATCTAAGCTCAAAGCGAACTCGCGAATCACATAAGCCCCTCAAGCCCGTGCGTGAACGCCGGCGGCGAGCTCCTCAGAGTCGTACATTTTTGATGCAGCCTCGCTTCAGAGGATCCGCTGCATGCTGCGCCGGACCCTCGAGGAGTGCGTGGCATCGCTTTCGACTGTTTCCTTTTCTAACAATCAGAACTAATGAGGCGGTGTATGAACATGTCGATCCCGGAGCTTCGGGTTGTCGCTGAAGCATCTATTTTAGCTATTGGGCTGCTGATGTCGTCAGGAGCTAACGCCGACGATGATCTGATGAGAAACGCCAAGCAGATCTTCCATCCAATCCCCTCGGTCATTCCTGCGGTAAAAAACAATCCGGTGACGCATGGAAAGGTGGAGCTTGGCAAGATGCTGTTCTTCGATCCGCGGCTATCGGCGAGCGGGGTCATTAGCTGCAATACGTGCCACAATCTCGGCACCGGCGGAGTCGATGCCGGTCCGACCTCCGTTGGTCACGGCTGGAAGGTCGGCCTGCGCCGGGCCCCAACTGTCTACAACGCAGTGTTCAATGCGGCGCAATTTTGGGACGGACGCGCCGCGGACCTCAAGGCGCAGGCCACCGGCCCGGTGCAGGCGAGTGCCGAAATGAATGCGACTCCAGATCATGTGCTCGGTATCTTGAACTCAATGCCCGGCTATGTCGTCTTGTTCAAGAACGCTTTTCCGAACGAAGCGAGACCGGTCACCTTTGAAAATTTTGCGAAGGCGATCGAGGCTTTTGAAGCGTCTCTCATTACACCTGCGGCTCCATTCGATCAGTATCTGGAGGGCAATACACATGCCCTCGATGATCAGCAGAAGTCAGGGTTGGCACTGTTTATGGCGAAGGGATGTTCCTCTTGCCACAATGGTATCAATCTCGGTGGACAGGCCTACTTCCCGTTCGGCGTGATGAAAAAGCCGGACGCAAGCGTGCTTCCGGACGCCGATAAGGGCCGGTTCGCGGTCACCAGGGCGGTCGGCGACGAATATGTCTTCCGCGCGGCGCCATTGCGAAACGTCGCGTTGCGAGCCCCTTACTTTCATTCGGGACAGGTTTGGAGCCTGAAGCAAGCTGTTGCCCTGATGAGTGAAATCCAGCTCGGCACCAAGCTTAGCGATAGAGAGGAAAACGACATTATCTCATTTCTGAATTCGCTGACCGGTCGGCTGCCTAAGATCGAATATCCGATACTGCCGACGCGCACCAACACGACACCAAAGCCTTCAATAGACAGATAGCCTTAGCAGCACCGGCCTCATTCCCTGCCGAACAGCAACAGATGCGCTCCAAGAACCCGGGGTCCCGCAATGACGCCAAAATGAATGATCCCCTGCTGTCACTGATAAGCAGGCACATAAAAAGCCGCCCGGCCTCAATGCGAGGCCGGGCGAAAGTCACGCGGGAGCGACGCTGCTTTCCGCATCGTTCCAGCTTTCGTCGGTAGGGAGGACCACCGGCGATCGACTTACGACGAGGGCACTCGCCGTCAAACAACAAGAAGCGGATATCGCTCTGCACAAGTTAGCGAGCCGCTTGCCTTCCGCTCCTGTCGTAAACTTCAGGACTTGCTCACCACTTGCCAGCTGTCCGGTTGGCACGGGCAGCGCCTTGATGGAGCTGGGATCCATCGCGCAGGCGGTTTGACTGCCGAGCCCTGAAACTCAACCGTCAGTTTGCCGTCACGCGCCAGTATTTTGGCACCGCCGAATACCAGCAAATCTTCCCGAAGACCGCGCGAAGGCGCAAATTAGGTATGAAATTCCGCAAGGGCGGTAAAATAGATTGTTGTGATGGGACGCATCCACGCGATGGATAAATGAAGCGATAGGACCGTGGTTCGCGTCGAGCGTAAGTGACTTGGAATATGTCACCTAATCGGTATGGCCGGCATGCGGTCGTCCGCCGGATTCGAGCTTGTCGCCGCTGTATGCGATGGCCTCCGCCGGGGCAAACCGGCATTCGTAGGCGCTGGAAACTTTGAAAGCTCGCAAGGTTATCGCGAGCTCCCAAAGCGCGTTCATCTTATTCACAGATAGGTTGGCGACACGCTCCGTACGATCATGCCTCGGCCCGCAACTCGCGTGCGGCGGCCACCATATTGACGAGCGCGGGACGCACCTCCTCCCATCGTCGAGTTTTCAGTCCGCAGTCGGGATTGATCCAGAGCTGCCGATCGGAAACCCGCTGCCGCGCCAACACAATCAGCTGCTTGATCTCGGCTGCTGCGGGAATGCGCGGTGAATGAATGTCATAGACGCCCGGCCCGATTTCATTAGGATATTTGTAGCTCTTGAAAGCGTCGAGCAATTCCATTTTGGAGCGCGACGCCTCGATTGAAATGACGTCGGCATCCATTGCTGCGATCGCATCGATGATTTCGTTGAACTCGGAATAGCACATGTGCGTATGGATCTGAGTTCCGTCAGCGACAGCGGAGGAGCAAACACGGAAACTGTCCACTGCCCAATCTAGATAGTCCTTCCACTGCGATTTGCGCAGTGGCAATCCCTCCCGCAACGCAGCCTCGTCGATCTGGATCATGGTCGCTCCAGCCGCCTCAAGGTCGATGACCTCGTCTCGGATCGCGAGAGCGATCTGTCGGCATGTCTCGCTCCGCGGGATGTCGTCACGGACAAACGACCAGTTCAGGATCGTCACCGGTCCGGTCAGCATAGCCTTGACGGGTTTTTTGGTCAGAGACTGCGCATGTCGCCACCATTTAACGGTCATGGGCTTCGGGCGGGAGACATCTCCAAACAGGATAGGAGGACGAACGCACCGCGAGCCATAAGACTGAACCCAGCCGTGCTTGGTGAATGCGAAACCCAACAGCTGCTCGCCAAAGTATTGAACCATGTCATTGCGCTCGAACTCACCGTGTACGAGCACGTCCAGGCCGATATCTTCCTGCCAATGCACGGTATGGGCTGTCTCCGCTTTCAGAAGCTGCTCGTACTGCGTGTCATTCAGCGCTCCCCGCGCATGAGCTGCACGCGCATTGCGGACGTCCGCCGTTTGCGGAAAGGATCCGATGGTTGTGGTTGGAAACATCGGCAATGCGAAGGCGACGCGCTGGACGTCGGCGCGCTGGGTGAACGCACTGCGACGGCGACGCATGCTATCGTCGATCGCGGCCATTCGTCCGGCGACGTTCGCACTGTGGATCTTCGGCGATGTTTCGCGGGTGACGGATGCATCCTCTGAGAGCGTGAGTTCATCGGCCACGTCGGCAGCATGGCCAGCCAGCGCTTTGCCCAATATCGAAAGTTCCTTGATCTTCTGCACTGAGAACGCCAACCACGTCTTCAGATTGGGATCGAGATCGATCTCTAGTTCAATGTCGGCCGGAACATGAAGCAGCGAGCAGGAGGGGGCAATCTGAACACGGTCCCTGCCCAGTTTTTTGACCATAGGAGCAAGTTGGTCGAGTAGCGCCGGCAGATTAGAGCGCCACACGTTGCGACCATCAACGACACCGAGCGAGACCACGAGATCTCTACCTGCTCTGGCGACAATCGCGTCCAACTGGTCAGGTGCACGAACCAGGTCGACATGAACCCCGGCAACGGGCAAGGCCAAGACTGTTTCAAGATTGTCGCCGACACCCCCGAAGTATGTGGCCAGCATGATTTTAAGGGCCGGCACGGCCTTAGCGAAATGAGCATAGGCCCGGCGGACAGCGGCCCGAGATGCTTCGTCGATGTCCATCACTAGGCATGGCTCGTCGAGCTGAACCCATTCAGCGCCGCGCGAGGCTAGTTCGCGGAGAACATCGACATAGACGGGGAGGAGTCGATCAAGCAGCGACAGCGGATTGAATGCGGGATTTACGCTTTTGCCGAGCTTCAGGAAAGTGACTGGGCCCACTAGGACGGGCCGCGTCTGATAACCGAGGCTTCTTGCCTCCTCATATTCCTCGATCGGCTTCCGAGAGGCATACTTAAAGATCTGATCCTGGTGAAATTCCGGCACCATGTAGTGGTAGTTCGTATCGAACCACTTCGTCATCTCCTGTGCGGCTACGCCGGGCCCATGCTGAGCGTGACCACCGTCTTGAGCGCCACGCGCCATGGTGAAGTAGGTTTTAAGCGACACAGGACCTTCGTTCCAGCCGTAAACGTCGGGAATGGCGCCGACCATTAGGCTGGTATCGAGCACATGGTCGTAGAGCGAGAAGTCATTCGAAGGAATGACGGTCGCACCGCGGGATTTCTGCCGTGCCCAATTAGCGGCACGAAGTCCACTCCCCGCCTCGAGGAGCTCGGCTTCGCTGGATTTTCCCGCCCAGTAGCTCTCGAGTGCGAATTTGAGTTCGCGTCGTGGGCCGATGCGTGACGTCCCCAGTGTGGCAACGGGAAGCGAAAGGATTGACATAGCTTAGACCCCATGTTGGGGCAAAGGCCATGGCGGACGCAGACAGCGAACATCGCGTGAGCGACAACTGCTTGGCGCACACCGGGACGCCCCGCCCGTGGACGATATCTTGTCGAGGCAGGTCTCCTGGCTCACGGGTCGTCGCTGCTGTCCGGCCTTCCCGAAGCCGCATGGCTTCAGTGACTTCGTTGGACAGCGGCTCGCCGCTTACAGTTGCGGGGGCAGCGCCGGCATTGCACCGGCTTCCCTCTTAGCTCCGGATCAAACGAAATCCGGAGACCGCGACGGCTTGAAATTATGCGCACGATGGATCGATGCGTCAACCTACTGATTCTCGCTGCGACATTGCCCAAGCGATTACGAGCGCACTAGGCGGGTACGACGGTCTTGCTCGCGGCCTGGTGAACACGCCCTGATCCGTGGAGGCTCCGCTTGTGAAATGCATTCGCTCCCTGCTCGCGTAACGGTTGAGCTCCACCACCGGAACGAACCCGGGCCGCTTTCGGTATCTGTGTGATCGCGAGGAGGCGACCTTTTCCGTCAGCAGCTTTTCGAACCTGCGCGTCAGGAAGTGCGATCATCCTCGTCCGGCATCCGTTTGCTCACTGCCCACGAGGCTCCGTAAAAATTTCGAAAGCCGGATTGCTCCAGGACCGCACGGATGATCAGGTCGGCTCCTTGGTGTTCGGCGGGCCCGCGACCAGGCACGAGGTCGACCGCTCCGTGAGGTTGGCCAAGATGATCTTCTCGGTGCACTAGGTGTTCACGTGCTGAGCGACTTTTGCGTCGGCTTCGATGCGTCGGTGGCCGCTCGACGCCGGTCTGCCTCGCCTCGACTCGCGGCCCGCGACGATAGGCCTTAACGCGGCCACTGAGCATCGAGGGCCTTGTCCTTGTTCGTGACAAATTCGACGGTGTCCTCCGACAGAGCCCTTTGAGGGGTTCCTCGAGTCGCTCAGCGCCTTAAGCTCATAACGATGTTAATCGACCTCGATGCGCCCCATGCGGTCGTGGTCTCCTCAAGGTCCCACATCTACAACTTCGTTCGCGAAATCGAGCGATGAGGCCTTTTGGTCGCGGGCTGCCTATCCTGTCTTGGACGGGACACAGGTGTCAGGGACCGGACAGACCACCGCGCATTGCGGCGTGTCGCAATGGCCCTCGCACTCCGTACATTTTTTGGCATCGATAACGTAAATGTCGCGCTTCAGACTGATCGCCGCGTTGGGACACTCGAACTCACATGCGCCACAAACGGTGCATTGCGAAGCGACGATCTTGTAAGCCATGCCTTCCGACTCCTTAGGCGAGCGATGCCATGGGCGATCCCTTTCAAATGCCGTGCCAAACGCAGACGCGCTCAATGTTGGGCAATTTTCCCAATTCGGCTGTCCCGGGTCTGAGACCATGTTGCATCTGCGACAGCAACAGGTCGCTTCAATTTCAGGCTACGAGCCCTCGGGCCCTCTTGCGAGAGCCAGTCGCGACTTGACTCTGAAAGCGTCTGTTTGGCACGTCAGCGCGGGAGCAAGCGAGGCTGACGCTTCCTCAACCGGCGGCGACAAAAAGCCGCGAACGGCGCAGGTCTAGGTCGGATCTCGGCAAACCTCCGGTCACATCACCCCGACTGGAGGTTTGTGCAAGCCTCGCTCATGGCTGCAACGCTAGCTGCGGAGGACTCGCTGGAGGCTTGCCAAAACGGGCTTGTTGTATAACAAGCTTCGGAGGGAAATGAAGTGGCGGCGGGACGCGCAACACTGGCTTTGCAGACCGATTGAATTGCACTCAGCCTCATGCCTGGTGCGAGTAGGCATGGCGGTGCTCGTGATCGTCGCTTGGCCGCACTCAGCCACTCGCAACTATTTTGGACGAGCTGGAGCAGGGTTGAAAGATGACTGTGCAAATTGCTTCAGTGGCATGGCTTTTCCGAACAAATGGCCCTGCGCAAGGTCGAAGCCGAGTTCGGCCACAGCGATTAGGTCGGCCTGGCTCTCCACACCTTCGGCGACGGTGCGCACATTATACTCTTTGGCTATATCGACGATATGGCGGCACACCGTTCGCTTGAGGGGCCCATTCGCGCAGCCGCCGACGAACTGACGATCCACTTTCAATTTCATGAACGGGAATTTTGTCACCCCCATCAGCTGCGGCCAATTGGCACCGACATTGTCGATTGCAAGGCCAATGTTGTGAAAGCGAACCTCACGCGCAACCTCGACCAGGAGATCTAGGTTCTGGATAGCTTCCACGCTCTCGATTTCAATCGTCAAACCGCCGAAAGCGGGGTGCGACGGCATGCGCCGACAGAGATCGCGTACCGCCTGCGGGTCAATCAGGAATGCTGCCGGGAGATTGATGGAGAGATCAATCGAAGTTTGCTGCTCCAGAAGATACTGCCAATCCTTGATCGCGCGGTCGATCACGAACTGCGACAACCCCCTAAAATGCGGATCGTGAGGTTCCGGGATGAAATAGGCTGGTGGAACGACGCCCCAGGTCGGGTGCCGCATTCGCACATGCGCCTCGGCGCCGCGGCGGCTAAGGGTACACGCGTCAAACTTCGGCTCATACCAGAGCTCAAGCCAGCCAGCGTGTAAGGCTTCTCCGACATGGACCGCGGGACGGGGCGCCGGCTCTCTTGGCAAGAGCATGGCGATCCGATCGCGCAACGTCTCGGCTGCAAACGGCGCCTTGAGCGGCGGCAGCATAGCAAGTCCATATTCACTACCGACCTGCTGCACTGCCGCCATGATGATCGACTCGCGGGCTCCGAACGCCAGCACTCGGCCTGCAAATTCTTCGCGTACCAGCATCTCGAGCAATCGTCCAGGCTCGATGCGGTCCGAGCCAATGCCGAGCAGGATCAGATCAGGGAGCTCCGTGCGGAGTACGTGCGGCATCTCGTCAGCAGTCCTGCATTCGCTGATAACAAATCCCATATCCTCCAGCACATCCCGTAGAAAGGCGCGCAGATGCCGCTTGCCGACCAGGCACGCCCGCGGCCGCACCTTACGTTGCCCGAAGATTACAGGTTTCCCTCCGACCAGTCCGGCCTGCCCATGTTCCATCGCAACCACTCCCGTTCCGTGAGGGTGCCTTAAACGAGGAGCGAAGGTCCAAACAAGCTGTGCTTCCCGATATCTTTCGATTGTTCGAGATAAGCTTAAGATAGTGCATTGGTGTGCAAGATCTTTCGCGATCTTGCTCAGACGATTTTATCGGGCGCACGCGTATGATACCTGTCGCGCTTCGCGCAACTTTGTGCGAGTGACGCACGCGAGGTCGGAATCTCTCCTTCGCACGCACCGAGCTGACGCTCTATGGCGCTGCGATCATCGAGGCGCACGATTTATTGAATCGAGTAGTTCGTGAGCGACGATCGGCAATCACTCTTACGAACGTTTGATCGGCATGACCGGCGTGTGCCGTTTGGTGAATATTTTCCAATCGAAGGCAACCCATCATGAGTTCGCAGCCGCTCAAGCCGCAGTCGATTCTGAGAACGGCAATGGCTTGCAATTACCTCAACTCTGTTGCCTATAGCGAGTGTGGACGTGCTGCTTCCTACCGAGCCTGATAGTTGCTTTCAATTGCGTTTTCTGTATTCTCCTGAGCATGAATTTCCTCCAGAGGGCTAGGTCGGGTGTTCGTGTTGGCGCTGAAGGGCAAGGCCTGTCCAGCGCGGGCACGGCTTTGCGCAAGAGCGTGCCAGGAGATGAGAACGCGGTCGCAAAAGCGGTCGAAGAGCTACTTTCCGAGTTAGGTGGCCCCGGACCGGAGTTCAGCCTTCAAGGCGCGAAGCGGGCGGCGTTGCACCTGATTCAGGATCCCGAACAGGGCTTCATTTTTGTCGTCGAGGAACAAGGCACCGGGCAGATTGTAGGGATAGCTAGCATCTCGGCCGTACAGGCCGTGAGAGCAGCCGGAGCGTACGGCGTGCTTCAGGAGCTATGGATTTCTCGTGACTTCCGGAGCTCTGACTGCGGTCGGCATCTGCTCGAGGCGGTAGATTCGGAGGCGAAGCGCCGCGGCTGGCAGATGATTGAGGTTGCGTTGCCTCCGAATGGCTATCCGGCCCTAGAACGGGTACGCCACTTCTACGAGGAGAGGGGATATCGGGTTGGAGGATTGCGCGCGCGCAAGAGGCTCTGACAGTAGTACGACCTCTGCGCCACACGCTTAAAGCGCTCCTGGGCTAGCGTGCTATCGGTAAAGTCCTTCAAGCAGTAAATCCTGGGCTTGTTGCTTCTCAAAACGAACGCTTCACGCGTGCGTCGCGGCCGAGCATGATCGAGAACCCTTGACGCTGATGCGATGCTGACTCCCGCCGCGAGCGGTTACCTCTTCGGCCTTCTTGGCGAGAGCGTTCGAAAATATCAGCGATCAATCATTCTGCATTTGTGGGAAGCGATACCGCGACCCGCCCGACCAATAGCGGCAGGTCGGCGGCGGCCCGTTCCTGGCGGAGCCCGACCCAGCCTTACGAATCCTTCTTTTGCGCTTCCATGCAGTGCGATTTACTGGCTCTGGTTTGAGATCACCGCACACAAACGCCATCCATTCGTCACCAATTACATTCTCTCGGCAACTGGCTAGCCAGTTGTCTACCAGACTCATTCCTGCATCTTGGTGCGGCGGACCGGCGCGTAAAAGGATTCCGCACCACCTTGCCACTCCTGCTGGCGAATTTCGATGAAGGTGCGCGAGATCAGCCATCAACACTGATCCGGTAGAGGATTCCGTAATGAGCAATGTGCCGAGTGCCGCGTCCAATATGACATTCGTGCAGCTCCCCCCTGCGCAGGACTGGATGCAAGCGGACCGCTTCGCCGTTTGGCGCCAATACGAAAACGTGGCCGAGGGAATCATGCGCGACAAAGAGCCACCCTTTTTTTGATCGACCGTCAGTCCGTCAGGACCGCTCGTCGCGAAGAACCAGCTGAATCGTCCGACTTTCCCCACGCCATCACGCATCAGCGGTACGCGCCAGATGCTATTGTCGCGCGTCATTGCAACGAACAATACGGTCTCGTCCGGACTGAGCACCAGGCCATTCGGGCCCGGGCCATTAGAAATCAAGCAATGATCCGGCCGTCAGGGCACAGTCGAAATGCCCGGCCGGTCCGATCGTGCAATCCAGTCTGGCCCTGATCGGTGAAATAGATGTCGCCTTTGGTCGCGATATGCAGGTCGTTGCAGCCTCTGAAGGACTCGGAATTGCGGTGGCCCAGCAACGGTCGGATGGTCCCTCTCTGTGGATCGAGCTCCAGGAGACCGTTGATATAGTCGGACACGAGCACCCGGCCGTCCGGAGCAACCTTCAGACGTTCGGCCAGCCGTCGTATTCGATGATCAAAGACCAGACGCCCTCCGGTGAAATCCGGAAATGCGGCCGAAGGGGATGTCGACGACATAGAGATTCCCGGACTGGTCGAACGACGGTCCCTCGATGAAACAATCTACTGGATATGCCCCGCGGTTCGCGTCTGCCCATTCCGAAGAAACAGCCGGGCGACGAAACTCCGCCGCCATCGACGAGAACACGCTGGCCTCCATCAGCTTGGGCGGGATTTCGAGATGCTCATGATGCGCCTTCGAGCCTGCGACGCGGCTGGCCCTCGTATTTGTAGCCGAACTGCTTGGGCATTGGGCCCTTGTTGCGATCGTTGCGCCCAGTTTGCTCCCAGGCGTGAGCCAGGATTCCGACCGCGCGCGACAAGCAGAAGACCCCCCGCGCGAGCGGAGAGGCGAAGCCCAGTTCGCCGTAAATGACCGCGGTCGCGCCATCGATGTTCATCGGAATGAGCTTGCTCTTGCGCTGTTGCATCACCCGCTCGATCGCGCGAGCGGCCTTGGCATAATCGCCGCCGACACTGCCCTCGTCAGCTGCGGCATCCACCAGCGCCAATAGCGGGGCCGCGCGCGGGTCGACTGGATGAAACCGGTGGCCGAAGCCCGGCAGATATTTGCTGCGGGTTGCGGTGAAATGGTCGATTGCAGCGCCAGCGGCCTGCTCGATCTCTCGCCCTTGGCGCCGTCGCAGCACATCCTCGTAGAGTTCGATAGCCTGCTCCCCTGCTCCGCCATGCACGTCATCGAGCGTGTTGATTGCCGAGGCCATTGCGCCATTCAGGGGCAGGCCGCAGCTCACCGCCATTTGGGCAATTGCAATGGAGGGCGCGTGCGGACCGTGGTCAACGGATCCAACCAGCGCAGCTTGCAGCAGCTGCTCCTGTGCTGGCGTTGGCAGATTGCCACGTAACATCAGCCAAATCATGGCGGGAAAAGAAACGCGGCCTATCAAATCTTCAATTGGATAACCCCGATAGGCGATGCGACCTGGCGCGATATCGCAAATGGAGGTTCGCCACCAACTGGCCGCTTGGTATCTCAGTTCTTCTTCGCTCATTTCCGGTTCCGTCCTTTCAACCTGCCGATTGCCAACCGACGCAAGCCGTCGGATGTCATGATATCGGTCCGTCCGTGGCTGCGCGGACGGGCAGGAAATCAGCCTCTCCTTGCTTTGGCGTCCCGACGGCTCGGCTTGAGACCAGTTGCTCAACCTCCGCATACGAATAGCCGAGCCGCTGCAGCCATCGCTCAGTGTCTGCTCCGAGCGTCGCAGGTGGTGAAGGCACCGAAAACTCCTCATCCAGCCGGAACCCCGGCCGCGTGATTCGTAACGGCTGCGCATCGTCTTGTTCTGGCGCCAAAGTCTCGACGAATCCGCGCTCAACGACCTGTGGCTGCTGCAACACTTGCGAGACCGTCAGCACACGGCCGGCAGGGACACCAGCCAGGTTCATTTGGGCCTCCCATTCCTCAGCGGGCTTGCAACTCAATGCCTTGTTCAACTCCGCGCTCAGCGCAGCGCGGTTCACCTTGCGCATCTCGCGTCCAGCAAAGCGTGGATCCGTCTTCAGGTCCGGTCGGTCGATCAGGTCGCATAGGGCTTGGTACTGCTTCTGCTCGTTGGCGGAAATGTTCAGCGGGCCCGTTGCGGTGCGGAACGTGCCGGAGGGAGCCGCGGTAAAGTTCTCGTTGCCGATGGGCTGCGGCTCGATCCCGGCGTTCAGGTGGTTGGAGACGACCCATCCCATCGCCGCAATGGTGGCCTCGAGCAGGGACACGTCGATGAACCGACCCCGTTGCCTATGCCGCTGGTCGACCAGAGCCGCGGCGATAGCAAACGCAGCAGTCAGTCCCGCAATCGTGTCCGAGATCGGAAAGCCCGTGCGCAGGGGAGCCGAGGCTATATCGCCGGTGACGCTCATGGCTCCGGAGAGACCCTGGACGATCTGGTCATAGGCCGGACGGGCGGACCACGGTCCGCTCTGCCCAAAGCCGGAGATCGCGCAGTAGACCAGACGCGGGTTCAGCCTGACAAGCACATCAAAGCCGAGGCCAAGGCGTTCCATCACCTTCGGCCGGAAGTTTTCGAGAACCACGTCGGCTTCCTTGACCAGTCGCAAGAACACCTCGCGGCCCGCTTCCGATTTCAGGTCCAGTGCAATCGATTGCTTGCCGGCGTTCACAGCAACAAACGAGAGTCCCTGCAGGCGCTCCGCTCTTTGCGGATCCGCGCCGAGGCGCCGCGCCAGGTCGCCGCCGTTCGGATTTTCCACCTTAATGACCTCCGCGCCAAGGCGCGCAAGATGGTAACCGCAGAACGGACCCGCCAACACGTTTGACAGGTCGAGAACGCGGATACCGGCTAGCGGCAGAGACATCTGAAGAGCCTTCTTGTAGGTGATCCAATAGCGAGCGCTTAGTACGCAACTTATTTCAGTTGCTGCGCAGCACGTTCCGCGAATCGATTCGTGAAGGTCTTGATCAGGTCGATCTTTGCGGCTGCGATCTTCGGATCAAAGTCGCCTAGGACAGCCAGCGGGATCTTGGCCGCGTCGATGTCCATCTGACCGGTTGGCGAGAACAGCGCTTTCGACGCGTTGATGATCTCGATGTTCACCTCGCGATTGTCGGTCTTGTATGCAGGAGGCATCGCGTCGACGAGCTGCTCCGCCGTAACCGTGTTGATCCAGCGATGAGTTTTGAACAAGGCGTTGACGAGGCGCTGGACCGTTTCCGGATTTTTGTCGATGAAGGACTGCTGAAGGTAAAGGCACGCGGCCGGATAGATTCCGCCAAAGGCCTGCCTTGAGCCTTCGACCGTGCGCGCGTCGAACAGCGGTGTCGCACTCTTCTTGCGCGCGAGAAGGGTCGCAATCGGATCGAAATAGACGAGCGCGTCGATATTCTTGGCCTCGAGCGCCACCATGCCGGGTGCACCACTGCCAACCGCGATGATGCTTACATCGCGCGAGCCCAATCCCGATTTCTTGATGTAGTAGCGCGCCATGGTATCGGTCGAGGACCCCGGCGCCGTGATCCCGAGCTTCAGGCCCTTCAGACCGGCACCCGTCTTGACCTTGTCAGCGAGGTCGCCGCGGACACCGAGCAACACGCCGGGAATGTCATTGAGCAGGAACACGCAGGAAATTTGCTTGCCTTGGGCCTGCATCTGAATGGTGTGATCATAAAAGCCGACGGTCCCGTCCACCGAGCCGCCGATCAACGCCTGCAAAGCCTTCGAGCCACCGGCCTGGAAGTTCTCGACGGTCACGTCAACCCCTTCTTCCTTGAAGGCGCCCAGCTTCACGCCAAGTTCGAGAGGCATATA
Organism: Bradyrhizobium lupini; assembly: GCF_040939785.1. Classification (NCBI taxonomy): domain Bacteria; kingdom Pseudomonadati; phylum Pseudomonadota; class Alphaproteobacteria; order Hyphomicrobiales; family Nitrobacteraceae; genus Bradyrhizobium; species Bradyrhizobium lupini. Next base: position 2,766,653 of record NZ_CP162553.1, read on the forward strand.
GTTGAGGATCTGTGACCCCACTGCGATCTTCAATTTTGTCTTCTCGGGCTCGGCGGCATAAGTCGAGATGACCGGGAATGCGGCTATCGCGATGACCAGCATCAGTCGTGGAAAAGCGTGCATGGGAAACTCCATGAGAATGGGACAGCGGTACGATCAGGCTTCGTGGGCAGGTGCGGGCCGCCAGACCAGGAGCCGTTTTTCCGCGCGGTCGACAATGGCATCGAGAGCAACGACGAAGGCGGAGAGGACGATGATTCCTGCGAACACTCCGGTCGCGTCGAGGACGCCCTCGGCCTGCGCAATCAGGTGCCCCAATCCCGCGGACGAACCGAGATATTCGGCGACCACTGCTCCCATCACAGCCATGCCGACCGACACCCGCAGGCTCGACAGGATCCACGTGGTGGCGGACGGTAGGTAGACATGGCGCAGCAGGGAGGACTTCGATGCACGTAGCAGGCGCGCATTCGCGAGCACGACCGGATTGACCTCGCGAACGCCCTGAAAGGTGTTGAAAAAAGCGACGAAGAGAACCAGCGTCACGCCCAGCGCGACCTTGGAGGTGAGGCCCAATCCGAACCAGATGACAAAAATGGGCCCCAGCAAGATGCGCGGGATCGCATTGAACACCTTGATGAAGGGCTGAAGGACCTCGGCCGCAAACGGGCTTAAGCCCAACCAGATACCAAGCGCCATGCCGATCCCGATACCAGCCAGGAAAGACAGGACCGTCTCCAGCAGTGTTATGCTGACATCGGTCCAGAAGTCGGCCGTTGACGTCCACTCTCCGATCCTTGCGATGAGTGTCGACGGGGCCGGAAAGAAGAACGGGTCGATCAACCCGGCCCGCACGCCCAATTCCCAGATCAGGATCAGCCCAAGCACGATGGCGAACTGCGTGAGAGCGACTTTACCCCTGCGTGGCATAGCTTTTCTCCACTTCGGCGCCGAGCAGCGACCAGATCTCACGGTAAAGCGCGACGAACTCGTCGGTGGTCTGTAGCGCGGAGAGGTCGCGGGGACGAGGCAGCGTGATCCTGACATCGCCAACCATGCGGCTCGCGGGACCGGCAGACATCACAACGACGCGGTCCGCCAGCGTGATCGCCTCATCGAGGTCATGGGTGATGAAAACCAGTGAGCGCCGGTCCGCCTGCCAGAGGTCGAGCAGGATACGGTGCATGAGGCGACGGGTGTGAACGTCCAGCGCTGAGAAAGGCTCATCCATCAGGACGATCTTCGGCTGCATGATCAGGGTCTGCGTCATGGCGACCCGCTTGCGCTGGCCGCCGGACAATTGGTGCGGATAGCGCTCCTCGAACCCTTTCAAGCCAACCTTGGCGAGCCAGGGCCGCGCCTGCTCGCGCGCTTTCGCGATCGAGCTGCCCTGAAACACCAGCCCGAGGCCGACATTGTCCTGGGCTGTTTTCCAGGGCAGCAGCCCTTCCTGTTGCAGCATGTAGCCGGACTGACCGTTCAGGCCCCTAAGCGATTTGCCGAAAATGCGAACCTCGCCGGCGGCCGGCTTCAGCAGTCCGGTGACAGTGTTGAGAATAGTCGATTTTCCGCAGCCGGTCGGCCCGACTACTGCAACGAATTCGGTTTCGCCGACCTGGAGGTTCATGCTTTTCACGGCGGTGAAGTCGCCGAAGCGAATCATCACGTCGCGCAGGTCGACGGCAAGTGCCGGCTGCCCTTCCATTGTTTCGCTCCGCAGAACCTGTTCTAAGCCTCAAAGCAGGTAACTGGCGCTACATCCGGAGTCAATTGCATTCTGCAACATAGAACCCAGATGAGCATTGAATACTGGACTTTCTATCCATTCTGGATATCTGTTCTGCACTACAGAACACGATGACGAGGACTGTATCAATGGCAAAGACAGGGGTTGATGCGGTCGGGCGCGCCCTGGCGATCCTCAAGGCCTTCGGCGCTGAGCGCGCAGCCATGACGCTGACCGAGATTGCCGAGGCGACCGACTTCTACAAGAGCACGGTCCTTCGCCTTGCCGCATCCCTGGAAGCGGACGGATTCCTGGTGCGGGGGACCGACCGGCTATTTCGACCCGGACCGGAGCTATGGCGCCTTGGGGCGCTCTATCAGCGTGGGCTGGACTTCGGTGACCTGATCAGACCCTCGCTCCATCGTCTGGTCGAAGCAACCGGAGAGACCGCATCCTTCTACATCGCGGAGGGCGACGAGCGCATTTGCCTTTATCGCGTTAATTCTCCGCGTTCCGTCCGGCATCACCTCGAAGAAGGACAACGATTGCCGATTGATCGCGGCGCTGCGGGCCGCGTTCTTACCGCTTACCGCGATTTTGCATTAGCTGATGGAAAGAAGATCAGAGATCGTGGCTTCTACGTCTCGATCGGCGAGCGTGATCCTGAGGTTGCGGCCGCAGCGGTGCCCCTAATCGATGTCTATGGCAAATTGCGGGGCGCGCTCTCAGTCTCCGCCATTCGCACTCGCTTTGATGCAGATGCTCGGAAATCTGCCGTTGAAGTGCTGAAGTCCGAGGCTAAAGCGCTGATTGGTTTGCTGCCTGCAACTGAGCGCTGAGCTACAATGGCAGCGTTCTGTTTATAACGCACAGCTCAGCGGGTGCCGCAATGGCCTCTCCTGAGCGTAGCGCGCATTTCTCGCATTGTTGCGGCCTGCAGATCATCCTCGATCTCGACGCCACCCATCCCTACACGGACATCAGGAGGGAGGCTTCTTCAAGGCTATTACGCTGCTCGTGTGATGTGTGCTGGTGCGCGTGTTCTGGAGCCGTCATGGCCTGACGGCCAAGCTGCGGCGCGCCGACATCGATGCAAGCGCGGTTAGGACGGTTCGCGGATTGTGCGGCCTAAAGCCGGATGGGGTTAGACCGAATCGATTTGGGATTGAACGAAGCCGCTGTCGCGGCATGCGTGGCGAGGTGGCGTAGATCGCCTCCTGGCTGAGAGGATGTGGGTGTTGGAGCCCCCTCAGACAGGGTATTGAGATGGCCGATTTGAGCCCTCTTCGCCGCCGCATGATCGAGGACATGACAGTCCGCAATCTGTCGCCGGCGACGCAGCGATCCTACATCAGGGCGGTTTCGAAGTTCAGCCGCTATCTCGGCCGATCGCCTGAGCGGTTGGAGCTGGAAGACGTCCGGGCCTTCCAGGTGCATCTGGTCTCGACCGACATCTCATGGCCGGCGCTGAACCAGATCATCGTCTGTGCGCTACGGTTTTTCTACGGCGTCACGCTCGGCGAGGCGCTCATCCCCTATGCGCGAGAGCCCCGCAAGCTGCCGGTCGTTCTCAGCGCCGACGAAGTGGTGCAGTTCCTCGAGGCGGTGTCGAGCCTGAAGAGCCGCGCCGCGCTCACCACCGCCTATGCGGCCGGCCCCAGGGCCTCCGAGGTCGCGGGACAGCGGATCGAAGACATCGACAGCACCCCCGGTGTCATCCAGGTGCGCCACGGCAAAGGCGCGAAGGATCGCAACGTGATGCTGTCGTCCCAACTGCTCGGCATCCTGCGCACCTACTGGCGGCTCGCCCGGCCGCGGCTTTATCTGTTCCCTGGGCGTGACGAAGGTCACCCGATTGATCCGACCGTGTCGCATGCCGCCTGCCGCTCGGCGGTCAAGGCTGCGGGCCTGACCAAGCGCGTCACGCTGCACACGCTGTGCCACAGCTTCGCGACACATCTTCTGGAGAACGGAATCGACATCCCGATCATCCAGGTTCTGCTCGGGCACAATAATCCGTCGTCGACGGCGCGCTACACGCAGGTCGCCAACCCTACGATCCGGGCGACCCAGAGCCCGCTCGACCGCCTGTCGCTGGAGGTGACGCCACCGGCATGACAACGGCTCCGGGATCCGGCTTATGACCCCCGACGTCCGTCCGCACCGACCCGCCATTGACATTGCCGATATCTTGCGCCGGCATGGCGACGCCTATCGTCGTGACCATGCCGGTCATCACGGTCGCGTCGAGCGGCGGGTGATGAGCGCCATTGTTGGGTGCCGAACCGAGGCGCTCGGCGGCCACGTCGAGGCCCGCAATGACTGCGGCATGACGCGGATCGCCTATAATTCCTGCCGGAACCGGCATTGTCCGAAGTGTCAGGGGCCAGCCCGAGCCGCGTGCCTTGCCGCGCGAGAAGCCGACCTGCTGCCGGTTCCCTACTTCCACGTCGTCTTTACGCTTCCTGCACCGATCGCCGCGATTGCTTTCCAAAACAAGGCGGTCGTCTATGCCATCCTGTTTAAGGCCGCCGCCGAGGCGATGACCGACGCTTGCTGCCAATCCGCGCCGGCTCGGCGCGGAGATCGGCGGCGTCGCGGTCCTGCACACCTGGGGACAAGCGCTAACGCATCATCCCCACATTCACTGTGTCGTGCCGGGCGGTGGCCCGTCACCTGATGGAACACGCTGGATCGCCAGCCGACCGAACTTCTTCCTGGCCGTCAAACCGCGGTCCCGGCTCTTTCGCTGGCTTTTTCTCAAACGCCTGATCGGGGCCTTCAACGCCGGCGCCTTGCGCTTCTTCGGCGATCTTCTCTTGCCGAACTCGACACTTTCGCTGGTCGCATCAAAGCCATGCAGCGCGTCAACTGGGTTGCTTACGCCAAGCGGCCCTTCGGCGGACCCGCACAGGTGCTGGCCTATCTCGGCCGATATACCCATCGCGTCGCGATCGCCAACAGCCGGCTCGTCGCACCCGACAACGATCATGTTGCCTTCATGCACCAGATTCGTGTGGGCGTCGGCGGCGCCACTACAACGATCGCGTAGTTGCGCCCCAGCGCATCCAGTACGAGGGCAACCTATGGCGTGAGGACACCACGCGGCAATCCTCAGCGCGCGGCAATCCTCAGATGGGCTGTGACGGGCGTCTCTTGGAGACTCGTACGACTCTCACGGCTACTCGCCGTTCCCAGCCGGTGGTCGGCCGCAGTCGACTCTTCTGGCGCGATTTGGCGGATTGTTAGCAAAGTTGTGCGACTGTCCGACCGCCTACATCTGTTCGTCGGAGCCGTGGCCTCTCGCGAGATCCCGTGTCCGTTGCATCGTGCGGGAAAAATATTCGTCGCGCTCGCGGCGCACGCGCTCTTGATGCGCTCTGAAATTCGCGACTCGTTTGCTGATGTGCTCTCGCTCGGAGGTGCCCCAGCTCAACCGCGGGGGAGAATCGGGTGGGGAAGCTTTTGCGATTGGCGCGATGGGTGCTATCAGCTTTGGAATAGGCGCTACGCTCCGTGCGCGTTCTACGAGTGCCGCGGATTGTTGAACCAGCGCCTCCAGTTCCTTTTTCCAGTTCATCTTCCATGTTCTCCGAACAGTCATGGGAGCATGCTAATTTGGTGCGGTACGCTCGTCCAGCTACCCCTTTTGGTAGTTGCGAGGCCGCGGCTTGTCCGCAAAATAGTGGCCGATGAGTCATTTGGGCCGATGAAATTCGCGGCTTCCCTGCTAGGAGAACCCACCCACGTGACCTTCGTCACCCAAGTGACGCAACAGGATGGAAGATCAGAACGATGCGACCTGGGTCAAACCCGTCGGCTGTGCCTGGTCTCTGGCATGAAAGCATGATCGCCCAGGCTCGCCATACTCGAACTCCTCAAGCGAACTACGCTGACGCCGAAGCAGCGGAGATTGTGCGTCAGTGCGCGAATCGTTGCCGCCCGAATGGTCCGACCAGAACTACTCTACAGTATTGCTCAAATGGGAGACGGGAGTGGCGAGCGGTGTTGTGAAATGCGACGAAGGGTTTCGGCTTTCATTCAGCCGGATGGGAGCGGCTGCGGGAAGGGCAGGCAGTCTCTTACGAGCTTACAGTCGACCCGAGGCGTGGTAAAAGCAGTGCGGAAAATCTGCGTGTCTGATTTCATGTCGTAGGCGTCTGGCCTCAGCCCCCCGCCCAAGTCTGGCGCTTACCTCGGAACGACCCCAGCCGCTTTAAGCACTGGGGTCGTTTCATTTCTCGCCAATTTTCGACGTTTCGCGGGTCCGAATACAAGAGAACGTAGCTAGCGATGCTCGCTAGCGCATCGCCTCTTTGTCCCGTTTGGTAGACGGGTAACAGTCAGTCCGCCCGCTCGTCATAGCGCGATTTGAAGGCGCTCGCGAGCGGCTTATTGGTCGGAAGGTTATCCTCGCCGATCATCCTGGACTGGAGGTGGTGGCGCCGGCGCTGATCAAACCCGATACCGTGCTGCGGCGCGAGTTCAACAGTGTGGACCAACGAAGGGATGGGAAAGCTAAGCAAGGACTCTCGAGTCGAGAGGGCTACGATATCAGGCTATTGCTGCGCGAGCTCCCTTCGCCGGACGTTGGATCCGGTCAAGGTCCCCAGCATCGAGGGCTCACAACCAGGCAATTCATAGATTCTGGGCAGGCTCGTCAACCCACTCCATCAGGAGCCTTCGGGGATCTCGGGGAGCACGACGCCGCACCTGCGGCCGCGTTTGTGCATGCGCTCGCCGCGCTCTTTGCTCAGCCACACGCCTGGCGCGTACGCTGAAGCTGCAACCGCGTAGTCGCCCTTCAAGTGCTGGATGATCCTCGCCGAGTAATGATAGCTCGTCACGCAGCGGCGATGATCGTTTACCTTCACATCAATAATTGTCGGGGCAGGGCTGGATTGAATTTACCTTAATTGGGCGGGGCCATCTTTGGTTGAGTGCTCGTCCGGTCGCCACGCCATTATGGGATCGCTCTCCGCCCTAGAGCCTCTCGTCCTGGAGGTTGGCAATCCTCTTGGCGCAGCGAACCGGCTAGAACTGAAAATCGAATTTTGAGATGCACGAAGGCAATGCCGAACTCACCTATCGGAATTCCAAGGGGATTTTGCTGAGCCGGGACATTTCAGGCGTCCACCACCGATCCGTGCCCCTCGTAGTCTAATTTATGTAACCGCGGAACGTTTCGTCCATCATTAGGGCTTCGCACGGACCAACATACGGCCCGTTGGCATCGCGCGTTGAAGCCTACTTGGGGATTCAAAGCCGGAGCGGCTGCTAGCATCAATGCTAAAGCTCGATCCGTCCTCCTAATTCAACCAGCGCATGCGACGGCACCTTGAAACATCGCGCTTCCGATCGGCATCAAGCGTCGGCGCCTATCTGGGTCTTACGCCTCGACGCAACCACTCTGGCGAAACTGGGCAAGATATCACGATGGGGCGACCGTCTTCTCCCAACCTACCTGTACGAGGCGGCGATCGTCCTGCTTCATCGAACGAAGAGATGGTCCTCTCTTAAGGCTTGGGGCATGAAGCTCGCTAAGCGGATGGGCATGCGAAAGGCAAAGGTCGCCATCGCGCGCAAACTCGCCATGCCTCCTCACTGTATCTGGGTCTACGGCACATCGTTCGACTGGGGCCAGGGAAGGAAGCCTGATCCGATCTTGTAGAGTTCCTGGTCCGGTCTGCCGGACTGGCGATGTCCCGCTGGGACCGTGTTGTGGCGACCTCGGTCAATCAGGTGGTGGCGGCTCGTCCGCACTCCGCTGCAAACGTTGAGGCGCCCGACCCCGACATCATCATAAGGCGCTGCGCGACCTCGGAAAGGACCATGATCCCAGCGAAGACCTTAACCAGCCCCGGCGATCCAATGCACGTATCAGCCGGCCCGCGCCGTCTCCGCAATCCGGACCAGCTCCGACGGCGCGAGCACTACCACCGTGCCGTGGGCGAGTTCAGAAATGTAAGTTTGACAACAAACCGCAATTAAAGGGCCGATTGACACCCAGCGCGCGCGTACGCAGGCGAGGCAATGGCGGCTCCCCGGAGATCATGATCCCCGAGCGCCCTGCTAAAGCTGCCGAAGCAGTGCCGGGACATTGTGAGTGAGACCTCCTCTTCGGTGTTGGCAGCTCGGCAATCTGCAGGCCGTCCGAGCGCACGGAAGGCATCACGATGCTATTGCACCGTCCGTTTGGGGGGCGAAGCGCAGCGCCTGGTGGCGGGCGACGCAGCTCTTCGAGTAAGGTCAGGCCCTCTTTCACGATGCCAGCCGGAACGACAGTCCCACTCAGGACGCCAGTCGGAGGACACCGAGTGCCGTTTGTCGTGTGTCAACTATCAACTCTCGCAGTTGATGGAGAGAACGACCCATGCGACCGTAACGATCGGATACCACCGATGCAGGTCGATCAACATCCGGAGAGACGCCCATGCCATGCGGCGCCACGCCCATGGTTGAAAAATGCGTACAAGCAGCGGCTGATCATCGACAAATGAAACGGGCGGATCCTTCGTACAGTGATGTTTAATAATGACGAGTGACGGCACAGAATCTTCGCTCCGCATCTGGCTCGCCGTCATCGTGCTAGGCATCGCCTCGTTTCACATCGTCTTGGCAGAGATAGCACCTATCGGGCTGTTGTCTCAGATTGCTCGCGACCTCGGACGAGATCAGGCAGCGGTCGGGCTCACGGTGGCCCTCTATGCCTGGATCGGTGCTGCCAGCGCTCTGTTGTCGCCCGTTCTGCTTCAGAAGTTTCCTCGCAAGCCGCTAGTCATCGCCTTAACTATTATCCTTTCCGCAACAACGTTTGCGGCGACGATGTCTCACACTTTCGAAGGGTTGTTGCTGGCACGCACGGTGGGCGCTGTCGTTCACGGTTTCTATTGGGCCATGGCGGCTGTGGTTGCGTCTAAGATTGCGCCGTCCCGCAGTATGGGTGTTGCGACGGCAATCGTATTCGGCGGGATCTCGATGGCGACCGTTGTTGGCGTGCCGCTCGCGAACTTCGTCGGTCAGGTGAGCGGATGGCGTGCAGCGTTCAGATTAATTGGCGCCATCGGACTGATCACCTCAGCCCTGATGGTGGCAGTTCTTCCGAAAATGCAGGCCGGGACGCCAGCGGGATGGAGAGAGCTTGGATCAGTCTGCCGCAGGCATGACCTGTTGGGGATCTATGCCGTAACGACATTCATGGCGGCGGCGCATTTCGGGGCGTACACATTTATAGAACCATTCCTCAACGAGATTCCAAACGTTGCCCAAGTCATGATTGGCGCGCTGTTGTTCGGCTTTGGCGGAGCAGGATTCCTGGGGAACATCCTGGCGGGCGTCCTCATCGACCGCTTCATGAAGCCCATCATCACTGCGGGGCTGCTTGCTCTGTGTCTGGCCCTCCTTGGCCTTGGATGGTTTGGTCCCCAGTTGGGGACAGGCCGGGTCCTTGTCTTGCTGGTCATCTGGGGCGCGGCCGTCGCGGCGCTGTTCGCGGGACTCCAGACCTGGATCCTACGCGCCGCCGGTTCGACAGTGATGACTGCTGCCGCGATGCACTCGGCGGTCATCAATTCGGCCATCGGCTTCGGAGCCGTCCTTGGCGCCCAGGTGTTGACTGTAGCCGGCCCATCAGGAGTGATGCTGGCAGCTGGTATGGTCGTCATCATCCCTCTGCTGATAGTTCTCCCGCAAGCGACCCCAGAGGGTGATCTAAAAAAGGGGGCGTTGCTTGATGGATAACGCCGCAGCCGTGCGCACGGCGCGGATCGCCGCGTGCCCTACCACGAATGTCGCACGAAACCTTCCGCTGGTACGCGAGCTTTGGACCAAAATGTTCGTGCAGCCCGGCGGACCGGTCGAAGGGGGTGAAACACCACGCCAGGTTGCCCGAGAACTCGTTGAGGAACTCGGCATCGAAGTTTCTGGCGATGTACGCGAACATCTCGGGGGATTGCGCCGTTGCGGCATTGCGAGGAGCATTCGGTCGAGCGGTCTACCGACTGCGGGACACTTTTGCACTCTTTCCACACAACAATGTCTCTGTCCTGAGATTACCCCGCATTCTAGCATCATAATTGACGCTACCCGACAGACGGGCAAGCTCGCCTTCTTCATCCCGTGAGCGTCCTCACGCTGGCGTGTGACGCGCTTCTCAATGATCGGTCCTATCGCGCTCAACCGAAGGCGCTCTTTGCTGGCTCTTCCGAGGCGCTGCCGAGCAGCTGAGCCATCATCGCCTTCCTGCGCGAAATGAGCAAGCTGATGACGTCTACTTGCGTGCTTTCCTGATTGAGCGCTCACCAGCATCACAATGGCATTCCAGCCAGCGACTTCGATCAATTGCGTCCTTAGACCCACTGGGATCTCAAAGCCATGGTCTAGAACTGGGCTTACTGTCAATGAACTCGCATGATGGTGCCGAAGACGAGACGCAAGATCGGCGCGGCCTCTAGATCAAGTTTACGCTCTTGAGCGCATTGTGGCAGGTCGCTTCACTCGTTTCGGGATGGCCGTCGCATTGGATCATAGGCCGGTGGTGGGACGTGTCTGCGGATACCCATATCCGCGAACTCGCACGCACCTACACATCGATGCCCGCGTCGGCCAAAACCACAGGCTCAAGAGGGAGCTCATGCGCGGCGGCCTTCGCATCAACTTCTGACCTCGTGGACAAAGGCGGCGCACTCATCGTTGACAAGAGAGAGGCGCGGCTACGTCCATGATCCAATAGGTGCGTGCACGAAAATCGAGCTGTTCCAGAAGCTCCTAAAATCGGGCTGCAGGGCGGAGGACTCAAAACTGCGGACCGCGGAGCGGCTCGCTAGTTTGATGGCGGTCGTCTGCCCTCTCAGCTGGCGCGTCCTCTGGCTCATCATGCTCGATCGTACGGCCCGGACGCATCACCGAAGATCGCCTTCACGGACACCGAGATCGTATTGCCCGATGAACTCATCAAGGACGTCGGCATTCAACGAGGTCGCCTTGGAACCCCCGCATTCTACTTGACCGAACTTGCACAATTGGGTGGCGACCTGGCCAGGGCCGCAGATCCGCCACCCGGAAATGTTGTCATCTGGCGCGGACTCTCCAGACACCGGATCGAACTCTGCGCCGAAATTGGAGCGGTTGGAAATGTCGATAAATGAAGTGTCATCGAACAGTTCCACCGCTGCGGCTTTGGAATCGGCTGTTTGCGCAGTAAGCGCGAGTTTCCGGTGCGCCAACCTGTCGAGTAGATTGACTCGCCGCAACTGAGAAAACGGACTAGTGGCACACCCGATAAAAATCCATTAGCGTTAGGCTTCCTATGTTTAGTTTGCCTGATTTGCGTGTACTGGAAGTCGCGGCCGTCGTCATCGAAGAGGGCAGCATGAGCGCGGCCGGCCTCAGACTTGGCATCACTCAATCGGCCGTTTCACAAGCGATGAAGCGCGCGGAGGCGCATATTGGCGCGTCCCTCGTCCGTCGCGATCGTCGTCCCCTTGGGCCCACGGAGGCGGGGCAAGCTCTGCTCACCCACATGCGCGAGATAACCCTGCGCGTCGGACGAGCTGTCGAGGAAATGCGGGCCGCCGCAGCGCGTCCCGAACGCGAGGACCTTCGGCTCGGGATGATCGACACGTTCGCGTCCACAGTGGGACCACTGTTGGTCCGCAGCCTCATGGCGGGTTCAATCGCGCTTCGCGTGAGCGCATATTCGGGGCTGGTACCCGCGCATGCCGAGGCATTGATGCGCAACGGGATCGATGCAGCTGTCACATCGGATCCAATGGAGGGCGTTGACGAAGTTACCCGCTTACCCCTATTGCGCGAGCCATTCCTCCTGGTAGCACCGATTGCCTGGGCGGATACTCTTCGCGATCGTCCACTGGACGACCTACTACTCGAGCACCGACTTATCCGCTACACCGCGCGTTCGCACATGGGAACGCAAATTGAACGTCATCTCCGGCGTCTAAGGATAGAGCATCCGCAGACGATGTCGTTCGAGACGTCGGACTCGCTGCTCTCGATGGTCGCCAATGGCATGGGCGTGGCGATTACAACACCCCTGTGCATATTGCAGGCTGCCGTCCATCGACCGGCGCTCGAAGTCATGCCATTGCCGGCGACCGGCCTCTCGCGCACGATCGCGTTGGTGACTAAGCAAGGCGGATTAGGCACGTTGGCTGCGCGAATAGCGGATAATACTCGTGTGCTCCTGCGGAACTGGACCTTGCCCCAGATCGCGGCTCAAATTCCCTGGATGGCTCGTTCCGTCGGCAGCATCGTGTTGGATCCGCTCGCTCACGAGGACGCCGCCTGCCGGTTGCGTTGCGGGTGGCTCCACCCGGACTCTCGACGAACAGTATAACCCTAATTAATCATACTTATCAGCCTCCATAACATCTCCGATCTTAGCTTTAACTCTCGCCCGTCTTCGGAGAGAGTTGTTTGCGTAGCGTCCGAACCCGGGATCAGAGATGTCAGCGACTCGCACCGAAATAGACAGTCTAGGAACGCGCGAGCTGCCGCTGCGCGCCCTGTACGGCTTGGCCTCCCTGCGTGGGAGCGAGAACTTCGACATCTCACTCCAGAAGCTCGGTGATCAGCCGGCACTTCTTCGGGCACTAGCGCGCATCAAGCGCGCTGCCGCGGCGGCGAACCGTGAGCTCGGAGCCCTCGACGCCAAAGTAGCAGGAGCACTAATCGCGGCTGCGGACGAGGTCATTGCTGGTAAACACGATGGGCAGTTTATCATCGATTTGCTCGAAGGCTCCGGCGGTACATCGATCAACATGAACATGAACGAGGTTCTGGCGAACCGGGCCCTGCAAATTGTCGGTGAAAAGCCCGGCCGGTACGACGTGATCCACCCAAATGATGACGTGAACCTATGCCAGTCGACGAACGATGTGCTGCCCTCGGCGTTCAAGTTGGCGGCGCACGAAAGGTCCGGCGATCTGGTGGGTGCGCTGGAACAGGTGGCGGCCGCTCTTTCGGAGCGGGCCATTGTATTCGCTGACGTATTGCGCGTCGGCCGCACATGCATGCAGGCCGCCCAGCCGATGACGCTCGGTCAGGCGTTCGGCGGTTACGCATCAGCGATCAAGCGGCTCTCCTTGAAGCTGTCCGTGGCGCGCCAGGAATTGATGGTGCTTCCCCTCGGAGGTACTGCGATTGGCACCGGGCTCGGAGCAGTGCCGGGCTATCGCCGTGCCGTTTATGGACATCTTGCGGCAATCTTGGGCCACGCGGTACGCCCAGGCGACGACATGTTCGATGCCATGCAGAACGCCGACGCCTTCGCACGCGTGTCGTCGGAAATCCGCATCGCAGCAGAGGTAATGGCGAAAATCGCCTCTGACCTGATCATCCTTTCCTCTGGCCAAATACGGGGCTTGGCGAATTGCGGTTGCCCGCTCTCCAGCCCGGTTCTTCGATCATGCCAGGTAAACTCAATCCAGTCCTGCCGATGATGATCCAGCAAGTTGCGTTCGCTATCGTGGGCAACGACGCCGCAGTATCTCTCTCAGCGTTGAGCGGCCAACTCGAAATCAATCACTTCGAGCCAGTCATCGCCTCGCGCCTGTTCGATTCGATCGAGCTTTTGACGCGATCGGCCAGAATATTTGCCGACCAATGCATCTCGGGGATCCGGGCAGACCGGGAACGGTCGCTCAGCAACTTGATGCAATCTTCGGCTCTTGCGACCGTGTTCGTACGGCGCCTTGGCTATGAACAGGTATCGACACTTGTGCTTACAGCCGCTGAGCAAATGCGGCCCTTCATCGAAATCGCGATCGACCGCGGACTTCTGAACCGTAGCGCGGTTTTGCAGATGCTGCACGAGAGCACCCGTTATCGCGAGAATGCCGCATGAGCCGCGATTCTGCACTTGCCCTTGTACGCGAAGGGCTCACGAGCATGCCGCGAGTCGATGCACAACGCCAGAGGATCAACCTACGAAGGTCATGCCACAGCCAACTCGCCATCGCCCTGTCTCCAACCCGATGCGGCAGATGAGACGATGCGCCGCGATCGAGAGGCCGCTTGTTCATAGGTCAGTGCTCCGGCCTCTCTTCAAGTCGTGCTTATACGGACGCGCCTGGCCGTAGTGCCAGGGGCAGTGATGGGCAAAGTCAGCAAGCACGTAAGACATCGTCGATAACGTATTCTAACCGTTCGCGTGGGGCCGTCCTGGCCTCCGCCAATCTTCACATCCTGTTCGGCCGGTAGCCCGATCAAGATGTGCAAGTTCTCCGATAGCTGGTTACGGCCTGATTCACCTGATGATACATTCACGAGGCGTGATCGAGTCCCGCAGGTTCGAACACGGGCCCAACATTTTTTCGTTCGTTCGCTGCCGTATTCAAGACGGCACTGAGGCACGCGAAATCCATCCGATGCCGAGAGGCAGCTGCGCATCCGTCGTATCGACTGGGCCCAGCTGAAGTTTCCCCACTCCCAGCCGTTGTTTATGTCGTATGCGACATTCGGTTTGAGTATAAGGTAAGGTCAATCAAGATGCTCTGGCTGTAGGCCTTGTCGATGACCGTGCCAGTGTTTACCTGGTTTGTAGCAAAAGTTAGCATCACCTTTTGTATTGGCGCCTTTGCATTTAGCTGCTTGCCATAGAGTGGCAAAGCGCAAAGGGGGTTCGCATTTCCATTCACCAATTCGGAAACGCCGCATGTTACTGGTGTGACAGTCAGTTCTCGATTGAGATCACCCCCGCTTCACGGCCGACCACATTGCCACTGCCTTGGGGCGCTTCGACTTCCCGCCTTTGGGCGATATCAATGCCGTAAGAGCTGACGCCCTTAATTTGGCCGTTAGGGCGCGCAATCGGGCCGCCAAGCAGTTTGGAGTGGCGATCAGCACGGCGATCGGCTGGATGAAGCGGGTCGATGAGACCGGCAGCGTTGCTCGGGGCCAGATGGGTTGGAAAACCATTACCTTTCTGGCGGCCCTGCGCCATGACCGGATCGACGCGCCATGGTTCATCGAGGGACCAATCATGGCGTGAGCTTCCGGATCTATGTGGAGAAGGTTCTCCTGCCGACCCTTCGGCCCGGCGACATCGTCGTCCCGGACCATCTCGGCAGCCACAAAAGCAAAGCCGTGCGCCAGCTCATCCGCTTCGCCGGAGCAAAGCTCTTCTTCCTGCCAAAATACTCACCCGACCTGAACCCCATCGAACAAGTCTTTGCCAAACTCAAGCATCTGCTCCGCAAGGCAGCCGCACGAACCGTCGATGCGGTCTGCGCCGCCATCGGCGAACTCCTTTATGCATTTACACCCGAAGAATGCGCCAACTACCTCAAAAACTCAGGCTATCGAAGCTAGTCCCATCACGCTTTAACGGCGAGCCTCCCAGGAGGCTAGCGCCCAATGCTCTGTGCCTCGATCATATCCGTTCTCAGCTCAACCCGCTATCCCGATCGCTCTTGAGGACCGTGCCGGAGCGCTCGTCTGAGCTCGCCGAACTGGTTGAACATGACGATAAGAGCGATTATTCCAGCGCCAAGCTCTGCGAGCGCTTGACTGGCTAACAGTCCGTTAAGACCCGCTACCAGCGGGAATAACAGTACGGCCGGTATGAAGAGATACCCCTGCCTGGCCAAGGACACAATTGCACTGAGGCGCGCTCTCCCAAATGACTGAAGCATTGCCGTCACGAAACTCTGCACCCCAAACAGTCCAAAGAAGAGATGGAACACGATGCAGGTCGAGACGGCAAGTTCGGTGACGTACTCGTTATCGCTAAATAGGCTCACCAAAGGCCTCGCAAAAATCACAACGGCCGCAGAATACAGCACCGAGAATGCGATCGTCACGAAGAGCATGAATTTCGCAGCCCTCAATATATGAGCATAGTCGCGTGCGCCCCAACCGAAACCCAGGATAGCTTGAGCGCCAATACAGAACCCGGTGATAGGCAGTGCGCCGACCATCAAGATACGCACAGCTATTCCAACCGCGGCGATGGAATCGTCGCCGAACGGCGCAGCAGCTCCGTACAAGAGCATAACGGCAAGAGCAGATAAGATACTCGTCATTGTCGCCGGCGCGCCTACCAACGCGAGCTGTCTGATGCGATCTGCTCGCAATGATATGTGAGATATCCTGACGAGAACCGTCCCGCCAAGCTTCGTAAAATACGCGATATACAGTCCGACAGCAGAGATCTGAGACACCAGCGTTGCGAGGGATGCGCCTCGCACGCCAAGGTCAAGTGAAAATATGAAGACGGCATCAAGCACAGCGTTCAGGATAAACGCGGTCATCATCACCCACATGCTAAATCGTGTATAGCCTTCGGCTCTTACACCCGCTGACGGTATTTAGTAGCATCGGGGTGTACCCCAACAAAACCGTTCCCGCGTAGTCGAGCGCCACGGGCATGATGGTTGGGGTAGCTCCGAGCGTTGCAAATATCCCTGGCAGATTTGGAAGCAGAGTGAGGGTGACTGTGACACCGATCGGAGCGGCGAGCGCGAGTGCCGTGCTTGCGCCTCGACTCGCTTCTAGGTACTCACGAGCGCCCAGATGACGAGATATGAACGACGCTGCTCCAACACCGATCCCCTGTCCGGCTGCGGCGAGCAGGACCACGATCGGCAAGGTCATGCTAACAGCTGCGATCGCCTGCGCGCCTAGGGCGCCAACAAAGATCGCATTGACGACCTGCTGCAGCGCATGGATCGATAATCCAACAACAGACGGAATGGCGAGCCGCAGGATAAGACTCAAGAGATTCTGGTCCGATAGATCGACGTGCTGTTTTTTCTTTGGCATCACATTGCGCTTGCTGTCGAGGGCGAATTCTGTATCGGTCCATTCACGGACGAGTGAACTTTTCCAAATTCGACGATGGCGTACTCAGCGCAATCCTCTCCGGATCTGCTCTGGCACGCCGTGATCGCCTGGATATGTTGACGTTTTCAAAGCTGATTTTTGCCTGGGCATACGCCTCCCGTCAGTTGTAGCGAATACTGACTGAGGTGTTCGAGGGTAGCCCCCAGGTTCTGCTAGTCATATTGTGCCGTTCCGCCCTTTGGTTGAGCATCGTGCCGGTTGCGTTCACTTCTCGGGATGATGATCGGCGGGGAAACGCGGCCAGACCCTAGAGCCTCAAGTTGGTTTTGGCATCTACCGGATCTTGTAGTAGACGCTCCATCATCTGCATGGCACAAGCAATGAACGTGCTCAGAACCACTGTGGTGGTTCGATGATGTCCTGCAATCTGTACACGATATCGGGTTCCTCAGCGCG
The DNA here is from genome assembly GCF_040939785.1 of Bradyrhizobium lupini. Lineage (NCBI taxonomy): Bacteria > Pseudomonadati > Pseudomonadota > Alphaproteobacteria > Hyphomicrobiales > Nitrobacteraceae > Bradyrhizobium > Bradyrhizobium lupini. The sequence goes on from NZ_CP162553.1 coordinate 2,783,637, forward strand.
ATCGAGACGAACGGCAGGCTGCCGGCCCCGGCCAGCGTGGTGACTGGATTTGCGTCAGTAAATCGCGCCGCGCTGGCCGTCACTCGCGGACACGAACTGAAAATTCGTGTGGCCGCAACCGGCAGCCTGCCAGACCGGTTCGATGAGCGTGGCTTGGACATTTCTGCTTCGATCGAAAGACCGCCCTGACGCCGTCGAGCGGCGGGCTATCTCGTACTGCTTGGCTCAGCCGAAATGGCGGCTCAGCGTGCAGTCCCACAAACACTCGGCATCACATGAAGATATCGCAAGCATTTAAGTTCGAGGCAGCGCACCGACTTCCAAACGTCCCGCAGACACATCGCTGTCATCGGGTGCATGGTCATTCCTATCGCGTCGAGGTCGTGCTGAACGGGGCCGTCGATCCGCACACCGGATTCGTAATGGATTTCTTCAACATGGAGGAAGCGTTTGGCCTTCTTATAAAGAAGCTCGATCACGATTGCCTGAACGACGTCCCGGGACTGGAAAATCCGACGGCAGAAAATATCGCCATCTGGATCTGGGAGCACGCGAAACCGCGCCTCGCCCAACTCTCGAGCGTGAGGGTGTACGAGACGACGGATAGTTGGGCGGAATATGACGGGCCCGATCGCTGAATTCAGCGCTCATTTGGGACTGTGTCGATGCGGCGCGCCTGTCGTTCTTCGGCTCAGAAGCGGACTTGCTCGATCTGCGATTCGGCTCTTCATCCGCCTCGCCCGCGGCCAGATTTCCGCGCTCACAGAAGAGCCCTTGGATCCGACGGGAGCGCCCGGTTTGGCTATGATGGCCCATCACGTGACCGCATTCGAAAAGCTTCCGGCCAAACGATTCGGAATCCCGCGTTGTGCTAACCGCCGGAACGATTTGAGGGGATTCGTCCTGAGGAGCGAATTCGATGCTGATTGTACCGGCGAGACGACCCGCCATCCCCGACGCTGCGGCTGGGCGACTTCGTGCTGCAGCAGGTCGGCGCTAGCCGCCAATGCGAGGAGCACGGGTGGATGCAAGATCGCGCAACCCGCATGTGCGCGAGCTCGCCGTAGACATCGCCGTCAATACCCCCCGTTCGACACTTCGACGGGCGAAGCCTCAATTGAAGCTGGCGAGGTGCCGGACTCGAGCGTCCGCGCTGACTGGTCACGGATGCATCCCTTGGCCGACTGGTTATTTCCACCCAGCCGATAGCTGCGGACGTAAACCGGACGAACAGCTGTCCACAGGAACCGATGCCTCGCCCCGCCGCATCCGATTGAGTGCAGTCAGGCCCGCACCGACCGCGGGTTCATCCCGGGAGCCTACGATCCCCAAACCTTAGCCGAAATGGCGGCCGCGCTCGAGCAACCGCCGGACTATCGCGCCTTGCGCCGGCTCGTTGCGCGCCCAGAATTCGCGCGAATTGAATTTCTTGGCAACTATCCTCTTGCGAGTTATGCTGTCCTGATGTCCGGCAAATCACGTGGCGGTGGCCTGCTCGATCAGGTAACAACAGCATCCGCCTGTCGGAGCAGAAACGGATCCGCGACGCGCTCTTCGCCGAACACATGATTCCCCCAAGGTTCGCACCACCGGTTTGAAGGTCCGGACGCGCAAGGGCCCGTGAAACCCTCCCAGGCATCCGTCGCTCACCACATCTGCACAATGAAGCGGCCGTATTTGGTCGCGATGTAGTCCTTCACCTCGGGCAAGCAGTAGATCGAGACGAAGCGCAGCAACCGCGGATCATCCTTCCTGTCCGCCGCCATGAACTGCAGGCACCCAGTGCGATCAAGTTACCGCGGTCGGCGAGCAGCGCCCCTACGCTAGCGGAGCGATCGAGCAAACCCGAGTTGATCGCTAGGATCATCGCTTGGCCAGGTGGGCATCGGATGCTCCGATGAAGGCGAGCTCGGCGGCGTTCTGGACGTGATCGGAACTCGCGTCGGCGCGGTGATCCGACGCGATCGCGACATAGAGCGCCGGCAGCACGAAAAGCGTGAACAGCGTGCCGATGGACATGCCCGCGACGACCACGAGCCCGATCGAGAAGCGGCTCGCGGCGCCAGCACCCGTTGCGGTCAACAAAGGTAAGAGGCCCGTGACCATCGCCGCCGTGGTCATCAAGATTGGACGGAGGCGGACGCGCGCCGCCATCTCGATGGCCGAGCGGGGATCGAGTCTCTCCTTGAGCTGCAGCTGATTGGCGAACTGGACCATCAGAATACCGTGCTTGGATATCAGCCCAGCCAATGTCAACAGTCCGATTTGGGTGTAGATGTTCATCGTCGCCAAGCCAAAGAATAGCGGGATTAAGGCGCCGGCGATTGCCATGGGAACGCTGAACATGATGATGAGGGGATCGCGCAGACTTTCGAACTGCGCCGCAAGCACCAAGAAAATGACAATGAGTGCAAACGCAAAGGTGATGACCAGTTTGTTACCCTCCTGCACATATTGACGGGCGTCCCCGAGGAAGTCGTGGCTGAACTCTGCGGGCAGTTTCATTGCCTCGCTCTCGAGGAAGTCCACAGCCTGACCGATCGTGACGCCGGGCATCGGTACGGCTTGGAAGGTCGCGGAGTTGAGCTGGTTGTAGTGGGTGAGTGCGTTCGGATCGGTCGCAGTCTCGATGGAGACCACGGTCGATAGCGGCAGCATCGAGCCCGCCGCTGCCTTGACATAATAGCTCCCAAGTGATTCCGGCGTCAGGCGTTTCTCGCGCGGCACCTGCGGGATCACTTCGTAGGAGCGACCCTGCAGGTTGAAGCGATTGACGTAGTTTCCGCCAAGGAGGGTCGCGAGCGCGCTACCGACGTTCTGCATGGTGATGCCAAGGTCGCTCGCCTTGGATCGATCGACCTTGATTCGCACCCCCGGCTGGTTGAACTCAAGGTCAGAGTCGCTGACCATGAACAGACCGCTCTCGCGCGCGACATCCTTCAGCTTCGACATCTGCTCGTAGATGTACTGGAAACCGAGCGTCGACTTGATCACCATCTGCACTGGTAAGCCGCCCGAACCGCCCGGAAGCGGCGGCAAGCTAAAGGCAAATGCGTTGATGCCTTCCAGTTTGGACAGCTCGGCCTGGACCAGCGATTTCAGAGCGATCGATGAGCGCTTGCGCTCGGCCCAAGGCTTAAGCAACATCCCGGCCATGCCGCCCTGCGGACCGCTGATGCCGTTGAGCACGAAGCGAAAATCCGTCTCGGGAAACTTCTGGAGTGCCTTGTCGAGCTTGGCGCCGTAATAATCCAGGTAATCAATATTGGCGTATTTCGGCGCTTTTGTCAGTGCGAATACGATACCCTGATCCTCCTCGGGTGCGAGTTCCTTGGAAGTATGCATATACAGAAAGGCGACGAGGCCCAGCATGGTCAGCGCAAACAGCCCGGTAATCGGGCGATAGTCGAGCGAGCGGTCGAGCTTGCGGCCGTACCAGCGCGTCACGGCGCTGAACACACGATTCACAAACTTTGCAAACCGCCCCTCTTCAGCGCTCTTCAGGAAGACCGCGCACATCATGGGCGACAGCGTCAACGCGATCACGCCCGACACGATCACCGAACCCGCCAGTGTAAACGCGAATTCGCGGAACAGCGCGCCGGTGAGGCCGCCGAGAAAGCCGATGGGGGCGTACACGGCGGCCAACGTAATCGTCATGGAGAGGACGGGGCCGACGATCTCGCCCGCGCCATTTGTAGCGGCCTGCGCGGGCGACGCACCTTCTTCCATATGGCGATGAACGTTCTCCACCACGACGATTGCGTCGTCAACCACGAGACCGATCGCAAGCACCATCGCAAGGAGGGTCAGCAGATTGAATGAGAACCCCAGCGCCAGCATCATACCGTAGACGCCAATAATGGACAGCGGAATGGTGACGACCGGAATGATGACAGACCGCAGGGAGGCCAGGAACAGGAAGATCACCAACATCACGATCGCGACGGCCTCAAGGAGCGTCTTCTCCACCTCGTCTATCGATGATTGGATGAACTTGGTGGAGTCGTAGGCCACTTCCATCTTCAGCGATGGCGGCAGGCTGCGCTTCATTTCTGGAAGCAGTGCCCGAACGCCTCGCGCTATGTTCAGTGGATTACCTTCTGGGCTCGCCTGCACGGCGACGAAGATCGCGTGTTCGCCGTTCATCGCGACGCTGGCGTTTGTGCTCTGCGCCGCAAGCTCGACTGTCGCGATGTCCTCCATGCGCACAAAGCCGCCGTCGTTGGCTTTGACGATCATGCGCTTGAAGTCATCAACACTCCGCAGATCAGTGTTGACCGTGACGTCGGAGAGAGTGAAATAGCCCTTAGTCTGGCCGGCCGCAGCCTGGAAGTTGTTGGCCGCGATTGCAGCCGAAACATCAGCTGGCGACACGCCGTGGCCCGCCATTCTCGCGGGATCGAGCCATAACCGCATCGCAAAACTCTGGCCGCCGAGGATGTCTGCTGCTGCGACGCCGTCTACAGTTGACATAATCGGTTGCACCACGCGCGAGAGATAGTCGGAGATCGCGCTGGCCGTCAGTTCTTCGCTGGAGAAGGCGATATACATGACAGCTGTAGTCTGACCGGCAGATTTGGTGACGACCGGATCGTTCGATTCCTTAGGGATTAAATATTTGACCGAGTTGACCTTGGAGAGCACTTCAGTGAGCGCCTCGTTGGGCTCGAAATTGAGCTTGATATAGACCTGGATCGTCGAGGCACCGAGCACCGAGGAGGACGTAATGTAATCAACGCCTTCGGCCGAAGCGAGCGCTTGCTCAAGGGGCGTGGTGATGAACCCCTGGATCATGTCGGCGGAGGCGCCAGGATAAGAGGTTGTGATATTGACGACCGTGTTGGTCAGCTTAGGATACTGCCGGATTGGCAAAACGGTGGCCGCACCAATGCCGGTCAGCAGGATCAGGAGACTGACGACGATAGACAATATCGGACGTTTGATGAAGAGCTCGGTAAATGCCATCGCGATGCTCGCATTCAAGAGACTGACGGAAATTCGCCAGTAAGCCAGGCTACAGCAACAGTCATCAACGCGGCGACTGTGGGTAGGGGCACCTTCTCAGGGTAGAGCCCCATGTTTCTCTTAAGCTAGCAACCGCCCCGGGGGGCCGGCTCGAACCAGTAGAGCTGAGCCTCTGGGCAAAGCCGCAGACAATGTAAAGAGTCAGCTCCGTCGTAGCAGCCGATGTCCAAGATCACTGGGTCTTGCTTCTGGAGGGAGCACACAATGTGCTGATGGACCTCCAACGCGGAAGTGGGCTGACGTATTTCCATTTAACCTCGTCCCACGCGTCAATGGCAGCAATGCCTTGCAGCACACTTATCAACTCAGCTTAGGATTTCGCGCCGCCCCACCCTTCGGACGATCCAGCTTCGACGCTGAAACTACAGACAAGCCGACGGGCAGCTCAACTCTACAGAGGTAAGCGGGGGATATAGAACGGGTTGCATAACCTATACCAACGTTTGTCGACGAGCGACGCCCGCATGAGCCGCGCGAGACTTGTGATGTTGCTCGAGAGCACAGGCGTTTCCCTTCGGTCTTGTGCTTCACGATGAACCGGCCATCTCGGGTCCGCCCGCAAAGTAAGTGAACCCCAGGAAGGCGAAGGTCTCGGCCACCCTCGCTGCGCGGCTGACGCGGGAGGGCCGCGAACCGCGCCAAACTCGATCAACCGGGTTTTGTCCGCATGGAGCGTCGGCCAGTCGCGCCTTGAGGGCCAAGAGCATTTCCTGGGTATCTGCCTTGCTCTCGAAGCCGATGACGAAGTCGTGCGCAAAGCGCACGGTCACAACGCGACCGCGTGCATGGCGACCACTCCAGTGGTCGACCCAGAGATCGAGGATGTAATGCAGGAAGATGTTGGAAGGAGCGGACTGATCCTGCCCTTTGCGGCGTGTGTCTTGCTTCTCGCCGCTCTCAAGAACGCCAGCTCGCAGCCGCAGCTCGATGAGCTGCAGGATACGAGGATCGGCAATCCTGTGCGCCACCATCCGCAGCAGCCACTCGTGGTCGACCGAATCGAAGACACTGGATATGTCATGATAGCCGGATGCAGGGTATCAAGCTCCATCTGAGGATTCCGCCCCGGCCGGAAGCCGTAGGAGAACCCGAGGAATTCGACCTCATAGGCGGCGCTCAACACCTCGGCCACCGCGCTTTGGACGATCTTGTCCTCTAGCGGCCGGCACACCGAGAGGCCGCCTACCCCCGTCGGCTTGGGGATGTAGACGCGCCGCACCGGCTGTAGCCGGTAGGGACAGTGTGGACCCGTGCCCAGAGATCGCGGATTGGTCCGTGAGCCCCTCTTCGTACTTTGCCTCCGTTGTCCCATCGACCTCCGCGCCGGCCTGCCGGCTTTTGTCGGCGAAACGCCCGAAGCAGATCGTCTTTGTGGATGTGGTGCGGCAAGGCTGTGAACCGGTTTGGACATATGGTCGGCATGTTCCCCAAGGAGAATGCCATGGTTCGCCTCATTGGAGCGGTCCTGCTCGAACAGAACGATGAATGGGCCGTCCAGCGTGCCCGTTACATGACGCTGGAAACCATCGCGCCTTTGAGCGATGATTCGAGCGTCAGCCTTCCGGCTGCCAGCTGACCGGGCCCGGCTCTCTTGCCGGCGAACCGGTTGCCCGAGCGCCAGTTACAGCATGCTGAGAAACACGAGTATTTCTGACAGTGCTTTTCGCGCGCTACTGCGGAGCTCACGAAGACGCGATTGCTAGCTCTTGGAGCCTCGACGCAAGAGCGATCGAACAAGCGGAATAAGAAAAGACCCAATCATCGAAGGCTCCTTGGGCTCGGACCACCGCGTCTGGGCTGAACGTACAGTTCGCCGGGCTCTGCGGCAGCCACTACAATCTGTGGGGAACCGAGGACGGCTCCTACGCACCCGCACCCGCACCCGCACCCGCACCCGCACCCGCACCCGCACCCGCACCCGCACCCGCACCCGATAACAAACTTACGCCGCCGCCACCCGCAAGTATTTTTACTCCGCTTTGCTTAGCATTTCTACTCTGGACTACGCGCCTCATCGCCAGGAATGCCCTCACGCACGCTGCGGCACTTGACGAATTTCATTTTCATTCGAAGCTGCCGAAGCCAGCATGAGGGACGCGTTGCGAGTAATCGCTGCGGCTTGGCCGTAGCGCAGCGCGGAAATTTACGCTAGCTTCCGCTCGCGAGTTTGCAAATGCCTACCCGCATCCGATCTTTCCGAAGACAACGAGCGACCATTCGACCGCTTGCCCCCTCCCATCCTCAGAGCTGGGATAATCCGGACAATGAGGAAATCTGGTTTGAGTTGGCGCGCGCCATCGGACGTCAGATCGCACGGGATGAACATCATGGCTCGGGGCAGCCGATAGAGGACCGGCATGACGGACCCGTCATCGAAGAAAACGGCCGTAATATACGCGCGCTATTCGAGCGACATGCAAAGGGTGAGCTCGATTGACGGTCAGCTGTTACTCTGCCGCAAAGTCGCATTGCGCAACAACCTCGATGTCGTCGGCGAGTTTGTGGATGCCGCAAAATCTGGTCTTACCGAAGGTGCGCGGGACGGCTATCAGCGCTTGCTCAACGGTGTGCGAAGCCGGCAGTTTGACGTAGTCGTCGTTGAGCATTTCGACCGCTTGTCGCGCGATCCCGCAACCATCCAGCGTCTCAAGCAGGTTTTCGAGTTCAACGGCGTTGAGCTGATGGATCAGAAAGGAGTCTACGCGACCGCCACTGACATTAGCATCGCAAGTCTGTACAACACGATTTACAAGCCGCAGCTCGCCGAAAAGGTTCGGCGCGGCCATGACAACGCTGTTGCGAACGGAAGAATTCCGGGCTCATACGCCTATGGTTATCGGCCGAGGCCGGGCGCGCCCGGCGAGCGCGTAATCGATGAGAACGAAGCAAAGATTGTGCTCCGCATCTTCAAAGAATATGCAGCGGGCCGCTCGACCCGAACTATCGCCGCTGACCTCACCCGCGAAGGCGTGCCCTCACCAGGGGCAACTCGTCACAAGAACAAGGCGGGTCGCACCACCTGGAACCATCAGTGCATCACAGGCGGTCGGCATGGTCGCGGCATTATCGGCAACGAACTATACATCGGCGAGATACATTGGAACGTTCGCTCGACAATTCTTAACCCAGAGACGCAGAAGAAACAGAAGCGCTGCAATCCAGCAGAACGCCACATTATCGTCAAAAAGCCAGAGCTGCGGATCGTTCCGCAAGGGCTCTGGGATCTAGCGCAGAAGGTTCGTAGGGTGCGCGCGGTATCTATGTTCGGACCGACTGGCCAGCCGCGGCGTCGCGCCGTGAGTCCGCGCAACCATGAGCACCCGCTTGCCGGTGTGCTCCGGTGTGGCGTCTGCAATGGCCATATGCGAATCGCTCAATCCTCGCGTAACGGTGCGCCGCGCGCGGCATGCGCGAGCGCGCATCAGCGGGGCACCTGCGAGCACACCCGTAGCTTTGATATGGACGTTCTGCTCGAGGATGCCTCCGAAAAAATCAGGTGAAATTGCTTTCGCCGAAAGCCATTGAAGAGGCGATGCGTACTTGGAAGGAGGAGCGCAAAAACGATCGGAACAATGGCAGCGAACACAATAAGCTAGAGCGTCGACGCCGCGTATTGACTACCGAGATCGAACGCCTCTCTTATGCCATCGCAAATAGCCGCCGCAAGCCGGACGAATTGCTCAAGCGGATCGATGAGTGCGATCTGGAGCGGGAAAGCGTTGAAGAGCGCTTGCGGCTGCTGGGCGGTGGCGGCGAAAATTTAGTTGGCTTCGATCGCCCGAAATTCAGTGACCGATACTCCTCGGAGGTTAGAAGGCTTATCACCGCGCTCAAAACCAATCCGAAGGCGATCGAAACTCGCATTGCCTTCCGCAACTTGATTGAATGCATAGTAGTGCATCCGGTTCGCAAGCGGATGCCCTACGAATATACGCCCTACCTGAACAGCTCCGCGCTTTACGGAAAGAACCTTTTTCCCGAAAACCGCAGCAAGGAGCGAGAGATCAGCACGTTTGCATACTACGACAATGGCAAGCCAGGGAAATCCGTGTCCTCGTAATAGACGCGGACCTGCATATGGTGGCGGCCGTCGCGGATCTCGCCGTCGAGATGAGCTGTCACGTCGCGAGCCTCTTCGCTTTTTCGGTAACCAGCCCGTTTTGCGCAAAAACGGCCGGCTGCGCAAGCGCGGCTAGACCACCGCCGGCCCACGCCCCAGCGTCACCTCGACGATCTCCGGCGGCACGCCGACGCGGAGCGGCATGATGCTGCAACCGAGGCCGCCGGAGATGATGACGTCGCATTTGAGCCGGACATGGCCATAGGCGAGCCGGAGGCCGTGCTGTGGCGGAACCGCCGGCGACCAACCGAGCAGGCGGACCTGGCCGCCATGAGTGTGGCCGGACAGTTGCAGCGCGATGCGGGCGGGCACGCGCGGCGCGATATTGGGCTCATGCGCGAGCAGGATGATCGGCGCGTCGTCGGTGACCTTGGCAAGCGTCGCGTCGAGATCGTCGGCGCCGAAGCGTCCCGTGCTCGGAAGCGTCGCGCCGGCAGAAAGGCGAGTTGATCGCCAAGGCCGGCGAGCCAGAATGCACGGCCATCCTTGGCGAGCCGCACGACGTCGTTCTCGTAGACGGGAATGCCGGCCGTCTCCAGCGCGCGATGCGCGACCGTCGGCCCGTGTCCAGCCTGCTGGACGATCCTGTCCGCCCAATAGTCATGGTTGCCCATGACGGCATGGACGCCGAGCGGCGCTTTCAGGCCGGCCAGCACCTTGGCCCATTCGCTCGCCGGAATGATGCGCGTGACCTGGTGCAGACCGGCAACATAGTCGCCGAGCAGCACGATGATATCCGCATTCAGCGCATTGGTGCGATCGACGATGGCTTCGATCCGCTCCAGCGACATCCAGGGATCGCAGGCATGGATGTCGGCGATCACGGCGATCTTCAGCGGGAAATCCGCCGGCCATTGCCGCGGGGTTGGATGATAGCGGGTGACGCGAAGCCGCAGCACCGGCTCGACGCCGACGCCATAGGCCGCGGTCGATGCGCCGAGGGCGGACAGTCCGCCGATGGAACGGATGAGGTGACGGCGCGTGATCATGGCAGCCTGATCGTGATGCAGCTTGTTGATGCGACCCTATTGAAGCGGAAATGGGGTGCTTTTGTGCAGACCCTCTGCACGAAATCACCGGAAATTCATGACGGCCCGACCGTCCGTACTTGCGCAGATCAGTCGTCGCTCTCGTCGGTGCCGAACAGGCCGAACTGTGCCGCCGCATCGCGCGATGGCTCGCTGATGCCGAGATGGCGAAAGGCGTGCGAGGTGAGCAGGCGGCCGCGCGGAGTGCGCTGCAGATAGCCGCACTGGATCAGATAGGGCTCGATGATGTCTTCGATCGCATCGCGCGGCTCCGACAGAGCGGCGGCCATCGTCTCGACGCCGACCGGGCCGCCGCCATAGTTCTGCGCGATGGTCGTGAGGTAACGGCGGTCCATCGCGTCGAGGCCGGCGGCATCGACCTCGAGCGCGCTCAGCGCGTGGTCGGCAATCTTGCGATCGATCCTGTCGGCATCGGCCGCCGAAGCAAAATCGCGCACGCGGCGCAGCAGCCGGCCGGCGATACGCGGCGTGCCACGCGCGCGTCGCGCGATCTCGTTGGCGCCATCCGCGCTCATGCCGACGTTGAGCACGCGGGCACCACGGGTGACAATGCTTTCCAGCTCCTCGATGGTGTAGAAATTCAACCGGACCGGAATGCCGAAGCGGTCGCGCAAGGGATTGGTGAGCAGGCCGGCGCGGGTAGTGGCGCCGACGAGGGTGAATTTCGACAGCTCGATCTTCACCGAGCGCGCCGCCGGACCCTCGCCGATGATGAGGTCGAGCTGGAAATCCTCCATCGCGGGATAGAGCACTTCTTCCACCGCCGGGCTCAGGCGATGGATCTCGTCGATGAACAGCACATCGCGCTCTTCGAGATTGGTGAGCAGCGCGGCGAGATCGCCGGCCTTGGCGATCACCGGGCCTGATGTCGCGCGAAAGCCGACGCCGAGTTCCTTGGCCACGATCTGCGCCAGCGTGGTCTTGCCGAGGCCGGGGGGACCGACGAACAGCACGTGATCCAGCGCCTCGCCGCGCTTGCGCGCCGCCTCGATGAAGATGGACAGATTCTTGCGCGCCTGCTGCTGGCCGACGAAGTCGGACAGCGATTGCGGACGCAGCGCAGTGTCGCCGACATCGTCGCTGCGGCGCTCGGGCGTGACCATGCGGTTGGCCTTAGGATCGCTCACTTCGCGAGCTCCTTCAGGCCAAGGCGAATGAGCTGCGCGGTCTCCGCATTCTCACCCGCGCTGCGCGATGCAGATGCAATGGCCGCGGCAGCTTGCGGCTGGCCGTAGCCGAGATTGACCAGCGCGGAGATCGCGTCCGCCACGGGCCGTGGCGCGCGCTGGTCGTCGACGGCGCCGGCGAGGTGCACGACCGCCGGATCGACATTGGCAAAGGCCGGCGCCTTGTCCTTCAACTCGGTGACGATGCGCTCTGCGACTTTGGGGCCGACACCCGGCGTGCGCGCCACTGCAGCCTTGTCGCGCAACGCGATCGCGTTGGCGAGGTCGGACGGCCCAAGCGTGCCGAGCACAGCGAGCGCGACCTTGGCGCCGACGCCCTGCACGGTCTGAAGCAGGCGAAACCATTCGCGCTCCTGGTCGCTGCGGAAGCCGAACAGCTTGATCTGATCCTCGCGAACATAGGTCTCGATCGACAGCACGGCGGCCTCGCCCGGCGAGGGCAGATGCTGCAGCGTGCGCGTCGAGCAATGCACCTGATAACCGACCCCGCCGACGTCGAGGATGACGAAATCCTCGCCGTAGGAATCGATCAGGCCCTTGAGCTTGCCGATCATAAGCCTGCCACCTTCAGCCGCAGCGCGGTGCTCTGGCGATGATGGGCATGGGTGATGGCGATGGCGAGCGCGTCGGCGGCGTCCGCGGACGGCGGATCGGCCTTCGGCAGCAAAATCTTGAGCATCATCGCGATCTGCTGCTTGTCGGCGTGGCCGGCGCCGACCACCGTCTTCTTCACCTGGTTCGGCGCGTATTCGGCAACACTGATGCCGAACATCGCAGGCGCGAGCATGGCGACGCCGCGGGCCTGGCCGAGCTTCAGCGTCGCGACGCCGTCCTTATTGACGAAAGTCTGCTCGACCGCGGCTTCCATCGGCTTGTGACTGGACAGGACGGCGGCCAGCCCCTCATGGATCGCGAGCAGCCGGCTCGCCAGCGGCAAATCGTCCGGCGGCTCCACCGAGCCGCAGGCGACGTAGATCAGGCGGTTGCCCTCGGCCTCGATCACGCCCCAGCCGGTGCGGCGCAGGCCAGGGTCGATGCCGATGATGCGAACGGGGCCACGAATCGGGAGCGTCGTCATGAGCCAGTGATAGCGGCTGGCCGCCGTGGGGGAAACAGAAACAGAACGGAAGTAACAGGGGAAGTGCCCCCCTACCCGCCCATCTTCGCCAGCAGCGCGTCCGACACCTCGAAATTGGCGTAGACGTGCTGGACGTCGTCGTGCTCGTTGAGCAGGTCCATCAGCTTGAGCAGCTTCTCGCCCGTCTCGTCGTCGACTGCGACCGTGTTCTGCGGCTTCCAGATCAGCGCGGCCTTGCGCGGCTCGCCGAACTTGGCCTCCAGCGCCTTGGCGACGTCGCGATAGCCTTCGGTCGAGGCGTAGATCTCGTGGCCGCCTTCGCTCGAGATCACGTCGTCGGCGCCGGCCTCGATCGCGGCATCCAGCACCGCATCGTCGGAGGCGATGCTGCGGTCGTATTCGACGATGCCGGTTCGGTCGAACATGAAGGAGACCGAGCCGGTTTCACCGAGATTGCCGCCGGACTTGGTGAAGAAGGAGCGGATGTCGGAAGCCGCGCGGTTGCGATTGTCGGTCAGCGCCTCGACGATGACGGCAACGCCGCCTGGGCCGTAACCCTCGTAGCGGATCTCGTCATAATTCTCGCTGTCGCTGCCGAGCGCCTTCTTGACGGCGCGCTCGATATTGTCCTTCGGCATGTTCTCCTGGCGCGCCGCGGTGATGGCGGCACGCAGGCGCGGGTTCATGTTGGGGTCGGGCGTCCCCAGCTTGGCCGCGACGGTGATTTCCCGTGCCAGCTTGCCGAACAGTTTCGACTTCTGGGCATCCTGCCGCCCCTTGCGGTGCATGATGTTCTTGAATTGGGAATGTCCGGCCATGCGTGATCTTCTCTAGGGACTCGTGCGCCAAGGTGAGCGTGGGAAGCGCGGCCTTATAGGCCGCCACCCCCTTGGAAAGAAAGAGGCTCTACGACTTTAAGGTAACACCGTACGGGCCCGTGCCTAGATGTCAGGCATCGTTAACCCTGATTTCATTCCAGCCTGCGAAAATAGCCTCCGACCGTCCCGCGACAAGAGAGACCTGATGGCATTCGGACTATTTCGGAAGCGTCTGCCGGACATGGCTGCACCTGCGGCTGCCCCGCAGGCTGCGCAGCCGGCGGCCCATTCCGAGCCTGCCGCGGCCGTCGAAAGCGATTCGGCCAAGGAAATCCTGGAACTGCTGGAACTCGAACTGGGCGCCATGATTCGCCAGCTCGAGCGCGCCGCCAATTCGGTGGCCGGCGGCGCCGAGGCGACCGCCACGACACTTGCCGCCATCCGCGACCGCACCGACGCCCTGACCGGCCGGACCAACGCCGCGCAATCGAATGCCTCCACCTTCGCCCATGCCGCCGACAAATTCACCCAGTCGGCGCTGGGCATCGGGGCGCAGGTTCGCGAGGCCGGCAAGCTCGCCGACGAGGCCAGCGCCGCGGCACAGGAAGCCCGCGCCAATGTCGATCGCTTGCGCGAATCCTCGGCCGCCATCGGCAACGTGGTCAATCTGATCGCACAGATCGCGCGGCAGACGACGCTGCTCGCGCTCAACTCGACCATCGAGGCCGCGCGCGCGGGCGCCGCGGGAAGAGGCTTTGCGGTCGTCGCCACCGAGGTCAAGGCACTCGCGGTGCAGACCCAGGGCGCGACGGAGGAAATCACCAAGAAGATCGACGCGCTGCAGCGCGACGCCGCCGGCTCCGCGGATGCGGTGCACCGCATCTCGCAGGCGATTGAGGCCATCCGCCCGGTGTTCGAGACCGTCAACGGCGCGGTCGCCGAACAGAACGCCACCACCAGCGAAGTCTCCGGCAACGCGACCAGCGCGTCGCAGTTCATCATCTCGGTCGGCGAAAGCGCAGCCGAGATCGATGCTGCGACCAAGGCGGCCGAGAGCCACGGCGAGAGCGTCGCCAGCGCAGGCAAGGCCGTGACCGCCTTCGCACAGAAACTGAAATCGCGCTGCGCCGTGCTGCTGCGCCAGAGCGAGCACGATGACCGCCGCAAGACCGAGCGGCTGCCCTGCCATCTCAAGCTAAAAACCGCCCGCGGCGTGCTGCCGGTCTACGAGATAGCGATGGACGGCGTGCTGATCGGCGGCGCGGACGCGGGCCGCCTTGCATCGCAAGCCATGGTCGAAGGCACCCTCGAAGGCGTCGGCGCCTGCCGCCTGCGCGTGGTCGAGCAATCCAAGGCCGGTGCCCGCGCGCAATTCGTTAGTCCCAATGACGAGCTCCGCGAGAAGATCGAGGACAGGCTGTGGTCGATCCACGAGGAGAACACGGAGTTTGTCACCCGCGCCATGGAGGCGGGTAACGCGCTGACCGCGATCTTCGAGCAGGCGGTTGCCCGCGGCGAGGTGAAGATCGACGACCTCTTCGACACCGATTATGCCGAAATCGCCGGAACCAATCCGCAGCAGTACCGCACCAGATATCTGGACTGGGCCGACCGCGCGCTGCCGGCGTTCCAGGAAGCCTTTCTGGCGAAGGACCCGCGCATGGCATTCTGCGCCATGGTCGATCGCAACGGCTTCCTGCCGGTGCACAACAGGATCTATTCGCATCCGCAGCGGCCGGGTGATGCCGCCTGGAACACGGCCAACAGCCGCAACCGGCGGATGTTCAACGATCCGGCGGGGTTGGCTGCCGCGCGCAACCTGCGCTCGTATCTGGTGCAGAGCTATGCACGCGACATGGGCAACGGAAATACGGTGATGATGCGCGAGATCGACGTTCCGATCCGCGTGCAAGGCCGGCACTGGGGCGGATTCAGGACGGCCTACAAGCTCTAGTGCGCGCTCAGGCAAGACGCCAAAGCGCGAATCACCTCTAAGATCGATATTGGAATGGGAATGCCGCGGAGAGCCGGCGAATGGCTCTGACTGGAGGACTCTCAAGACATGTCCGTCGTACAACTTGCAGTACTGGACACCGGCTCCAACCGAACACTTTCCGAACGGCTGATCGATCAGCTCGCCGACCGCATCGGCGGCCTCGGCGTGGAACTGGCTGACATCGCCGGCAACGTCCAGGAAGTCGCAAGCCGCGTCGCGAACCAGTCGGAACGTTTCCACCACCTCCAGGAAACTGCCGAAACGATGGTGTCGGCCAATCACGACATCGCCAATGCGTCACAGGCGGTGCAAACGACCACGTCAGCGGCGGTCGGCGAGATCGCGCAGTCGCGCGGCGCAGTCGATGCCGCGGTGAGCCACATCTCCGAGCTCGTTGCAGCGGTGGAGCGGATCGAGGCGCGCTTGAGCGCCGTCGGCTCCGCGCTGGCACAAGTGGCAAAAGTGTCCGGCTCGATCGAGGCGATCGCGAAGCAGACCAATCTGCTCGCGCTCAATGCCACCATCGAGGCGGCACGCGCCGGCAATGCCGGCCGCGGCTTCGCGGTGGTGGCAAGCGAGGTCAAGAACCTCGCGGAAGCCACCCGCCAGGCCACGCACCAGATCTCCGACACCGTGCGCGATCTCGACGGCCAGATCGAAGGTCTGATCGGCGAGAGCAGCGATGCCTCGCAGCGCGCGAAGACGGCCGGCGCAGGCGCCCAGCGGATCTCCGGCATCATCTCGCGGGTCCAGCAGGGCTTCGCCTCCGTGGAAGCCGAGATCGGCAGCGTCACGCGCGCGGCAACCTCCAACCTCGGACATTGCGACACCGTCATCAGCGAGCTCAACGAGCTCGCCAAGGGCGTCGACCTCTCCTCACGCGATCTCAAGAACGCCGATCAACGCGTGACCAAACTGCTCGACACGTCCGAAGGGCTGATTGCGCTGATCGCCGACAGCGGCGTCGAGACATCGGATGCGCCGCTGATCCGAATTGTCGTCGAGACCGCAAAGCGGATCTCGGACGAGTTCGAAGCCGCCATCGGCCGCGGCGAGATCACGCTCGACCAGTTCATGGACGAGAACTATCGGGAAATCCCCGGCACCGATCCCAAGCAGTACAACACTGACTATGTCGACTTCACAGACCGCGTGCTGCCCGCGATCCAGGACCCGATCCAGAAATCCGATCCCCGCATCGTGTTCTGCGTCGCCTGGGCGAAGGGCGGCTATCTGCCGACGCACAACCCGAACTACCGCCTGCCGCAGGGCAAGGACCCGGTCTGGAATAACGCCAATTGCCGCAACCGCCGCCTGTTCACCGATCGCGCGGTGCAGAAGGTCGCGGCCAACACCAAGCCGTTCCTGCTGCAGACCTATCGCCGCGACATGGGCGGCGGGCAGTTCGTGCTGATGAAGGATTTATCCTCGCCGATCATGATCCGCGGCAAGCACTGGGGCGCCTTCCGGATGGGCTTTCGGCAGAGCTGAGGGTCGTCGCGACGCGCTTGCGGCGGGCGCATGGCCTCCCTGAATCAAAAACCTCGAAAACAACCCCATGCACAGTAGCCGGGGCGAGTAGAATCAACGGCTTAAGCGCCAGATGAATCCGTCGATCCAGGCGCCTCTGAAGCGCTTGCGCCGTCGGGCAAAACAGGCGTATACTGCTATTATTCCGAAATCTCCACCCCCTCCTCTTCTCCCCTCGCGAGAGAAGCCGATTTCCATAGCCCCGCCCCGCTTTCCGTAGACGGCGCTGGCCGCGCGCTGTACGGCCTTCCGGGCCTACGCTTGGGCGGCCCGGTAGCTGTGCTTGGCAATGAACGGACTACTTCTTTTGCTCGGTGGTCGTCGTGGCGGCCGGGGTGCCGTCGCGAGCGTCCCGTCGCTCGTCGCGTCCCGTACGCCTCTCTTGGCGCCGCTCTGTGCGTCCCGTGCGGCGTTCCTGGCGGCGCTCTGTTCGCCCGCTGCGCCGCTCCTGGCGGCGTTCTGTGCCTGACTTCGGCGCGTCCGCTGGCGGCGTGGTAGGCGCGGCGGCTGGCGCAGTGGTTTGAGCAACAGCCTCTGAGGCCGCCAAAATTGAGGACGAAACCACAAGCCCAAACACCCCTGCGTATCCAAGGAAGGTTAGTGCGTTGCGACGACAGACCTGTTTCGGCTCCGAACGTTCATTCATGGTCAGGCTCCCGGTTGCTGCCCCTTAGAGCATGTCACCAGCGTCGGTGGCCTAGTTATTGATCTGGATCAACTTGGTTCGGTGCTTCGAGCCACGTTGGGATTTCGGCCGATGGGATCGACACTCTCGGAAAGTGAGGGATGACAGTCCCTGCACTGACGATCAGTCCGTCGTTGAATTTGGTTCGCGCAAAATCCTTGGCTGCTGCTTCGCTTTCAAACGTGTTGGTTAGCCGCGGATGTCGCCGTCTTGACAGTGTGCCATCCAGCGGCACTTCAAAAGTGACGTACCAAGTGTGTTTCATGCCTAAAGCCGCCCCGTCGGTACGGTGGCCTATCCCCGCCAGACAAAGCAAAGCCGCCACCGGGACGAAGCGATGGCGGCTTCTTCCTGGCTTGCGAAACCGGCCTTTACCGCCTGGCTCCGACACGATTGACGCCACCATTCGCATTGCCGCCGGCGTTATGACGGACTGCGGCGCGCGCCACCGGGCGGGGCCTGAGCACGACGCCTGCCCGAGCAACGCAACCCGCTGGGTAGGCAGTGTATTGGCAATACACGACCGCATTGGCTGGGCCTGGATTGAGCGTGAGACCTGCAAGGCCCAACAGGGCGCTGGCAGCAATCCCGGCAACAGTCGCTGACCTGATCGAAAGACGCTTGCTCGGATGCATGGCGGACCTCTCTCTTGGAACTTGCGCAACTGAGGCTCATCGCCTTCTCAGGTGCGGCAGAACATAGCGTAGTCGCCGCAGTGGGCGGGTTCGATTGATCTACATCAAGCTCCTGCGCGGAGAGAGCCGCAATCTCGCGAGCGGGGCTTAAGGAATTCATGGAAGGGTTTCTGTCATGCTCCGCTTCATTCTTGCTTCTCTTGCCGCTTTCGTTTTGCTCACCGCCTGCTTGATCCCCGATGATGCCGAGGCTCGGCGCGGCGGAGGTGCCTATCGGGGTGGCGGCGGTTATCGCGGCGGTGCGGTCGCAGTTCGAGGACCGCGAGGCGGCGGCGCTGTTGCGGTGCGCGGCGCAGGCTACCGGGGCTACGGCTACCGGGGCGGCTATCGCGGCTACGGCTATCGGGGCTACGGTGTGGGAGCGGCAGCGGTAGGCGCGGCTGCCGTTGGCACTGCTGCGTACCGCCGCAGTTGCTACGATGCTTACGGAAACTATATTTGCGCCTATTAACCCGTCGACCGCGACTTCCATCGCCTCGCGCTCAAGTCCGCGCCTGATCGAGCGAATAGGCGTGAACGGCGAAGAGCGGGCTTCGGGCTTTAGCCGGGACCGGCTGATAGACGGTGAACGGCTTCGGGCTTCGCATGGCTTGCTCCTGTTGAAGCTCGGGCGAACCCCGAGCTTCAACTTTCAGCCACCGTTAGCGCGTGCAGTAAAACCAAGATTTCGGCTGGAATTCATTGTCCCCGGAATCGTTGCGGTCCGCTGCCGCTGGGTCCAGTCCTGATCGCTCTCCCCGGCCAAGCCGCCGACAGCCGTTTTTCGGCCTATTAAACATTCGGCCGTGCCATTAGGCTCCGGGACCGAGGGGACTAGGATGGCAATGCGGTTTTGCCTGTTCTCACTATCCTGGCGATCCTTTTGCAGGCGGACCTTCGCCGCCCCGCTGGTCGTCGCATTGTTGCTGGCAACACTGGGGCCGGGTCGGGCGGCTGATCCTGAGCCCAAGCGCGTTTTGATGCTGCAATCATTCGGCCTCCGCTTCAAACCGTGGACCGATTTCGCTGAGTTTCTTCGCCCCCAAATGATCAAGCAATCGAAAGTCCCAATCGACTTTCAGGACCACTCGCTGCTAAGCGCCCGTGTGGACGACGACAAGGCGCTCGCACCCTTTATCGGTTACCTCCAAGCATTGTACGGGGCCAAACCTCCCGACCTCATTGTCGCCCTCGGTGCGCCAGCTGCCGAGTTTGTGCAGCGGTATCGCGCTCAGCTTTTCCCCAAGACACCCATGATGTTTACTTCCGTCGAGGCGCGACGGGTCCAATACGACAAGCTGACCGAGTATGACACCGTGGCCGCTGCGGCTCATAATTTTCCTGCCGCCATCGAAACTATTCTGAAGGTGTTGCCCGACACGAAAGTGATCGCCGTCGTGAATGGGGCTTCGCCCAATGAAACATTTTGGCAAGGGGTATTGGAGCGAGAACTCGCACCGTTCAGCGGGCGGGTTGAACTACGATGGTATAACAAGCTGTCATTTGAAGATATCCTGAAAGACGCGGCACATCTTCCACCTCACAGCGCCATCTTCTGGCATCTGATGAGCGTTGATGCGGCGGGTGTTACACATGAGGGCGCTGCCGCATTGCACAGGCTCTCGGCTGCCGCCAATGCTCCCATATTTTCTTATCTTGACGGATTTTTTGATGGCTCGATTGTCGGCGGCTCCATGCATTCGACTGAGAAGGGCATGACTATCGCAGCCGCGGCGGCAATCCGTATTCTAAACGGTGAAAAAGCTGGCGACGTAAAGGTCGCACCCAGCCAATTCGAGCTGCCAAGGTTCGATTGGCGGCAAATGCAGCGGTTCGGGATCAGCGACAGCCACCTGCCGCCCGGCAGCACGGTCTACTTCCGCGAGCCATCGGTGTGGGAACGGTATTTATGGCTGATCGCATCCGTCGTCGCGGTTTTTCTCATACAAGCCGGGCTTATTGCTATCCTGCTACGTGAGCATCGCCGTCGTCAATTCGCCGAAGTACAGTCGCGACAGCGCATGACTGAACTCGCCCACGTTAATCGCTTCGCGACCGCTGGCGAACTGACCGCCTCGATTGCTCACGAGATCAACCAGCCGCTTGGGTCTATTCTGACGAACGCCGAAACCGCAGCCGCGATCCTGCAATCGCAGCGTCCCGATATCGCTGCACTTTCCGATGTCGTTGAACTCAGGGAAATTGTGAACGATATTCTACAGGATGACCGGCGTGCCACCGAGGTCATTCGCAGGATGCGCAGCCTCCTAAAAAAGGCGCCGTTCGAATTGAAGCAACTGGACCTCAATGAGGTTGTGCAAGAGACGGTCAGATTTCTTTTGGCGCTAACCGTCAGCCGAAAATTCGAAATGGTCAACGTGATCACGCCCGATGCGCTACCGATCCTCGGCGACCGCATTCAGCTTCAACAAGTCATTTTGAACCTTGTGCTGAACGGGGTCGAGGCTATGAAGGACACGTCTCACGAAAGCCGCACTATCAGCATCCGGACTGCGCGCGTCGATCAATTCGCCGAGCTATCCGTGTCAGATCGCGGACCCGGCATTCCAGAAGACAAATTGAAACAGGTTTTCGAGCCGTTTTACAGCAGTAAAGCGGAAGGCATGGGCATGGGCTTGTCCATTGCGCGCACCATTATCGAAGCACACAACGGGTTCATATCAGCGAGCAATCGGGAGCATGGCGGTGCCTCGTTCACGATCAGGCTTCCCTTTGTCGCTGATCCAAAACGGCGCCCGTACGCGGAGACGGACCCCTCACCCGAATGAGCCTGCGTCTACCAGCGTCGCTGCCCTCTCCCACAAGGGGAGAGGGCACAACAATGAGTCGCGGCAATTGATCGCGCCGTCGATCGACTTCCACAATCGCACGACTTTCGTCATCGCATGATTTTGCGCATTCGCACGATCATCTGTGGCCATCAATGACGCTTGTGAGCAAAATGCGTTAGAAAATGACGATTATCATATCAATTAGCCCAAAATTACTGCAGTGATCGCCGCACAAATTCGTGAACGTCATGGCCTGACGCGCTCACTGCGCAAAAATGCATTGCCGGACATGTCGACGCTTCATCGTTTCGCATCGATATGATTATTGTGCGCGCAAATTCGCTGACTAGATCGCCGCAAGCGATCGAGCGAGCAAGGGGATGCATATGGCAACTGTTCTCACCATCAACGGCGAAACGAAATCGTTCGACGCGCCACCTGACATGCCGCTGCTGTGGGTGCTGCGCGACGTCCTTGGGATGACCGGCACCAAGTTCGGCTGCGGCATTGCGCAGTGTGGCGCCTGCACCGTGCACGTCGACGGCAAGGCAGTCCGCTCCTGCGTCTTGCCGGTCAGCGCGGTCGCGAACCGCGCCATCACCACGATCGAGCATGTCGGCAGCACGCCAGCGGGCGCAAAGGTGCAGAAGGCCTGGCTCGATGCCGAAGTGATCCAGTGCGGCTACTGCCAGTCCGGCCAGATCATGTCGGCCGCGGCACTGCTGGCGGCAACGCCCAGCCCTGACGATTCCGACATCGACGCCGCGATGGCCGGCAACATCTGCCGCTGCGGCACCTATGTGCGCATCCGCGAGGCCATCAAGCAAGCCGCCTCCGGCCGTCAGTCGTGAGGTCCGCCATGATCACCGACAAGACTCTTCCTGACGTCTCCCGCCGTGCGGTTCTGACCGGCGGTCTCGCCACCGGCTTCCTGCTCGCCTTCCATCTGCCGCTCCGCGCCGCCGTCAACGAGCCGGAGCAGCCGAAGGACACGACCGACGGCAAATTCGCGCCGAACGCCTTCATCCGGGTCGAAGACACCGGCCGCACCGTGCTCCTGATGCCGCAAGTCGAGATGGGCCAGGGGGTCTATACCTCGATTGCGATGATCCTGGCCGAAGAGCTCGACGCGGATTGGGCAAAGGTTGCGGTGCTGCACGCGCCGCCCAACGACAAGCTCTACGCCAATCCGGCGTTCGGCCTGCAGGCCACGGGTGGTTCGACCTCGATCCGCGCCTGGTGGAATCCGTTGCGCGCCGCCGGCGCCAGCGCGAAGGCGATGCTGGTGCAGGCCGCAGCGGCGCAATGGCAGGTCGAGCCGGCAAGCTGCACGACATCGAAAGGCGAGGTCGTGCATGCCGCAAGCGGCCGCAAGCTCGGCTATGGCGAACTGGCACTGGCCGCACAGGGCCAAACGCCGCCGAAGGACGTCCGGGTGAAGGACCCCAAGGACTTCGTCATCATCGGCCAGCCGCTGAAGCGGCTCGACACGCCGGACAAGGTCAATGGCAAGGTCGTCTACGGCATCGACGCGATCCTGCCCGGCATGAAGATCGCCGCGATCGCCAATTGCCCGGTCTTTGGCGGCAAGGTCGGCAAGGTCGACGACAGCGCGGCGGTCAAAATTGCGGGCGTACGCAAGGTCGTGGTGCTCGAGGATGCGGTCGCGGTGATCGGCGATCACATGTGGGCCGCAAAGAAGGGCCTCGATGCGCTCAAGATCGAGTGGAACGAGGGACCGAACGCGAAGCTCAGCACGAAGGACGTCTGGCAGCATCTGCGCGCCGCCAGCGAGAAGGACGGCGTGGTCGCGAAATCGGTCGGCGACATCGCCAAGGGGCTCGCCAGCGGCGACAGGTTCGAAGCAAGCTTCGAACTGCCGTTCCTTGCGCATGCCTC
The DNA here is from genome assembly GCF_040939785.1 of Bradyrhizobium lupini. Lineage (NCBI taxonomy): Bacteria > Pseudomonadati > Pseudomonadota > Alphaproteobacteria > Hyphomicrobiales > Nitrobacteraceae > Bradyrhizobium > Bradyrhizobium lupini. The sequence continues at coordinate 2,806,493 of NZ_CP162553.1, forward strand.
GATGGAGCCGATCAACGCCACCGTTCACGTCAGGCCGGATGCCTGCGAGATCTGGACCGGCACGCAGATCATGACGCGCGTGCAGTCGGAGGCGGCGAAGGCTGCGGGCCTCCCGGTCGACAAGGTGATTGTCAACCAGCATCTGCTCGGTGGCGGCTTCGGCCGCAAGCTCGAGCCGGATATGGTGGTGGCCGCCGTGAAGATCGCAAAGCAGGTCGACTATCCCGTCAAGGTGATATGGACCCGTGAGGAGGACATCCAGCACGACGTCTACCGTCCGGTCTATCGCGACCAGGTCACGGCGTCGCTGGTCGACGGCACGGTCGGGGCCTGGAAGTACAAGGTCGCCGGTTCCGCCGTGCTGGCGCGCTGGCTGCCGCCGGCGTTCCAGAAGGGTATCGACATCGACGCGGTCGATGCCGCCGTGGATGCACCCTACGAATTCACCAACTTCCATGTCGAATATGTCCGCGCCGAACCGCCGGCGGTGCCCACCGGCTTCTGGCGCGGCGTCGGTCCGAACAACAACGTGTTTGCGGTCGAATGCGCGATGGACGAGCTCGCGCGCAAGGCCGGCAAGGATCCGGTCGAATTCCGCCGCTCGATGCTGACGAAGAATCCGCGCATGCTCGCGGTGCTCAATCTTGCCGCCGAGAAATCCGGCTGGGGCCAACCGCTGCCACCGCGCGTCGGCCGCGGCGTCTGCGTCCAACCGTCGTTTGCAAGCTTCCTCGCCACCGTGGTGGAAGCGGAGATCGACGATATCGGCGAGATCGCGCTCCGCCGCATCGTCTCGGTGGTCGACACCGGTATCGCGGTCAACCCCGACACGGTGAAGGCGCAGATCGAGGGAGGCCTGGTGTTCGGCCTCACCGCCGCGCTCTATGGCGAGATCACCATCGAGAAGGGCCGCGTGCAGCAGTCGAACTTCCACGACTACCGCATGATGCGCATCAATGAGACACCGAAGATCGAGGTCTTCGTCGTCAGGAGCGGCGAGGCGCCCGGCGGCATCGGTGAGGCCGGTGTCAATGCCGGACCGCCGGCGCTGCGCAACGCTATCTACGCGGCAACCGGCGTTGCGCTGCGGCGCCTGCCAATCGATCGGAAACTGCTGGCTGCGGGGAAAAAGGCATGAGCGGCAAGATGCGTATCCTCACAAGCCTGGTCGTGATCGCCATCGTGCTGGCGGGACTCGGCCTCTGGTTCATCCGCGGCCCCGGCCCGCTCGACTTTGCCGGCGGCACCAAGGTGGCGCTGGCGGATTACCGCGCGGGCAAGCCGGCCGGCGTGCCGGCCAAGCTCGAGAAGGCTGGCATGGTCGAACGCGGCGAATATCTGACGAAGGCGGCCGACTGCATGGTCTGCCACACCAAGCCCGGCGGGACGGACTATTCCGGCGGGCTCGGCTTCAAGCTGCCGTTCGGCACGCTCTATTCCACCAACATCACGCCGGACAAGGACACCGGCATCGGCAATTACAGCGACCAGGATTTTCTCAACGCGGTCCAGCGCGGCAAGCGCCACGACGGCGCCCGGCTCTATCCGGCGATGCCGTACACGTCGTACACCTACATGACCGACGAGGACGTGCTGGCGGTGAAGGCTTATCTGTTCAGCCTGCCTGCGGTGCGTGCGAAGTCGCCGGAGAACACGCTGTCGTTCCCGTTCAACCAGCGCTGGGCGATGATGTTCTGGTCGGCCGTGTTCAATCCGGACACGCGCTTTGCGCCTGATACGTCGAAGAGCCCGGAGTGGAATCGCGGCGCCTATCTCGTGGAGGCGCTGGCGCATTGCGGCGAATGCCATACGCCGCGCAATCTCGGCTTTGCGCTGGACAACCGCAAGAAATTTGCAGGCGCGATCACGGCGGGGTGGCGCGCCTTCAACATCTCCTCCGACAAGGCCACCGGCCTCGGCAATTGGAGCGACGAGGACCTGGTCTCCTATCTGTCGCTCGGCCATGCGCCGGGCCACGGCTCGGCGTCGGGTCCGATGGGCGAAGCGGTCGACCACAGCTTTAGCCAGTTCGCGCCTGAGGACATAAGCAGCATCGTCGCTTATCTGCGCAGCGTGCCGCCGCAGCCCTCGCCCGACTTGCCCGCAATCACCGCGCCCGTCGCACCCGCCTCGCACAAGGACGGCGTCACGGCGGATGCGCGCGGCAAAATGGTGTTCGCCAGCGCCTGCGCCAGTTGCCATGGCTGGAGCGGCGAAAGCCCGGTCTCGCCGATGGCGACGCTGACCGGCACCTGGGCCGTCAACGACCCCGCCGCCACCAACGTCGCGCAAATCGTGCTGTCAGGCACCAAGCGCGACACGCCGGACGGCGCGCTGTCGATGCCGGCGTTCGGCAACGCCTATAGCGACGACGAGATCGCGGCGGTGGCGAACTACGTGACAGCGCGGTTCGGCGCGAAGGGCTCGAAGCTGACGGCGAAGGATGTTGCGGAGTTGCGGGAGCAGACGGCGGAGTAATTCTCGCGCCGACTGACGCTGCACCCTCTCCCCTTGCAGGAGAGGGTGGCTTCGCGAAGCGAAGCCGGGTAAGGGGTTGTCTCCACGCATCCAACTCGCATTTGAATTCGCGGAAGCGACCCCTCATCCGGCGCTTCGCGCCACCTTCTCCCACAAGGGGAGAAGGTGCAGCGGGATCTGCCGCTGCAATTCAGCTCAGCCAGAATTTCGGCGTCGTCGGCTCCAGCCTGCCGCCGGCGCGCACCGGCGCAATACGGAGCGCAAGCCCCGTCTCGTCATCCGTCTCGACCGCAACGCCGCTGAGCGTCGCAGCGCCCGCTGCCGGCTCGAAGCGGCCTGAGGGGATCCCGGAGGTGAACCTGCGCAACGGCTCCTCCTTCTGCATGCCGATGATGGAATCGTAGTCGCCGGTCATGCCGGCATCGGTCATGTAGGCGGTGCCGCCCGACAGGATCTGGTGGTCGGCGGTCGGCACATGGGTGTGGGTGCCGACGACCAGGCTGGCGCGGCCGTCGCAGAAGAAGCCGATGCCCTGCTTCTCGCTGGTCGCCTCGCAATGGAAGTCGACGACGATGGCGTCCGCGGCAATGCCGAGCGGGCAGGCGCCGAGCTCGCGCTCGAGGGCCGCGAAGGGATCGTCGAACGGGGTCATGAAGACGCGGCCCAAAGCGTTGACGACGAGCGCGTGCTTGCCGTTCTTGGTCTCGACCAACGCGGCGCCACGGCCGGGCGTCCCGCGCGGATAGTTCGCCGGCCGCACCAGGCGCTCCGCGCGCTCGATGAACACCAGGGCTTCGCGCTGGTCCCAGGAGTGATTGCCGAGCGTCACCGCGTCGGCGCCGGCGTCGAGAAACTCCTGATAGATCGCTTCCGTGATGCCGAAGCCGCCGGCGGAATTCTCGCCGTTGACGACGACGAAATCGAGCGACCAGTCTTTGACCATGCCGGGCAGATATTCGGCGATGGCATTGCGCCCGGCACGGCCGACGACATCACCCACGAAGAGAATGCGCAACTTCAGAACTCCGGAAATCGAATACGTCCGATTCCGTTAGCACATAATCCAGCGCCACGTCGTGGGCTAGTGCCGGAACCGCCTTGATCTCCTGCGCTGCAAAAGCGAGCCCGATGCCGACGATGGTCTTGGTTTTTCGCAGATGCGCGAAGGTGTGGTCGTAGTGCCCCGCGCCATAGCCGATGCGATGGCCGAGACGATCGAAGGCAGCGAGCGGCGTCAGCATGATGTCGGGAATGACTTCAGCGGCCCCAGGCGACGGCTCGGGAATGCCGAGCGGGCCGAGCATCAGGCGATCGTTCGGATGGAAGATGCGGAAGATCAGCGCCTGGCCGCGCGCAGTGACGCAAGGCAGCGCAAGCCTGGCGCCCTGCTCGGCGAGCTTCTTCAGCAGCGGTATCGGATCGATCTCGCTGCGGATCGGCGAATAGCCCGATACGATGCTGCCAGGCAGAAGCTGGAACGGCAGCCCGCGCTTGGCGAGCTTGGCGGCGGCGGCGATGCGTTTCTTTTCGCTCAGCGCATCGCGCGCCGCGAGGGCTTTGGCACGGAGTTCGGCTTTTGAATTCGACATGCGCGTGTTCCCCCGAGGCAGAACTAGTCCCGCTGTCATCACCCGCGAAGGCGGGCGATCCAGTATCCACAAACGCCAGTGCTAGAACCTCAACGCCGCGGCGTACTGGATGCCCCGGTCAAGCCGGGGCATGACACCGAGACTGAACCGCGAGCGTGTCGGGGACGCAATTTCGACGGGTACGAACCAGAAGAAGAAAGACAAAAGTGCGAAGCCGCGAACGCCGTTGAAGCACTCGATCCCGGAGTTCCCTACGAAAGTAGGTGGGCACCATATGTCCGAGCCCACGGGCTCGGCCAGGGACAGTTCCCTAAAGGATCGATAAGGCCCCGGGGATAATGGCTCCTGACGCGCGTCGCAGCCCCGCTCGGGCAATGTAACAACGATGCTGACGAATCGCCAGCCCGGTGAACGATCAGCCGATGGCGATCCCGTTGCCGACGGTCCGGTTCAGGACCTGGGTCGACTTCTCGATGCGCTCGGCGGCAGAGTTCAGTGCGTTCACGACCGCGGTCTGGGTCAACCGGGCGCGCTCGACGGCGGCGTTGCGGAAATCCCGCAATTCGGTCAGCTCCTGCTCCATGGTCCGGATGCGGTTGCCGGCATCGACCAGTTCGTCGCAGACGGTCAGCGCTGCCATCACGGTGAGCCTGGCATCACCGATCTCGCCGAACTTTCCGCGCAGCGACTGGATCCGCGTCTCCAGGCTTTCAGCGAGCTTGAGCAGCCGCACCTCCTGGCCCTCCTCGCAGGCCATGCGGTATTGCCGGCCGTTGATGGTGACGTTGATGTGGCTCATCCGTCCTCTCCGGTATCGAGCACCGAGCGTATCGTGACGATCGCGGAATCCAGCCGATCGGATATCTCGCGGCTGGAGCGCTCGAGCTTGCGCGCCTTCACCAGCGCGCCGTCGAGCTCATCGGCAAGCCGCGAGCGGTCCGCGCCGAGCGCCTGAATCCGCGCCGCGAGCTCGTTCTCGTCGCGATCGGCATCGCGCCGCCGCTCCACCGCGCTTTCGAGCGAGTCGAGCGCCGCCATGAGCCTGCGGGTCGCGATCTCGATCTCGACGGCCGAGGACTCGGTCATGGCAGAGCTGTTGGATACGCGATCGTTCATGCAGTCAGCGGCGGAACCTGTGGCCTTGCCCTTGGGGTTTTCCTTTGGGCTTTTCCTGGGGCTTGCCGTCCGGCAAAAGACTCGGTTCGGCAAGCGGTTAGAAGCAGAAATTTACGTGGCAAGCTAGGGAATCGCAACGCCGCCGCGAAACCTATGCACTGCTAAGCAACTTTTGCGGCCAAACCGGCGTTTGATTGCCTTGGCCTGTCGGAACCGAGATGCTATCCCAGCCGCGACCCCAGCGGCCGAAAGGCTCCTTCCGGCGCGGCCAAATCCAGCCACAAGCGCCTCATTTCAGACGGATTTTCAGACATGACGCAGGTCGATCACAACCGTATGGCCAATGCGATCCGCGGCCTTGCCATGGACGGCGTCGAGAAGGCGAAATCGGGTCATCCGGGCCTGCCGATGGGCGCCGCCGACATGGCGACCGTACTGTTCACCCAATTCCTGAAATTCGACGTCGCCGCGCTGGACTGGCCGGACCGCGACCGCTTCGTGCTTTCGGCCGGGCACGGCTCGATGCTGATCTATTCGCTGCTGTATCTGATCGGCAGCCCCGAGATGACGATCGACCAGCTCAAGAACTTTCGCCAGTTGGGATCGCTGACACCCGGACATCCCGAGCACGGCCACACCAAGGGCATCGAGACCACCACCGGTCCGCTCGGCCAGGGCATTTCCACCGCCGTCGGCATGGCGCTCGCCGAGAAGATGCTCGCCGCCGAGTTCGGCAAGAAGATTGTCGATCACCATACCTATGTGATCGCTTCCGACGGCGATTTGATGGAAGGCGTGTCGCAGGAAGCGATCGCGTTGGCCGGGCACTGGAAGCTCAACAAGCTGATCGTGCTCTATGACGACAACGGCATTTCGATCGACGGCCCGACCTCGCTTTCCGACTCCGTCGACCAGGTGAAGCGGTTCAAGTCGGCGGGCTGGGCCGCCGAAAAGATCGACGGCCACGACCAGGCCGCAATCGCCGCCGCGATCACGCGCGCGCAGAAATCAAACAAGCCGACGCTGATCGCCTGCCGCACCACCATCGGCTTCGGCGCCCCGCATAAGGCCGGCACCAACAAGGTGCACGGCGAAGCGCTCGGCGCCGACGAGCTCAAGGCCGCCAAGGAAAATCTCGGCATTTCGCTGGAGCCGTTCTCGGTGCCCGACGACGTGCTCAAGGCCTGGCGCGCGGCCGGCAGCCGCGGCGCGGCGGCACGACAGGAATGGGAAGCAAGGCTCGGTGAACTCGGCAGCCGCAAGCGCGCCGAGTTCGAGCGTCGCCTGCGCCACGAGCGCCCGGCCGCGCTCGCGAAGGCGGTGCGCGCCTACAAGAAGGAGCTGCTGGAAAAGCCGATGAATGCGGCGACCCGCAAATCCTCCGAAGCCGTGATCGAAGTGATTGCCGGCGCGATGCCGATGGAATTTCTGGCGGGCTCGGCCGACCTCACCGGCTCCAACAACAACAAGGCGAAGTCCGCAACCGCGTTCTCGGCCAAGACGCCGAAGGGCCGCTTCATCCATTACGGCATCCGCGAGCACGGCATGTGCGCGGCGATGAACGGCATCTTCCTGCACGGTGGTTTTGCGCCGAACGGCGCGACCTTCCTGGTGTTCACCGATTATGCGCGGCCCGCGATGCGGCTCGCCGCATTGATGGGGACCGGGGTCGTTTATGTCATGACCCACGATTCCATCGGCCTCGGCGAAGACGGCCCGACCCACCAGCCGGTCGAGCATCTCTCAGCACTTCGCGCCATTCCCAACATGCGCGTGTTCCGTCCGTGCGATTCCATCGAGGTTGCCGAGTGCTGGGAGCTCGCGCTCAACCGCATCGACGGCCCGACGGTGCTGGCGCTGACCCGGCAGAACCTGCCGCAACTGCGCACCACCGCACCGAACGAGAGCCCCTGCCGGTTTGGTGCCTACGAGCTGGTGGCCGCCCAGGGCGAAGCCAAGGCGACGCTGTTTGCCTCGGGCTCCGAAGTGGAGATGGCGGTGGCTGCGCAGAAGCAGCTCGCCGAGCGCGGCATTCCGACCCGGGTGGTTTCGGTTCCCTCGCTCGAGCTCCTGCTAGCGCAACCAAAGGAGCGCCGCGACGAGATCATCGGCAATGCCCCCATCAAGGTCGCGATCGAGGCCGCCGTGCGCTGGGGCTGGGACGCCGTGATCGGCCAGGATGGCGAGTTCATCGGCATGCACTCCTTCGGCGCCAGCGCCCCTCTCAACAAGGTATTCCAGCACTTTGGCATTACCGCCGAGGCCGCGGTTAACGCCGTTCTGAAACGCGTTTCCTGAGAGTTGAGATTGCCGAAAAAAAGGACTACCTAACTTCCCATATGATCAAGCCCCGCCCGGCCGAACCGGGCGTCCGCCCTAAAAAAACCCTCGCAGGCGCGCTAGCGCGTTGTGCGGGATGACAACGGTCATTGAAGGAGACGAAACATGGTAGTCCGCGTCGGAATCAACGGTTTTGGCCGTATCGGCCGCAACATCCTGCGGGCCATCGCCGAGTCCGGCCGCAAGGACATCGAGGTCGTCGGCATCAACGACCTCGGCCCGGTCGAGACCAACGCCCATCTGCTTCGCTTCGACAGCGTCCATGGCCGCTTCCCCGGCACCGTGACCGTCGATGGCGACACGATCAGCCTCGGTGGCAACAAGATCAAGGTGACCGCCGAGCGCGATCCCTCGAAGCTGCCCTGGAAAGATCTCGGCATCGACATCGCGATGGAATGCACCGGCATCTTCACCTCGAAGGACAAGGCCTCCGCGCATCTGAGTGCCGGCGCCAAGCGCGTTCTCGTTTCTGCGCCCGCCGACGGCGCCGACGCCACCATCGTCTACGGCGTCAACCACGACACGCTGACCCGGGAACATCTGGTCGTCTCCAACGGCTCCTGCACCACCAACTGTCTTGCGCCGATCGCCAAGGTGCTGAACGACCTCGTCGGCATCGAGACCGGCTTCATGACCACGATCCACGCCTATACCGGCGACCAGCCGACTCTCGACACCATGCACAAGGATCTCTATCGCGGCCGCGCGGCTGCGATGTCGATGATCCCGACCTCGACCGGCGCCGCCAAGGCGATCGGCCTCGTGCTGCCGGAACTGAAGGGCAAGCTCGACGGCGTCGCGATCCGCGTGCCGACCCCGAACGTCTCGGTCGTCGATCTCAAGATCGTGGCCAAGCGCGCCACCGATCCGAAGGAAATCAACGAGGCGATGAAGCGTGCCTCCGAGCAGCAGCTCAAGGGCATTCTCGGCTACACCACCGCGCCGAACGTCTCGATCGACTTCAACCACGACCCGCACTCCTCGACATTCCACATGGACCAGACCAAGGTGCAGAACGGCACGCTGGTGCGCGTGATGTCCTGGTACGACAACGAGTGGGGCTTCTCGAATCGTATGGCGGATACCGCCGTCGCGATGTCGAAGGTGATCTAACTCCGCTCTCGTGTCCCGGACGCGACGTAGCGTGAAGCGCTGCGTCGCAGAGCCGGGGCCCGTTTAACTAACCGCGGGACTCGCCGCAATTTGGGTCCCGGTTCTGCACGGCGGCACTACGCGCCGCGGTGCGCCCGGGACAAGGGCCTCCGATGACGAAATCATTCCGCACCCTCGACGACGTCGATGTGAAGGGCAAGCGCGTGCTGCTGCGCGTTGACCTCAACGTGCCCATGGAGAACGGCCGCGTCAGCGACGCAACCCGGCTCGAGCGCGTCGCGCCGACCATCACCGAAATCTCGGACAAGGGTGGCAAGGTCATCCTGCTCGCGCATTTCGGCCGGCCGAAAGGGCGCGATGCCAAGGACTCGCTCAAGCCCGTGGCCGAGGCGCTGTCGAAGGTGGTGAAGAAGCCCGTCGCCTTCGCCGACGACTGCATCGGCGAGCCCGCGGTCAAGGCCGTTGCCGGCTTGAAGGACGGTGACATCCTCTGTCTCGAAAACACCCGCTTCCACAAAGAGGAAGAGAAGAACGATCCGGCCTTTGTCGCGGAGCTCGCAAAACTCGGCGACATCTGGGTCAATGACGCGTTCTCGGCCGCGCACCGCGCCCACGCCTCGACCGAAGGCCTCGGCCACAAGCTGCCCGCCTATGCCGGCCGCACCATGCAGGCCGAATTGGTCGCGCTGGAGAAGGCGCTGGGCTCACCGACCAAGCCTGTCATCGCTATCATCGGCGGCGCCAAGGTCTCGACCAAGATCGACCTGCTCGAAAACCTCGTGACCAAGGTCGACGCGCTGGTGATCGGCGGCGGCATGGCCAACACCTTCCTGCACGCCCAGGGCGTCGGCATCGGCAAGTCGCTGGCCGAGAAGGATCTCGCCGCGACCGCGTTGCGCATCATGGAAAAGGCCGAAGCCGCCAACTGCGCCATCATCCTGCCGGTCGACGCTACCGTCGCCTATCATTTCGCGGCCAACGCGCCGTCGCACGCCTATGGCCTCGACGCGATCCCGGCCGACGGCATGATCCTCGACGTCGGTCCGCAGTCGATCGCACGTGTCCATGCCGCCATCGACGATGCGGCGACGCTGGTCTGGAACGGACCGCTTGGTGCGTTCGAGATGCAGCCGTTCGACCGCGGCACGATGTCCGCCGCCAAGCATGCCGCCGAGCGCACCAAGGCCAAGAAGCTGGTCTCGATCGCGGGCGGCGGCGACACCGTGGCGGCCCTCAACCAGGCCCATGTGGCCGGTCAGTTCACCTATGTCTCGACCGCCGGTGGCGCATTTCTTGAATGGATGGAAGGCAAGCCCCTGCCCGGCGTCGAAGTTCTGCGCACCAAGTAATCGGTCGGCAAGTCGTCAGCCGCCTTCAAGCAGTGGCCTTGCAGGCCCAAACGGGAGAAAAACACAGATGGCTCGGATCACGTTGCGTCAATTGCTCGACCATGCGGCGGAGAACGATTACGGCGTCCCGGCCTTCAACATCAACAACATGGAGCAGGCGCTGGCGATCATGGACGCGGCCAACCAGGTCGACGCGCCCGTCATCATCCAGGCCTCGCGCGGTGCGCGCTCCTACGCCAACGACGTCATGCTCAAGCACATGATGGACGCGGTGACCGAGATCTACCCGCACATCCCGGTCTGCGTGCATCTCGACCACGGCAACGAGCCGGCCACCTGCATGACCGCGATCCAGGCCGGCTTCACCTCGGTGATGATGGACGGCTCGCTCAAGGCCGACGGCAAGACCCCCGGTGACTGGGGCTACAATGTCGGCGTCACCAAGACCGTAACCGACATGGCCCATCTCGGCGGCATCTCGGTCGAGGGCGAGCTTGGCGTGCTCGGCTCGCTCGAGACCGGCATGGGCGACAAGGAAGACGGCCACGGCGCCGAGGGCAAGCTCAGCCACGACCAACTCCTGACCAATCCGGATGAAGCCGTGAAGTTCGTCCAGGAGACCCAGGTCGACGCGCTGGCGATCGCGATGGGGACGTCCCACGGTGCCTACAAATTCACCCGCAAGCCCGACGGCGACATCCTCGCCATGAACGTGATCGAGGAGATCCACCGCAAGCTGCCGAACATGCATCTCGTCATGCACGGCTCCTCCTCGGTGCCGCAGGACCTCCAGGACATCATCAACGCCTATGGCGGCAAGATGAAGCCGACCTGGGGCGTGCCCGTTGCCGAGATCCAGCGCGGCATCAAGAACGGCGTGCGCAAGATCAACATCGATACCGACAACCGCATGGCGATGACCGGCCAGATCCGGAAAGTGCTCAAGGACAATCCGGAAGAGTTCGACCCGCGCAAGTACCTGAAGCCCGCGATGGAAGCGATGACCAAGCTGTGCAAGCAGCGGCTCCAGGAATTCAATACCGCGGGCCAAGCCTCCAAGATCAAGAAGGTGCTGACCACGGCCGAGATGGCCAAGCGCTACGCCAAGGGCGAGCTCGCCCCGAAGGTGGCGTAAGCTGCTCTATCCTCCCCTCTCCCCGCGCTTCGCGGGGAGAGGGTTGGGGTGAGGGGCTCTCTCGGCAGATGAGATGACTGCGGGACCTGTACCCCCCTCACCCGGATCGCAAGGGCGATCCGACCTCTCCCCGCAAGCAGGGCGAGGTGAAGAGTCGCCCGGCCGGCCCAACGCTGCCCCAGCCCTTACCCTGCGACGAACGTTAACTCGGCATTTGCCCGAGAACGGTCTATTTTCACCGGCAAGGGCAGAATCGTTTTGGGAGGACATCTCGATGAATCTGACTGAGCTGAACAGGATCGCGACCGCCCTGGTCGCGCCCGGCAAGGGCATCCTTGCCGCCGACGAATCCTCCGGCACCATCAAGAAGCGTTTCGACGCGATCGGCGTGGAATCGACCGAAGAGAACCGCCGCGACTATCGCGAGATGCTGTTCCGCTCGAACGAAGCCATGAGCCGCTACATCTCCGGCGTCATCCTCTATGACGAGACGATCTGGCAGAACGCGAAGGACGGCACGCCCCTGGTCAAGCTGATCGAGAGCAGCGGCGCCATCCCCGGGATCAAGGTCGACGAAGGCACCCAAGCCCTGCCGATGTGTCCGGGCGAGCTCGTCACCGTCGGGCTCGACAAGCTCGCCGAACGGCTGAAGAAATATCACGAGCGCGGCGCACGTTTCGCCAAATGGCGCGCGGTGATCGACATCGGCAGTGGCATCCCTTCCATGACTGCGATCAGCGTCAACGCCCACGCGCTGGCGCGCTACGCAGCGCTGTGCCAGGCCGCGCAGATCGTGCCGATCGTCGAACCCGAAGTGCTGATGGACGGCGATCACGACATCGATCGCTGCTATGAGGTGACGAGCCGTGTGCTCAACAAGACGTTTCAGGAATTGCGCGTGCAGCGCGTCGCGCTCGAGGGCATGGTGCTGAAGCCGAACATGGCCATCTCCGGCAAGAAGTGCGCGAAGCAGGCTTGCGTCGAGGAGGTCGCGGAGAAGACGATACGGCTGCTCAAGGCGTGCGTGCCCGCGGCGGTGCCCGGCATCGCCTTCCTCTCCGGCGGCCAATCGGATGAAGAGGCAACGGCGCATCTCAACGCCATGCACAAGCTCGGCCCGCTGCCCTGGGGCCTGACCTTCTCCTATGGTCGCGCACTCCAGGCCGCGCCGCAGAAGGCCTGGTCAGGCAAGGCCGAGAACGTCGCGGCCGGACAAAGCGCATTCAGTCACCGCGCGCGCATGAATGGCCTCGCCTGCAAAGGCGAATGGCAAAAGCAGCCTGGAACAGAAAGCGGCCTAGATCTTGTCGAACAAATCTCCTCCGCCGCGCCCGGCGCCGCGCCTTTATCTCGCGACGCCTGTCGTCGACGATCCCGCTTCGCTCCTGGCCGAGCTGCCCGGCCTGCTCGCCGCCGCCGATGTCGCGGCCGTGCTGCTGCGGCTGAAGCAGACCGATCAGCGCACCATGATCTCGCGGATCAAGGCCTTGGCGCCGCCGGCTCAGAAAGCGGGCGCGGCGCTGCTTGTCGATGGCCATCCTGAGCTCGTCGCACGCGGCGGCGCCGACGGCGCGCATCTGCCCGGCATCGCCGCGCTGAAAGAGGCGCTGCCATCGCTGAAGCCCGATCGCATCGCGGGCGTTGGCGGGCTGACGACGCGGCACCATTCGATGGATGCGGGCGAGATTGGCGCGGATTACGTGCTGTTCGGCGAACCCGACGCAAAGGGCCAGCGGCCGTCGTCGCAAGCGATCGCTGAGCGGCTGGACTGGTGGGCCGAGCTGTTCGAACCGCCCTGCGTCGGCTTTGCCATCTCGCTGGAGGAGGCCCACGAATTCGCCGCCAGCGGCGCCGATTTCGTGCTGGTGGGCGACTTCATCTGGGCCGATCCGCGCGGACCCAAGGCTGCGCTGATCGAGGCCGACGCTGCGATCAAGAAGGCTCATGCGACTGCGCTTGCAGACCAGGAGCACGGCTAGCGCCCGACATGAAGCTCCCGCGCATCATCATGCTGGCCACGCTGCTGCTGACGGCGCCCGCGGCCGCGCAGCTCCAGATCACGCCGCCGGTGGCAACGCCGGGCGCTTCGGCCGAGAAAACCAAAGACAAGCCGAAGGCCACGCCGCACACCATCACCAAGAAGAAGGAAGCGCCGCCGGCACCCAAACCTTCAGCCTCCCCGAAACCTTCCGCTTCCCCAAAGCCTGCTCCGGCCGCGACCGTGATTCCGGCGCCGCCGACCGACAACCCCAACGTCGATCTGGTGTACGGCGCCTATCAGCGCGGCCAGTACAAGACCGCCTTCGAACTCGCCACGGCCCGTGCCGAAACCGGCGATGCCAAAGCGATGACCATGCTGGGTGAGCTCTATTCCAACGCCATGGGCATCCGACGCGACTACACCAAGGCGCTGCAATGGTACAAGCGCGCCTCCGACGCCGGAGACCGCGAGGCGATGTTCGCGCTCGCCATGCTGAGGATGACCGGCCGCGGCGGCCCGGTCGACAAAAATGAGGCGGTCAAGCTGATGGCGTCCGCCGCCAAGCTCGGCGAACCCAAGGCGGCCTATAATCTCGCGCTGCTCTATCTCGACGGCCAGACCCTGCCGCAGGACGTCAAGCGCTCCGCCGAGCTGCTGCGCCAGGCGGCTGATGCCGGCCTGCCCGAGGCGCAATACGCGCTCGCGACCTTCTACAAGGAAGGCACTGGCGTGCCGAAGGATTTGGAACGGGCGGTGCGTCTGCTCCAGGTCGCCACGCTGACCGACAATGTCGATGCCGAGGTCGAATACGCCATCGCGCTGTTCAACGGCACCGGCACGCCGAAGAACCAGCCGGCGGCCGTCGCCCTGCTCCGCAAGGCGTCCCGCCAGGGCAGCGCGATCGCGCAGAACCGGCTGGCCTGGGTGCTGATCAACGGCATGGGCACGGCCGTGGACAAGGTCGAAGGCTTCAAGTGGCATCTGGTGGCCAAGACCTCCGGCAAGGGCGATCCGGAGCTGGACAAGCAATTGTCCGATTTGCCGGCCGAGGACCGGGCCAAGGCCGAGGCCGCCGCCAGGAAATGGCTCGGGGCCAAATGACTTGACGTTGAGGCCCCCGCAGGGCACCCCATCCCTCAAACAGGCGCGATTTCGCGCCATTTCCCCGATCAAGACCGGAAGCTCATGCTATATTCCGCAACTATCAACGTCATGGTCAAGGCCGCGCGCCGCGCCGGCCGCAGCCTCAAGCGCGATCTCGGCGAGATCGAGCATCTCCAGGTCTCGCTGAAGGGACCGGCGAATTTCGTCTCGCTGGCCGACAAGCGCGCCGAGGAGATCCTCTACCAGGACCTCGCCAAGGCGCGGCCCGGCTACGGCTTCATCGGCGAGGAAGGCGGAACGCGCGAGGGCTCCGACAAGAGCCACACCTGGATCGTCGATCCGCTCGACGGCACCACCAACTTCCTGCACGGCATCCCGCAATTCGCGATCTCGATCGGGCTTTCGCGCGAGGGCACGATCATCGCCGGCGTGATCTACAATCCCGCCAATGACGAGCTCTACATCGCCGAGCGCGGCAAGGGCGCCTTCCTCAACGACCAGCGGCTGCGCGTGGCCGGCCGCCGTCAGCTCAACGAATGCGTGGTGGCCTGCGGCCTGCCTCATATCGGCCGCGGCGACCACGAGGAATTCCGTCGCGAGATGACCGCGATGCAGGAGCGCGTCGCCGGCCTGCGCCGCTTCGGCGCCGCCTCGCTCGACTTGGCCTTCGTCGCCGCCGGCCGCCTCGACGGCTACTGGGAGCGCAATTTGCAATCCTGGGACATCGCGGCGGGTCTGATCATGCTGCGCGAGGCGGGCGGAACGATCACCGACATCGATACGCCGGGCGACGCGCTGGTGACAGGCAATGTCGTGTGCGGGAATGAATACGTGCACGGGGAATTGGTGAAGATCTTGCGGAAGTAGGCCGCAGCAGCACGACGGCTCGATCGACGACGGTTGGAATCGTCGTCCTCATCGTCCTCGTCGGCTTCGTCGTCGCGATATTCACCGCCGATGGTCAGGCCCTCGATCGCCGTGGCGCCTTTCGACTTGATCACCCGGCGGAGCGGGACCGAACTCTCGCTTCGCAGTGCGTCCATCAACTGTTCCGAATGGGTGACAATCCAGATGTCGGCGCGGCGCGATGCCTTGGCGATGAGCCGGGCCAGCGGCGCAAGCAGCGACGGATGCAGGCTGGTCTCGGGTTCGTTCAGCGCAATGAACGGCGGCAGCCGATAGCCCATGAATACCGCGAGCAGGCAGATGTATTTCAGCGTCCCGTCGGATAGTTCATGAGCCCTGAACGGCCGCGGCATATCCGGCAATTGCAGATCGAATTCACACCTGCCATTTTCTTCCCATGCGCGGAGTTCGGCACCCGGGAATGCATCCTGGATCGCGTCCTGCAGGTCGTCGGCGTCTTCCCGAATGACATAGAGGGTCGCCAGGGTGGCAGCCAGATCGATGCCATCGGCGCTGAGCGAGGGCGTTGCGATCGCCAGACAAGGCTTTCGTATCGGTGACGCCGGATCAGTGCGAAAGTCATGATAGAATCGCCAGCCCAGCATTGCATTTCTGATCAGGTCGATTTCCGGGCATTGCTTGCCATCGGAAAAAGCCGCAAGCGCGGTCTCTGACGGCAGCACCGCATCCTTGTGAGCGTTCCAGGCGCCACTCTCGCCGCGGACGCTGATGAGCGAATTGATCCGCTCCATCAGCTTGACCGTGCGTTTGCCGCGCGTCGTTTCGATCGTTTCGGCCTTGATCATCGGCTCGCCGGAAAATGCCGCCTGAAGCGGGCTGGGAAATCCGAGCTCGATGGAATATCTCATGCCGTCGAATGTCGCCGACAGCCGCAGCCGCCCGTCTTCGCCTCGCTTGCGTATGCCGGACCAGCAGACCGAATTCAAACCGCCTTCATCGGCGATCGTGCGGGTGATCTGACCGGTCGCCGCGTCGCGCAACAGCGACAAGGACTTGTAGAGATTGGACTTGCCGACTCCATTTTCGCCGACGAACACCGACAGGGGATGGATGGGTATGGAGAGCCGCCGAATGGAGCGATAGTTCGAGATCGCAATGTCGGTCGGACGCATCACATGCTCTCAATCGGCGGGCTATCTCCGCATTCGCAGTAAGGTGCGAATACGATGTTTCAATCCAGGGGTGCAGTCTGGATTGAGGCCTCCGAGAAATCAAGCCGACCGATCCGGCGTTCAATGGCCGACTCTCACCAGCGCAAACCCGACGGTCATCATCCGCGAAGGCGGATGATCCAGTATTCCAGAGACGCCGCTCGGATACGGAAAGGCCGCGGGGTACGGCATGCCCCGCCTGCGCGGGGCATGCCACCTCACCTACAGCTCGGCCGGCGCCGGCGGCCCGTACATCTCGCCCTGCTTCGCCGCCTTCTCCCGATCCCCGCCCAGCACGCGCTGCACCGAGACGAAGAACACCGGCACCATCAGCAGCGCCAGGATCACTACCGCGATCATGCCGCCCATCACGACACTGCCGAGCGCCTGCTGGCTGGCGCCGCCGGCGCCATGGGCGATGGCCATCGGCAGCACGCCGCAGATGAAGGCAAGGCCGGTCATCAGGATCGGGCGGAAGCGCAGGCGGCAGGCCTCGATGGTGGCGTCCACCAGCGGCTTGCCTTCTTTCCGCAGATCCTTGGCGAACTCGATGATCAGGATCGCGTCCTTGGCCGCAAGGCCAATGATGGTGATCAGGCCGACGGTGAAATAGACGTCGTTGGGCAGGCCGCGCAGCATCGCCGCGACCACCGCGCCGACGATGCCGAGCGGCACGGTGAGCAGCACCGCGAGCGGAATGGTCCAGCTCTCGTAAAGCGCGGCCAGACACAGGAACACCACGAATACCGAGAGCCCGAGCAGGAACGGCGCCTGCGAGCCCGACAGCTTCTCCTGGAGCGACTGCCCGGTCCATTCATAGCCGAAGCCGCGCGGCAGCTTGCCGGCAAGCCGTTCCATCTCCGCGATGGCATCGCCCGAGGTGAAGCCGGGTTTCGCCTCGCCCGAGATGCGCACCGCCGGATAATAATTGAAGCCGGCGATCTGCGTCGGTCCGCGCGCCCATTCCACGGTGGTAAAGGACGAGAACGGCACGAGCTGGCCGCGGCTGTTCTTGACGTTGTAGTTGAGGATGTCCTCGGTCCGCATGCGGTCGCGGGCATCGGCCTGCACCACGACACGCTGCATGCGGCCGCGGTTCGGGAAGTCGTTGATGTAGTTCGAGCCGAGATTGGTCGAGATCGTATTGTTGATGTCCTCGAAGGTGACGCCGAAGGCGCCCGCCTTTTCGCGGTCGATCACGAGATTGACCACGCCGGCCTCGGGCAGGCCCTCGACATAGACCTTCTGCAGCACAGCGCTCGCATTGGCCTCCGCGATCAACTGATCGGCGGCGCGCATCAAGGCCGGATAACCCTTCTGGCCGCGGTCCTGGAGACGGAACGAGAAGCCCGAGGAGTTGCCGAGATTGTCGATTGGCGGCGGCTGCAGCGCGGAGATTTTTGCGTCGCGGATCGACGACGACAAATCGCGGTTGATGTCGGCGACGATCGCGGCCGCAGAATCCTTCGGCCCGCGTTCCGACCAGTCCTTCAGGGTGATGAAGGCCTGCGCGGTGTTCATGCCCTGGCCGGAGAAGCTGAAGCCGGTGAGGAAGGTGACGTTGTCGACGCCCGGACGCTGCGCCAGGTATTTTTCCACTTTCTCGATCACCGCCTCGGTTCGGCCGTAGGACGAGTCCGACGGCGTCTGCACGTCGGTGGTGACGAAGCCCTGGTCGTCGACGGGCAGGAAGCCGCCGGGCAGATTGACGAAGGCCCAGGACAGGCCGGCGAGCAGCGCGACATAGACCAGCATCAAGCGGCCGGTGCGCTTCAGCGAGAAGCCGACGGTGCGGGAATATCCCTCCTTGCTGCCGTCGAGCATGCGGTTGAACCAGCCGAACACGCCCTTCTTGACATGGCCATGACCGGCCGCGACGGGCTTGAGCAGCGTCGCACACAGTGCCGGCGTCAGCGACAGCGCGAGGAAGGCCGAGAAGCCGATCGCGGCGACCATGGTCACGGAGAACTGGCGGTAGATGATGCCGACCGAGCCCGGGAAGAACGCCATCGGCACGAACACGGCCATCAAGACCAGCGTGATGCCGATGATGGCGCCGGTGATCTGCGACATCGCTTTCCGCGTCGCTTCCTTGGGCGGCAGCCCCTCCTCGGCCATGATGCGCTCGACGTTCTCGACTACGACGATGGCATCGTCGACGAGGATGCCGACGGCGAGCACCATGCCGAACATCGAGAGCATGTTGATGGAATAGCCGGCGAGCAGCAGCGTGGTACAGGCGCCCAGCAGCGCCACCGGCACCACGATGGTCGGAATGATGGTGTAGCGGATGTTCTGCAGGAACAGGAACATCACCACGAACACCAGCACGATGGCTTCGACCAGCGTCGACAACACCTTCTTGATCGAGGCCTCGACCACGGGCGTGATGTTGTATGGAATCTCGTAGCCGATATTGGCCGGGAAGAAGCGAGACAGCTCCTTCATCTTCTCTTCGACGGCGCTCGCGGTCGCCAGCGCATTGCCGGTCGGCGACATCAGCACGGAAAGACCGGCGGTCGGCTTGCCATCGAGACGGGTGTTGAACTGGTAGCTGAGGCCGCCGACCTCGATCCGCGCGACATCGCGCAGCCGCACGGTCGACCCGTCGGCATTGGCGCGCAGGATGATGGTACCGAATTCATCCGGGGACGAGAGCTGGCCCTTGACCAGCACCAGCGCGGAGGTGCGCTGGGTCGAGGTCGACGGCTCGGCGCCGATGCTGCCCGAAGCGACCTGCGCGTTCTGCGCGGCAATGGCCTTGTTGACGTCGTCGGCGGTCAGGCCATAGCCGACCAGCTTTGCCGGGTCGACCCAGACGCGCAGGCTACGTTCCGTCGAATACAGCGTGGCGCGGCCGACGCCGGGGATGCGGCGGATCTCGCCCAGCACGTTACGGATCATGAAGTCGCCCAGGCCGACCTCATCCAGGCTGCCGTCGGTCGAGTTCAGCGTGATGATCTGGAGCACCGCGCTGGAGGCTTCCTCGATCAGAATGCCCTGCTGGATCACCGCGCGCGGCAGCCGCGCCTCGACGCGCTTGATGCGGTTCTGCACCTCGACCGAGGCGGCGCTGGTATCGGTGCCCGGCACGAAATTGGCGATGATCTCGACCTGGCCGAGCGAGTCGCTGGTCGATTCGAAATTGAGGATGCCGGAGGCGCCGTTGAGCTCCTCCTCGATCAGCCGCGTGACGCTGTTGTAGAGGTTCTCGGGCGAGGCACCGGGATAGCTGGTCGAGATCGAGATCGAGGGCGGCGCGATGATCGGGTACTGCGCGATCGGCAACAGCGGAATCGAAATTGCGCCGACCAGACAGATGAACAGCGCGACGACCCAGGCGAAGATCGGCCTGTCGATGAAGAAGCTCGCCATGGTCTATTACCGCATCAGCTTCTGGGCGTGCCGGTTGTCGGCGGTCGCATCCGCTTCCGACCAGGATTGCGGCTTGACCTTGTCGCCGGCGGCGAACTTCTGGAAGCCTTCGACCACGACCTTGTCGCCAGCCTTCAGGCCGTCGGTGACGAACCAGATGCCGTCCTGCACCGAACCGGTGCGCACCGGCTGCACCGAGATGCGATTGTCGTCCTTGACGACGAACACCTCGCTGCCGCCGCCGCCATTGCGCTGAATCGCCTGCTGCGGCACGGCGATCGCATCGCTATCGAGACCCTGGTCGATGCGGACGCGGACATACATGCCCGGCAGCAATTCGCGCTTGGGATTGCGGAACTCACCACGCAAGGTCACCTGACCGGTATTGGCGTCGACCTTGGCATCCGAAAACAGCAACTTGCCGTCGAGCGAGTAGAGGGTGTTGTCGTCGAGCACGAGATGCACCTTGGCGGCGTCGGGCGCGATGCGCTCGAGGTCACCGCTCTCGAAGGCGCGGCGGAGCTGGTTGAGCTCGTTCACCGACTGGGTGAAATCCGCATAGATCGGATCGAGCTGCTGAATGGTGGCCAGATTGGTCTCGTTCTGAACCGCGAGCGCGCCCTCGCTGACCAGGGCGGCACCGACGACGCCGTCGATCGGCGCGCGTACGGTGGCATAGTCGAGATTGAGCTTTGCGCGCGCGAGATCGGCCTTGCGGCCCTCGACCTCGGCATGGGCCTGGCGCTCGGCCGCGATCGCCTTCTCGTTCTCGGCTTCGGGCGCGGCGCGCTGGCTGGTGAGCGTGGCGATGCGGCGCGCCTGCTGCTGGGACTGCATCAACGCGGCCTCGGCCTTGGCGACCGCAGCCTCGTTGGCCATCACCTCGACCTCGAACGGACGCGGATCGATCCGATACAGTGGATCGCCGGCCTTCACCTCGCTGCCCTGCCGGAACAGGCGCTCGACCACGATGCCGGACACGCGCGGCCGCACGTCGGACACGCGCGTCGGCGCAATGCGGCCCGGCAGCTCGCGCACCACGGCACGCGGCTGCGGCTTGACGATGACGATGCTGACGTCGGGGTCGTTGGGCTGGGCGGCTGAAATGGCGGAGCTGGATTCGTCGCAGCCCGCCAACAGCGGCGTAAAGGCCGCGAGCATCATTGCAACGCATGCCGATCGCGCGCGAAGTCCTGACATGAAATGGGGTGCCCCGATATTGTTGAAACCGATCACGCTCGGCGCGAGGCCCGTTCTGGGCCATGGCACGCGGCTGATGCGGTCAAAATAGAGCGGACGTGCTGCGACGCAACGCACCTTGCGGGCGGCCCAATGTCACACGGCCTAGGGTGCTGAGTTCACGGCGTTTTTCGCGTCTCACCCGATTGTGAGTCCGGTTCCATCACCGCGTGCTGCGTCAGAAGACCGCAATTACCCCGCCGCCTTCATCCGGTAGTGGCTGACGCCCCACTCGGTTCCGTTGGCATAGCCGAACAGGCCCGAGGTCGCGAGAAAGAACCAGCGCCAGCGTCGCATTCGCTGGGCGGTCTCCTCGCCATGGATGTTGCGTAAGGCCGCCTCGATGGCGTCGCGATGCGCGTCGAAATTTGCGAGCCAGTCGTTGGCGGTGCGCTGATAGTGCGTGCCGCTCCAGCACCATTCCTTCTCGACTGTGAAAATATCGTCGAATTGCCTGACGAGGTGATGGCTCGGCATCAGCCCGCCGGTTGAGACGCGCTGCGCGATCCAGTCGTCGCGATCGGCCCGGTCGAACAGGTGAGAGCCGGAGCGATGAGCGACGATGTGCATGAAGAACCGCCCCTCCGGCGCGAGCCATGATCGCAGGCGTGTCATCAGCTTGCGCCAGTTCATCACGTGCTCGAACATCTCGACCGACACGATGCGGTCGAATTGCCCGTCGGGCGCGAACACGTTGATGTCCGCACAGACCACCCGCAGATTAAGAAGACCGCGCAGCCGCGCCTCTTCCTCGATATGGGCGCGCTGCGCCTGCGAGCTCGACACCGCCGTCACCTTGGCGTGCGGAAACTGCCGCGCCATCCACAGCGACAGCGAGCCCCAGCCGCAGCCGAGCTCAAGGATGGTCTGACCATCGGCGATTGCGGCATGCTCGGCGGTCTGGCGCAGCGCCTCCTCCTCGGCCTCCCGCAAGGTGGTCGCGTCGGTCTTGTAGAAGCAGCAGGAGTATTTGCGGTTGGGGCCGAGCACCTTCGCAAAGAACGAAGCGGGCACCTCGTCGTGCTCGGCATCCGCGTCCTCGGCGATCGGCCGCAGCATCATCCGCCCGGCGAAGGCGGCATCGTCCGCCTCGCCCAGCGCGGACAGGCGCGTCACCGTGCGCGAGCACAGGCGCTGGATCGCCGCGCGGATCACGACATCAGGCAACGGCACCCGTTCGGCAGTCCCGATGATCGCGGACACGACGCTCATGCGACGACTCCGTCTTGGGCGGCGGGTTTTGGCGCCAAGGGAAAAAGTGCGACTTGAACCTGTGGAATACCGACGATTTGCAAAGTACGTCCTTACCAAAGCCCGGTTTCAGCTTTGGGTTCCCCAGCTCTCCCCGAAATCGGCGCATCCGGCGCTTTTTTTGGGCTGGCGCTGTGCCATAGTGCGCCCCGCAAGCAAGTTAACGGATGATACCGGCCATGCCGCCAGGCGCCTCGCCCCGCTCCTCCCTCGACATCGAATACACCAAGCTTTCCTCGCCCAGCGTCTTCCTGGTGCGGATGCTGGTCTTCCTGGTGCTCTGCACCCTGGTGGGCGTGGTGCTCTATAAGCAGATCATCCAGGCCTTCTTCGCCAATCCCGGCCTCAATGCCCTGATCGGCGGCGTGCTGTTCATCGGCATCATCCTGGCCTTCCGCCAGGTGATCCGGCTGTATCCCGAAGTCTCCTGGGTCAACAATTTCCGCATCGCCGATCCCGGCCTTGCGCCCGCCCGCCACCCCAAGCTGCTGGCGCCGATGGCGATGATCCTCGGCGGCGAGCGCACCGGGCGGATGTCGATCACCCAGACCACCATGCGGCACCTGCTCGATTCGATCGCGACCCGCCTCGACGAGGCCCGCGACATCTCCCGCTACATGACCGGGCTGCTGGTCTTCCTCGGCCTGCTCGGCACGTTCTGGGGCTTGATCGAGACGGTCGGCTCGGTCGGCAAGGTGATCGACGGGCTCAAGGTCGGCGGCGATTCCGGGGCCCTGTTCGACACGCTGAAAGAGGGGCTGGCCGCCCCGCTCGGCGGCATGGGCATCTCGTTCTCGAGCTCGCTGTTCGGCCTCGCCGGCTCGCTCATCCTGGGCTTCCTCGACCTGCAATCGAGCCAGGCGCAGAACCGTTTCTACACCGACCTCGAAGACTGGCTTGCCACCACGGTGCGCGAGTATGGCAGCGGCGAGGTGGCTGTTGCCGGCACTGGCGGTGGCATTGCCAGCGGCGAACTTCAGGCCGTGGTCGAGCGCTTACGCTCCGTGCTCGAGGAGGGTAGCGGCAGCCGCGGCACCACCGCGGCGATGGCGAGCCTCGCCGAAGCCATTCAGGCGCTGGTCTCGCATATGCGGACCGAGCAGCAGATGATCCGCGAATGGGCCGACGGCCAGGGCGAGCAGAACCGCGAGATCCGGCGCCTGCTGGAGCGCATCGCGCGTCAGCCCGAGAAGGGTTAGCGACATGGCACTGGCGCGCGGTCGCCGCGGCGATACCTCCTTCAACTACTGGCCCGGCTTCGTCGACGCGCTGTCGACGCTGGTGCTGTCGATCGTGTTCCTGCTGTCGGTGTTCCTGGTCGTGCAGTTCTTCCTGTCGCAGGAGGTCACCGGCAAGGACAAGGCGCTGGAGCAGCTCAACGCCAAGATCGCGCAGCTCAACGAATTACTGTCGCTGGAGAAGCTCGGCAAGCTCACGCTCGACGACCAGGTCTCGTCACTGAAAGCCGGCCTCGCTTCGGCCGAGAGCGAGCGCGACCGCATCAAGGGCCTCTATGAGGGGCTCGCCGCGGCCGGCAACGATGCGCAAGGCAAGTCCTCCGAGCTCGGCAAGGCGCTGGATTCCGAGAAGGCGGTTTCGGCCCGGGCGCTGGCGCAGATCGAGGTGCTGAACCAGCAGATCAGCGCGCTGCGGCGGCAATTGGCCGCGCTGGAAGAGGCGCTCGACGTTAGCGAGAAGCGCGACAAGGAATCGCAAAATCGCATCGCCGACCTGGGCTCTCGCCTGAATGTCGCCCTGGCGCAGCGCGTGCAGGAATTGTCGCGCTATCGCTCGGAATTCTTCGGCCGCCTGCGCGCCATCCTCGGCAACCGCCCCGACATCCGCATCGTCGGCGATCGCTTCGTATTCCAGTCCGAAGTGTTCTTCGACACCGGACAGGCGGTGCTGCTGCCCGAAGGCCGCGCCGAGCTCGACACGCTCGCAACCGCGCTGATCGATCTCGACAAGAAAATCCCGAACGAGATCCCTTGGGTGCTGCGTGTCGACGGCCATACCGACGTGCGCCCGGTCAACGGTCCGAACTTCAAGTCGAACTGGGACCTCTCGGCCGCGCGCTCGATCTCCGTGGTGCAGTACCTGATCTCGCTCGGCGTGCCGGCCCAGCGCCTGGTCGCCGCCGGCTTCGGCGAATTCCAGCCGCTCGACACGGCCAACACCGAGGAAGCCTACAAGCGCAACCGCCGCATCGAGCTGAAGCTGACGGAGCGGTAGTGAGCGCCCTCCACCTCCGCCGTTACCGTCCCGAGGACGAGGCCGCTTCGATTGACCTGTGGCATCGCACCTGGCAGCAGGCCTATCCGCAGATCGACTTCGCGGCCCGCCTGGACTGGTGGCGCGAGCGCTGGCGCAAGGAGCTGGTGCCGAAGGCTTCGATCGTGGTCGCGGAGCAGGACGGCGCGCTGACCGGCTTCGTCACCATCGACGGCGACGGTTATCTCGACCAGCTCGTGGTCGATCCCGCGCACTGGGGCTCGGACGCGGCGCGGCTGCTGGTGGATGAGGCCAAGCGCCTGTCACCGGCGGGCGTGACACTGCTTGTCAACAAGGACAACAGCCGCGCCATCCGCTTCTACGAGCGCAACGGCTTCGCGCATGCCGGCGACGAGGTGAACCCGACCTCGGGACGTCCGGTGCTGAAGATGATTTGGCAACCTTAGATTCTGGCGATCTTGATTCTGGACGCGTGACGGCCGTCACGTCGGGATCCCAGGACGTCAGCTAGTCGTTGTGCCCGCAAGTTGCGCCGGCAAGCGGATGGAGATGACCGATGAAATTGAGCGATCTGGCCAAGGGGTCTTCGGTCCTGCTCGGCGTCATCGTCGCCGGATATGTTTCGACGAGCTATGTCGACCAGCACCTCGCCACGCCGGTCAAGACGACGAGTGCTCCGACGAATGGCCTTGGGCCATCGGCCTGCGTTGATGAGGACGGGAGCTGGAAGAACTGGCCATGGCCGAACGTGCCGGCGCTGTCGCCGAAGTGCTGATAAGCAGTGCTGCCGTCAACTCGCCGCGGTGCGCTCTCGGCTCAAGCGGAGTTCAAGCTCGAACTGCCAGCTTTCGGCTTGGCGGATCGCGCGTTGGCTGTCTTCGCGAAGCCGGATCGACTCATCGATCGCTCGCTGCGCCCGCTCCAAAAGTTCGTGGGTTTCCTTGCTGAATGGCGGGGCCATGAGGCGCACTCCCATTGAGGCGGGAGCACAAATCATCTCTCAGGCACCGACGCCTACGGACGAGCCTTTGGCCGGCGATACCTGATTAGGCGCCACATCCGGGGGAACTGCAAGGTTCATCCACTCGGCTCAGGGGCGCGGGCTGCCCTATCCGAAATTCCGGAAGCCCACGATGGGCAATCCGAAACTCAGCACAACGATGACGCCGCTACCAGCGACAACAAGCAGCGCCGCTTTCCACCCCGCAAGGCCGCGCTTTTGCTGTCGAATAGCGAACAGGATGAGGAGGATGAACAGTACCGGACCGATCAGAACAATCATTCACAACACCGTCCACTCCGTCAGCTCAACGAACAACGCCTGCCGCATCGTTCTTGCTAGGAATCACCCAATCGATTGCGAGCAGGCAACTTTCGACGACAATGAAGGCGGCCAGACCGCCGAGCCAACCGAAGAAGACCACGGAAAAGGTAGCAAGCAAGAGCGCGCAGAAGACGTCGGCGACAAGCTTGCCGTTGCGCTCGCCTCGGGTCTGGTCGGCTGTCGAATAAGGCATTTGGCGTCTCCTGGGTCGGCCCGAACCCTAGCTTCAGCAGCCGCGGCCGTCCACTCCCTCCGCGCGCGCCAACGCTGTCCGAAATTCCTGAAGCCAACGACGAGCATTCCGAAACTCATCAAAACGACGACGCCCATGTTCTGCGACAGCCAGCAGCGCCGCTTCCATCGATCACCTTACGATGTGGCCGATTCGAATCGCGCAGCCGATCAGATCGACAAATGTCCGCTATCGACCCGGCTACGAAGGGAGACCACGTGGTGCGACGCTCTCGCCAAAAGCTCCGCTGTCATTCCCCGCGGAGGCGGGGAATCCAGTACGCCGCGGCTTATCGCTTGATCACTTCCGTCTCGATCGCCCGCCTGCGCGGGGGATGACAGCCTGAATGAAGCGGCAGTCCAGACTACCTCGCCTCACGCCCCCTCGAACTGCAACCTCGCCAGCCTGGCATAGAGCCCGTTCGCAGCGACGAGCTCCGCATGCGTACCCTGTTCGACGATCCGGCCCTGGTCCATCACCAGGATGCGGTCGCACGACAAGACGGTTGCGAGCCGGTGCGCGATGACGAGCGTGGTGCGGTGGCGCATCAGCTCTTCCAGCGCGGTCTGCACCAGCGTCTCGCTTTCGGCATCGAGCGCGGAGGTGGCTTCGTCCAGCAGCAGCAGCGGCGCATCGCGCAGGATCGCACGGGCAATCGCGATGCGCTGGCGCTGGCCGCCTGATAGCGTCACGCCGCGCTCGCCGAGCGGGGTCTCGAAACCTTCGGGCAGGCGGCGGATGAACTCGGCGGCGTGCGCGAGCTCGGCCGCGCGCTCGACCTCCGCATCGGTGGCATCGGGCCGGCCGAAGCGGATGTTGTCGCGGGCACTGGCCGCGAACACGTTGGATTCCTGCGGCACCAGCGCAATACGCGAACGGAATTCGCGGGGATCGGCGGCTTTGACCGGCACGCCGTCGAGCGAGATCGCGCCGCTGCGCGGATCGTAGAAGCGCAACAAGAGATGAAAGATCGTGCTCTTGCCGGCGCCGGACGGACCGACGATCGCGACCTTCTCGCCGGGACGCACGGCGAACGACACGGCATCGAGCACATTGACGTCGCGCCGCGCCGGATAGGCGAAGCTGACCTGGTCGAAGCCGACTTCGCCGCGCGCCGGCACCGGCAGCGCGCGCGGCGACGCGGGCGCCGTGATGTCGGGCTGCACATGCAGGATCTCGAACAGGCGCTCGGCAGCGCCTGATGCCGCCGAGATCTCGCCCCAGACTTCGCTGAGCTGGCCGAGGCCGGCCGCGGCGAAGGCCGCATAGAGCACGAACTGGCCGAGCCGGCCCGGCGTGATGGTGCCGATCAGCACGTCGTGCGAGCCGATCCAGAGGATCGCGACCACGCTTGCGAACACGATGAAGATGATGATGGCGGTGAGCACGGCGCGCGCCTGCGTGGACGTGCGCGCGGCTTCATAGGCCTGCTCGACCTCGCCGCCGAAGCGCTTCTCGGCGAGGCTCTCGCTGGTATAGGCCTGCACGGTCCGGATC
Organism: Bradyrhizobium lupini; assembly: GCF_040939785.1. NCBI lineage: Bacteria > Pseudomonadati > Pseudomonadota > Alphaproteobacteria > Hyphomicrobiales > Nitrobacteraceae > Bradyrhizobium > Bradyrhizobium lupini. Next base: position 2,833,926 of record NZ_CP162553.1, read on the forward strand.
GCGCCAACCAGCTCGCCGGCATAGGCCGAGGCCTCGGCCAGCGTGTCCTGCGCATTGCGCGACAGACGCCGCACCCAGCGCCCGAAGGCGACCAGCGGCAGCACGATGAGGGGAATGGCCAGCAGCACGAAGCCTGACAGCCGCGGGCTGGTGATCACCATCATCGCCGCAGCACCGAAGAACATCATCAAATTGCGCAGCGCGATCGAGACCGAGGCGCCGACGGAGGATTTGATCTGGGTGGTGTCGGCGGTGAGGCGCGACACCAGCTCGCCGCTGCGCGCGGAATCGAAGAAGGCCGGCGACAGCGACAGCAGATGGGCGAAGACGTCGCGCCGGAGATCGGCAACGATGCGCTCGCCGATCGTCATCACGAGGTAGTAGCGGGCGGCACTCGCCAGCGCGAGCACGGCGACGACGGCGATCATCACCGAGAAGTAGCTGTTGATCAGCTCGATGCCCTCAGGCGTCAGGCCGAAATCGATCATCCTGCGCACCGCGACCGGCACCAGCAGAGTGGTCAGCGCCGCGATCGTCAGCGCCACGAAGGCCAGCGCCGCCCGGCCGCGATAGCGGGCGACATAGGGCGCGAGCGCCAGCAGCGGCCGCAGCTTCGCGCGGCTCTTCGCCGGCGCCTCGATCAGGTCGGCCTCGATCGACGGGGCTTCCGCGGGCCCGGTTTCAAGCCGTTCAACTGCGCTCATGAGATCCGACCAAAAGACAAAGAGAGGTGCTCCGCTCCAGATAGGCCGGGCGAGCGGGAGTGGCAAATCCGGGATGTCCCTTAGGGGGCCGCCCGGTCCCCCGACTAAGGCCCTGCAATGGCTTGTTTTACAGGGGCCCGTGGGGTATAGACCGCGCCAAATCCGTCATTCGATAGCCACTCAAGTGAGGCGCCGGGGCGCCGAGGAATTGCCATGAAAGCCGAAATTCACCCGAACTATCATACGATTAAGGTCGTGATGACCGACGGAACCGAGTACCTGACCCGCTCCACCTGGGGCAAGGAAGGCGACACGCTGAACCTCGACATCGACCCCAAGTCGCACCCGGCGTGGACCGGCGGCAACGCGCAGCTGCTGGATCGCGGCGGCCGCGTCTCGCGCTTCCAGAAGAAGTTTTCGGGCTTTCTCAAAAAGGATTGATCCGGCCCCTCGAGGCTGGAGACGAAAACGCCCCCGGAGAGCCGGGGGCGTTTTTTGTTTTGGGGGCGCTCGTCGCGATGACGGGAGCTTACCGCTCGAACGCCGCCTTCAGCGCGTTGAGATGCGGCACCAGCGGGTTGCCGATCGAGGAATGATCGACCGGCGGGGTGTGGATGGTGTTGTCCAGGCGGCGCACGCGGGTCTGAAGGCTCATCGAGCGATGGATCAGGTCCTGGAGCTGCGACGGCAGCTTCTCGATGGTGTCGGTTGAGCCGGGATCGGCGGCGGAGAGCTTGACCTTGGTCTTTTCGCGATTGGCTTGGCCCAGCGTCATCTCGCCTTCCTTCACGGCGCGGTGCAGCAGCAGCCACGAGGCGAGCTGCATCAGGCGGGTGGTCAGACGCATGCTCTCGGTCGCATAGGTGAGGCTGACGGCACGATCGAGCGCCTTGGCCTCGGTGCGGCCGGCGCCATCGAGATAGGCGGCGGTCTCCTCGACCAAGTCCATGCCCTCGCGGAACAGGACGCCGAACGCCGCAGAATTGGTGAACCGCTCGCTGAGTTGAACGAGAGCGCCTTCGGCTTGCAAACGTTCCATGGTTAACGCCCCTTACGCAACTGTCTGACTGCCCGGCTTTGGCGCCGGCTTATGATGAACAAATCATTGCGCGGGCCGGACGCCGAGTCCAGTGACAAGCGCGGATATGGTTTCCGCGGGTCTTTGCCCGGAATTCAACCGGTGCGAGACGCAAAAAAGCGGAGCTGGGCGCAAAAAAAGAGCCGCCGGAAAACCGGCGGCTTTGAAAGTTGATAACAGGGAGGCGTCAAACAGAGTGGACAGGAGCCACTCGGTGTCCAAACAAGGACAGTTCCCAGTCATAAACTCGAAAGCTTAATGTGGAGTAAACGAGCGATTATCTTGAGGGTTCGTTAGCCATGTCGGTCAGTGGCCGAGTGAGCTGCGGAACAAACTCTCCCCGTCGCCCCGGCCTAGTGCGCAATTGCGCACGGGGGGCCCTTAGCCACAGGGAAAAGTCGTCGCGCGAGCCGGCAACTCCGAGTCTTCGGAAAACTGCTCGCACGGCGTATGGGTCCCGGCCTCCGCCGGGACGACAGCTATTGTTTCGAGCCTACTTCTTGAAAACGCTGTTGGCCGCATCGCGCGAGGCGCGTTTCTTTGTTGCGGCTTCTTCCAATCTTGCGATCTCGCCCTTGAGCAGCGCGATGCGCTCGGTCAGTTCTTCCACCGACAACAGTGAGAGATCCTGTCCGATGTCATGGCTGATCTTCTTGCGCGGGCGGTCGTCGTCTTCCATCGCCATCCTGGTTCCTCCTGCGTTCGCCTCACAAGCGGCTGAGGCGGTTGCCAGCCTGCACCCCGCTGGCTAAGCAATGGCCTCGTTCCATCCCGCACCTTTGCTCAAGGACACATCATGGACAAGCTGCCCGCGCAAATGACCGTGGTCGCCATCTCGAAACCCGGCGGACCGGAAGTGCTGGTGCCGGAACAACGGGCGCTGCCGCAGCCCGGCCCCGACGAGATCCTGGTCAAGGTGCAGGCCGCCGGCGTCAACCGGCCCGACGTCGCGCAGCGCTCCGGCGCCTATCCGCCGCCGCCCGGCGCCAGCGACCTGCCCGGCCTCGAAATCGCCGGCGAAGTGGTGGCCGTCGGCAGCAACGCCAAGCGGCACAAGATCGGTGACAAGGTGATGTCGCTGGTCGCCGGTGGCGGTTATGCGCAGTACTGCATCGCGCAGGACGGTCAGGCGATGAGCGTGCCGCCGTCGCTGTCGATCAAGGAAGCCGGCGCACTGCCGGAAACACTGATGACGGTCTGGCACAATGTGTTCGAGCGCGGCGCCCTGAAGGCCGGCGAGACGCTGCTGATCCACGGCGGCTCTTCCGGCATCGGCACCATGGCGATCCAGCTCGCAAAAGCTTTCGGCGCCAAGGTGATCGTCACCGTGGGATCGCAGGACAAGATCGATGCATGCCTCAAGCTCGGCGCGGATCGTGCCATCAACTACAAGACCGAAGACTTCGTCGCCGTGGTCAAGGCGGAGACCAACAATGCCGGCGCCAATCTGATCCTCGACATGGTCGCCGGCGACTATGTCGATCGCAACTATGACGCCGCAGCGCTCGACGGCCGCATCGTGCAGATCGCGACCCTCAACGGGCCCAAGGTCACCGTCAACATCGCCAAGGTGATGGTGAAGCGCCTGACCCATACCGGCTCGACGCTGCGCCCCCGTAGTAATGCGGACAAGGCGGCGATGGTGGCCGCGATCGAGGCGAAAGTGATGCCGCTGTTGCGCGAAGGCCGCGTCAAGCCGCTGATGGACAGCACTTTCCCGCTGGAAAAAGCATCCGACGCGCACCGGCGGATGGAAACCTCGGCACATATTGGCAAAATTGTGTTGGAGGTCTAGGCCAACGGCCCACAGGGCAAGCCGGAAACCCTTTGATTTTCCTCGCTTTCGTGGCATCTATCGCGACGCACCGAACCACCTTGTTCCGTTCGGAAAACGCCGTGCACCGAAGAGCCTGCACCGAAGAGTTTGCGTCGAACGCGGAGAACTGACCTTGCGTCTGATCAGGTGCCTCGCGCCCATAGCGCTGGGCCTCATGATTCTCGTCTGCGCGTTCCCGGCGCGCGCGCTGGACGCTGTCAGCGTCCGCGGTGACGCGCCCGCGATCGACCTCACCGGTGTGCTCGAGCATCAGCGCAGCGACGCCGACCGCATCCAGGTCTCCACCGCGCCCGGCACCGACGGCATCGTCCGCCGCATCGAGGTGCGCGCCCGCGAAGGCGGCCAGAACTGGGTGGTGTTCGCGCTCGCCAACAACACCGACGACCAGCTCGACCGCCTGATCGTCGCCCCGCATTACCGTATAGTCTCCTCGGGGCTGCTGTGGCCCGACCTCGGGCTGTCGCGCATCGCGACCATCACGCCCTCGACCGGCGACCGGCCGGAGCGACAGGAGAGCCCGACCGCCGACGTCTTCCGCGTCACGCTCGATCCCGGCGCCGTCGTCACCTTCGTCGCGGAGCTGCGCACCGACAAGCTGCCGCAGCTCTATCTGTGGGAGCCGGAATCCTACAAGGACAAGGTCAACTCATTCACGCTGTACCAGGGCATCGTGATCGGCATCTCCGGCTTGCTGGCGCTGGTGCTGACCATCCTGTTCGTGGTCAAGGGCAGCATCATGTTCCCGGCCGCCGCGGCGCTGGCCTGGGCGGTGCTGGTCTATATCGGCGTCGATTTCGGCTTCTGGGGCAAGGTGCTCGACATGTCGAACAACGCCGAGCGCATCTGGCGCGCGGCGGGTGAGGCGATCCTGGCGGCGACGCTGCTGGTGTTCCTGTTCGCCTATCTCAATCTCAGTCGATGGCACGTGCGCTATTCGCACATCACGGTGGGCTGGCTCTCGTTCCTGGGCTCTCTCGTTGCGCTGGCCCTGTTCGACCCTGCGGTGGCCTCCGGCATCGCGCGCATCTCGCTGGTGCTGATTGCCTTCGCCGGCTTCGCGCTGATCGTCTATCTCTCCACCCACGGCTTCGACCGCGCGGTGCTGCTGATCCCGACCTGGTTCCTGCTGGTGGTCTGGGTGGTCGCGGCCGGCATGACGGTCGCAGGCTCCGTCACCAACGACATCGTCGGCCCTGCCCTGCTCGGCGGCCTCGTGCTGATCGTGATGCTGATCGGCTTCACGGTGATGCAGCATGCGTTCGCGGGCGGCGGCGCCACCACCGGCGTCGTCTCCGACATCGAGCGCCGCGCGTTGGCGCTGGCCGGTTCCGGCGATTTGATCTGGGACTGGGACGTGTCCGCCGACAAGGTCTTTACCAGCCCTGAGACCGAGGCCCTGCTCGGCCTCAAGCGCGGCACGCTTGAAGGCCCGGCCGCCTCCTGGCTCGAAGTGCTGCACCCGCTCGACCAGGACCGTTTCCGCGCCGCGCTCGACAGCGTGCTCGACCAGCGCCGCGGCCGCCTGGTGCAGGATTTCCGCCTGCGCACGCCGGACGGTCACTTCATGTGGTTCGCGCTGAAGGCGCGCCCGGTGGTCGGCTCCGACGGCGAGGTCTCGCGCGTGGTCGGCACCCTCACCGACGTCACCGAGCTGCGCAACGCCGAGGAGCGCCTGCTGCACGATTCGGTGCATGACAATCTCACCGGCCTGCCCAACCGCAAGCTGTTCATGGACCGGCTCGGCGCCGTCGCGCATTTCGCCAAGACCATGCCGACGCTGCGGCCGACGCTGATGGTGATCGACCTCGACCGCTTCAAGCAGGTCAACGATTCCGTCGGCATCGCGGTCGGCGATTCCATCCTGCTGACGCTGGCCCGCCGCCTCACCCGCATCCTGAAGCCGCAGGATACGCTGGCGCGGCTCGCCGGCGACCAGTTCGGCTTGATCCTGCTCTCGGAGCAGGACCCCGCCCGCATCACCGCCTTCGCCGAGACCATCCGCAAGACCATCCGCGCGCCGATCGCCTTCAACGAACGCGAGATCTTTCTCACGGCCTCGATCGGCCTCGCCCTGTCCGATCCGCAAGTTCAGCTCACGGACGAGATCATCAAGGACGCCGAGCTCGCGATGTATCACTCCAAGCGCATCGGCGGCGACCGCATCGACGTCTACAAGTCCGCGATGCGCGCGCGAAAAACCGACCGGCTGACGCTGGAGAGCGAACTGCGCCGCGCCATCGAGCGGCAGGAGCTCACGATCCTGTACCAGCCGATCGTGCGGCTTGAAGACCGTTCGGTCGCCGGCTTCGAGGCGCTGGTGCGCTGGGATCATCCCAAGCTCGGACGCATGGCGCCCTCGGAATTCATCACCATCGCGGAAGAGACTGGCCTGATCATCGACCTTGGCATGTTCGTGCTCGACCAGACCGCCAAGCAGCTCTCGATCTGGCAGCGCGCGATGCGCTCGCGCGAGCCGATCTTCGCATCGGTCAACGTCTCCTCGCGGCAATTGCTGCGCCACGATCTGATCCACGACATCCGCACCGTGCTGTCGCGCTCCTCGGTCGCGCGCGGCACGCTGAAGCTGGAGCTGACGGAATCGCTGGTGATGGAGAATCCGGAGCACGCGGCGCAGATGCTGACGCGCATCCGCGAACTCGGCACCGGGCTGTCGCTCGACGATTTCGGCACCGGCCATTCGTCACTGGCCTATCTGCAGCGCTTCCCGTTCGACACCATCAAGATCGACCAGTCCTTCGTGCGCACCACCAACCGCGGCACCCGCCCGGTGATCCTGAAGTCCATCATCGCGCTCGCGCACGACCTCGGCATGGACGTGGTCGCCGAAGGTGCCGAGACCGATTCCGACGCGGTCGAGCTCTACCAGATGGGCTGCGAATACGCGCAAGGGTTTGCCTTTGGCGAACCCATGGATGCCGACGCCGCGATGCGCCTGCTCACGGAAGTGCGCCTGGAAGCGGCGAGCTAGCTTCCCTTCGCCTCACCCAGGCCTGCGCCGGTCACTCTTCAGCTTGGTGAACCGCACGCTCGCACCGTCCGGCATCCGCATCGCCTTGAAACCCGCGGCGAGGCAGGCTTCGCGTTGCGGCATCTGGATATCCGGGCTGCGCAGGCTGTCCCACCATGAGGCACGATTCGCCGCGCGCGGCAGGGCCGCGCCGATAATCTCTTCGATCTGTTCATAGGTCAGCACGAATTCCGCCTGCTTCTGCCGCATCAGATAATCGCGCAACGCGTCGTAGTCGTTCACCGCTGTCCTCTTCGCTGGTCGAAGCTCCGCTTTGCCCAAAAACGTGAGCCGCGGAAACCAATTTTTAACTCATTCCGGCAGCGCCGTCCCGGCTTAAACACTACTCAAGCTTTCGGGCGCATTCACTGGTGTCGGGAGCAAACGATGTTGTCTCGATGGCGCGACGTCACGGCCCGCCGGCCATGGCGGCTTTCGGCGAAGCTGCTGATCATCTCGTCCGTGGTGACGGTGATCGGCTTTTCCGCCATTTGCGTCAACGTCATGCTGGACATGCGCCGCGGCGAGGAGGCGCTCGCCCGCCAGACGCTGGAAAACCTGGCGACGACCATCGAGTCCGACGTCAGCCGCAACATCGAGATCTACGATCTGGCCCTTAAGGCGGTCGCCAGCAACATGCTGCTGCCGGAAATCGCCACGGTCTCGAAGCCGATCCGTCACCTCATCCTGTTCGACCATTCGACCACGGCGAGGCATTTCGGCGCGATCCAGGTGTTCGACGCCGACGGCCGGTTGACCATTGACGCCTCGACGCTCGATCCCCTTGTCGTGAACCGGGGCGACGAGGATTACTTCAAGGCCCATCGGGACAATCCGCAAGCCGGGCTCTTCATCAGCCGTCCCATGCTGTTCCGCGGCGCTTATTCGATCGTGCTGAGCCGGCGCATCAGCGATACCGACGGCGGCTTTCTCGGCGTCGTCGCCGGATCGATCCGCTTCAGCTATTTCCACGAATTGTTCGAGCGGCTGAGCCTCGATCCCGACGATACCATCACCGTGCTCAGGCGCGACCGTACCGTCATGATGCGGCGGCCGTTTGATCTCGACGTGATCGGCACGAATCTGGCCGACCGGCCGGTCTGGAAGGCCGAAAATCTGAAGGTCGGCAGCGCATTCGCCGGACAGGGGCCGATCGACGGCACGCCGCGGCTCTATGTCCGCAGCGGTGGGACCAGCCCGCTATTCGTGGTGGCAGGTAAGCCACTGAACACCGTGTTCGAGCTCTGGCAGAGGGAAGCCTACCGCATCGGCGCCGTGGTCGTGGCGCTCAGCCTGTTCATGCTGGCATCGACGCTGGTGCTCGCGCGCGAGATCGGCCGGCGCGCCGAGGCCGAGCGCAAGCTCGAGGAGATGGCGACGACCGACGCGCTCACCGGCCTGAAGAACCGCCGCAAGTTCGACCAGGTGATCGACGTCGAATGGCGCCGCGCGATGCGGCAGCAGACGCCGATCGCGCTGTTGATGATCGATGCCGATCACTTCAAGGCCTACAACGACACGTTCGGCCACCAGGCCGGCGACCAGGTGCTGGTCGGCATCGCCATCTGCATTTCCGATTCGGTGAGCCGCGCCGGCGACTGCGCCGCGCGCTATGGCGGTGAGGAATTCGCCGTGCTGCTGCCGGGCACCTCGGTCACGGACGCCCTCCTGGTGGCCGAGAAGATCCGCGCCAAGGTGCAGGGATGGTCCGACGACCACACGAGCTCGACGGTGTCCTGCGGCATCGCGAGCCTCGTTCCCACCACCGGCATGGACTGGCCGATCCTGGTCGCCGCCGCCGACAAGGCGCTCTACGCCGCAAAGCCGGCGGCCGCAACCAGTCGGTGGTCGCAAGCTTGCCGAAGCTGTCGCTGGTGGCGTGAGGGTTTCGTTCCGTCATTGCGAGCGAAGCGAAGCAATCCAGACTGTCTCCGCGAAGACAGCCTGGATTGCTTCGTCGCTTCGCTCCTCGCAATGACGAGCGGAGCGCTACTGCCCCAAATACTTCTTCATTTCCGCAATGAGCCCGTCACGCAGCTCCGGCCGCTTCAGTCCGTACGCGATGTTGGCGCGGAGGAAGCCGGGCTTGGAGCCGCAATCATGGCGCTCGCCCTCGAACTCGACGCCGTAGAAGCTTTGCGATCTGGCGAGGCCGATCATGGCATCGGTGAGCTGGATCTCTCCGCCGGCGCCGCGCTCCTGGGTCTCCAGGATCTTGAAGATCTCCGGCTGCAGGATGTAGCGGCCGGTGATCGAGAGGTTGGAGGGCGCGGTGCCCTTGGCCGGCTTCTCGACCATGCCGTCGACCTCGAACATCTTGCCGGTGCGTTTGCCGACGCCGCAGATGCCGTATTGATGGGTCAGATGGTCGGGCACCGCCTCGACCGCGATGACGTTGGATTTTTCGCCGAGCTTGCTGGCGGTGTCGATCATCTGCTTCAGGCAGCCGGGCGAATTGAGCACGAGTTCGTCCGGCAGCACGACCGCGAACGGTTCGTTGCCGACGATGTCGCGTGCGCACCAGACCGCGTGACCGAGGCCGAGCGGCGCCTGCTGGCGGGTGAAGCTGACGGCGCCGGCCTCCGGCTGGTTCTGCGCCAGAACGTCCTGCTCGGTCTTCTTGCCGCGCGCGGCCAGCGTCGCATCGAGCTCGAACATCCGGTCGAAATGATCTTCGATGACACTTTTGTTGCGGCCGGTGACAAAGATGAAGTGCTCGATGCCGGCTTCCCTCGCCTCGTCATAGACGTACTGGATCAGCGGCTTGTCGACGATCGTCAGCATTTCCTTCGGCATCGCCTTGGTGGCGGGCAGGACGCGGGTGCCGAGGCCGGCAACGGGAAATACGGCTTTGCGGATTTTCATGGGATTGATCGAATACCTGAGGAACACGTGAAGGGAGCAATGGCATCTTGCTAGCTTGTTTGCAGCCGCCAACAAAGGCGGATGTGGGGCCTCATCCTCACAGAGTTAAGAAAAAGGCCACCATCAAAATTTCACCTTTGTTAAGCTGTTGGCAACCGTAACCAGGCCTCCTGAGGGCGGATTTTGGCCGGACAGGTGTGGACATGATGCAATCAATGGCAGGGCTGGCAAAACGGGGCGGGTCCGTGACCGGTGCGACGATGATTGCGACCGCCCTGCTGTTCCCACTTCCCGCCAGCGCGCAGGCTCAGAACGGTTTGTCCAATCTGTTCGGCGGTATTTTCTCCGGCCCGAACCAGGCGCCTTCGCCAGCAGCGCCCGGGCCCAGCGGCGCTCAAACGGGAGTTCAACCTTGGACCGGCGAGGATGGCGCCTCCGGGCATCCGCTGATGACAGCCGCCGCGATCCGAGAGGCCGCGGGTAACTTCAACAATTGCGTCGCAGGCATGTGGCCCGATGCCGCACGGCGCAACATCACGCAGGAAAATTTCCAGCGCTTCACGGCAGGCCTCGCGCCCGATCTGCGCATCATGGACCTGATGGATTCGCAGCCCGAGTTCACCAAGTCGATTTGGGATTATCTCGACATCCTCGTGAACGACAACCGCCTCGCCAAGGGCCGCGAGGTCCTGGCCAAATACAAGGCGCAGTTCGAGGCCACCGAAAAAGCCACCGGCGTCGATCGTTATGTCATCGCCTCGATCTGGGGCATCGAGTCCAACTACTCGACGCAGATGGGCGACCGCAGCGTGCTGCAATCGACCGCGACGCTCGCCTGCATCGGCCGCCGCCAGGCTTACTTCAAGGACGAATTCCTCTCCGCGCTGGAGATCCTCAACCGCGGCGATCTCAGGCCCGAACAATTGCGCGGCTCCTGGGCCGGCGCCTTCGGCCCGACCCAGTTCATGCCGACCGCATTCAAGCGCTTTGCCGTGGACGGCGACGGCGACGGCCGGCGTGACGTCGTCGACAATCCCTCCGACCTGATTGCGTCGACCGCCAACAATCTGAAGAAGGACGGCTGGCAGGCCGGCCAGACCTGGGGCTACGAGGTCGTGGTGCCCCAAGGCTTCAACTACATGCTGGCCGACCGCGCCAAGGCGATGACGGTAGCGCAGTGGGAGAAGCTCGGCCTCAAGCGCCCGACCAACCAGCCCTTCCCGCATCCAGCCGAGAAGGCCTATCTGCTGGCGCCGGCCGGTGCCCAAGGGCCCGGCTTCCTGATGCTGCAGAACTTCCGGGTCATCATGAAGTACAACCCGGCCGAGGCCTATGCGCTGGCGATTGGCCATTTCGCCGATCGCCTCCGCGGCGGCCAGCCGTTCGTTCAGCCCTGGCCGCGGCAGGAACGGGAGCTGTCCCGGACCGAGCGGCTGGAACTCCAGCAGCTGCTGGCCCAGCGCGGCTTCTACAAGGGCACCCCGGACGGCCAGTTCGGCGGCCAGACCCGGGAAGCCCTGCGCAACTTCCAGGCCTCGATCGGGGTCCCCGCGGACGGATTTGCCTCCTCTGACGCGCTGAATCGGCTGCGCGGGCAATAAAATCGCGCCGAAAGTAACCCTGAACAGGGATTTTGGCCGGCAGTCTTGACCGGGGCGGCGGTTCGCCGTGTATGGGCCAATAATTCTGGGCACGGATCTCAAGGATCTGAAGAGAATCTGAAAGAGAATCTGCCCGTTTGGCGCCCGATTCCGTTATTATATCGAGCCTGTCCTGATCCCTATTGCACGTGCCGAGATCGCATGTCGAAGAAGTCCCTGTTCAAGGTGCTGACCGAGACTGGCCCGCTGATCGCGCTGGGGACGGCGCTTGCGATTCTGGTGTCGGTCGCGGGACCCGCCTCGGCGCAGTTCTTCAACTTCCCCGGCTTCGGCGGCCCGCCGCAGCGCTCGGCTCCGCCGCCGCCGCGCAACGGCGGAGGCGGAGGCGGCGGATGGTTCGGCGGCGACTTCTTCGCGCCGTTCCAGCAGCAACAGCCGCAAGCGCCGCGCCAGGATTTTTCGCGCGCACCGGCGCCGGCCAAGCGCGACACCATTCCCGACAGGAACGTGCTGGTGATCGGCGACGCCATGGCTGACTGGCTCGCCTACGGCCTGGAGGACGCCTACACCGAGCAGCCCGACATGGGCGTGATCCGCAAGCACAAGACCACGTCGGGCCTGATCAAGTACCAGCCCAAAGGCGAGCCCTCGGACTGGACCGCTGCTGCGAAGGGCATTCTCGAGACCGAGAAGCCCGACGTGATCGTGGTGATGCTCGGCCTCAACGACCGCATCGCGATCCGCGAGGCGGCAGCACCCGATAAATCGGACAAGGCGACGGACAAGGACAAGAAGAACGACAAGGGCGCGCGCGGCAAACCACCGGCCAAGCCTGCCGATGCCAAGCCCGGCGACACCGCCGCGAAGCCGGATGACAAGCCGGCCGATGCCGACCTGCCCCAGGATGATGCCGACAACGCTGACGCACCGGCGGTCGCCGCGCCCGAGAAGACCGCGCGCAACCCGAACGGCCTTTACGAATTCCGCGACGAGCGCTGGGTCGAGCTCTACGGCAAGAAGATCGAGGAGCTCGCCAACGTCCTCAAGTCCAAGGGCGTGCCGGTGCTCTGGGTCGGCCTGCCCGCCATCCGTGGCCCCAAGGGCACTGCGGACATGCTGTTCCTGGATTCGCTCTATCGCGAAGGCGCGGCCAAGGCCGGCATCACCTATGTCGACGTCTGGGACGGCTTTGTCGACGAAGCCGGCCGCTTCTTGCAGAAGGGCCCGGACTTCGAAGGCCAGATCCGTCAGCTCCGCAGCGGTGACGGCGTCTATTTCACGAAACCCGGCGCGCGCAAGCTCGCCCACTATGTCGAGCGCGAGATCACCCGCCTGCTCGCCGGGCGCTCCGGCCCGATCGCGCTGCCGAGCGAACCGGCGACCCCCGACACCAGTGCCGAACCCGGCAAGCCCGCGCCGCGGCCGCTGGCCGGTCCGATCGTGCCGCTGGTTGCGGCCTCGATCTCGACCGATCAATTGCTGGGTGGGCCGGGCTCACGTCCTGCCGCCGTCGATGCGCTCGCTGCGAAGACGATGGTGAAGGGCGAGCCACTGGCTGCGCCCGCCGGCCGCGCCGACGATTATGCCTGGCCGCGCCGCGAAGTCGGCCGCGAGCAGGCCAAGGGCGATACGCCGGTCGCCACGACGACACCCGATGGCGGTACGCCGGGTGCGGCCGCGGCGATCGCCCCGCCAAAGCTTGCGCCGAAGAAGCCACCGGCGCCGCAGCAACCGGCACAGGCAGCGCCATCGATGCGCGATTTCTTCGGCTTTGGCTCGCCGCCGCCCCCGCCGCGTCAATTGGCGCCGGCGCCGCGCAATCCGAATCCCAACCCTGCGATCCCGCGTCCGCCTGGCAACGTCGGGCGATCGGCGGAAGTGTTCCGATAATTTCTAAGCTGAGCTCTCGTGTCCCGGACGCGCTGCAGCGGGAAACGCTGCTGCGCAGAGCCGGGACCCAGCTCGTCCGACAGTCACAAAAAGAATGGGCCCCGGCTCGGCAACGCGGCGTACGCGCCGCGCTGCGTCCGGGGCCCTGATGCTTATCGCGCGTTGGCTTTAGCCTAGTAGCGCCAGCGCGGCGGCGGGCGGCGCGAAGGCCGCGCCATCAGCAGTGCCAGTGCAAAGCCGATGCCGCCGGCGACCAGCAGCGCGCCCATCGGGTTGTCCTGCACCTTCTGGGCAATCGCCTGCGAGCCGTCACGCAAGGTTTCGGCCGGCTTGTCGTAGGCGTCCTTGGCATAGCTTGCCGCGGTGTCCGTGGCGTCACGTACGGCATCCTTGGCCTGGCCGTAAAGATTCTGCACACTGCCGGCGGCTTCGCGTGCCTTGCCGGACGCCTGTGTCTGCGTATCGCTAGCCAAATCTCCGATAGCGCCTTCCGCGCGTCCGGCGAATTCCTTGGCCGATCCGACAATCCGATCCTTATCCATGATGCTCCTCCTCGGGGGTCAGCCCAAGTAACCGATCAGGAGCGGCGCAGTTCCATCTGACTTGAAATTGGACTCAGAGAATCAGCCCGCCGTCGACGACCAATGTCTGGCCGATGATGTAGGACGACAGCGGCGATGCCAGGAACAGCGCCGCGCCCGCCATGTCAGCCGGGGTGCCCAATCGCCGCAGCGGAATGCGTGAAAGTGCACCTTCGAGCCGCTTGGGATTGTCGGTCGTCACCTTCGTCATCTTGGTGTCGACCAGACCGGGCGCGATGCCGTTGACGCGGATGTCATCTTCGGCCCAGGCCTCGCCCAGCGTCCGCGTTAGTCCGACCGCGCCGGTCTTCGACGCGTTGTAAGCGGGATTGCCCATGGTGGAATGATAGGCCGCGGTCGAGGACACCATAATCAGCGATCCCCGCGCGTCCCGCAACATGGGATGGAAGCGCGTGGCGCAGGCCATCAGGCTCATCAAATTGACCTCGACGACCTTGCGAAAGCCCGCCATCTCGAACTCGCCGCGGCGATAGAGCACCGCGCCCTGTGCGAGCACCAGGATATCGAGCCGATCGAACGACGGCTTGAACGCTTCGACCGCTCCGGCATTGCCGACGTCGAGCTGCGCATAGGAAAGACCGGTGAGATCCGAGCCTTCAGCTTGCGAATATTCCTTCGCGTGAGCACGCGTGCCGCAGACCGCAACCTGCGCGCCCCTGACGCGAAAGGCTTGCGCAATGCCGTTGCCGATGCCGCTGGATCCGCCGACAACCAGCACCTGCTTGCCTGAGAAATCGAGCTCGTTCGTCATCGCTGGCCTCCCTCATTGTCTTGCTTGTTTGACCTGTCTGCGGATCGATGACAGCCTTGTCAATCACAACAAGAACAAGCAGGGCTCAGAGGAAACAGCATGGCCGATTTCAAACAACTCAGCCGGTCCGTGAAGGGCCTGACCGTTCTCGTTACCGGCGCGGCCAGCGGCATGGGACGCGCGACGGCGCGCGTGTTTGCCACTGAGGGCGCGAACGTTGCCGTCACCGATTATGACGAGCAGGGCGCGCTGGCCGTCGCGAAGGAGATCGTGGCAAGCGGCGGCGCCGCGAAAGCCTGGAAGCTCGACGTTGCCGACGGCGATAAGATCAAGCGCGTGGTCGGCGACGTCGCTGCACATTGCGGTGGACTCGACATCATCGTCAACAATGCCGGCATCTCCGTGCGCGTCGCGATCGACGACGACGCCTATGAGGAAGCCTGGGCCAAGGGCCTCGCGGTGATGCTGACGGCGCATCCGCGCATCATCCGCGCCGCGCTGCCTCACTTGCGCAAGTCGAAGAGCCCGCGCATCGTCAACATCGCCTCGACCGAGGCGCTCGGCGCCACCGCATTGCACGGCCCCTATTCGGCGGCGAAGGGCGGCGTCGCCAGCCTCACCCGCTCGCTCGCGGTGGAGCTTGGCCGCGAGGGCATCACCGTCAACTGCATTTGCCCGGGGCCGATCCGCACCGCCATCACCGACCGGATCTCGGAAGAGCACAAGACCATCTACGCCAAGCGCCGCACGGCACTCGGCCGCTACGGTGATCCGGAAGAGGTCGCGCACATGACTCTGAGCCTGTGCCTGCCGGCAGCGTCCTTCCTCACCGGCGCGGTCATCCCTGTCGACGGCGGCCTGATGGCGCGCAACGCGTAAGCGGCACCAAAGGTGCGTAGCCTGGATGGAGCGCAGCGCAATCCGGGGTTCTCACATCGCAGGAAGACTCCCCGGATTACGCTTCGCTCCATCCGGGCTACGGGCAGCTATGCGCGCCCAGCGTTGACATCGCTTGTTACGGGAGTAACTTTTTCCTCGACAGAGCGGGACCAACCGCTCGCGGTTCGCGGGAGAAACGTCATGACGATCGCCATCCGGCAGCTTCACAAACATTTTGTCGGCGAGGTCTCGGGCCTCGACCTGCGGCAACCTCTCACCGAGGCCGAGGCGCGCGAGATCGAAGCCGCCATGGACAAATATGCAGTGCTGGTGTTCCACGACCAGGACATCACCGACGAACAGCAGATGGCCTTTGCGCTAAACTTCGGCCAGCGCGAGGACGCGCGCGGCGGCACGGTCACGAAGGAGAAGGACTACCGGCTCCAATCGGGCCTGAACGACGTTTCCAATCTCGGCAAGGACGGCAAGCCGCTGGCAAAGGACAGCCGCGCGCACCTGTTCAACCTCGGCAATTGCTTGTGGCATTCCGACAGCTCGTTCCGCCCTATCCCGGCAAAATTCTCGCTGCTGTCGGCCCGCGTGCTCAACCCGAAGGGCGGCAATACCGAATTCGCCGACATGCGGGCGGCCTATGACGCGCTCGACGACGAGACCAAGGCGGAGATCGAGGATCTCGTCTGCGAGCACTCGCTGATGTATTCGCGGGGATCGCTGGGCTTCACAGAATACACCGACGAGGAGAAGGAGATGTTCAAGCCGGTGATGCAACGTCTCGTGCGCACCCACCCGGTCCATCGCCGCAAGTCGCTCTATCTCTCATCGCATGCCGGCAAGATTGTCGGCATGAGCGTCCCCGAGGGAAGGCTGCTGCTGCGCGATCTCAACGAGCACGCCACACAAAGCGAGTTCGTCTACGTCCACAAATGGAAGCTGCATGACCTCGTGATGTGGGACAACCGCCAGACCATGCACCGCGTCCGCCGCTACGACCAGTCGCAGCCCCGTGACATGCGCCGCGCGACGGTGGCGGGCACGGAGCCAACGGTGCAGCAGCAGGCGGCGGAGTAGTTCTCCAGTCGTCCTGGACCAGCGAGCGAAGCAGCGCCGATCCAGGACCCATTACCACCGATGTCCAGTTCGGCGAAGGCTGGTGGTTGCCAGCCTGCTTCAACAATTGCAGCCTGGGGTAATGGGTCCTGACCTTCGCCAGGACGACACTGAGGCGCTACGCGTGCCCCGCCTCGTTCGAGAGCATGCCAGGATCGATGCCGATCTTGCGCAGCGCGCGTCCGTATTTTTCGTCGACGTCGTCGCCGAAGATCAAATCCGAATCCGCGTCGCAATGCAGCCAGCCATTGCTCTGGATTTCGGTCTCGAGCTGGCCCGGCGCCCAGCCGGCATAGCCGAGCGCCAGGATGGCGTGCTTGGGGCCGGAGCCGTTGGCGATCGCGCGCAGGATGTCGACGGTCGCGGTGAGGCAGACGCCGTCGTCGATCCGCAGCGTCGCGTTCTCGATGTAGAAATCACTGGAATGCAGCACGAAGCCGCGGCCGGTATCGACCGGACCGCCGCGCAGCACCTTCATGCTTTCGGCATTCTCCGGCAGCTTGATGTGCTCGCCCTTGTTGATGATGCCGAGCTGCTGCAACAGCTCGGGGAAGTCGATGCTGCCGGCCGGGTGGTTGACGATGATGCCCATCGCGCCTTCGGCGGAGTGGGCGCAGAGATAGATCACCGAGCGCTCGAAGCGCTCGTCGCCCATCACGGGCATGGCGATCAACAGCTGGCCGTCGAGGTAGCCCGCCGAACTCGGGAGCGCGGGGGCTGGCTTGCGGGTGCTTTCGCCCGTCCTCTTGCCTGTGGGAGCCATCGGTGAAGCACTCCGGTTTCATTCCTATCCTGATGTCGGGCCGGGCCGCTGTCAAATCAAGGCTTTCAGGGACTTGATTCAAGTGCATCCATCACAAGCAATTCAATGGTTTGCCGCGGGGCGACCCTGTAAAGACGTACCATGCTGACAAGAGTTCCCCGGCGTGCGGCGATTGGCGTCGCGACAACCCTGCTCGCGTCGTCGCTGGCGCTTGCGGCCCGTGCCGACGACGCATCGCCGTGGCAGCGCGACGGACATTCCGCGGTGCGGTTGCTGGCAGGATCGCGCAGCGGCGCCGTCCTGCTCGGCGGTATCGCCTTCCAGATCCAGCCCGGCTGGAAAACCTATTGGCGCATGCCGGGCGATTCCGGCGTTCCGCCGCGGTTCGATTTCTCGAAATCCGACAATGTCGAAGCGGTGACGGTGATGTGGCCGGCCCCGCAGAAATTCGACGACGGCGCGGGCGGCCATTCGATCGGCTATCACGACCAGATCGTGCTGCCCCTGCGCATCATCGCCAAGGCGGCCGACAAGCCAGTGACGTTGCGCGCCGAGATCAATTATGCGGTGTGCGAAAAGCTTTGCATTCCCGTCGAGGCCCGCGCCGAGCTTGGCTTCAACAGCGTCGCCTCGACCGAGGACGCCAATTTGCGTGCAGCGCTCGACACCGTGCCCAAGCCTGCCACCATCGGCGATCCCAACCCGCTCACCATCCGCGACGTCAAGCGTGACGGACCCAAGAATGTGGTGGTCGACGTGGTCGTTCCGGATGCGCGCACCGTCAATCTGTTCGTGGAAGGTCCGACGCCCGATTGGGCGCTGCCCATCCCGGCACCGGTCGAGCCCAGCCCACCGGGCGTGAAGCGATTTTCTTTCGAGCTCGACGGCCTGCCGCCGGGCGCCCAGCCCGGCGGCGCAGCGCTGAAGTTCACGCTGGTCGGACCGGAGAAGTCGTACGAGTTCAATACCAATCTGGAGTGAGTGGTCGTCCTGGCGTTCGCCCGGACGACATCTTTGATCCAACCGAATCTTAACGAATGGTTGCTAATCCCCAGGGCTACTGCGGCAAGTCTGCCGCAGCATTCGTGTGCGCCTCGGGATCCTTCGAATTGGCCGTGATGGATGCAGAACCCGCAACGACCGGACCTGCCGGCCTCATCGCGCGGCTGCGCGACAAATTGACGGGCGGGTCGAGCGAAGCGTCGCTGACGCGGCGGCTCGCAGGCACCATCTTCCTCATCCGCGTGATCAGCGCCGGCCTTGCATATTTCTCGCAGGTCCTGCTCGCGCGCTGGATGGGGACGTCGGACTACGGCGTCTATGTCTATGTCTGGACCTGGGTGCTGCTGCTCGGCAGCATGATGGACTTTGGCATCTCGGCCTCCGCGCAAAAGATCATTCCGGAATACCGCAGCCGTGGCGAGCATGCGCTGCTGCGCGGCTTTCTCTCGGGCAGCCGCTGGCTGACCTTTTGCGCCTCCACGCTGGTCTCGCTCGGCCTCGCGGGCATCGTCAAATTGCTCTCGCCCTGGATCGATCCCGCCGAAGTGCTGCCGCTCTACATCGGCTGCATGACGCTGCCCGCTTTCGTCGTCGCCAACACCCAGGACGGCATCGCCCGTTCGCATGACTGGATGCAACTCGGCCTGATGCCGCAATTCATCATCCGCCAGACACTGATCATCGGCATCACGGCTTGCGCCTTCCTGCTCGGCTATCATCTCGGCGCGGTTGCCGCGATGATCGCGAGCGCAGGCGCGGTGTGGATCGCGATGACCGGGCAGATGGTGGTGCTGAACCGCAAGCTCGCCGATCACATCGAGGCGGGCCCCAAGGCCTACGACGTCGGCGGCTGGCTCGCCGTGTCGCTGCCGATCCTGCTGGTCGAAAGCTTCTATTTGCTGCTGTCCTATACCGACGTGCTGGTGCTTCAGCAGTTCCGCCCCTCCGACGAGGTCGGCGTCTATTTTGCCGTGGTGAAGACGCTGGCGCTGGTCTCCTTCATCCACTACGCGATGTCGGCGACGACCGCGCATCGCTTCGCCGAATACAACGCGGCTGGCGACAAGGCGCGGCTGTCGGCTTACGTGGCGCATGCCATCAACTGGACGTTCTGGCCGTCGCTGGCGGCGACCATCGTGCTGCTCGCGCTCGGCAAGCCCCTGCTCTGGCTGTTCGGGCCGCAATTCGTGATCGGCTACGACATCATGTTCGTCGCCGCGATTGGCCTCGTGGTCCGTGCCGCGATCGGCCCGGTCGAACGGCTGCTCAACATGCTCGGCCAGCAGAAGCTCTGCGCGCTGGCCTATGCGCTGGCCTTTGCGATGAACCTGGTGCTCTGCATCGCGTTGGTGCCGCGCTTCGGCGGCCATGGCGCGGCGGCCGCGACCTCGATCTCGCTCAGTTTCGAGACGGTGCTGCTGTTCTGGATCGTGCGACAGCGGCTCGGCCTGCACGTGCTGGCGTTTGGGAAATAGACTTCCGACTGCCTTCGCGTGCTGCTCTCGGGGAACGGCTGCTTCGAAGCATGCCCCGGAACAACGCGAAACACCTATTTATTGCCAAGGGCACAGCACGATTTTTCTTATTTGGCCCAAGCGGTTGCACCGCAGGGAAAGTTTATTCTACGTCGTATTGCCCAACTGACGAGATAAACCTAAGATTCCCTGGACATGATCGATCCACTCTACGTCGCCTCTGGTTTCGGCGTCGGCCTGCTGGTCGGGATGACCGGCGTCGGCGGCGGTTCGCTGATGACGCCGCTGCTGATCCTGCTGTTCGGGATTCATCCATCGACCGCGGTCGGCACCGACCTGCTCTATGCCGCCGCCACCAAGACCGGCGGCAGCGTGGTGCATGGCTGGTCGCGCAGCGTGCACTGGCCGGCGGTGCTGCGGCTCGCCTGCGGCAGCCTTCCGGCGAGCGCGCTGACGCTGCTCGTGCTGTGGAAGCTCGACCTCAAGAGCGACTCCGAGCGCAATCTCGTCAACCTCGTGCTCTGCTTCGCGCTGCTGCTGACCGCGACCTCGCTGATCTTCCGCAGATCGATCATGGAGCGCTATCGTCGGCGTCTGGAGCAGGTCGATGACCGCACCACTGCGATTGCGACGGTCGTCACCGGAATCGTGCTCGGCGTGCTGGTTTCGATTTCATCGGTCGGCGCGGGCGCGGTCGGCGTCACCGTTCTGCTGCTGCTCTATCCGCGCCTGCCGGTGGCGACCATCGTCGGCTCCGACATCGCCCATGCGGTCCCGCTGACGCTGATCGCCGGAATGGGGCACTGGGCGCTTGGCGACGTGGATTGGGCGCTGATGGGCGTGCTGCTGTTGGGCTCGCTGCCCGGCATCGTCGTCGGCAGCTTTAGCGCGACGCGCGTGCCCGAGACGGTGCTGCGCCTCACACTCGCCAGCGTGCTGTTCGTGGTCGCCGGCAAGATCATGTTCGCGGAGCTGCACCTGTCCTCGGCATTCGAGACGGCGCTGGCCTGGACGCACTGAACGAAAATGGCGGAGCTCGGCTCCGCCATTCGCCAGCGATCGCGGTCTACTCCGCGGTCCAGCCGCCGTCGATCGACAGATTCGTGCCGGTGATCTGCGCGGCATCGTCGCCGCACAGGAACAGCGCGAGGGCTGCGACCTGCTCGGAGGTGACGAACTCCTTGGTCGGCTGCGCGTCGAGCAGCACGTCGTTGATGACCTGGTCGCGCGTGAGGTTACGGGCCTTCATGGTGTCGGGGATCTGCTTCTCCACCAGCGGCGTCCAGACATAGCCGGGGCTGATGCAGTTGCAGGTGATCTTGCTGGTCGCGACCTCGAGCGCCACGGTCTTGGTCAGGCCGGCGATGCCGTGCTTGGCCGAGACATAGGCCGACTTGAAGGGCGAGGCGACCAGCGAATGCGCGGAAGCGGTATTGATGATGCGGCCCCAGCCCTTCTTCTTCATGCCCGGGACGGCGGCGCGAATGGCATGGAACGCCGAGGACAGGTTGATCGCGATGATCTGATCCCATTTCTCCAGCGGGAATTCCTCGATCGGCGAGACGAACTGGATGCCCGCATTGTTGACGAGAATATCGACCGAACCAAAGCTCTTCTCGCCGAGCGCGACCATCCCGGCGATCTCGGCCGGCTTGGTCATGTCGGCCGGCGAATAGACCGCCTTCACGCCGAAATCGGACTCGATCTTGGCGCGCTCCTTCTCGATGTCCTCCGGCGAGCCGAACCCGTTGATGACGACATTGGCGCCGGCGGCGGCGAAGGCGCGCGCATAGGCAAGTCCGATGCCGCTGGTCGACCCGGTCACGACGGCGTTCTTGCCTGACAGACTACCCATATTATTCGCTCCTTCTTGGCGGGGGCGCAGTGACGTCCCCCGTGAGATCGTAGGTCACCATGGTCTCGCCGGATTGCGGCCGCTCGAGCCAATCCTTGTGGCGCATCGACAGATGCACGTCACGCACGCCGGCTTCCCAATGCTCGACCATGGCGACATGCGAGAAATCGTAATCCTTGGACGAGGATTCGTAGTTCTTGCTGCGGTAGATCAGGTGCACCACAGTCACGGTGCTTTCGCGCGATACCTTGGCAAGGAATTCCACGGAAGGGTCGTTCTTGAGATAATCGGGCAATTTGGAAATCAGGTCGCGCACGGCCCTGCGGGCGTTGTGCACCTGCTTGTTCTTGTCGGTGTTCATCCGCGTGCGGCTCGAGAAGCGGATGTCCTTCTCGCGCTCGGTCGCCTCGAGTAGCGAGGTCGGCAGATCGCCGCGGGCGCTGAACAGGTCGATCTGGAAGATCAGGAGATCGCGGTCGGTCTCGGCGTCCAGCACGTAGTCGAGCGGCGTGTTGGAGGCAATGCCGCCGTCCCAATAATGCTCGCCGTCGATCACGATGGACGGAAAGCCGGGCGGCAGCGCGCCGGAGGCCATGATGTGCTCGGGTCCGATTTTCTTGCCGAGCTTCCTGAACTCGAAATTGTCGAAATATTTGAAGTTGCCGGAGGTAACGCCGACCGCACCGACCGACAGCCGCGTCTTCAGATCGTTGATGCGGTCGAAATCGACCAGACGCTCCAGCGTCTTCTTCAGCGGGGCGGTGTCGTAATAGCTCTCGGCCTGCGGGCTGCCGGGCGGCCAGAGCGGCGCCGGCGGGATGCGCGGCGTGAAGAAGCCGGGCACGCCGAAGGTCGCGATCAATGCGGCGCTGGTCGAGTTGAACAGTTCGCGGCTGTGGTCGCTCTTGCCGATCGGCTTCCACGGCACCGGCGCGGAGACCATCTCCCAGAATTCCTTGAGCCGCTTGACGCGCGTCTGCCCTTCATTGCCGGCGATGATCGCGGCGTTGATCGCGCCGATCGAGATGCCGGCGACCCATTCCGGCTCGAAGCCGGCATGGCAGAGCGATTGATAGGCGCCGGCCTGATAGGAGCCGAGCGCGCCGCCGCCCTGGAGGACCAGGACACGTTGCGCGTTTGCGGGGATTGTTGCGACTTCTGGACTATGATCGGTCATGCGGGAACACTAGCAGATGGCGAGCGACCGTGGCGACAGTCTGCCGCGGCGTCAATGTATCCCGGGATCAAGTCTGGCTTATCGGGCGTCCGTCGAGGCCAGGATCATGGTCCAGAACACCTTGTATTTGGTGCCGGGAGCATAGCCCGCCGCGATGCCTAATTTTGTGACACCGCTCTTGAGCATGTTGGCGCGGTGCGGGGGCGAGTCGCGCCAGCCGGAAAACGCTTCCGCCAGCGTATGATAGCCGGCCGAGACGTTCTCGACCGCAACGGTCGCCGGATAGCCGCCGGCGCTGAGGCGCTTGGCCAGCGGCGCGCGGACGTCATGGTCCATCTTGTTGGCCGCCGCCATCGCCTGCGATTGGGATTCGGCAAGCCGCATCAGTTCGGGGTCGATCACGACGGTGCCGAGCCCGTTGTTCTGGCGGTATTGCGAGATCATGATCGCTGCGGCCTGCGCGTCGAGCTTTGCGCCCGGGACAGCCATATCGGCATACATTGAGGGCTGCTGGACCGGTGCTTCGTTGCCGGCGCAGCCGGCAAGCAGCAAAAGGATTGATATCGCGGCCGCGACGCGCATGAACAGGAGCCCCCCAAATCAGGCGCCGTTGTTGCATACCAACCGTGGCTGAAAGGTGAATATTGAGGAAAAATTGACCGGTTGACCCCGCTCAGGCGCCCCCAAATATCCGGTAGCGGCGGGGCTCCAGGCCGATCGTGTCGCCGGCGCGCAGTTCCCTGTCCCGCGGAGCGTCGATCTCGATGGTCTCTCCACCTGATAATGCCACCTCGGCCCGCTGCACGGGACCGAAATTCCGGACGTGCTGCACGGCGCCCTCGAAGGCACCGCTGCCGGGCGGGCCAACGAGCATGTCGTGCCGCCGCACGAACAGTCTTGACGCGCCAGGCGCAAGCCCGTCTGCCGCGAGCTGAAGCGGCCGGTCGCCGAGCCTGATGACGCCGTCGGCGATCAGGACCGGAAGCTCGATGGATTCGCCGATGAAGCTGTGGACGAAGGCGGTCGCCGGGCTCTCATAGACGTCATCGGGCGAGCCGATCTGCTCGATCTTGCCCTTGTCCATCACCACGACGCGGTTGGCGACTTCGAGCGCCTCCTCCTGGTCATGGGTGACGAAGATCGAGGTGACGTTGATCTCGTGGTGCAGCGAGCGCAGCCATTTACGCAGCTCCTTGCGCACCTTGGCATCAAGCGCACCGAAGGGTTCGTCGAGCAGCAGGATACGTGGCTCGATCGCGAGCGCGCGGGCCAGCGCGATGCGCTGGCGCTGGCCGCCGGAGAGCTGGCTCGGGTAGCGGTCGGCGAGCCAATCGAGCTGCACGAGATCGAGTAGCTCCTTGACGCGCGCACGGATGGTCGCTTCGTCCTTGCGGATCGCGCGCGGCTGCACGCGGAGGCCAAAGGCGACGTTCTCGAACACCGTCATGTGGCGGAACAGCGCGTAGTGCTGGAATACGAATCCGACGTGCCGCTCGCGCGCGCCCTGCGCCAGCGCGTCCTCGCCGTTGAAAGATACCTCCCCGGAATCGGGCCAGTCCAGCCCCGCGATGATCCGCAGCAGCGTGGTCTTGCCGGAGCCAGACGGACCGAGCAGCGCGAGCAGCTCGCCGTCATTGACCTTGAGGTCGACGCCGTCGAGAGCTTTGAAGCTGCCGAACTTCTTGACGAGATTCCTGACTTCAATGCTCACTTGCGTCATGTCCTTCGTCGAGATGATTTTCGAGAACGGTTTTCGCGACCAGCGTGATCAGCGCCAGCATCGCGAGCAGCGAGGCGATCGCGAACGCCGCGACGAACTGATATTCATTGTAGAGAATCTCGACCAGGAGCGGCATCGTGTTGGTCTCGCCGCGGATATGGCCGGAAACGACGGAGACCGCGCCAAACTCGCCCATCGCGCGCGCGTTGCAGAGCAGGACGCCGTACAGCACGCCCCATTTGATATTGGGCAGCGTGACGCGGAAGAAGGTCTGCAGGCCCGAGGCGCCGAGCGAGATCGCGGCCTCCTCCTCCTGCGTGCCCTGCTCCTGCATCAGCGGGATCAACGCCCGCGCCACGAAGGGGAAGGTCACGAAGGTGGTCGCAAGCGCGATGCCCGGCACCGCGAACAGGATCTGGATGTCGTGATCGCGCAGCCAGCCGCCGAAATAGCCCTGCGCGCCGAACAGCAGCACGAAGACGAGGCCCGAAATCACCGGGCTGACCGAGAACGGCAAATCGATCAGCGTGATCAGGAAGGTCTTGCCCGAGAATTCGAATTTTGCAATCGCCCAAGCCGCGACCAGGCCGAAGACGAGATTGAGGCCGACGGAAATTGCAGCAACCAACAGCGTCAACTTGATCGCGGACAGCGCCTCCGGGTCGGTCAGCGCGGCGAAATAAGCGCCAATTCCCTTCGAGAAGGCCTGCGCGAACACCACGACCAGCGGCAACACGACGAAGACTGATAGAAAGGTCATCGCCAGCGCGATGATGACGATGCGGACCGCGCGCGGTTCGGTGCGAAGGTTGTTCCGCGCGGCGGCTGCGTACGCGCGTGCCTTGGCGTCGGAGGCCGGGAGTGGGACGGAATCTGCGATCTGCATCGTCATGGCCCCGTCCTCACCGCACCGGAATCCGGCTCTGCGCCCAGCGCTGGAGCCGGTTGACCGCGAAGATAATGACGAAGGACACGACCAGCATGACAACCGCGATGGCGGTCGCATCGGCATAGCGGAATTCGGAGAGCCGGATCACGATCAGCAGCGGCGCGATCTCGGAGACGTTGGGCAGATTGCCGGCGATGAAGATCACCGAGCCGTATTCGCCGACCGCACGCGCGAAGGCGAGCGCGAGTCCGGTGAGCAGCGCCGGACCGAGCGAGGGCAGGATCACGCGAATGATGGTCTGCCAGCGGCTCGCGCCAAGGCTGCCCGCGGCCTCCTCGATCTCTGGGTCGAGATCCTGGAGCACCGGCTGCACCGTGCGCACCACGAACGGGATACCGATGAAGATCATGGCGACGAAGATGCCGACCGGCGTGAACGCCACCTTGATGCCGGCCGCCGCAAGCGGCGCGCCGAGCCAGCCCTTCTCGGCGAACAACGCGGTCAGCGCGACGCCGGCAACCGCCGTAGGTAGCGCGAACGGCACGTCGACGATGGCATCGAACAGCCGCCGACCGGGGAAGCGGTAGCGCACCAGCGCCCAGACGATGATGCTGCCCATCACCAGATTGACGCAGGCGGCTGCGAAGGCGAGTCCGAAGGACACGCGCAACGCATTCAGGGTGCGGCGGCTGGAGAGGATGTTCCAAAACTGCTCGGGACTCAGCTCGAGCGATTTCAGGAACAGGCCAGCGAGCGGAATCAGGATGATGATCGACAGCCAGGATAGCGTCAGCCCCATGGTGAGACCGAAGCCCGGCAATGTCCGGCGTCGTGCTGCGATTGCGCTCACCAGGCCCCCTATTTAAGCCCCGCCGACAGCGCCCGATCAGTTCTTGTAGATCTGATCGAAGACGCCGCCGTCGGCAAAATGTTCCCTCTGCGCCTTGGTCCAGCCGCCGAAAAGTTCGTCGATCGTGAACAGCTCGACCTTCGCGAAGGAGTTTTCATGTTTTTTGGCGATCTCGGGATCGCGCGGACGATAGAAGTTGCGCGCCGCGATTTCCTGACCTTCCTTGGTGTACCAATATTGCAGGTAGGCATCGGCGACACTACGGGTGCCTTTTTTATCGGCAACCTTATCGACGATCGTCACCGGCGGTTCCGCCAAGATCGAGAGCGGCGGCGCCACGATCTCGAATTTCTCCGGACCGAATTCCTTGAGCGCCAGGTACGCCTCGTTTTCCCAGGCGAGCAGCACGTCGCCGACGCCGCGCTCGACGAAGGTCACGGTCGCGCCGCGCGCACCGGTGTCGAGCACCGGCACCTGCTGATAGAGCTTTCCGATGAAATCCTTGGCCTTGTCCGCCGAGCCGTATTTCTTCTGCGCAAAGCCCCAGGCGGCCAGATAATTCCAGCGCGCGCCGCCTGACGTCTTCGGGTTCGGCGTGATCACGGCGACGCCGAGCTTGAGCAGATCGTCCCAGTCCTTAATGGCCTTGGGATTGCCCTTGCGGACCAGGAACACAATGGTCGAGGTATAGGGCGACGAGTTTTGCGGCAACCGTTTCTGCCAGTCGGCCGTCGTGAGGCCTTTGCCCGCGATGGCGTCGATGTCGTAGGCGAGCGCAAGCGTCACCACGTCGGCCTGCAATCCGTCGATCACGGCGCGCGCCTGCGAACCGCTGCCCCCATGCGACTGCTTGATCTCGACGCTCTTGCCGGTTTCCTTCTGATAGGCACTCGCGAAGGCCTTGTTGAACTCGACATAGAGCTCGCGCGTCGGATCGTACGAGACGTTCAGCAGAGTGATGTCAGCGGCAAGAGCCGCGCTTGCCAACAAGCCTGTCACGAGCAGTCCTGCCGCGAGCGGAACGATACGACGCATCATGTCCATCTCCATTCACATCAATGACGTCGGCGTCATCGATGGCAGGCATAACTCGGGGCGAAACGCGCTTAAGTCAACGGAACCGGATTTTCTTGTTCGTAGCCGGGCAGCGTAACTTTGCTATGAAGTCTTCATCGTGTGGATGCCGCATTCCGTCTTGGCCCGGCCACGCCAGCGACCGGCACGCTCATCCTCGCCTTCGGCCGTTCTGCTCGTGCAAGGCATACACCCAACCGATAGAAATCCCGACGCGACCAGGGGATGACGCGGCAATTTGGCGCGGGCGAAAATCGCCTCGAGTTCCTCACGCGAGACATTGGCGAAGGGATTGAACTTCAACCGCGTACCGTCGTCCTCGACCACCGGGATGTCGGCGCGCGAGTTGCCCTGGAAGCGCTTGCGGCCGTTGAGCCATGCATCGAACGGTTTCAGCGCCCGCGCCAGCGGCTCGACCTTGCGGATACGGCAGCAAGCGTCGGGATCGGAAAACCAGAGGTCGCGGTCGGGATCTTCGCGCGACAGCGTCTCCTCGGCAGGCTTGATCGAGCGGACGTCCTTCAGGCCCAGCGTCGCGATCAGCGTATCACGATAGGCCAGCGTCTCCTCGAACAGCCAGCCGGGGTCGAGGAAGATCACCGGGATCGCCGGATCGACATCCGCCATCACCTTGAGCAGCGTCGCCGATTCCGTACCGAAGGACGACACCAGCGCAAGCTTGTCGCGCCCGACCGTCTTCAGCGCAGCGGCGATGATTTCGGCGGGCGAGGCATCGCGCAAGGCGCGATCGAGGTCCTCCGCCGAGGGCAGCGCCGAGGCGGAGATTGCCGAAATTGGAGACGCGATTGCGTTCACGTGCCGACACCCTCGGAATGACGCAGCTGCATGCGCCGGTGCAGCGCCGTGATGCGGCCATCGCCGGTGGGCTGGTAGAAGACCGAATAGCGCTTCGCGGTCTGCATGAACGCTTCCGCGTCGGCCTGCTTCTTGACGTCGAAGGAATCGAAGCCAGCGCGCAGCATGAACACGAACTGGTCCCGCAGGATCTGGCCCGTCGCACGCAACTCGCCGCGGTAATTGTAACGCTCGCGCAGCAGCCGCGCCTGGCTGTAGGCGCGTCCGTCGCGGAAGGTTGGGAACACCAGCGCGACGACGGCAATCTTGCCGAGATAGGGCACCAGCTCGGCGATGTCGCGATTGTTCGGCCAGATCACACCGACCTTGCCGGTCCGCTTGAGCAACGCATCCGCCTCGCCGACGAAACGCTCGGCCGGCACCAGAATGTCGCCGCCCTCGGGCAGCGGCGTGTCGACGGCGAGCTTGACGAAGCTGTCGTCGGCGATCTTTCCGCCGTTAACGAGTGGCATAAACGCGCTCCTTGAAGGGTTCGACGCCGAGGCGTTTTACGGTGTCCATGAACAGCTCTTCGGGCCGCTCGCGCAGCGCCAGATAGGCTTCCACGATGTCCTCGACGACGTCGGCGACCTCGTCGAACTTGACGCCGGGGCCGATCAGATTGCCGAGTGCGGCACTCTCGTCGGCGCGCCCGCCGATGGTGATCTGGTAGACCTCCTCGCCGTTCTTCTCGACGCCGAGAATGCCGATATGACCGACATGGTGATGGCCGCAGGCGTTGATGCAGCCGGAGATGTTGATGTGCAACCGGCCGATCAGATTGGCCAGCTCATGATTGGCGAAGCGCCGCGTCAGTTCCTGCGCGATCGGGATCGAGCGCGCATTGGCCAGCGAGCAATAGTCGAGACCCGGGCAGGCGATGATGTCAGTGATCAGATTGACGTTCGGCGTCGCCAGCCCGAGCTTGTCGAGCGCCTTCCACAGCGCCGGCAAGTCACGCTTGGCGACATGCGGCAAAGCGAGGTTCTGCTCGTGGCCGACGCGGATCTCACCGAAGGAGTATTCGTCGGCGAGATCGGCGAGCGCATCCATCTGCTCGGCGGTGGCATCGCCCGGAGGCGCGCCGATCGGCTTCAGCGAGATCGTGACGATGGAATAGCCCTGGGCCTTGTGCGGGGCCACCGAGTTCTTGCGCCATGCCTCGAAATCGGGATCGGCCGCGGCCTGGCGCAGCTCGTCCGGCATGTGCGGCAGCTTCTCGTAGGCAGGATAGGTGAAGCGCGAGCGGATGTCCTCGACCACCTCGTCGTCGATCTGGAGCGAGGAGTTGCGGATGTGCTGCCACTCCTCCTCGACCTCGCGCGAGAACTTCTCGATGCCGAGCTCGTGCACCAGGATCTTGATGCGCGCCTTGTAGATGTTGTCGCGGCGGCCGTACTGGTTGTAGACGCGCAGAATCGCCTCGATGTAGCTGAGAATGTCGCGGCCGTGGACGAAATGCTTGATGGTCTTGCCGATGAACGGCGTGCGTCCGAGCCCGCCACCGACCAGCACCTCAAAGCCGGTCTCGCCCTTCTCGTTCTTGATCAGCTTCAGCCCGATGTCGTGGATCTTGATCGCGGCCCGGTCGTGGTCCGACGCGGTGATCGCGATCTTGAACTTGCGCGGCAGGAACGAGAATTCCGGATGCAACGTGGTGTGCTGGCGGATCAGCTCCGACCAGATGCGGGGATCCTCGATCTCTCCGGGCGCGACGCCGGCCCACTGATCCGAGGTGACGTTGCGCATGTTGTTGCCGGAGGTCTGCATCGCATGGATGCCGACCTCGGCGAGATCGGCCAGCGCATCCGGCAATTCGGCGAGCTTGATCCAGTTGAACTGGATGTTCTGCCGCGTCGTGAAATGGCCGTAGCCACGGTCGTATTTGCGCGCGACGTGGGCGAGCGCCCGCAGCTGGTTCGACGCCAGCGTCCCGTAGGGGATAGCGACGCGGAACATGTAGGCGTGCAGTTGCAGATAGACGCCGTTCTGCAGCCGCAGGATCTTGAACTCGTCCTCGGTGAGCTCGCCAGAGAGGCGGCGCTTCACCTGGTCGCGGAATTCCGAGACGCGCTCGTTCACGAGCGTGCGGTCGATTTCATCGTAAGCATACATAAGAAAGCGCCTTAAACCTGAACCGGCTGTCCGATGGTCACGCCGGTGCGGCGGATCTGTTCGCGCAGATTGCCGGGTTCGACCTTGCCGTCCGCACCGACCTGTACCGGCGCGATATAGGGGCCGATCGCGCCGACGTCATCGGCAACGGATTCCGCAAGCAACGCCTTCGCCTCGTCGGAGTTGCGCACGATCGCGGCTTCCGACAGGTCCGCGGACCAGCTCTTGGCGGCGGTGCGGTAAACCACGATGCCGTCCCAAGTGCGGTTGGCGGTCACGACGGAGGGGCCGGCGATCTTGATCTTCTTCTGTTCAAGCGGGGAGGTCATTCGGCTGCATCCAATAGGTCAGAGGTGATTTGTTTTGGGGTTTGGCGGCGAAGCGAGCCGGCATGCCGGACCACATCGCCGATGATGAGAATGGCAGGGCCGCCATTTGTCCGTCGCACCAGTTCAGGCAGATCGCGCAGCGTACCAATCGCGCCTTGCGCATCGGGACGCGTGACGCGGGCGAACACGCCGACCGGCGTCTCCGGCGAACGGCCGGCGGCCAAGAGGCCGGCGCGTATGGCTGGCGCAGCCGTCATGCCCATGTAGACCACGACGGTCATCCTGGCGTCGGTCAGCGTCGACCAGTCCACGACTTCCGCGTCGCGCGCCTTGTGCGCGGTGAGGAAGGTGATGCGCGTTGCTTCGTGACGATAGGTGAGCGGCACCTCGAAATCGGCGGCGCCGCCGAGACCTGCGGTGATGCCGGGAATGATCGAATAGGCAATGCCGGCGGCACGCAACGCTTCGACTTCTTCGCCGCCGCGGCCGAACACGAAGGGATCGCCGCCCTTCAGCCGCACCACACGTTGGCCGGATTGCGCGGCCTCGATCATGCGCTTGTTGATGGCGTCCTGCCCGATGCCGGGCTTGCCGACGCGGCGGCCGACCGGCACGCGCGTGGTGTCACGGCGGATGCGGTCGAGAATTTCAGGCGAGACCAGCTCGTCATGGAAGACGATGTCGGCATCCTGGAGCGCGCGCAACGCCTTGATGGTGAGCAAATCCGGATCGCCAGGCCCGGCGCCGACCAGCGCGACGGATCCTTCCGGCTTGTCGGCCCGCGCGAACGCGGATGGATCTGAAATCGCCTTGAGCGCTGCGTCCGCCTCGCCTTTGCGGCCGGCCAATACGGCGGCACCGATCGGGCCGTCGATGACGCGCTCCCAGAAGCGGCGGCGCAGCGGAAACTCGGCAATACGTTCGTTGATGGATTTGCGGAAGCCGCCGATGAACTCGGCGAGCTCGCCGATGCGCGCCGGCAGCAGCGCCTCGATCTTCTCGCGCACGCGCCGCGCCACCACCGGCGACGTGCCGCCAGTGCCGACGGCGACCACGACATCGCCGCGATCGACGATCGCCGGAAAGATGAAGCTCGAATGCTCGAGATCGTCCATGACATTGACCGGCAGGCCGAGCGCCTTGGCGCGGACCGACATCGCCACGCCGACATCGCCGGCGCCGGCGCAAACCACTGCGATGATTCCCGAGAGATCGGCGGTCAGCGGATCGGTGGCCGAGATGTCGATACGCGCCGCGTCCTCGGAGCTCAGACCCAGGTCGTGATTGCCATCGATCGCATGCACGCGAATGCGCGCACCGGCAGCGGCCAGCACGCGCAGCTTGGCGCGCAAAAGCTCACCCGCACCGATGAGGACCACCGGACCGGCCTTGAGATCGAGGAACACGGGCAAGAACCGCATACGATACTCGCTTACCCCACATGCGGGGTTGACTGGAATTATTTTCTATATATGTGTCGTTTCAAGCGCGCAAAGAGAAAATTTTTTCTTCTCTCTTGCACCGCAACTATAGAATTTTCGCCTCCAAACGCAAAGTGGCAGAGATGCATCTTCTCAAGGACAATTCCACTGCTGGCGGGCTGAGCAGCCCCGCTCTCGCCGAGCGCGTGCCCGCGCAAGAATTTTCTTCTGACCTTGCCCCGAGCATGGACCATCTCGACCAGCTCGAGGCCCAGAGCATCTACATCTTCCGCGAAGCCTTCGGCCGCCTCAAGAAGATCGCCCTGCTGTGGTCGCTCGGCAAGGACTCCAATGTCATGATCTGGCTGGCGCGCAAGGCGTTCTTCGGCCGTCTGCCGTTCCCGGCCCTCCATGTCGACACCGGCAAGAAGTTTCCGGAGATGTATCGCTTCCGCGATCACTACGGCAAGGAATGGGATCTCGATCTGCGCGTCGAGCCCTGCCCGCCGATTGATGCCGTCGACCCAACGCTGCCGCCCGCCGCCCGTTCCGCCGCGCGCAAGACCGAGGGCCTCAAGATGGCGCTCGCCAAATACGGTTTCGACGGTCTGATCGCCGGCATTCGCCGCGATGAGGAGGCGACGCGCGCCAAGGAGCGCGTGTTCTCGCCGCGCGGCTTGGAGGGTAATTGGGACGTGCGCGACCAGCCGCCGGAGTTCTGGGATCATTTCAATGCGTCGCCGCCGCAGGGCGCGCATTTGCGCATCCATCCGATCCTGCATTGGACCGAGTCCGACATCTGGGCCTACACCAAGCGCGAGAACATCCCGATCATCCCGCTGTATCTGTCGCAAAACGGCAAACGCTATCGCTCGCTGGGCGATCAGGACATCACCAATCCGGTCGCCTCAAACGCGTCGACTATCGACGAGATCCTGATCGAACTCGAGCAGACCAAGGTGCCGGAACGTTCCGGCCGCGCGCTCGACCACGAGACCGAGGACGCTTTCGAGCGCCTGCGCGTCGCCGGCTATCTCTGATCAAGGACGCGAGCGTCGTATGAACATGATCGTCACCCCGAACGGCACCACGCGTCCGCAGGTCCGCATCGTCATCGTCGGCCATGTCGACCACGGCAAGTCGACGCTGGTCGGCCGCCTGCTGCACGAGACCGGCAGCCTGCCCGACGGCAAGCTCGACATGCTCAAGGCCGTCAGCGCGCGGCGCGGCATGCCGTTCGAATGGTCGTTTCTGCTCGACGCGCTCCAGACCGAGCGCGACCAGGGCATCACCATCGACACCACGCAGATCCGCTTCCGCACCAATTCGCGCGACATCGTACTGATCGACGCGCCCGGCCACGCCGAATTCCTGCGCAACATGATCACCGGCGCCTCGCAGGCGGACGGCGCGGTGCTGATCATCGACGCGCTCGAAGGCGTGCGCGACCAGACGAGGCGGCACGGCTATCTCCTGCATCTGCTCGGCGTGAAGCAGGTCGCGGTCGTCGTCAACAAGATGGACCGCGTCGACTTCTCCGCAGCGCGCTTCAAGGAGATCAGCGACGAGATCTCGGCGCATCTGCAAGGCCTCGGTGTGAAGCCCACGGCCGTGATCCCGATTTCCGCCCGCGAGGGCGACGGCGTCGCTGAGCGCACCGACCGCATCGGCTGGTACAAGGGTCCGACCGTGGTCGAAGCGCTTGACCGGCTCGAGCCGGCCCGGCCGCTGGAAGCGCTGGCGCTGCGGCTGCCGGTGCAGGCGATCTACAAATTCGACGATCGCCGCATCGTGGCGGGCCGGATCGAATCCGGCAGCCTGGTTGCCGGCGACGAAATCGTGATCATGCCCGCCGGCAAGATCGCCAGAATCAAGACGGTCGAGAGCTGGCCGGTGACGCCGGTCGCAGGCCGCCAGGGTGCGGGCCGCTCGGTCGGCATCACGCTCGACCGCGAGCTGTTCCTCGAGCGCGGCGACATCATCGCGCATGCCAACAGCGCGCCGCGCGAGACACGACGGCTGCGCGCGCGGATCTTCTGGCTGCACGACAAGCCGCTGGCCAAGGGCGACCAGCTCCTGGTTCGCTGCGGACCGAAGGAAAGCCGTGCCACCGTCGTCGCCATCGAGAAGGCGGTCGATCCCGGTGAGCTGTCGAGCGTCGAGAACAAGGCAATCGGCCGCAACCATGTCGGCGAGATCGACATATCCCTTTCGAATCCGATTGCCACCGATCCCTACACGGAAAATCCGCGCACCGGCCGTCTCGTGATCGAGGTGTCCGGGCGCATCGCCGGCGGCGGTCTCGTGCTGTCGGTCGATGCCGGCCAGCGCGCCTTGCCCGTCGACATCGTGCCGGTGGAATCCGCGCTGCGGCCCGACGAACGCTCCGCGCGCTATCGTCACAACGGCGCCGTGGTCTGGCTCACCGGCCTCCCCGCCTCCGGCAAGTCGACTCTAGCCAAGGCGCTGGAGCGGCGGTTGTTCAGCAATGGCGGCTCACCGATCCTGCTCGACGGCGACACGCTGCGTGCCGGGCTCAACAGCGATCTCGGCTTCTCGGCCGCCGATCGCAGCGAGAACATCCGTCGCCTCGCCGAAGTCGCGACGCATCTCGCCCGTAACGGCCACATCGCCATTGTCGCCGCCGTCTCGCCCGCCCGCGAGGACCGCGCCACCGCGCGCCGCATCGCCGACACGTCGTTCCGCGAGATCTACGTCGCGACGCCGGCGGAAATTTGCGAGGAGCGCGACCCCAAGGGCCACTACAAGAAGGCCCGCGCCGGCACGCTCGCGTCGTTCACCGGTATCGGCACCGACTACGAGCGGCCCGAGGCCGCCGAGCTCGTGATCGACACCTCGACGCGGACGGTCGCCGAGGCGGCGGACGAGATCGAACAGATGCTCAAGACGACCGGCGTGCTGTTCGACGAACTCGTGGACCTCGCCGCGAATATTTGAAGCCGGGCTGCTGCTCCGCTGTCGTCGCCCGGCTTGACCGGGCGACCCAGCATTCCACCGACAGCAGTGATTCAGGCGAGAGGCCGCGGCGTACTGGATTTCCCCGCCTTCGCGGGGAATGACACCGTGCGTGGGCCGCCCACCTCGCCTTGACATTTTGACAACTTTTGGGGGCCTTCTCACGGCCCCGATTTTGGGGCTAATAAGACCCCGAAAGCCGCTCCTTGGAGCGCATTTTGCTGCTGTCGGGTCAAAAGCAGCCAAAAACAGCCATTTCCAACAAGAAAGCCCATCATGAAACGCGTCGACGCCCACGGACTGAAGATCGCTCCCGTCCTGTTCGATTTCATCGCCAAGGAAGCGGCCCCGAAGACGGGGATCGCGCCGGATGCGTTCTGGGCCGGGCTCGCCGCCATCATCAAGGAGCTGGGGCCGAAGAACCGCGCGCTGCTGGCGGTGCGCGACACGTTGCAGGCCAAGATCGACGACTGGCACCGGGCCAACAAGGGCAAGGCGTTCGACCTCAACGCCTATACCGCCTTCCTGAAGGAGATCGGCTATCTCCTCCCGGAGCCGGCGACGCAGAAGGTCGAGACCGCCAATGTGGACGAGGAGATCGGCAAGATCTGCGGCCCGCAGCTCGTCGTGCCGCTGACCAACGCACGCTATGCGCTGAACGCGGCGAATGCGCGCTGGGGCTCGCTCTATGACGCCTTCTACGGCACCGACGCGATCCCGCACGATCCATCCGAGAGCGGCAAGGGCTACAACAAGGCGCGCGGCGACAAGGTGATCGCCAAGGCAAAAGCGTTCCTCGATGCCGCCGTGCCGCTGGCGACCGGCAGTCACACCGACGTCACCGCCTATAGCGTGGTCGCGGGCCAGCTCGCGGTGAAGCTGAAGAGCGGCAACGCCACCGCCCTGAAGAACGCCGCGCAATTCGCAGGCTTCCAGGGCGACGCAGCCGCACCGAGCGCGGTACTGCTCGTCAACAACGGCCTGCACGTCGAGGTAAAAATCGACCGCACCAGCGCGATCGGCAAGGACGATCCGGGCGGCGTCGCGGACATGGTCATGGAGTCCGCCGTCTCCACGATTCTCGACATGGAAGACTCGGTCGCTGCCGTCGATGCCGAGGACAAGGTGCTGGTCTATCGCAACACGCTCGGCCTGATGAACGGCACGCTGTCGGCCGATTTCGAGAAGGGCGGCAAGACGCTGACGCGCTCGCTCAATGCCGACCGCAGCTACAAGACGCCTGACGGCAAAGGCGAAGTGAAATTGCATGGCCGCAGCCTGCTGCTGATGCGCAATTGCGGTCACCACATGTTCACCGACGCGGTGCTGGACGACAAGGGCGAGGAGATTCCGGAAGGCTTGCTCGACGCCGCCGTCTCCGGGCTTCTTGCTGTCCATGATCTGAAAGGCAACTCCAAGGTCAAGAACAGCCGCACCGGCTCGGCCTATATCGTCAAGCCGAAGATGCACGGCCCCGACGAGGTGTCGCTGACCTGCGAGATCTTCGACCGCGTCGAGAAGATGCTGTCGCTGCCCGAGAACACGCTCAAGGTCGGCATCATGGACGAGGAGCGGCGCACCACCGTCAACCTCAAGGCCTGCATTCAGCGCGCCTCCAAGCGCATCATGTTCATCAACACCGGCTTCCTCGACCGCACCGGCGACGAGATCCACACCTCGATGGAGGCGGGTCCGATGATCCGCAAGAACGAGATGAAGGCGCAGCCCTGGATCAAGTCCTATGAGGACTGGAACGTCGATATGGGCCTGACCTGTGGCCTGCCCGGCCATGCCCAGATCGGCAAGGGCATGTGGGCCGCGCCGGACAAGATGGCGGACATGCTGGCGCAGAAGCTCGCCCATCCGCAGGCCGGTGCTACCACCGCCTGGGTGCCCTCGCCGACCGCCGCGACGCTGCACGCGCTGCACTACCACCAGGTCAACGTCACCGCGCGCCAGCAGGAGCTCGCCAAGGGCGGCCCACGGGCAAAGCTCGAAGACATCCTCACCATCCCCGTGTCGAAGTCGAACTGGGCGCCCGACGACGTCAAGCAGGAGATCGACAACAACTGCCAGGGCATTCTGGGCTATGTCGTGCGCTGGATCGACCAGGGCGTCGGCTGCTCGAAGGTGCCTGACATCCACGACGTCGGCCTGATGGAAGACCGTGCCACCTTGCGCATCTCCAGCCAGCACCTCGCCAACTGGCTGCATCAGGGCGTGATCACCGAGGCGCAGGTGATGGAATCGCTCAAGCGCATGGCGGTGGTCGTCGACAAGCAGAATGCGGGCGATCCCATCTACAAGCCGATGGCGCCCGCCTTCGACGGCACAGCCTTCAAGGCGGCCAGCGACCTCATCTTCAAGGGACGCGAGCAGCCGAACGGCTACACCGAATACATCCTCACCGCCCGCCGCCGCGAGGCCAAAGTACTTGGCTGACAACGCCTTGCTGACAAGGCGGCCTGCCGACCCGACTAGAACACCAAAAGCCCCGGCTCGCGCCGGGGCTTTTTCGTTGCGCTAGCTAAGCGCCCGGCTAAAACACTGCCAGATATTTCAGCAGCGAGACGATGCCGATGATGATGACGACGACGCGCGCGATCTGCTTGGCGCGGCCGTCCATCGGCAGCATGTTGATGAGGTAAAGTACGAGAATGACGACGAGAAAGGTGACGAGTACGCCGACCAGCATCGCTAGGACCCCCCTTTAGGCAAAATTGCTGACAGTCTCCTAACGCGCAGCTCGTGGCTTGGTTCCATCGACGCAACCCTTTGCAACTTCTAGTAAATACGTACTTCTACGATCAGCCGGCCTGCTGAAAACTTTACCCTTTTCCTTTCAGATGCGGAAACCGTTTGGGCCCTGAGCCGCAAACGGCATGCGATTGCCTTGTCTGACGGGCCCCTTTTTCTGCTGTTGCCGGGGCGCCTTTACGAACTTTGTATTGGGAATTGGGGGACTTCGATGCTGAATCGTCTGACCGTATCCGCGCTGCTGAAGGCGGTGATCGCGATCACGTCGATCTGCGTGGTGATCGCGCTCTCGCTCACCGCCTACGAGTCCTGGGATCGCCTGAAGACCGCCAACCGCATCTCGCAGATCGCCGACACGTCCGCCGATCTGTTCAAGGCGATGCACAATCTGCGCACCGACCGCTCGACCACGGTCCGCCTCCTGAATGCGACCGAGCCGATGGACGGCGAGATCGAGAAATATCTGCGCGCGCTGCGCGATGCCCAAATGCCCGCCATGGCGCGCGCGATCGAGCTGCTGCCGGCCATGGACTTTCCGCAATCAGGCACGCTGGTACCGGAGCTTGCGCGCCTCTACAAGCTGCTGATCGAGGAGCAGAAGCAGTTCTGGGAGGATGTAGCCAAGCCGAAGGACCAACGCCGCGCCGGTCTGCCCAAGGAATATATGGAGACAACGCAGGGCCTGCTCGACACGCTCGACAAGCTCTCGAACACGTTGGCCGCCACGGTCAATCACCTGGACGCCGCGATCGACCAGCTGCTGTCGATCAAGCAGAACGCCTGGCTGCTCCGCAACACCGCAGGCGAAGCATCGCTGATCGTCTCGACCGGGCTGGCCGCCGGCAAGATCACGACGGAGGGCCGCTACGCCTATACCCAACATGTCGGCGGCACGAGCGCGATGTGGAAGGCGCTGGAGCTGTCGACGTCCGGCATGCAGTTGCCGTCGGGGCTCGCCTCCGCGATGGCCTCCGCCAAGACCTCGTATTTCGAGCCGCAATATCTGGCCTTGCGCGACCGTCTCACGGACGCGCTGGTCAAGGGTGAGAAGCCCGAGATGACGGCGAACCAATGGAGCCCGCTCACGGTCGCCCGTATGGCGAGCGCCGTCACAGTGGCAGAAGGTGCGCTCGATGCTGCCAAGATCCACACGCAGGAGCAGCGCGGCGCCGCACAGCGCGCACTGATCGTGCAGCTTACGCTGCTGGCGCTCGCCGTGGGGCTTGCCGTCGGCGCGATCATGCTGGTCAGCCGCCGCGTCATCACTCCGCTCAACACCATCCGGGACGCCATGCTGAAGGTCGCCGGCGGCGACCTTGCCGTCGATAGCGGCTATCTCGACCGCAACGACGAGATCGGCGCGCTTGCCGGCGCGCTGGAGACCTTCAAGCAGCAGGCCAACGACAAGCTCACGATCGAGGCGCAGGAGCGCGAACGCAATGCGGGCGCCTCCGCGCGCCAGCGCGCGGTCGAGACCTATGTCGGCGAGTTCGAGGGCGCGGTGCGCAAAACGCTCGGCGAATTGAGCGAAGCCTCTGGCGAGATGCGCAAGACCTCGGGCGATCTCTCCGCGGTGTCGCGGCAGACCAACGACCGCGTGCAGATCGCCGGCAAGGCCTCCAATGACGCCTCCATGAGCGTCGACAGCGTCGCCGCCGCCGCCGAAGAGCTGAGCGCCTCGATCAACGACATCAGTCAGCAGGCCGCGCATGCCGCGGGCATCGCCAGCCGCGCCGTGACCCAGACGCGCGAGACCGACGGCACGGTGCAGGGACTTCAAAAGTCGGCCGGCCGCATCGGCGAGGTCGTCGGCCTGATCAACACCATTGCGCAGCAGACCAATTTGCTCGCGCTTAACGCCACGATCGAGGCGGCCCGCGCCGGCGAGGCCGGTCGCGGCTTTGCCGTGGTCGCCTCCGAGGTGAAGTCGCTGGCGAGCCAGACGGCGAAGGCGACCGAGGAGATCTCCGAGCAGATCGCCGACATCCAGAAGGTCGCGGCCGACGCCATCAGCGCCATCCAGACCATCGGCGGCATCATCGGCGAAGTGAACGAGGTCGCGACCGCAATCGCCGCCGCCGTGCAGGAGCAGGGAGCGGCCACCCAAGAGATCACCCGCAGCACCCAGTTTGCGGCGCAGGGCACCAAGAACGTCTCGGACAACATCACCGGCGTCAAATCCGATGCAGACGCTGCTGCCGCTGCCGCCGACAACGTGAAACACGCCTCCGAGATGCTGGAGAGCCAGAGCCGCCAGCTCGGCCATGACGTCAGCGACTTCCTCGGCAAGATCCGGGCGGCATAGCCCACA
Source organism: Bradyrhizobium lupini (assembly GCF_040939785.1). NCBI lineage: Bacteria > Pseudomonadati > Pseudomonadota > Alphaproteobacteria > Hyphomicrobiales > Nitrobacteraceae > Bradyrhizobium > Bradyrhizobium lupini. Next base: position 2,873,858 of record NZ_CP162553.1, read on the forward strand.
CTCTTGGTGTCGTCCTGGCGAATGCCAGGACGACGTTGAGGCCTATTCCTTCGCCACCACCGGCACCTGGCGGAATCTTGCGCGAACCGACTCGGGCAGCGGCGAGAAATTCATCGCGACGCCGCGGCGGTCGTTGGCATTGCGGCTGGCGACCACCAGGCCGTCCGCGCCCGCGACGATGTCGCCCTTGCGCAAGGTGGGATCGTCGTCGACCTTGACCTGAGCGAGCCCGACCGGATCCTTGCCGTTGCAGGTACAGCCTGCGACAATCTCATTGCGATAGCGGAACGCGTTAGGCAGGTCGGAATAGGATTTCCCCTTATCCGTCGTCGCGTCGTCGATGTTGCCGCCATAGACCAGCGAGGTCTCCGAGGCCGGGCAGAAGCTCTTGCAGGATTGCGCCTTGCTCTCGGAATCGTTTCCCTGCGCCGGGAAATAACGTCCGTCGCAGCCGCGCACGCAATAGGCCGTGCCGCCACCGTAGGAGGCCCGCTGGCGCGGCGGGTCGTAGCGCGGCGTGTCATCGGTCTGGAAAGGCATGCAGATCTCGGGCGCCGGCCGTCCGCGGAAGCCGCCGAACAGCGCCGAGAAAAAGTCCTCCGCATGGGCGGATGGCGTCAGCGCGAGGCCGAAGGAGGCAATGGCGACGAACGCCGCCGCGCCCCCGGCGAGTTTGCCGATCGAACGTCTCTTCATGTGACCTCACTCGACCCTTAGTTCACGGCCGAATTCGAAATGTTCAGCGCCTGCCGGCCTGAGGGCAGCGCGGTCACGGCTGGGCGCTTGCGCACGGAATCACTGCCTTTCGCCATCAGCGGCGCGTTCTTCGGTAGCACGACCACCTTGGCGCCGACATTGACACGGCCGAACAGGTCGGTGACATCCTCATTGGTCATGCGGATGCAACCGGACGAAACGAACTTCCCGATCGTGGTGGGATCGTTGGTGCCATGGATGCGGTATTCGCTCGACCCGAGATACATCGCACGCGCGCCGAGCGGATTGCCGGGGCCACCAGCGACGAAGCGGGGCAGATAGGGTTGGCGCGCGATCATCTCAGCCGGCGGATGCCAGTCCGGCCACTCCGCCTTGCGGCTGACGCTCTGCACGCCCGACCAGGTGAAGCCCTCGCGGCCGACGCCGACGCCATAACGGATCGCGCGGCCCTGGCCGAGCACATAGTAAAGGTAAGTATTGTTGGTATCGATGACGATGGTGCCGGCCGGCTCGCTGCGGTCGAAGCTGACAATCTGCCTGCGCAGGCGATCTGGCAGCGCGGCATCCTCGTCGGGCGCTTGCGCGTTCTGACTTGCATAGCCTTGGTTCGCATAGCCCTGGTTCGCATAGCTTGGGCTCGCATAACCCTGCGAATAGCCCTGGTCCTGCGGGTAAGCCTGATCTTGCGGATAGGTGTAGCCCAGCGTCTGTGCGCTTGCGGCGCCGAACGGCACTGCCAGCAAAGCGGTTGCAAAGGCAAAAGCGGTGATGCGGCGCTGCGATAAGCGGCGTCGGACTGCAGAGAACTTCGTCATGTGCTGCCCCGTGTGGATGCCTGCATCAGGGTGATGCGCTGGTTTGTTCAACGCGGTCCAACCGCTACAAGTTCCGCGGCGGGATGCAGCAGCGACGTCACAGTCAAGCGAGCGCTTCTTCGCGAAGCCGCGATGGAACCCGCAGGGCGCGAGGACGTTCTCCCCTGGTCATGGGCGCGAGGACTGAAGTCTCCGTGCCGGAGAGGTATTGTGCGCGTCCTTCCCAGTGAACGTATGACTCCCGGCAATGGCGAAGGCACTCCGCTTCCCGAGAGCCACGGCGAACTCCCGCCGGTGATCCGCCGCACCGAACTCGTCGCCTTCTCGCTCGCCGGACTGCTCCTCATCGCAATCGTCGCGGTGCTCTATGTCGGAAAGGCGTTCTTTTTGCCTGTCGTGATGGCGTTCGTCACCGGCACGATGCTCTCGCCGGCAGCGACCTTTCTGGAGTACCGGAAAGTGCCGCGCGGGCTTGCCGCCGTCTTGATCGTGTTCGCGGTGACCGCCGTGGTCGGCTTCATCGTCGCGCTGATCGCCTCGCCGGCGATGGAATGGAGCTCGCGCCTGCCCGAACTCGGCGCGCAGTTGAAAGACAAGGTCCACGTGTTCGACCGGCCGCTGGCGCTGTGGCGAGAGCTGCAGACGATGCTCGGCGGCTCGGAGGGATTGCCAAGCTTCCAGATGCCGAAATTCGAGTGGGTGCAGCCAACGATTGAATTCCTGTCACCGACCTTTACCGAATTCCTGCTGTTCTTCGTCACCCTGATCCTGTTCATCGCCAGCTGGCGCGACCTGCGACGGGCAATGATCATGACCTTCAGCGATCACGACGCACGGCTGCGCACGCTTCGCATCCTCAACGAGATCGAGGTCCATCTCGGCAACTACCTTTTGACTGTGACCCTGATCAACGTCGGCGTCGGCGTCGCCGCCGGAATCGTCTGCGCCCTCACCGGAATGCCCAATCCGGCTGGCCTCGGCGCGCTGGCGGCCACCCTCAATTTCATTCCGATCATCGGACCGGTGGCCATGTTCGCCATTCTGGTCGTGGTGGGGCTGGTCACCTTCCCGACCGTCAGCGGCGGCCTGATGGCGGCGCTCGCCTTTGGCGGCATCACCTTCCTGGAGGGACATTTCGTCACGCCGACCATCATCGGCCGGCGGCTGGCGCTCAATGCGCTCGCGGTGCTGCTGGCGCTGGCGTTCTGGACCTGGCTGTGGGGCCCGATGGGCGCGTTCCTGTCGTCGCCGCTGCTGATCGTCGCCCTGATCCTGAAGGAGCATCTGTTGCCTGAGGATTCGCCGCAGCTCCCGCAGGACTGACCGGTTTCCGTGAACGGAACTTACACCACGACGAAACGTTTCCCGGCTGTCTCAACCGTCAACAGCCCGGAGCCCCTGATGTCCACCACCAATGCCGAAGCCGGGATGAGAGACTGGACCGACAAAGCCACCAGAGAACGCCTCGAGAAGGATGTAGCAGCCGTGAAAAGCGATATCGCCGCCCTCACTGATCAGATCACCGACGCGCTCAATACTTTTGCCAACTCCTCCAGCAAGCAAGCCCGCCGCGGCTATAGCCAAGCGCGCGAAAACGTGGATTCCGCGATCGACGACATGTCGGAACGCGGCAGCGCGATGATGGGCGCGGCACAGGAGGCCTACGGCTCGATCGAGGAGACGCTGGAGGACGCGATCACGCAGCGGCCGCTCGCGACCGTCGGGCTTGCGCTCGGCATCGGCTTCCTGATCGGCGCGGTCTGGCGTCGCTGAGATCGCGAACGGGTATCGAGACGGTGGCGCAGCGGCGCCGCCGGTGCCGGCTTGTGGGGATCTGAGGAGCAAGACCATGTTTCAGCGCATCATCGACGGGATCAGCGCATCCACCGGCACCACTGTGCGGCTGACCTCGCTGGCAGCAGGCGCGGCGTTCGCACTCTTCATCACCACGTGCTTCCTGTGCGCGGCGGCATTCATTTCGGTGCTCAACAAATATGGTCCGGTGCAGGCCTGCCTCGCCGGTGCGGGCATTTTCTTTCTGCTGACCCTCACCGCGGCGGTGAGCTATTGGGTCTACAAACGGCAGCTGCGCAAGCAAGCTCATATCGCGGCCGAGCGCGCCACGAAATCGGCGGCCTCGAGCATGCTCGCGGACCCCATGCTGCTCGCCACCGGTCTCCAGATCGTTCGCGCCATCGGGATCAAGCGGCTGTTGCCGATCCTGGCGATCGGCGGCGTCGCCCTCGGACTCATGGCGAGCCGCGCCGGCGTACCCGACGAGGCCTCGGCTGAGCCTGCCGAGTAGCAGCTACCGGGTTAGAAAATTTCGTCACGGGTCCCGCGAACGCGCCTATCCAATCGGCACCGGCGGCCCCGCGCCAATTTCGCGCCGTTTGCCTGCGCCATCACGCAAACGCTACTCGGATAGGCAGGCGGTTGCCGCTAAAAGCAGCGCCCCTGATTCCAAAAGCCATTTTTTCGATGAAACCGTCCGTCCAGGCGAACCTCGCCGCATTTCAACACGACCCCCGGCTCTATTTGACGCTCGGTATCGCCAACTGGTCGGTTTTCGTCGACCACATCCCGAACAACGTCGTCAATTTGCTGACGCTGCGCAATTTCGGCTTCAGCGGCGCCGCAGACTTGTTCGTGTTCGTGGCCGGCTATGGCATGGCCATCATTCACGGCAAGATCGCCCTGGAGCGCGGCTACGTCGTCGCGGCGACGCGCATCTTCCAGCGCATGTGGCGGCTCTACGCCGCCTATGTCGTCCTGTTCGTGATCTACATCGACGCCATCGCCTATGTCGCCTCGCAATCGATGGCGCCCGAGATCATCAACGAATACAACATCTCGGGCATCATCGAGCATCCGCTGCGGATCCTGATACGCGGACTGGTGCTTCAGGAAGAGCCGCTGAACCTCGATCTTCTTCAGCTGATGATCCCGCTGATGGCCCTCCTTCCACTCGCGCTGTGGGGGCTGTTGCGGCGTCCGAACCTGACGCTGGCGGCGTCGGTCGCGCTGTACGTTGCGGCGCGCTGGTTCGGCTGGAATTTCCGGGTTTATCCGGACCAGGAGTGGACCTTCAACCCGTTCTGCTGGCAGATGCTGATGGTGCTGGGCGGCTGGTTTGCCGTGACCGGCACGTCGGGCCGCGCGCTGCATGGCCTGTCCTGGCTGCGCGTGCTCGCAGGCGCCTATCTCGTATTCGCGATGGCAATCACGCTGATGCGACACTCGCCGACGCTAGCGGCCTATTTGCCGGATATCGTGCTCAACACCATCACGCCGACCGACAAGGAAGACCTCGCCCCCTATTGCGTGGTCCACTTCCTCGCGCTCGCTTTCCTCGCGACATATTTCGTCCCGGCCGATCATCCCGGCCTGCGACTGAAGCCGCTTCAGGCGGTGATCAGATGCGGCGAGGAATGGCTCGCGGTGTTCTGCGTCGGCGTGTTCCTGTCGTTTGCCGGCCATCTCATCCTGATCACCGGCGCCAATTTGGTGGTGATGCAGATTGCCGTGAGCCTGGCCGGCTTCGCGGCGATGGCCGCGGTCGCATATTACATCGCCTGGTCGAAGCGGCAGGACCTGCCCGCGGCCTTGCGGCAACAGGCCTAACCCGGCACCTTCCGATTCCCCTAGGCCGGCCATTACGGCTGGGCTATGCGGAGCGGCAGCGGATTGCATGGGGAGGCCGGGCGTGGTGATGGCGAATGGCGGGGATGAGGGAGCCGACGGCGCGCCCCGGCGCGGCCGGCCAAGGTCGATCGAGACCACCAACGCCATTCTCCAAAGCGCCTATGCGCTGATGGCCACTACCGGCCTTGCCGCCACCACCATTGACGCGATCGCGCGCCACTCCAGCGTCTCCAAGATGACGATCTACAAATGGTGGCCGTCGCGCGAAGCCTTGCTGATCGACGCCTTTCTTCACCATGCCGCGCAGATGCTGCCGCTGCCGCATGCAAGCTCGGGCAGCCCCGCCGCGCGCGCACGCCGCCATGCCGCCGCCTATGCCGAAGCCCTCCAGGGCGAGTTCGGCAAGGTCCAGCTCGCCGTCATCTCCGAATGCATCTCCAAGACCGGCTCGGCGGAGCTGTTCTACGCCCGCTACCTGCAATTCCGCCGCGACGCGCTGATCGAGATGATCGCCGCGGGCCAGAACGACGGCAGCATTCTGGCGGAAGCACCGCCCCAGGATCTCTACGACGCGATCTATGGCAGCCTGTTCTACCGCTACGTCTTCGGCATCGCGCCGATCACGCCGGCCTACGCGCGGACCCTGGTTGACCTCGTGCTGCGGCCGAAGAGCTAGCCTCGAATTACCGCGCAGGCCGGATCGGTGCTGACAGCTTGTCGGTGCGGTCGCGCTCGGTCATGTCCTCGACCGTCTCCATCGGCGCGGTCAGCTCGTAGACATAGGAGACGTCGGTGAAATAGCGCTTGGCGGTGCCGCCGAGCGCCTCGGGCGCGACGCGGTCGAGCAGGATCAGGCCGAAGTCGGAATCGGGGCGGCGCGTCGCTTCGCTGGTGTTGAACTCCTCCCAGCGGAAATAGAAGACCTCGCCGGACCCCTCGTTCGTCACCGTCCAATTGGCAGTGATGTGCGGATGCTTGCCGACCAGCGACAGGCCCTCGTCGGAGTGCGAGGCGAGCTCGAAGAACAGCAGCGACAGACTCTGCGCCGCGCGCGCGCTGACTGCGATATCAGGACCGGTGACGGCAATGCGGTCGGCATGCGGGATGGCGCGCGCCTCGAACAGGCCCTTCAGCTTGACACCCTGCCACTGGCTCTCGCTGAGCAGCGAGACGACGTTGGACATGGCGTGGATGCGGCCGATCAGGAGCTCGCGCGCGACATCGATGTCGGAGCCATGGCGCAGCGTGCGGGTCACGATCGACTGGATCACCGCCAGGATGTTTTTGACCCGATGGTTGAGCTCGTCGATGACAGCCGTCAGCCGGCGCTCGAAGCCGATTCTGACCTGGATTTCCCGGCTGAGCCGCAAATTGTTGTAGGCGACATAGCCGAACAGGCCGCACACCATCGCGGTGATCGCAAGGCCGATCGCCGCCACGATGATCGCAGTCTGCTCGGCGCGGCGCGCCGAATTGGTCTTGGCGTAATAGCCGAGCTGCCAGTCGCGACCACCGAAGCTCACCGTGCGCGTCGCCGACGGCGCCGGCCCATCGGCCGCTGTCGGGCGGGCCGAGACCACGCCTTGATCGTTGGCGACCAACTCGCCACCCTCCCGGCGCGGATCCTTCAGCGCAACCGCGAACAACGACATGTCGTCGTTGGTCAGCATCAGGGAAGAGAGCTCATAGGAAAATGTGATGAAGCCCGCCGGCTCCGTCGCGCCCTCGGGGATGACGGGAGCCGCCACAATGATGCCGATCGACCCGTCGCCACGCAGGAGGGCAACCGGTTCTGAGGCAACCGACCTCTTCTCCACTCTGGCGCGCGCCAGCATGGCGCCGCGCACCTGATCCTGGTCGTAACTGCGGCCGGGCAGCCCCTTGGTCTCGTTGCTGCGCGGCTCGAGATCCATCAGCACATCGATCGGCTGGGTGACACCTGCCGGATCGATCGGCTTGTCCTCATAGCTGCGGATTCGCGGATTGGGGAAGCCGGCGCTCGCGATCGCGGCTTGTGCTGCGGCAAGCTCGTTCGGCTTCAGGCGGGCGACCCAGCCCGCCACCACGAAATCGGTCTTGAAGGCGTAGATGGCCGAGCGCAGCGGCTCGAGCATGTTGGGCTTGAGCACCGACGGCGCCCGGAACAGGCCGGAGGCAACCCGCGCGAGCAGTTCGCGCTCGGTGAGCCGGTCCTGGACCAGGCTCGCATGGACATCGATCGCGCGCGCCAGCGCGATCCGGTCCAGCGCCAGCTCCTGGTCGTGGACGCGATAAGCCGCAAGCCCGGAGAGCAAGGCCCCGAGAAGAGCAATGAAGCCGATGATGAAACCCAGCCGGACCACGCGACTACTCAGGCGAAAGCAGGAGGTCGGCAATAAATACGGAGCATATGGACGCCGCTCGAACGGGCACGTGCCGAAACAGGGTGAACCCCAATCGCCGAGATAATGAAGGAGGAGGCATCGGTACGCAACTTGGTCGCCTGAGAAGCTTAAATCGGCCCGCCGATGGTCCGGCCGAGTTGGATTTGCTCCGGGCACCGGAGGTAATCAATTGCCGTGACCGAAATTTGTTCCGCGGACACGGCTCTGCCCACGGTGTTAACGGGGGAAACGCCTGCGTTAGGTCGTCGCGCCGGTCAGCCGGCCCGTTTCAAGCCGCCTTTGGCCTCAATGAAGCCGATGATGCGGTCCAGCCCCTGGCTCTTTTTCAGGTTGGTCATGACGAACGGCCGCTCGCCGCGCATCCGCCTGGCGTCCGTCTCCATCTTTTCCAGGGAGGCGCCGACATGGGGCGCCAAGTCGATCTTGTTGATGACAAGGAGGTCGGACCGGGTGATGCCGGGGCCGCCCTTGGACAGGATCTTGTCGCCGGCCGCCACGTCGATGACGTAAATGGTGAGATCGGCGAGCTCCGGGGAAAAAGTGGCAGCGAGGTTATCACCGCCGGATTCGATCAGCACGAGATCGAGGTCCGGGAAACTTGGCGCGCATATCCGCCACCGCGGCGAGATTCATCGAGGCGTCCTCGCGGATCGCGGTGTGCGGGCAGCCGCCGGTCTCGACCCCGGCAATGCGATCCGGCGTCAGCGAGCCCGAGCGTACCAGGAATTCCGCATCCCATTTGGTGTAGATGTCGTTGGTGATCGCGGCGATGTCGTAGCGCTCGCGCATGGTCTTGCAGAGCAGGTCCATCAGCGCAGTCTTGCCCGATCCGACCGGACCGCCGATGCCGACACGCAAGGGGCCGTGAGATGTAGCCATTGCTTTTTTTCCTATCGTCGTCCTGGCGAAAGCCAGGACCCGTTACCACTGAATCCGATTGTCACGGCACGCTGCAGCCACATCTGTGCATAACCACGCGCACCCGTGGTTATGGGTCCTGGCTTTCGCCAGGACGACAGTGAAAGCGACGAACCCGCTCAAGATCTGAACAGCCGCGTATATTGCGTCTCGTGCCGCACGCTGGCGAGGTCGGCGCGGAACGTCGCGCCGCCGACATCGTCCAATGTCGCATTCAGCGCACGATTCGCCGTCGCGGCAACCGCGGCTTCCAGCCTCACCAGCACGCGCTGGCTGTCGGTCTGGCCGAGCGGAATGAGCCGGCTGGCCGCGGAAATCCAGTTCGAGACCAGCGCATGCAGGAAGGCGTGCAGCGTCGGCGCCAGCGGCACGCCGTGCATCGCAGCGACCACGCCAACGGCAACGGGATAGACCAGTGGCGTACGGCATGCCGCAACCATCGCATCCAGCCCGTCTGCATCCCACGCGGCGCGGGCGATGTCGATGAAGGCACGGCCCTGCGATGTCGTCTCCAGCTGCCGCTCGCGCGACGGCACGAAGGCCGCGGCGAGCTCGGCGATATCGCCCAAGGTGTCGCCCTCGCCCGCTTCAGTGGCGCGATAGGCGTGGACCAGAAACGTCGCATCGCAGAAGCCAGAGCCATCGCGAAGCATCGCATCGAGCCAGTCCGCCAGCGACGCGGTGTCGTTGATGTCACCGGCTTCGACCGCCCATTCGATGCCGCTGGAGTAGGAAAAGCCCCCGACGGGAAACGCCGGCGACAGCCAGGTCATCAACCGGTACAGCGCCGCCGCCTCGCACTCCGCGAGGTCGCGGGCCGCGACCGGCTCATTTGTGGTCATGAGCATGCTTGTGGCCGTGGTGATGGTCGGGGTGATCGCAATGCTCGTCGTGGTGGTGATGGTGATCGTGACCGTCGCCATGTGCGGCATGATCATGATGGTGATCATGACCGTGATGATCATCGTGGCCGTGATCGTGATGCGCGTGGTCGTCGTGTCCATGCGCATGTCCGGCATCCGCATAGGCGCCGCCTTCGGGATCGAACGGCGCCTCGATCTCGATCACGCGCGCGCCGAGGCCCTTCACCATGGCTTCGATGACGTGGTCGCGGCGGATGCGCAGGCTCTTGGCCATGATCTGCGTCGGCAGATGGCGATTGCCGAGATGCCAGCCGACACGAATAAGGTGGTGCGGATCGTGGCCGCGGATCTCGAGCAGCGGCTCGGGCGCAGCGACCACCTCGACCAGCCGGCCGTCCTCCAACACCAGCGCATCGCCGCCGCGCAGTGCGACGGCATTCTCCAGGTCGAGCAGGAACTCGAGTCCCCGCGTCCCCGTCATTGCCATGCGGCGGCGGTGTCGATCGTCGAAATCGAGCACGACCGTATCCGCCGGCGCTTCCGCGAAGCGGTGTTGTCCCCTGACCTGCGTCGCCCGGATCATGCGCGTTTACCCCGTTACCGTGTCTCGACCTTCTCGGGCGTGATCACTTCGATCTTCGGCGGCGCCGTAAAACACTTCACCGCGACGCGGCCGAACGTCTTCATGTGCTCCATGGCGCGATGCGGCACCAGCGCCTCGGCATTCTCCCACTGCTCGACGAACACCATCTTGGCGGGATCGGTGACGCTCTCATGCAGATCATAGGCGATATTGCCGGGCTCTTTCCGCGTCTCCTTGATGCAGGCGGTGGCGGCTGCAATGAATTCGGCGCGCGTTTCAGGCTTGATGGTCAAGGTGGCGACGACGTAGATCACGAGAAATCCTCCCGGCTTTTCTTCTGGGCTTCAGATACCGGGCGGGACCTTAGACCAGGCGGGATCGAACGCAAAACCCGGAAAAGCCGCTCCCGGATATGCGACCAGGACATGGTCCTGGGACATGCGTTGAGGCGCTATTTCAGTACATGAAATATCGCTGCGCCATCGGCAGCACCTCGGCGGGGGCGCAGGTCAAAAGCTCGCCGTCGGCGCGGACCTCATAGGTCTCAGGATCGACCTCGATATTGGGCGTGGCGTCGTTGTGGATCATGCTTTTCTTCGAGATTTTTCCGCGGGTGTTCTGGACCGCATAGAGCTTCTTGTCGATGCCGAGCTTACGCGCGAGGCCGCCGGTGATGGCGGCCTTCGAGGTGAACACCACCGAGGACGCGGTGCGCGCCTTGCCGAAGGCGCCGAACATTGGCTGATAATGCACCGGTTGCGGGGTCGGGATCGAGGCGTTGGGATCGCCCATGGGAGCGGCGACGATCATGCCGCCCTTGACGACGCAATCCGGCTTGACGCCGAAGAAGGCCGGCGACCACAGCACGAGATCGGCGAGCTTGCCCTTCTCCACCGAGCCGATCAGCTTCGAAACGCCATGGGCGATCGCGGGATTGATCGTGTATTTGGCGATGTAGCGCTTGACGCGGAAATTGTCGTTGTCCTTGCCTTTGTCCTGCGGCAGCGAACCGCGCTGCTTCTTCATCTTGTCGGCGGTCTGCCAGGTCCGGATGATGACCTCGCCGAGGCGGCCCATGGCCTGGGAGTCCGAGGAGATCATCGAGAGCGCGCCGAGATCATGCAGGATGTCCTCGGCCGCGATGGTCTCCTTACGAATGCGGCTTTCGGCGAACGCCAGGTCTTCCGCGATCGAGGGATCGAGGTGGTGGCACACCATCAGCATGTCCAGATGCTCGTCGATGGTGTTGCGCGTGAAGGGCCGCGTCGGGTTGGTCGAGGACGGCAGCACGTTCTTCAGCCCTGCGACCTTGATGATATCGGGGGCGTGACCGCCGCCGGCGCCCTCGGTGTGGAAGGCGTGGATGGTGCGGCCTTTGAACGCCTTGATCGTATCCTCGACGAAGCCGGATTCGTTGAGCGTGTCGGTGTGGATCATCACCTGGATGTCGTAGTCGTCGGCGACCGACAGGCAATTGTCGATCGCGGCAGGCGTGGTGCCCCAGTCTTCGTGCAGCTTCAGCGCACAGGCGCCGGCCTTGATCATCTCGACCAGCGCGGCGGGCCGCGAGGCGTTGCCCTTGCCGGAGACGCCGAGATTGACCGGGAATGCGTCGAACGATTGGATCATCCGCCCCATGTGCCACGGCCCCGGCGTGCAGGTGGTGGCGAACGTGCCGTGCGAGGGGCCGGTGCCGCCCCCTAGCATCGAGGTGACGCCCGACATCAGCGCGTGCTCGATCTGCTGCGGACAGATGAAATGGATGTGGCTGTCGAAGCCGCCCGCGGTGAGGATCTTGCCTTCACCCGCGATCACGTCCGTGCCGGGGCCGATGATGATGGTGACACCGGGCTGGATGTCGGGATTGCCGGCCTTGCCGATGCCGGCGATCATGCCGTCCTTGATCGCGACGTCGGCCTTCACGATGCCCCAGTGATCGACGATCAGCGCATTGGTGATGACTGTGTCGGCCGCGCCCTGCTTGTTGGTGACCTGCGACTGGCCCATGCCGTCGCGGATCACCTTGCCGCCGCCGAACTTCACTTCCTCGCCGTAGCTGGTGAAGTCCTTCTCGACCTCGATGATGAGATCCGTGTCGGCCAGCCGCACCTTGTCGCCGGTGGTCGGGCCGAACATGTCGGCATAGACGGAACGCTTTATTTTGACGGACATCACAAGCCCCGTTTGCGTTGGAATTCTGGATCGGTGCTCACAGAGAGGTTCTCGCTGTGAGCACCATGTCGTCGAAGGTCGTATCGAGCCAAGAGTTACCGCCGCGGCAACCAGCGACAACCTGTTCGGCCCAGTCGGTATAATCGACGAGATCGTCACGTTCCTCGGCCGTCGGATCGAATGTACGCGCGCGCCGATATTGCTGATCTTGTCGGCGATCTTGATCAGCCTGGCGCCAGCCGATTTTTTCGGTGCGTCGAGCACCTGACGCCGCCGCCGCTCCGGCTTCGACAGGCTCATATCGTCGGTGCACTCGTCGACAAGCGACGCGACACGGTCGGAGAATTTTTGCGCGAGCTCCTCGCGCGTGGTGTCGGTGTCCTCGATCGCATCATGCAGCCAGCCGGCTGCAACCAGTTCGGCGTCGGCGCCGTCGGTCGCGGTCGCAAGCAGGTTCGCGACCTCGGCGAGGTGGTTGATGTAAGGCTCATGACCGCGGCCCTTGCGCGCCATGCCGTTGTGACGGCGCGCGGCGAGTTCGGCGGCTTCGGAGACGAGGCGGACAGGTGACAGCATGGCAAAGTCCTCCGTTTCGCCTCAACCATGCCGCGCCACGCTCGTTCCTGTGGAATTCACAGCTTCCCCATCACGTCGCCGCGGAAGCCGTAGATGGTCTTCTTGCCGGCCACCGCGACGAGTTGGACGTCGCGGGTCTGGCCGGGCTCGAAGCGGACCGCGGTGCCGGCGGCGATGTCGAGGCGCATGCCGCGGGCCTTCTTGCGGTCGAACTTCAGGGCCGGGTTGGTCTCGAAGAAATGGTAGTGCGAGCCGACCTGGATCGGGCGGTCGCCGGTGTTGGCGACCGTCAGCGTCACCGTCTTGCGGCCGGCGTTGAGCTCGATCTCGCCGTCCTGGATGAAGAGTTCGCCGGGGATCATGCTTCGCTCCTACCTGATCGGCTCGTGCACAGTGACGAGCTTGGTCCCGTCCGGAAACGTCGCCTCGACCTGGATGTCGTGGATCATCTCGGGAATGCCCGGCATCACCTGGTCGCGGGTGAGAACCTGCGCACCCGATTGCATCAACTCGGCGACGGTGCGGCCATCCCGCGCGCCTTCGAGGATGAAATCGGAGATGAGCGCGATCGCCTCCGGATGGTTGAGCTTGACGCCGCGATCCAGCCGGCGGCGGGCCACGATCGCCGCCATCGAGATCAGAAGCTTGTCCTTTTCGCGAGGAGACAGGTTCATACGAAATCTCTTCCGTTCACTTCGTCAATTCAACCAGAGCCGCGGCAGCGCCGCGCCGGTGCGCGCCAGCACGGTCATCATGTCTGCGCGCAGACGCGCCGCATCTTGGGCACAGAACCGCGCCATTGCAAAGCCATTCCAGGCGGATATCCCGACCTCGCTGGCGAAGGATTCCGAGGCCTCGCGGATGCGCTCGATCAGGGCCTCGTCGCCGGGCACGATCAGCGCCGTGCCAATCGCAGCGCCGCCCCTGGCCACCGCCGATCGCGCAAGCTTTGCGCCGATATTGCCGTCGAGCCTGACGGTCTCGGCGAACACTAGCTTGCCGCCGCGACGCAGCCGCCAGCGATCGACGAACTCACCCTGCTCCATCCGTTCGCCCATCGCGGTACGGCCGAACACCACGATCTCGCACAGCAGGAGCGAGGCAGTCGCATCGAGGTCTATGTCGAAGCGACGGCGCACGCGCGCGCGGTCGAACAGGATCGTCTCCTGCGGCAGCCAGCCGAGATGTGCGCCTGCGGCAACCTTCAGCGCTATATTGAGCTCCGCCGCCTGCCCTGGCGCGCGATAGACCTTTTCCGCGGCCGCCGTCGTCAGCGTCAGCTTCGAACCATCTGCGGCAGCGATCTCGATGTCGAAGCGATCGCCGCCGGCGACACCACCGGCCGTGTTGACGAACACGCCGGAGAGCCCCTCGTCCTCCGGCGAAGGGAAGCGCACGCGCAGGGAGCCGGACTCATGCAATATCCCGCGACGTGTCACACCGTCGCGCGCGTGGACGTCGAAGCGCACCGCGCCGCGGGCACGGTTGGCGTCGAACACCGAAGATGCCGTTAGAACGTCGCTGCGCATCCGCCCCCCAGCCGGTCGCGGCAGAATGGCCTACAGCGCCATCTGGCGGCTGATTTCGCTCGCGTCGAGATTGGAGCGGTCGCAGGTGAACTTCACCGCGCCGCGATCCATCACCGCAAAACTGTCGCCGAGTTCGCAGGCAAAGTCGAGATATTGTTCGACCAGCACGATGGCGATGTTGCCGAGATTGCGCAGGTACGAGATGGCACGGCCGATGTCCTTGATGATCGAGGGCTGGATGCCCTCGGTCGGCTCGTCGAGCAGCAGCAGCTTCGGCCGCATCACCAGCGCGCGCCCGATCGCGAGCTGTTGCTGCTGGCCGCCGGAGAGATCGCCGCCACGCCGTCCGAGCATGGATTGCAGCACCGGAAACAGGGAGTACACGTCGTCCGGAATGTGCTTGTCCTCGCGCCTGAGCGGCCCGAAGCCGGTCTTGAGATTCTCCTCGACCGTCAGAAGCGGAAATATCTCGCGCCCCTGCGGCACGAAGCCGATACCCTTCCGCGCGCGCTCATAGGGTTTCAGGCCCGTGATATCGTTGCCGTCGAGCACGACGGCGCCCGAGGAGATCGGGTATTGCCCGACCATGGCGCGCAGGAGCGAGGTCTTGCCGACTCCGTTGCGCCCGAGCACGCAGGTGACCTTGCCGGGCTCGGCCGCAATCGACACGCCGCGTAGTGCCTGCGCCGCGCCGTAGAACAGGTTGATGTCCTTGACCTCAAGCATCGCTCAGCGCCCCAGATAAACTTCGATGACCCGCTCGTTGGACGAGACCTGGTCGATGGTGCCTTCCGCGAGCACGGTACCCTCGTGCAAGCAAGTGACCTTGACGCCGAGCTCGCGCACGAATGTCATGTCGTGCTCGACCACCATCACGGTGTGGGTCTTGTTGATTTCCTTGAGCAGCTCGGCGGTGAGATGCGTCTCGACGTCGGTCATGCCGGCGACGGGCTCGTCGACGAGCAGTAGTTTCGGATCCTGGGCGAGCAGCATGCCGATCTCGAGCCACTGCTTCTGGCCGTGGCTGAGGCTGCCGGCGAGACGGTTGCGGGCATCGGTGAGGCGGATCGTCTCCAGCACCTTGTCGATCTGCTCGGCCTCCGCCCGGCTGCCGCGCCAGAACAGCGTACCCTTGACGCTGTGGTCGACATTGAGCGCGAGCAGCAAATTGTCCTGCACGGTCTGGCTCTCGAACACGGTCGGCTTCTGGAATTTACGGCCGATGCCGAGCTCGGCGATGCGGGTCTCGTCCAGTCGCGTCAGATCGGTGACTCCGTCGAACAGCACGGTGCCTTCGTCGGGCTTGGTCTTTCCGGTGATGATGTCCATCATCGTGGTCTTGCCGGCGCCGTTCGGGCCGATGATGGCGCGCATCTCGCCGGGCTCGAGCGTCAGCGAGAGGTTGTTGATGGCGTGGAAGCCGTCGAACGAGACGTGCACACCGTCGAGATACAGCATTGCGGAGGTCGCGCGGGTGTCCATGACGTTCATTGCGCCTCCTCCGCCATTTTGGGTTGGGTGACGCCGTCTTCGGCCGCGGCGCTCGCAATGGTCGCGGCGTCGCGCCTTTCCTTCGACGAGTCCCACCAGGCGTTGAAAGTGCCGACGATGCCCTTAGGCAGCAGCAACGTTACCAGGATGAACATGGCACCCAGCATGAACAGCCAGTAGGGCGCGAGCATGCCGGAGGTGAAGAACGTCTTTGCGTAGTTGACGACGACGGCGCCGAGCGCGGCGCCGACCAGCGTACCGCGGCCGCCGACCGCGACCCAGATCACGGCCTCGATCGAATTGCCCGGCGCGAATTCGCTCGGGTTGATGATGCCGACCTGCGGCACATAGAGCGCGCCGGCGACGCCGGCCATGCAGGCCGACACTGTGAACACGAACAGCTTGTAGGATTCGACCCGGTAGCCGAGGAAGCGCGTGCGCGATTCCGCATCGCGCACGGCGATCAGCACCTTGCCGAGCTTGGACGAGACGATGGCGCGGCAGATCAGAAAGCCGGCGATCAGCGCCAGGCAGCTCAGCGCGAACAGCGCAGCACGCGTGCCCTCGGCCTGCACGTTGAAGCCCAAGATGTCCTTGAAGTCGGTCATGCCGTTGTTGCCGCCGAAGCCGAAATCGTTGCGGAAAAAGGCGAGCAGCAGTGCATAGGTCATCGCCTGGGTGATGATTGACAGATACACGCCAGTGACGCGCGAGCGGAAGGCGAGCCAGCCGAAGGAAAAGGCGAGCAGGCCCGGCACGATCAGCACCATCAGCGCGGCAAACCAGAACATGTCAAAGCCGTACCAGTACCAGGGCAGCTTCGAATAGTTCAGGAACACCATGAAGTCCGGCAGGATCGGATTGCCGTAGACGCCGCGGCTGCCGATCTGCCGCATCAGGTACATGCCCATGGCGTAGCCGCCGAGCGCGAAGAAGGCACCGTGACCGAGCGAGAGGATGCCGCAATAGCCCCAGATCAGGTCGATCGAGAGCGCCAGGATCGCGTAGCAGACATATTTGCCCCAGAGCGCGACGAGATAGGTCGGCACTTGCAGGAACGAACCTGCGGGCAGCAGCAGGTTGGAGAGCGGGATGAGGATGCCGCAGGCCACGACGATGGCAAGGAAGATGGTCGCGCCGCGGTCCAGCGATCGCGTCAGCATGTGAGGGGTCATGCTTCCACCGCGCGGCCCTTGAGCGCGAACAGGCCGCGCGGCCGTTTTTGAATGAACAGGATGATGAGAACGAGGATGGCGATCTTGCCGAGCACGGCGCCGGCGACCGGCTCCAGGAATTTGTTGGCGATGCCGAGCGTGAAGGCGCCGACCAGCGTGCCCCAGAGATTGCCGACGCCACCGAACACCACGACCATGAAGCTGTCGATGATGTAGCTCTGGCCGAGATTGGGGCTGACATTGTCGATCTGCGACAGCGCCACGCCGGCGATGCCCGCAATGCCCGAGCCGAGACCAAAAGTCAGCGCGTCGACCCGCGAAGTGGCGATGCCCATCGAAGCCGCCATGCGCCGGTTCTGTGTCACCGCGCGCATCTCGAGCCCGAGTGCCGTGTAGCGCAGCATCGCGAGCAGAATGACGAACACCGCGAGCGTGAAGACAAGGATCCAGAGCCGGTTATAGGTGACCGTGATCTGGCCGATCTCAAACGCGCCGCTCATCCAGGAGGGGTTGCCGACCTCGCGGTTGGTCGGGCCGAACATGGTGCGCACGGCCTGCTGCAGCACCAGCGACAGGCCCCAGGTCGCCAGCAGCGTCTCCAGCGGACGGCCATAGAGAAAGCGGATGATGCTGCGCTCGATCACGACGCCGAGCGCGCCGGCCACCAGGAAGGCGAGCGGCACGGCGATCAGCAGCGAATAGTCGAACAGGACGGGATAGCGGGTACGGATCACCTCCTGCACCACGAAGGTGGTGTAGGCCCCGATCATCACCATCTCGCCATGGGCCATGTTGATGACGCCCATCACGCCGAACGTGATGGCAAGCCCGATCGCAGCAAGCAGCAGCACCGAACCGAGCGAGAGGCCGTACCAGGCATTCTGCACCATCGACCAGACCGCGAGCGAACTTTGGATCGAGCCGATTGCGCTCGCGGCAGCCTTGGTCACCGAGGCCGGCTGGTCGCCCATGCCGGTCAGCAGCGCCATCGCCTCCTGGTCGCCGCGCGCCTTGATGGTGGCAACGGCTTCGAGCTTCTCGAGCTCGGTGGCATCCGGCTTGAACAACAGGATCGCCGCGCGGGCGTCGCCCAGCGCAGCCTTGACGGATCGGTTGGTTTCCTTGGCGAGCGCGCCATCGACCGCTTCGAGCGACGTCTCCTCATGCGACTTGAAGACGGATTGCGCGGCCTGGAGCCGCGCTCCGATGTCGGGTGACTGCAGCGTCAGGCTGCCGATCGCCGCATCGACGCTGCGGCGAAGGCGGTTGTTGAGGCGGACCGCGCTCGCACTGTCGGGCACGCTGGCCACGGCCTGACCGGTCGCGGCATCGATCGACTTGCCGTCGGTGCCGGTGACGTAAACCTTCTTGCTATCAGGGTCGGCCATGAGCCGGCCGTCCTGAAGCGCGCTGATGATCGGAAAGGCAAGGGTATTGCCGCTGCCCGCGACCACGCCGATCGCCTCTTCCGTGTCGGAATAATCGTCGTTGGCGAATTTGGCGACCGCATCTTCGAACGGGCCGGCCAAGGCCGGCAGTGCGAACGCGATCAGGAAGAACGAGAGCAGGAGCGAACAGAGGCGGGCGGACAAATTGGCTGGCACTGTGAAAGACCCCGGCAGAAAAGGGTGGAGAAGGCGGCGGGATCGCCGCCCTCTCCGATCGTGCAATGGAGCGTCAGATCCGGATCAGGAGCCCGAACCGAGGCACTTGTTGGTCTTGGTGTTGAAGTTACCGCACTTCTTGCCGACCCAGTCGCCGACCAGGTCCTTGGAGCCGTCGAGCTCCTTCGACCAGGCGTCGCCCGCGACAAGACCCGGGGTCTTCCACACCACGTCGAACTGGCCGTTGGCTTTGATTTCGCCAATGAACACCGGCTTGGTGATGTGATGGTTCGGAAGCATCTTGGAGGTGCCGCCGGTCAGGTTCTTGGCTTCGATGCCGGGGAGCGCATCGATCACCTTGTCCGGATCGGTCGACTTCACCTTCTCGACCGCCTTGATCCACATGTCGAAGCCGATCACGTGCGCTTCCATCGGATCGTTGGTCACGCGCTTCGGATTCTTGGTGTAGGTCTGCCACGCCTTGATGAACTTCTCGTTCTCCGGCGACTTGATCGACTGGAAATAGTTCCAGGCGGCGAGATGGCCGAGCAGCGGCTTGGTGTCGATGCCGGCGATTTCTTCCTCACCCACCGAGAACGCGACGACCGGGATGTCCTTCGCCTTGATGCCCTGGTTGCCGAGCTCCTTGTAGAAAGGAACGTTGGCGTCGCCGTTGATGGTCGAGACCACAGCGGTCTTCTTGCCGGCCGAGCCGAACTTCTTGATGTCGGCCACGATCGTCTGCCAGTCGGAATGACCGAACGGCGTGTAGTTGATCATGATGTCTTCCTGGGCGACACCCTTGGACTTCAGGTAGGCTTCCAGGATCTTGTTGGTGGTGCGCGGATAGACGTAGTCGGTGCCTGCGAGCACCCAGCGCTTCACCTTCTCGTCCTTCATCAGATAGTCGACGGCGGGGATCGCCTGCTGGTTCGGCGCGGCGCCGGTGTAGAACACGTTGCGCTCGCTCTCCTCGCCCTCGTACTGCACGGGGTAGAACAGGATGCTGTTCAGCTCCTTGAACACCGGGAGCACCGACTTCCGTGACACCGAGGTCCAGCAGCCGAACACGACCGAGACCTTGTCCTTGGTGATCAGCTCGCGCGCCTTCTCGGCGAACAGCGGCCAGTTCGAAGCGGGATCGACGACCACGGCTTCGAGCTTCTTGCCGTTGACGCCGCCCTTCTTGTTCTGCTCGTCGATCAGGAAGAGGATGGTGTCCTTCAGCGTGGTTTCGCTGATGGCCATGGTGCCGGAGAGGGAGTGAAGCACGCCGACCTTGATGGTGTCGTCCGCGGCTTTCGCACCAGAAATGGAAGCCAGACCAAGCATCAGTCCGGCGGTCGCGGCGAGAACGCCACGGCGGCTAAATGGCGCCGCTATATCGTGAGTGGATTTGCTATGCATGAGTGTCTCATCTCCCTGACGCAGACGTGAAAAACGCTGCGAAACGGCCCCAACGGCCGCCTGCGATTAACGGATTCGCAAGAACTGTGCCATGGATTAGACACCCTTCAACCGATTGTTTTTGCTGGTGAAATTGGCAGAAAACGAAGTATTGCACGGGCCGCGCCGCCTAAACATTGAGCAATTCTAATGTATGCGAATGCGGCAGGCAGGTTATTTTCTGAGCAAATTGTCACTCTGGCTAAATTTCCGGCATAACTATTTCTGCACCGCGATCGCCGTTTCTGTGGGGCGTGCCTTGAAAGCGCCGCCTCAATGTTCCATATGAGGTCGAGGTCTCTTGCAGATCAGGAGACCGTTGCGAGCCGCGTGTTCTTAAGCCCTTACGGGCGTCTGGCTTGCCCCATCCCATCAAGCCATCCGACACCCCAAACACGCAGGTGTCCCACTCGACACCCTTTTGCGCGCGCCGCGCCGAATGCGCCGGGCGCCCGCTTTTGACATGGAAAGAACCCATCTTTTGACTTCGTTTCAGGATTTCGGCCTCGCCGAGCCCATCGCCCGTGCTCTCACCGAAGAGAACTACGTCACCCCCACCCCCATCCAAGCCCAGACAATTCCGACCGCGCTGACCGGCCGCGACGTCGTCGGCATCGCCCAAACCGGAACCGGCAAGACCGCGTCCTTCGCGCTGCCGATCCTGCACCGCCTGCTCGAGAATCGCATCAAGCCGCAGCCGAAGACGACCCGCGTCCTGGTGCTGTCGCCGACCCGCGAACTGTCCGGCCAGATCCTCGACAGTTTCAACGCCTATGGCCGTCACATCCGCCTGTCCTCGACGCTCGCCATCGGCGGCGTGCCGATGGGCCGTCAGGTCCGCTCGCTGATGCAGGGCGTCGAGGTGCTGGTCGCCACCCCCGGCCGTTTGCTCGACCTCGTGCAGAGCAACGGACTGAAGCTTGGCAGCGTCGAATTCCTCGTGCTCGACGAGGCGGACCGCATGCTCGACATGGGCTTCATCAACGACATCCGCAAAATCGTCGCCAAGCTGCCGATCAAGCGGCAGACGCTGTTCTTCTCGGCCACCATGCCGAAGGACATCGCCGAGTTGGCCGACGCCATGCTGCGCGACCCCGCCCGCGTCGCGGTGACCCCGGTCTCCTCGACCGTGGAGCGCATCCAGCAGCGCATCATCCAGGTCGACTTCTCCGCCAAGCCGGCGTTCCTCGCCCAGCTGTTGAAGCAGGAGCAGGTCAACCGCGCGCTGGTTTTCACCCGCACCAAACACGGCGCGGACAAGGTGGTGAAGACGCTCGAGAAGGCCGGCATCCCCGCCAGCGCCATCCACGGCAACAAGTCGCAGAACCACCGCGAACGGACACTCGCTCTGTTCCGCACCGGCGAGATCCGTACCCTGGTCGCCACCGATATCGCCGCCCGCGGCATCGATGTCGACGGCATCACCCACGTCATCAATTTCGATCTGCCCAACGTGCCGGAGACCTATGTGCACCGCATCGGGCGCACCGCGCGCGCGGGTGCCGAGGGCACCGCGATCTCGCTGGTCGCAGGCGGCGAGGAACTCGCCTATCTCCGCGACATCGAGCGGCTGATCAAAGTGGCGCTGCCGCGTGAGGATCGCCGCACCGACGCCGGCCGCCGCGATGCGGGCCCTCCCCCGCAGCAGCAACGACAGGGTCGGCCGGGCCGCCCGGGCCAGCGTCCGCAAGGCGCAAGGCATGGTGAGGGACGCCACGCTGACGGTCGCCGTGCCGACGAAAGGCATGCGGACGGGCGCCACCACAGTGCCGCCAAGCAGGGCGACGGAAGGCCCGGCAGTGGCCCGAAGGCAGCTCCTCGCAGCCGCTCCGGAGGCAAGGCGCATTCTTCGCCAAACGCCCGTCCGGAACAGCGTTCCGCGCATAGCGCCGGGGCGTCTGATGGGATACAAGGCGTTGCCTTTTTGCGCCGCGAGTCGGCCGAACGGCCAACCGAACCGCAAACCCCATTCGCACTAGCCGTCCACGACCTGGAGAAATTCATGGCTAAGGAAGAGCTGATCCAGTTCGAAGGACTGGTCACCGAAATCCTCCCCGACGCGCGCTACCGCGTGCAGCTCGACGCCGGACACGAGATCGTCGCCTACACCGCCGGCAAGATGAAGAAGAACCGCATCAAGACTCTGGCGGGCGACCGCGTGACGGTAGAGATGTCGCCCTATGACCTCGAAAAGGGCCGGCTGATTTTCCGCCACAAGGACGAACGTCCGAGCGGGATGGGCGGACCTCCGCGTCCCGGACAGCGCGGCGGCCAGTTCCGCCGCCGCTAGCGGGGCCCCAGCGCGCGAGCGCGGACCTGTAATTCCGACGTGTATGCTGATCCGCCGTGACCATCACGGCGGATCAAAAAATCGTGCACGTCAGCATTGTTTTGGGTGTCTGTTTCCAATAAAATGACTTAATCGATTTTCGGCCGGACGACATTAGCATCCACCGGTACAGCCGGTTCAGACACGCTGACGACCCTTCCAAAAATTCGATCTAACCTGTCCGCGCAAGCGGGCTCTGACATTGTGTTATCTGAGAAGGGACTACCCCCATGAGCATGGGAACCGTGAAGTGGTTTAACGCGACCAAAGGCTTCGGCTTCATCCAGCCCGACGATGGCGGCCAGGACGTGTTCGTTCACATCAGCGCTGTGGAGCGTGCAGGCCTCGGCACGCTGCGCGAAGGTCAGAAGATCTCCTACGAGATCGTCGCCGACCGCCGTTCCGGCAAGTCGGCAGCCGACAACCTCCGCTCCGCCGGCTGAGCCTACCGCTTACGGGCCCCGATCGGCTCGAGCGAACCAATCAATGAAAAGGCCGGGCGCGATGCCCGGCCTTTTTTTATTCCAGGATCTGCTCTCGTATTTCAGCACGGCGACTTTACACCCGTGTAAGGAACGCAGGTGACCTGGCGCGGCCGCGTGTAGGAGACATCGCTCAGCGTGATGCCCGTCTTCAGGACGAATTTGACAGAAGGCGTGTAGACGTAACTCGCCTGACTGAAGATAAGGTAGGTCGACGCGATCAAGAGCGATGGCGGAATCATCGAGGTGACCGTGGTGCCAGCTACCAGAGTCGGGGGCGGAGCCGTCAGCGTGGCCTGCGTCGCACCGTTGGCAATGGTGGCGGACTTGCTCCATTGAATCTTGGCGACCTTGCTTGAGTCGATATAGATCTGAAGGACCGTGCCGTTCACGAGCGTAGCGTCGTACGGCATGATCATCGATATGCTTGCCGTGAACGTGTCCTGCATGTCGCCATCGTCGACCGATGTCGACTGCGACGTCAAATCGGACAGAGTCCGTGCAATCATTGTGACTTTGCGATTGATCGCCACGGCCGATGAAAATTCGACGGTCCCGAAGAACATCACCAGCATCAGCGGCACGATGACCGCGAACTCGGTCGCCGCGATCGCACGCGTGTCGGCGACGAAGTCGCGCACGGAGCTACGGGCATTCCTCCAGATATTCGCAATCGCCTGCATCTGTCCGCTCGGATCCATCTGTCTCAGAAGGGTTCATTCTTGAAGGCCGCGGTCGCAATCAGCAGCCGCTTGTTGTTGCAGCCCATGTTGAAGCCAAGGCCAGTGACGAAGAGCGGCCACTGATAGAACAGCCGCACCACGACGACCTGGTTGGCGGCCCCGGCACTGTACTGCACGCCGGTTGGATTGAAGCTGCAGGAATCACCATAATTGGTGAGGCTCAGCGCTCCGAACGAGTTTGTACTCACGACGTCGACGTAGAGCTTGGTGCAATCAAACAGCGCCGGGATCTGGCTGCAGACGTAAGCCTTGAACGTCGTTTGCGAGCAGGGTGTGCTGACGCCGGAGACCGCGCAGGCCGTGAGCGTGCCGGATTGCGCCTGCCCGGTCAGCAACACGCGCGCAGAATTTTGCGAGGCACTCTCGAGCACCTGGCTCGCCAGGAACATCAGCGCCGACTCGATGATGGCGAACAGCAACGCAAAGAACATCGGCGCAACGAGCGCGAACTCGACGGCTGCGGAGCCGCGGCGGCTGCCACGAAACCGGCGCAACGTGGCGAGGAGCGTGAATCTCGTAGGTGCAGGCGAAGGCATCAAATTCCCCAGCAGCAGCAATCATCTGCCATGTTCAATAGCGGAAACTGATTGTTTAAGTGTTTCAGGCGATCCGCACCCGGCGGCCCGGGCCGTTAAGAGCGCGTTAACCGCGAACGACCCGGACCAGGGAGACGAGGACACGGAAAGAGAAACTCGCGCGCGTGCGGCGGGCGGGGACGATCCTTGCCCCCAAATCCGCCAATCAAACTTGCTGGTTGGTCTTACTTGGTTCGTCTTGCTCAGTTCGCCTTAGTCAGTTCGTCTTGGCGCCCGCACCGGCACTGCCGCTCGCCGAGCTGCTCAACGAACCGGCCTGGCTCATCGTGCTGTTGAAGTAGGTGTCGCTGTCGCCGAGCGTCACGCGGCGCTGGCAAAGCGGCGCGCAGCTGTAGGACTCGCGTTCGATCCCGCGATAGACGGTAACGAGCCGGTCGCTCGGACCTTCGACCTGGACCTGGCGGTCGACCAGGATCTCGCCGCCGCGGTCGAGCGCGATGAAATTGGTGGCGCCATAGCCCTTTCCGGTGACGACGATCATGCCGCCGGGCTGGAGCGTGACGTCGGCGATCAGGGGATTGCCGACCACGATGGTTGCCACCTTGCCAGGCAGCCGCACCAGCTTGGCCTGGTCGACATTGACGGCGATGGTATCGGCGGACTCGGCAATGACGGCAGCCGGCGATGCCAGCACCGCTGTCGCAACCAGAAGACAGACGCGCGCATGACGGCGCAGCAGTTGTTTACGCATACTCTTACCCCCGGGACGTCACAAACCGGCAGAAGCGATCAGATAACAGCCGAGCCGGTGCCCGACCCGGCTAACCTGCCCTCAATTCGTGAACGTTCCGCAAACTCTCGGACTATTGTTTGAACGGACTGGCGTTCGCGGCTCTCGAGAACCTAGCGGCGGAACGGATAGGCAAGCTGCCCTCCGATTTCCTTCGGCATGGTGGCTTCATCCTTGCCGTAATCCTGCGGCAGTTGCCCCTCGGGCATGCGGAAAGTGCCGAACAGCAAGTCCCAGATCGGGAACGTGCCGGCAAAATTGGTGTCGCCGCCCTCTGCTAGCGCGGTGTGGTGCCAACGGTGGAACACCGGCGTCGCCAACACATATTTGAACGGCCCGAAGGTCCAGTTCAGGTTGGCGTGCACGAAGGCCGAATGGAAGGTCGTGAACGGGGCGAGCCAGACCATGGCGTTCGGCGAAATGCCGGCCATCAGCAGCACGACGTCGACCGCGATGGTACCGAGCACGAGATTGACGGGATGGAAGCGGGCCGCAGAAATCCAGCTGATCTCCTCCGAGGAGTGGTGGATCGCGTGGTACTTCCAGAACCCACCGCCGTGGAACAACCGGTGCAGCCAGTACAGCATGAAATCGGACAGCACCAGGAACAGCATGGCCTGGACCCAGAGCGGCAATAGCGCCAGCGGGCCGTGGCCATTGTCGTAGAAGGCGATGAGCCCGTCGGCATCATGGATGTTGAAGACGAAGCTCGCACCGACGATCAGAAGGCCGATCCGCATGACACGTGCGAACACCGGAACGATAAACCAGTAGCAGATGTCCGTGACGATCTCCCGCTTGCGCCACCACGGCACGCCGGGATTGCAGGCCCAGACATGCTCGAGCACGGTGAAGACCACCGCGAGCGCGAAGGTCGCGGGGATCACCTTCGCGATGGTCTCGCCAAGCATCAGGGCGATTTCCATGGGCAGGCTCGACATTGTCGCCTCTCTTGCGAATTGCTGGTCCCGCCTACGCGTACTCCCCCAAATTTAAGGGAGGGTGAAGCCGGTGCTGCGCTTGCTGCACATCCGGAACCGGAACGAATTGCAGCTGGCTGCCTTAAGGCGAAATTCACTCTGGCCAGCGGCAAGCGCGTTTGCCCGATCGAATTAACTCTCCCGAAAGAGCTCGGATCTCATGGTCGTTGCGTCAAGCACACCGCCGAACGAGGCGATCCCACCCCAGATGGAGTTTTGTTCATGAAGAACCTGATTGCGCGTTTCGCGAAAGATGAATCCGGCGCCACCGCCATCGAATACGGTCTGATTGCCGCCGGCATCGCGCTGGCCATCATCACCGTCGTCAACAATCTCGGCACCACGCTGAACGCCAAGTTCACCTCGATCAGCAGCTCGCTGAAGTAGGCGATCGACCAACGACTGCAAAAGCCCCGGATTTCCGGGGCCTTTGTTTTTAAGACGGCGAGTTCCAGTGGCGTTGAGCAAGTACAGAACCGATGCCGTGGTCGCGGCGAACGCGGCCGAGGCGGCGCAGACCGGCTCGCCGGCTTACTGGGTCTGCCTGGCCCTGCTGCTTGCGACCGTCGCGCTCGCCGCACGCATCGCCTCCCTCTGGTGAGCACGCCTTCGGCTGGTTCTACCCCTCAAGACCGCCGCCGCCGTTTTCGGTTTGTTTAGCACTGCCGGCTAGAATCCGGCGACGCCAGCTCCGCGGCACACCCAGGCCTCAAGACGCAGCCCATGATCCTCGACCTTGCGCGCCTTCTGCTCTTCCCGGCCCTGATGGCGTTTGCCGCCGCAAGCGATCTCTTCACGATGACGATCTCCAACCGCGTATCGCTGGCGCTGGTCGCCGGCTTTTTCGCGCTCGCTCTCGCCGGTGGCATGGCACCTTACGAGATGCTGGGCCATGTCGGCGCCGGCGCGCTCGTCCTGGTCGTGGCCTTCACCTGTTTTGCGATGGGCTGGGTCGGTGGCGGCGATGCCAAGGTGGCGGCCTCCGTCGCGCTTTGGTTCGGGTTCGCACAGCTGATGAACTTCCTGCTCTACGCCTCGCTGTTCGGCGGGGCGCTGACGCTGCTCCTGCTCCAGTTCCGGCAGTGGCCGCTGCCTTACGGGCTCGCTGGCCAGACCTGGCTCGCGCGGCTGCACGCCAAGGACAGCGGCATTCCCTACGGCATCGCGCTCGCACTGAGCGCGCTGATGGTCTACCCGGAGACCGAATGGGTGAAGGCGATCGACCTCGCTCACCTCGCATTGCGCTGAACGCATCGGGTAAACCCGGCCTTAAGGCGATTTAGATACGCCTCATTAACCATGCTTTGACGAATAGCTGGTCAACTGCCGATTACGGCGGCGTCAGCGTCGCGGCGTTTGTTGGAAAGTGAAGCGTATGAATAGGGCACGCATTGTCGTCCTGACGGTCGCCATCTGCGCCGGCGGTGTCGCCGCGTATCTGGCGAGCGGCTCGGACAATTCTGCACCGCCTCCGGCTCCGGTCGCGCAGCTTCCCACCGTCGACGTCCTGGTCGCGAAAAACGACATCGGCCTCGGCCAGACCGTCAAGCCGGAAGACGTGCAATGGCAGACCTGGCCGTCCGCGACCGCCAGCGCCACCTTCATCCGCCGCAACGAGCGCCCCGAGGGGGTAACCCAGGTCACCGGCTCGATCGCACGATCTCCCTTCATCCAGGGCGAGCCGATCCGGGACCAGAAGCTGGTCAAGGCCGAAGGCTCCGGCTTCATGGCGGCAATCCTGCCCACCGGCATGCGGGCGATCTCGACCGAGATCTCGCCGGAAACCGGCGCAGGCGGCTTCATCCTGCCCAACGACCGCGTCGACGTGCTTTTGACGCGCCGTCTCAAGAACCCGGACCAGAGCAGCGGCGCTCCCGATGTCGTCACGTCCGAGATCATCCTGGCCAATATCCGCGTCCTGGCCATCGACCAGGCTCCCAAGGAGAAGGACGGCCAGAACGCGGTGGTCGGCAAGACCGTCACTCTCGAACTCAATCCTGCGCAGACTGCGACGCTCTCCTCCGCACGCCAGAGCGGCACGCTGTCGCTGGCGCTGCGCAGCATCGTCGATGTCAAGCTGAGCGAGATCACGCTCGATGACTCCGCACAGAAGCGCGAGGGCATTTCGATCATTCGGTACGGTATCCCAAGCTCGACGGCGAAGGCACGATGAGGACTGTCGACATGAAATGCAGGGCGAATTTGGCGACGATGCGAACCCCGGTGGTCCGCGCCCTGTCGTTTTCGGCCGCCGTCGCGCTCGCGCTCAACCCGGTGCTCACCCCTGTGGTCGCCGCCGACTATCGCCCTGTGGCGCAGGCTGCGGCCGACGGTCAGATGAACGCGCGATTCCTCTCGCTCGGCATCGGCAAGTCGATCGTGATCGACCTTCCGCGCGACATCAAGGACGTGCTTGTCGCCGATCCGAAGATCGCCAACGCGGTCGTCCGCTCGGCGCAGCGTGCCTACATCATTGGCGCCTCGATCGGGCAGACCAACATCGTGTTCTTCGATTCCGCCGGCCAGCAGATCGCGGCCTATGACATCGCGGTCAAGCGCGACCTCAACGGCGTGCGGGCCGCGCTGAAGCAGGTCCTGCCGAACTCAGACATCCAGATCGACGGGCTAGGCGACGGCATCATCTTGACCGGCTCGGCCGCGAATCCAGCCGAAGCCCAGCAGGCCAACGACCTCGCAGTGCGCCTCGCCGGCGGCCCCGAGAAGGTCGTGAACTCGATCGTGGTCCGCGGCCGCGATCAGGTCATGCTCAAGGTGACGGTCGCGGAAGTGCAGCGCAGCATCGTGAAGCAGCTCGGAATCGACCTCACCGCCAACCTCAGCTACGGCACCTCGGTCGTCAGCTTCAGCAACTCCAATCCGTTCACGGCTCTCGGCCACAACCTCGTCGACGGCAATAACCTGACCACGAAGTTCGGCGCGGCCCCGTCGGTGCAGGCCACGCTGCGTGCGATGGAGACCGCGGGCGTGATCCGGACGCTGGCCGAACCGAACCTGACCGCGATCTCCGGTGAATCGGCAACGTTCATTGCCGGCGGTGAATTTCCGGTGCCTGCGGGCTATGCGTGCGACCCCACCACGCACGTCTGTACCACCCAGATCAGCTTCAAGAAGTTCGGCATCTCGCTCAACTTCACCCCCGTCGTTCTCACGGAGGGCAAGATCAGCCTGCGGGTAATGACCGAGGTGTCCGAGCTCTCGAACGAAAACGCGATCACGCTGTCCCAGGCCGTGACCTCGACCTCGGTCAACTCGCTCACGGTGCCCTCGATCAAGACCCGCCGCGCAGAAACCTCGCTGGAAATTCCCTCAGGCGGCGCGATGGCGATGGCTGGCCTGATCCAGCAGCAGACCAAGCAAGCGGTCAGCGGACTGCCAGGTCTGATGCAGCTCCCGGTCCTCGGCACGCTGTTCCGTAGCCGCGACTTCGTCAACAACGCGACCGAGTTGGTCGTGATCGTGACGCCCTACATCGTTCGCGCAGTTGCGCAAAAGGACCTGTCGCGGCCGGATGATGGCTTCTCCGCACCGGCTGATCCGCAGGCCGAACTGCTCGGCAACATCAACCGGATCTACGGCGTGCCCGGCCGGACCGAACCGGCCAAGAACTACCGCGGCACCTACGGCTTCATCACCGACTGAGGCGGAACGGGGACTTCATGAAGATCACTAGACCACCCCAGATTCGCAGGCGCGCCATCCACCTCGGCGGCGCGCTCGTCGGCATGGCGCTCGCCCTAGGCGGCTGCCAGCATGACGAAGCGGTCACGGCCTCCATTCCCGACGACTACAAGCAGCGCCATCCGATCGCGATCGAGGAGCAGAATCGTTCCATCGTCGTCTTCGTCGGCCATGCCCGCGGCGGCTTGACCGCCGCCCAGCGCGCCGACGTGATGGGCGTCGCGTCGGCCTGGATGCACGAAGGCAGCGGCGCGATCCGGATCGACGTACCGTCCGGCACGCCCAACGCGCGTCCGGTCGCGGACACCATGCGCGAAATCCAGGCAATGCTGTCGGCGGCGGGCGTTCCGCCGCACGGCGTCAACGCCCGCTCTTACACGCCGGACGACAAGCGATTCCTGCCGCCGATCCGGCTCACCTATTCCAAGATCGCCGCAGTCGCGGGTCCCTGCGGCCTGTGGCCGGAAGATATCGGCCCTTCGATGAAGAACAAGAGCTGGTTCGAGAACAAGGACTACTACAATTACGGCTGCGCCTATCAGCGCAACCTCGCAGCGATGGTCGACAATCCGTCGGATCTCGAGCAGCCGCGGCCCGAAACGCCGTCCTACACGCCGCGGCGGACCGCCGCGTTCGAGAAGTATCGCAAGGGAATGCCGACGGCGGTCGCCTATCCTGAGGCCGACAAGGCCAAACTCAGCGACACCGGCAGATGATCAGCTACGCTCGCCAGCCCCAAGAAGATCAGTCCGAGGCATCGCTCCCACCGGTCGAGGAGCATATTGCGCCGGCGCCCCGCGTTTCCGTCCAGGCTTTCTGCGAGACCGTGGAAACGGCGGCCGCCGTGCAGTCAGCCGGTGAAGATCGCCGTCTCGGCAAGGCCCATCTGAAGATCCAGATGGGCGGAATGGCGGCTGCGGTGGAAGCCTACCGCTCGGCCCCCACGCCGAACGTGATCGTGCTCGAAAGCGACGGCCGCAACGACCTCCTGGGCGGGCTCGACCATCTCGCGACCGTCTGCGATGCCGGCACCCGCGTGGTCGTGATCGGCCGCATCAACGACGTCACGCTCTACCGCGAGCTGGTCCGCCGCGGCGTCAGCGACTACGTGCTCGCGCCGGTCGGCGCGATCGACGTCGTGCGCTCGATCTGCAACCTGTTCTCGGCGCCGGAAGCCAAGGCCGTCGGCCGCATTATCGCCGTGGTCGGGGCCAAGGGCGGCGTCGGCGCATCAACCATCTCCCACAATGTCGCCTGGGCGATCGCCCGCGATCTCGCGATGGACGCGGTCGTCGCCGACCTCGACCTCGCCTTCGGCACGGCCGGACTCGACTACAACCAGGATCCACCGCAGGGCATTGCCGACGCCGTATTCTCACCCGATCGCGTCGACACCGCCTTCATCGACCGCCTTCTGTCGAAATGCACCGACCACCTCAGTCTGCTGGCGGCGCCGGCGACGCTCGACCGGGTCTACGATTTCGGCGCCGACGCCTTCGATTCCGTGTTCGACACGTTGCGCTCCACGATGCCCTGCATCGTCCTCGACGTTCCGCACCAATGGTCGGGCTGGACGAAACGCGCCCTGATCGGAGCGGACGACATCCTGATCGTGGCGGCGCCCGACCTCGCCAATTTGCGCAACACCAAGAACCTGTTCGATCTCCTGAAGGCCGCGCGCCCCAACGACCGGCCGCCGCTCTACTGCCTGAACCAGGTCGGCGTGCCGAAACGGCCCGAAATCGCCGCGGCGGAGTTCGCCAAGGCGATCGAGAGCCAGCCGGTCGTCTCGATTCCGTTCGAGCCGCAGATCTTCGGCTCGGCGGCCAATAACGGCCAGATGATCGCGGAGATCTCGGCCAACCATAAGTCGATCGAGATGTTCCTTCAGATCGCCCAGCGCCTGACCGGCCGCAGCGAAACGAAGAAGCAAAAGTCGTCCCTGCTTTCACCCCTGATTGACAAGTTGCGGGGAAAATAGGTCGCCGCATGGAGTTTTTAAGTGTTCGGTAAGCGTAGCGGAACAGACGCCGACGCCCGGGCCCCGAAGCCCGGTGCCGTGTCGCCAGAGCCTGCCCCGGCTTCGGCGCCCGCCATGTCGCGCGTGCCGCCGCCGCCGGCAATCTCCTCGCCGCCGCTCGCCCCGGCGAAGCCTGCGCCGACCATGGAAGCCCGCCGCTCGGACAATTATTACGAGGTCAAGGCGACCATCTTCGGCGCGCTGATCGAGGCCATCGACCTCGCCCAGCTCGCCAAGCTCGATTCGGAGTCCGCGCGCGAGGAAATCCGGGACATCGTCAACGAGATCATCGCGATCAAGAACATCGTGATGTCGATCGCCGAGCAGGAAGAGCTGCTCGACGACATCTGCAACGACGTCCTCGGCTACGGTCCGCTGGAGCCCCTGTTGTCGCGCGACGACATCGCCGACATCATGGTCAACGGCGCCGACACCGTCTACATCGAGGTCGCCGGCAAGATCCAACGCACCGGTATCCGCTTCCGCGACAATCAGCAGCTCCTCAACATCTGCCAGCGTATCGTCAGCCAGGTCGGCCGGCGCGTCGACGAATCCTCGCCGATCTGCGACGCCCGCCTGGCCGACGGCTCCCGCGTCAACGCCATCGTGCCCCCGCTGTCAATCGACGGCCCCACGCTCACGATCCGCAAGTTCAAGAAGGACAAGCTGACGCTCGATCAGCTCGTCAAGTTCGGCGCAATCTCGCCGGAAGGCGCGGAAATCCTCCAGATCATCGGCCGCGTCCGCTGCAACGTGCTGATCTCCGGCGGTACCGGCTCGGGCAAGACCACGTTGCTCAACTGCCTGACCAACTACATCGAGCACGACGAGCGCGTCATCACCTGCGAAGACGCCGCCGAACTCCAGCTCCAGCAGCCGCACGTGGTGCGACTGGAAACCCGCCCGCCCAACATCGAGGGCGAGGGCCAGGTCACCATGCGCGAGCTGGTGCGCAACTGCCTGCGTATGCGTCCCGAGCGCATCATCGTCGGCGAAGTCCGCGGACCCGAGGCGTTCGACCTGCTCCAGGCCATGAACACCGGCCATGACGGCTCGATGGGCACGCTGCACGCCAACAATCCGCGCGAGGCGCTATCGCGCTGCGAATCCATGATCACGATGGGCGGCTTCTCCCTGCCTTCACGCACCATCCGCGAGATGATCTGCGCCTCGATCGACGTCATCGTCCAGGCCGCGCGCCTGCGCGACGGTTCGCGCCGCATCACCCACATCACCGAAGTGATGGGCATGGAAGGCGACACCATCATCACCCAGGACGTCTTCCTCTACGACATGGTCGGCGAGGACGCCAACGGCAAGATCATCGGCCGGCACCGGTCGACCGGAATCGGCCGCCCGAAATTCTGGGAACGCGCCCGCTATTACGGCGAAGAGAAGCGCCTTGCCGCGGCGCTCGACGCGGCGGAAGTGGCGCCCACGACGTGAGCAGGTCAACGCAGCCATGAACATGCAAGTCCTTGCCCTCGCCTTCCTTGCCACCGCCACCGTCGGCGGCCTCGCCTGGGTCTTCCTTTATCCAATGCTGTCCGGGGAACGGAAGGCCGAGAGCCGCCGCGCCTCCATCTCGCGGGCCGAGGCGCCCACGGCCCGCGCCGCCGAGAAGACGCAGCGCTCGCGCCGCGAGCAGGTCGAAACCTCGCTCAAGGATCTCGAGGCGCGGCGCCAGCAGGAGAAGAGCGTACCGCTCAGTGTCCGCCTGTCGCAGGCCGGCCTCGATTGGGCGCCGCAGAAATTCTGGATCGTGTCCGCCGTCGTGGCGGGCGTGCTGTTCGCAGTCGCCTTGTTCATCGGCGGCGGCCTGCTCGGTGCCGCCGGCTTCGCGTTTGCCGGCGGACTCGGTCTGCCCCGCTGGGCGCTCGGCTTCCTGAAGAAGCGCCGTGAAAACAAGTTCCTGGCCGCCTTGCCCGATGCCGTCGACGTCATCGTCCGCGGCATCAAGGCGGGCCTGCCGCTGTTCGAATCGATCAAGGTGGTCGCCGCCGACGCGCCAGAGCCGCTGCGCTCCGAGTTTCTGTCCATCATCGAGACGCAGGCGATCGGCATGCCGCTCGGCGAGGCCTGCACGCGGCTCTACGATCGCATGCCGCTGCCCGAGGCCAATTTCTTCGGCATCGTCATCTCGATCCAGCAGAAATCGGGCGGCAACCTCTCCGAAGCGCTCGGCAACCTCTCCAAGGTGCTGCGCGACCGCAAGAAGATGAAAGAGAAGATCCAGGCGATGTCGATGGAAGCCAAGGCCTCGGCCGGCATCATCGGCTCGCTGCCGCCGATCGTGATGTTCCTCGTCTACCTCACAACGCCAGGATACATCTCGATGCTTTGGACTCATCCCACCGGCCAGCTCATGCTGGTCGGCTGCGTCGTCTGGATGTCGATCGGCATCATGGTGATGAAGAAGATGATCAATTTCGACTTCTGATGGTGTCTTATGGTAGAGTTCCTCGTTGCGAAACTTCACGACGTCCACTTCATGACGATGCTGCTGGCGGCCATTGCCGCCAGCGCCACCGTGTATACGCTGGTGATGCCGCTGTTCGCCGGCGAGGGCCTTTCCAAGCGCATGAAGGCGGTGGCGAACGAACGTGAGCGCATCCGGCAGCGCGAGCGCGAGCGCCTCCACAAGAGTGAAAAAGTCTCGCTGCGCCAGACGCCGAAGCAGCTCGTCTCGAAGGTCGTCGATGACTTCAACCTGACCAAATGGCTCGCGCAGGAAGCTGCGCGGGACAAGCTCATCATGGCCGGCTATCGAGGCCAGGCGCCCTACATCACCTTCCTGTTTGCCCGCCTGGTTGCCCCGATCGTGCTGTTCGTCGGTTCGGTCGTCTACGTGTTCCTGATCGCGCATATGCAGCAGTCCATGCCGATCAAGATCGGCATCTGCGTCGGTGCGGCCTATCTCGGACTTCAGGCGCCGATGCTGTTTCTCAGGAACGCGATCTCCAAGCGCCAACTCTCGATCAAGCGCGCCTTTCCCGATGCGCTCGACCTGCTCCTGATCTGCATCGAATCCGGCATGTCGGTTGAGATGGCGTTCCGGAAGGTCGCAGTCGAAATCGTGGGCCAGTCGATCGCGCTGTCGGAGGAGTTCACCCTGACCACGGCCGAGCTATCGTATTTGCAGGATCGCAAGGTCGCCTACGAGAACCTCGCGCGGCGCACCGGGCTCGAGGGCGTCAAGTCGGTATGTCTCGCGCTCCAGCAGGCGGAGCGTTACGGCACCCCGCTCGGCCAATCCTTGCGGGTGATGGCGCAGGAAAACCGCGACATGCGCATGAACGAAGCCGAGAAAAAGGCCGCGGCACTGCCGCCGAAGCTGACGGTACCGATGATCCTGTTCTTCCTGCCGGTGCTGTTCGTCGTCATCCTTGGACCGACTGGCATCAAGGTCACCGAGATGCAATGACCTTAGACGTGGACCGCGTACGGTCCGAGGATGCCTTCAAGATTGGAAGATCAAGATCGGAAGATCACGTCTGATCAGTCGGGCTGGCCGAGCGAGGCGACCGGCGTCCGCTTCGGCGCACCACGCCGGACGTCGCTGCGGGTCAACATTTCCTTGAGATAGGCGACATTGGCCGTAGCCTGGTCCGGCGGCAGGTCCGCCTTCACGATGGTCTCGGCTTCGGCGAAGCGGCCCTGGAGACCGACGACAAGACCGAGATTCTGCCGCACCCGCGCGCTTGCGTGCGGCGAGGCATAGGCTTGGCGCAGCGCGTCTTCGGCCTTCGGCAGATCTCTCGACAACATGTAGGACAGGCCGAGATTGGAGAGCACGCCGGGATCGCCAGGCGCGATCTTGAGCGCACTCGCATAATAGGAGCGCGCTTCCTCGTGACGACCCATCTGATCGAGCGCGGTACCCTGCACCGAGAGCAGGCGCCAATCCGGGTTATCGGGCGAATGCGCCTTCGACAGCACGTCGAAGGCTTGCTGGAAATTGCCGTTGTCGGAGAGCGCGCGGCCGTATTGGGCCATCAGCGCCTTGTTGCCGGGATTGGCGATGGTCGCCTGCTCGAGCACGGCGGCAGCCTGGGCGCGCTGGCCGTTGGCGCGCAGGGCCTGGCCGTAGGCGAGGGCCGCGTCGGCGTCCTTGGGATTGGCACGATAGCGCTCGCCATAGACTTCAGCAGCGCGCGCGGGATCGGTGGGAGCGGCTTCCGCCCGCGGCCCGACCGAGCCCGTGACGTCGGAGAGTTTCGACACCGCCGTGCAGCCGCCGAGGCCCATGGCCACCGCTGCGACCAGCGAGGTGGACGCAAGAAGCCGGGCAAGACTTAACCGTTCACGACTGAACCGTTGACGCATGACGCTTTGACTCTCGAGCCGATTGATCGAGCCGAACGCGCCAGCAATAGACTGTTAACCCTAACGGCCGGTTAATGCTCCCGGCCCGAGCCCGTCACTGCGGCGCCTGCGGCGGCACCTCGCCGCCGAGACCCGCATCGAGGCCGAGCGCCTTCGCCTGCTCGTTCAGGTCCCGCAGCAATTGCAGTCGTTGCCGCGTCTCGATCTCGACATCGATGCCCGGACGCACGACCCTCGGCAATTCGCGTCGAAGATCGTCACGATTGACCAGACGCCTCGCGCGGAGCTCGTCGAGCTGAACGTCGTCGATGCCGAGCACATTTGCAGATTGCTCGATCAGTCGGCGCAGTAGTGACGTCACCGCGGCCTCGACATCATGCTTGCGTGCGGATCTCGAGAACTTGCTTTCCAGATCGGCCCAGACATGAGAGGTCAGGAGATAGACGTGGAGCAAATTGGCCCAATCCACCTCGTCGTCGGCATAGAAGGCGCGGCGCAGCAGGAGCCGGCGCGCGAATGCTGCGACCTGATTCCGTTTCAGCGTGGTGCATGCGTCGATCTCGATGCCCGATTGGACGGCCGGATCTCGGGAAAAATCCCGTCCGGCCGGCAGTCTGACGACGCCGTGCGGCAGGTTGGAATCGAGCGGCCTGAAGACACCATCCTTGCGCGGACGTGAGTAGCGGGTGATCGCGAAGTGATACTCTGTGCGGCCGCCATGGGACATCGGGTCGGACATCGGGCCGAAATGAATGACGTTGAAGCCGGCGTCGTCACCGGCCTGCCCGGTCGATGACGGACAGGACAGGACGTAGATCGTGCGCCAGAATGCTTCATCGCTCTCGTTCGACGTGGTGCGCGGATTGGGAATCGAATAGCGCGTCAGCCCCTCGACATGCCGGTGTCCGTGCAGAACCAGATCGACGTTGAGCGATGTCGCCGCCTCGAGGAAGGTCGCGGGCGCGGCGAGATACATCAGCGGCTCGTCAGGCACGCCGAGAAACCGCTTTCCTTCTCCGGTCGCCTGCGGCAGTGGATGATGATGCAGCGCCAGCACACGTACGAGGTTTTCCACCGGCTCGGCATAATCGGCGCGGCCGCCAGACCCGAGGCTGCCCGCGAGCTCGGCGCTCAGCCGCGCGGCATCCGAAACCATGGCGTTATAGGCACTCTGGTCGACATTGCCGCTCGCGAGCGTCGTGAGGCTCGCGCGATTGGAATCCAGCAGCACCAGATCGAGACCGGCCTGACGGTAGTAGACGCTCTTCGAGGTTCGCGGCAAATGCAGGTAATCATATACGTCGTGGCGGCCTGCACGCCGGCTCGGGCGCTTGACGTCGTGATTGCCGGCAATTGCCTGAATGTCGGTGAACAGCCCGGTCTGCCGGAAGGACGCAATGACGGCGAGCGCTTCGTCGAGCGCAGGCGGCGTCGGGTCGTCCACGATATCGCCGGTGATCAGCAGGATGCGATCGGGAACATCCGCGAAGTCCGCCATCCTCTCGCGAATTGCGGCATTGAGCGTCTCGATGGTCGCAAGCAGTCGACCAGACCCGTCCAGATGCAGGTCGGAAATCTGTACGATGACGAACGATCTATCCATTTTGCGTCGCTTATTTGCGAATGCCGCGCCGCGCAAACGATGAGAGAAATGCCTTCGACGATCAGGTTCAGTCCGGTATCAATCAGCCCGGGCCATGATGAGCCGGGTAAGAATTGACCCCATCCCCTGTTGTTGCACTCCGTGCAGAACCGTACGACACAATCTAAAATATTGGGCAATAATGCCACAACCGCAGCGCTAGTAAAGCCCTGCGGCCGCTCGCGTGGATCGTGTCCTCGGCATGAGACGGGGCTCGCCCGTGGTTTCGCTCACCCGATCAATATTCGATAGCGAGCCTCTTGCGAATTTCATCGATGCGCTTGTCCAATGCATCGAACCGCGCGTGAACGGAGCGGTCGTGGAGATAGAAGACGTAACCGCCGGCAAGGAACGCGAATATCCAATGATGATGCTCGACATAGCCAAAAATCGCCTCGACCGCCTGCCCGATGAATGTGACCACGCTCCACACAAATTCCATTGCATTTCCTCCCGGCCGGCTTTGTCGTCGGCCGCCGGAGATCTGCACACCTGACGGCCGTTGCCGGAACCTAGCATGGCCCCTTTGCTGCGAGTAGCGGACCGCCGAACGGTGGCAGCAAAGCTGATTGCGGCGGCGGCAAAACTCTGCGAAATCTCGTCCGTTCGTATGACCCGCTCGATCTGACGATCCGGACCCGCCAATGCCTTCTGTCTTCGAGACGTCGCCTACCGCCATCCCGATCACCTTCGTCACCAAGTCGAGCTGGGATCAGGTCGCCGAGGGGCTACCGGCGGCGCAACGCCAGTTCGCCACTGCGAGCGCCTTTACCGCAAAGCCGGGCGGCTATCTCGCGCTGCCCGCGCCCGATGGCGCGATCGCGCAAGTGCTGTTCGGGCTCGAGGACGAGGGTGCAAAATCGCGCGACCTGTTCCGACCGGGCGCCCTGCCCGGCCTGCTGCCGCCGGGCATCTATCGCTTCGCCAATGCACCGCACGATGCACGGCTCGCCTCACTCGCCTTCGCGCTCGGCAGCTACCGCTTCGCCCGGTACCGCAAGGCCGATCGCCCCGAGGTCAGCCTCGTTCCCCCCGACGGCGTCGACGCGACTGACATCAACCGCATGGCGGACGCCGCAATGCTGGCGCGCGACCTCATCAACACGCCGGCCAACGACATGGGGCCGGAGGAGCTGGCCGCAGCCGCGCAGGATCTCGCCGCCGAATTCGGCGCAAGCTTTGCCTGCACCATCGGTGACGACTTAAAGACGAATTTTCCACTGATCCACGCCGTCGGCATGGCATCTAGCCGCGCGCCGCGGCTGATCGACATTGGCTGGGGCGACCCGGCTCATCCCAAGGTGACGCTGGTCGGCAAGGGCGTCTGCTTTGACACCGGCGGGCTCGACTTGAAGCCTCCGAGCGGCATGCTGATCATGAAGAAGGACATGGGCGGCGCCGCCAACGTGCTGGCGCTGGCGCGCATGGTGATGGATGCGAAGCTGAAGGTGCGACTGCGCGTGCTGATTCCGGCCGTGGAGAACGCGGTCGCGGGCAATGCCTTCCGCCCGCTCGACATCTTCACCTCGCGCAAGGGCATCACGGTCGAGATCGGCAATACGGACGCAGAGGGGCGGCTGGTGCTCGCCGACGCGCTGGCGCTTGCGGACGAGGAAAAGCCGGACCTGCTGATCGATCTCGGCACGTTGACGGGAGCGGCACGCGTCGCGCTGGGGCCGGATTTACCGCCCTTTTACACCAATGATGAGACGCTTGCCGCTGACGTCGCACGATGCGCGGCGAGGAGAACGATCCGTTGTGGCGCATGCCACTGTGGCCGCCATACGATGCGTGGCTGGACTCCAAGACCGCCACTATCACCAACGCACCATCAGGCGGCTTTGCCGGCTCGATCATTTGCGCGCTGTTCCTGCAACGCTTCGTCGAGCATGCCAGGAGCTGGCTGCATGTCGACATCTACGGCTGGACGCCGTCGGCGAAGCCCGCACGCCCCGAGGGCGGCGAGTGCCAGGCCGCGCGCGCGATCTACACATTGCTGAGCGAGCGCTATGCGTGATCCAGAACACGATCTAAGCCACGATCCAAGTCACGATCCAAGATACGATCCAAGGCTGACACCGTCGCGCGGCGACATCGCCGCGAAATACCTCGAAAGCAAGGTGCAGGCGGATCGTTTCGTCACGGGCGAGGAATTCGAGATCATCGAGGCGATCGCGCCCGTGCGCGAGCAGCCGTCGTCGAACGCGATGCTAATGACACAAGCGTTGCGCGGCGAGGGCGTCACGGTTTACGACCGCAACGGCGAAGGCTGGGCATGGGGTCAACTTTCAGGTGACGGCTATGTCGGCTGGCTGCCGGACGCAGCGCTCATGAAGCCCGCGGCCGCGCCGACCCATATGGTCAGTGCTTTACGAACCTTTGCCTTCCCCGGTCCCTCGATCAAGCTGCCGCCAGCAGACACGCTGGTGATGGGATCGAAGATCGCGGTTGCACGCGAGGACGGCAGCTTCGCCGTGACACGCGACGGACACTATCTGCCGAAGGCCCATCTCGCCCCGCTTGGTCATTGCGAGCCGGATTTCGTCGCAGTCGCCGAGCGTTTCGTCGGCACGCCCTATCTCTGGGGTGGCAAGAGCAGCCTTGGCGTCGATTGCTCCGGCCTGGTCCAGATGTCGCTGACATCGGCGGGCATCGGCTGCCCGCGCGACAGCGACATGCAGCAGGCCGGCCTCGGCCGCGCGCTGGAGCCCCATGAGCAAAGCAGCTTGCTGCGCGGCGATCTCATTTTCTGGAAAGGTCATGTCGCCATCGTCCGCGATGGCAGCACCATGGTTCACGCCAATGCGCATCACATGGCAACGGTGATCGAGCCGATCGAGCCGGCAATCGCAAGGATCAAGCAAGCCGGCAGCGAGGTCGCCGCGATCAAGCGGCTCTGACGGAGGCTACGTCGCCGCGGACCCGTTCTCCGCCGTCTCCAGCCGGAACGCCGCCGCAAACAGCGCGCGCGTGTAACCCGTCTTCGGGTTCTTGAAGAGCTCGGCGGCCTGGCCTTCCTCGACCACCTTGCCGCCACGCATCACGATCAGATGGCTGGCGAGCGAGGCGACGACGCGCAGATCGTGCGAGATGAACATGTAAGTGAGATCGCGCCGGCGCTGCAATTCACGCAGCAGATCGACCATCTGCGCCTGAATCAGCATGTCGAGCGCACTGGTCGGCTCGTCCAGGACGACGAAATCCGGCTCCAGCACCACCGCCCGCGCGATGCTGATGCGCTGGCGCTGGCCGCCGGAGAATTCATGCGGATAACGGTGGCGAGTATCCGGTTTCAGTCCGACGTCCTCGAGCGCCTTGACGACACGCTCCTCCCGCTCGCCTCGCGAGAGCTGCGGCTGATGCACGGTGAGGCCTTCGGCGACGATGTCGGCGACCGACATGCGCGGGCTGAGCGAGCCGAACGGATCCTGGAACACGATCTGCATGTCGCGCCGGAACGGCCGCATCTCCTTGAAGCGCAGGCCCTGGATATCTTTTCCCAGGAACACAATGCGTCCGTTCGAGGAGATCAGCCGCAGCAACGCGAGCCCCAGCGTGGTCTTGCCCGAGCCGGACTCGCCGACGACGCCGAGCGTCTCGCCCTTGCGCACAGCGATGCTGACGCCGTCGACCGCCTTGATGTGACCGACCGTCTTGCGCATCAGCCCCCGCTTGATCGGGAACCAGACCTTCAGGTCGTCGGCTGACATCACCACCGGGGCATCCGGCTGCGGCGGCGCCGGATCCGGCTTCGGCTCCGCGGCGAGCAGGTCGCGCGTATAGGGATGCTTCGGGGTCTTGAAGACCTGCTCGACCGGCCCCTGCTCGACGATCTCGCCCCCCTTCATGACGCAGACCTGGTCGGCGATGCGGCGCACGATGCCGAGATCGTGGGTGATGAAGAGCAAGCTCATGCCGAGCCGGCCGCGGATCTCTGCGAGCAGCGTCAGGATCTGCGCCTGCACGGTAACGTCGAGCGCCGTGGTCGGCTCGTCCGCGATCAGGAGGTCCGGCTCGTTGGCGAGCGCCATCGCGATCATCACGCGCTGGCGCTGGCCGCCGGAGAGCTGGTGCGGATAGCTCTTCAGCCGCGTTTCAGGCTCGGGAATGCCGACCTGCGTGAGCAATTCCAGCGTCCGCCTGCGCGCCTCGGCATTGCTGGTCGGATTGTGCAGCTGAATGATCTCGCCGATCTGCGCCTCGATCGTATGCAGCGGGTTGAGCGAGGTCATCGGCTCCTGGAAGATGATCGAGATGTCGCTGCCGCGAACCTCCCGCATCTCCTGCTCCGACCGGTCGATCAGTTCCTGGCCCTTGAAGTGGATGCTGCCCGAGGGATGCGAGGCATTTGGATAGGGCAAGAGCTTGAGAATCGAGAGCGCGCTGACCGACTTGCCGGAGCCGGACTCGCCGACCA
Source organism: Bradyrhizobium lupini (assembly GCF_040939785.1). Taxonomy (NCBI): domain Bacteria; kingdom Pseudomonadati; phylum Pseudomonadota; class Alphaproteobacteria; order Hyphomicrobiales; family Nitrobacteraceae; genus Bradyrhizobium; species Bradyrhizobium lupini. Next base: position 2,915,740 of record NZ_CP162553.1, read on the forward strand.
GCGCCAGGCACTCGCCGCGCTTGATCTGGAACGAGACCTTGTCGACCGCGAGCGTGGTGGCGCCCCCTGGTGGAAGGCCACCGAGAGGTCGCGCACGCTGAGCAAAGGCTGGTTGATCGCGTCCATTGGCTTACCTGAACGTCTTGCGCGGATCGAATGCGTCGCGCACGGCCTCGCCGATGAAGATCAAAAGCGACAGCATGATCGCGACCGAGAAGAAGCCGGAAAAACCGAGCCACGGCGCCTGCACGTTGGACTTGCCCTGCGACAGCAACTCGCCGAGCGACGGCGAGCCGGGCGGCAGTCCGAACCCCAGGAAATCGAGCGCCGTCAGCGTCATCACCGAACTCGACACGATGAACGGCAGGAACGTCATCGTCGCGACCATCGCGTTCGGCAACAGATGCCGGAACATGATGACCTTGTTCGACACGCCGAGCGCCCGCGCCGCCTGGATATACTCGAAATTGCGCCCGCGCAGGAATTCCGCGCGCACGAGTCCGACCAGCGACACCCAGGAAAATAACAACAGGATGCCGAGAAGCACGAAGAAGCCGGGCACCAGCACCGACGACAAGATCAGCAGCAGATAGAGCGAAGGGATCGCAGTCCATATCTCGATGAAACGCTGGAACAACAGGTCGATCCAGCCGCCGAAATAGCCCTGCACCGCGCCGGCCGCGATGCCGACGATGGAGGAGACGATGGTCAGGCAGAGGCCGAACAGCACTGAGATGCGGAAGCCGTAGATCAGCCGCGCCACCACGTCGCGGCCCTGATCGTCGGTGCCGAGCCAGTTGTATTCGAGATCGCGGCAGCTCTTGAGGCCTTTCTTCTCGACGACGGGCTTGCACTGCGCTTCCGTCAACATCCAGGTCGGCCGCGACGGCGCCGGCGTCGGCAGATCGAGATTGTGGGTGTCGTAGGAATAGCGGATCAGCGGCCAGACGATGCTGCCGCCCTTGTCCCTGATCAGCTTCTGCAAATAGGGATCGCGATAGTCGGCCGCGGTTTCGAAGTCGCCGCCGAAAGTGGTTTCCGAATAGGTGACGACGGACGGCCAATAAAGGTGGCCGTCATATTTGATCAGGAACGGCCGATCATTGGCGATCAGCTCGGCGAACAGCGACACCACAAATAGGATCAGGAAGATCCAGAACGACCAATAGCCGCGCCGGTTCGCCTTGAAATTCTGCCAGCGGCGCCTGTTGAGCGGCGACGGCACGAACGGTTTGCGAGTGATCGGCACGGCACTGCCGAGCGGCGACTTCGCAGTGGTTTCGATCGGCGTGGTGGGGGCGGCCAGCGTCATCAGACCTCCCGCGCCTCGAAATCGATTCGTGGATCGATCCACATATAGGTCAGGTCAGAGATCAGGTTGATCACGAGGCCGACGAGCGAAAAGATGAAGAGCGTGCCGAACACCACGGGGTAGTCGCGATTGAGAACGCTCTCGAAACTGAGCAGTCCCAGTCCGTCCAGCGAGAAGATGGTCTCGATCAGAAGCGAGCCCGAGAAGAAGGCGTGAATGAAGGTCGAGGGAAAGCCGGCGATGACGATCAGCATCGCGTTGCGGAAAACGTGACCGTAAAGCACCCGATTCTCGCTGCAGCCCTTCGCGCGCGCGGTCATCACGTATTGCTTGCGGATCTCGTCCAGAAACGAGTTCTTGGTCAGGAACGTCATGGTGGTGAACGCACCGAGCCCCATGGCGATCAGCGGCAGCGTCAAATGCCAGAAGTAATCGATGATCTTCCAATACCACGGAAACTGCGACCAGCCGTCTGACGTCAGTCCGCGCAGCGGGAACCAGTTGAAGAACGAACCGCCGGCAAACAGGATGATCAGGAGGATCGCGAATAGAAAGCCGGGAATCGCGTAGCCAAGTACGAGCACGCTCGACGTCCAGGTGTCGAAGCGCGTCCCGTCCCTGACCGCCTTGCGGATGCCGAGCGGAATCGAGATCAGGTAGGTCAGCAGCGTCAGCCAGATGCCGAGCGAGATCGAGACCGGCAACTTCTCCTTGACGAGCTGCAGGACGCTGACGTCGCGAAAATAGCTCTTGCCGAAATCGAAGCGGGCGAAATTCCAGACCATCAGCGCGAAGCGCTCCGGCGCCGGCTTGTCGAAGCCGAACTGCACTTCCAGCTTCTTGATGAAATCGGGATCGAGGCCTTGCGCGCCGCGATACTTCGAGTTGATGGCGTCGCCGCCGGCTCCCAACTGCCCCGGGGCGCGCTGCGCAAAGTCGCCGCCGCCCGAAATGCGCGAGGTCCCGCCGGTGTCCGCGCCCGAGAGCTGCGCGATCACGCGCTCGACCGGGCCGCCCGGCGCGAACTGCACGACGATGAAGGAGACGAAGAGGATCCCGAGCAAGGTCGGGATCATCAGCAGGATGCGGCGGGCGATGTAGGCGCTCATGGCTGCTTCGCCTGCTCGAGCCTGGCGGCCTTGCCGCCATCGTACCACCAGATGTCGGGAGCGCCGACGCCGTTGGCATAACGCGGCGGCTTCTGCGGATGACCGAATTGGTCCCAATAAGCAAGCCGGTGCGTCTTGTTGAACCAGTGCGGCACCCAATAACGGCCGGCGCGGAACAGGCGATCGAAGGCGCGGCAGGCGACGGTCAATTCCTCGCGGCTGTCGGCCGCCATGATCTTCTCGATCATGGCATCGATGGCCGGATTGGCGACGCCCGCAAGATTGTACGAGCCCTTCGTTGCCGCGACCTGCGACGAGAAGAACGAGCGCATGGCGTCGCCCGGCGTTGCCGACATGCTGAAGCGCTGGGTCGTCATATCGAAGTCGAAATCTTCCTGGCGTACCTTGTATTGCACGGCGTCGACGAGGCGCACGCTCGCTTCGATGCCAAGCGTCGCGAGATTCTTGATGTAGGGCCCATGGTGCGGCTGGAACGAAGGCTCGTCCAACAGAAATTCGATCCTGAAGATCTCGCCGTTCGGCAGCATCCTCTTGCCGTCCTTGATCGGCAGGCCGGCCTCGCTCAGCAATCGCTGCGCCCTGCGCAACAGGCTGCGATCCTGCCCGGAGCCGTCGGAGACGGGCGGCGTGAACGGTGCGGCGAACACCTCGTCCGGAACCTGGCCGCGAAACGGCTCCAGCAGCTTCAGCTCTTCCGGCGGCGGAGGCCCATCGCTCGCCATGAGGTCCGAGTTCTGAAATGGCGATACCGTGCGGGCATAAGCACCGTACATGATGGTCTTGTTGGTCCACTCGAAGTCGAAGGCGTCGATCAGTGCCTCACGCACGCGAGGATCCCTGAATTTTTCGCGCCGCGTGTTGATGAACCATCCTTGCGCGCCGGACGGCGTGTCGTCGGGCACGACCTCCATCTTGACGCGACCCTCCTTGACCGCGGGGAAGTCATAGCGGGTCGCCCAGATACGAGCGGTGAACTCTTCGCGGTAGAGATAGTTCTTGCCGGTGAAACCTTCAAAAGCGACATCGCGGTCGCGGTAGAATTCGTAGCGCACGACGTCGAAATTGTAGCTGCCACGACAGGGGGGCAGGTCGGCAGCCCACCAATCCTTGACGCGTTCGTATTCGATGTAGCGGTTGACCTCGAACTTGCCGACCTTGTACGGGCCCGAGCCCAACGGGATATCGAGCGATGTTTCGTCGAAAGCGCGAGAGGCATAATATGCTTTCGAGAAGATCGGCAGACTCGCCACATAGAGCGGCACGTCACGCGCGCGTCCCTTGGCAAAGGTGACGACCAGCGTCGCATCGTCAACGGCTTCCGCGCTGACCATGTCGCGCATCTGCACGATGATCAGCGGATGCCCCTTGGCCTTCAGCGACGTCAGCGAAAACGCCGCGTCGTGAGCGGTAAGCTTGGTGCCGTCATGGAATTTCGCCTCTGGCCGCATGGTGAAGCGATAGACCAGCCTGTCTGCCGATATATTTACAGACTTGGCGGCAAGCCCGTACATCCCGTCCGGTTCGTCATTGGCTCGCACCATCAGCGGCGCAAAAGTCATGTCCATGCCCTGCGCGCCATCGCCTTTGAGGATGAAGGCATTGAGCGAGTTGAAGGTCTGGTAGGACTGGTTGTACGCGCGCACCGACGGGATAAGCGAGAAGGTGCCGCCCTTCGGCGCGTCGACATTGACGTAGTCGAAGTGATGGAAGTCGGCGGGATATTTGAGGTCGCCGAAGGCCGACATGCCGTGGGCCTCTGCAGGCATCTCGGACGCTGTCGCGCCCCGGAGCCAGGCGGCGCTGAACGCGCCACCGGCACCCAAGGCCAGCACATGCCGGCGTGAAAGCTGCGCCATGCGAGAAATGCCCTTCACGACTTCTTTGCGATCCGCGCCGCCTTGTCCGCGTCGTACCACCAAATGAACGGGAAGCCGGACTGACCGTATTTGGGTAATTCCGCCGGCCGGCCGAACCGATCCCAGCGCGCGGTGCGCACCTTCGTATAAGTCCACTGCGGTACGACGTAGTGATTCCACAGCAGCACGCGGTCGAGTGCCTTGGTTGCCGCGACGAGATCGTCGCGACCCTTGGCGTAGATCACCCGCTCGATCAGCTTGTCGACCGCCGGATTCTTGATGCCGGTGATGTTGCGTGAACCGGCGATGTCAGCCGTCTTCGAGGACCAGAATTCGCGCTGCTCGTTACCCGGCGACTGCGACTCGCCCCAGGAGTTAGTGACGATGTCGAAATCCCACTCGCGCGTCCTGTTCTCGTACTGAGTGGGATCCACCGTCCGCACGCTGACAGCAATGCCGAGCCGTTCCAGCGACGGCTTGTAGAACAGCGTGATCCGCTCGAAGCTTGGATCCGAGTTCAGCAATTCAAGGGAGAACTGGGCGCCCGTCTTGACGTCGATCAGCTTGCGCTCGCGCACCTCGTAGCCAGCTTCCTTGAACAGGCGCAGCGCCTCGCGCAGATTGTCGCGAACGGCTTCCGGACTGCCGCCGACCGGGTTGGTGTAGGCCGTGGTGAAGACTTCGGGCGGGACCTCGGCGCGGACTGTCTCGAGGATCTCGAGCTCCTTGCCCTGCGGCAACCCGGTCGCCATCAGCTCATCGATGCCGTCGAAATAACTGCTGATGCGCTTGTACTGGCCGTAGAAGATCTGCTTGTTCATCTCCTCAAAGTCGAACGCGTAATTGAGCGCGCGTCGCACGCGCGGATCCTTAAACTTGGCGCGGCGCAGGTTCGGCACGAAGGCCTGCATGACGCCCGAGCTGCGATTGGCGAACTCCTCGAGGATCACGCGTTTTTCGGTGACGGCCGGGAAATCGTAGGCTGTCGCCCAGTTCTTCGCGCTGTTCTCGGTGCGCCAATCGACCTGATCGGCCTTGAATGCCTCAATCGCCACGGTGGCGTCGCGGAAATACTCATAGCGCAGCTCGTCGAAATTATTGCGGCCCACATTGGCGGCGAGGTCGCGCCCCCAATAATCCTTGACGCGCTCCAGCGCGATCGACCGCCCGGCAACGAATTCCTTGACCCGATAGGGGCCGGAACCTAGAGGCACTTCAAGCGTGGTGGCGGAGACATCGCGCTTGCGGCCCTGCGCATCCGTGCCCTCCCACCAATGCTTCGGCAGGACCGTGAGCTGCCCGACGATCTGCGGCAGTTCGCGGTTGCCCGGCGCGTCGAACACGAATTTTACCTCGCGCTCGCCGACCTTCTCGGCTTTCGTCACATGGCTGTAATAGGCCGAGTACTGCGGGTGGTGCTTCTTGAAGGAATCGAGCGAGAAGATCACGTCATCCGCGGTTACCGGCTTGCCGTCGTGCCATTTGGCTTGCGGCCGCAAGCGGTAAGTCACGAAGGAGAAATCATCCGGATGGCTGACGGCCTCGGCCAGCGCGCCGTACTCGGTCGAGACTTCGTCAAGCGAGGCCGTCGTGAGGGATTCGTAGATGAACGCCACGGCACCGGCGACTTGCCCCTTCACACCGGAGACGACGATGTTGAAATTGTCGAATGTGCCGACGGCGATCTGGCGCGCGACGCCGCCCTTGGGCGCTTCCGGATTGACGTAGTCGAAGCGCTTGAAATCCGCCGGGTATTTGATCTGTCCGAACAGCGACAGCGCGTGCCGCCAGGTGGGCTCGTTGGCGGATTGCGCGTGTGCCACGCCGACGCCGGAAAGGCCCCCTACGGAACCAAGGGCGGGGAGCGTTGCGGCAGCAGTGCCGGTGAGCAGGAGATCGCGTCGGGTAAGGGCCAAATCAACATTCCTGTCTTGAAGGAGGCTACTCCTTTAAGTTCCCAATATAGGCGAGGTTTCGACGGAATATGTTGCTTTTTCCTCATCTTGGAGGGCCAGCTGGCCGATCGCTGCGGCCAAACGCCCCGATAACAACGCCGCGAGGCCCGGATAAGCAAACGGCCAGGCTTTTCAGCCTGGCCGCGTACTAAGATCGAAGTCGATAGGCCTTACTTCGCCGCGGTCGGCAGCGGCTTCGGGCTGTCGGAGAGACTGTTCAGGTAAGCGATCACGTCGGCACGCTCGCTATCCTTCGGGATGCCAGCAAAGCCCATCGCGGTGCCCGGGACAGCTGCCTTGGGATTGGCGATGAACTTGTTGAGCGCATCGAAGTCCCAGGTGCCGCCCTTGGCCTTCATCGCGGCCGAGAAGTTGAAGCCGCCGCGGCCCTCGCCAACATGGTCGCCGACGACGCCATAGAGGTTCGGACCGACACGGTTCGGGCCGCCCTTCTCGAAGGTGTGGCAAGCGCCGCACTTCTTGGCAGCGGCGGCGCCCTTCTCGACCGAGGCGGTCTGGAGCAGCTTTTCGATCGGCTCGGCAGCCGCGGCGGCAGCGCCGCCTTCCTTGCCGTGGCCGGCGTCTTCCTTCACGGCGATCTCGAAGCCCGGCTTCTCCGGCATCTTGGGCGAGAACAGCGCACTGGCGGTGAAGCTCGTCACCAGCAGAAGGAGACAGGTGCCGAGCACGGCACCGAGAATCTTGTTCAGTTCGAAAGAGTCCATTTCCGGCCAGGCCCCACACCGCAAGAAGGATCGAGCGGCCCAGTGCGGCCGCCAGGACGAGCCTCGGAGAATCAACGTTCCTTACTGTTTCCCCGAGTTTTGCCATTGAGATATCGGTTTGCCCGGGGTCTGGCAACCCGTATAAGCGAGCGGGCTTCACCCCCGTCCCCACCCCATTTCCCGGCGCGGAAAACGCCCCGTTTCCAGGCCCTTGAACCGATGATCGATCCCCGCATCCTGGTGCTGATTCCGGCCCGCATGGCCGCCACCCGCCTGCCCGGCAAGCCGCTAGCCGATATCGCGGGGCAGCCGATGATCGTGCACGTGATGCGCCGTGCCGAAGCGGCCGGGATAGGCCGGGTCGCGGTCGCAACCGACACCGCGGAGATCGCATCCGTCGTGACCGCCCATGGTGGCGAGGCCGTGATGACCCGCCCGGAGCATCCGTCCGGCTCCGACCGCATCCACGAGGCCATGCAGAAGCTCGATCCGGACGGCAAAGCCGAGATCGTGGTCAATCTGCAGGGCGATTTCCCGACCATCACGATCGACAACATCCGCGAGGTGTTGCCGCCGCTGCAAGACCCCGCCGTGGATATCGCAACGCTGGCGTCGCAGATCCACACCGAGGAGGAGGACCTCGCGCCGAGCGTCGTGAAGGCGATCGGAACCTCGCTCGGCGGCAGACGCATGCGCGCACTTTATTTCACCCGCGCAACCGCGCCGACCGGCGACGGACCGCGCTACCACCATATCGGTCTCTATGCCTATCGCCGTGCCGCGCTGGAGCGCTACGTCCGGCTTCCGCCGTCGCCGCTGGAATTGCAGGAGAAGCTCGAGCAGCTCCGGGCGCTCGAGGCCGGAATGCGCATCGACTTCACCATTGTCGATACCGTGCCCCGCGGGGTCGACACGCCGGCGGACCTGGAAACCGCCCGCAGCATCCTTTCCAAATCCTGAGCCGCTGTTACAAGGCCGAGCATGAGCAAGCTGAAAATCGCATTCCAGGGCGAGCCTGGGGCCAATTCGCACATCGCCATCGTCGAGGCCTATCCCGACGCCGAGCCGATGCCCTGCGCCACCTTCGAGGACGCCTTGTCGGCGATCTCGTCGGGCGAAGCCGATCTCGGCATGATTCCGATCGAGAATTCGGTCGCAGGCCGCGTGGCCGACATCCATCATTTGCTGCCGGCCTCCGGCCTCTTCATCATCGGCGAATGGTTTCTGCCGGTCCGGCATCAGCTGATGGCGGTGAAGGGGACCAGGCTCGAGGACATCAAGAGCGTCGAGAGCCACGTGCACGCGCTCGGCCAATGCCGGCGCATCATTCGCAAGCTTGGCATCAAGCCAATCGTGCACGCCGACACCGCCGGCAGCGCCCGCGACATTTCCGAGCGTAACGACAAGTCCGTCGCCGCGATCGCCTCGCGCCTCGCCGCGCAGATCTACGGCCTCGACATCCTCGCGGAGGACATCGAGGACGAGGCCCACAACACCACGCGCTTCGTGGTGCTCGCGCGCGAACCGAAATGGGCCGCACAGGGCTCCGGTCCGTTGGTCACGACTTTTGTGTTCCGGGTGCGCAATTTGCCCGCCGCGCTCTACAAGGCGCTCGGTGGCTTTGCCACCAACGGCGTCAACATGACCAAGCTCGAGAGCTATATGGTCGACGGCAATTTCTTCGCCACGCAGTTTTATGCCGACGTCGACGGCCACCCCGAGGACAAGGGCCTCGCTTTCGCGATCGAGGAGCTGAAATTCTTCTCACGCGAATTCCGCATCGTTGGCGTGTATCCGGGGCACCCGTTCCGCGCGACGATGGAATAGATTCGTGTCCCGGACGCGCGAAGCGCGAGCCGGAGCACCAGAGCCTTATCCGACCGCCTTAAGCCCGAACGCCTCCGCCAGCAGCGAATATGATTTCTTTCGTGCCTCGTGATCGTACACGGCGGTAATCACCATCAACTCGTCCGGCTTGCTCGCATCGATCAACGGCTGCAGCGTCTTCTGCACGGTTGCCCGGCTGCCGACGAACAGACGGGAACGGTTGCGCCGCATCGAGGCGCGCTCCGAGTCGGTATAGGGATAGGCCAGCGCCTCTTCGACGCTCGGCAACGGAAGATACTGGCCGCGGTCCCGGCGCAGGCGGTTGAGGTCGAAAGACGCGGCGAGCTTTTCGGCTTCGTCATCCGTGTCGGCCGCAATGACGGCGACCGCGAGGATCGCGCGCGGGCTCGCACTCCAGGCCGAGGGCTGAAAACGATTGCGATAATACACCATCGCATCGATCGCATCGTGGGACGCAAAATGATGGGCGAATGCGAACCCCATGCCGATTTGCGCGGCGAGCTCCGACGAATAATCGCTGGAGCCGAGCAGCCAGATCGGCGGCAACGGCGTATCGTCGGGCATCGCAACGACGTTGTGATAGGGATGGCCCGAGGGGAATTCCCGGGTCTGCCACAGGATCAATTCGTGCAGCCGCTCGAGGAAATCGTCGCCTTCGCGACGGTCGAGCCGGCTGCGCAGCGCATAGGCCGTGGCGCCGTCGGTGCCAGGGGCGCGGCCGAGGCCGAGATCGATGCGGCCCGGAAACAGCGCCTCCAGCATCTTGAAGCGCTCGGCCACGACCAGCGGCGCGTGATTGGGCAGCATCACGCCACCGGAGCCGACGCGGATGTGCTTGGTCACCGCCGCGATCTGCCCGATCATCACGTCGGGCGCCGGGCTCGCGACGGAGGCGAGGTTGTGATGCTCGGCGAGCCAATAGCGGACATAGCCGAGCCCATCGACATGGCGCGCCAGGTCGATGCTGTTGCGCAGCGCCGCGGCGGGCTTTGTGCCGGTGGTGACGACGGAGAGGTCGAGGACTGAGAGCGGGATCATGGCGCGCTAACGTAGTGGAGGGCAGCGCGGCGGCAATGGGAGGGCGCGCAGATCTGACGTGCAGGCCAGGGCCCGCGCGCTCCGGACCCGCGCCGCGGCGTTGGGACAATGATCAATCTGGCAACATGACTTTCATATTGCCCACTCAATATATTGCGCCAGTTAATCCGCAAGTTCTCCCTACTTGGCTGATATATTTATCTTTTTATACCAAATCGAGCTTCCCACTTCGATTCTAAATCACCGAAATATTTTATGCCAACACCGCCAAAGTGGGCCAATTCCCATTACCGATGGGCTGTCGGATGCGGCCGCTTTGGCTTATCTTGGCCTTTCGCAATCTAGACCTGACCGCCGGCCGCCAACGACCCGGCGCGCCCTTGGAGAGTGAGTGGTGCCCATGACTGACGCGACAATGCCTGCCCACACCGGCGGGCAAGACGGGTACCTGAAGCGGCCTGCGATTTCCTTCGAGTTCTTTCCGCCCAAGACCGAAGATATGGAGCGCAATCTCTGGGACACCATCAACCGGCTGGCCCCGCTCGACCCGAAATTCGTCTCGGTGACCTATGGCGCCGGCGGCTCGACCCGTGAGCGGACCCACGCGACCATCTCGCGCATCCTGAAAGAAACCGCGCTGCTGCCGGCCGCGCATCTGACCTGCGTCGGCGCCTCCCGCGGGGAGATCGACGAGATCGTCGACCGCTATCACGAGGTCGGCGTCCGCCACATCGTCGGCCTGCGCGGCGATCCCCCGGGCGGCATTGGCACGGCCTATTCCAGCCATCCCGATGGCTACCAGAGCTCCGCCGACCTCGTCGCCGGCATCAAGAAGCGGCACGGCGATATCGAGGTGTCGGTCTCGGCGTACCCTGAGAAGCATCCCGAGGCGCGCGACTTCGACGATGACATCGACACGCTGCAGGCCAAGGTCGATGCAGGTGCGACCCGCGCGATCACGCAGGTGTTCTTCGATAACGACCTCTATTTCCGCTATCTCGACCGCGTGCGCGCGCGGGATCAACATCCCGATCGTGCCGGGCATCATGCCCATGCATAATTTCAAGCAGGCTCGCAATTTCGTCACCCGCGCCGGCACCTCCGTGCCGGACTGGTTCGCCGCGAAATTCGAGGGGCTCGACGAAGACGCCGAGACCCGCAAGCTGGTGGCGGCGACCGTCGCGGCCGGCCAGGTGCAGAAGCTGGCGAAGCACGGCGTCGACACCTTCCATTTCTACACCATGAACCGCGCCGATCTCGTGTTCGCGATCAGCCATTTGCTCGGCATCCGCGCCAAGAGCGCGCAGAAGGCGGCTTAAGACAGCATGACCGTATCCACCTCTCCCAAGCGAACCACCCTGCTCAACGCCGCGCGCGAGCGCATTCTCGTGCTCGACGGCGCCATGGGCACGATGATCCAGAATCTCCAGTTCGACGAGGCCGCCTTCCGCGGCGAGCGATTCAAGAACTTCCATCGCGATTTGCGCGGCAACAACGACCTCTTGATCCTGACCCAACCGCAGGCGATCGAGGACATCCACGCCGCTTACTTGCGCGCCGGCGCCGACATCGTCGCCACCAACACCTTCTCCACGACCTCGATCGCCCAGGCCGATTACGATCTCGCCGACATCGTCTACGAGATGGCGCGCGCAGGCGCCCGCCTCGCCGGCAACGCCGCACGCCGCGTCGAGGCCGAGGACGGCAAGCCGCGCTTCGTCGCCGGCGCCATCGGACCGACCAACCGCACCGCCTCGATCTCGCCTGACGTGTCCAATCCCGGCTACCGCGCCGTCACGTTCGACGACCTGCGCAAATCCTATGGCGAGCAGATCAACGGCATGCTCGATGGCGGCGTCGATCTGCTGCTGGTCGAGACCATCTTCGACACGCTGAACGCCAAGGCGGCGCTGTACGCGATCGCCGAGATCACGGAAGAACGTGGCATCGACATGCCCGTGATGGTGTCGGGCACCATCACCGACAAGTCCGGCCGCCTGCTGTCCGGCCAGTTGCCGGAAGCGTTCTGGCATTCGGTGCAGCACGCCAAGCCTGTGACCATCGGCTTCAACTGCGCGCTCGGCGCGGAAGATCTGCGCGCGCATATCGCCGATATCGGCCGCGTCGCCGACACGCTTGTTTGCGCCTATCCCAATGCCGGCCTGCCCAACGAGTTCGGCCAGTATGACGAGACCCCGGAATACATGGCCCGCCTGGTCGGCGAGTTCGCGCGCGATGGCCTCGTCAACATCGTCGGCGGTTGCTGCGGCACCACGCCGGACCATATCGCGGCGATTGCGGCTGCGGTCGCGCCGCACAAGCCGCGCATCGTGCCGGAGATCGAACCTCGCTTGCGGCTCTCCGGCCTCGAGCCGTTCATCCTGACCGACGCCATTCCCTTCGTGAACGTCGGCGAGCGCACCAACGTCACCGGCTCCGCCCGCTTCCGCAAGCTGGTCACCGCCGGCGACTACACCGCCGCGCTGCAGGTCGCGCGCGACCAGGTCGAGAACGGCGCGCAGATCATCGACGTCAACATGGACGAGGGTCTTCTGGACTCGGAAGCCGCGATGGTGACCTTCCTCAACCTCGTCGCCGCCGAGCCCGACATTGCCCGCGTCCCCGTAATGGTCGACAGCTCGAAATTCTCCGTGATCGAGGCCGGCCTGAAATGCGTGCAGGGCAAGCCGGTCGTCAACTCGATCTCGATGAAGGAAGGCGAGGACAAGTTCATTCACGAGGCCAAGATCGCCCGCCGTCACGGCGCGGCTGTCGTGGTGATGGCGTTCGACGAGGTCGGCCAGGCCGACACGTTCGCCCGCAAGACCGAGATCTGCAAGCGCGCCTACGACATCCTGGTGAACCGCGTCGGCTTCCCGCCGGAAGACATCATCTTCGATCCCAATATTTTCGCGATCGCAACCGGCATCGAGGAGCACAACAATTACGGCGTCGACTTCATCGAAGCGACGCGCTGGATCCGCAAGAATCTGCGGGGCGCGCACATTTCTGGTGGTGTGTCCAATTTGTCGTTCTCGTTCCGCGGCAACGAGCCGGTGCGCGAGGCCATGCACTCGGTGTTCCTGTATCACGCCATCAAGGCCGGCATGGACATGGGCATCGTCAATGCCGGGCAGATGATCGTCTATGACGATATCGATCCCGAATTGCGCCAGGTGTGCGAGGACGTCATCCTCAACCGTGACCCCGGTGCGTCCGAGCGTCTGCTGGCGCTTGCGGAAAGATTCCGCGGCAACAAGACTCAGACCAAGGAAGCCGATCTCGCCTGGCGCGAATGGCCGGTGGCGAAGCGGCTGTCGCATTCGCTGGTGCACGGCATCACCGAGTTCATCGAGCAGGATACCGAAGAGGCCCGCAAGGCTTCGAAGCGCCCGCTCGACGTGATCGAGGGACCGCTGATGGCCGGCATGAATGTGGTCGGCGATCTCTTCGGTGACGGCAAGATGTTCCTGCCGCAGGTGGTGAAGTCGGCCCGCGTGATGAAGCAGGCTGTCGCCTGGCTGATGCCGTTCATGGAGGAGGAGAAGGCGCGCAATCTCGCCAACGGCATCGGCACGGAAGGCTCCTCGTCCGCCGGCAAGATCGTGCTCGCGACCGTCAAGGGCGACGTCCACGACATCGGCAAGAACATCGTCGGCATCGTGCTCCAGTGCAACAATTACGAGGTCATCGACCTCGGCGTGATGGTGCCCGCGGCCAAGATCGTCGAGACGGTGAAGGCGGAGAAGGCCGACATCGTCGGGCTGTCCGGCCTGATCACACCCTCGCTCGACGAGATGGCGTTCTTCGCCGCAGAATTGCAGCGCGAAGGCCTCAAGCTGCCGCTCTTGATCGGCGGCGCCACCACGAGCCGCGTGCATACCGCGGTCAAGATCGACCCGAGCTATCGCGCAGGCCCCGTGGTGCATGTCAACGACGCCAGCCGCGCCGTCGGTGTTGCGTCGGCGCTGCTGTCGCCCGAGAGGCGCGAGGCCTATGCCGCCGAAGTCCGCGCCGAATACGCAAAGATCTCGGACGCCCATATGCGCGCCCAGGCCGACAAGAAGCGGCTGAAGCTGGCGACCGCCCGCGCCAACCGCGTGCCGGTCGACTTCACCGCGAACAAGCCGGTGAAGCCGACCTTCCTCGGCACCCGAAGCTTTGACGACTACGATCTCGCCGAGCTGGTGCCCTATATCGACTGGACGCCGTTCTTCCAGACCTGGGAGCTCGCCGGGCGCTTCCCTGCCATCCTCGACGACGCCAAGGTCGGCGAAGTTGCGCGCTCGCTCTACGACGACGCGCGCAAGATGCTCGACCTGATCGTCAAGGAGAAATGGTTCCGCGCGCGCGCCACCGTCGGCTTCTGGCCGGCCAATGCGCAGGGCGACGACATCGTGCTCTATGCCGACGAGAGCCGGACCAGGACGATCGCGACGCTGCACACGCTGCGCCAGCAGCTCGAGAAGCGCGAGGGCCGTTTCAACGCGGCGCTGTCCGACTTCGTCGCGCCCGCCAACACCGGCGTGCCCGATTATGTCGGCGGCTTCGTCGTCACCGCCGGCATCGGCGAGGATGTGGTCGCCGACCGGTTTAAGATGGCCAATGACGACTACTCGTCGATCCTGTGCAAGGCGCTGGCCGACCGCCTGGCCGAAGCCTTCGCCGAGCGCATGCATGCCCGCGTCCGCCGCGAGTTCTGGGCCTATGCGCCGGACGAGGCGCTCTCGACCGACGAGTTGATCCTCGAAAAGTATCAGGGCATCCGTCCCGCCCCCGGCTATCCCGCGCAACCCGATCACACCGAGAAGGCCACGCTGTTCGAGCTGCTCGATGCCGAGAACACCGCCGGCGTGAAGCTGACCGAGAGCTATGCGATGTGGCCGGGCTCCTCCGTGTCGGGGCTCTATCTCGCCAATCCAGAGAGCTATTATTTCGGAGTCGGCAAGATCGAGCGCGATCAGGTCGAGGATTATGCTGCGCGCAAGGGCATGAGCGTCGCCGAGACCGAGCGCTGGCTCGCGCCGATTCTGAACTACATCCCGACGCGAGAGGGTGCGAGCGACAAGGCGGCGTTCACGGCAACGCCGGCGAACGACGAGACGTCGAAGGAGCTTGCGTCGCATCCGCCGGGCTGCACCTGCGCGGTGCACCTGGTCTGGCAGAAGAAGCGCGCGGGCGCGGGTTAGGCGCCCTCCAAACAGAAAACGAGAAATCAACCCCATGCACAGTAGGCATGGGGTTGAAAAAGCTCGATAATTTTTGCGGTGTCACCGAATAATTTTTCGATTTACCGAAATTGCTTGCGGCGTCGGGCAAAACACCTGTAACATTCCATCATCGCCGACCGTGCCCGTTTGATACTCCCTCGCCAGTCGCCATCACGGCGCGTGCCACACGTTCGCTGTCGTCCTGGCGAAAGCCATCCATACCGGGTGATCCATTGGTGGCCATCGCAGGCAATACCGAACGACCAATCTTCGCCAAATGACCCGCTGGGGCAATGGGTCCTGGCTTTCGCCAGGACGACATTGGTGAAGCTATGCCTGGCATGTGCTGGGGCAACGCACAGCATCGAACGCAAAGCGCGTTCGCCGCGACCAATGGCGGTCGCCGCCGAAGCGCAGGGGAATCGGATGCTGAACGCCCAACAATTGATGTGGACACAGATTGCCGCCGGCATCGCCGTGCTGCTGTTTGGATTGACGCTGTTCAATCTGATCCGCATGCGGGGCCGGATGGTGGCGGCGCGGAGCTGGGACAAGGTTGAGGGCATCATCACGGTCTCCCAAGTCGACCAGCCGACGGCGCATTCCTCGGACGATCGGAACGACGCCAAGCCCATCATCCGCTATCGCTATCAGGCCGGCGGCCAGGAGCTGGAAGGCGACAAGATCTTTGTCGGCGGCACCGTCATCACGACGAGGGTCCTGGCCGCAAAACTGACCGGACGCTATCCGGTCGGCGCCCATGTCGAGGTCCATGTCGATCCGAAGCAACCGACAGAGGCGCTGCTGGAGCCTGCCGCCGCGCAGAACGTCGCGGCCCTGGTGGCGTTCACAATGGTGTTCGGCGTCATCGCCGCCACCCTGACCGCGCATTCGTTCGCGGGCCACGTGCTCTACGCCGACAAGGGCGTCCCGCTGTTCGCGTTCGCGGTGCCGATCATCGTGCTCGTGGGCGGGGTGTTCCTCGCCGCCGATTATGTCCGGACGCGCCGGCGGGCGAGCGCCAGCCTGCGCTGGCCGACCGCGTCGGGCAGGGTCACCCATTGCGACGTGATCGAGGAAATCATCGAAGAGAAGACCGAGCACGACAATCGACCGACGACTTCAAAGCTCGTCCACCGCTATCAGGTCGACCTGCGCTACGCCTACAGAGTCGGCAAGCGCGACTTCATCGGCACCGAAGTCGATTGGAACGGCACCATGATCTCCGGCCTGCGCGAGGTCGCCGAAGAGGCCGCGGCGAAATATCGGCCTGGGAAGAGCGTCCAAGTCTATTACGATCCGGACCAGCCCGGACAAGCCGTGCTGGAGCCTGCAAGCCGGGGAGGCGCGCTGGGGCCGCTGATCGGTGCCGCGGTCTGCGCGGTCGTCGGCGGCCTGTTCCTGACGATCCTGATCAAGGTCGGGTTCGCGTAGCGGCGATCACCCCTTCGGCGGTGACAGTGGCTGCACGATCTCCTTGAACGGCGCCAGCGCCTCGCACGCGTCGGCATGCGCCGACAGCGCCGGATAGCGCGATGGCTCGAACAACTGCGGATGGGCCTCGCGGGTGAAGCGGACGACGCAGGCGACCACAATATCGGCGTGGCCGATGCGGTCACCCAGCCAGTACGGCGTGGTCACCTTGGCGCGCTCGGCCTCCAGCGCTTTCAGCACGTCCGCGATCTGCGCCTGGCAGCGCTCGACCCATAGCGTAAGCTGCTCCTTCCGCAGCACGCGTTCGTAGAGCAGGCTCACGGCCTTGTCGCCGAGGCCGGACGCGAGCGCGCAGATGCGCAAGTGATGCCGGCGCTCGGCGCCGGAGCGCGGCAGCATCGCCTTCTCCGGCCCGGCGAGCTCGTCGAGATAATCGAGGATGAACGTGCTCTCGATCAGCGCCTCGCCGTCGTCGAGCACCAGCGTCGGCACGCGGCGCAGCGGATTATAGGGCGCGATCTTGTCGGCGTCGCCGAAGGTCGACCACGGCCTGTGCTCGAAGGCGAGGCCGTAAAGCCGCAGCGCAATCGCGACGCGGCGGACGAAGGGGGAATCATATTGGCCGATCAGGAACATGGTTTTGCGCTCTTCTCTGGCTTTTGGACGAGGCAGGGCCGATCAGTTTCCACGGCAAGGCCGCAGTGGCGCAAGCAAAATCATGGAAGTGGAGCATTGCGCTGCATGCAACGGCGCCGCGACAGCGGCTGCCGGATGCGTTATCAAGGACGGCATCATGACAGCAACAATGGACATCAATCGGGAGCGGATCGCGGCGACCGAGGCCGTCATCCGTCCGCACATACGGCGCACGCCGCTCGTTGAGGCCGATCTCGCCGATTTTGGCCTGCCGGCTTCTCCCGTCACGTTCAAGCTCGAGATGCTGCAGCATTCCGGATCGTTCAAGGCGCGGGGTGCCTTCGCCAACCTGCTGTTGCGCCGGCTGCCGGAAGCCGGTGTCGTCGCCGCATCGGGCGGCAATCACGGCGCGGCGGTGGCGTATGCGGCGCAGCGGCTCGGCATCCCGGCCACGATTTTCGTGCCCGAGATCACCTCGCCGGCCAAAGCCGAGCGTATCAGAGGCTATGGCGCGAAACTCGTGATTGCGGGCAGCCGCTATGCCGACGCGCTCGCCGCAAGCGAAACCCATGTCGCGCAGACCGGCGCCATGGCGGTGCATGCCTACGACCAGGTCGAGACCTTGCTCGGTCAGGGCAGTGTCGGAATGGAGCTGGAGCAGGATGCACCGGGCATTGACACGGTGCTGGTTGCAGTCGGCGGCGGCGGCCTGATCGGTGGCATGGCGGCCTGGAGTGCCGGCAGGACGCGCATCGTCGCGGTCGAGCCGGAGCAGTCGCCAACGCTTCACGCCGCCTTCGCGGCAGGCGCGCCGATCGATGCGCCGGCGGGCGGCATCGCCGCCGATAGTCTCGCCCCGCGACGTGTCGGACAATTGATGTTTCCGATTGCGCGGGCCCATGTCGAGCGGGTCGTCCTGGTCGCCGACGACGCGATCAAGCAGGCGCAGTCGGCCTTGTGGTCGAGCCTGCGCCTGGTGGCCGAGCCCGGCGGCGCCGCCGCATTTGCCGCCTTGCTCTCCGGTCGCTATCGCCCCTCACCCGGCGAGCGGGTCGCGGTACTGGTTTGTGGCGCCAACACCAATGCGGTGAATTTCAACAGCTAGCGAGCTTCGCATGATCTGGAGCGCGTAGCCCGAATGAAAAGGGACGACGGTGCCACGCTCCGTCATTGCGAGCGCAGAGAAGCAATCCGGTATCTCTCGGCGGAAACAGACTGGATTGCTTCGTCGCAAGGGCTCCTTGCAATGACGGGTAGGAGGCAGCTCTGCACTATCCGATGATCGGCATATGCCTCGCCGCCGTCCGCGGCACCGTGCCATCGAGCCGCGGATCGTCGGCGATCTCAATCTGGCGGCGGAACGGGCGGAAGCCGAAGCGCTGATAGAACGCAACGGCCGACGGATGATCGAAGGTGCAGGTGTGCACCCAGACGCGGGACAAATCGCGTGACCATGCGATTTCAAGTGCATGGTTCATCATGAAGCGGGCGGCACCACTGCCGATCAGTTTTGCGGTGACGCCGAAATACACCAGCTCGCACTGGCCGGCCTCGCGAAAGTCCAGCTCCAGCAGGCCTTCATCGCGGCCGTCCACGACAAGCGTATAGACCTCGACGCCCGGCGCATGGATGACGGCAGCGAGCTCGGCATCGTTCATGCGCGCCCGCGAAAACCACAACCACTCCTCGCCGACGCGGCGATGGAGGTCGCGATACCAATGAAGCGCGGGGGTATCGACCTTGCGCAGGGTCCAAAGACCTGATGGAGCGCCGGGCGGATCGGCGCGGCGCGCGGGGCGCGCGGTCATCTCGAGATGGGTAACGACGGCGGCGATCTTGCCGGCGGGGATGTCGGAATAGCCGTCGGGGAGGATCATGGGATGCGTCCCTTTGAAGCTGAGCGCCGGCCACACATTCCGGGTCGTCCTGGCTTTCGCCAGGACGACGGCGGAGTTTGTGGATACGCCTCATTCACCGCGGCGTCAGCGTGATCGCCTCCGCCGCCGCCGCTTCGACCGCAGCGCGGCTGTAGAGCAGCGGCACATACTGGCCGGTCGCCCACAGCGGCGCGAGGTCGCGATAGTGGCCGCTGAAGGGATCGCCCGACTGGCCCGGCGTGTTGATGGTGCGGCTCGCATCCCAATTGCCGACGTCGAGCACCATGCGGAACGAGGCGCCGGCGAACAGCTGATAATCGGTGCGGCGGTAGGTGGCCGCGCGCGGCACATTGGCCGCGCCGCCGTAGGCCAGCGGACCGACCGAGAGCTGAGCGGCCGTCGCCTTGTCGGCAAGCGGCATCAGAGCATGGTCGAATTTTGCGACGTGCAGGCGGCCCCAGCGCCAGGTTGAGGAATCGGCCCCGAGCTTGGCCGTCACATCGGCCACCGCGGCGCCGAGGCTGTCGCGCAGGATCTGGTCGCGCGCGGCGGCGGGATCGGAGCCAAACGACGCGTCTGGAGATTCCAAGAAGGCAACAAGCGCCGAAATGCTCGACGCCTCGGGCGCGATCAGGTCGGCGGCCTTGGGCGCCGTGGTCTTCAACAGTACCGGTCCAAGATGATTGGCGATCCAGACCTCGAACACCGCAGCAGCGGCACTGTCGGCGGCATCACGGGCATTCCACGGCTTGAGCAGTTCGAGGCCCTTCTTCACGTTGGCATCGTCCGAAGTGAGCGGCTGCAACAGCTTGACCAGCCGCCGGCCCAGCATCGTGGTGTCGTCGTTCTGCAGATCCATGGCATCGGCCAGCGTCACCTTGCTGTTGGCCTTCAGGACCTCGGTGATACGCTGCCAGCGCGCACTGTCCGCCCATTCGAAGCCGACCTTGCGCTCGCTGACGGGATAATCCGCCGGCAGGTTCATCTGGTTGGCGGTGGCGAGAAAGCCCTGCTTGGGCTGATAGGCCTTGGGCAGTTCGTCGAGCGAGAGAAAACCCTGCCATTCGTAGCGGCCGTCGCCGGGCACCGGCATCAGGCCATCATAGTTGGCGCGCCGCGGCGTCTTGCCGGCGGCGACCCAGCCGATATTGCCCTTGGTGTCCGCATAGACCTGATTCTCCGACGGCGCGCCCCAGCGCCGCATTGCGCCGAGGAATCCGTTCCAGTCCTTCGCGGTCATGTAGTCGGAGGAGCCGAAATAGGCCGAGGTGCCGGGCTCGAACCAGATCGAGCGCACGGCGAAGGCGCGCTTGTTGGCGTCATCGACATAGATCACCGGACCATGCCGGGTGAATTTCAGCTCGAGATCGCGATCGCTCTCGCCTTTCACCTGCTCTTTCTCGTGGACGATGCGCATGTCCTCCCAGCCAGTGCCATAGCGGTACTGGTTGGGATTCTCCGGATTGAGCTCGTAGACGTAGAGGTCTTCCTGGTCGACGTTGAAGATGGTGAGACCGAAGGCGATGGTGCCGTTGTGGCCGATTGAGATGCCGGGCAGCGCCGGCTCGCCCGCACCGATCACGGAGAGGCCGGGCGCATTGAGGCCGACGATGTAGCGCAGCGACGGCACGCTGTGCTCGCGATGCGGATCGTTGGCGAGGATCGGCCGTCCCGTCGCGGTCCGCGACGCCGCGATCACCCAATTGTTGGAGCCGATGGTGTCGCGTTGCTGGTCGGCCTCGGTGAGGTACTTGTCGGGATCGTGCGCGAGTGCGGCCTGGCGATCTTTCGGCGCGGCAAAGGCGACCGGACGCGTTGCCAGATCGTAAGGCGCCAGCACCGCCTTCGGCACGCTGCAGGGATCGAGACCATCGGGAATCTTCGTCGTCCAGGCCGGCTCGAGCTTGACGCGAAACCGATCGGCATCGAGGCCGGCCGCACAGGCGACCAACGAGCGCTTGACCTCGGAGGCGACATTGCGCGTCAGGCCGTGGCTGCGGATGCGGACGATGTCGTCCGCCGTCCACGGATCCGGCCTGGTACCGGCGATCCTGAATTCGATCGGCAGCGGGCGCTTGCCCGCGCGCACATCGGCGACATAGGCGTTGACCCCGGCGACGAATGCCTCCGCATAGGTCCTCCCCTTGGGGCCGTAAGCCGCCCATTCCGCATTCATATCGCCGCGATAGAGAAAGAGCCGCAGCGCCTTGTCCTGTTCGGCATAGGCCGGGCCGAAATCCTTAGCCAGCAGACCAAGTCCGCGCTTGCGCCAGAGATCGATCTGCCAGAGCCGGTCGCGCGCGGCGTTGAAGCCCTGCAGGAAAAACAGGTCGTGCTCATTGTCTGCATAGATGTGGGGGATGCCCCAGACATCGACCAGAATCTGCGCGGGAGCATTGAGACCGGCGACGTCGGTCTTGACCTGACGCGCGCTTCCGAGCGGGTCCGGCTTCTCACGCGCGAGGGAGGTCGAGGTGAGCAGCGCGGCGCAGATCGCGGCACCGCAGAGCTTTTGGACGACCCGGTTGAGATCCGTGTTCATTGTCGTTTCTCCCGTTTGTTGTTGTTTGGCGCGTCGTGCGCGCCCGTTATTCGCCCTCGTCGCTCGCGAGCACGCCCTTCACCGCCCTTGTCCATCCCGCGAGCTTCCGCTCGCGCGTCGCCTGGCTCATGTTGGGCTTGAAGCGGTGCTCGAGGCGCCAGTTGTCGGCGAATTTGGTCGGCTCGGGATAGACGCCAGCCTGGAGGCCGGCAAGATAGGCGGCGCCCAGTGCCGTCGTCTCCTGGATCACGGGGCGATCGACCGGCGCATCGAGCAGGTCGGCGAGGCGCTGCATGGTCCAGTCGGATGCGGTCATGCCGCCATCGACGCGGAGCACGACGCTTGCCACCTCCGAGCTCGGCCAGTCGGCGCGCATTGCGGCCCAGAGATCAAAGGTCTGGTAGCAGACGCTTTCCAGGGCGGCGTGGGCAAGCTCGGCCGGGCCGGTGTTGCGGGTGAGGCCGAACAGGGCGCCGCGCACGCGCGGATTCCAGTACGGCGCGCCCATGCCGACGAAGGCCGGGACGAGATAGACGCTCTGCATGGAGTCCGACTGATCGGCGAGAGGTCCGGTCTCGGCGGCATGCTTGATGATGCCGAGGCCGTCGCGCAGCCACTGCACTGCCGAACCTGCGACGAAGATCGAGCCTTCGAGCGCATAGGTGCGCTTGCCCCCGAGCTGGTAGGCGATGGTGGTGAGCAGCTTGTTCTTCGAGGCCACGGGCGTGGTGCCGGTGTTGAGCAGGGCGAAGCAGCCGGTGCCGTAAGTCGATTTCATCATCCCCGGACGGAAGCAGGCCTGGCCGATGGTCGCGGCCTGCTGGTCGCCGGCGATGCCGCAGATCGCAATGGCGCCGCCGAACAAATCCGGCGTGCTCTCGCCGAAACGGGCGGAGGAATCCTTCACCTCGGGCAGCATCGAGCGCGGCACGCCGATGATCTCGAGCAGTTCGTCGTCCCACTGGCCGGTGTGGATGTTGAACAGCAGCGTGCGCGAGGCGTTGGTGGCGTCGGTGGCGTGGACCTTGCCGCCGGTGAGACGCCACAGCAGATAGCAATCGACGGTGCCGAACATCAGCTCGCCGCGGGCAGCGCGCGCCCGTGCGCCGGGGACGTGGTCGAGAATCCAGGCGGCCTTGGTGCCGGAGAAATAGGGATCGATGATCAGGCCGGTCTTCTGCGAGATCACGGGCTCGCGGCCGTCGGCTTTCAGTTTCGCGCAGATGTCGGCGGTGCGGCGGTCCTGCCAGACGATGGCGCGATGCACGGCCTGCCCGGTGGCGCGGTCCCACACCACGGTGGTCTCGCGCTGGTTGGTGATGCCGATCGCGGCGATGTCCTTTGCGCCGATACCGGCCTGCGCGATCGCGTCGCGGCAGACCGTCACGGTCGAGGTCCAGATGTCCTCGGGCTCGTGCTCGACCCAACCCGAGGCGGGGAAATGCTGCGGAAACTCGGCCTGCGCCTTCGCCGCAATGGAAATGTCGCCGCGAAACACGATCGCGCGCGAGGAGGTGGTGCCCTGGTCGATGGCGAGGACGAAAGACATGGAATCAAACCTTGGGGTTTCTTTGGCGTTTTCCCGGCGTTGTCCGGTGAGGGGCTATTGTGTTTCGCCAAAGGGAGCGGATTAGGGCGGCAAGGTCAAGACGGCTGTCCTCCCACCCTCCCCCTGGAGGGCAGGGTGGGCTCGCATGCAGCGAAGTGGAACGCGAACCGGGACGGGGTGACAGACTATCCGCGAAGTTGGCGCTTCGAATTCTGAGCAGCAGCCGTCTCGTCGACGCAAGCGATACCGCCTTTGCGGCTTCACCCCACCCCGCCTCGCGTTGCGCTCTGGGCAACACGAAGCGACCCTCCCCCTCTAGCGGAGGAAAAGTGAAGCGCGCCCGGCGTACCATTGCAAGTAGAGCAGAAGTTACGGCGCCGCCGTGGTCACGCCGCCGTCGATGACGATCGTTTGTCCCGTCATGAAGCTCGACGCGTCGGAGGCGAGGTAGGCCACTGCGCCTGCGATTTCGTCGGGTTCGCCGATACGGCGGAGCGGCGTGGTGGCCGTGCGGCGTTTCAGATTCGCTTCGTCTTCCCACAGCGCGCGGGCGAAGTCGGTCTTGACGAGGCCGGGCGCGATGCAGTTGACGCGGACGCCTTTCGGGCCCCATTCGCCGGCGAGCGAACGACACAGCGCGAAGTCGGCGGCTTTCGAGATGCCGTAGGCGCCGATCACGGTCGAACCGCGCAAGCCCCCGATCGAGGAGATGATGACGACTGAGCCGCTGCCGCGCTCCGCCATCTGCGGGATCGCAAGCGCGGAGAGCCAGATGTTGCTCTTGACGTTGCTGCCCATGATCTTGTCGAAGGCCTCGTCGGTGATGTCGAGCAGCGGGCCGTAATACGGGTTGACCGCGGCGTTGCAGACGAGGATGTCGATCTTGCCGTAATGCTTGATCGTGCCGGCGATCAGCGCCTCGACCTCCTGCTTGCGCGCGATGTTGCAGGGGATGACGGTGGCCTCGCCGCCGGCCGCCTTGATGCCGTCGGCGACTGCCTTGCAGGCGTCGGCCTTGCGCGAGGAGACCACCACTTTGGCGCCGAGCTTTGCGAGCAGCTCGGCGGAGGAGCGGCCGATGCCGCGGCTGGAGCCGGTGACCACGGCGACCTTGCCGGTGAGATCGAACGGGGTGTTCTTCATTGTTGTTGGGCTCCGTTGAGGCCACTTGTTCAGACGACATCGCCCGGCTTGACCGGGCGATCCAGTATTCCAGAGACGGCGAGACTCGAACCAAGGGGCCGCGGCGTACTGGATCCCCCGCCTGCGAGGGGGATGACAGCGACCTTGTAGCTAGATCAACCCGCCACCGTCCGCCACGCGGCGCTGGTGGTAGTCGGTGTCGCCGAACGAGTTCTCGATCATGGTCAGGCGCTTGAAGTAATGGCCGATCTTCGCCTCCATGGTCATGCCGATGCCGCCGTGGAGCTGGATCGCCTGCTGTCCCACGAACTTCAGCGACTTGCCGATCTGCACCTTGGCCGCGGCAATAGCGTTGCTGCGCTCCTTGGCGTCCTCGAAATCAGCAGCCATGGTCGCGAACATCGACATCGATCGCGCCTGCTCGGTGGCGACGAACATGTCGGAGGCGCGGTGCTGCAGCGACTGGAACGAGCCGATCGGCACCCCGAACTGCTTGCGCGTCTTGATGTACTCGACCGTGGTCTTGAGCGATTCGTCCATCAGGCCGACCGCTTCGGCGCAGAGCGCGATGCGAGCTTCGTCGACCACACGCTCGATCAGCGCGAGCGAGTCGTCGGGATTGCCGAGCGCCGCATCGGCACCGATTTCGACGCCGGTGAAGGTGATGTCGGCGGCGTGCAGGCCGTCCTGGGTCGGGTACGACTTCTTGGCGACGCCCTTGGCGTCGGCCGGCACCAGGAACACGCCGATGCCGCTCTTGTCGCGGCGCTCGCCCCTGGTGCGCGCGGTGACGATGAGGGTATCTGCGTTCTCGCCGTTGAGCACGACGAACTTCTCGCCGTCGATGACCCAACCGTCGCCCTTCTTCTTCGCCGTCGTGGTGACGTCGAAGAGATCGTAGCGCGAGTTCTTCTCGAGCTGGGCAAAGGCGAGCGTCTTGCTGCCGTCGACGATGCCGGGCACATGCGCGGCCTTCTGCGCATCGCTGCCCGCATGGCGCAGGAAGCCGCCGCCGATCACGACGGTTGCGAGATAAGGCTCGAGCACCAGTGCCTTGCCGAGCGCTTCCATCACGATCATGGTCTCGACGCCGCCGCCGCCGAAGCCGCCATCGGCCTCCGCGAAGGGCAGACCGAGCAGGCCCTGGTCGGCGAGCTTGCCCCAAACGGCTTTGCTCCAGCCGCCCTTCTCCTTCATGTACTTCTTGCGGCTCTCGAAATCGTAGGAATCGGTCAAGAGGCCGTCGATGCTTTCCTTGAGAAGCCGCTGCTCCTCGTTCAGATCAAAATCCATGTTCTTTGCTCTCCGGTATCGATTTCGTCATGCCCGGCCTTATGCCGGGCATCCACGTTCTTTCGTGGCGCTAGGCGTGGATGGCCGGGTCAGGCCCGGCCGTGACGGTGAGTGCGTGTTGATGGTGTACGATCAAAGCCCCAGCACCGCCTTGGCGATGATGTTGCGCTGGATCTCGTTGGAGCCGCCGTAGATCGAGACCTTGCGGTTGTTGAAATAGCTCGGCGCGATCTGGGCGGTCCAGTCCATGGCTTCGTTCGAGCCGTCGTCGCCGTGCACGTCATAGGGTGCCGCGAACGGGCCGATCACCTCCATCAGCAGCTCGGTGGTGGTCTGCTGGATCTCGGAGCCCTTGATCTTCAGCACCGAGGAAGCCGGATTGGGCTTGCCTTTGCCGTGCTTGCCTTCGTCGGCGACGACGCGGAGCTGGGTGAGTTCGAGCGCCTTGAGCTCGATCTCGCAGGCCGCGAGCTTGTCGCGGAAGGCCGCGTCCTGAATGATCGGCTTGCCGCCGGATTCGACCTTGGAGGCGAGATCGCGGATGCGGCGGAGCCGCTCCTTGGAGACGCCGACCCGCGCGATGCCGGTGCGCTCATTGCCGAGCAGGAATTTCGCGTAATCCCAGCCCTTGTTCTCCTCGCCGATCAGGTTCTCGATGGGCACTTCGACGTCGTCGAAGAACACCTCGTTGACCTCGGCGCCGCCGTCGATGGTCTGGATCGGGCGCACCGTGACGCCCTTCGACTTCATCGAGAACACGATGAAGGAGATGCCCATCTGCTTCTTGGCGGACGGGTCGGTGCGGCAGAGGCAGAAGATCATGTCGGCGTGCTGGGCGAGCGTGGTCCAGGTCTTCTGGCCGTTGATGATCCACTTGTCGCCCTTGCGCTCGGCCTTCGTCTTCAGCGAGGCGAGGTCGGAGCCGGAGCCGGGCTCGGAGAAGCCCTGGCACCACCAGTCGTCGACATTGGCGATGCGCGGCAGATACTGCTTCTTCTGCTCTTCATTGCCGAAGGTGTAGATGACGGGACCCACCATGCTGACGCCGAAGGCGAGCGGCTGCGGCGCCGGATAGGACTGCAGCTCCTCGTTGAAGATATAGTGCTGCACGGAGGTCCAGCCGGTGCCGCCATATTGCTTGGGCCAGTGGCTGACGCCCCAGCCCTTCTTGTTGAGGATGCGCCACCACGTCACCATCTCGTCCTTCGAGAGGTGGCGGCCCTCGACCAGCTTGCGCCGCGTATCCGGCGGCACGTTGTCGCGGAAGAATGACCGCACTTCCTCGCGAAACGCCTGCTCTTCTTTCGTGAATGCGAGATCCATCGGATCCTCCTGTGAATGTGTCGTCCCGGCGAAGGCCGGGACCCATAACCACCGGCCTTCGTTGGTTTGCGAAGGCCATTGTTGTTCGCGTGCCACACTCCTGCTGCGGAGTATGGGTCCCGGCTTTCGCCGGGACGACGGTTACTGGACGACGGCTACTGCAACACCTCGAAAAGCCCCGCCGCGCCCATGCCGCCGCCGACGCACATGGTGACGACCGCGTACTTCGCCTTGCGGCGGCGGCCTTCAATCAGAGCGTGGCCGGTGAGGCGCGCGCCCGACATGCCGTAGGGATGGCCCACCGCGATCGCGCCGCCGTCGACATTGATCTTGTCGGGGTCGATGCCGAGCTTGTCGCGGCAATACAGCACCTGCACCGCGCAAGCTTCGTTCAGCTCCCACAGGCCGATGTCGTCGACGGTCAGGCCATGACGCTTGAGCAGGCGCGGCACGGCGAATACCGGGCCGATGCCCATCTCGTCCGGCTCGCAGCCGGCGGAGACGAAGCCGCGGAAGATGCCGAGCGGGTTCAGCCCGCGCTTTGCCGCTTCCTTGTCGCTCATGATCACGCTCGCGCTGGCCCCGTCCGAAAGCTGGCTGGCATTGCCGGCGGTGACCGAAAATCCCTCGCCACGGACGGCCTTGAGGCCGGCGAGGCCTTCTGCGGTGGTCTCGGGGCGCGGGCCCTCGTCCTGCGACAGCGTGACGTCCTTGAACGAGACTGCACCGGTGGCCTTGTCGGTCACCGCCATCCTGGTGGTGATCGGCGCGAGCTCATCCTTGAACTTTCCGCCCTGCTGCGCCGCGGCGGTGCGGCGCTGGCTCTCCAGCGAATATTCGTCCTGCTTTTCGCGCGAGATGCCGTAGCGCTTGGCGACGATCTCGGCGGTGTCGATCATGGGCATGTAGACCTCGCCCTTGATCTCGAGCAGCGCCGGGTCCTGCGCGTGGAAGCCGTTCATCTTGTCGTTCTGCACCAGCGAGATGGACTCGCCGCCACCGCCGACCGCGATCTCGACACCGTCGAAGATCACCGAACGCGCGGCGAGCGCGATCGCCTGCAGGCCCGAGGCGCATTGCCGGTCGATAGTGGTGCCGGCGACGGTGACGGGGAGACCGGCACGGAGCAGCGCCTTGCGCGCGATGTTGCCGCCGGTCGCGCCCTGCTGGAGTGCTGCGCCCATCACGACGTCCTCGACCTCCTTGGGGTCGATCTTGGCGCGCGCGACGGCCTCGCCGATGGCGTGGCCGAGCAGCGTTGCGCCCTCGGTGGCGTTGAGCGCGCCGCGATAGGCCTTCCCGATCGGGGTGCGGGCGGTGGAAACGATGACGGCGTCGGTCAAGCGCGATCTCCTGATGCAAGTCGGGTGGCAAGTTGGGCGGATTGTGACGGTTTCTGCCGCTGGCGCAATTCGTGGCGCGACAGCTTTCCGACCGGCGTGCGCGGCAGATCGTGGACGAATTCGACCTCCGCCGGCAATTCGTGCTTGCCGAGCTTGCCGGCGAGCTGAGCGCGCAGCTCGTCGAGCGAGAACGGCTTTGCATCCGTCTTCAGCTTGATGAAGGCTTTGGCGGCCTCGCCGCGGTACTGGTCGGGAATACCGAGCACGATCACCTCGTGCACGCCTGGTATGGTATAGATCGCCTGCTCGATCATCTGCGGATAGACGTTGAAGCCGCCAGAGATGATCATGTCCTTCTTGCGGTCGACCAGGAAGAAATAGCCGTCGGTATCGACATAGCCGATGTCGCCGGTGAGGAAGCGGCCGTCGACGAAGGCCTCCGCGGATCCTTCGGGCTTATTCCAGTAGCCTTTGGTGACGTTCGGGCCCTTGATGCAGATCTCGCCGACTTCGCCCGGCGGCAGCACCTTCGAGGGATCGTCCAGGGAAACGACGTCGAGCTCGATGCCGGGCAGCATCAGGCCGATCGAGCCGGGCTTATCGGGACCTGTAGGCGGATGGCCGGTGCCGGGCGAGCAGGTCTCGGTCATGCCCCAGCCGCTGCGGAGCTTCTTGCCGACTTTGCGCTCGAAGAAACTCGCGATCTCCACCGGCAGCGGCGCGCCCCGGAGCCGATCGTCGCCAGCGAGGAGAAATCGCGCTTGTCGAGATCGGGAAGGGCTGCGATCGCGATCCACATCGTCGGCACGCCGGGAAAGTAGGTTGCGCGCTTGATTTCGATGTCGCGCATCACCGCTTCGACGTCAAAACGCTGATGCAGCGAGATCAGATTGCCGCGCCTGAGCGAGGACAGCAGCACGACGGTGAGCGCATAGATGTGGAACAGCGGCAGCACGCAGATCACGCGCTCGACGACGTCGCCACGCGTCGCGCGCGACGGCTTGCCCCAGACGTCGTAGATCGACACGGCCGAGGTGAGATTGCCGTGGGTCAGCATCGCGCCTTTGGGCAAGCCGGTGGTGCCACCGGTATATTGCAGCAGCGCGACATCGTCGGCGCTCACTTGCGGCCACTCTGCCGGCGCGGTGGCGCCCTCGACAAAGGCCTTGAAGGTGACGATGCGGGGATCGCTGGGGATCGCAGCCTGCGGCGTGCCGACCTTACCCCAATTATCGTCCTCGCAGACCACCAGGCGGTCGATCAGGCCCTTCTCCAGGAATTTCAGCGCGGTCGGCAGCAACGCCGCCAGGTTAGAGGTGACGAGCAGGCGCGAACCGGAATCGGAGACCTTGTGCGTCAGCGCGATCTCGCCGTCGAGCGGTGAGAGATGCGCGACGCGGGCGCCGGCCTTCAGCGCGCCGAAGAAATTGACGGGATGGTCCGGCGTATTGCCGAGGAACAGCGCGACCGAACTGTTCTTGCCGTAGCCGGCGCGCAGGAAGGCGGCGGCTGCGCGCTCAGCCATCGCGGCGAGTTCGCTGTAGGTAATCGGATGGTCGCGGAATTCCAGCGCGGTGCGCGGGCCGTACTCGGCGGCGGCTTTTGCCAGCAGATCAGGCAGCGTGCCCTGGACGATGGTGTCGTCCCAGCGCACGCCCTCGGGATAAAACTGTTCGCCGGGATGGGTCATTAGGGGTCGTTACTCTGCAAGGCGGCCGCGACGATACCGTGTGAGGTGGGCACAAGCGGACCGGCTCCCTTCCCCCTTGTGGGGAAAGGTTGGGGAAGGAGGTGGCCACAAACGCCGGCGCCCGGGCCTGCCCCCGTCCCTGACCCTCCCCCACAACGGGGGAGGGAACGGAGAGAGCGTTGCCCGGGACGAGACATCACAGCCACCGCCAATCCAATCACGCCGCTTTCGAGCCCGCCGCGAGCGAGGCGAAGGTCTTGCCTTCGGCCGCGAGCTTCTTCAGCAGCGGCGCGGGCTCGAGGCTCGGATCGTTGGTCTCCTTGGCGTAGAAGGAGAGCCGATCGGCGATGTGCTTGAGGCCGACGGTGTCGGCCCAGAACATCGGGCCGCCGCGGTAGATCGGCCAGCCATAGCCATAGAGCCAGACCACGTCGATATCGGACGGGCGCGCGGCAATGCCCTCTTCCAGGATCTTCGCGCCCTCGTTGATCATCGGGTACATCATGCGCTCGAGGATCTCATCGTCGCTGACGACGCGCTTCTTGCGGCCCAAACGAAGCAGCGTCTCGTCGATCAGCTTCTCGACTTCGGGATCGGGCAGCGCCGAACGGGAGCCGGCTTCGTATTTGTAATAGCCCTTGCCGGTCTTCTGGCCGAAGCGTCCGGCTTCGCAGAGCGCATCCGCGATCTCCGACTTGATGCCGCGGTCCTTGCGCGAGCGCCAGCCGATGTCGAGGCCGGCGAGGTCACCCATCGCGAACGGCCCCATCGGCATGCCGAACTTCGTCACGACGGCGTCGACCTGCTGCGGAAGCGCGCCTTCGAACAGCAGTTTCTCGGACTGCTTGCCGCGCTGGGCCAGCATGCGGTTGCCGACAAAGCCGTCGCAGACGCCGACCACGGCCGGCACTTTTGCGATTTTGCGCGCGATCGAGACCGCCGTCACAAGGGCATCCGGCGCGGTCTTGTCGGCGCGCACGATCTCGCACAATTTCATGACGTTGGCGGGAGAGAAGAAGTGCATGCCGAGCACGTCCTGCGGACGCTTGGTCGACTTCGCGATCTCGTCGATGTTCAGGTAGGAGGTGTTGGAGGCGAGCACGGCGCCCGGCTTGACGTACTGGTCGAGCTTGCCGAACACTTCCTTTTTCACTGCCATGGTCTCGAACACGGCTTCGATGACGAGGTCGGCGTCGCCGACGTTCTCGATGCCCACGACGCCGTTGATCAGCGCCATGCGCTTCGCGGGCGCATCCGCCGGGATGCCGCCCCGTGCCGCGGTCGCTTCCCAGTTCTTCTGCATGATGCCCATGCCGCGCTTGAGCTGCTCCTCGCCTGTCTCGATCAGGGTGACGGGAACGCCGGCATTGGCAAAGGACATCGCGATGCCACCGCCCATCGTGCCGGCGCCGAGGATGGCGACGCGGTTCACGGGCCGCGGCTTGGTCCCTTCAGGAACGCCGGCGATCTTGCTGGCCTCGCGCTCCGCGAAGAAGGCATAACGCTGCGCCTTGGACTGATCGCTGGCGACGAGCTTCAGGAAGCCCTCGCGCTCCTTCTTCAGACCTTCGTCGAACGGCAGGTCGATGGCGTAGCCGACGGCGTCGGCCGCCGCGAACGGCGCTTCCAGGCCGCGCGACTTCTTGGTCATGGCGGCGACCGCATTGGTGAAGATCGAGCGGTCGGCCTTGGCCGCCGCGATCTTGGAGTCGTCGTCACGCAGGCGGCGCAGCGGACGCTTTTCAGCCAGCAGCTTTCGTACGAAGGCTTCGCCACCGGCGGCCGGACCCTCGACGATCTCCTCGATCAGACCGTTCTTCAGCGCTTCCGCCGCTCCGATCGGATCACCGCCGACGATCATCTTGACCGCGAGCTCCGGTCCAACCGCGCGCGGCAGGCGCTGGGTGCCGCCGGCGCCCGGCAGCAGGCCGAGCTTCACCTCGGGGAGGCCGAGCTTGGCTTCCTTCACCGCGACGCGGAAATGACAGGCGAGCGCGACCTCGAGGCCACCGCCGAGCGCGGTGCCGTGGATCGCGGCCACGACCGGCTTCGGTGAATTCTCGATCTCGGAAAGCACGTCGTTAAGGGCGGGCGGCTTCGGCGGCTTGCCGAATTCGGTGATGTCGGCGCCCGCGATGAAGGTGCGGCCGGCACAGGTCAGCACGATGCCCTTGATGGCGGGATCGGCGACCGCGGCCTTGATGCACTCCAGAATTCCGCCACGAACCGCGGCGCTCAGCGCGTTGACCGGAGGGCTGTCGACCGTGACGATCCCGACTTCGTCATGACGCTCAAGCTTGACCACTTCGCTCACGGTGTCCCTCCTTGGTGGGGTAACTTTGTTCAATTTCGCACTGCAGAATTTAATTCCGCATCTTGACGGCAGGGTTATTTTGAAGCACGTGGCTTGTCAACGACTCCGCGCAAGAAGCAGATCAGGGATGAAGCGTACAGGAAAGAAGACAGCGACCGATCGGAATTTCGTCGTCGCGCTTTCCCGCGGACTTGACGTATTGCGCGCATTCCAGCCCAGCGACGGACTTCTTGGCAATCAGGAAATCGCGGCCCGCACCAATTTGCCCAAGCCGACCGTTTCGCGGCTGACCTATACCTTGACCAAGCTCGGCTATCTGACGCCGGTTCCCCGCTTCGAGAAATATCAGCTTGCGCCGGCCGCGATGGCGCTCGGCTACGCCGCGTTGTCCAATCTCGGCGTTCGGCATTTGTCCGAGCCGTTTCGCGAGGAAATGATGCGTGCGACCGGCGGCGCCGTCGCCATCGGCGGCCGCGACCGGCACAGCATGATCTATTTCGGACAGAGCCGTGGCAGCGAGACGGTTGGCGTTCAACTGGACGTCGGCTCCCGCGTGCCGATTGCAACCAGCGCGATGGGCCGCGCCTATTTCTGGGCACTCGACGAAGACAATCGCGCTGAACTGTCTCGTGTCTTGCGCGAACATTACGGCAGCCGCTGGCCCAAGATGCGCGACGGGTTGGAACGCTCCGGCGAGACGGTCGCGAAATATGGATTTGCGATTTCGGTCGGCGACTGGCACGACGACATCGGCGCCGCCGGCGTCGCGCTCAGACTCAACGACGGAACCGGTCCTTACGCATTCAATTGCGGCGCGCCCGCATTCCGCTTCACGGAAGAGCGTTTGATCAACGACATTGGACCGCGTCTGCTTGCGATGGTAAGGAACATCGAAGCGGCACTCGGGGGTCTGATGCCGCATTCCAAAAAAGACGTCAGCAAAAAGCTGAAATCAGGAGGGAAAGTTGCGCGTGTGGCCGAGGGGATCAGATAGCCTTTGTCATCATCGGGAGCGGTTCACATCGCCCCTTCGCTCACTGAACACAGTGGGCGAGACGAGATGACGCAGGCACAGCTCGCGCAGGGGACATCGCCCCTGCTCGCGGTTCGCGACGTCAGCGTCGTGTTCGGCGGCATCGTCGCGCTCAATGGTGTGTCCTTTGACATGCACAAGGGCCAGATCCTCGGCTTGATCGGCCCTAACGGCGCCGGCAAGACCACGCTCTTCAACTGCCTCTCGCGGCTCTACCAGCCGTCGTCCGGCGACATCCTGATGGAGGGCGCGAGCATCCTGACGCGCCCGCCGCACCGGATCGCGGAGATCGGCATCGGCCGCACCTTCCAGAACGTGGCGCTGTTTCCGAATTTGTCGGTGATGGACAATGTCCGCGTCGGCACCCATGCCCGCACCTCCAGCGACATCATCAGCGACTCGCTGCGGCTGGCCTGGGTTCGCCGCAGCGAGAGCGACGTCAACAAGAAGGTGCACGAGATCCTCGCCTATCTCGACCTCGAGGACGTCGCCCACACCGTCGTGTCGGGCCTGCCGTTCGGCACGCAGAAGCGCGTCGAGCTGGCGCGCGCGCTCGCTGCCGATCCGAAGATCCTGCTGCTCGACGAGCCCGCCGGCGGCCTCAACCACGAGGAAGTCTACGTGCTCGGCGACCTCATCCGCCGCATCCGCGACGAACGCCACATGACCGTGCTGCTGGTCGAGCATCACATGGGCCTCGTGATGTCGATCGCCGACCACGTCGTCGCGCTGAATTTCGGCAAGAAGCTCGCGGAAGGCACGCCCGCCCAGGTGCAGGCGGATCCCGACGTCATCAAGGCCTATCTCGGGAGCAAGGACCAATGACGACGCTGCTCAACGTCAAGGACCTGCGCGCTTATTACGGCCAGGTCCAGGCCCTCCACGGTCTGTCCTTCTCGCTCAGCGAGGGATCGCTGACCACGTTGCTGGGGGCCAACGGCGCCGGCAAGACCACCACGCTGCGCGCGATCTGCAACATGGTGCGCTCAACCGGCGGCATCGAGTTCGACGGCAAGCCGCTGAACAACCGCTCCACCGAGAGCATCGTGCGGTTCGGCATCGCCCATGTGCCGCAGGGCCGCGGCACCTTCACCACCATGACGGTGGAGGAAAACCTCCAGCTCGGCGCGATCACCCGCAAGGACAGCGCCGGCATCGTCTCCGACATCGAGCGCATGTATGCGCATTTCCCGGTGCTGAAGCAGCGGCATACCCAACAGGCCGGCACGCTCTCGGGCGGCGAGCAGCAGATGCTGGCGGTCGCCCGCGCCCTGATGCTGCGGCCGCGGCTGATGCTGCTGGACGAGCCTTCGTTCGGCCTGGCGCCGCTGGTGGTGCGCGACCTGTTCGGCATCCTCGGCAAGATCAACCGCGAGGACAAGGTGTCGATCCTGGTGGTCGAGCAGAACGCCCAGCTCGCGCTGGAGCTCGCCGACCAGGCCTATGTGATCGAGACCGGGCGCATCGTGATGTCGGGCAACGCCAAGGACATCGCGAACAACGAAGAAATCCGCAAATCCTACCTGGGTTACTGAGGAGCCGGCACGATGGAGCTGTTCACCAACCAAGTGCTGGCCGGCATCGCCACGGGCGCGATCTACGCCTGCATGGCGCTCGCCGTGGTCATGATCTATCAGGCGATCGACCATCTCAACTTCGCCCAGGGTGAGATGGCGATGTTCTCGACCTTCATCTCCTGGCAGCTGATGCAATGGGGCATCCCATATTGGGCTGCCTTCGTGATCACGCTGGCATTGTCCTTTGTCGGCGGCATCGCGATCGAGCGCATCCTGTTCAAGCCGCTCGCCAAGGCGCCGGTGCTGACCAACGTCGCCGGCTTTATCGCGCTGTTCGCGATCATCAACTCCTCGGCCGGCCTGATCTGGGACTTCACCATTAAGCAGTATCCGACCCCGTTCGGCTCCTCGCCCTTCCTCGGCAGCCAGCTGATCTCGACCCACCAGGCCGGCATGATCGGCGTCACCGTGCTGCTGCTGCTCGGCCTCTACTTCTTCTTCCAGTACACCAAGATCGGCCTCGCCATGCGCGCGGCCGCCTCCGTGCCTGAATCGGCCCGACTGGTCGGCATCAACACGAGCTGGATGATCGCGCTCGGCTGGGGCATGGCGTCCGCGATCGGTGCGATCGCCGGCATGCTGATCGCACCGGTCGTGTTCCTCGAGCCCAATATGATGGGCGGCGTGCTGATCTACGGCTTCGCCGCGGCGGTGCTCGGCGGACTGACCAGCCCGTTCGGCGCCGTGGTCGGCGGCTTCCTGGTCGGCGTCTTCGAGAACCTCGCCGGCACCTACATTCCCGGCGTCGGCAACGAGCTGAAGCTTCCGATCGCGCTCGCGCTGATCATTTCCGTCCTGGTCGTCAAACCCGCTGGCCTGTTCGGCCGGCAAATCGTCAAGCGAGTTTGATCATGAGCGCTGCAGAAGACGTCGTCACGGAAGCCCCGGCCGTCGAGGCGGTTCCGAAGCGGGCGATGACGCTGGGCACGGGCACCTCTCTGTTGGTGCTGGCGGTGCTGTTGATCGTGCCGGTGTTCGTCAAGAACTTCATCATCTTCCAGATGACGATGCTCCTGATCTACGGGCTCGCGGTGCTGGCCTTGAACATCCTGACGGGCGGCTCCGGCCAGTTCTCGCTCGGCCAGAGCGCCTTCTACGCCGTGGGCGCTTATACGTCGGCGGTGCTGATGGAGTACTTCAACGTCAACTATGCGCTGACAATTCCGATTTCCGCCGCGGTCTGCTTCGCATTCGGCTACCTGTTCGGCAAGCCGGCGCTGCGGCTGTCGGGCGTCTATCTCGCGCTCGCGACCTTTGCGCTTGCCACCGCGATGCCGCAGCTGCTGAAGCTGAACTTCCTCGAGCACTGGACCGGCGGCGTGCAGGGCCTCGTCGTCACCAAGCCCGACGCGCCGTTCGGGCTGCCTATGTCGCAGGACACCTGGCTCTACTACTTCTCGCTCGCCGTCGTGCTCGCGATCTACATCTTCTCGGTCAACCTGCTGCGCTCCCGGTCGGGCCGCGCCTTCATGGCGATCCGCGACAACGAGATCGCGGCCTCCTCGATGGGCGTCAACGTCGCACTGTACAAGACGCTGGCCTTCGGCGTGTCCGCCGGCATCACCGGCGTTGCCGGCTCGCTTGGCGCCATCGCCGTGCAGTTCGTCGCGCCCGACAGCTACACGATCACGCTGGCGATCTCGCTGTTCCTCGGCATGGTCGTCGGTGGCGTCGGCTGGCTGCCCGGCTCGTTCGTCGGCGCCGCCTTCATCATCTTCGTGCCGAACATGGCGGAGGGCATCTCCAAGGGCCTCTCCGGCGCGGTGTTCGGCGTACTCCTGTTCGCCGTCATCTACCTCGTGCCGCACGGCGCGAGGCAGATTGCGATCATGGGCCAGCAACTCGTCGGCCGGCTCAGAAAGAACTGACAACCCGTTGATTAAGCTAAGGAGACCCGAATTGTTTTTTGAAAGAACACTGCGAACCGCTGCGCTGGTGACGGCAACGGCGGTCATCACTCTCACCTCCGGCGCCGCATTCGCCCAGAAAAAATATGACACCGGCGCGTCCGATACCGAGATCAAGATCGGCAACATCATGCCGTATAGCGGTCCGGCCTCGGCCTATGGCATCATCGGCAAGACCGAAGAAGCCTACTTCAAGATGATCAACGACAAGGGCGGCATCAACGGCCGCAAGATCAACTTCGTCACCTATGACGACGGCTATTCGCCGCCGAAGGCCGTCGAGCAGGTCCGCAAGCTGGTCGAGAGCGACGAGGTGATCGTCGTGTTCAACCCGCTCGGCACGCCCTCGAACAGCGCGATCCAGAAATACCTCAACGCCAAGAAGATCCCGCAGCTGTTCGTCGCCACCGGCGCCACCAAGTGGAATGACCCGAAGAACTTCCCCTGGACCATGGGCTGGCAGCCGTCCTACCAGAGCGAAGCGCAGATCTACGCGAAATGGCTGTTGAAGGAAAAGCCGGACGCCAAGATCGCGATCCTCTATCAGAACGACGATTTCGGCAAAGACTACCTCAAGGGCACCAAGGACGGCCTGGGCGCCAAGGGCGCGTCCATGATCATCATGGAAGAAAGCTACGAGGTGTCCGAACCCTCGATCGACGGTCACATCGTCAAGATCAAGGCGGCCAATCCCGACGTCCTGCTGATCTACGCGACGCCGAAGTTCGCGGCCCAGACCATCAAGAAGACCGCCGAGCTGAGCTGGAAGCCGCTGCAGATCCTCACCAACGTGTCGATCTCGGTCGGCAGCGTGATGAAGCCGGCCGGCTTCGAGGCCTCGCAGGGCGTGCTGTCGGCGGCCTATGCCAAGGACTCCACGGACCCGCA
This sequence comes from Bradyrhizobium lupini, assembly GCF_040939785.1. Lineage (NCBI taxonomy): Bacteria > Pseudomonadati > Pseudomonadota > Alphaproteobacteria > Hyphomicrobiales > Nitrobacteraceae > Bradyrhizobium > Bradyrhizobium lupini. The sequence continues at coordinate 2,953,363 of NZ_CP162553.1, forward strand.
GTGGGCCAACGACCCCGGCATGAAGAAGTGGAACGAGTTCGTCGACAAGTACATGCCGGGTGCCGACAAGTCCGACACCAGCATGGTCTACGGCTACGGCGCGGCGTCGACGCTGGCCAAGGTCCTGGAGATGTGCGGCGACGATCTGACCCGGGCCAACATCATGAAGCAGGCGGCCTCGTTGAAGGATTTCGCACCGGATACCCTGCTGCCCGGCGTCAAGATCAACACCAGCCCAACCGACTTCGCCCTGATCGCCCAGCTCCAGATGCAGCGTTTCAAGGGCGAGAAGTGGGAACTCTTCGGCGAGATCATCAGCGGCGACATCGCCACGGAGTGACGCTCTGACGCTATAGTCCGACACATCGAGAAGCCCCCGCGAACGAATCGCGGGGGCTTTTTGTTGACGTCCCGCATCAATCTTGTTCAATGCGGCGGCGATCCGTTCCGGGTGGAGAAAGATGACTGCCGTTCGATTTCAGGTTGCGGGCGTTCTGGCCGCATTCGCGTTGTGCACTGCGATGAGCGGCCCGGTCCTGGCGCAGAAGAAATACGACAGCGGCGCTTCCGATACCGAGATCAAAATCGGCAACATCATGCCCTATAGCGGCCCGGCCTCCGCCTATGCGGCGATCGGCAAGGCCGAGGAAGCCTATTTCAACAAGATCAATGCCGAGGGCGGCATCGGCGGCCGCACGATCAAGTTCATCTCCTACGACGACGGCTATTCGCCGCCGAAGACGGTGGAGCAGGCCCGCAAGCTGTTCGAGAGCGACGGGGTGCTGCTGATCTTCGGCTCGCTCGGCACCTCCACCAACGGCGCCATCCGCAAATACATGAACGAGAAGAAGGTGCCGCAATTGTTCGTGGCGAGCGGCGCTTCGAAGTGGAACGATCCGAAGCAATATCCCTGGACCATGGGCTGGCAGCCGAGCTACGCCAGCGAGGCGCGCATCTACGCCAAATACATCATGAAGGAGAAGCCGGACGGCAAGATCGGCGTGCTCTATCAGAACGACGATTTCGGCAAGGACTACCTGAAAGGGCTGAAGGATGGCCTTGGACCCAAGGCCTCGATGATCGTGCTGGAAGACGGTTACGACACGTCGGAGCCGGCAATCGACGAGCACGTTGTGAAATTGAAGGCCTCCGGCGCCGACATTTTCGTCAGCATCACCACCCCGAAATTTGCAGCGCAGGCGATCAAGAAGGCGGCCGAGATCGGCTGGCATCCGGTCCACATCATCTCCAACGTCTCGGCCTCGGTCGGCGGCGTACTCGAGCCGGCGGGGCTCGAGATCTCGCAAGGGATCCTGTCGGCGAGCTACACCAAGGACGCCTCCGACCCGCAATGGAATGCCGATGACGGCATGAAGAAATTCTACAACTTCCTCGCCAAATACGATCCCAAGGCCAACAAGCTCGATGCCGGCGTGGTGTTCGGCTATGCCGCCGCGCAGACCATGGTGAAGGTGCTGCAAATGTGCGGTGACGACCTCACCCGCGACAACGTCATGAAGCAGGCCGCCTCCTTGAAGGATTTCCAGCCCGACACGCTGTTGCCAGGCATCAAGATCAACACCGCAGCCGACGATTTCGCCCCGATCGAGCAGCTCCAGATGATGCGCTTCAAGGGCAAGAAGTGGGAGCTGTTCGGGGACGTGATCTCGAGCGAGCTCGACCACTGAAGCCGCGCAACTCAAACTCGCTCCTGATCGGCTCATCAACTCAAGCGGATGTATCTTCTCGCAGTCGCACACGAGCGCGCGGCCGCCCCTGACTACTAAAGAAGCAGCCTCCGCGACCCCGCCGCAGGGGCTTTCTGTTGTAGGCATCAGGTAAATCGTATTGAATTGCGGCTGCGTCACCAAAAACAGGCAACACAAGAAAAGGGACGCACACACACCAAGAAAATAGGGAGATAGGAATGCCCGCTGTCACCGGCAAACTTGCGGCCGCGTCACTGGCGCTCGCGCTCATTGCGGCCTTGGCCTCCACTGCATCGGCCCAGAAGAAATACGACACCGGCGCGACCGATACCGAGATCAAGGTCGGCAACATCATGCCTTACAGCGGACCGGCCTCCGCCTACGGCATCATCGGACGGACCGAAGCTGCCTATTTCAAGAAGATCAACGACGAAGGCGGCATCAACGGTCGCAAGATCAACTTCATCAGCTACGACGACGCCTACTCGCCGCCGAAAACGGTGGAGCAGGCGCGCAAGCTGGTCGAGAGCGACGAGGTGCTGTTCATCTTCAACTCGCTCGGCACGCCGCCGAACTCGGCGATCCACAAATACATGAACTCGAAGAAGGTGCCGCAGCTCTTCGTCGCCACCGGCGCCACCAAGTGGAACGATCCGCAGAACTTCCCCTGGACCATGGGGTGGCAGCCCAACTACCAGAGCGAGACGCAGATCTACGCGAAGTGGCTGCTGAAGAACAAGCCCGACGCCAAGATCGCCGTGCTGTTCCAGAACGACGATTACGGCAAGGATTATCTCAAGGGCCTGAAGGACGGCCTCGGCGCCAAAGCCGCGTCGATGATCGTCGTGGAGGAGAGCTACGAGACCTCCGAACCGACCATCGACAACCACATCGTCAAGCTGAAGTCGACCGGCGCCGACGTCTTCATGAACATCACGACGCCGAAATTCGCAGCCCAGGCGATCAAGAAGAACGCCGAGATCGGCTGGAAGCCGCTGCACTTCCTCAACAACGTCTCTGCCTCCGTCGGCAGCGTGATGAAGCCTGCCGGCTTCGAGAACGGCCAGGACATCATCTCGGCCGATTATCTGAAGGACGTCTCGGATCCGCAGTGGGCCAATGATGCCGGCATGAAGGACTTTCTCGCCTTCATGACCAAATACTTCCCCGAGGGCGACAAGCTCGATAAGGGCACGATCGTCGGCTATGCCGTGGCCCAGACCCTGGTTCAGGTCTTGAAGCAGTGCGGTGACGATCTCACGCGCGAGAACGTCATGAAGCAAGCGGCGAATCTGAAGGACTTCCGCACCGAGGCCCTGCTGCCGGGCGTGAAGATCAACACCTCGCCGACCGATTTCGCGCCGATCAGCCAGCTTCAACTCGAGAAGTTCAAAGGCGAGAAGTTTGAGCTGTTCGGAGACGTGATCAGCGCCGACGTCGGCGGCTAGCCCCATCAAGGACGCGACGACGGAACCCCCTGCGAACCATCGCAGGGGTTTTTTGCTTGCGCGGCGATTATGATCACGCGATTGCACAATCGAATGATGGCAAAGCCGGCTTACGCTTTGGCGCATGATGCGGTAGGCAGGTGAGCGGCGCGTTCGCCGCCAGTCTTTCCTGTCCGCTCAAGGCCCTTCGTCATGACCGACCGACGCCCCCTGCTCCGCGCGCTCTACGACGCCGCCGTTGCCGCCGCTCATCCGAGCACAATTCTGGCGCCGCACCTGCGGCCCGCGCCAAGGGACGCGTGATCTGTCTCGCCGCCGGCAAGGGCGCGGCCGCGATGGCCGCCGCCGCCGAGCGGCATTATCTCGACACGCTCGGGCTCGCACCGGAACGCCTCGTCGGCATCGCCACCACGCGTCACGGCTACGGCGTGCCGACGCGCCGCATCCGCGTGGTCGAGGCCGGTCATCCCGTGCCCGACGAAGCCGGCCTGAAGGGCGCGGCCGACACGCTGGCGCTCGCGGCCGAGGCCGGGCCGGACGATCTGCTCTTGGTGCTGCTCACCGGCGGCGGCTCGGCGAACTGGATCGCGCCCGTCAACGGCATCAGCTTCGGGCAGAAGCAGGCGGTCAACAAGGCGCTGCTCCGCTCCGGCGCGCCGATCGGCGAGATGAATGTCGTGCGCAAGCATCTGTCGCGGATCAAGGGCGGGCGGCTGGCGCGCGCCGGCAAAAATGCCGCCGAGATCGTGACGCTTGCGATTTCCGACGTGCCGCATGACGATCCCTCCGCGATCGCCTCAGGTCCGACCGTGCCCGATCCGACCACGCTCAATGATGCGCGCGCCATTGTCGCCAGGTACAAGCTCGACATCGACGATGCCGTCCGCCGCGCGCTGGACGACCCCGCCAACGAGAGCTGCAAGCCCGGTGATGCCGCCTTCGCGCGCGCGCATTTCGAATTGATCGCACGTCCGAAGCAATCGCTCGACGCTGCGGTCAAACTCGCGCATGAGGCCGGTTACGAGACGATCGATCTCGGCGCCGACCTCGAAGGGGAGGCCCGCGACGTTGCCGCCGATCACGCCAGGCTGGCGCTTCAGGCCCGCGCGCAGGGCAAGCGGGTCGCGATCCTCTCCGGCGGCGAGCTCACGGTCACCGTGCGCGGCAATGGCCGCGGCGGGCCGAACCAGGAATATGCGCTGGCGCTCGCCGGCCTCTTGAAGGACACGCCTGACATCTCCGCGCTCGCCGGCGACACCGACGGCGCCGATGGCGGTGCCGGCAATCCCACTGATCCCGCCGGCGCGCTGATCGACGCGGCGACGTTCGCGAAGATGGCGGCGCAGCGGCTGGAGCCGCAGGCCTATCTCGACAACAACGACGCGACCACGTTCTTCGAGGCGACGGGCGACCTGTTGCTGCCGGGGCCCACGCTGACCAATGTGAACGACATCAGGGTAATCCTGGTCGACTGACACGGCGGCATCGCCATCCCGCCGGCGCCCCGCGCGGTTCGGCGGGACGACATGGTTAACGATCTCTGAATTCTCGTCGGTGTCCTCTTTTCCAGGGGGCGGGCATCGCCGCCCTTAACCTCGCGTTCGCCGCAGTTTCAGGAACATGTCCCGAAATTGGGCGAATTGTCGGGCTGATTCACCACCGCCTGCTCTAATCGCGTCGTCCCGGGGGCAACGCGCATGGGGGAGAGTGATCAGGAGGTCGCAAGCATTGATCCGCTTGTGCTCGGCGAGTTGCTCAAGTGCGCCGCCAATAATCTGTGGCTTGGGATCATCCTCTTTGGCAGCGACCGCAGGGTCATTTTCTGCAACCCGCGCTACCGCGAGATGTACGCGCTCTCGCCCGACCAGGTGCACCCGGGCACGCCGATCAAGGACCTGATCGAGCATCGGCTCAAACTGGGCCTGAGCATCGGCGGAGAAGCCGGCGCCTATGTCCGTGCCCGCACCGAGGGTTCGGTCGTCAGCGAGCAGACGGTCCAGCAATTCGCCGACGGACGAATCATCGCCTACACCATTCATCCCCTGCCCGACGGCGGCGGCATGGCGACGCACGAGGACATTACAGAGCGCGAAGAGCTCAGTCGGCGGTTGCAGGAGCGCAACTTCCAGTTCGACATCGCGATCAACAACATGTCGCACGGACTCTGCTTCTTCAGCGCCGACCATCGGCTGGTGGTCTGCAACACGCACTTTATCGAGATGTACGGCCTGCCGCCCGACCGCGTTCGTCCGGGCACGCCGCTCCAGGAGATCCTCGACCTACGCTACGAGGTCGGCAGCGTGCCGGCGATGACGCGGGAGGAATACGCCAAATGGCGGACCGATGTCGCCATGTCAGCCGAGGCCATGGACCGCATCGTCGAGATGCAGAACGGGCGAACCTTCAAGATCAGGCACCGACCGATGCCCGATCTCGGGTGGGTCGCGACCCACGAAGACATCACCGAGCAGCGCAAGGCGGAATTGCAGATTGCGCATATGGCGCACCACGACGCGCTGACGGACCTCGCCAATCGCGCCCTGCTCGGTCAGCGCCTCAAGCAGGCGCTCGAACAGGGCGGGATGTTCGCGATCCACCACGTCGATCTCGACAAGTTCAAGGCCGTCAACGACACCCTGGGCCACCAGGCCGGCGACATCCTGCTGCAGGATGTCAGCCGCCGCCTCAAGCAGCTCGCGCGCGACAGCGATACGGTCGCGCGCATGGGTGGCGATGAATTCGTGATCCTCCAGACGCCGATTTCCGATTCGAGCGAGGCGGACCTGCTGGCGCGCGACGTTGTCAGGACGCTGAGTGCTCCGTTCGGGCTCGACGGACACCAGACCATTGCGGGCGCGAGCATCGGGATCGCGATTGCGCCTGGCGACGGCTCGACGCCCGAGCAACTCCTGCACAATGCCGATCTGGCCCTGTATCGCGCGAAAAGCGACGGCCGCGGCATGCACTGCTTCTTCGAACCGGCCATGGGCGAAGAAGCGCAAAGCCGTCGCGGGCTGGAGCAGGACCTGCGCAACGGCCTTGCCGCCGGCCAGTTCGAACTGCACTACCAGCCGGTCGTGAAGACCGACGGCGGCGATATCAGCGGCTTCGAAGCCTTGATCCGTTGGCGACATCCAGGGCGCGGACTGGTCGCGCCGAACAGCTTTATCCCGCTTGCGGAAGAGATCGGCCTGATCGTGCCGATCGGCGAATGGGTGATCCGGCAGGCCTGTGCCACTGCAAGCCGGTGGCCGAACCATCTGCACGTCGCCGTCAACATCTCGGCGGTGCAATTCCGCCAGCCGGGCCTGACGGAGGTGATCGTCGGCGCGCTGGCGGCCTCCGGCCTCGATCCGCGGCGGCTGGAGATCGAGATCACGGAAAGTGTTCTGCTGCAGGACAGGAACGGGACGCTGACGACGCTGCACCAGCTCCGCGCACTGGGCATCAAGGTCGCCATGGACGATTTCGGCACCGGCTATTCGTCACTGACCTATCTGCAATGCTTCCCCTTCGACAAGATCAAGATCGACCGGTCTTTCGTCAGCGGCGTGGAAAACAATGCGGCCTCCCTCAGCATCGTGCGGGCGGTGGCGGCACTGGCGCGCGGGATGGGCATGACGACGACGGCGGAGGGCGTGGAGACCGAGGAGCAACGGGACCGGATCGCAGCGGAGGGCTGCACCGAAATGCAGGGCTATCTGTTCAGCCCTCCCTTGCCCGCCCTGGAAATCGAGCGCCGTTTCCTGTCCGCGGAAGCAGCACCTGCCATGCCCCACCGGTTCGCCGCGGCGTAACCGTCGCCAGCCCGCCCGCGATTCCGGGCTCGATGGCCGGTCGCCGGGCAATCAACCGTCAAAACTCGTTGGCGATCTTCGAGAGCATCCCGAGCAGGGCTTCGCGGTTGGACGGCCCGAGCAGCTCGTTCAGCCGGGCCTCGTGCTTGGTGGCGACGAGCTTCTTGGCGCGCGCCAGCACGGCCTTGCCCTTGTCGGTCAGCACCAGGATGTGCGAGCGGCGGTCGTTGGTGGAGCGGATCCGCGCGCAAAGGTCGCGGCTCTCGAGATTGTCGAGCATCGCCACGAAATTCGGGCGCAGGATGCCGAGGGTGGAGGCGATCTCGGTCTGGTTACGGCCGGGGTTTTTCTCGACCAGCAGCAGCACGGAGAACTGCGCCGGCGTGAGCTGGAGCGAGGCCATGCAGCGCAGGAAGTTCTCGAACACCTTGAGCTGTGCCCGCTTCAGGACATAGCCGAGCTGCTCCGAGAGTTCGCCGAGCTGGAGGGCTTCGCCGGGCCCGTCGGCCGCGTCCTTGCGGCCCTTGGCTGTGTCGGCGGGTTTTTCAGAAGACTTTTCAGCGGTTTTGGAAACGGTCATCGCCTCATGCTCGCAATCCCGTTAAGTTCGGGAGGATCGTTCGCCACTCTTGATGTTATATTTGATAATTGTTATGGACCATATCAAATATCGTCAGCGCTGTTCAATGGCTGTGAGCGGACCGTCCACCACAATCAGGGGACCGGTCCTGAATCTTTGAGGGGGAGCGTCCGGTCTTGAATACCACCATCATGCTGTTCCTGCTGCAGGACGGCATCACCAATGGCGCAATCTATGCGCTGCTCGGCCTGGCGCTGGTGCTGGTGTTCGCCGTCACCCGCGTCATCCTCATTCCGCAAGGCGAATTCGTCACCTATGGCGCGCTGACCTATGCCTCGCTGGCCGCGGGCCAGATGCCGGGTACGGCGAAACTCGCGCTCGCCCTCGGCATTGGCGCCTTCGCGTTCGACCTGTTCGCCGCGCGCAAGGCGCTGCACGGACGCCTGATCCTGCGCAGCGTCATCACCAATATCGTGCTGCCGGCCATCGTGCTGGCGCTGACCGTCTACTACGCCGCTCAGAAGCCGCCGGTTGCGGTCTGCATCGCGCTGTCACTGGTGATCGTGGCGATGATCGGCCTGTTTCTCTACCGCATCGCATTCCAGCCGCTGGCGCACACCTCCGTGCTGGTGCTGTTGATCGCCTCGGTGGGCGTCCACCTCGCCCTTCAGGGTTTGGGCCTTTTGTTCTTCGGCGCCGAAGGCCAGCGCGGACCTGCCGTGCTGTCCGGCTCTTTCACCACCGGTGCGCTGCGCTTCACCGGCCAGAGCATCACGGTCTATGGCATTACCATCGCTTTCATCGTCGGGCTGTGGCTGTTTTTCGGGCTGACGCTCTACGGCAAGGCACTGCGCGCGACCGCCGTGAACCGGCTCGGTGCCCGGCTCGTCGGCATCCGCACCACGCTATCCGGGCAGATCGCCTTCCTGCTGGCGTCCGTCATCGGCGCACTGTCGGGCATCATGATCGTGCCGATCACGACGCTGTATTACGACTCGGGCTTCCTGATCGGCCTGAAGGGCTTTGTCGCCGCGATCATCGGCGGGCTTGTCAGCTACCCCCTCACCGCCGTCGCGGCGCTGGTCGTCGGCATCGTCGAGGCGTTCTCGTCCTTCTATGCCTCCAACTACAAGGAGGTGATCGTTTTCATGCTCTTGATTCCCGTGCTGCTGCTGCGCTCGCTCGCCGCGCCTGCGGTCGAGGAAGAGAAGGACTGACGCCAAGATGCAGAGCCGGCTCCCCATCCTCATCTTCGCGCTGATCATGGCGGCGATCCCGTTCGTTCCGGGCATGCCCCCATTCTGGATCGTGCTGCTCGACAATATCGGTCTCGCGGCCCTGGTCGCGATGGGCCTCGTGCTGCTGACCGGCGTCGGCGGCCTGACCTCGTTTGGACAAGCGGCCTTCGTCGGCTTCGGCGCCTACACCACTGCGGTGCTGTCGACGACCTACGGCATGTCGCCCTGGCTGACGCTACCGCTGTCGCTGGTGGTCAGCGGATTGCTGGCGGTGCTGCTCGGCCTCGTCACGGTCCGTCTCTCCGGTCATTATCTGCCGCTCGGCACGCTCGCCTGGGGACTCGGCTTGTTCTATCTCTTCAGCAAGCTGGAATTTTTGGGAAGAAACGACGGCATCTCGGCGATCCCGCCGCTGTCGATCGGCTCGTTCAAAATGCTCTCGCCCGGCTCGATCTACTACGCGATCTGGGTTGCCGTGATCCTCTCGGCGTTGCTCACAATGAACCTGCTGGACTCCCGCACCGGCCGCGCCATCCGCGCGCTCCGGCGCGGCCATGTCGCGGCCGAGGCGTTCGGCGTGCACACGCCGCGGGCGAAAATGCTGGTGTTCATCCATGCCGCCGTGCTCGCCGGCCTCTCCGGCTGGCTCTACGCCCATCTTCAACGCGCGGTGAACCCGACGCCGTTCGGCGCGCAGGCCGGCATCGAGTATCTCTTCATCGCCGTGGTCGGCGGCGCCGGCTATGTCTGGGGCGGCGTCCTGGGCGCGGCGCTCGTCGTGGTCCTGAAGGAAGTGCTGCAGAGCTACCTGCCGTTGATCCTGCCCGGCTCCGGCCAGGTTGAAACGATCGTGTTCGGCATCATGCTGGTGGCGCTGCTCCAGCTCGCACCCGGCGGCGTCTGGCCCTGGCTGATGTCGTTCCTGCCCCAGGCTACCGGTGGCAAAAGCCGGACACTTCGTTGAAACTGGAGCAGCGCACCCGCTCCCCCGGCCAATCCAGCGTCCTGCTCCAGGTCGAGAAGGCGCGGAAGCAATTTGGCGGCGTGGTCGCGGTGAACAACGTCTCCTTCGACGTTCAGGCTCGCGAGATCGTCGCGCTGATCGGCCCCAACGGCGCCGGCAAGAGCACCACCTTCAACCTGATCACCGGCGTGCTGTCCGCCAGCTCGGGCTCGATCTCCGTGCTCGGCAACAAGGTCGACAGGGCGCCGCCGCAGGAGATCGTCAAGCTCGGCATCTCCCGCACCTTCCAGCACGTCAAGCTGGTGCCTGATATGACCGTGCTGGAAAACGTCGCGATCGGCGCCCATCTGCGCGGCCATTCGGGGCCGATCTCCTCGATGCTGCGGCTCGACCGCACTGATGAGGCAAAGCTGCTCGCCGAAGCCGCCCGCCAGATCGAGCGCGTCGGACTTGGCGAGCAGATACATCAGCTCGCAGGCTCGCTCTCACTGGGACAGCAACGGATCGTCGAGATCGCCCGTGCGTTGTGCGTCGATCCGATGCTGCTGCTGCTCGACGAGCCGGCCGCCGGCCTGCGCCACATGGAGAAGGAGCGGCTCGCGACGCTGCTGCGCGAGCTGCGCGACGGCGGCATGAGCGTCCTGCTGGTCGAGCACGACATGGGCTTCGTCATGAACCTCGCCGACCGCATCGTGGTGCTCGATTTCGGCACCAAGATCGCGGAAGGAACGCCGGCCACGATCAAGACCAATCCCGAAGTGATCAAGGCCTATCTCGGAGTGGCGGCATGAGCGCGCTGTTGTCCGTCGCCAACGCCCATGTCGCATATGGCAAGGTCGAGGCCGTGCGCTCGGTCTCGCTCGAAGTCGGCCAGAACCAGATCGTCACCATCGTCGGCGCCAACGGCGCCGGCAAGACCACGCTGCTCTCCGCCATCATCGGCATCTTGCCGCTGAAAGGGCGTGTTTCATTCGCAGGTCAGGACCTGTCGCGGCTCGACATCGAGGACCGCGTCGCCATGGGGCTTGGCCTCGTTCCCGAGCACCGCGAATTGTTCGTGACCATGAATGTCGAGGACAATCTCGAGTTAGGGGCCTTCCGCATCGAGAGAAGCAAGGCGAAAGCCTCGATGGAGCGGGTCTACACGCTGTTTCCGCGGCTCAAGGAGCGGCGCAAGCAGCTCGCCGGCACGCTCTCCGGCGGCGAGCAGCAGATGCTTGCAATGGGCCGCGCACTGATGGGCGAGCCCAAGCTCCTGATGCTGGACGAGCCGAGCCTCGGCCTCGCCCCGATCATCGTCGCCGACATTTTCCGCATCGTCACCGAACTGCGCGCCGCCGGCGTCTCCGTGCTGCTGGTCGAGCAGAACGCGCAGGCGGCATTGAAGATCGCGGATCAGGCCTATGTCATGGAGCTCGGCGAGTTCGTGCTCAGCGGCAAGGCCAGCGACATCGCGGCGAACGAGCGCGTGGCGGCGAGCTATCTCGGCTTCCAGCACGAAGGCGCGAGTGTGTTGTAGTTTCGAGACGCTTCCTCAAACTCATCTGTCATCGTCCGCCTAGTGCGCAACTGCGCACAGGGGCGGACGATCCAGTATCCCAGAGACCGCTGTGCTGGAACCGAGACGCCGCGGCGTACTGGATGCCCCGCCTTCGCGGGGCATGACATCGGTGGATTCGGGGAGGCGAAGAGGCCGCTCAACTCGCTCCCTTCAGCCCCGCGACCTCCGCTTCCAGCTCCGCGATCTTCGCATCCCTTGCCGCCAGCGCCGCTGCCACATCCGTCGCGTCGAATTTTTGCGGGATGTGCTGCGGGCAGTTCGTGTCCCACGCTTCGATCTTGAACAGGATCACCTGCTCCGGCCGGGCGCGATAGCCTTTCGGCATCAGCGATGTCGTCAGCGCCTCGTCGTCCTCGACCACCCGCGCCTCGCCCCAGATCTTCACCCGGCGGCGATGGGCGTAGTCCATCACGAAGATGTAAGCCTTGGGGTTTTCGGACAGATTTCCCTGCGTGATGTATTGACGATTGCCCGCATAGTCCGTGAAGGCGAGCGTCTGCTTGTCCAGCACCTTCAAAACCCCTTCGGGCCGCCGCGATGCTGGATGTAGGGCTGGCCGTCGGCCGAGGCCGTGGCGAGATAGAAGCTGTTGGCGTCGGCCAGGAATGCCGCGAGGTTCTCATCGACCTCGGTGCGCCAGCCGCGCTGCTCGGCATGCGCATAGCCTTCGCGTGATCCCTTGCGGGTCTGGATCGACTTCACCGCCGGCGTGAACGCCACGTCGCTGGCGTAGGTGTGAGTTGCCGTCATCGGAACGTCTCCTGAAATCCCGGCGCATCCCTTCGACTTCGCGATCTAAAGTGGACTTTTCGCAGGCTAAAACAATCGTCCCGCTTGACACTTCATCATTGCGGTATAGGCAATAATGCCATGGATCGCCTCGAAGCCATGCATGTTTTCGTCACCGTCGCCGACCTGCGCGGCTTCGCGCCGGCGGCGCGAAAACTGCGGCTGTCGCCCTCCGCGGTGACGCGGCTGATCGCGGCGCTGGAGGAGCATCTCGGCGCGCGGCTGTTGCAGCGGACCACCCGTCAAGTGACCCTGACCGACGTCGGCACGCGCTATCTGGAGCGCGTGCGTCGCATCCTGGCCGATGTCGAGGAGGCCGACGGCTCTGCACGGGAGGAGCGCAACCGGCCGAGCGGGCGGCTGGTGGTGTCGGCGCCGGTCGGCTTCGGCCGGCTCCATGTCGGGCCTGTCATGATCGCCTACCTCAAGCGCTATCCCGAGGTCGCTTGCGAATTGCGGCTGTCGGACAATCTGGTCAATCTCGTGGAAGATGCCGTCGACGTCGCGGTGCGGATCGGCCATCTCGCCGACCCTCTCTCGTCGCGCGCCAGGTCGGCGAGATGCGGCGGATCGTGGTGGCGACACCTGGCTATCTCAAGCGCCATGGCGAGCCGAAGACGCCGGAGGCATTGCTCGGGCACCAGACCATCGCCTTCGGTCCATCCGCGAACTGGCGCTTCGTGCAGGACGGCCGCGACATCGAGGTGGCGCCGAATCCACGCTTCGCCAGCAACAGCGCCGACGCCGCCCTGCAATATGCCGAGGCGGGCGGCGGCGTGACCCGGGTGCTGGCCTATCAGGCTGCCGAGGGCCTGCGGCGCGGGCGGCTCAGAATCGTGTTGGCGAAATACGAGCAGCCGGCGTTGCCGATCCACATCGTCTACCCGACCTCGCGCCTGCTCTCCGCCAAGGTGCGCGCCTTCGTCGATCTCGTGGTGGAGACCGCGGAGTGGAAATTCGGGTGACGCCCTCACCCCTTCTTCGGCACGACGCGAAAGGTGCCGCTGGCGCGGGCGATCACGGCGCCGTCGGCCTTCGCGAGGCACTGCGCGAAACAGATCGTGCTGCCGGTCTTGATCGCCTCACCCTCGACCGCGAGCCATTGGCCGATCTCGCCGGCGCCGACATAGTCGACCGACAGCGAGATCGTGACCAACGAGGTCGTCCAGCCCGTCGCCTGCGCGCAGCTGTAGCCCATGGCGGCATCGGCCAGCGCCGCGATCAGGCCGCCATGGATCAGCCCGCGCGCGTTGGTGTGCGGTTTCGCCAGCCGCAATCCCACGGTGACGCCGTTGTCGGTCTTCCTGGAGTAAAGCGGCTCCCAGGGATCGGTGAGCGGGGCTTTGCGAAAGTGCGGCTCGAAGCCGGCGGGAATGTCGGTGCTGGTCATGTCCGTCTCGCGTTGGTGGCTCCCGCCATTGAACGCGGCAGACGGGACAGATGCACCACCTACAAAGTTTTAAACGGAATTTGCGCGGGTGTTTGAAAGGAGTGGCGCCGTCGCCCCGCTATCCCTGTCATCACCCGCGAAAGCGGGTGATCCAGTATTCCAGAGACGGTGACGTGATACGGAGAGGCCGCGGCGTACTGGATGCCCCGCTTTCGCGGGGCATGACGGCGCGCCCTAAAACGGCAGCCCCACGTAATTCTCCGACAGCGAGGTCATCGCGGCCTGCGACTGCGTGACATAGTCGAGTTCGGCGAGCTGGATGCGCGCGCCGATGGTGCCGGTGTCGGGGAATTTGTGCAGCATCGAGGTCATCCACCAGGAGAAGCGCACGGCCTTCCAGACCCGCGCCAGCGCCTTCGCCGAATAGGCATCAATGCCGGCGCTGGATTTTTCGTCGTAGAACTCGCGAAACGCACTCGACAGATAATGCGCGTCGCTCGCGGCCAGGTTCAGCCCCTTGGCGCCGGTCGGCGGCACGATATGGGCGGCGTCACCGCACAGGAACATCCTGCCGAAGCGCATCGGCTCGGCGACGAAGCTGCGCAGCGGCGCAATGCTCTTCTCGATCGAGGGGCCCGTGACCAGGGTGTCGGCGGCGTCCTGGTCGAGCCGGCGCTTGAGCTCGTCCCAGAAACGGTCGTCCGGCCATTGGTCGACGTGGTCGTCGAGCGCGCACTGCACATAGTAACGGCTGCGCCTGGTCGAACGCATGGTGCAGAGCGCAAAGCCACGGGCGTGGTTGGAATAGATCAGCTCGTGGCTGACCGGCGGCGTCTCGGAGAGGATGCCGAGCCAGCCGAACGGATAGATGCGCTCGAACTCCTCGATGGCCGAAGCCGGAACGCTGGCGCGGCTGACGCCGTGAAACCCGTCGCAACCGGCGATGAAATCGCAATCGATGGTGTGGGTGACGCCATCTTTCACGTAGGTTACGCGCGGGTGACCGCCGTCGAAATCCTGCGGCTGCACGTCCTTGGCCTCGTAGACCGAGGTGAGGCCGGCGGCCGTGCGCGCATTCATCAGATCGAGCGTGACCTCGGTCTGGCCGTAAATCATGACCGTCTTGCCGGTCGCAGCCTTCATGTCGATGCGGTGGCGGCGCCCCGAGAAGGTGAGTTCGATCCCTTCATGCACCAGCCCTTCGGCATGCGCCCGTGCGCCGGCGCCGATCTGGTCGAGCAGCGCAACTGTTCCCTCCTCCAGCAGTCCGGCACGGATGCGGCCGAGCACATAGTCCTGGCTCTGCCGCTCCAGAATGACATTGTCGATGCCATAATGATGCAGCAGTTGCCCAAGCAACAATCCTGCCGGCCCTGCCCCGATGATTGCGACTTTTGTCCGCAATACTTGCTCCTCCCGATCTTGTAGGCTTTCGTCGTGGCTCGCTTGTCGCGGCCGTCCGCGCACGATAATTATATCATATAACGGTTGGGCAAAAGGGAGTGCGCGGCGGCACGTCGCGCCAGTTCCGGCTTGAACGCGCCGGCCAACTAGATAACATGTTAATTAACGAGACCGGGCCATCGAAGCCCGCCGTCAAAAGAGGGAGAGACGCGTGATGAGAAAAGCCTGTCTGGCGTTGCTGCTGGCAGCAAGCGTGAGCCCTGCGTTCGCGCAGGACAAGACCTTCGATTTGAAGATCTCGCACTGGGTGCCGGCCTCGCATCCGCTGCAGAAATCGCTGGAGGACTGGGCTGCCGCGGTCGAGAAGGATTCCGGCGGCACCATCAAGGGCAAGGTGTTTCCGGCCCAGCAGATGGGCAAGGCGTTCGATCATTATGACATGGCGCGCGACGGCATCGCCGACGTCACCTATGTCAATCCCGGCTACCAGCCCGGCCGTTTCCCGATCATCGGCGCCGGCGAATTGCCATTCCTGATCTCGGATGCCAAGGGCGGCTCGATGGGGCTCGACGCCTGGTACCGCAAATACGCCGAGAAGGAGATGAAGGACGTCAAATACTGCCTCGCCTTCGTCCACTCGCCCTCCTCCTTCCATTCCCGCACCAAGAAGATCGTGATGCCGGAGGACGTGAAGGGCCTGAAGATCCGCCCCGCCCACGCCACCATGGCGAACTTCGTCACCTCGCTCGGCGGCACCAATGTGCAATCCTCCGCGCCCGAAGTGCGCGACATCATCGAGCGCGGCGTCGCCGATGGCGTCACCTTCCCCTGGGGCTCGCTGGTGCTGTTCGGCATCGACAAGGTGACCAAATACGACATGGAGGCGCCGCTCTACACCACGACCTTCGTGTTCGTCATGAACAAGGACAAGTACAATGCGATGTCCGACAAGCAGAAGGCCGCGATCGACAAGAATTGCACGGTCGAAATGGCAGGCGTGGTCGGCGAGCACTGGGGCAAGTTCGAGGATGCCGGCATCGACAAGGTCAAGGCGGAGTCCGGTCACGAGGTCTACAAGCTGACGCCCGAGCAGACCGCGGCCTGGAAGAAGGCCGCCGAGCCGCTGGTGAAGACCTGGAGTGACGGCGCGAAGAAGACCGGCGTGGATCCGGACGCGGCGCTTAGCGAGCTGAAGGCCTCGCTGAAGAAGTACAACGCGCTGGCGGAGTGAAGCTGCGACGCGATCGGCCTCTCCTCCCCTCTCTCCGTCTTTACGGGGAGAGGGGTGGGGTGAGGGGCCGCTTCCGCAAGATAGAGTGAGAGATGGACTCGTGGAGAGTCCCCTCACCCGACCGCATCTACGATGCGATGCGGCCTCTCTCCGCACGCGGGGAGAGGCGAGGAGCAGCAGCCGAGTCGAGAACGAGAATGACATCACCTAGGACACTCCCATGAAGCGCGCCTGGATGGATCGCGTGATCGATTCGATCGAGTGGATCGCAGCCGGCTTCGTCGGCATCGTCGCGCTCGACATCTTCCTCTCGGTGTTGCTGCGCAACACGCTGAACTATGCGATCCCCGATAGTTTCGACATCGGCCGCATGCTGCTCGGCATCCTCATCTTCTGGGGCATCGCCGCGACCTCCTATCGCGGCACCCACATCACTGTCGACCTCGTCTGGGGCAATGTCGGGCCGCGCTACCAGCGCTGGATCGACGTGTTCGCGACCCTGGTGCTGCTGTTCGTCGTGACGGTGCAGACCTGGACGCTGTTCGACAAGGTCCGCGGCACCTACAACGACAACGTCCAAACCTTCGACATGCACATGCCGACCTGGCCGTTCTTCGCGATCGCCTGGATCGGCGACGTCTCCGCCGTGCTGCTGATCGCGATCCGCACCTACCGGTTGATCTTCCATCCCGAAGAGATGCACGACCCCAAGCTGAAGGCGACGGAGTAATCATGAGCACCGATGCCGTCGCCGTTATCGGCTTCGTTTCCCTGTTCGCGTTGATGCTGCTGCGCGTGCCCGTCGGCATGGCCATGGGCCTCGTCGGCGTCTCCGGCTTCTCCTATCTCGTTGGCGCCACGCCGGCGCTGAAGCTGGTCGGCCAGACCTCGATGCGCACGGTGACCGACTACACCTTCGGCGTCATTCCGATGTTTTTGCTGATGGGCTCCTTCGTCAGCAATTCCGGCATGAGCCGCGAACTGTTCCGCGCCGCCAACGGCTTTGTCGGCCATTTGCGCGGCGGACTCGGCATCGCCACCGTCGGCGCCTGCGGCGGCTTTGCCGCGATCTGCGGCTCCTCGGTCGCGACCGCCGCGACCTTCTCCGCGGTCGCTTACCCCGAGATGCGCCGCTTCGGCTATCCGCAGTCGTTTGCCACCGGCGTGATCGCGGCCGGCGGCACGCTGGGTGCGATGCTGCCGCCCTCCACCGTGCTCGCCGTCTACGGCATCATCACCGAGCAGGACATCGGCAAGCTGTTCATCGCCGGCATCATCCCGGGCATCCTGGCGATGACCATGTACATGATCACGATCTTCCTGATCGGTTATTTCCGGCCCGACTTCCTGCCCAAGGGCAAGGAGCTGCCGTGGCGCGAGCGCTTCGCCGGCCTGAAGGACATCTGGGCGCCGGTGCTGCTGTTCGTGTTCGTGATCGGCGGCCTTTACGGCCTGCCCTATTTGCCGCGCTTCACGCCGACGGAAGCGGGCGGCGTCGGCGCCGCCGGCGCCTTCATCATCGGCGTGGCGACCGGCCGGCTCGACCGCGAGAAGATTCTGGCGTCGCTGCTCCAGGCGACGCGCACGGCCGCCGCCGTGTTCACCGTGCTGATCGGCGCCTTGATCTTCGGCTATTTCCTCACGGTGACGCAGACCCCGCAAAAGGTGACGGAATTCCTCACCGGCCTCGGTCTCGGCCCCTACGGCGTGCTGGCGCTGATCATGGTGATGTATCTCGTGCTCGGCTGCCTGATGGACGCCATGGCGATGATCATCCTCACCGTGCCGATCATCTTCCCCGTGATCATGCATCTCGGTTTCGACCCGATCTGGTTCGGCGTCATCATCGTCATGACGGTCGAGCTCGGCCTGATCCATCCGCCGGTGGGCATGAACGTCTTTGTCATCAAGAGCGTGGTGAAGGACGTTTCCTTCTCCACCATCTTCAAGGGCGTGATTCCGTTCGTGGCGACAGACCTGGTGCGCCTGGTGATCCTGATCGCCTTCCCGCTGCTGGCGACGTGGTTGCCGACGCGGATGATGGCGCATTGAGGAGGTGAAGCGATGACCACGCCGTCGCTGGAAACCAGATACGTCTTTACCGTCACCGCACGCATCGGCGACGTCGTCACCGCCGGCGAGACCGGTATCGGCATTCGCCGCATCATCCCGATCGTCGGCGGCGAGGTGACGGGTGCGATCACCGGCAAGGTGCTGCCGTTCGGCGCGGACTTCCAGACCATCCGCCCGAATGAGCTGATTGATCTCGAAGCGAAGTACGCGTTCCAAACCGATGACGGCGCCACCGTCTATGTCGAGAACAAGGGCATGCGCTTCGGCCCGGTCGAGCTGTTGCAAAAGCTCAAGCGCGGCGAGCCGGTGGATCCCAAACTGATCTATTTCCGCACCGTGCCGAAGTTCGAGACCGGGCATGAGAAATACCGCTGGCTGATGCAGCACATTTTTGTCGGTTCAGCAGCCCGGCATGCGGACCGCGTCGTGATCGACGTGCATCAGGTGATGTGAGTTCATTGACGAGCACGGGCAAATGTGTATAAATACACATCATGAATGACCGGGAAATTATCTCGGTCCTTCAAAGAGATGGCTGGGTCCAAGTGGCTCAGAAGGGCAGCCACGTCCAGTTCAAGCACCCCGCGAAGCAGGGCCGGGTCACGGTCCCTCATCCGAAGCGGGACGTCCCTCTCGGAACACTGAAGAGTATTGAAAAGCAATCCGGCCTGAAGCTGAGGTAAGCGCCATGCGCCACTACATTGGTCTTATCCATAAGGACGCCGACAGCGATTTCGGCGTGTCGTTTCCCGATCTGCCCGGCCTCGTGACCGCAGGAACCACGCTCGACGAGGCACGCGACATGGCCGAGGAAGCGCTGGCGCTTCACCTCGAGGGGATGGCGGAGGACGGCGAACCGATCCCAGAGCCTTCCTCACTCGAAGATATCATGTCCAAGCCCGAGAACCGCTCGGGCGTCGCCATTCTGGTCTCGATGAAGGACGATCTGCCGAAGGTCGTGCGCGTCAATGTCACCTTGCCGGGTGATGTCCTGGAGCAAATTGACAAATACGCCGAGGCCCACGGCTACACGCGATCGGGCCTGCTTGCTCAGGCCGCGAAGAAGCTGATGACCGACGCAGCCTGAGGCGCTCCACGTATTGCGCCGAATGCGGCGCCCAATTGGCTGACGTTTTCCCGTTTCGAAGGAGGCTTCGAAGCGCAACGGCGGGACTTCCCTTGTTGACTCCCCCTGAATTCGTTATACAACATAACTATTCTGACAAGGACGCAAATGACACAGGGAAACGCCGAGACCGCTGACGCGGGCGCCTCCGGGCTTTTGAAGATCGAGCGGGCGGACCGGGTTTTGACCGTCGGCCTCAATCGGCCGGCCAAGCGCAATGCGCTCAACGACGGCATCATCCTGGAGATCGGCGAGTGTTTTGCGGCCCTGCCCGAGGATATCGGCGCCGTCGTCATCCACGGCATCGGCGACCATTTTTCCAGCGGTCTCGACCTCTCCGAACTGACCGACCATGATGCCAGTGGCGGCCTTCTCCATTCCCAGATGTGGCACCGGGTGTTCGACCGCATCCAGTACAGCCGCGTGCCTGTGATCGCCGCGCTCAGGGGCGCCGTGATCGGAGGCGGGCTGGAGCTCGCCTGCGCGGCGCATATCCGTGTCGCCGAACCCTCGACCTATTTCGCGCTGCCGGAGGGGCAGCGCGGCATCTTCGTCGGTGGCGGCGGTTCGGTGCGCCTGCCGCGCCTGATCGGCGTCGCCAGGATGATGGACATGATGCTGACCGGCCGCGTCTATTCCGCGACCGAAGGCACCTCCTACGGCTTTGCGCAATATGTCACGGAAGCCGGCAACGGGCTCGGCAAGGCGATGGAGCTTGCGACCAAGGTCGCCTCCAACGCGCCGCTGACCAACTTCGCCGTGCTCCAGGCGCTGCCGATGATCGCGGAGGCCAATCCGCAGACCGGCCTGTTGATGGAATCGCTGATGGCGACGGTGGCGCAGAGCGACAAAGAGGCAAAACGCAGGATCCGCGAGTTCCTCGAACACAAGACCGCAAAGGTGAAGCCGAAATCATGAGCGCGCAGCCGTCCTCTTCCAGCATGGAGCGCGGCGCGAGCACTTCCCCGCTGCGGCCCATTTCGTTCGGCGATCCCGTCGTCAATATCGAGCGGCGCGACGACGGCACGATTTATCTGCGGCCCAAACAGCCGCTCGGCGATTATCCGGCCCGCATCACCGACCGCCTGCATCACTGGGCGAGCGCGACGCCCGATCGCGTCTTCATGGCCGAGCGCGAAGGTGGCCGCGGCTGGCGCAAGATCAGCTACGCCGAGCTGCTCGCCGCGAGCCGGCACATCGCCTCAGGGCTCATTGCGCGCGGGCTGTCGGCGGAGCGGCCGGTCGTCATCCTCTCCGGCAATTCGATCGACCACGCATTGCTCGCGTTCGGCGCGTTCTATGCCGGCATTCCGTTCTGCCCGGTGTCGCCCGCCTATTCGCTGGTATCGAAGGATTACGGCAAGCTCTCCTACCTGATGAAGCTGCTGACGCCCGGCCTCGTCTTTGCCGAGGACGCCGAAAAGTTCGCCGACGCGCTCGCGGCCAACGTCTCGCTCGGCACCGACATCGCCGCGTCCTACGGTCGCGTGCCGGGCCGCGACGTCACCTTGCTCGCCGACCTCATGGCAACGCCGATCCGCGGCGATCTGGACGAGGTCCACGGCAAGATCGGCCCCGACACCATCGCGAAATTCCTGCTGACCTCGGGCTCGACCGGCAACCCCAAGGCGGTCATCAACACCCAGCGCATGATCTGCGCCAACCAGGTGATGCTGCGCGAGACGCTCGCCTTCCTCAAGGACGAGCCGCCCGTCATCATCGACTGGCTGCCCTGGAATCACACTTTTGGCGGCAACCACAACATCGGGCTGACGCTTTACAATGGCGGCTCGATGTATCTCGACGCCGGCAAGCCGGTGCCGGGAGGCATCGAGGAGACCGTGCGCAATCTCCAGGAGATTTCGCCGACGGTCTATTTCAACGTGCCCAAGGGCTACGAGTCGCTGCTGCCTTATCTGCGCGACGACCAAGGGCTGCGCGCAAAATTCTTCGACCGGCTGCACGCGATGTTCTTCTCGGGCGCGGCCCTGTCGCCGTTCGTCTGGAACAGCCTCGACGAGCTCGCGGTGAAGGAAAAAGGCTACCGCGTACCGATGCTGACCGGCCTCGGTGCAACCGAGACCGCGCCGTTCTTCATGTCGGTCAACCCGCGCACCAGCCGCTCCGGCCATGTCGGGCTTCCCGTATCCGGCAATGACGCCAAGCTGGTGCCGAACAACGGCAAGATGGAAGTTCGTTGCAAGGGGCCGAACGTGATGCCCGGCTACTGGCGCCAGCCCGACATCACCGCAAATTCGTTCGACGAAGAAGGCTTCTACAAGCTCGGCGATGCCCTCAAGCCCGTCGATCCCGATGATCTCAATGCCGGCTTCGATTTCGACGGCCGCATCGGTGAGGATTTCAAGCTCGGCAGCGGCACCTGGGTCAGCGTCGGCCCATTGCGCGCGCGCTTCGTCGCGGCTTGCGCGCCGCTGGTGCGCGACGTCGTCATCGCCGGCATCAACCGAGACGAGATCTCCGCGCTCGTCGTGCTCGATCTCGACGGCTGCCGGCTGATCAACCCGACGCTGCCGACCGACGATCTCGTCGTCGCGACCCGCGACCGGCTGGTGCGCGAGGCATTTCGCGAACGGCTGACCCGCTTTCTCAGCGCGGCCACGGGATCCTCGACGCGGATCACGCGCGCGATCCTCTTGGACACGCCACTCTCGATCGACAAGGGCGAGGTCACCGACAAGGGCTCGATCAACCAGCGCGCGGTGCTCGAGCATCGCAGCCTGCTGATCGAGGAGCTCTACGCTGCCAATCCATCGGACCGTGTGATATCGGTCGGGTAAGAAAACGTCGCACCAGGGAGAACGCCATGTTGTTGAAGGATCAGGCTGTCATCGTCACGGGCGGCGCGTCGGGACTGGGCGCGGCGACCGCGCGTAAGCTGGCGGCGCAGGGCGCCAGGGTCGCGGTGTGCGACCTCAATGCCAAGCTCGCCAAAACTGTCGCCGCCGAGATCAAGGGCGTGGCTGTGGCTTGCGACGTCTCCGATGCGGCTTCCGCTGAGGCTGCGATCGCCCAAGCGACCAAGTCCCATGGACCCGCGCGCGTGCTGGTCAATTGCGCCGGCATCGGCGTTGCCAAGCGCGTCGTCGGCCGCGACGGCCCGATGGCGCTCGCCGATTTCGACAAGGTGATCAAGGTCAATTTGATCGGCACCTTCAACATGCTCCGCCTTGCCGCGAACGAGATGTCCAAGCTCGAGCCGCAGGCAACCGGCGAGCGCGGCGTCATCATCAACACGGCATCCGTTGCCGCTTATGACGGCCAGATCGGGCAATCGGCCTATTCGGCCTCCAAGGGCGGCATCGTCGGCATGACGCTGCCGATCGCGCGCGAGCTGGCGCAGTTCGGCGTCCGCGTGCTGACGATCGCGCCCGGCCTGTTCCTCACGCCGCTGCTCGCCAACCTGCCGCAGGAAGCCCAGGACTCGCTCGCCGCCGCGATCCCGTTCCCGCGCCGGCTCGGCCACGCCGACGAGTTCGCGGCGCTCGCCCTGCACATGGTCGAGAATTCCTACCTCAACGGCGAAGTGGTGCGCCTCGACGGCTCGCTGCGCATGGCGCCGAAATAGGGCGCGGCATATGTTCGTGAACCGGCGCGACGTCCAGATCCAGTGGGGTGACTGCGACCCCGCCAACATCGTCTATTACCCGCGTTATTTCGCGATGTTCGACGATTCGACGTCGACCCTGTTCGAAGTCGCCGGCTTCTCCAAGCAGGACCTGGTCAAGAAATACGGCCTGGTGGGCATTCCCATGGTCGATACACGCGCCAAGTTCTACATCCCCTCGACTTATGGCGACTGGATCACCATCGAAACCAAGATCGAGAGCATCAAGCGCTCGAGCTTCGAGGTGAAGCACAGCGTCTTCAAGGGCGAGGCGCTGGCGATCGAGGGTTTCGAGACCCGTGTCCTGGTCGGGCGCGACCCCGTTAACCCCGACAAACTGAAATCGGCACCGTTTCCTGCGGAAATGGTAGCCAAATTCACGGGGAGCGAGGCCCGGAGCTAAATCGCCACATCACCAAAAGAGGGGGCTGAATTACCCCCCGATTTCTGCTTTCAAAGAAACACATAAAGGGAGGAATAGATGAAACGCTTTTACCTGACCGCCGCCGTCACCGCGGCTGCGCTTGCGCTGCCGGCCGTGCCCGCGCTGGCCCAGACCGCCGAGGTCACCATCGGCATCACCACCACCACGACCGGCCCGGGCGCAGCGCTGGGCATTCCCGAGCGCAATGCGCTGGAGTTCGTGCCGAAGGAGATCGGCGGCGTGCCGCTGAAGGTGATCGTACTCGACGACGGCGGCGATCCGACCACCGCGACCACCAACGCCCGCCGCTTCGTGACCGAATCCAAGGCCGACATCATCATGGGCTCGGCGCTGACGCCGCCGACCATCGCGGTGTCCAACGTCGCCAACGAAGCCGGCATCCCGCATTTCGGCCTGGCGCCGTTCCCGATTACGCCGGAGCGCATGAAGTGGTCGGTGGCGATGCCGCAGCCGATCCCGATCGTGGGCAAGGTGCTGTACGACCACATGAAGTCGAAGGGTGTGAAGACCGTCGGTTATATCGGCTATTCCGACTCCTATGGCGACCTCTGGTTCAACGATTTGAAGGCGCAGGCCGTGCCGATGGGCATAACCATCGCCGACGAGGAGCGCTTCGCTCGCCCCGACACGTCGGTGACCGGACAGGTGCTGAAGCTCGTGGCGGCGAATCCCGATGCCATTCTGGTCGGCGCTTCCGGCACCGCGGCCGCGCTGCCGCAGACCGAGCTACGCGAGCGTGGCTATCAGGGCCTGATCTACCAGACCCATGGCGCCGCCAGTATGGACTTCATCCGCATCGCCGGCAAAGCTGCGGAAGGCGTGCTGATGGCCTCTGGTCCCGTCATGGATCCCGAGGACCAGCCGGACGAAGCCGCCACCAAGAAGCCGGGCCTCGCGCTCAACTCGGCCTATGAAGCCAAGTACGGCCCGAACAGCCGCAGCCAGTTCGCCGGTCACTCTTACGACGCCTTCGAGATTCTCAAGCGCATCATCCCGGCGGCACTCAAGACGGCGAAGCCAGGCACGCCGGAATTCCGCGAGGCGATTCGCCAGGCGCTGCTGTCGGAGAAGGAGCTTGCGGCGAGCCAAGGCGTCTACAATTTCACCGAAAAGGATCGCTACGGCCTCGACGAGCGCTCGCGCATCCTGCTCACGGTGAAGAACGGCAAGTACACGCTGGTGAAATAGACGCAGCGGCAGGATTGAGACGACGAAAGCCGGCCCGATGGGCCGGCTCTTTTTGTTTGCAGCGAGCGTAATGCCGGATCGCGTTTGAACAACAGCACCGCTCTCTGAGTTCCCTCCTCCCTTGTGGGGGAGGGGACACACCTTTCTCGGGGCGCTAGATGAGTCTCATTCCAGGCCTCAAGCCGCCTGCCGCAGCGGGGTCCAGGCGAACTCCGAATAGTAACTGTCCATCATCCGGTCGACATAAGCGGTGAGGTTCGGAAATCCTTCGGCGCGACGGCGCAGTGCGGATTCGAAGAACGGCGTCAGGATCCCGGCGAGTGCACCGAAGGCGGTGGCATCGACGCCGCAGGGCTTGTTGCCCATCAGATAGGACTTGTCGCCGAGCTGCACCGAGAGCGCAAACAGCGAGCGCACGGCGAGATCGACGTCGTCATCGGGCGCGTGGCGGCCGAGTCCGGAGAGCAGGTAGTTCTCGGCGACACGGAATTGCGCGTCCTCGCGCAACTTCTCGCGATTGTGCTCCGGCGCGCCGTCGAAGAAATGCGCAGGCCCCTTGGCGAAGTTGACCGGATCGACCCAGCGCGCCCCGACCAGCGCAAAATAAACGTGATGCTCGATCATGCGTTCGAATGCCCAGGCCTGCGCGCGCTCGACGAGCGACAGACCGGCGTCGAAATCGAAGCCGTAGCGGCGCTCGATATGGGCGCGGATGAAAGTGGAATCGGCCACCGCCTCGCCGCCATCGTCGATGAAGGGCAGCTGCCCCTTGGGTGATGCGGGTGGCATCGCCCGCTCCTTCCGGTAGGGCAATCCCGCCATCTTGAGCTGCACCTCCGTCTTGGTGACGAAGGGGCTGATTTCCGGCAGGCCGAAGCCGGCGCCAAAGCCGTAAAGCGTGATCATGAAGGCTCTCCTGAAACGACCGAAAGAGTTGAGGGAACTTAACCGCGGGCTGCTGCCACCATGGTGGCAGCAGCCGTGATATCTTCTGCGAAACGGGCCCCCCGCCAGGCGCGGGCCATGACATGACGGACCAGCGCGTCCGCGGCCTGGACCAGGAAGCGAGCCACCATGGTCGCGAGCGCAAGGCGGAGGTCGAGGACCATGAGATCAAGGGATACGAGGCGGCCGAACGCCCATGCGTACCAAGCTCGGGCTTGCAAAGTCGGGACTCGCAAAGGCTGGACCTGTAAAGGCGGGGTCCGCCACAGCGCAGCGGCCGGGCCGAAATGAGTTGGAATGATCATGGACAAATCCTCTTCAGTCGACGTGTTGTCCCGGTATAGAACTCCCCTGCTGCCAACATCCTGTCAGCAGCCACGCGCCGCCTTCTGAAAAACCACCGACAAGAGATCCGTCATGAGACGCGCCGACCGGCTGTTTCAAATCATCCAGGTGCTGAGGCGCACGCGTAAGCCGCTGACGGCGGACGCTATCGCGGCCGAGCTCGAGACCTCGAAGCGCACAATCTATCGCGACATCGCCACGCTGATCGGCCAGCGCGTGCCGATCCGTGGTGAAGCCGGCATGGGCTACATCCTGGAAAAGGGTTTTGACCTGCCGCCTTTGATGCTGACACCCGACGAAATCGAGGCGGCGGTGCTGGGCGCGCAATGGGTCGCCGGCCATGCCGATCCCGCGCTGGCGCGTGCGGCTGAAGATCTGATGGCCAAGATCGCCGACACTGTCCCTGAGCGCCTGCGTCCGTTCGTGCTGGAGCCGGCAAGCCGGGCCCGGCCGAGCTGGAACAGGGAGCCGGACCGCCTGGACATGGCTCGCACGCGCACCCAGATCCACGAAGGCAAGAAGATCATGCTGCGCTATCGCGACGAGCAGGGCCGCGCCAGCGAGCGCATGATCTGGCCGATTTCGATCGGCTATCTCGAAGCCGTGCGCCTGCTCGCGGCCTGGTGCGAGCTGCGCGGCGACTTCCGCAGCTTCCGCACCGACCGCGTGGTCGACGCGAGCTATCCCGACGAGAGATATCCTGAAAGGCGCGACGTGCTGCGCGCGAAATGGCGCCAGAGCCTGGTCTGGGGCCCGCCAAAGGACACGTGACGATGGATGAGAACGCCCCCATCGACCTGTCGAGCTGTTGCCAGAGTTGCGGCGCCTGCTGCGGCTATTCGGCGAACTGGCCGCGCTTCTCGATCGAGAGCGACGAGGAGCTTGCCGCGATTCCCGAAGCGCTCGTCAACGACCGTCAGTCCGGCATGCGCTGCGAAGGCGATCGCTGTTCGGCGTTGCAGGGGAACATTGGAAAAGCGACCGCGTGCGGCATCTATGCAGTGCGGCCGGACGTGTGCCGCACCTGCATGCCGGGCGATGCCGAATGCGCGATGGCGCGACGGAAATTCGGGCTGCCGGTGATAGAGGCCGCCGGCGCATGATCCGGAAAAGTGTGCAGCGGTTTTCCGCCGAGATCATACGCCAATAGAGAGCTAGAGCGCGATCGATCGTGCTTTAGGCCGGGACGGCTTCGCTGATCTCGTCGTCGATCTCGTCGTCCAGCGGCGCGAGCACCGAGAGCGGCTTGGTCGACAGCGTGATCGGCTTGCGGCCACCCGACAGCGACGGCGAGGATTTCGCCGCGCCTTCGCGCGCAAGCGCGTAGAGCGTCGAACCGACACGGCCGCCGTTCTCGATCAGGTCGCGCTCGTTACAGCTGCCAGCGATCGCGACCGCCAGCGAGTGCAGATGGCTGCGGCGATAGCAGAACAGCGCCAGCCTGGCGCGCGCGTCAGGGGAAACACTTTCAACCAGCCTCGGCAGGCCACTCTCGCTGGCGCGGTACATCTCGCCAAGGAGTTCGTCGCGGACCGGGCACGAATCGCCTTCAAAGGTATCGCGGCTTGAAAACATTGCAGTTCTCCCTCGTCTGGGAAGATGCAGTGCAATTCTCTAATGAAAGGTTAACCACGCTGCCCGGTAGTCACCCGGGGGTCCTTTGCGCGTGGGCCGCGAATCAATGGGCTGGGCGGGGATCCAGCCGCGCTATCTGAGCCGATGAGTCAGGCGCGAACGCCTCCACCGCGTCATGGCCGGGCTTGTCCCGGCCATCCACGGAAAGCCGAGAGGCGCGAAGATCGTGGATGCCCGGGACAAGCCCGGGCATGACGACCTCTTGTGGATGCCGATGGACGACCACCTACGCGCCGAGGCCGCCAGCGGTCAGTTCGCCGCCATGAAGATGGAGAGGCCGAAGCCAGTCAGATGGTGCAGGGCCTGGTCGACACCGATCAGGGTCCAGAACCAGGGATGCGCAAGATCGACACCGAAATTGGCTGAGACGAGGCCCTTGGCGCGGTCGATCGTGATGTGGATGACGAAGTCGATCAGCGCCACAAACCAGAATTTGGGCGCCACGATCAGGATCAGCGGCAGCGCAACCGCAAGGTGAACCAGGCAGTGCACCAGGAGCGGCAGGGCCCAACCGTGCTTCTGGTCCTTGCCGTGCGCCATCCAGGCGGTCTGGAGGACGAAATCGGCGATGATGTGCTTGAACGTCAGCAGCAACATCCAACCAATGAGGGCTTCGACCGGAACCGCCGATGACAGGGGTGGAAACGACAAGGCGCCCTCGTTGACGTGACAAGAAGAATTGGAGCGTTCAGCGCAATCTCTTCCTGGACCGGTCAAATCGCCGGGACTTGCGATTTATGACACCTCCCGCGGCGGAATGCAGCCGGGGGGAACCGGAAAATCGCCAACTGTGGCTAACTGGTGATAGGATGACCAATCGCCGGGGCCGAGTTGAGTAAGGTTACCTTCGGCTCGGAATTTGCATTCCGCGGCCTGCGCGCTACCATCGCCAGTAGAGAATATCGTTCTTTTTTCAGACGTTTACGAATTGCAGGGCGACCGCAGCGATCACATCCGCAAGCCGCCCGCCACCGGAAGCATAAGGCCAGAGTGCTGCCATGAGTACTGAGGGCCCGACCTCATCGCCGATCGAGCCACCGCCCCGGCGACCCAAGGTGATCAAGACCAACCAGCAGCAGGTCTTCCTCTACGTCGTGCTGACCCTGCTGTTGTCGCTTGCCACCGTCTGGGCCGGCCGCATGCTGGTGCACAATTCGGAGACGCTGACCTTTGCGGTCGGCGCCCCCAACAGCGACGAGGCGCTGTTCGCAGCCAAGCTCGCCGCCGTCCTGAAGAACAACGCCTCGCGCTTCCGGATCAAGATCGTCAACAACGCCGACAACGCCAAGGCGATCGCCCAGTTCGATCGCAAGCAGGCCGACCTCGCGGTGCTGCGCACCGACGCCAAGGTGCCGCTGCGGGCACGCACGCTCGCGATCCTCGAGCACGATATCGTGCTGCTGCTCGGGCCCGGAAACAAGAAGATCAAGTCGCTCGCCGAGCTGAAGAAGAAGAAGGTCGCCGTCGTCGCCGACAACGACTCCGCGCTCGTCTTCGTCCGCGGTATCCTCGACGTTCCGGAGGGTGCGGACGCGGAGAGGATCCGGATGGCGCCACAGGGCGCTACGCTCGACAAGCTGTTCGCGCCGGCGAGCGGCTTTGGCGCAGTCGTCGCCATCGTCCACGCCTCGCGGGCGGTGCGGGACAAGGCGTATGAGCAGGTCGCCAGGCGCGGCGGCTTCACGCTGAACGCGATCGACGAGGCGAAAGCGCTGGCGCGCAAGATCCCCGGCATTTCCAGCGAGACGCTGACGGCGGGCACGCTGTCTGCATCGCCGGAAATTCCCGGCGACGATCTCGACACGATCGGGCTCGAATGGTTGCTGGTCGCCCAATCCAGGATGTCGCCGACGACGGCCGGGGAGCTCGCGCGCACCGTCTACGAGAACAAGTCCGCGCTCGGGCTCGACAGCGGCTTTGCCACTAGGATCGAGCCCGCCTCCGTCGAGAAGGACGCCTTCGTGATGGCGCATCAAGGGGCGGCCGACTACATCAACGACGACACCAAGTCGTTCATGGATAAGTACAGCGACCTGATGTATCTCGGCGCTGCCGCGCTCAGCGTCATCGGCTCGATCTTCGCCGCGATCTACGCCAAGATCACCCGGATCGCGCCGGAGAAGGCCAGCGAGCTGGCCACCGCCATCCTCGACATCGGCGAGCGGATCGAACATGCGCATTCGCTCGACCAGCTCGAATGTCTCCAGGACGAGCTGGAAGGCATTTTACGCGGCGCCGTCATCGGCCTCAGAGACGGCACGATCAGTACCGACGGGCTCGACACCTTCAAGCTCGGCTACGAATTCGTCCGCGACGAGATCGGCATGCGCCGCGACTATCTCAAGCGCCATGCGGGCGCGGGCGAGAAGGCCGCTCAGGATGTGGCCCCTTCCCAGCACGACGAGAGCAATGTCGTGGTGGTGAAGACAGCTCAGAGTGCCTGACCCATCAATTTGAGGACCTACGGCGACGCCTTGCCGGCACGTCTTCGAGCGACCGGGGGCCCTAGGCCGGGAACCGTCCCTGTCCACAACCGTTTGTTCTCGGATCAACCGGAGACCGCGCCATGCGTGCACTCCTCATCATCTTCCTGCTGGGAATGTTGGCCGCGGTTGGCTATTTCGTTTATTCCGCGATGGCGGTCGAGGGCGAGCCGATCCCGACGGAAGGCTACGTGGCGCTGGCGCTGGGGGCCGGTTTTTCCGTTCTTGTCGGCATCGGCTTGATGGTGCTGCTGTTCTTCAGCAGCCGTCGCGGCTACGACGAACCGCCGCATTTCAAGTAGCGGCGCGTGGTCCGGCGGACCGTCGTTGACGGCCTCGAGCCGGGCAGGCACTTTGGCAGCGAGGTTCCAGCCGGGGACCGCAAAGACGAAACTGAGCCGCCTGCCCGCATGTCCAAGCCGCTGATCTCCGCTCTGGCCCAGTTCGCGGCCGCCACGGCCGGCCGCAACATGACCAGGGCGGCCTATGTGGCCGTCGCCGTCGGCGTGCTTGCCATGGTGCTCCTGACGGTCAACCCGGCCTATGAGACGGCACATCGCTGGGTCGACGCCCTGCTTTGGACCTGTCTCGTGTACTTCGTATACGAATGGGTGGTCCGGCTGCGCCATATGACGCGACAGGGGCGCCTTGCACTCTACATGTCCTCCTCCGCCGGGCTGGTCGACGCGGTCGGTGCGTTGGCCGTGCCGGCCGCGCTGATTCTCGGGATCGAGCCCAGGACGGCGTGGCTGCTCAGCGTGCTCTGGGTGCTGAAGGTGGTGCCGGGCATTCCCGGCCTGCGGCAGCTCCGCCGCGTGCTGGTGCTGGAATCGGGGCCGCTGGTCAGCGTGCTCGTGATCTTCCTGATGGTGGTCTTCCTGGCCTCGGTTGCCGAATATTTCCTGGAGCGGGACGTGCAGCCGCAGACGTTCGGCAGCGTGCCGGCCGCGCTGTGGTGGGCCGTCGCAACCCTGACGACGACGGGCTATGGCGACGTGGTGCCGGTGACGCCGCTGGGCCGCATGGTGGCGGCGCTGGTGATGATCTCCGGCCTCGGTGTGTTCGGCCTCTGGACCGGTATTTTGGCGACCGGCTTTGCCGCGGAGACCC
Source organism: Bradyrhizobium lupini (assembly GCF_040939785.1). Taxonomy (NCBI): domain Bacteria; kingdom Pseudomonadati; phylum Pseudomonadota; class Alphaproteobacteria; order Hyphomicrobiales; family Nitrobacteraceae; genus Bradyrhizobium; species Bradyrhizobium lupini. Next base: position 2,984,449 of record NZ_CP162553.1, read on the forward strand.
GGCGCGACAATTTCCTCAAGACCTGGGAATCCGTCAGCAAGGTGCCGTTCTTTGCAGCGCTTGGACCGGCCGCCATCGCCGACGTCACCCACATGCTGCGCACCATGGAGCTGCCGGCGCGCACCATGATCATCCGCAAGGGTGCGCAGGGCGACTGCATGTATTTCATCGCCGCCGGCGAGGTCGAGGTCGACCTGCCCGGCAAGAAGGTGCGGCTCGGCGATGGCGCCTTCTTCGGCGAGATGGCCTTGCTCGGCAACAATTTGCGCGGCGCCAACGTCTCGACCACCAAGGTGTCGCGGCTTCTTGTGCTCGACCTCGTCGACTTCCGCGTGCTGATGGCGCGGCATCCCGATCTCGCCGAGACCATCGATGCCGAGGCGAAGCGGCGCACGCTCGAAAACAAATAAATGGCGACAAGCAAAATAAATGGAGACAAGAATGTCGGACACAGCCGACGCAGCCACTGGCCCGGTGCTCGAACTCGTTGGCGCACGCGCCACCATCCGCCTCAACCGGCCCAAACATCTCAACCGGCTCCAGGCCGAGGATCTCGGCGAACTGGTCAAACTGTTCGACCGGGTCGAGGCCGATCCTGCTATCCGCGTGCTGGTGCTGACCGGCACGGGGCGCGCCTTCTCCGCCGGCTATGACCTCAATTCCGTTGCCGAGCGCGCGGTCAGTGCGAACGAGCAGCAGAGCGCGGGATCGGCGTTCGAGGTGGTCGTCAACCGGCTGGAGGATCTCGGCGTCCCCACGATCTGCCGGCTCAACGGCGGCGTCTATGGCGGCGCGACCGACCTCGCGCTTGCCTGCGACTTCCGCATCGGCGTCGATACCGCCGAGATGTTCATGCCCGCGGCACGGCTCGGGCTGCATTACTACAGCAGCGGCATCAAGCGTTACGTGACGCGGCTCGGCGTCGACAATGCAAAAAAACTGTTCCTGACCGCGCGAAAGATCAGCGCGCCGGAGATGCTGCGGATCGGCTATCTCACCGACATGGTGGCGTTGGAGTTTCTGGACGAGGAGGTCGACAGGCTCGCTGCGATCCTCGCCGGCAACGCGCCGCAGGCGATGCGCGGCATGAAGCGCGCCATCAACGAATTCGCCCGCGGCGAATTGGACGCGCAAGCCGCCGATCAGCGTCACCGCGACAGCATGCGCGGCGACGAGATCAAGGAAGGCATCAAGGCGTTCGCGGAGAAGCGACCGCCGAAATTCTGATCAAGCCCGCTTCGACCGCATCGCGCGCACCTGCGTGAGCCTGGGATCGCGGGCAAGCGCCTTGTAGTGTTTGCTCTCGATGGGATAGATCGCGATCCGGCCCTTGCTATCGGCATGAACGCCCCAGCCGAAGCGCTTGCCCAGGCTCGACGCCCTCATGCACGCCTGCCCTCGGGAGAAGAACGCTTCGCGGGCCGCCTGCTTCTCCGTTTTCGTCGCCTTCACGGCGAGTTCGCGTCCCGACGCAGAGGTCGCGAAGATCACGTCGTCGGACGTGTATTTGTAAGGCGCCTTGGCGATCATCCCGTATTGCAGGCACGCCACCGTCGGCTTTCCCGCGCGCAGCGGCGGCTCTTCGCCGGTACGCGCAGGACAATCTTCAGCAACCTGGATGAAGGTGTTGAAGCAGTTGGTCGTGTGCACCGGCTTCGTCATCTGCAACCCCGGTTCATTCAACCGCCAGCCGCCGCAGCATGCTGCGCCGCCATCTCAGCGTCCGCTGCGTTGATGCGCTGGAACGCGGGCCGCGAGGTCATGCGTTCGGCATAGCGGACGAACACGTCCTTTTTCGGCACAATGCCGAACATCATGGTCCAGCTGAACGCGACGCCCCACAGCACGTCGGCGCCCGTCATGCGCTCGCCGAGCAGATACGGGCCCTTCGACAGCTGCGCCTCGAGCGCGCCGAGCATGATGTCATAGTCGGCATACGGCGATTGCGTGATCGGTGCCGGCTCGCGCTGCATGAACTTGTCGATCAGGGCCGGCTCGAACGAGGCGCCGTAATAGGCGATCCAGCGCAGATACGGGCCGCGCAGCGGATCGTTCAGCGCGGGTGTCAGCCCCGCCTGCGGAAACAAATCGGCTAGATAGATGGTGATCGCGACCTGCTCGGTCACCAGCGCGTTGCGGTGGTGAATCGCCGGCACCTTGCCGAGCGGGTTGATGGCGAGATAGGCCGGCTGGCGCTGCTCGCCGGCCTTCATGTTGAGGACACGAAGATCATAAGGCGCTCCCAGTTCCTCCAGCAGCACCCGCGTGCCGGTGGCCCGGGTTTGCGGCGAATAATACAGCGTGATGCGGTTCGGATCAGTCATGGCGGTCTCCATCTGCCGGCTGGCGATGGCGTTGTAGCGGACCATACCTGACATCCTGTGTCAGGTATGGTTTAAGGAATCATGCGCGCGAGCCGGATGCTGTCGATCCTCACCACCCTCCAGGCCAAGGGGCAGGTCACCGCGCCCGAGCTCGCGCAGGCCTGCGAAGTCTCGGTGCGCACGATCTACCGCGACATCGACGCGCTCGCGGCGTCCGGCGTCCCCGTCTATGCCGACCGCGGGGCGGAGGGCGGCTATCGCCTGCTCGACGGCTATCGCGTGCGGCTGAACGGTCTGTCGCAGAGCGAGGCGGAAGCGCTGTTTCTGGGGGGATTGCCGGGCCCAGCGGCGGCGTTCGGGCTGGATGCGGCGATGATCGCCGCACAGAACAAGCTGATGGCCGCGCTGCCCGCCAATTTGCGCGAAGACGCCGGACGGATGCAGGAGCGCTTTCACCTCGACGCGCCGGGCTGGTTCGGCGAGGCGGAAGAACCGAAGCATCTGCGCACGATCGCCGCCGCGACCCTGCGCGGGACACTGATCAAGATCCGCTACCAGAGCTGGCGCGCCGAGAAGCAGCGTCGCGTCGCGCCGCTCGGTCTCGTGCTGAAAGGGGGCAGCTGGTATCTCGCAGGTCTGGTCGACGGCAGCGTGCGGACCTATCGCGTCGCGCGCGTGCTCGACTGCACCGCGCTCGACGATCGGTGTGAGCGGCCCGCCGGTTTCGATCTCGCCGGCTATTGGCGGGATGCAACGCTGCGTCTTGAGGCCGAGATGCATCCCAATGTCGCGATCGTTCGGCTGTCGCCCTTCGGCGTGAAACTGCTCGATGCCCTGAGCCAGCCTTACGTCAGGGCGCGTACGCAGCTCGAAGAGACCGCGGATGCGGACGGCTGGCGCATTGCCAGAGTGCCGACCGGCAAGACGTCATGGCATGCCGCCGCCGAATTGTTGCGGCTCGGGCCCGAGGCCGAAGTGCTGGAGCCGGCCGACCTGCGCGAGAAGATGGCCGAGCTGACAGAGGCGATGGCTGTGCGCTATCGCGCGGCGCGGAAAACAGGACGGCGGCGCGACGCGCCGCGACCGACGAAACACTCCTGAAACACGATTCTCCCCGCGCTGCATGAACGCATTCGCGTTTCGGCTCGACCGAGATGCAGGGACACAACAACGGCCCTTACGCCAAACTGGAGAATGAAAATGTTTCGTAAGCTTGCACTTGGTCTGATCGCCGCCGGCTCGCTCGGCGTTGCCGCTCTCGCCCCCACCGCCGCGTCGGCCCACGGCTTCCACCATCACTGGGGTCACGGCTGGGGCTTTGGCGGGGTCTACGTCAACAGCGGCGTCAACAATTGCTATCAGGAGCGCGTCGTCCAGACCCGCCACGGCCTGCGCGTCCGCGTCGTGAACGTCTGCGCATACGGGATCTACTGATATCCCGCATTCACGACAAAGCCCCGATCGCACCGCGATCGGGGCTTTGCGCGTCGATTTTTCTTCCGCTAGCCGGCCTGTCTATGTCGCCGAAACCAGGCCCAGGTCTCGCGCGTCGTCCGGATGTAGCCGCGGCCACGATGGACGATTTCGCCGTCGACGATCCCGTTCAGCTTCGGCAGTGCGTGGAACGGGATCGAGGGATAGGCGTGATGCTCGACATGGTAGGGCATGTTCCACGCGATCCATTTGACGATCGCGCCGGTGTAGGTGGTGCGGGTGTTCTGGAATGCGCTGCGGGTACGCTCGCAGCCGGTGTGCTCGGCGTAGAGATAGGGACGCAGGAAGAACTGCCCAATGATCAACGGCACGATCCAGACCCAGAGCAGCAGCGCCGACGAGAACCACAACGACAGCACGAGCAGCAGCGCATAGAGCGCGACATAGGCGCGCGCCTCGGTGACGATGATGGCGCGCCTGTTCTCGGGGATCCATGGCACGACGACCTTGCCGGTGACGGCATGGCCGAGCATCAGCCACAGGCGGCCGGCGACCTGAAGCACGCCGCTATAGGCGAGCGCGAGCTGCGTGTCGGATTTCGGCTTCACGCCGACGACGAGCTCCGGGTCCCTCTCGGGGTCTTGGGTGTAGCGGTGATGGTCCCAGTGAAACAGGCAATAATATTCGTAGGGCAAGCCGATGATGAAGCCCGAGAGATAGCCGACCACGAGGTTGAGACCGCGACTTTTGAACGCGGTCTTGTGCGCGGTCTCGTGCACGGCCATGAACAGGAAGGCGACGAGATAGCCCTGCACCGCCATCAGCGGCAACGCCCAAAGGATACCCCAGGTCGTCGAGACCCGCCAGATCAGCGCGCCGACCAGTACGACCATGCCGTAATGGCCGAGGCTCTGCACGGCGCCCCTGAGGTTGGACCGCACCGACAGTTCACGCAGCATCGCCGGCGCCAACGGCTTCAGCCGATGGCCGGAGTCTGAAACGGTTGCGTCGCTCATGATCGGATGCCTGCCCTACTTGCCGAGAAGCTCCGCGATCTCGGCCTTGATGAAGGCCCGATCGCGCGGATTGTTGATGGGGTTGCCGGCGCGATGGCCGTGCAGCGACGGGATCGGATGCAGCACCGCAGAGCGCGCATTGACCAGCCGGCCGAGTTCGTCCTCGTTGTCGCGGACGTCGAAATAGCGGTCGGTCGCACCGGGCATCAGCAGCATGTGGGCCGTGATCGCACCGAGCGCGCGATCGAAATCGCCGTTGAATGTGGCGCAGCGACTGATATCTCCGTTCTGCCAGATCCCGATCTGAGCCAGGAGATCGTTGGCATCGCGCCGGGCAAACGCCGCGTCCCATGTGCGGACGAGATAGTCGTCCAACGAGGTGAAGCCTGCTTCGCGCCAGATCTCGTCGCGATAGAAACCGTGCGACATCGCCCAACCCGCGTAGACTCGCCCCATGGCGCGATAGCCTGCGACGGGCTTCTCGGCGAAGCGGCCGTCACGGAAGGCGGGATCGGCGGTCAGCGCGGCCTTCACACTTTCCAGGAAGACGTAATTATAGGGCGCACAACGGGCACTGCCGCAGACGACGGCCGCCCGTTCGACCATATCGGGATGCAGCGCCGCCCAGTGATAGGCCTGCATGCCGCCCATCGACCAGCCATAGACCAAGGCTAGCTTCGAGATGCCGAACCGCTCGGTGAGCAGCCGATGCTGGACCGCGATGGCATCGTGATAGCTCACGATCGGGAACGGCGCGGCGGTATTCGACGGCGAGGACGACAGGCCGTTGCCGAACAGGTTCGGAATCACGATGAAGTAGCGCGTGGGGTCGAGCACGCCGTCGGGGCCGATCAGCCACTCGGTGTCGGTGTGCTGCGCGCTGAACGAGGTCGGATAGAGAATGACATTGTCCTTGTCCGGACCGAGCGTGCCGTAGGTCTTGTAGGCGAGCTTGAGCGAAGGGACGACGGCCCCGGACCGGAGCGTGACGTCGCCGGCCTCGAAGATCTCGTAGTCGCGCCCTGCCGTCATGGACCGAACTCCCGCTCACGCGGCGAGCGCGCCGCGGAAACAGCGATGCATCGATCATGCCGGTCCCGCAGACGCATCGTCGCGTAACGCTTAATAACTGTACTTATAGTCCATTTATTGTGGATCAGCAAGATAAATCCCGTCGCGAGCCGGCTCAGGCGATGGCGGCCAGGTAGCGCGCGACAGAGGCCGCGAAGGCGGCCTTGGCGCCTGCGGCGATGTTGCGGTCCCACCAGGCGCCGTAGATGCGATCGAAGGCCAGCGGCTCGACGGCAGCCGCAATCCGTCGCACTGCGGCGGCATTGAGTGGCATGTAGTTCGGATATGAGTACATGAAGCTGACGAAGCGGCGATCCATCGTGACCTGCGCGATATCGCCGGTGAGCAGCGCGCCCCTGCCGTCCGCACCCCTCGCATGGTGCAGCATGGTGGCGCCGGCGAAGTGACCACCGGTGCGCAGGAGCAGCACATCGTCGGAGATGCGATGGTTTTCGCCGGTCCAGTGCACGATCGACGCATGCGGACGCGTCACCCATTGGCGATCATCGGCGTGCAAATAGACCGGCACCCCGCCGAACGCCTCGCTCCAGTCGGCGAGCGCGCCATAGTAATGCGGATGCGAGATCGCGATCGCCTTCAACCCGCCGAGCGACCGCATATGCGCGATCGCCTCCGGCGTCGCCAGCGGTACGCAGTCCCACATCAGCCAGCCGTCCGCGAGCGGCACCAGCAGCGCCCGCTGGCCGATCGCAAAACTTGGCTCGAGCGCGATGCCGGTCAAGCCGAGATCGTCGCGCCAGGCCAGGCAGTGACGTTCCGAGAGCGCCTCGCGCGTGAGGAAAGTCTGGCCCTTCCAACCGACGTATTGCCGCTCGTCCTCGCAAATCTGACAGGCCGCGGGCGGATTTTCGCCATCCGGGAATTGCGCGCCGCAGGTTTCGCAGGTCCAGAGAGGCATGCCGTACTCCCAACAGAGACAATCCAACGTCAATAAGGAATTGCTGGCCGTAACTGCAAGGCCCGCCTCCGGGCAAGGGCTGGAACCAACCCGATCAGCACTCGTTAATGCCTCGTCCGCGCCAGAACGATTGGCTGAAAGGATTATGTCCCACCCGCCGTATTCCGGCTGAGACGACGTTTTGGTATCGATGACATCGCGGTCCCCCTCCTCGTCTCGTATCTGGCCCCTGTTCGCTCTCAACTTCTTCATGGCCGACATGCAGTCGGGCATCGGCCCTTTCGTCGGCGTCTTCCTCCAGGAGCGCGGCTGGGCGAGCGGGTTGATCGGTACCGCGATGACGATCGGCAATGTCGCGGGCATGCTGATCACCACGCCGATCGGCGGCTTCATCGACGCCAGCCGCAACAAGCGCATGTGGGTCGTGATTCCCGGCATCTGCGTGGTGCTCGCCTCCGCGATCATCCTGATCTCGCAAAATTTCTGGGCGGTGACGTTCTCGCAGATCGCACAATCGCTGGCGAGCGCCGCGATCGTGCCCGCGGTCACCGGCATCACGCTCGGCATCGCCAAGCAGAAGGGCTTCAACGCGCTCAACGGCCGCAACCAGGCCTTCAACCACGCCGGCAACATGGTCGGCGCCGCGCTGTCGGGCTATCTCGGTTACAAGTTCGGCTATGTCTCGGTGTTCGTGCTGGCGGCGGTGTTCGGCGCCATCGCGATCGCCTGTGTGATGATGATTCCGGCCAAGGCGATCGATGATCGCGCCGCGCGCGGCAGCAAGGAGGACGATCCCGACAGCGCGCCGGACGCGTTCACGATGCTGCTCAAGCACCGCGCGCTGCTGGTGCTGGCACTGGCGCTCGCGCTGTTTCATCTCGGCAATGCCGCCATCGTTCCGCTCTATGGCCTGGCGGCGGTCGCCGAGGGCCAGGCCAACGGCCCGAGCTTCGTCGCGACCATCGTGGTGATCGCACAAGGCGTCATGGTCATCACGTCGCTGATCGCAATGAAGGCGGCGAGCAAGCGCAACTACTGGCCCATCATTCTTGTCTCCTTCATGTTCCTGCCCATCCGCGGCGTGCTCGCCTTCTTCGTCACGGGATGGTGGGGCGTCGTACCGATGCAGGTGCTCGACGGCCTGGGCACCGGACTCCAGACGGTTGCCGTCCCCGGCATGGTCGCGCGCTCGCTCAACGGCACCGGCCGCATCAATCTCGGCCAGGGTGCCGTGATCACCGTGCAGGGTGTCGGCGCGAGCCTCAGCCCCGCGCTTGGCGGCTGGATCGCGCAATGGATCGGCTACGGCCCGACATTCCTGCTACTCGGCGGTTTCGGCCTCGCGTCCATGGCGCTGTGGTTCGCGTTCGGCGCCCACGTGAAGAAGTATTGAGGCGCGAGCTTCACGTGCCAAAATTCTTCTGGATCGCCTTGTCGAGCGTCTCGCCGCCGACGAAGCGCTGGCGTAGCTCGCGCTTGAGCAGCTTGCCGCTCGGGTTCTTGGGCAGGGCATCGACGAAGATGACGCGCTTGGGCACCTTGAAATGCGCCATCTGGCCGGCGCAATGCTTGATGACGGACTCCTCGTCGAGCTTCTCCCCGCTCTTGACCACGACGATCGCAGTCACTGCCTCGATCCAGCGCGGATCGGGCAGGCCTACCACAGCAACCTCCGACACGGCAGGGATGCGGTAGACCATCTCCTCGACCTCGCGGCTCGCGACGTTCTCGCCACCGGTCTTGATCATGTCCTTGACGCGATCGACCACGGTGATGTGGCCCTCGTCATCGACGGTGGCGAGATCGCCGGAGTGAAACCAGCCGCCGGAGAACGCCGCCGCCGTCTTGACCGGATCGTTGTAATAGCCGGAGAGCAGATGCGGCGAGCGGTGCACGATCTCGCCGACTTCGCCGACCTTCACATCCTCCATCGAAGTGTTGACCACGCGGGTCTCGACATTGAGCACGGGCTTGCCCGCCGAGCCGGCCTTGCGCAGTTGGTCCGCAGGACCCAGCACGGTCGCGAGCGGCGCGATCTCGGTCTGGCCGTAGAAATTCCAGAACTTCACGCTGGGCAGGCGGCGCTGGAGCTCGAGCAGCACCTCCACCGGCATGATCGAGGCGCCGTAATAGCCCTTCTGCAAGGTCGACAAATCCGTCTTGTCGAAATTGGGCGAGCGCAGCATCGCGATCCAGATCGTCGGCGGCGCAAAGAACGATGTGATCCTGTGCGCCTGGATCAATGTCAGAATATTGTCGGCCGCAGGCTTGCCCGTGATCACACCGGAGGCGCCGAGATAGATTTGCGGCCCCAGGAACACGTCGAGCTGCGCGCAGTGATAGAGCGGAAGCGCGTGCAGGAATTTGTCGTCCACGCTCATGCCGCCGTCGATGATGCAGCTGACATACTGCCACATCACCGCGTCATGGGTCAGCATCGCGCCTTTGGGCAGCGACTCCGTGCCGCTGGTATAGACGATCTGCGCGAGATCGCGGCTGTCGACGGACGCATCGAGATACGAGCCGTCGGAGCTGAGGAGATCGTCGAAGGTGGTGAGGCTAGCGGGCGCGGTGGCGGGATCCTCACCCGGCAGCCAGATCATCTTCTCGACCGCGCAATCCCTGGCGCTGGCCGCGCGCGCGGGCTCGACGAAATCAGGGCCGGCCGCGAGCAGCTTTGCGCCGGAGCTCTTCAGGATGAAATTGATCTCGTCCGGATTGAGCATGAAGTTGATCGGCACCAGCACCGCACCGATCCGGGCCACCGCGAACCGGAGCGCCGCAAAGGCATGCGAATTGCGCGAGAGCACGGCGAGGCGGTCCCCTTTTTCACGCCGAGGCCAACCAGGCCACGGCCGAGCCGATTGCAGATCGCGTCCATCTCGGCAAAAGTCCAGCTCACATTGCCGCAGCTCACCCCGAGCTTGCCCGGATCGCGACCCGCCGCACGGCGCAGGAGGTCGCCGATGGAATGCTCGCGGGCCTTCGAGATGGTCGCTGCGGTGTCGCCGGTCATTTCCGTTCCCCTGAATTTTCTCATTGCGTGAGTGCCGCCCTGAGCACAGGTCAGGCCATTGCATTCACGCGCGTCTTGTTCTTTGCAAAAGCGTAGTCGGGGCAACCGGCCGCGTCAAATCAGCCAGCGAGCGCGGCGCCGTTACGCAAGAGTTGACGCTTGAGGGAGGCAAATCTAGCCTCGTGCGCCAACGATAGAGTTTGGGGAAATGCCATGTGCCGGATTATGCGTGCCGCCCTAGCGGCCGGATTGACTGCGTTTGTGATCAGCCCGTCTCTCGCCCAGCAGGCGCCGCTCAAGATCGGCGTGCTCTCCGACTTCTCCTCGGTCTATTCCGACATCGGAGGCCAGGGGAATGTCGAGGCCACCAAAATGGCGATCGAGGATTTCGGCGGGCAGATGTTCGGCAAGCCGATCGACATGGTCAGCGCCGACGTGCTGAACAAGCCCGATGTCGCCTCCACCATCGCGCGAAAGTGGTGGGAGACCGAGGGCGTCGACATGATCATCGACCTGCCGACCTCGGCCACTGCGCTTGCAGTGATGGAGCTGTCGAAGCAGTATGAGAAGATCATGATCGTGACGGATGCGGCAAGCTCCGACATTACCGGAAAGTCCTGCTCGCCCTACACCGCGCACTGGACCTACGACACCTACGCCAACGCGCACACGGTCGGCAGCGCCATCGTCAAGAACGGCGGCGATAGCTGGTTCTTCCTCACGGCGGACTACGTGTTCGGTCATTCAGTCGAGCGCGACACCTCCGACGTGGTGAAGGCGGCCGGCGGAAAGGTGCTCGGCAGCGTCAAGCATCCGCTCAACACCGCGGACTTCTCCTCATTCCTGCTGCAGGCCCAGGCCTCGAAGTCCAAGATCATCGGGCTGGCGAACGGCGGTGGCGACACCATCAATGCGATCAAGCAGGCCGGTGAGTTCGGCATCGTCGCCGGCGGCCAGAACCTGGCTGCGATCGTGATGTTCATCTCCGACGTGCACAGCTTAGGGCTGAAGCTCGCGCAGGGACTGATCATCACCGAGGCCTATTACTGGGACCTCAACGAGAAGACCCGCGCTTTCGGCAAGCGTTTCATGGAGCGCGTCAAGCGCATGCCGACGATGAACCAGGCGGCGACCTACAGCGCGACGCTGCACTACCTGAAGGCGGTGCAGGCCGCTGGCACAAAGGACACCAAGACCGTGATGGCCAAGATGCGCGAGCTGCCGGTGAAGGATGCCTTCACCGACAACGGCAGCTTACGCGAAGACGGCCGCATGGTGCACAGCATGTATCTGTTCCAGGTGAAGAAGCCCGAGGAGTCCAAAGGCCCGTGGGACTATTACAAGCTGCTCGCCGAAGTCCCTGCCGACCAGGCCTTCCGGCCCCTGAAGGACGGCGGCTGCCCTCTTGTGAAGTGAGCCAACAGGACGGACAAGGCGTAGGTTCGCTAGCGCTGTCGGTACAGGCTCAGAGCTTGTGCCCCTTCTGTCGCAGCGCCTCGATGAGGCGCTGCTTCAACTCGTCGGCCGTCTTCTGACCGACGTCCTGACCGATCTGCGCGCTGGCCTGCGCCAGCGCATCCGACTTCTCCAGAAGCTTCTTCCCGGCTGGCTGGACATAGAAAGCCTCGATCTGGCGCAGCTCGTCAATGCTGAAGCTCTGCGCATAGAGAGCGGCGACCTGGTCGATCATTGAGGTGAGGGCCGGGGTGTAGATCTCGGAGCCGGGTGCCGTCACCGCGTCATAATCGCGCTCGATCTCCGGCCTGTCCTGCGCGACCCAGGGCCTCAGCTTGAGCAGGAGCTGCGGCAACAGCGCGCGATACTGATCCGCGATCTTCAAGGTGACCACGAGCTTGCGCGCCGCGCTCATCGCCTCCGGCGAGGGCGCTTGCGCCGATGCACCCGAGATCAGGAGCAGGAGTGTGCCGGCGATCGTCAACACAAGTCTGGACATAAACCCCTCCGTTGGATCTCTCCGCGAAAATGCAGGCCGGCGATACTCAACGACCCGCGGGCGCCACGGCAGACCTGTCCGCAGGCGCGCTTTCCAGGACGGTGTCGGCCTCCTCGATCTCCGTCACCTTCACGAACAGGTTCGGCACCCGTTCGGTCCGGTCGAGCAGCCAGGCGGCTGCGATCATGATGACGATGCCGACGACGGAGACCGCGAGCTGCTCCCAGACGCCCTTGGTGTATTGCGTCAGGATCCAGTGCGCCGAGAACGACAGGAAGACGCCAAGGCAGAAGATCGGCAGCGAATGCTGGCCGCAGAGGATCACAGGGCGCAGCCAGGCCCCGTGCAGGGTCCGCCATTTGCGCGAGATGAGGTGAGTCACCCAGATCGCCAGCGCCAGGAAATGCGTGAAGCGCAGCATGTCGAGGTCGGTCTTGTCGATCGGGTAGATCGCCTTGATCATCCATTTCGGGGTCAGGGCATCGAGCGCGGGGACGTGCCAGGTCATCACGATCAGCAGCGCGAAGGCGAGCCAGGCCGCGGCCAGCGCCATCGCCGCCCTGGACCACACCCATCTCGCGATCTTGTCGATCTGGCCGATGCCGCACCAGGCTGCGAACACGAACATCAGCTGCCAGCAGAACGGGTTGAAGTACCAGTGCGTGCCGGGCGGATAGGAGGCGACGTTCCAGTCGAACCAGCGCGCCAGCACGTAGAGCACCACGGATGCGGCGAGCGTCAAGTTCGGCCGGCGCACCAGGCACCACACGATGAAAGGCGAGGCGAAAACGAGCGTGATGTAGAGCGGCAGCACGTCGAGATTGACCGGCTTGTACTTCAGGAGGATCGCCTGCCCGATCAGCTCGTCCGGATGCGACAGGAAATTGAACACGTTGAACTCGTGCTCGTACATCGGATTGTCGAAGCGGCGCGCGGTGCGGGCGATCTGCGCCGTGAACAGCAGGAACAGCATGATGTGGGCGACGTACATCTCGACCGCGCGCCGCCACAGCCGCTTCAGCGCGGCGAGAAACCAGCCGCCCGCGACGATCGGCCCGTAGATCCAGCCGACCAGATAACCGGAGATGAAGACGAAGAATTCGGCGGCGTCGCTGAAGCCGTAATTGCGCAAGGTCAGCCAAGCCACGACGTCGTGCGGGATGTGGTCGAGGAAGATCATCCACAGACCGATGCCGCGGAAGAGATCGAGCCGCAGGTCGCGCTCGACCGGCGCGAGCAGCGCCGACTGGTCCCGTGTGATCATGGCCCCGCCTCGTTCGGTGGGCGTCGCGCCGTCGCGGCGCCGGAAAATCGGATGCTAAAAAATTGAAATCAAAAGTCGCCTGGCCGTGTGGCCAGGGCCGACGGTAGCCGACCTTGCTGCGCGCGCAAGGGCATAGTCATCGGAGCGGGCCGCACAAGCGTGCCGTCCTCCGCGCTGCACCATGAAGGGCCCTTCAAGATAAAAGGGCGAAAACAACCCCATGCACAGTAGCTAACTCCTTGCGGCGCCTTCTGAATTTATTTGCCACGTCGGGCAGATTTCGGCCGCGATGGCGGCCCCGGCCGCCGTTGCCGTCAGCTCAGCTCGTCACCCGTCGCCTGCATCTCGTTGAGCATCGCCTCGGCTTTGTGCCGCAGCGGCAGCGCGCCGCTCCCGGTGGCGATCGCGATGGTCGCGCGCAGGGCGCTCAGGATCGCCGCCTTGGCCTCCGCATCCGACGGCGGCGTCACCACGGCCTCGCCGAACAGGGCCTCCGCCTCCAGCCCGGAGAACCCCTGTTGCCGCGCGGTGTTGCGCGCCTCGCGCAGCATGTTCTGCGCGGCCTGTACGTCGCCGAGACGGTGGGTGGCGAGCGCCAGGTAGATCGAGCTGCGCAGCACCGCCGAGGTATAGCCGACCGCCTTCGCCTCCTCACGCGCCTCCGTCAGCATGCCGCGCGCGCGGTCGAACAGCCCCTGCTCTAAATAGGCCATGCCGAGATGGCAGGCGAGCACCGGCACGAACAGTCGGATGCCGTGCTTCTGCGCCAGGACAAAACCATCCTCGAGAATGGCCGCGGCCGCCGCCGGCTCGCCGCGGCCGAGCATCAGCCAGCCGCCGCTATAGGCCGCGGCGACGCGGTCGTAGGGGCGGCCGGTCTCCTCCGCGATCGCTGCGGCTTGCTGCTGGAGCTGCTCGGCGGCATCGATCTGGCCCATCACCGTGTGAGTGACGCTGTTCATCATGCAGCAAAGCAGGAGCAAAGATCGTGGGGTCGTGCCGATCGGAGCACTCGCGGTCAGACCCGCAAGGTGGACGCGGGCGGTGGCCAGCATCTTCTCGGCGCGATCGTAGCGGCCGGAAAGAAAATAGGCCTGCCCGAGACTGTATTGCGCGAGATTACGCCAAGCGGGATTTCCCGAGCTTTCCGCCAGATGCACCACATCTTCCCCGATCGCGACAGCTTCAACCGGCGTTCCATAGAAATTCTGGGCACCCGCTCTCATGGTCATGGCCGCGACCTTGCGTTCAATATCGCCAATCGCATCGGCTCGCCGTTCGGCCTCGCTCCCCAAATCCAGGGCTTCGGCGACACGCCCCGACCCGGCAAAGGCCAATCGCGCCTCCATCCGCAGGTCGATGGCGTCCGTTTCGCGCGCGTGCGTCACCGGGATCTTGTCGAGAGAACCCATCGCGATCTCGAAATAATCGACCGCTTCGGCAAAGGCCGAGCGCACCAGACATTTTCGAGCCGCGCTCCTGCTATGCTGAAAAGCCTTCCGCCAATCCTTCGCTCGGGTCGCGTGATAGCAGAGCGTATCCGGACCGTCGGTCCACGCCTCGTCGGTCTCGAGAGCCGCCAGAATGCTGGCATGGATGCTTTCCCGCACCTTCTCGACCATCGAATCGTAGGTCACCTGCCTGACCATCTCGTGCCGGAACTCGAGCAGATCCTCCAACTCACTGTCGATCCTGACGAGCAACTCGGCCCGGTCGAGCGCGGTGAGGCAATCCTGCAGGACGTCTTCCGGCACGGCCGCTACTCTTCGCAGTGTGGCCTGGTCGGCCCGGGGTCCAAGCGCCGCGGCGATCTGGAGAAGCGATCGTTCCTGTCGTGACACACGATCCAGCCGCGCCGCGATCACACCCTGAATGCTGCTGGGGATGCCGAGTTCGTCCACAGGACGCGCAAGGGAAAGGTCGCCCCACTGGCCAAGAAGCATGCCGCTGTCCTTCAAACTGCGGCAGACCTCCTCAATGAACAGCGGAACGTTGGCCGTATGAGAGATGATCCGATTCTTCAGGTCTTCGTTGGTCGTGGCGGGACCAAGCATGTCCGCGAGCATGGCCAGCCCCGAATTGTCATCGAGAGGCCGCATCGCCACGATTTCCGCGCGGCAGCTCGCGATCCACACCGGCATTCCATTGGGCCGCGTCGTCAGCAGCACAAGCAAATCAGGGCATTGCAGCCCCGAAAGGGTCGCGACGACCGCATCGCTGGCCCGATCCATCCAGTGCAGGTCCTCAATCAAAAGGATCGTACGCTGACGACGGGCGACGCTCTCGATGATCGCACAGCTTGCGTCTGAAATCGCACGACCGCGCGCGTGAGGCTCCAATTCATCCCATTGCGGATCGGAAACCGGCAAATCCAGGATCGCGTCGAGAGCCCGCTGTTGCACCACCGGCAATTCGTCTCTGGGATCATCCGTCTTGGTCTGATCTCTTGCTGACGTATCGAGGATCGAGAGCAACAGGCGCTTGAGCGCGCTGTACGGCGCACCCTGGAGATTCGGGCTGCACTCGACATCGATCAGCCGCCAGCCGCCAGCCCGGAGGTCCTGCGCGAATTCATGCGCAAGCCGAGACTTGCCAATGCCGGCGTCACCCATCAGCAGAACCGTCTGCCGGCCGGCAGCAACCCTATCCGCAGCGCGCCACAACAACGCCCGCTCCGTCGTGCGGTCGACGATCTGGAAACGCTCCGCGCACGTCGGACCCGCCAGCTCGACAGATCACTCGCACCCATCACCCGGTAGACAGGCAGGGGCTCGCCGAAACCACGGAGCGCCTTGCGGCCAAGGAATTCAAAGCGGACGTGTCCGTCCGCCAGCTCCTGGCAGGCTTCGGAGACATAGATCTGGTTCGCCTCGGCTGCCGTCTCCAGCCGAGCCGCGAGGTGCTGGGCTGCGCCGCCGATCTCGTAGACCTTGGAAAATTCGCTCGCGACCATGTAGGCCACCACATGACCCGAGTGCAGGCCGACCCGGACTTGAAGTCCTGGATCGCCCAGACTGCCAACACGCCGGACCAGCTCGATGGCCGCGTGGCAGGCTAAGGGCGCGTGGTTGTCGTCGGCGATCGGGGCGCCGAAGACGGCGGCCAACCCGTCACCCAACTCCTTGCTGACGATGCCGCCGAACTGGCGCACCGCGCCTCTCATCGCCGCAAGAGCAGGCTCGAGGCGCGACACCGCCGCCTCCGGCTCCAGTTCGGCAACAAGACCTGTGGAATCGACGACGTCGGCACGCAGAATCGTCACAAAGCGTCGTTCGCTGTCGGGGTCGACGGGCTGGCGCACCGCCGCTCCGCATTTGGAGCACCAGCGGTCGCCCGGACCAATCGCCGACTGACAAGCGAAGCAATGCATTCCAGCGCCTTCAACCACTGCCTCGGCAGCCTCACCCCAATCCCCGCGAGGCGTTCGACCCAACAATACCTATAGGAAAGTGCATGGCAATTGGGCTTGCGACATAGGCGACGTTACGGGATGGAGGCTCTCTGGACGAAATACATTCCTGAGTGGTAGCGTTGAGGGCGCACAACAAACAGCGTGATCGGCCGTAGCGTGACGCGTATTTTCGGCCACCGCACCAGAGATTTTGACAAACAGACATATGAAGGAAAGAGGCGATGGCCGGACTGGTATATAGCGGCAAGGCATTTCGAGACTTGATGAATAGCAATTACTATCCTTTGGCGAACATGAAGAAGAGCGTCGCGAAGCTCAAGGAGTCCGAGGACATCGACCTGCCGACCTTGGAATACGGCCAGTACCATTTGATTCTGAACCCGGCATCGAACTGGCCGCAGGGCAGCGCCAAGTACTGGCACAAGGAAAAGGGCCGGGCCCGCGTCGACCTCAGCACCCAGCCGAACACAGTCCCCCTGTCCAGGGATGAGCCGGGCGTCATTCCGCTGACGCGATGCGATCTGCTCGATGCCTGCGTCCGGAAATGCTTCAACTCCGAGCCGCCAATCCCGATGAAGACGAAGATCATCACCCACGAAGCCAGCGACGCTTTCGCGCACCGGCACGAGATCCGGCTGGAGTGGGACTACAAGAAGGGCTCGGACAAGCCGACGCTGCTCAATCTGACGATGGTCTGTCCGCACAGATCCTGACGCATTCTGTAGTACGCAAGACGCATCACGCCCGCGCGACTGGCGCGGGCGTAATGTTTGCTTCCGATCGCCGTTCGCCCCAAGGGGGCAGCCCTCGCGCTTGCCAAGACCGTGCTGTCGAAGGAAGCAGCACTGCCAAGACGCTGGTCCTATCCACCGCCTCCAAAAAACCGGTTCAGCTCGTACGCAGTCTGCTGCGGAAGCTCCTCCGGGAAGAAGTGCCCGCCATCAAGCGGCTTTCCGTCGATGTCATCTGCCCACGCCCGCCAGAGCCCCAAGGGGCCGCCCTCGCTCGCATACCACGCGTTGAGGGGGCCGCGACCGCTCCAGAGCACGAGCACAGGGCAGTCAATTCGGCGGCAGGAACGACGGTCCGCCACATCGTGCGCGTGATCGAGTGTCGCGGCCGCACGATATTCCTCGCAGATCGCGTGAACATGCGCCTCATCGCTCAACGCGTCGATATAGGCTGCTCGCACCGCCGGACTGAAGCTGCCGGCCGAAGACCCCCAGCCATGCAGCGCATTGTCGATGATGGCGTCGGGGGCTGCCGACAATAACCGCTCGGGAAGAGGTTCAGGCTGCGCAAGCAACGACCACGGCCAATAGCCGACCGTCAGGTTCTTGTCGGCGCGCTCCCAGGCGTCGGCAATAGGAACGACATCCAGGACGGCAAGCCGCTGCACGCGTTCGCGGTGATCAAGCGCGAGCCGAAAGGCGACACGGCCGCCACGATCATGGCCCGCGACCGAGAAACGGTCGAAGCCGAGTTTCGTCATGACGGACACCATGTCGTTTGCCATTGCTCGTTTTGCATATGGCGCATGGTCCGGACTGGAGGGAGGACAATCGCTCCGGCCATATCCGCGAAGATCGGCGCAGACCACGGTGAAGTTTTGCGCGAGCAACGGCGCAACGTCTCGCCACATCAGATGCGTCTGCGGAAATCCGTGCAACAGGAGAACGGCCGGCCCCGAACCGGCCCGACGGATGAAGATCCGGGCCTCGTCCGCCTGAACATCGGCGGCGTCGAAATCCTCGAACTGCATTGGCCCTCTCCTTCCGAACGACGGCAAGCCAACAAGCGAGCACCGGACGGGCCCGGTGTCCTCGTGTTGACGCCCGGCGCCATCCTGGGTTCCTTCCCGGATGGCATGCTCTGGGCTGATCGCGCTTACGCTTGGCAGCTCCACCGACGGCGACGGGATGCGCTTCGGCATGGTACGAACGAACCCAAGCTCAGCCAAGCAGGACATGCATGATCGAGGACGCCCCAAAACAAAAAATGGCGCGCGCAAGGCGTGCCATTTCCTTCTGTAAACCAACAAATTCAGCGAAGGCCGCCGGCGACGTGAAGCGTCTCGCCCGTGACGTAGGATGCGTCGTCCGAAGCGAAGAAGGCCACCGCGGCAGCGATCTCCTCGACCTTGCCGACTCGGCCAAGCGGAGTGGTGGATTCGATCCAGTTTCGCATGTCGCCCTCGTGCAGGCCGGCGGACACGACCCCCTCGGTGACGATCATGCCGGGATTGACGGCGTTGACGCGGATCTTGCGCGGCGCCAGTTCCTTGGCCAGCACGGCGGAGATCGCATCCACCGATGCTTTGGTGGCGGAGTAGACGGCGCCGTTCGGCGGCGCGAGGGTCGACGCCGCGGAGCTGATGTTGATGATGCTTCCGCCATTGGCGTTGAAGTGCCGCGCCGCCTCTCCTGAGACCAGGAGGAGGCCCAGCACATTGAGATCGAACTGCTTGTGGAAATGCTCCGGCGTGATGGCCTCGAGCGGCGCGAACTCGTAAACGCCCGCGTTGTTGACGAGGATGTCGATCGCACCGAGCGCCTTCACGGTATCCGCGACTACGCTTTTCACGTCCTTGGCATCGGCCAGATTACCGTGAACGGCGATCGCTTTGCCGCCCTTGGCGACAATGGCGGCGACCACGCTGTCGGCGGCCTGTTTGCTGGCGCTGTAGTTGACGGCGACCGCCGCACCCTCGGCTGCGAGCCGCGCGGCGATTTCGGCACCGATGCCTTTGGATGCGCCGGTCACGAGCGCAACTTTTCCTTCGAGTCTCTTGGTCATCACATTCTCCATCATCCGGCGCGACGCCGATATTCAATAGTTCAATACTAGTGAACTATTGAATGAGTTCAAGGGAGGTGCTATATTTTGTGCATGGTGCAGTTCGTTCACCCATCGCGGAGCGAGATTTCACTGGCTGGGGTGCTGGGAGCGCTCGCGGACCCTATGCGGCTGCGGATCGTCAAAAGCCTGGCCGCACAGAGTGATTGCATGTCGTGCACCGAGGCGGCGCCCTGCCCTGACATGGCGAAGTCGACCCTGTCGAACCATTTTCGCATCCTGCGCGAGGCCGGCCTGATCCGGACGTCAAAGCAAGGCGTCCAGCACCGCAATGTCCTGCGCGAGGAGGACATCAACGCGCGGTTTCCGAAGTTGCTGAAGATGATCCTGAGCTATCCGGAGTGAGCCGTTCCCCCACTCTTGCGCAAGGTGCGACCGACGTTTCCACCGGAGCGCGGCCAAAACAAAAATGGCCCGCGTGAAGCGGGCCATTTTCGGATCGGGACCGGTAAGGTCCGAACTTGGTTGCGGGGATAGGATTTGAACCTATGACCTTCAGGTTATGAGCCTGACGAGCTACCGGGCTGCTCCACCCCGCGTTAACCGTTGCTTTGCCTTCGTGAAAGCGCCGGGGACGGTGAATGAAGGGCCGGCGCTGTTCGCGTGGCTTGCTTCGTCCGTCCCGAAGGCTTCCTTGGAAGGCAACCCCGGGCAAAGCCCGTTGGGTGCGGGCGGTATGTACCAACCCGGGGTGCCTTTGGAAAGGGCTGTGGGGACGTTTTTTTCGACTTTATGACAGCGCGGTGGACGAATTTGCAGCCTATTTGGCCGGCCCTTGCCAGAAGTTCCACAAGGGGCCAGCTTGCGGCAACAAAACCAGGCGGAAACGCCACTTAATGGGGGAGAACGCCATGGACCACGCCTTGGATCGCCCCTCAGATCGCCCCCCGCCGAGCGCCCCGCTTCGGGGCCTCGAAGACGCCTTCCATGCCATGGTCGAGCGGTCGCGGGCCGAGCCGGCGCCTGGCCTCGCCGAGCGGCTCGACCGGCTGGCGCGGTTGCGCACTGTCGTCGCCGACAACGAGGAGCGCTTCCGGCAGGCGATCTCGGCCGATTTCGGTCACCGCTGCGCGGTCGAGACCAATATCGCCGAGACCATGATGGTGTTCTCCGAGATCCGTCATGCCACCAAGCACCTCAAGAGCTGGATGGCGCCGCAGCGCGTTTCGACGGCGCTGCAATTCCTGCCCGCGCGCAACCGGCTGATGCCGCAGCCGCTCGGCGTCGTCGGCGTCATCGCGCCCTGGAATTATCCGCTGCAGCTGACGCTCGCGCCCGCCATCGGCGCGCTCGCCGCCGGCAACCGCGTCATCATCAAGCCGAGCGAGCTCGTGCCGCATTTCTCAGCGCTGCTGAAGGAGACGGTCGCCGCGCGGTTCGACGCTGCGGAATTGCTCGTCACCGGCGTCGAAGACGAGGTCGCAAAGGCCTTCGCGCATCTGCCGTTCGATCATCTCGTGTTCACCGGCTCGACCCGGGTGGGGCGGCTGGTGGCGGAGGCCGCGGGGCGTAACCTGACGCCCGTCACACTCGAGCTCGGCGGCAAGTCGCCTGTTATCATCGACGCCTCGGCCGACCTCGAAGAGGCCGCCGAGCGCATCGCCTACGGCAAGCTGCTCAATGCCGGGCAGACCTGCATCGCGCCGGACTATGTGCTGGTGCCCGAGCGCGCGTTGCAGGCCTTCGCCGAAAAAGTTCGCGCGCAGATGCGGCGCATGTACGGCACCGATCCCGCCAACAAGGATTACACCTCCGTGATCTCCGACCGGCATTATGCGCGGCTGGAAAATCTCGTCGCGGATGCGGCAGGCCGCGGCGCAAAGATCCTGCAGCCGGCGGAACCGGACGATCCCAACTGGAAGGCGCACCGCAAATTCCCGCCGACGCTGATCGTGGGCGCAACCGAAGACATGGCGGTGATGCAGGAGGAGATTTTCGGCCCCGTACTGCCCGTGCTCGGCTATCGCGAACCGGCCGATGCCATCGCCTTCGTCAACGCCAGCGACCGGCCGCTGGCGCTGTACTGGTTCGGCAAGGACCGCGTTGCGCGCGACGAGGTGCTGGCGCGCACCGTCTCCGGCGGCGTCACCATCAACGACTGCCTGTTCCACTTCGCGCAGATCAACCAGCCGATGGGCGGCGTCGGCGCATCCGGCACCGGCGCCTATCATGGCGAATGGGGCTTTCGCACGTTCAGCAAGCTGAAGCCGGTGTTCTATCGCTCGAAATTCAACCGCCTCGCCGACCTCTATCCACCCTATGGCGGCAAGATCGCGCGGCTGGAGAAGATGATGCGATTCATGTCGTAGGTTTCAGCACCTGTCATTGCGAGCGCAGCGAAGCAATCCAGAATCCCTCCGCGGCAAAGGTCTGGATTGCTTCGCTTGCGCTCGCAATGACGGAAAGAATGAATGCAGGGGGAAACATCAGTGACGGACACATTCGATTTCGTCGTCGTGGGCGCGGGCTCCGGCGGCTGCGCGGTGGCGGGGCGGCTGTCGGAGGATGCGGGGACATCCGTGGCGCTGCTCGATGCCGGCGGTCGGAACGACAATTGGCGGATCACCACGCCGTTCGGACTGGCTTTGCCATACAAGGCGGCGAACTGGGGTTTCGATACCGTGCCGCAGAAGGGATTGAACGGCCGGATCGGCTATCAACCGCGCGGCAAGGGACTCGGCGGATCCTCGGCGATCAACGCCATGGTCTATATCCGCGGCAACAAATGGGACTACGACCACTGGGCCTCGCTCGGCAATGCCGGCTGGTCATATGCGGACGTGCTGCCCTATTTCAAGCGCTCGGAGAACAACGCCGATTTCGACGGCGCCTATCATGGCAAGGGCGGCCCGCTGCATGTCAACAGACTGCGCGCGGACAATCCGATCCACGACATCTTCCATCAGGCCGCCCGCGAGGCGCAGTTCCGCATCCGCGAGGACTTCAATGAAGAGGATCACGAAGGGCTCGGCAGCTACCAGGTGACCCAGCACAATGGTGAGCGCTGGAGCGCGGCGCGCGCCTATCTGCATCCCCACATGGACAAGCGCGCCAATCTGCGTGTCGAGACGCAGGCGCATGCCACGCGCATCCTGTTCGAAAGTGGGCGCGCGGTCGGCATCGAATATGTCCAGGGCAAGCAGACAAAGAAGCTACGCGCCCGTCGCGAGGTGATCCTCGCCTCCGGCGCCTTCCAGTCACCGCAATTGCTGATGCTGTCGGGCATAGGCGACGGCAAGGCGCTTGCCGCCCACGGGATCGACGTCGTGCATCATTTGCCGGGCGTAGGACGCAATCTGCAGGATCATCCGGATTTCGTGTTCGTCTACGCCTCCGACTATCCACACTTCGTCCATTCGTCGCTCGGCCGGCTACCATCCCTGCTCCGCGCCATCCAACGATACCGCCGGGAGCGGCGCGGCCTGATGACCACCAATTTCGCCGAGTGTGGCGGCTTCCTGAAGACCCGGGCCGACCTCGATGTGCCCGACATCCAGCTGCACTTCATCATCGCGACGCTCGACGACCACGGCCGCAAGAAGCACAAGGAGGCGGGCTTCTCGTGCCATGTCTGCCTGTTGCGGCCGAAGAGCCGTGGCAGCGTCTGGCTGAAAAGCGCCGATCCGCTGGCAGCGCCGCTGATCGATCCGAATTTCTTGGGCGAGGCGGAGGATCTCGAGACGATGGTCGCGGGCTTCAAGACGACGCGAAGGCTGATGGAGACGCCCGCGATGCGCGCGTTGCAGAAGAAGGACATGTTCACGTCCGATGTGAGAACGGACGACGATATCCGCGCCATCCTGCGCGCGCGTGTCGACACCGTCTATCACCCCGTCGGCACCTGCAAGATGGGCACCGACGCGATGGCCGTGGTCGATCCGGCGCTGAAGGTGCACGGCGTGGAAGGTCTGCGCGTCGTCGACGCCTCGATCATGCCGACACTGATCGGCGGCAACACCAATGCGCCGGCGATCATGATCGGCGAGAAGGCGGCGGATATGATCAGGGGCGAGATGCGGTGACTCTACCTCGTCGTCCCGGCCTAGTGCGCAATTGCGCATGGGGGGCTGGGACGATAGCAGCTTCTCAATTCAGCAAGAACCCGCCGTCCACCGTCACCACACTGCCCGTCATGTACCGCGAGGCCTTCGAGGCCAGCAGCAGGATCGCGCCGTCGAGATCGGACTCGGCGCCGATGCGGCGCTGGGGAATGCGCTCGGTCAGGCGCTCGCCCGGCGGCGTCGCCCAGAACGCGTGGTTCATCTCGGTGTCGATGTAGCCGGGTGCCAGCGCGTTGACGCGGATGTTCTGCCCCGCAAGCTCCAGCGCCATCGCTTTGGTCGCCTGGATGATGCCGGCCTTGGAGATCGCGTAAGGCGACACCGCCTTCAGCACGCCGGTGCCGAGCACGGAGGCGATGTTGACGATGTTGCCTGCCTGCTTGCGCGCGATCATGCGGCGCGCGATCTCGGTCGCGAGGAAATAGGCGCCCTTGAGATTGGCGCCCATCACCGCGTCCCAATCGGCCTCGGTCTGCTCGGTCGCGAGCTTTTCGATCGCGATGCCAGCATTGTTGATCAGCACCGTGACCGGGCCGAGCGCGGCTTCCGTGGCATCGACGGCCCTGGCGATCGATGCGATGTCGGTGACGTCGAGCGCGACGGCGGCGGCGCGGCCGCCCTTGCCGCGGATCTCGTCTTCCAGGCTCTTCAGCTTGTCGGTCTGCCGCGCCGCGAGCGCGACGGCCGCGCCATGTGCCGCCAACACCCGGGCAAATTGCCGCCCCAAGCCCTGGCTCGCACCTGTGACGAGGATGGTTTCTCGACTGACGTCGAATAGGTCTGACATTGGGCGCGTCCCTGAGCTTTGGGGTCATCGGTTTTGGCCATCAATACAGACGATTTTAACGATCTGAAACCGGAATGATCGGTTCTGCGTTCACTCGTTCCATGGCAGGCTCCCGCGCATGAACAGTTTCGATCTCGCCGTCTATGCGGCGCTCGCCATCGCGATCGGCTTCGGTTTCAGGACCGGCCTGCTCGGCAGCGCCATGACGATCCTGGCCTATCTCCTCGCCGCCCCCATCGCGGTTGCGCTGATGCCGCTGATCGTCCCGCAGGTCGCGGGCAATCCGAATGCGCCGCTGCTGCAGAACTGGATCTGGTTCTTCGGCATCTTCGTGGTGGTCGGCATGCTGTTTGGACATCTCGGCCGGCTGGCGCTGAGCGACACGATACGCGACGCCGGCATCGGCGACCGCCTCGGCGGCGCCGCGCTCGGCGCCATCAGGGTCGGCCTCGTCGCCACCACCTTGGTGCTGGTGTTCGACCAGATCGTGCCGGCCAACCGGCAGCCGCCGTTCCTCGCCGGTTCGCATCTGCGGCCGCTGTTCTCGACGGTCGGCCAGATGGGCTTCAAGTCGCTGCCGCCGGAGGCGGCCTCCGCGATCGACCGTCTCAAGCAGGAGCGGCGCATCTGATGAGGCGCATTTGCATCGCCGCGCAAGCGTGCATGCATTTTGATGCGAGCCAATCCCTTATCAGCGGCGCCAAGGTTGGCTAGAATAGCGGCTCTAAAAACCTGCCTGACATTACGGGAGTGAAACAGTGGATCTTGGGATCAAAGGCCGCCGCGCCATCGTCTGCGCATCCAGCAAAGGCCTCGGACGCGCCTGCGCCATCTCGCTGGCCGAGGCCGGCGTTCACGTCACGCTGACCGCGCGCGGCGCCGAGGCCCTGAAGAAGACGGCCGACGACATCCGCAAGGCCTATCCTGGTGTGACCGTCACCGAGATCGTCGGCGACATCACGACGCCGGCGGGCCGCGAGGCGGTGCTGAAGGCCTGCCCCGAGCCGGATATCCTGATCAACAATGCCGGCGGACCTCCGCCCGGCGATTTCCGCAACTGGACCCGCGACGACTGGATCAAGGCAATCGATGCCAACATGCTGACCCCGATCGAGCTGATCAAGTCGACGGTGGACGGCATGATGGCCCGCAAGTTCGGCCGCATCGTCAACATCACCTCGGCGGCGGTGAAGGCGCCGATCGACATCCTCGGTCTCTCCAACGGCGCGCGCGCCGGCCTCACCGGCTTCATCGCCGGCCTCTCGCGCAAGACCGTGATCAACAACGTCACCATCAACGGCCTGCTGCCGGGCCCGTTTGAGACCGATCGCCTGCGCAGCACCGCGAAGGGGGAATCCGAGAAGCGCGGCATCACGCCGGACCAGGTTCTGGCCGAGCGCGCCAAGCTCAATCCCGCGGGCCGCTTCGGCGATCCCGAGGAGTTCGGCTACGCCTGCGCATTCCTGTGCGGCGCCAAGGCCGGCTTCATCACCGGGCAGAACCTTCTGCTCGATGGCGGTGCCTTCCCGGGAACGCTGTGAGGGCGGTCTGGTACGAGGAGACAGGACCGGCGGCGGACGTCCTCACCTATGGTGAGATGGCCACGCCGGTCGCAGGTCCAGGCGAAGTTCGTATTCGCCTGGAAGCCTCCGGCGTCAATCCGGCCGATGTCGGCCGGCGCGGGGGCGGCTATCGCGCCAAGGAATTTTCGCGCGTCATTCCGAACAGCGATGGCGCGGGCTTTATCGACCAGATCGGCGATGGCGCGACGCGGTTCAAGATCGGCGACAGGGTCTGGCTGTTCAACGGCCAGCGCAACGGCCGCGCCTTTGGCACCGCGGCCGAATATATCGCGCTTGCCGAGCATCTGGTGACGCCGTTGCCGGACAATCTCTCTTTTGCGCAAGGCGCGACGCTGGGCATTCCCGCAATGACGGCGTGGTGCTCCCTGTTTGCGGACGGGCCGATCGTCGGCAAGTCGGTGCTGGTCACCGGCGGCGCGGGTGCAGTCGGGCATTACGCCGTGCAACTCGCGAAATGGGGCGGCGCGCAGGTGATCGCGACCGTCAGCTCGGCGATAAAAGGCGAGCATGCGCGACAAGCCGGTGCCGATCTCGTGGTCAATTACAGGGACGAAGATGTCGTTGCCAAGGCCATGGCCTTCACCGGCGGACGCGGGGTCGACCAATTGGTCGATGTCGATTTCGGCGGCAACATCGCGACGACCCTGAAATTGATGGCCATGAATTCGACAATCGCGGTCTACGCCACGAACGGCAACCGCACGCCGACCGTGCCGATGCGCGAGCTGATGGAGAAGTGCATTACGCTCCGCTCGCTCGTCTTGTTCGCGCTGCCGCCGGCGCTGCTTGCGGCGGCGCAGGCCGACATCTCGAAATGGCTGGCAGCGGGGCCGCGAATCCACAATGTCGCGGCGCAGTTTGCGCTGTCGGAGACGGCGCAGGCCCATGTCGCCGTCGAGAAAGGCGACAAGCTCGGCACCGTGGTGGTCGACTGCGCGCGCTGATATCGGCCGGAATCACCGCTGCTTGGTGATCTCGTCTTCGTCCCGCTGGCTTGGAGCGGATGAATCGGCCACCAGGTCTCCGTCGGTCCAGTCGACGCCGAATTCATCGAGCCCGTCGGCGAGCAGATCGCCCAGCATCGGCTCACCGAGCAGATAATGCGCCGTCTCGCGCCGGGGACTGCGATACTCCGCGCGTGCCTCCACGGCGCGTGCGCGCAAATCGTCCCAATCGTCGATCGTGCCGTCGCCGCGGCCGAGCCAGGTCAGCGCGACGAGATCGATCTGCTCGTCCTCGTTCATGGCCACGATGAAACTTCCGAGTTCGTTGACGACCGGATCGGAGCCGTCATCCTCGAGGACGTCGACCGCATCGTCATCAGTCGCATTCGAGCCGGAATCCGGATCGGAATCCGCCTGCTTGACGTCGAATTCACGCGCCTTTTCGATGATGAAGGCGACCTTCTCCGCGGAAATCGCAAGCTCTGGCATGGCTGGCCCTTTGTCTTTCCCTGGGTTCCCGCGATAACGCCGCACGGCGTCAGATGATCCATTGCGCCTGAGGGCGAAACTGCGCATGTTCCCCCGCAAAGCAAGAACATCAAACAAGAACATGGGGATGCGCCGGATGCAGTGGAAAGTCGGCAGGGTCAAGATCACCAAACTCGTCGAGATGGAGACGGTGGGTTCAACCCGCTTCATCCTCCCGGCAGCAACCAACGATGAAATCCGGAAGCTGCCCTGGCTGATCCCGCATTTCGCCACGGAAGAAGGCCGGCTGAAAATGTCGATCCATTCGCTGGTGCTCGAAACTCCTTCGCGCCGCATCGTGGTCGATACCGGACTTGGCAACGACAAGCAGGGCCGCAACGTCCCGACCTGGAACAATCGCACCACACCATTCCTGGAGACGATGATTGCGGCGGGCTTTCCGCCCGACAGCATCGATACCGTGCTGTGCACGCATCTTCATGTCGATCATGTCGGCTGGAACACGAAATGGGTCGACGGCAAATGGGTGCCGAGCTTCCCCAACGCGCGCTACGTCTTCGGCAAGACCGAATACCAGCACTGGCGCGACCACTCCACCGAGCCGGACAAGCAGGCCGTGTTTGTCGATTCCGTGAAGCCGATCGTCGATGCCGGCCGGGCGGAGTTGGTCGCGAGCGACCACCGGCTCAGCGAGGAGATCAGCATGATCCCAACCCCCGGCCACAGCCCCGGGCATATGAGCGTTCTGATCCGGTCGGACGGCGAGCAGGGACTGCTGACGGGCGACGTCGCCCATCATCCCTGCCAGATGGCGCATCTCGGCTGGTCCTCGAACGCGGATTCCGATCAGAGCCAATCTGCCGCGACGCGGCGCGAATTGTTCGGCCGGTTTGCCGACACCCCGACGCTGGTGATCGGCGGGCACTTTTCGGCCGGGCACATCAAGCGGGATGGGGACGCATTCAGGTTCGAGGCGCTGGCCTAGTCTCGTGCCCCGGACGAACCTCCCGAATCGAGAGGGCTGCAATGCGCCCTCTTTGAGCGGTTGAATTTCCCGCCGCCCTGTTCCATGAAGCTGTTTAACCGATCGGTCCATTCCAGGGAGAAACGAGAATGAAGCTTGTTCGTTATGGCGAGAAGGGTGCGGAAAAGCCCGGCCTGATCGACAAATCCGGCCAGTTGCGGGACCTGTCGGCGCATGTGAAGGACCTGACCGGCGAGGCCTATTCGCCCGAGAGCCTGAAGAAGCTGGCGGCGCTCGATCCGGCCTCGCTGCCCGCCGTCTCCGGCAAGCCGCGGTTCGGCGCCCCCGTTATCGGCATGTCGAAATTCGTGGCGATCGGCCTCAACTACAGCGACCACGCCAAGGAGACCGGCGCGGAAATCCCGAGCGAGCCGATCATTTTCATGAAGGCCAACACCTCGCTGTCCGGCCCGAACGACGCCATCGAGAAGCCGCGCGGCTCGACCAAGCTCGACTGGGAGGTCGAGATCGCCGCGATCATCGGCACGCGCGCAAAATACGTTTCGGAAGCCGACGCGCTCAACCACGTCGCCGGCTACTGCGTCTGCAACGACGTCTCCGAGCGCGCCTTCCAGATCGAGCGCCTGGGTCAGTGGACCAAGGGCAAGTCGCACGACACGTTCGGCCCGCTCGGTCCCTGGCTCGCCACCAAGGACGAGATCAAGGACGTGCAGAACCTGCCGATGTGGCTCGACGTGAACGGCCAGCGCCGTCAGACCGGCTCGACCAAGACCATGATCTTCTCGATGGCCAAGTGCATCTCCTATGTCTCGCAGTTCATGACGCTGCTGCCGGGCGACATCATCACGACAGGCACCCCGCCCGGCGTCGGCCTCGGCATGAAGCCGCCGACCTTCCTCAATGTCGGCGACGTCATCACGCTCGGCATCGAGGGCCTCGGCGAGCAGCGCCAGGAGATCGTCGCGGCGTAAGCCGCGGCCAGCGCACACTCGTCGTCATGCCCGGGCTTGTCCCGGGCATCCACGTCTCACAGTCTATCCACGCGGACGCGCGTGGATGGCCGGGTCAAGCCCGGCCATGACGGACGAGACACCATTTGCTCAAGACCGATCGCAGGGAATTGTCCCATGAAGCTCACCTTCTCCCCCGCCTCGCCCTTTGCCCGCAAGGTGCGCATCGCCGCGATCGAGCTCGGGCTGATCGACAAGATCGAACTCACGCCGGCGAGCGTCGCGCCCGGCACGGCCAACGAGGACTATTCACGCATCACGCCGCTGAAAAAGCTGCCGGTGCTGATCACCAATGACGGCGACGTCATCCTGGACTCGTATGTCATCGTCGAATATCTCAATGAGATGGCCGGCGGCAGCCTGATCCCCGATTACGGTCCGCGGCGCTGGAAGGCCAAGACCAATCATTCCCTGATCAACGGCATGCTCGATTCCATGCTGCTGTGCCGCTACGAGAAGATGGTGCGGCCGCAGGGCCTGCAATGGCAGGCGTGGTCGGACGACCATTGGAACCGGGCCTGGACCGGCATGGCGCGCTTCGAGAACATGCCCGATGTCCTCAACGGTCCGTTCGACATCTCGCAGATCGGCCTCGTCTGCGTGCTCGGCTATGCCGACTTCCGCTTCGCCGATTGCGGCTGGCGCAAGGCCTATCCGAAGCTCGACGCGTTCCACCAGAAAATGCTGGAGCGGCCCTCCGTGAAGATCTCAGTGCCGCCAGCGGCGTAGTATCGCGACGGCGGGGAGAAGGATGATGCTCGATCGCTTCCCCCGCCTCGGCATTCTCGGCGCGAGCCTCATGCTCGCGTTGACCGTCTCAACCACTTCCGTGCAAGCCGACGGCATGGTGCCTGGACAGCGAAACCTCGCCTGCGAACCGCCATCGTCAACCGACGACGGCTGGATGACTGCGTCGCCCGACAGCGTCGGCATGGACGGCGCGCAACTTTGCGGCATCGCCGCCCGACTCGGGCAACGCGCGACTTCGGTCCATTCGGTTGTCGTCGCGCGCCACGGCAAGCTCGTCTTCGAGCAATACTTCGCCGGCTACGACCAACCCTGGGGACAACCGGAAGGCCAGCGCGAATTCACCGCGACGACGAAGCACGACATCCGTTCGGCATCGAAGAGCATCGTTTCGCTGCTCGTCGGCATCGCGATCGATCGCAAGCTGATCGAAGGCGTCGACGAGCCTGTGCTCAAGTTCTTCCCCGATCATCAGGCGGTGAAGCAAGCGGGCTGGGAGGCCATCACGCTGCGCCATCTGCTGACGATGTCCTCGGGAATGAAATGGGACGAGGCGCGAGCATGGACCGATCCGAACAACGACGAGCCGCATCTCACCTTTGAAGCCGATCCGATCAGCTATGTGCTCGCAAGACCGATCGCCGCACCGCCGGATGTACTCTGGACCTATAATGGCGGCGGGACTGAACTGCTCGGCAACATCCTCGAACGCGTCTCGGGCAAGCCGCTAGAGACGTTTGCGCGCGAGGTGCTGTTCCAGCCGCTCGGGATCACCGATTTCGAGTGGAAGGCCTACCCGAAGAACGGCAAGATCGCGGCGGCCGCCGGCCTGCGCTTGCGTCCGCGAGATGCCGCCAAGCTCGGCCAGCTCGTGCTCGATCGCGGCCAGTGGAACGGCCAACAAATCGTCTCGGCCTATTGGATTGCACAATCGATCGCGCCGCGCTTCCAGGCGATCGGCTATTTCGGCGGCACGCTGTTCTACGGCTATCAATGGTGGATGGGCCGCTCGCTGGCCGGCGGGATGGAAATCAAATGGGTTGGCGCCTTCGGCTGGGGCGGACAACGCATTTTCATCGTGCCTGAGCTTGACCTCGTCATGATGACCACCGCTGCCCAATACGGCCAGCCGAAGGAAGGGCTGGCCGCGATCGACGTCCTCTCCAACATCGTCATTCCGTCCGTGCGTGACGCACGCTGAGTGCAAGGAAGCGAGCATGAGCCTGAAATACGCGGTCGGCGATCTCACCATCCATCGCATCATCGAGCAGGAAACCTCGTTCGTCCCGGCGCTGGAGATGTTGCCGGGGCTGACACCGGAGCTGCTGGCCGAGAACCGCGCGTGGATGAGGGAGGCGAAAGCCCTGGATGACAGCGACACATTGATGCTGTGCTTCCAGTCCTATGTGATCAAGACGCCGCACCACACCATTCTGGTCGACAGCTGCATCGGCAACGACAAGCCGCGGCCGCAGCGCCCGAAATGGAACATGAAGACCGACGACACCTATCTGCGCGGACTCAACGCTGCCGGATTCTCGCCTCACGACATCGACTTCGTGATGTGCACGCATCTGCATGTCGATCACGTCGGCTGGAACACGCGTCTGGAGAACGGCCGCTGGGTGCCGACCTTCCCGAAAGCGCGCTACGTCTTCGCCAAGCAGGAGTTCGATCATTGGACCGAGCAGAACGCGAAGGCGGAGGTGCCGCCCTTCGCCGACAGCGTGCTGCCGGTGGTCGAGGCCAAACGCCACGAGCTTGTCGGCAACGATCACCAGATCGGCGACCACGTTCGTATTCTGCCGACGCCGGGCCACACGCCGGGCCATATCGCCATCACGATGGGCCACGGCAGGGATGACGCCGTGTTCTCCGGCGACCTCATGCACTCGCCGTTGCAGACGCTCTATCCGGAGCTGTCGGTCAAGTTCGACCTCGATCAGGCCAAGGCGGCAACGACGCGCCGCAGCTTCCTGGAACGCTGTTGCGATACCGACACGTTGTGCTGCACCGCGCATTTCCCCTCGCCGTCCGTTGGGAATATCCGGCGCAAGGGCAGTGGCTTCGTATGCGCGGCGGTGTAGTCGAATGGCGCAATCGTAGGGTGGGCAAAGCGAAGCGTGCCCACCATGCCAAACGCGTTGTAGAATGATGGTGGGCACGGCGCGCGAAGCGCGCCTTTGCCCACCTTACGATTCCACCCGTGTGGAGAAAGCAAATGACAATGCTCCCCGACATCCCGCTCCCCGCCGGCATCCGCTCACGCTATGTCGACGATATCAACGGCCTGCGCATGCATGTGCTGGAGGCCGGCTTCGAGACCAAGGGGCGGCCCTGCACCCTGCTGCTGCACGGCTTTCCCGAGCTTGCCTTCTCCTGGCGAAAGGTGATGCCGGCGCTGAGCTCGGCTGGCTATCACGTGATCGCGCCGGACCAGCGCGGCTATGGCCGGACGACGGGATGGAGCGCGGAGTATGACGGCGATCTCGCGCCCTTTTCGCTCTTCAACCTGGTGCGGGATGCGCTCGGGCTGGTGTCGGCGTTCGGCTACAGGCAAGTCGACGTGGTCGGACATGATTTCGGCAGCCCAGTCGCGGCCTGGTGCGCGCTGATGCGGCCCGACGTATTTCGTTCGGTGACGATGATGAGCGCGCCATTCGGCGGAGCGCCGCCGCTGCCGTTCAACACGGTCGACACGCCGGTAAAGCCAGCGGCCGAAGACCCCGTGCATCGCGAGCTCGCCGCCTTGCCGCGTCCACGCAAGCATTATCAATGGTACTATGCGACACGCCCGGCCAATGCCGACATGCACCGCGCGCCACAGGGCGTGCATGATTTCCTGCGCGCCTACTATCATCACAAGAGCGCGGACTGGACCGACAACAAGCCATATCCGCTGAAATCCTGGTCGGCGAACGAGCTTGCGAAGCTGCCGACCTATTATGTGATGGACCTGAACGAGACCATGGCCGAGACGGTCGCGAAGGAGATGCCCTCGCAGGCCGCAATCGCCGCCAATCAATGGCTGCCCGACCGCGAGCTCGGCTACTACGGCGCCGAATATGGCCGCACTGGATTCCAGGGCGGCCTGCAATGGTACCGCTGCGGCACATCGGGCGCATTCAACAGCCAGCTCCAATTGCTGGCCGGCCGCAACATCGACATCCCCTCCTGCTTCATCTCGGGCAAGCAGGATTGGGGCACCTATCAGCGTCCCGGCGTATTCGAGGCCATGCAGGCGCGGGCCTGCACGAAGCTGCTGGGCTGCCACCTCGTCGATGGCGCCGGTCACTGGGTGCAGCAGGAGCAGCCGGCCGAGGTGAGCCGCCTGCTGCTCGATTTCCTGGCGAAGAGCCGCGGCGTGGTTTGACCCGGGAACCCAAGCGCCCTATATAGTTTAGAATTATTCTAAACTAATCAGACAGGGCCGCCGTGAAGAATTTTGCCGATCTGACCGAGCGCGAGGTGCTTGCGGTCGCAATCTCCTCCGAGGAGGAGGACAGCCGCATCTACATGAACTTCGCCGAAGACTTGAAGGAGCGCTATCCGGACTCCGCCAAGATCTTCGAGCAGATGGCCGAGGAAGAGCGCGGCCATCGCCACATGCTGCTGGAAATGTACGAGCAGCGCTTCGGTCCGCATTTGCCCCCGATCCGCCGCGAGGACGTCAAAGGCTTCCTGCGCCGCCGTCCGGTCTGGCTCACCAAAAACCTGTCGCTCGACACCATCCGCAAGGAGGTCGAGACAATGGAATTGCAGGCCGAGCGCTTTTACGTGAAGGCCGCTGAACAGGCGCAGGATGTCGGCGTGCGCCGCCTGCTCGGCGATCTGGCCGAGGCCGAGAAGGGCCACGAAGAGGTGGCGGCGAAGCTGACGGATCGGATCCTGAGTTCAGACGTGCGCGCCGAGGAAGACCGCACCAACCGGCGCATGTTCGTGCTGCAATATGTGCAGCCAGGTCTCGCCGGCCTGATGGACGGCTCCGTCTCGACGCTGGCGCCGCTGTTTGCGGCTGCCTTCGCCACGCATCAGAATTGGCAAACATTTCTGGTCGGCCTCGCCGCCTCGATCGGTGCCGGCATCAGCATGGGCTTTGCGGAAGCGCTGTCCGACGACGGCTCGCTGACCGGGCGTGGTTCGCCCTGGCTGCGCGGTCTCACCTGCGGCTTGATGACGACGCTCGGCGGGCTTGGGCACACCCTGCCCTATCTCGTGCCCGATAGCTGGGCCAACGCATTCTGGATCGCGACGGGAATCGCCGGAATTGTCGTGTTCTTCGAATTGTGGGCGATCGCCTTCATCCGCGCGCGCTACATGGACACGCCGTTCCTCCAGGCCGTGTTCCAGATCGTGCTCGGCGGCGCGATCGTGCTGGCGGTGGGGATATTGATCGGAGCGGCGTAGGACGCCTTCATGCCCCGGCTTGACCGGGCATCCAGCACGCCGCGACCTGTCCGTGTCCAATCGGCGCCGGTGGAATACTGGATCGCCCGGTCAAGCCGGGCGATGACTGCGAGTGGTTGCTTGGCTCACCGCGTTCCGTCTTGCTCAGATGTCAATCGCGATCAAACGGCGGTTGCGGTGCTGGGCCAAACTGCGCATCATTGT
Source organism: Bradyrhizobium lupini (assembly GCF_040939785.1). Classification (NCBI taxonomy): domain Bacteria; kingdom Pseudomonadati; phylum Pseudomonadota; class Alphaproteobacteria; order Hyphomicrobiales; family Nitrobacteraceae; genus Bradyrhizobium; species Bradyrhizobium lupini. The sequence continues at coordinate 3,018,932 of NZ_CP162553.1, forward strand.
TCCACGCTAAGAACAGGAGATGCGCGATGGCCAAATCCGAATGGAGCTTCAAGAGCGCGGTCGAGCTGTCGGCGGCACTGACGGCCAAGAAGGTTTCCGCGGTCGAGCTCACGCAGGATGCGATCGACCGCATCGAACGGCACGACAGCAAGGTCAACGCGATCTGCGTCCGGGATTTCGACCGTGCGCTGGACGCCGCACGCGAGGCAGACGCCGCATTGGCGCGCGGCGAGCGAAAGCCGTTGCTCGGTCTCCCCATCACTGTGAAAGAATCCTACAACATCGCCGGCCTGCCCACGACCTGGGGCTGGACGCCGCAGAAAGATTTCAAGCCGGCGGAGGACGCTCTGTCGATCGCCCGGGTCAAGGAGGCCGGTGGCGTCATCCTCGGCAAGACCAACGTCCCCGTGGGCTTGGCGGATTGGCAGAGCTACAACGAGATCTACGGCACGACGAACAATCCGTTCGATCTCGGCCGCACGCCGGGTGGCTCGTCGGGCGGCTCGTCTGCGGCGCTCGCGGCAGGCTACGGACCACTCTCGCTTGGGTCCGACATCGGCGGCTCGTTGCGCGTGCCCGCCTTCCATTGCGGGGTCTATGCGCATAAGCCGACCTACAATCTCTGTCCAACGCGTGGCCACACGCCGCCGCCCTTTCCAGCCATCCCGATGGAGCGCGATATGGCGGTGATCGGTCCGATGGCGCGGAGCGCAGTCGACCTGCCCTTGCTCCTGGACGTGATGGCAGGCCCCGATCCGTTGGACCTGGGCATCGGATACAAGCTCGCGCTGCCGGAGGCGCGACACCGCGCGCTGAAGGATTTCCGGGTGCTGGTGATCGACAGCCATCCGCTGCTGCCTGCGAATGCAGATATTCGCGGCGCGATCGAAAAACTGGCGGGGCAATTGACGGGCACGGGCGCGCGCGTCGCGCGCGAAAGTCCGCTGTTTCCGGACTTCACGGAGGCTTCTCGCCTCTACATGCGCATGCTGATGAGCTTCCTCGGCGCCTTCCTTCCGCCGGACAATCTCGCGGGCGCGCGTGCCGGTGCAGCGCAGCTCTCACCCGACGACAAGAGCCTCGCTGCCGAACGGCTGCGTGGTATCACCAGCACGCATCAGGCCTGGGTGTTCGACGAGGGCGCCCGCGCCGGCCTGCGCGCGCAATGGCGGCAATTGTTCAAGACATTCGATGCGGTGATCTGTCCGATCATGCCCACGCCGGCCTATCCGCATGATCATTCGCCGGAGCAGGAAAAGCGCCGAATCAACATCGATGGCAAGGACCACGCCTATCCGGACCAGCTTGCGTGGCCCGGCATCGCCACGCTGACGGGCCTGCCGGCAACGGCTATTCCGCTCGGTCTGTCGAAGGGTGGCCTGCCGGTCGGCGTGCAAATCATCGGGCCCTTCCTCGAGGACCGCACGCCGTTGAAGCTCGCCGAGCTGATCGAACGCGAGTTCGGCGGGTTCGTGCCGCCGCCCTTGTTCAATGACTGAGAGAAACCCCATGAGCAACGACCTCGAACAGCTCACCGCACTCAACCGCGACTATGTGGCCTCAGTGCAGAATTGCGACGTCAAGCGCTTCGACGAGATTTTGGCGCCGGAGTTCTACTGCTCCAATCCCGACAAGACGCTGGTTGATCGCGAGGCCTTCCTGAAGCAGACGGCGCGGCCGATTGCGATCCGAAACCTCAGAGAGCACGACGTCATCATCCGTATCATGGGTGATTTCGCCATCATCCACGCGGCAACGAGCTACACCAATGCGGACGGCCAGCAGGCCACCGGGCGCTATACCGATTGCTGGGCGAAGACGAACGGGACGTGGCTCGCGGTGTCGGCGCACGTGTCGCGGTAAAGAGCGCGTCACACCACACATTCTCCGGCACAGCCAGATATTCGGGAGGCCGCGAGCTCACCGCTCCAGATTCTTCAGCAGCAATTTCAGCGCTGTCGCTGCAAAGGTCTGCATATTGGCCAAGCGGTCGTTGCTGCCCGTCTCAAGCGTCATCACCTCGACTGCGGGCCCGGCGACCGCCATGCAGCTGTGGCCCGCCGCATCGCCGTAGCGATTGCCGGTGGGACCGGACGCCCCGGTCTCCGACAGGCCCCAATCGCAGTTGAAACGGCTGCGCATCTGCCCGGCCAGCAATTGCGCGTAGGGCTCCGAGGAGGAACGAAAGCCCTTCATTCCTTCGTCCGAAATATCCATCAGCACGCGCCTGGCATCGCGAGTGTAGACCACGGCCCCGCCGAGGAAATAAGCGGACGCGCCGGGCACCGCGAGAAGGCTGGCCGAGATCAGGCCGCCGGTCGAGGATTCCGCAACAGCAATGGTCTGTTTGCGCGCGATCAGCTTCGCTGCGACCTGTTCCGCAATGCCGACGAGCTCTTTCATTCCTTGACCCCTTATTGCTTCGCAACCGAGCTCGGCCTTTCTAGCATATGACAGCGCCGTTGGCCGAGTTGCAGCCAACGGGCAGGCCTGCTTGAATGGCGGCCAAAGGGCGGAGCGGCCAAGCTCTGCCCGCGGGAAAGACGCGACGAGGAAACGTGAAGGACACGTCATGGCGTCCCTGATCGCCGGCGGGGTGGATTGCGATGTGCATCCGGCCGTGCCGCATCTGACCAGCCTGCTGCCGTACCTGAACGACTATTGGCGCGATCAGGTGACGACGCGCGGCATGGTCGATCTCATCTCGCAATCCTACCCGCAGAACTCGCCGATCACGGCGCGGCCCGACTGGCGCCCCGAAAGCGGCAAGCCGGGTGAAAGCCTGGCGGACATGCAGCGCCATGTGCTCGATCCCTTCCAGCTCTCGCACGCCATCTGCAATCCGCTCTACGGCGTGCAGATGGTGTTTTCAGAGGATCTGCAGGCCGCCTTCGGCCGCGCGCTGAACGACTGGCTCGTGAAGGAATGGCTCGATCGCGATCCGCGGCTGCGCGGCTCGATCGTGATCCCCACCCAAAGCGTCGAGAAGGCCGTCGCCGAGATCGAGCGCTGTGCGACGGACCGCCGCTTCGTGCAGGTGCTGATGCTCGTGATGGGCGATACGCCGCTCGGCAAGCGCGCGCTCTGGCCGATCTACGAGGCGGCGGAACGGCTGGAATTACCGATCGGCATTCATGCCGGTTCCGCCTATCACAATCCGCCGACCGCCGTGGGCTGGGGTTCCTACCACATCGAGGATTATGCCGGTCAGGCCCAGGCGTTCCAGACCCAGCTCACCAGCCTGATCGTCGAGGGCGTGTTCGTCAAATATCCGCGGCTGAAGATGGTGATGCTTGAATCCGGGGTGTCCTGGATCTCCCCATTTCTATGGCGCCTGCACAAGTTCTGGCGTGGGGTGCGGATGGAGACGCCGTGGGTTGATCGCGCGCCGCTGGACATTGTGCGCAGCAACATCCGCTTCTCGTTGCAGCCATTCGATGCACCGCCGGATGAGGCGACATTAATTCGCCTGTTTGATCATATGCAGTCCGACGAATTGGTCGTATTCTCCACCGACTATCCGCACTGGCAGTTCGACGGCCAGGAGGCGCTGCCCGCAGGTCTCACCCCCGATCTCGTGCGCAAGATCATGATCGATAATCCGCATGCGACCTATCCCCGCCTGACTTAGCCGCTGCCAAAGGAGGCAAGGCGATGAATATTCAGTTCCGCGAAAGCTCCGAAGCCGCTTCCCCACTGGCCGTCAAAACCGCGATCGCGGACTGCGACATCCATCCGGCACGCGCGACCCGCGCCGAGCTCTATCCCTACCTGGCCAAACGCTGGCAGCATCATCTCGAAGTGTACGGCGTCCATGCCTATCAGGGCATGATGGAAGGCCCGCCCTATCCGAAGGCCCAGCCCAACGCCTCGCGCCGCGACGCCTATCCGCCGGAAGGCGGGCCGCAGGGCTCCTCGCTGTCCTTCATGCAGAAGCAGCTGCTCGATCCCAACAACGTGCAGCTCGGTGTGCTCAATCCGCTCAACACCGGGCAAGGCATCCGCAATCACGAGCTCTCGGCGGCCTTGTGCTCGGCGATCAACGACTGGCAGATCGACAAATGGACCAGCAAGGACAAGCGGCTGAAGGCGTCCATCGTCGTCGGCAATGAGGACGGGCTGTCAGCCGCCGCGGAAATCCGCGAGCGTGCCGGCGACAAGAATTTCGTGCAGGTGCTGCTGCTCAGCCGCAATGTCGAGCCGCTCGGCCAGCGTCGCTACTGGCCTATCTATCAGGCTGCGGAAGAGGCCGGCCTTCCCGTCGGCGTCCACGCCTTCGGCTTCGGCGGCAACCCCATCACGCCGTCGGGCTGGCCCTCCTATTACATCGAGGAGATGGTCGGCCACTCGCAGTGCCAGCAATCGGCGCTCGCAAGCCTCGTGCTGGAGGGCGTGTTCGAGCGCTTCCCGAAGTTGAAGATGGTGATGATCGAGGCCGGCTTCGGCTGGGCGCCGTCGCTAGCATGGCGGCTCGACAAAGTCTGGCAGCGCCTGCGCAGCGAGGTGCCGCATGTCAAGCGGCCGCCGTCCGAATATATCCGCGAGCAGGTGTGGTGGACGACGCAGCCGATGGAGGATCCGGAGCGGCGCGAGGATCTGTTCGATGTCATCAAGTGGATCGGCTGGGACCGGCTACTGTTCGCGACCGACTATCCGCACTGGGATTACGACGAGCCGTCGCGCGTGCTGCCCGCGGGCGTCAGCGACGACGACCGCGAGGCCTTCTATCTCGGCAATGCGAAGAAGCTGTACGGGATCAGTTGATGGCGCGGCATGTGATTGCCGCGGTCGACGAGCTTCCGCCCGGCACGCGAAAATTTCTGGAGATCGACGGACGGCCGATCGCAATCTTCAACATCAAGGGTGAATATTTCGGCCTGATGAACCGCTGCCCGCATCAGGGCGCTGCGCTGTGCGAGGGACCCTTGATCGGGCTCGCGCAATCGAAGGATCCGGGCGAGATCGAATATACCAAGCTCGGCGAGATCATTCGCTGCCCCTGGCATGGCTGGGAGTTCGACATCCGCACCGGCCAGTCCTACTGCGACCCTCGCCGCTTCCGCGTGAAGGCCTACCCGGCCCATGTCGAGCCGGGTGCAAGCGTGGTGAAGGGGCCGTATGTCGCCGAGACGATACCCGTGAAGATCGAGAGCGACTACGTCGTGGTGGAGCTGTAGCGAGAAGCAGGTTGCGCGGACATGCGCCGGCACGATTTCAGGCCTTATTCCGCGTTGCCGCGATCATCCACTCACGGAATGCGGCGAGCTTCGGCGCTTCGCGGCGCCCCTCCGGCGCGACCAGGTAGAAGCCCGCATCGGCCGGCAGCGCGATCTTGAAGGGGACCACTAGTCGCCCCTTGGCGATGTCGTCCTGGACATAGGAGGTCCGCCCCATCGCCACGCCGATGCCGTCGATCGCGGCCTGGATGGTCATGAAGATCATGTCGAAGGTGATGCCGGGCTGCCTGGCGATGTCGGCCGGCAGACCCGCCGCCGTCAACCACAGCCGCCAGTCGTCGCTGTTGGCGTTGGAGGTGTGCAGCAGCATGTGGCTCTTGAGGTCCTCGGGACAGCGCAACGGCTTGTCGCCACGCAGCAGAGACGGGCTGCAGACCGGAAACAGCTCGTCCGCCATCAGCCAGTCGGCGCGCAAGCCCGGCCACTGGCCGCGCCCGTAGCGGATCGCGGCATCGACATTGTCGCGCTGGAAGTCGACGAGGCTGGTGGAGGTCGTGATACGGACGTCGATGCCGGGATGGTGCTCCTGGAAATCGGTCAGCCGCGGCAGCAGCCATTTTGCGGCGAGCGAAGCCAGCGTCGAGACCGTCAGCACCTTGTCATCGTCCTTGCGCAGCAGCCGATCGGTGGCAAGCCGGAGGTCGTTGAAGGCGGCGCGGACGCCCGGCAGATAGTCGCGCGCCTCGGCCGTCAGCGCCAGCGCGCGGTTCTGCCGGACGAACAGGCGGATGCCGAGCTCCTCCTCGAGCCTGCGGATCTGGTGGCTGATCGCGGTCTGGGTCACGTTCAGCTCGGACGCCGCCAGCGTGAAGCTGAGATGGCGCGCGGCGGCCTCAAAGGCCCGCAATCCATTCAGGGAGGGCAATCTGGCAGTCATCTGGCAGCAGGATACATGACGTTATTTCATGCGAAAGAGTACAAATTGTCGTTTGTCGCAGTGCACCCGGAAGCACATATTAGCGGTCAACTTAGCTCCAGGAGCTGGCAATGTCTACTTTGACCCAGAATTCGATGACAAATCATCATGCGCCAGGGCTGATCCACCAGATCGGCGAGACGCTTCACGTTTGGCACGAGCGTTACCGGACCCGGCGTGAGCTCACCAACTGGTCCGCGCGCGACCTTCAGGACGTCGGACTGTCCTGGAGCGATGTCGCCTACGAGGCCGACAAACCCTTCTGGCGGGCCTGATTGGCCGCCAGGCCGGCGCCGCCTGACTGTGGGGGCGCCGGCGGTCCCTTTCCCCTTTGGTCCCCTTGGGGGCGCGTGTCATGAGCACCCTTCGCCTGGAAGATCTGAAGCAATATTCGGACACGCTGCGCACGCGACACGGCGAGGCGCTGCGCGTTCGTTTCGTCGAGCCGCGCGACACCGAGGAGCTCCAGCACTATTTTCGCTCGCTCTCGACGCGGTCCCGATACAACCGCTTCTTCGGCGCGATCAGCGAACTGCCGCAGGGCCTGCTGCACGAATTCCTTCAAATCGGCGAGCGCGAACGTTTTACCGTGGTGGCGACCATGATGGTCGACGGCTTCGAGACCATCGTCGCCGAAGCGCGCTATGCGCTGCATGCCGAAACCGCGACGCTTGAATTCGGTCTGTCGGTTGCCGACCGCTGGCAGGGCCACGGCATCGCCACCGTGCTGATGAAGAATCTTGAATGCCGCGCGGCCGCGCTCGGCGCCGACCACATGTTCGGCGACACGCTGCGCTCCAACGCCGCCATGATCTCGGTCGCGCGTAAATCGGACTTCGCCTTCGTCAACCATCCGGACGACTGGAAGCTAGTGCGCTTCGACAAGGAGATCTCCGTCGCACCGAAAGACATTCCCTGCGCGAGCTGGCGCCTCGTCGCTCTTTCCCGTCAGGCCGATAGCCCCTCAGCCTCGGCCTGACACCACTCGAGCCCGGCCTGGCGAAAACCAGAGCCGGGCATTTTTGCGCCGCTACTTCCCCGTGAACACCGCCTTGCGTTTCTCGATGAAGGCCTGCACCGCTTCCTTGTGATCGGCGGTCGTGGTCAGGCGAACCAGACGTTCGGCCTCGTGGTCGCGCGCGGTCTCGAAGTCGAACAGCAGGGCCTCGTCGAGATTGTCCTTCATGTAGCGCAACGCGAGGCGCGGACCTTCAGCGAGGGATTTTGCCAGTGCAAAGGCCTCCGCCTGCAATTTGTCATCGGGCACCACGCGGTTGACGAGGCCGATGGCCTCGCACCTGACAGCATCGACCCGATCGCCGGTGAACAGCAGCTCGCGCGCCCGCGCGGTGCCGACGAGGCGCGTCAACAGCCACGCGATGCCATAGTCGCCGGACAGCGCGATGCGCGCATAGCCGGTGGCCACGAAGGCCGATTGCGCGGCAATGCGGATATCGCAGGCCATGGCGATGGCGAGCCCCGCGCCGACCGCCGGCCCCGGCAGCGCCGCGATGGTCGGCTTGCGCACCGACACCAGCGCGCCGGTGAGCAGGCGCTGCCGCTCCTGGAGATCGGCGACCTTGTCGTCAAAGGACATCTCCAGCTTCTTCGGGTCGCGATGCGCGCCCATGCCCTTGACGTTGCCGCCGGCGCAGAACGCTTCGCCGGCGCCGGTGATCAGCAGCGCGCCGACATCGGGGTTCTCGCCGCAGGAGCGGATCATCGTACGCAGCGCCGGGGTCAGCGCGTCCGACAGCGAGTTGCGCGCCTCGGGCCGGTTCAGCGTGATCAATGCGACGCGATCGCGGATCACGCAGAGGAGTTCACTGGTGCCGGTATCGATGGTGGTTTCCGTGGACATGATTCCCGCCCTTGTAGGATGGGCAAAGCGAAGCGTGCCCACCAATTGCTGTTTCGTCGTTGATAGTGGGCACGGCGCTATGCGCCTTTGCCCACCCTACGGCAGCTTGCCTCAAAACTTCTCCACCCAGGGCCGCAGCTCCAGCTCCCAGCTCCAGGCGCTGCGCGGCTGCTGCAACACGTTCCAGTAGCTCTCCGCGATGGCATCGGGATCGAGCATTGAATCCGGCTTCTCCGGCGCTTCCGTGCGCGCTGCGCTCCTGATGCCGCCATCGATCACGAAATGGGCGACATGGATGCCTTGCGGCGACAATTCGCGCGCCATGCTCTGCGCGAGCCCGCGCAGTGCGAACTTGCCCATCGCGAACGGCGCGGACTGCGCATAGCCCTTGACGCTTGCCGAAGCGCCGGTGAACAGGATCGCGCCGTGCTGGTTCGGCAGCATGCGCCTGGCCGCTTGCTGCGCCACCAGGAAGCCGCCATAGGCACTGACCGCAATGGCGTTCGCCACGTCGGCCGGAACGAGATCGACGAACGGCCCGCGCGCGCGGCCGCTGGCGTTGTAGACGACCACGTCGGGCATGCCGATCTCGCGTTCGACCAGGCCAAACAGGCGTTCGACCGCATCAGGCTCGGTGGCGTTGCAGGCATAGGCCTTGGCGCCGGTCTCGCTGCAGAGCGCGCCGAGCTTCTCGATTTTTCGCGCGGCCAGCGCGACGCGGATGCCCTGGGCGGACAACAACCGCGCCAGCGAGGCGCTCAGGCCTTCGCCGGCGCCGACGATGAGGGCGATCTTGTATTTCGGGTGTTCCATGGCGTGATCTCTCGAAGACGGGAAGCCGCTGATCTATGCACGGTCCGCGCGGACAACCAGCCGGGACGATCATAATTCCGCAGAGCGAATTGCGCCCTCACGGCGATCATGCCTCCCTGACAATTTGCGGCTTTATCCGCTTTCGCGACTGGAGCATGATCGACATCATCACAAGCGGCAAGCGCCAAATCAGCGCAAAATGACCGCAAGGCGGAAACGAAGAGGATGATCATGCGACAGCCGGCCCCCGCGCAGCCAAAACAGGTCGCGGCCGCACCATCCGGACTGCTGGCTCCCGATACCACCGGCATGAATTTCTACCGCGCCGATCAGGCACTCACCGATCTCCTCCGCATTCATCTACCGGAGACGCTATTCCGCCACATCGAGCCGCATCTCGATCGGCTGGGCGAACTCGCCGGCGGCGTGCTCGATGAATGCGCGCGGCTCGCCGACCGGCACACACCGGTGCTGCACCAGCGCGACAAGTTCGGTCGCGACGTGCAGTGGATCGAATACCACCCGGCCTATCGCGAGCTGGAGAAGGCCGCCTTCGGCGAGTTCGGCATCCACGCGCTCTCGATCCGCAAGGGCATCATGGGCTGGCCGGACAAATATCCTGTCGTCGCCAAGCACGCCTTCACCTTCCTGTTCAACCAGACCGAATTCGGCATGGGTTGCCCGATCAACGTAACCGACGGCTGCGCCAAGCTGCTCGCGAATTTCGGCAGCGAGGCGCTGAAGGCGAAATATCTCGACGGACTAACCCAGACCGACATGAGCAAGCTGACCCAGGGCGGCCAGTTCATGACCGAGAAGGAAGGCGGCTCCGATGTCGGCACGCTGACCACGACGGCCGTGCAGGAAGGCGACCATTGGCGCCTCACCGGCGAAAAATGGTTCTGCTCGAACGCCGACGCAAAGATCGTGATGCTGCTGGCGCGCCCCGAAGGTGCCGGCCCCGGCACGCGCGGAGTCGGCCTGTTTCTGATGCCGCGCTTCCTCGACGACGGCTCGCAGAACCACTACCGGATCGTGCGTCTGAAGGACAAGCTCGGCACGCGCTCGATGGCCTCGGGTGAAATCAAGCTCGAAGGCGCGATCGCCTACGCGGTCGGCAAGCTCGACCGCGGCTTCGTGCAGATGGCCGAGATGGTGAACTCGTCGCGGCTCTCAAATGGCGTCAAATCCACCGCGCTGATGCGGCGGGCCTACCATGACGCGATGACGGTGGCGAAAAACCGCGTGGTGTTCGGCAACCGCATCATCGACCTGCCGCTAGGTCGGCGCCAGATGCTGAAGATCATGCTGCCGGTCGAGCAGGCGTTGTCGATGAGCTTTCTCACTGCGGACGCGCTCGACCGCGCCGAGGCCGGCAGCCAGGATGCGGCCGCACTGCTGCGCATCCTGACGCCGACCTTGAAATTCCGCGCCACCCGCGATGCGCGAAAGGTCTGTGGCGATGCGCTCGAGATGCGCGGCGGCATCGGCTATATCGAGGAATTCGCGACCGCCCGCCTGCTCCGCGACGCGCATCTCGGTTCGGTCTGGGAAGGCACCGGCAACATCGTCGCGATCGATGCGCTGAGGCGTGCGGTCGGCCGCCACGGCGCCGAATCCGCGCTGGCCGCCGATCTGCATGCTCGCCTCGATGACAGCCCCTCGGTGCCGCAGGCCTGGCGCGACCGGCTGCACACGCTCACCGATCGTGCGGTGGGCTTCGCACGCGAGGTCGCGGGAAAGGCCGACAATGAGGCCGATGCGCGCCGCGCCACCAGCCTGCTCTATCATGTCGCCGGTGCCGTCGCGCTCGCCTGGGAGGCGCATCGTATTCACGACATGCGGGGCGATGCGCGCAGGCTGTTGTTGTCGCGGCTGGTGATCGATCACCGGGTGTCGCCGAGCGATCCGTTCCGGCTGACGGAAAATGCCGTGCAGCAGAAGATCGCGGCGCTGCTGCTCGGCGATCGTGCAGGCAGCATGAGCGAGGTTGGCGAACTGGTCCTGGCAGCGTAGGCTGCACCCACGTTCGAAGCAAAAAAAGCGATAGGGAGTGCTCGATGAAGGCGGCCGTCCTCCATGAAGTCAACAAGCCCCTAGTCATCGAGGATGTCAGCCTGCCGAAGCCCGGCCCGCGCGAGGTCCTGATCCGGACCTCGGTCGCAGGTCTCTGCCACTCCGATCTGCACTTCATGGAAGGCCTTTATCCGCATCCGCTGCCCGCGGTGCTCGGGCACGAGTCGGCCGGTGTCGTCGAGCAGGTCGGCTCCGACGTCACCTATGTGAAGCCCGGTGATCATGTCGTCACCTGTCTTTCGGTATTCTGCGGCACCTGCGACAACTGCACCACGGGCCGCACGGTGCTCTGCACCGACACCACGGTGAAATTGCTGCCGGGGGTGTCCAATCGGATGCAATGGGCTCGCTCCGAGAAGCTGCATCAGTTCCTCAACCTCTCGTCCTTCGCCGAGCAGATGCTGGTGCACGAGAACGCGATCGTCAAAATCCGCAAGGAGATGCCGCTCGATCTGGCCGCGCTGATCGGCTGCGGCGTCATCACCGGCTACGGCGCGGTCGTGAACACGGCGAAGGTGACGGCCGGCGAGACCGTGGCCGTGATCGGCTGCGGCGGTGTCGGCATGGCCGCGATCAACGGCGCGCAGATCGCGGGCGCCGGCCGCATCATTGCCATCGACACCAACCCGGCCAAGCTCCAGCTCGCGACCAAGCTGGGCGCCACCGACATCATTAATCCGGCAGACGGCGACGTCGTGAAGCAGGTGCGCGATCTCACCAATGGCGGCGTGCATCATTCCTTCGAGGTGCTCGGCCGCAAGGAGACCGCGGAGCAGGCCTTCGGCATGCTCGCCTCGGGCGGCACGGCCACCATCGTCGGCATGATTCCGTTCGGCCAGAAGATCGAGCTGCACGGCTTCGACTTCCTGCGCGAGCGCAGGATCCAGGGCTCATCGATGGGCTCGAACCATTTTCGCGTCGACATGCCGCGGCTGGTGGATTTCTACCTGCGCGGCCGGCTGCATCTGGAAGACTGGATCTCGGCCAAGCTGAAGCTCTCCGAGATCAACGAAGGGTTTGCCAACATGAAGGCCGGCAAGACGCTGCGCAGCGTGATCATGTTTGACAGCTGATGGCTCGATGACGCGGGTCGCCCAGGATTAAGGCAACTGGTCCGGGCCGGCCAAGTCGCCACGCGACTCTTTCAGGAGCAGCAGCGCCGCAGCTGTCACGAGACCCGTGGCGAGCAGGTACAGGGGCGATATGTTCAAACCGGGCCCTTCGATGAACCAGATAGGAGAACAATCCCGCGGTCGACGCGATGAAGCCGAGCCAAGCAAGCTTCGGAAAGCGAAATCCACGTTCGCCGCGCCAAAGATCATGCACGAGGTAGTACACGAGAAGGCTGTTGCAGAGTGCCGCCGGCAGCACGCCCAGGACGATTCCGTTTTCGAACGCGAGATAGGATAACACGCCGTCGACCTGAGCAATCACCGCGAAGGGCACATAGCGCGGATTGAGGCAGGCCAGCGCGATCGACGCAAGCTCGAACGCGTAGAAGTACCGCTCGTGCATCTTCGGGAGCAGATACGGCATGAGCATGAGCGATACACAGGCGACGAGCAGAATAAACTCCGGCCCCGCCCGTCGAGAGCGCGCGATGAAGATCGACAAGGCGAGCCCGCTCGCGTCCGCGAGCACCATGCCGACGGCGACTCCGATCGCGTACGGCAGTCCGCCAGCCAGCACCCAGATGTTCGCTGCGTTCATGGTGAGGCGATTGAAGGTGTGAGCTTGGTCCAGATAGACCGCGAACACGGAGGCCAAAGATCTACCGGCGACCAGAACCGGAATGGCGAGAACCACATAGATCCCGGGAACGGTGGCGAGCCATGCCGGGTGGATCCTGCGGCGCAGAATCATGCCGAGCACGAAGGGTCCCAGGAACACGCCCTGAGCCTTCACCGAAAATGCCATCGCAAATGACGCAACGCCATTTCGGTCCCGCATGAACAGCGCGATGGAAACCAGCGTGAAGTACGTCCAGATCGAATCACTCTCCGCCCACACCGCGCCGTTGAAGATCACCGTCGGTGCAAGCCAGACAGCGCAGAAGGCCAGGGAAGCTCGCAACGGCAGCTTTGTCGCTCGCCAGACGATCTGGGCCACAGTGATCGCGCAGCCCAACTCGAATACTGCCGAGATCGCTTTCACGAGGGAAAGTGGCTCGCCTAGCCAATCAAATCGGGCGGCAATCAGCAGGAGGTAGCTGTAGAACGGCGTGTAGTTGGTAAAGGCTTCGGCCAGCCCGGCGACTCCGTGATCGCGAGCAAAGACATACCAGGGGATCAGATGCTGAATGGCGTCATCGGTCGCGTGTTCCCGGGCAACGTAGCGGAGCGCAAGGCCGACAAGTCCACATCCGATCGCGACGGCGATTGCAAGCCGCCAACTCTCTGGCTGCGTCTTGTTCGGATTGACGTCATGACCGGGCCCGCGGATCGCGTCGATTCCAACAATGTCTTTTGTCACGCGATCACTCGTGAGGCTCCATTTCGTGACCCAACCTCTACGGGCCATCAATTCATAGCTGGATAACGTCTGGTTTCGCAGGTCTTAAGATTGCCGCGAAACGGTTGCTTGGTTAGCGAATGCTTTAGAGGAATTGACGCTCGTCGAAATGGCTGCCGGCGGGAAGGTAAGCCCGGCAAGACCAAATCTTGACCAACTGATGAACTGTCCTGGAGCATGACGGCGGAGGCTGGAGCGGCACTATCGCTGCAAATGTCGCGTGAAGATCCGCACCACATGGCCCCTGACCCGCGGCGCCTCGTCGTAGAGGTCTGAGGCGAGCCGCTCGATGGTCTCGCGCAGCGACAGGAACTGGGCCTGCCGCGCGCTGCTTTCGGTGCCTTGCATGCCCGCAAGCTCGTCCATGGCGGCGTCGCTGATCTGGCACTGCACGACCTCGCCGTCGTTCAGCATGGTGAAGCGAAAGGCGAGCCGTTCGAGATCATGGCCAATGATCCTGTCGCGCATGAGTGGCATCAATTCGTCCCGGTCGACCCCCGCGCCGAAAATGCCGAAAATCCCGCTGCTTGTCAGCAGCAAAGGCAATCCATGGCCTACTGAAATGCAACTTCGGCGAAACTGCGGAGCTTGCGGGAATGCAGTCGCTCGGATTCCTGCTGCTTGAGCCGTTCCAGCGCCTTTAAGCCGATCTCGAGATGCTGGCCGACGCGGCGGCGGTAGAATTCGCTGGCCATGCCTGCGAGCTTGATCTCGCCGTGGAGAGGCTTGTCGGAGACGCACAGCAGCGTGCCGTAAGGGACGCGAAAGCGGTAGCCGTTGGCGGCAATCGCGGCCGATTCCATGTCGAGCGCAACCGCGCGCGATTGCGACAAGCGGCGAATGACATCGGGCCCGCTGATCTCCCAATTGCGGTTGTCGACGCTCGCGACGGTGCCGGTGCGCATCAGGCGCTTGAGCTCGAATCCTTCGAGCCCGGTGACGTCCTCGACCGCCTCCTCGAGCGCCACCTGCATCTCCGCGAGCGCCGGGATCGGCACCCAAAGCGGCAACTCACGATCGAGCACATGGTCCTCGCGCACATAGCCATGGGCGAGCACGTAGTCGCCGAGCCGCTGCGTGTTGCGCAGGCCCGCGCAATGGCCGAGCATCAGCCAGGCATGGGGCCGCAGCACGGCAACATGGTCGGTGACGTTGCGCGCGTTCGACGGACCGGTGCCGATGTTGATCAGGGTGATACCACGATAGCCGGGCGCGGCCAGGTGGAAGGCAGGCATCTGCGGCGTGCGCGCGGGCGCAACGCCCGTCGTCGCGCCGCCGCTGCGCGTGATCACATTGCCTGGAGCGACGAAGGCATCGAGGCCCGCCTCGCCAGCCTGAAGCCGCTGCTGGCAAAGCTGCGCGAAGGCGTCGACATAGAACTGGTAGTTGGTGAAGATCACGAAGTTCTGGAAGTACTCTGGATCCGTACCCGTGTAGTGGTAGAGCCGGCGCAGCGAGTAGTCGACGCGGGCTGCCCGAAACAGGGACAGCGGTTCGGGCGCGCCGGGCTGAAGTTCGAAAGTGCCGTCGGCGATGGCATCGTCCATGGTGGCCAGATCAGGCACGTCGAACGCATCGCGCAGCGACCGCGTCACCGGCGAATTCTCGCTGGTGGTGATGGCGGCCTCGATGTTGATGTCGCGGCGATAGGCGAAGTGAACGGGGATCGGTTCGCTGGACTCGCCGATTTCGACCGGGACGCCGTGGTTCTGGATCAACAGTCCGATCTGCTCTGTGAGATAGGTCCGGAACAGATCCGGCCGCGTGACGCTGGTCTCGTGCACACCGGGCCGCGCGACGAAGCCGTAGGCGAGCCGCGAATCCAGCCGCGCATGCGTCGCAGTGGTGATACGGACGAAGGGGTAGAAGGCTCGCACCCGCGTCGTGATTAACTCGCCGTTGACGTAAGCTTCGAACCGGTCACGCAGGAACTTCGTGTTGCGCTCGTAGATCTCTTCGAGGCGGGCGACGGCGAGGCCAGCGTCGGAATAGGATTCGGTGGCGATGGTAGGTGGAGATTGCATTGTTCGACGCCGGGTTGCTGGGGCTGAATCGAACTATAGCAAGAATGACGCCTCGCCGTCATCGCTCGCAATGACGGATGGGATGACGCGCTTTCGCGCGTCACTTCTCCCGGAACGCCCGCATGAACTGGTCGTGCAGCGGCTTCATCAGGTAGGACAGCATGGTGCGATCACCGGTCTGGACGAACGCTTCCGCGGGCATGCCGGGGATCAGCCTGGAGTCCCCGAGCTTGGCGACCTCCTCCGCGGACAGCGAGACGCGGATGGTGTAGTAGCTCTGGCCGGTGCGCTGATCGGTGGTGACGTCGGGCGAGACGCGGCTGACGACGCCGTTGAGCTCCGGCGTGGTGCGCTGGTTGAAGGCGGACAGGCGCAGCAGCGTCTTCTGGCCGATCTGGAGCTTGTCGATATCGACCGGATTGACCTTGGCTTCGACCTGGAGATCGTCGGCCTGCGGCACGATCAGCATGAGGGCGTCGCCGGCGGTGATGACGCCACCAACGGTATGCACGGTC
This sequence comes from Bradyrhizobium lupini, assembly GCF_040939785.1. Taxonomy (NCBI): domain Bacteria; kingdom Pseudomonadati; phylum Pseudomonadota; class Alphaproteobacteria; order Hyphomicrobiales; family Nitrobacteraceae; genus Bradyrhizobium; species Bradyrhizobium lupini. Next base: position 3,034,885 of record NZ_CP162553.1, read on the forward strand.
GATTGCAGCACCATGCCGTCCTGCGGCGCGCGAATGTCGACGCGGCGAAGCTGGTCCTCGGCGGCGACCTTGCGCTCGATCATTTCGCCGATCTTGTCGTTGGTCTCGCGCAGATCCTTGGAGACCTCGCTGACCATGTCTTTGTCGACCTGGATGATCTGGAGCTCGGTCTCGGTGATCTTGCCCTTGGCCTGCGCCCGCGAGGCGATGTATTGCGCGCGCTCGCCGTTGAGGCGGGCGCTGTCGCGTTCGAGCGTGGTCAGACGGGAGATCTGCACCAGGTGCTTGTCATAGAGATCGCGGACCCCCACGAGCTCCTGCTGCACCAGCGAGATTTCCCTGTCCTTGGCTCGCTCCTGCGCGGAGAGGCCCTCGATCTCCTCGTTGAGCTGCTGGATGCGCTCGCGCAGCTGCGCCTTCTGGCCGGCGCGTCCGTTGACGCGGACGTCGAACAGCTTGGTTTCGGCGGAGAGCAGCGCCTTGACGTCGGGATCGTTGCCGCGATCGAGCAACGCTTGCGGGTAGTCGATCCTGTCGATTCCGCGCTGCTCGGCCTGGAGCCGCGCCGCACGCGCCTGCGCCGCGTCGAGATTCTTGGTGACGATGGCGAGATTCGCCTTGGTGACGGTGTCGTCGAGCCGCACCACGATGTCGCCGGCCTTGACCACGTCGCCATCGCGCGCACGCACCTCGCCGACCACGCCGCCGGTCGGATGCTGCACCTTTTTGACATTGGACTCGACGACGATCTGACCCGGCGCGATCAGCGCGCCCGAAATCTGCACCGTCGAAGCCCAGCCGCCGAGGCCGACCAGGAGGACCAGCACGATCCCAAGCCCGAGCATCAAGTGAAACCGGATCGACTGCCGTACGGTCCTCTTCGCGGCAGGCTTCGCGCCGCCGAGCGCCATCGTGCTCATGCCTTGGCTCCGCCTTCGCTGACGATCTTGATCGGCGCCGGCGGCGTCACGCGCGGCTGGAGCACCTGGGCGAGCACCTGTTCCTTCGGCCCGAAGGCCTGCATGCGGCCGTCGCGCAGCACCAGGATCTGGTCAACCGCTTCCACGCCGATCGGACGGTGCGCCACTACGATGACGATGGCGCCGCGCTCGCGCGTCGCGCGGATGGCGCGGGTCAGCGCCTCGTCGCCTTCGGTATCGAGATTGGAATTGGGCTCGTCGAGCACGATCAGGAAGGGGTTGCCATAGAGCGCGCGCGCCAGCGCCACGCGCTGCGCCTGGCCCGCGGAGAGCGCCGTGCCCTGCTCGCCGACCTGGGTGTTGTAGCCCTCGCGCATCTTGATGATCATCTCGTGCACGCCGGCTTCCTTGGCGGCGGCGATGATGCCGTCAGACGTGGCCTCGGGATCGAAGCGGCTGATGTTCTGCGCGATGGTGCCGCCGAACAATTCGACGTCCTGCGGCAGATAGCCGATGTGGCGGCCAAGCATGTCCGACGACCACTGGTCGAGCGCCGCGCCGTCGAGCCGCACCTTGCCGCGGACCGGCTGCCAGACGCCGACCAGCGCGCGGATCAGCGACGACTTGCCGGAGCCGCTCGGTCCGATCACGCCGAGGCCATTGCCGGCTTCGAGCGCAAAGGTGATGTCTTGCACGATGAGGCGCTGGTCGCCCGGCGGCACCATGGCGATACCTTCGACCGAGAGGCGGCTGGTGGGCGCCTGCAACTGGGTCGGCATCGTCTGCGCCGGCATCTGCTCGAGAAGGCGGGTCAGACGATGCCAGCTCTGGCGTGCCGCGACAAAGGATTTCCAGTGCGCGATCGCGAGGTCGACCGGCGCGAGCGCGCGTGCCGAGAGGATCGAGCCGGCGATGATGATGCCGGCGGTCGCCTCCTGGTGGATGACGAGATAGGCGCCGACCGCGAGCACGGCCGATTGCAGCATCATGCGCAGCACTTTTGCGACCGCGCCGAGACCGCCGGCGACGTCGCTCGCACGCTGGTTGCCGTCGAGATATTTTTCGTTGGCCTCGCTCCAGCGCGCGTTCATCCGGCCGGCCATGCCCATCGACACCATGACTTCGGCATTGCGGCGGCTGGCCTGGGCGAGATCGTTGCGCTGGGCGGCGAGCCCCATCGCCTCGCGCGCCGGCTGGCGGGACATCAACTCGGTGACCAGCGTCAACCCGACCAGGATGACGGCTCCGACCAGCGCGGTGACGCCGATCATGACGTGGAAGGCGAAGCAGATGGCGAGATAGAGCGGCAGCCAGGGCAGGTCGAAGAACGCGCTCGGTCCCATGCCGCCGAGGAAGGAACGGACATTGTCGAGATCCCGCAGCGGCTGAAGCCCCTCGTTGCGGCTGCCAACCAGCAGCGGCAGGCGCACGATGGTGTCGAACACCCGCTTGTTCAAGGCTTCGTCCAGGGCGGTACCGACCCGGCCCAAGATCCGGTTGCGGATCATGTCCAGCACGCCCTGCGCCATGTAGAGGAAACCGGCGAGGACGATCAGGCCGACCAGGGTCGGAATACTGCGGCTCGGCAGCACCCGGTCGTAGACCTCCAGCATGAAGATCGACCCGGTCAGATAGAGCAGGTTGATCATGCAGCTCATCAAGCCGACGCCGACAAACGCCGTGCGACAGGCGCGCAGCGCATCACCGAGCTCTGAGCGGCGGACGCCGGGAACGGCTGCCATCAGTCTGATCTCTTTCGGGTAGGGGCCAAAGTCCCTGATTTCAAAGGCAAATTCAGGAGTAATTGACCCGGATTAACATCGCGTTTGCGCTCATCGCTCAACGCAGTCGAACACCCGGGACCCCTATGGCCCACAACACCCCCGACCGACCTTGCACGCAAGTCCGGAATCTCACGATCTTGCGGCTTTTTCTTGCAGACATGTCACCTCTCCCCGGGCGGGGAGAGGTCAAAAGTTCGATCAATTGAACCCGGGCGCCATTAGAACCGGCCGCCGCCGCGGACGAGCCGCACCACCAGCAGCAGGATGACCGCGCCGATGGCGGAATAGATGATCTCCGATATCAGCCCGGTGCCGATGTGAATGCCGAGCTTCGGAAACAGGAAGCTTGCCACCAGCGCGCCGGCAATGCCGACCACGATATCGCCGATGATGCCGAACCCGGTTCCGCGCACCACCTTGCCGGCCAGCCAACCAGCGACGAGGCCGACGAACAGGATGACAAGCAAGCCTTCATTCGAAATGTACATAAATGAGGTCCCTCTCCGTGAACGGTTCCATGGAAGCGGAACCGGGATGAACGAGGTCTGAATGCTGTTCCCCCGTTCCCCGCTGGCGGTCCAAATATCATGACAGCGCGGTGACCGGCTCCGCCAGCACGCACCGTGCTGCCCGGCCCGGCCCGACCTCCACATTCCCAGGCAATTGCTCCAGGCAGCGCGGCTGGGCAGCGGCGCAGCGGGGCGCAAAGGAGCAGTTGTGCGGCCGCTCGCCCAGCGACGGCGGGGTGCCGGGGATGGTCTCGAGCCGCTGTCCCCGCTTGGCCCCGTGGACGGTCGAGGCGAGCAGGCCCCTGGCGTAGGGATGCACCGGCGAGCGGACGATGTCGCGAAGCGTGCCCTGCTCCACGATCTGGCCGGCATACATCACCGCGACCCGGTCGCAGATCTCGATGGCGACCCCGATGTCATGGGTGACGAAGATGACGGACATGCCGAACTCGCGCTGCAGCTCGCGCAACAGCAGCAGGATCTGGATCTGCACGGTGGCATCGAGCGCCGTGGTCGGCTCGTCCGCGAGCAATATCTTGGGACGACACGCGAGCGCCAGCGCGATCATCGCGCGCTGACGCATGCCGCCGGACATCTCATGCGGATAGGCATCGAGCCGCCGTTTTGCGGAAGGAATGCGCACGACCTCGAGCATTTCGAGTGCGCGCGCCCTGCCCTCCGCATACGACTTGCCTTCGTGACGCACCACGCTTTCGGCGATCTGCGCGCCGATGGTGTAGACCGGATCGAGCGCCAGCGCCGGCTCCTGAAAGATCATCGACACGGTTTGGCCGCGGAACGACGACAGCTGCTCGTCGTTCATGGCGAGCACGTCGCGGCCCATGACGTTGACCTTGCCCGTGATCTGCGTGCGCTTCTTCGGCAACAGGCGCATCAGCGCGCGCAAGGTCACGCTCTTGCCCGAGCCGGACTCTCCGAGCAGGCCCAGCACCTCGCCGTCGCCGAGCGAGAGACTGAGACCGTTCACGGCATAGACCGTGCGCTCCCCGGTGAAGCGGATGTTAAGGCCTGAGATCTCGACGAGCTTTGTCATGACGGAAGTTTCGGCAGCCTTTCGTGGTAGTCGGTGGCGCGCTGGAACGCGGCGCCGATGGTGAGCAAGGTCGCTTCATCGAACGAGCGGCCGATCAGCTGCATGCCGATCGGAAGACCGCTTTTGGTGAAGCCCGAGGGCACCGTGAGCGACGGCAGGCCGAGGTAATTCACCGGACGGGTGAACAGCGTCAGCCGCTGCAACAGCGCCGGCGCATTCGGCCCGCCGCCAACGTCGCTCTCCTCGATCGTTGGCGCCGGCACGGGGACGCCGGCGCGATCATCGCGTCGACGCCCGATGTGGCAGCGTTGTGCGCGGCGAGCGCAGGTCCGCGCCAGCGCATCGCCTCGAGATAGGTGATGGCGGGGACCGCGAGGCCGTTCTGGAGCCGCATCAACACCTGCGGACCATAATCCTGCGGCCGCTCAATCATCCAGCGCTTGTGGAAGGCGGCGGCTTCGGCTGCGAGCACGAGCTGGCTTGCCGAGGACAATTGCCGCTGGTCGGGCAGCTCGACCGTGACGATGTCGGCGCCCTCACGCTTGAGCACCGCGACGGTCTCGTCCAGCACGCGCGCGACCTCGCCGTCGAGATCATCGACATAGAAGGACGAGGGGACGCCGACCTTGAGGCCCTTCAGCGAGCCCTTGGTCGCGCCGACATAGTCAGACAGCGGCTCATGACTGCAGGTCGAATCCTCAGGATCAGGGCCGGCCATCAGCGCCAGCAGCAGCGCGCAATCCTCGGCGGTGCGGGCGAGCGGGCCGACCGTGTCGAGCGACTGCGACAGCGGCATCGCGCCGGCGCGGCTGACCCGGCCGACGGTGGTCTTCAATCCCGTGACGCCGCAGAAATGCGCGGGCATGCGGATCGAGCCGCCGGTGTCGGAGCCGAGCGCCGCATAGGTCAGTCGCGCCGCGACCGCCGAGCCCGAGCCCGACGACGAGCCGCCGGTGATGTGCGCAGCGTTCCAGGGATTGCGAACCGGGCCGTAATGGGCGTTATGGCCAGTCGGGCCATAGGCGAATTCGGCGAGATGCAACGTGCCGAGGCGAACCTGGCCGGCGTCCTTCAGCCGCTGCAAGGCGGTGGAGGTGACGGTCGGAACGAAATCGCGGCGGATCAACGAGCCGCAGGTCGCGACGTGACCTGCGTCGTAATACATATCCTTGTGCGCGAGCGGCACACCGTGCAGCGGACCGCGGACTTCCCCCTTGGCGAGTTCGGCGTCGGCGGCATCGGCGGCCTTCAGCGCTGCCTCTGCCTCGATCGACATGAAGGCGTTGAGGTGCGGCTGCCACTGCGCGATGCGATGCAGCAGCGCACGCGTCACCTCATGCGAGGACACCTGCTTCATCGCGATCGCGCGCGCGACCTCGGTGAGCGTCATCAATGCGGGCTCGGTGCTCATTTCGAGACCTTGGCAGTCTGCGCGATCGGATAAAGCGCGGGCTCGAGATCGAACGGCAACGTGCCGGCAATGGCTGCAAAGCCCTCGAAGGCCGGTCCGATGGAATTGGAGATGCGCGTCGCGATCTCGTCGTCGACGGGAACGCCGGCGACCTGTGCCGTCGCCTTGATCTCTTTTGTCGTCGGTCTCATGCGGTTTCCTCCTTCGGCGCGCGGCTATGGCCTGAACCCGGGATCGCCATGTAGCACGCGGCCTCGTGGCCCATTCTATCGAGCGCGGTGAGTTTTGGTGTCGCATTTGCGCAGAGCGGCTCCGCAAACGGGCAACGGGTGTGGAAGCGGCAGCCCGAGGGTGGATCGATCGGATTGGGCGGATCGCCCGTGATCGGCGGCGTCTCGGTGCGGCGGTCCGGATCCGAGGACGGCATCGCGGCAAGAAGTGCGCGCGTATAGGGATGCGCCGGTTGGTCCCAGACCTGGTCGACCGGGCCGAGCTCGACGACCTCGCCGAGATACATCACCAGCACGCGATCGCTGATATAGCGCACGACGTTGAGGTCGTGACTGATGAAGAGATAGGTCAGGCCGAACTCACTCTTGAGATCGGCAAGCAAATTGAGCACCTGCGCCTCGACCGACTTGTCGAGCGCGGAGACGGCTTCGTCGAGAATCACCAGCCGCGGCGACAGGGCCAGCGCACGCGCGATGTTGACGCGCTGGCGCTGGCCACCGGAGATCTCATGCGGGTAGCGGTTGGCAAAGTTTGCAGGAACCAGGCCCACTTTGCCCAGCAGCTCGCGCGCCAGCGCGCGCGCGGCGCCGTCGGCCATGCCGTGCACCTTTGGGCCGAAGGCGATCGAGTCCTCGATGGTCAGGCGCGGGTTGAGCGAAGCGTAGGAATCCTGGAACACCATCTGCATGCCGCGGCGCAGCTCGCGCAAGGAGAGCGACTGGCCGACGCTCATGCCGTCATAGATGATGTCGCCGGTGTCGCGCGGCATCAGATGCATGAGCAGCCGCGCGGTGGTCGACTTGCCGCAACCGGACTCGCCGACGATGCCGACGGTCTCGCCCTTGGCGACGGTGAACGAGACATTATCAACCGCCCGCACGGTGCGCTTTGCGGCGAACAGGCCGCCACGAACCGGGAAATGCTTGGTGAGGCCGTTGACCTGGAGCAGCGGCTGGGCGACGCCGCCGAGGTCTTCGATCGGCTCCAGCATTGCGACGGAGAGGTTGGTTTCGCTCATGGCTAGTTCCTGATGTCCATGGCGCTGCGCAGGCCGTCCGAGAGCAGGTTGAAGCAGATCGAGACCGCGAAGATCATTGCACCGGGGAGCGCGGCGACCCAGGGGTTGACATAGATCGCGGTCCGCAAGGTATTCAACATCAGGCCCCATTCCGGCTCCGGCGGTTTGGTGCCGAGGCCGAGGAACGACAGGCCTGCCGCGAGGATCATCGAGACCGAGATCAGGCTGGTCGCGTAGACGAAGATCGAACCGAGCACATTGCCGAGGATATGAACGCGCATGATGGTGAACGGTCCCGCGCCCGAGGCGCGCGCGGCGTCGACGAAGTCCATGTTGCGCACGCCCGTCGTGACGCTTTCGGCGACGCGGGTGATCTGCGGCACGAACACGACGGTCAACGACACGATGGAATTGAGGATGCCCGCGCCCAGCGCGCCGAGATCGCGATCGCCAGCAGCACGGACGGAAACGCGTAGAACACGTCGATCGTGCGCATGATCGCGGTGTTGAGCTTGCCGCCGACATAGCCGGCAACGAGGCCGAGCGAGGTGCCGATGCAGAAGGCGAGGATCACCGGCAAAATGCCGATGAGAAGCGACAGCCGGCCGCCATAGATCAACCGCGCCAGCATGTCGCGGCCGAGTTCGTCGGTGCCGAGCGGGTAGCCGGATGTGCCAATGTGCCGAAGGCGGCGGATCATCGAGCCCCTGTAGGGATCTTCCAGACCGAGCCACGGCGCAACGATCGCGGAGAGGAAGATCAGCAGCAGCACCAGCGCGCAGACCATGCTGACCTTGTCACGCCGGATACGACGGCCGACGGTCGCCCAATAGCCGCGCGCCTTGGTCGCGGGCGCGGACTGAAGCGCCGTATCGCTGGTGACGGACAACGGAAGCTCGCTCATCGCTAGCCCCGTTTGATGCGCGGGTCGATCGCGGCTTGCGCGATGTCGACCATCAGATTGAGGAAGACGAAGAACAGCGCCAGGATCAGGATCGTGCCCTGCAGCAGCGGCAGGTCGCGCTGGAAAATCGCGGAGTTGAGCAGGAAGCCCGAGCCCGGCCAGGAGAACACCGTCTCGATCAGGATCGAGCCGCCGAGCATGTAACCGAGCTGAAGTCCCATCACCGCGAGCGCGGTGGGGGCGGCGTTCTTGATGACGTGGCGGAACACGCCGCGCTCATGCAGGCCTTTTGCACGCAGCGCCTCGACGAAGTCCTGGCTGAGAATGTCGCCGGTCAGCGCGCGCACCGTGCGAGTGACGATGCCCATCGGGATCACCGAGGTCGTGATCGCTGGCAGCACGAGATATTGCAAATGCGCCCAGTCCCAGGCCCAGGCGGCCGAGCCGCCGGGTCCGGCGCCGACAGCGGGCAGCCAGTTCAGCTGGACCGAGAAGATGATGACGAGCACCATGCCAAGCCAGTAATGCGGCACCGAAACGCCGGCGATGGCAAAGGAGGTCGCCAGCTTGTCGATCCAGGTCTCGCGGAAATAGCCGGCGATCAGGCCGAGCAGGATGCCCATGGTGAAGCCGATGATCGCCGCCGCAATCGCCAGCGTGACCGTGTTGCTGACCGCGCGCATGACCTCGGCGAGCACCGGGCGGCCCGTGGCGATGGAATTGCCGAGATCGCCATGAAGCGCGCGGAGCAGCCAAAGCCCGAACTGCACCGGCAGCGGGCGGTCGAAACCATAGGCTGTCCGGAGCTGCGCGGCGAGCTCCTGCGAGGCGTCTGCGGGGAGCACCGCGACGAGCGGATCGCCCGGCGTGATGTGCACGAGCAGAAAACACACCAGCGCGACGCTGATGACGATCGGGATGACGTAGACGATGCGTCTGGCGATATAGGCGAGCACGTTGTTTCTTTTCTTCCCTTCTCCCCTTGTGGGAGAAGGTGGCGCAAAGCGCCGGATGAGGGCTCTAACCCCGGATGCAGTGTTAACGAAAAAGAGAGAGGGTCATCCGCGGAAAGAGATCCCTCACCCGGCTTCGCTTGCGCGAAGCCACCCTCTCCCGCAAGGGGAGAGGGTGCACTGCGTATGAGGCGCGAACTATTGCATCGACACCAGTGAGAAGTCGATGAACCAGCTCTTTGGCTGCACGACGCCTGTCACCTTCGGGCTGATGGCGCGGGGACCGACGTCGTGGGCGACATAGAGGAAGGCCGCGTCATCGACGGAGGCCGCGTGCAGTTCGGCGAGCGCGGCGTCACGCGCGGCGGGATCGAAGGTCTGCCGCGCCTTCTTCACCAGCTCGTCGAATTTGGGATTGTTGATGAAACCCCAATTGTTCGAGACCGGCGGCGCCATGCCCGATTGCAGGAAGCGCACCAGCGCGAAGAACGGGTCCATCGCCGCATAGGTGACGTTGGTCGCGTTCGAGCCGTTGGCACTGGGATCCTTGACGCCGCGGCGCCAGTTGGTGAACAGCGTATTCCACTCGATGACATCGAGCTGCACGTCGAAATAGCATTCGGCCAGCGCCTGCTGGATATATTCGTTCATCGGCAACGGCTGCATCTGGCCCGAGCCGGACGCAGACGTCTGGGTCTTCACCGTCAGCTTCTTGTTCGGGCCGAATCCGGCCTCCTGCATCAGCTTCTGTGCAGCAGCCTTGTCGTACTTGATCTCGAAGGTCGGTCTGCCGCGCCAGGGATGGCCGACCTCGAACGTGCCGGTCGCGGGCACCATCAGCCCCGCGAGCAGGCCGTCCTTGAGGCCTTCGCGATCGACGCAGAGGTTCGCGGCCTTGCGCACGCGGATGTCGTTCCAGGGCGAGCCCTCGACGCGCGAGAACTGCCACGGCCAGACGTGCGGCTGCTCGTTGGCGTAGAGCTTGAAGCCGCGCTGCTTGAGCTCGGGCAACGCGTCCGGCGCCGGCGCCTCGACCCAATCGACCTGCCCGGAAAGCAGCGCCGCGGTGCGCGCGTTGGCCTCCGGCATCGGCAACAGCACCATCTTGTCGACCTTGGGCACGCGGTCCTTGTTCCAGTAGCTCGCATTCTTGACCAGCTCCAGCCGCTCGCGCGGGGTGAAGCCCGCCATCTTCCACGGGCCGGTGCCCGCGGCGTCCTTGGCAAACGCGGTCCATGCGGCCTGCGACTTGGCCTTGGCGTCGGCGCCCTCCGCCTTGTCGTAGAAGGCCTGCCACTTCGCCGGGCTCGCCATGAAGAGATTGGTGAGGTTGATCGGCAGGAAGCTGTCGGGCTCCTTGGTGGTGAGCTCGACCGTCATGTCGTCGACCTTCTTCGCTGATGCCAGCGTCGGCATGCGCGAGGCCGTGACACCGACCTGGCTGGCGTCGAATTGCGGCGCGTCCTGCTTCAGCACCTTCTCGACATTCCACACCACGGCGTCCGCATTGAACGGCGAGCCGTCATGGAAGGTGACGCCCGGCCGCAGCTTGAAAGTCCATTTGGTCTTGTCGGCATCGTCGACCTTCCACTCGGTAGCAAGGCCGGGGATCACCACGCTCGCCTTGTCGGCCGAGGAAAGGTCCCAGCCGGTGAGCGCGTCATACATGGTGAGGCCGGTGAAGCGGTTGCCTTCAAAGCCCTGATCGGGCTGGCCCAGCGTGCGCGGAATATCGGCAGCCGTCATGGCGATGCGCAGCACGGTTTCGGCAGTGGCCGCGCGCGGCCACGCAGCCGCGCTACTGAGCGCCAGCAACGCGATCAGCGCCGCGCGGGTCTTGTTTTTCTTGATCAACATTGACTCAATCCTTTTCCGGCTTCGATGACTAATTTTGATGCAATCGTATGCAATGCCTATGCCAATGGGGAAACTTATTCTGCAAATTGCCCCTGCGACGACAAGTCCTTGTGATGACACGTCGGCGAAAGCACCTCGCTGCCTATTCTGGCATCAAGATTGCAGGTTTGGCTCCGATTGTCCTTGAAGTCTTCCTTGGAGCTTTGGCCCATGCGTATCCGACTATCGACCTGTTTCGCCGTGCTTGCACTGGCGTTGTCCGCGATTCCGGCGGGCGCCGAAACGGTGCTGCGCTACGGCATCTCGATGGCGGACATCCCGCTGACGACCGGCCAGCCCGATCGCGGCGCGGGCGCCTATCAGTTCACGGCCTACACCATCTACGATCCGCTCGTGGCGTGGGAGATGGACGTCGCCGACCGGCCGGGAAAGCTGGTGCCCGGATTGGCCACCGAGTGGAGGGTCGATGCCGAGAACAAGACCAAATGGCGCTTCACCTTGCGCAAGGGCGTGAAGTTTCACGATGGCAGCGAGTTCGATGCCGACGCCGTGATCTGGAATCTGGACAAGGTGCTCAATGACAAGGCGCCGCAATTCGACAAGCGCCAGAGTGCGCAGGTCAAGACCCGCCTGCCTTCGGTCGCGAGCTACGCCAAGATCGACGACTTCACGGTGGAGATCACCACCAAGACGGTCGATTCCTTCTTTCCCTATCAGATGCTGTGGTTCCTGGTCTCCAGCCCGGCGCAATACGAGAAGCTCGGTAAGGACTGGGACAAGTTCGCGAGCCAGCCTTCGGGGACCGGCCCGTTCAAACTGACAAAACTGGTGCCGCGCGAACTCGCCGAGCTCACGAAGAATCCGGATTATTGGAACAAGAAGCGTATTCCCAAGGTCGACAAGCTCGTGCTGGTGCCGATGCCGGAAGCGCTGACGCGCACCAATGCGCTGCTGGCCGGGCAGGTCGATCTGATCGAGACGCCGGCGCCGGATGCCGTGCCGCAGCTCAAGGCCGCCGGCATGAAGCTCGTCGACAACGTTACGCCGCATGTCTGGAATTATCATCTGAGCGTGCTGCCGGGTTCGCCCTGGACCGACATCCGCCTGCGCAAGGCGCTGAACCTCGCGATCGATCGTGAAGCCGTGGTGGGCCTGATGAATGGCCTTGCGAAACCCGCCAAGGGACAGGTCGATCCGTCGAGCCCTGGTTCGGCAAGCCGAGCTTCGAGCTGAAATACGATGTCGCAGCCGCCAAGAAGCTGGTCGAGGAAGCCGGCTACTCCAAGGCGAAGCCGCTGAAAGCGACCTTCATCATCGCACAGGGCGGCACCGGCCAGATGCTGTCGCTGCCGATGAACGAATTTTTGCAGCAGAGCTTCAAGGAGATCGGCATCGACATCGATTTCAAGGTCGTCGAGCTCGAGACACTCTATACGCATTGGCGCAAGGGCGCGGCCGACGAGATGAACGCCGGCATCACCGCCAACAACATCGCCTATGTCACCTCTGACCCGCTCTACGCCATCGTCCGCTTCTTCCATTCGAGCCAGATCGCGCCGGTCGGCGTCAACTGGGGCGGCTACAAAAACCCGAAGGTCGACGCGCTGATCGACGAGGCCAAGCAGACCTTCGACAGCGCCAAGCAGGATGAGCTGCTGGCGCAGGCGCACGCGCTGATCGTCGACGACGCCACGCTGGTATGGGTGGTGCACGACACCAACCCGCATGCGCTGTCGCCCAAGGTCAAGCAGTTCGTGCAGGCGCAGCACTGGTTCCAGGATCTCACGACGATCGGGGCGGAGTGAGGCTCAAGGTCGGCACCCCGCTTCCGCAAACACCACTGTCGTCCTGGCGAAAGCCAGGACGACACCTCTTATTAAGGCGACGGCCTGCGGCGTCGAACACCGCTGTCGTCCCGGCGTAGCCGGGACCCATAACCACCGAGTTGAATTCGGCAACGACAGCCAACTCCGATCTGGCGTACAGCTTCTGCTGCGGAGTATGGGTCCCGGCCTGCGCCGGGACGACACCGAGGGTTTAGCCGCTAGCAAGCGCCTCCCTTATTTCGTCAGCAGCGCATAGGCCCCGGTCCAACCTTCCGGCGGTGGATTGACCTGGAATTCCTTGATGCGCACTTCATAGAGCTTGAACAGCTTTTCCAGCGTGTCGGCATCCTCGCTCCTGCGGCCGCGGTCGATCGCGTCCAGCGCGCCCTGCCAGTCGCGGCTGCGATAGCAGGCGAGCATTTCGATGGTGACGTTGCGCAGCCGCTGGAAGGCGCCTGAAAGCATCACATCCTCGCGGCCGGCGATGGCATAGATCACCTCCGGCTCGGTCTTGCCCTTGACCATGATGAAGTCGAGTTCGAGGATCGCGAACTTGTCCTTGGCCGCGAGCGCGGTGCGCGAGCCAACGATAATGGGAAAGCCGTATTCCTTCGACTGGCCTTCCAGGCGCGAGGCCAGGTTGACGCTGTCGCCGAGCACCGAATAGTTCTTCTTCAGGTCGGAGCCCATGTTGCCGACGACGCCGATGCCGGTGTTGAGACCGATACCGACATTGAGCGGGATGTAGACGTGACCGCCATCAATGGCCTCCTGCTCGCGGTCCTTGTTGACCGCGTCGATCTTCTCCAACATCTGGATCGCGGCCTCACAGGCGTTGACCTCGTGCTCGGCATCGTCGAGCGGCGCATTCCAGAACGCCATGATGGCGTCGCCCATATATTTGTCGATATAGCCCTTCTGATCGATGATCACGTCGGTCAGCGGAGTCAGGAAGCGGTTCATCAGCGCGATCAGGCCCTGCGGATCGTGCTTGTAGGTTTCCGATATGGTGGTGAAGCCGCGCACGTCGGAGAACATGATCGTCATTTCGCGCTCCTCGCCGCCGAGGACGAGTTTTTCCGGTGACTGCGCGAGTTGCTCGACCAGCACCGGCGACATGTATTGCGCGAACATGCCGCGGATCTGCACGCGCTGGCGCTGCTCGCGCACGAAGCTGGCGAAGATTAGCGTCAGATAGATCGCGGTGGTCGAGAGCAGCGGATAAGTGAAGTCGATGAGATAGCGGTGCTGCGCATAGAAGAACCAGGACACTCCGATCAGGATAGCGGCGAAGGTCGCGCCGGCAAGCACGAGGCGAACTGGTCCGAGGTTCGGCGTGAAGATGATGACGAGCAAGCCGATGACGAGCGCGGCGAGCAGCTCGACGCCGAGCGCATAGTTCGGCTGGGAGATCACCGCGCCGCTCAGCACGCTCTCCAGCACCTGGGCGTGGATCTCGACGCCGGGCATGGTCGAGGACACCGGCGTGGTCTTGATGTCGTTGAGCCCAACCGCCGAGGTGCCGATCAGCACCAGCTTGCCGGCGATCTTGTTAGGCGGCACCGTATTGTCGAGCACGTCGGCGGCCGAGACGTAGATCGAGGGATCCTGGCGCGCGTAATGCACCCAGAGCTGACCGTTCCTGTCGGTTGGGATCTCCACGCCCTTGAGACGCACGGCCCGCACGCCGGTCTTGTCGGTCCGAACCAGCAAGGTCGGCGTGCCCGTGACGACGCGCAAAATCTCGAGGCTCAGCGAAGGCATGACCATGCCCTGGGCGCGCATGATCATCGGCACGCGCCGGATCAGGCCGTCGCGCTCGGTCTTGATCGAGAACAGGCCGCGGCCGGCCGCGACCTTCTCGATCTCGGGCACGTTGCGCAACAGCCCGGGAAATTCGAACAGGAAGCGCTCAGCGCCCTCCTCGCCGACCGTCGCGACGCCGGTGAAGGGCAGCGACTTGTCGACCTCGGACGAAATCGCCCGCTGCCCAGTCTCGCCCAGGATCACGCGCGAGCGCTTGATCGCTTCGGAGAGGATCTGGTCGTTGCTCGGCAGCTCGCGCAGCTTGGCGCGGGTGGCGTCGTCCAGGTAGCGCATCTGGCTCGCGACCAGATCCGGGTTGAGCCGGTCGGCCTCCGAGAACACGACGTCGAAGCCGATCGCCACCGCGCCGTGACTGGTGAGGTTCTGGATCATGTCGGCGATCCGCGTCCGCGGCCACGGCCACTGGCCGAGCTTGGCGAGGCTCTTGTCGTCGATGTCGACGATGGTGACCGGCCGCGCCGTCTTGTGGCGCGGATCGATCAACTGAAACATGTCGAACGTGCGCAGCCGCAGTTCCTGGATCGGAGGCGGATCCCAGAGCCGAGCGCCGGCAAATACGACCAGCAGCGCAAGGCACATCAGCCGCGCAAACCCGAACTTGCGCGCAAACCACCGCCGCAGGATCTTGAGACGTTTCATGGTGGCTGGATATCACGCTTTGGCGGTGAACGGCAGCGTGGATCGGGCCTGCCGACGATCGCGGCCCATCATGCAGCAATCAGGCATGGACGATGAAGTCGCTCGCCTGGAGGTGGGCGACACCCTTCAGAAGGATGGTGTCCGAAGCGTTGATCGTGACCAGGGTGTCAGCGGAATTGGTCGGCGAAGCCGCCACGTGCTGCGCCATCCATGCCCCAAAATCGCTGGCGGTCACGACTGCCGACAAGTCGATATGGTCCTGACCGGGCGTGAAATTGGTGATCGTATCGTTGTTGGAACTGGCGGCGAACACGAACTGGTCCTGATGGCCTGTCCCGATGAAGTCATCTTGCCCGGCCGTGCCAAAGAGCAGGCTAACCGTCTTGCTTGCGTTGTGACTGTCGGCCACGGTGAGCGTGACCGTCTGTATGGCCGCACCTTCACTTGCATCAGTGTAGGTCACGGTCTGCAGCGCGGAATTGATATGCGCCAAGGTATCTGACGTCGACGCCGGACTCAAATTGCTACCCGAGCCGGAAGCAACGAGCGTGAAGGTTTCATTGGCAGCCGCATCGGAGTCGGTGGCCGAGATACCGTGCACAGTGACTTGAGCGCCGTCATGCGTGAGGCTGATCTGGTTGACGTCCATTACCGGCGCATCGTTCGCGCCGTCCACGTCCACCGTGAGTATCGCAGTGCCGGCCGCGCCATGCGCGTCCGTCGTCTGGACCGTAAACGTATCCGCGAAGGGCCCTTCTTGCAACGCGTTGATCGCAGCCGCGTCGGGAACGTAGGTGTAGCTGCCGTCAGAGTGGACCGTCAGCGCGCCGTAGTGTCCTGGAGCCGTCCCGCAACTATCCGCATTCTGGACAGAATAGGTCAGCGTCACCGTCTCGTCGGCATCGGCGTCGGTGCCCGCGAGATTTCCGGTGAGATTGGAGAAGGTGTCGGTCGCCGCCGTGTCCGTAAGCTTGCCGAGGTTGAGAGCGGACAGCGTTGGCACGTCGTTGGCGCCCGTCAGGTCCACCGTGTATATCGCCGTGGAGGCGGCGCCATGTGCATCCGTGACCTGGACCGTGAAACTGTCGGAATAGTGCAAGCAGCCCGGCAGCGCGTTAATCGAAGCCGCATCGGGAACGTAGGTGTAGGTGCCGTTCGTGTTGAGCGCCAGCGCGCCATAGTGACCCGTGACCTCTCCGACTGCCTGGTGATCTGCGTTCAGCAAGGTGTAGGTCAGCGTATCGCCGGAGTCGGCATCGGTCCCGACCACCTGTCCGGTGAGGTCAGAGAAATTATCCGCTGCGCACGTATCGGTGAGCTGCCCGATGCTACCATCGGTCAACACCGGAGCGTCGTTGGCGCCTGTTACGGCAACCGTGAATGATGCCGTGCCGACAGCACCTTGCGCGTCCGTGGTCTGAATCGTGAAGACGTCCGAACAAGGGCCTTCCGAAAGCGCGTTGATCGAAGCCGCATCGGGAACGTAGGTGTAGGTGCCGTTCGCGTTGACCGTCAGCGAGCCGTACAGGCCAGCCGTCGTCCCATGACTATCCGCGTTCAGAACGGCATAGGTCAGCCCCGCCGTCTCTCCATGGTCGGCGTCGGTTCCGACCAGCATTCCCGTGACGTCCGAGAAGCTGTCGGCGATGGAGGTATCGACGAGCGGATCCGTGGTGACCGCGGCCAAGGTCGGCGCGTCGTTCTTGCCTGTGATCGTGACCGTGACGTCGGTTGTGGCGGTCTCGCCGTAATCGTCCGTGCTCGTGATGGTAGAAACCACCTTCGCGGTCTGGTCCTTGGCGAGGAAGTCCAGCGCGCCGTCGGCGATCGAATAGCTCCAGGTGACGATGCCATTGTTCAGCCCGGCCTGCGGCAGAAGCGTCAGCCCGCTCTTGAGCGCCGCGATCTCGTCAAGCGAGAGCGACGAGGTGAGGTTAGTGCTGTGATCGGCGCCAAGCGAGGTCACGTCCTGGCCGGTGATCTGTGCCGACGGCAGGTCGGTCAGGTCGATGTCGGTGAAGTCAATCGCGCCGGTCGCAGGCGTTGAGGTATCGGAGGTGGCGAAGTCACCGGTGGCGTCCGCCTGCTCGGAGACGCCCCCCGCCAGCACGCCGCCGGCGGTGAAGGCCGGGGCGTGGTCATCGGTCATCGTGATCAGCGTGTGGCCAGTGCCGTCGTCGCTCCCGGCGAAATGGGCATTGCTGTAGTCGGCGCCGGCCAGGTTCAGGCTGATGTGATTGCCGTCCGCATCGGTCACCGTCAGCACGCCGCCGGTCGCGGGATTGGAGTTTGCAACATAGACCGCGCTGGTGCCGAGCCCGTATTTGATCGTCGACAGGTCGATCGTGTCGTTCGCCGACAGCTCCGCGATCGATCCGCCGAACGTATCCGTATCGATCTCAACCGCGGCGCCGTCGCCCGCGAGGTTGATCGTCTGCGCGACCGTGCCTTCGAGCTTCAGCAGCGCACCGGCATCGACGGTGACCGAGCCCGTGCCGGTCAGCAAGCCGAACAGCGACAGCTCGCCATCATGGACCTCGATGCTGCCGGTATTGCTGATGGTGCCCGAGATCGACGCCGTGCCCCAGCTGTCGATGTGGCTGTGATTGACGAGTCCAGGCCCACCCAGGGAGATCGAGGCGCCGTTGAGGAGATCGATGACACCGTCATTGACGATCGACGACGCATTGCCGAAGGCGCTCGTGCCGGCGACCGTCCAGGTGCCGCCGGACTCGTTATTGAAGGTCGCGCTGGCGACCGAGATATTGCCGTTGATGTGGCCGGTGTTGTTGATCGTGAGGCTGCCACCGATCTCGATGATCGCGTCGGTCGCGGAGGTCACGCTCGAAGCGGCGGGCGGCCCGATGGTGCCGGAATTGTTGATCACCGAACCGGTCGTATCCTGCTGGATGTGGATCGCCGCATTGCCACCGGCGCCCACGATGGAGCCGGAATTGACGATGTGGATCGAACCGGTCGCGCCCGAAAACTCCAGCGTCGCGCCAACATCGACGATTACCTTGCCTGAACCGGCGATGCCGCCCGCAAGGTCGAGAATGCCGCTCTGGACCTCGATGATGCCAGTGTTGGTGACGCTGCCCGTGACCGTATCGACGCCGGCGCTGTAGAGATTGCCGGCATTGCTCAGGCTGCCGCCGTTGATCGAAACGTCGGTCAGATAGAGCTTCGAGGTGCCGTCGACCGTGATCGACCCAGCACTGCTGTTGCTAACGGTGAGATTTGCCAGCTTCAGCGTGCCGTGGTTGACTGCCTCAAGAGCCGCAGTGTTGGAGATATCCTCACCGGAGACGTCGAGCACGCCGCCCTTCGCCTGAATGAGATTGTGATTGGTGATGGCGTGAAGCGTGGCGGGATCAATCGTCAGCGTACCGCTGGTGACCGTGATCGTGCCGGTGTTGGTAATGTCGGCATTGTCGATGGCGCTGGTGCCGGTCGATTCCAGCGTACCGGCAATCGTCACCGTGCCGCCGTCGATGGTCGCGCCCTGAAGATCGAGTGCCGAGCCGGACTCGACCGAGACACTACCGCTGCCGGTGTCGGTCACCGTCATCCCGATCAGCTTCAGTGTCCCATGATTGATCGCCGCCAGCGTGCCGGTGTTTGCGATGGCTTCGCCGTTGATGTCGAGCTCGGCGCCATTGGCCCTGAGGATGCCGCCATTCGCGATCGAGCTTGCGGAGGTCGTCGCCAGCAGCGTCAACGCGCCCAGGGTTGCCTCGATCAGATAGTTGTTCGAGATGTTGGCGTCGGTAATCGCAGTTGTGCCGGTCGAATTCAGCGTGCCCGAAACGGTGAGCGCGCCGCCTGTCAGGCTCGCACCGTTCAATGTCAGCTTGCTGCCTGCATCGACCTTGACCGTGCCATGATTGGCGATTGCGGTGCCCGCAACTATCACGTCATCCAGCGTCAGGATGACGCCGCTCTCGACCGTCACGGCAGTGGTGCTCAGCGTCGCCGATTGATCGATCTTGCTGGCGCCGGTGACATCGATCGTGCCGAGACCGTTGATCGTACCACCGCTGATCGTCGCGCCGTTAACTGTCAGCTTGCCGTTGGCATCGACCGTGACGTTACCGGCATTCGCGACCGTCGAGCCCTGGTCGATCGTCAGCGCGCCATTCGTCAGCACCTCGATCGTGCCGGTGCTCGCATTCGTGATCGTCTCGTGGTCCAGCGCGTTGCCGGTGCCGCTGACCTTCAACGCCGCGTTGTTGTTCAGGATGCCGCCGCTCAGCACCGCAGCGCCGGTCAAATCGATCTCGCCATTGCCGGTGACCGTGCCGGTGCCGTTGATCGTCGCCCCGTTGACCGTCAGCTTGCCGTTGGCATCGACCGTGACGTTACCGGCATTCGCAACCGTCGAGCCCTGGTCGATCGTCAGCGCACCGTTCGCCAGCACTTCGATCGTACCGGTGCTCGCGTTCGTGACCGTCTCGTGGTCCAGCGCGTTGCCGGTGCCGCTGACCTTGAAGGCCGCGTTGTTGTTCAGGATGCCACCGCTCAGCACCGCAGCGCCGGTCAAATCGATCTCGCCATTGCCGGTGACCGTGCCGGTGCCGTTGATCGTCGCCCCGTTGACCGTCAGCTTGCCGTTGGCATCGACCGTGACGTTACCGGCATTCGCGACCGTCGAGCCCTGGTCGATCGTCAGCGCACCGTTCGCCAGCACTTCGATCGTGCCGGTGCCCGCGTTCGTGATTGTTCCATGGTCTAGCGCGTTACCCGTGCCGCTGACCTTGAAGGCCGCGTTGTTGTTCAGGATGCCGCCGCTCAGCACCGCAGCGCCGGTCAAATCGATCTCGCCATTGCCCGTGACAGTCCCGGTACCGCTGATCGTGGCGCCGTTAACTGTCAGCTTGCCAGCGGAATCGATCGTGACGTTGCCGGCATTCGCGACAGTCGAGCCCTGGTCGATCGTCAGCGTGCCGTTCGCCAGCACCTCGATCGTGCCGGTGCTCGCATTCGTGATCGTCTCATGGTCGAGCGCGTTGCCGGTGCCGCTGACCTTGAAGGCCGCATTGTTGTTCAGGATGCCGCCGCTCAGAACCGCGCCGCCGGTCAGATCGATCTCGCCATTGCTGGTGACCGTACCGGCACCATTGATCGTGGCGCCGTTCACCGTCAGCTTGCCGTTGGCATCGACCGTGACGTTGCCGGCATTCGCAACCGTCGAGCCCTGGTCGATCGTCAGCGCGCCGTTCGCTAGCACTTCGATCGTGCCGGTCGTCGCATTCGTGATCGTTTCGTGGTCCAGCGCGTTGCCGCTGCCGCTGACCTTGAAGGCCGCGTTGTTGTTTAGGATGCCGCCGCTCAGCACGGCAGCGCCGGTCAGGTCGATCTCGCCGTTGCCGGTGACAGTCCCGGCACCGTTGAGCGTGGCGCCATTGACTGTCAGCTTGCCGTTGGCATCGACCGTGACGTTACCGGCATTCGCGACCGTCGAGCCCTGGTCGATCGTCAGCGCGCCGTTCGCCAGCACTTCGATCGTGCCGGTGCTCGCATTCGTGACCGTCTCGTGGTCCAGCACGTTGCCGGTGCCGCTGACCTTAAAGACCGCGTTGTTGTTCAGGATGCTGCCGCTCAGCACCGCAGCGCCGGTGAGATCAATCTCACCGTTGCCGGTGACCGTGCCGGTGCCGCTGATCGTGGCGCCGTTGACCGTCAGCTTGCCGGTGGCGTCCACCGTGACGTTGCCGGTGTTGGCGACGCCGGAGCCCTGGTCGATCGTCAGCCAGCCATTCGCCAGCACCTTGATCGTGCCGCCGGACGTGTTTGCGACGGTCTCGTGGGCGAAATCCGCCGTGCCCTTGACGTTGACCGCCCCTGAATTGTTCAGCGTGCCGTTCTTGAGGACGCTGCTGCCGTCGAGTTCCAGCTTGCCGGCGATGGTGACCGTGCCGCCGCTGATGGTGGCGGTGTCGACGATCAGCGTCGTGCCGGCATCGGCCTTCAGCGTGCCGCCGGCATTGTTAATTCCGGCGAGCGTCTTCAGCGTGCCGCCGAACAGCTCGATCGTGCCGGAATTGGTGATTGTGGTGCCGTTGGCGAAATCGCCGCCGCCCTTGAGCGTCAGGTAGCCGGCATTGGTGAGGACGCTGCTGTCCAGGAACTCAGCCTTGCCACCAACCGAGATCGTGCTTGCCGTGAAATTGGTGAGCTTCGAATCGGCCTTGAGGCTGATCTCGCCCGCAATCGTCAACGCACTCTTGTTGATGACTTCCGGCGCCTTGTGGCCGACCGCGGTGTCGTAGTCGTTCATCGTGATCGACTTGGCAAAGGCTGCCGTGTCGATCGTCACCGGATAGGACGGCGTCAGCCCATGCAGCTGGTCGGTGATGACGATGACGTCGTCATTGATGGTCGGGACCGTGCCGGTTGCCCAGTTGGCCGCATCCTTCCAGAAGCCGCCCGAGGGAGCGCCGAGCTTGTCGGTCGCGATCCACACCACGGCGGGAGCGTCGGTGCCGGTGATCGTGACGGTGATGGTCTGCTGCGAGGTGGCGCCTTGCGCGTCCTTGAGCGTCACGGTGTAGACCAGCGTCAGCACCTCACCCTTGGGGATGAAGTCGGCGAGATAGACCGGCAGGTCAGCCAGCGACCAGTTGATGGTGCCGGTGCCGTCTCCGGTGCTATCGGCGCCCGCCGCGATCGCGACCGACATCGCGCTCTGGAACGCCGCAAGCGGCCCCGGCGGAACGGTGCCGTCAGGCAGGGTCGCGCTGCTCAACGCCACCGACACCGTATGCTTGTCGGTGAGATCGACGTCGTCGAAGCTCAGCGTGCCCGACGTGGGAACATCGCTGGTGAGCGGGCCACCCGGCACGCTGGTGCCGCCTTCGAAGATGATGGTCGGAACGCTGGTGGTGATCACCGGCTTGTCGTTGGTGCCGGTGATCGTGATGGTGATGTCGATGGTCGACGTTTCGGGATTGACCGAGAAATTATTGTTGACGCGGACCTTGTAGGTCAGCGTCAACGTTTCGCCCGCCGCGAGGAAGTCGAAGACGTGGTCGGGAATCGTGTAGGTCCAGACCGCCGAGCCGTTGTTGTTGTTACCGGCGGCTGCGGCCACGCTGAGCTGGATCTGCGTTGCCGCGATGTCCTGCTTCTGGAGCGCAGAGAGCGCGCCGGTGACATCCTGCTGGCCGGCGTTCTTGTAGACAAAGTTCGGCGCATCGCCGAGGTCTATGCTCACCGTTGGCAGATCGGCCAGGTTTTGATCGACGAAGGTGATGCGACCGGAGATGGTATCGTAATGAGTTGTGTCGCCGGTCGTGCCCGCGCGCTCGATCATCTCGAACGCCGTCTTCACATTGCCGTTGAGATCGAGGCTTCGACGAACGGGCGGGCCGGGAATGCGGGTGCTGGTCGACGGATTATGGCCGGTCCCCTGCGATCCCGGCTCAGGGAGATGCGTGAAGGTCGCGGTCGCGGTGGCACCGGTATCCGTCTTGATGAAGACAATGTTGCCGGTCTGCGTGATCGAGTCGGTGAAGTTCTGGGTCAGCTTGGTGTTGCTGTTGTTGTCCGTGAACTTCAGCGTGAACACGTCCGTGATCAGCTTCTGGATGTCCGGCGACATCAGCGCATTGGAGATCGAGACGTTGCCGCCGCTGATCTGGATCATCTGGCCGGCCTGGTTGACCGTCGCGATCGGCAGCAGCGTGACCTTGTCGAACAGGATGTAGGAGCCCGTCGTGCCGTTCGGCTCGACCAGCACCTGGAAGCTTGCCTGCGGCTGCGGATCGCCGCCGCCAGCGGGAACGACGAAGTTGATCTGGCTCAGCACCGCCGTACCGCGGATGCCCATGGTGGCGACCGGCGTGTCGACCTTCATGTCGCCGTGCTTAGCGGTCTCACCGGCAACGAAAGTGATGGTGCCTGCGACCAGACTGAGCAGAGAGGAATTGTTCGACCCGTTGGGGTCGTAGACCATATCGTTCAGCACCATCCGCGCATTGGAGGACAGGCCGAACACCGTGCCGTCGATGAACGTAATGCCGAGCGTCGAGTCGCCGCCGGTCGAGACCACGTCGCCCTTCTCGACGTTGTCGCCATTGTTCAGGATGACGGAGACGCCGTTACGGACCGCGGTCGCGCTGCCGGAGAGCTTGGTGACGTGGCCGATGACCTGCGCGGCGGCAATGCCTGAGGCGGCCTGCGCGTATTGCACATGGCCGGTGAGTGCGTTGACGACGTCGCCGGTGAGGTGCGCGCCGTCGGGCGAGGCGATCGCCGCGCGCTTGTCGCCCCTGAAATAATCGTGAACGACGAAATCGTGCCCATCATGAGACAGCACGAGATCGAGACCGGCGCGCTTGAAATCGCCGTTGAAGATCAGGTTCGGGTCGGGAACCACGAATGCGCCATCGGGCACGTGGCCGTGTGCCTTCGCAGTAAAGGAATCGACATGGCCATCGGCGGGCGATCGGGAACCCAAGCCGTCCAAGGAAATCGCGGCGTCAAATTTGCCAGCGTAATTCAATCCGGGCACCAAAAAAGGAGTTAAAATCTAAGTAAGTATCGCTTGCCTAAACTTGCATATCATTACCAAGTCCTTAGCGAAACCACCTATTGCTTGTGTGATTTCGCATCACCAAGCGGTCGATGCTCTCGGACGGCTGGGCACCTGCAGGGAAGTCAAAGTAATCTTTCAAATACTCATAAGTAAAGTAGCGCTTATTTTCGCTCATTTTCAGTAACCTCATGTATTCTATTGCAGAAATCTGGCAATAGATACTTCTGTCATCTTTTGTTCGTGGTGCCCCGCACCACCCTGCGGCAAATACGGGGCCAAATCTGTGATCCAGCTAACAGAACTTGCGAAATAGCCAACCGTTAGCCACAGGGCGCAGAATCAGTTCCACGACAACTTCCGCCTGCGATTGGTCCCTCTTCGCGGCAACCGCCGCCCTCCTAGCGGGCGAATCGTAAAATTTTACGCAATATGAGCAGGCCCGTTTCAGCCTGTTGCCCGGTTTTGGGACCCCAGCCGGGCGCGTTAAGCAGAACAAAACCGCCCGCCTCGCACTATCTCCGCGAAAGCAACAAAGCCCGGCACGTGCAGGTCGAGGGGGACCTGGCGAAGCCGGAAGGGGATGTCAGATGGAGACCGCTGCTCGTTCGCGCGCTTGGCGCGCTATCCTTGTGCTGTGCGGATTGATCCTACTCGGATCGGCCGCCGAGCTTCGCGCTGGCACGCTACTATCGCCGGGAGCCGGCGTCCTCGTGCGTAAATCCGCCGAGCCGTTCGGCGTGTTCGCCTTCGCCATCTCAGCCGGCAGCCTGCAAGAGAAATGGCTCGCGCTGAGGTCCAGGCTCGACGATGACATGGTGCAGCTCGCGCTGTGCGACGGCGACCGGAACAATTGCGCTTCGCCCGCTGCGCTGAAACTGCTCGCGATCGTCGACCAGGCCCGCAGCCGTGACGGCCGCGCCCGGCTGGGCGAAACCAATCGCGCCATCAACCTCGGCATCCGCGCCGCCGATGACGGTTCTGAGGACGTCTGGAGCTCGCCGCTCGCGACCTTCGCGCGTGGCGCCGGGGATTGCGAGGACTATGCCATTGCCAAGCTCGCCGCTCTTAAGCTCGCGGGCATTGCCGCCGAAGATCTCCGCATCGTCGTGGTGCGCGACCTCAGGGCCGGCGAAGAGCATGCAATTGCCGCTGCACGGCTCGACGGCCACTGGCTGATGCTCGACAACCGTCGCATGGCAATGGTCGAGGACGACGCTGCACGGAGCTACCAGCCGCTGTTCGTGCTCTACCAGTCGGCCGTGTTGAAATATGTCGACGAGCCCGTGCGGTTCTCGATGATCGCCGCCGAGGCGCGTTGATCTTGTTGTAGCCCGGTAAAAAGTACGCTTACCCCACAAAGCCATTTCGCCGCGCGATTCGGGACGCTAGCATGCCCGCGGCTATGCGGGGGCGACTGGAATGCGGTTCATCGTGCTGACTATGCTTGCGCTGCTGGCCTTGCCGGCGGCTCCAGGCTTCGCGCAATCCAGCCCGTCTGACCGCTCCGTCGCCGACAGGCTGCCGCTGTTTGCCAAGAACAACTGCCAGCAGATCCGCGATCCCGGCAATCAATTGTTCTGCGGTGATGCCGAGCTTGCCGCCGCCGCCGAGAAGCTGAGCACGGGAATCGAGGCGCGGCTTGCCCGCCTGCCCGATCGCCTGCCTGGGATCGAGGAGAACGCGATCTGGATCCGCCAGCGCAATCTCGGTTGCGGCATCGTCGGCCAGACCGCGATCCGCGCCGAAGATTTCGACCGGGTGAAGGCATGTCTTCTCAAGGTGACCGATGAGCGCGCAGCGATCGTACGCGATCCGGATTTCGACTGTCTCGCCGCCAACACCGCCGCGGGCGCGCTGATCTGTGCGGACCCGTCGCTGGCGCTGGCCGAGACTGAGTTGAACAGCCAGGTTCTCGGCCTGATCGGCAAGCTCGATCCGACCGCGGCGCGCTTTGCCTTCGCCGAATACGGCCGGTGGACGCGGGAGCGCGATCGCAAATGCAATCTGGTTGGCAAGGAGAACGTGCCGCTCGGGGAGCTCGAGTCCGCGGAGGACTGTCTCGCCGGCTATCTGAAGCACAAGGCTGACGAGATTGGCACGGCGAAAGGCGATCCGAAGAAGGTGTTCGGCCGGCAGGTCGCAGCCCACTCGCCCGACACCGATGCCGTCGATTTCTGCGCCGCGCGAATCCACGCGGCCAATTCCTGCGGCAACTTCCTCCGCATCAACCGCGTCTACGCACTCGACAGCCAGGTGGGCGAGCAGGAGGCGCAGGTCACGGGCGAGATCGAGATGGCCGTGCTGGCGCCCTTCGCCACCTGCAGCAAGATCGCCACGACCTGTACGGGCACCTGCTGGGATGCCAGAACGGGTCGTCCGCAGCCCGGCGTCGGCAACAAGGAGCGCTCCACGGACGCCTTCAACGTCACACGCCGCCTGCGGATCCAGCGCACGTTTGCATTTGTCAAAGCCGCCGATGGCTGGCGCTGCCGGGAAGACGAACTGGCCCCGGTGAATTCAGGCACCGCGGGTGGAGGATCGTAGGGCTGTGTGCTCTCCCTCTCCCGCTCTTCGCAGGGAGAGGGTTGGGGTGAGCGGCTGCTTCAGCGAATCCGGTGACAGTTAGACTCTTGGGAGAGCCCCCTCACCCGGATTTGCTGCGCAAATTCCCGCCTCTCCCCGCATGCGGGAAGAGGCGAAGAAATCAAAACATCAGATTGTCCTTCACCAGAACCCAGCGGCCGCCCTTGACCTGCTGCACCTGGGTGATGGTGTTGGCGAGGTGGTCGGTCTTGGAGAATTTGGTCGGCGGCGAGTTGAAGATGTCGAGGAACTTGTCGCCCGATTCCAGCGCGTCCAGCATCTTCTGGCCGGTCAGATCCCTGCCCGCCTTGTTGGCGTAAAACGCGAACGTCATCACCGCATTGTAGCCAATGATGGCCTGCGTGTTGGCATCGGTGCTGAACATCTTCTTGTAGTTGACCAGCCAGTCCTTCACCTTGCCCTTTGCGGTATCCTCGTAGGGAATCTCGAATCCGGACGCAGCATAGAGGCCTTCGACCGCCTCCTTGCCGAGCATGGGCACCTCCATCACGTTGGTCGGCGTCGCGCCGAGAAAGGTGACCTCCCAGCCGAGCTTCTTGGCTTCCGTCATCGCGCCGATGGGCTCACGGAGCACAGCGCCGAGCACAACGAGGTCGCAGCTGTCGGACTTCATCTTGGCGATCTGCGCGCTGAAGTCGGAGGCACCGCGCTTGTAGCTCGTGATCGAGGCCGGCTGCACCTTCATGGCAGTAAGCTGCTGGTTGAAGCCGTCGAGCACGTTCTTCCCGTACTCGTCGTCCTGATGCATGATGCAGGGTTTCTTGAAGTTCTTCCACTCCATCATGTACTTCAGCGCCGCCCGCGTACTCTCGACATAGGGCAGCAGATTGTTGAACTTCAGCCGCTCCTGCGGCTTGGCGGGATCGAACTTGAACGTGAACTCCGCCGCCGTCAGCGGGAAGAGCTGAAGCACGCCGGCGTCGAGCAGGATATCCTGCGCCGCCAGCACGGTCGGCGAGCCCATTGGCCCCACCATCGCGAAGATCTTGTCGCGCTCGATCAGCTTCTGCGACGCGAGCACGGCCTTCTTCGGATCGTAGCCGCTGTCCTCGACCACAAGCCGAATCTTTCGCCCCTGGACGCCGCCGGCGGCGTTGATCTCCTCGACCGCCATCTTCATGCCGTTCGAGACTGGCACACCCCAGCCCTTGATCGGCCCCGAAAGATCCTGATGGGTGCCGATGACGATCTCGGAGGCCGAGATGCCCTCATTGGTGACCTTGGTCTGCGCCGCGGCAGGCAGACAGGTGAGCACCACCGCGCCTGCCGCAAAGCCGAACGTTTTCAACGATCTCGACATTGAAGTCTCCTCTCCTTGGGGCCCTTATGATGCGAAGGGTGGGGCCTTCACTCCTTCGCTGTTATTCAAACAAGATTGTTCAAGCCACCGCCCGCGCCGGATACATCGCGTCGATCTCGGCGGCATAACGCTTGTTCACGAAGCCGCGCTTCAGCTTCATGGTTGGCGTCAGCTCTTCGTCCTCCGGGGTGAGCTGGCGTTCGATCAGATAGAATCTCTTGATGGTCTCGACGCGGGCGAAATTGGCATTGACCGTTTCGATTTCGCGCCAGATCAGGTCCTGGATCTCCGCCGCGCGGCACAGGCTGGCATAATTGGTGAAGGGGATGTCGTGGTCCTGCGCGAATTTCTCGACATTCTCCTGGTCGATCATCACGAGGCAGGTGAGGTATGGCCGCTTGTCGCCGATCACCACGGAATCCGAGATGTAGGGCGAGAATTTCAGTTGATTTTCGATTTCGGACGGCGTGATGTTCTTGCCCCCGGAGGTGATGATGATGTCCTTCATCCGGTCGGTGATGCGGACGAAGCCCTCATTGTCGATGGTGCCGACGTCGCCGGTATGCAGCCAACCGCGATGGTCGATGGTCTCGGCTGTCCTCTCCGGCTGGTTCAGGTAGCCCATGAACAGGAAGTCGCCCCTGATCAGGATTTCCCCCTCGGGTGACAGCGCGACTTCGCCCCAGGAAACCGCCTTGCCTACCGAGCCGAGCTTGATCCGCTCCGCCGGCATCATGGTGGCGACCCCGCAATTCTCGGTCTGGCCGTAGACCTCGTGAATGTCGATGCCGAGCGCGAGATACCAGCGGATCAGCTCCGGCGCGATTGGCGCCGCGCCGGTGAAGGCGATGCGGCAACGGTCGAGCCCGATCATGCGTCGGATGTTGCGGAAGACGAGCCGGTAAGCGATGCCGTTGGCGAGCCGCAACGGCAGCGGCGGCGGCTTGCCTTCAATCCTGCAATCGACCATGCGATAGCCGATGTCGATGGCGCGGCGGTAGACCCATTGCTGCAACCGCGTCGCATCCTTCAGCGCGATGGTGATCGCGGAATAGAATTTCTCCCAGATCCGCGGCACCGCGAGGAAGATGGTCGGCTGCACCTCGCGCAGATTGTCCGGCACAGTCTCCGGACTCTCGGCAAAATTCATCACCGAGCCAAGCGCGACCGAGATGTAATAGCCGCCGATCCGTTCGGCGACGTGGCAAAGCGGCAGGAAGATCAGCCGGTCCTCGTTCTCGCGCGCCGGAATGAAATCGTTGGCGTGCCGCATCTGGTGCGTGACGCTACGGTTGGCGTGCATGGCGCCCTTGGGCGGACCCGTGGTGCCGGATGTATAGACGAGGACCGCGAGATCGCTTGCGCTACGACTGTCGACCATCTCCTGCCACAGCGCCTCGCGGCCGGCCATGTGGTTGCGCCCGAGCGCGCGAAACTCGTCGAGCGACATCACCATTTCATCGGAGAAGCCGCTGAGGCCCTCCATGTCGAACACGATGATCTTTCGCAGAGACGGGCAGCGTGCACGACAGGCCAGGATCTTGTCGAGTTGCTCCTCGTCCTCGGCGAAGATCACCTTCGTCCGGGAATCGTTGACGAGATATTCGACCTGGGATGAGGCATCGGTCGGATAGATCCCGGAAGAGACGCCGCCGGCGCACAGAATGCCCATGTCGACATGGACCCATTCCGGCACGGCGTTGGCGATGATGGAAGCAACGTCGCCGGGCCTGAAGCCGATGGCATGCAGCGCGTAGGCGACCTCCTTCGAGATCTCCAGCCATTCGCGCCAGCTGGTCGGCTGCCAGATCCCGAATTTCTTCTCGCGTATAGCCGGCCTGTCGCCCCGCGTCTCCGCGGCGCGCAAAAAGCTTTTCGCGATCGTGTCAGCGACCGTCAGCACCGCCGGTCGGGCCATGCACGTCTCCTCCCGCGTTCCCCTCCGCTGCCTGCCTTGCCGGCGGTCTATATTGGCGGATGGGCTTTGGTATTTAAGGCTTTTTCTAACGCCAAGTCTTCCCTTAACGCCAAGTCTTCCCTTAACGCCAAGTCTTCCTCTAACGCCAAGTCTTCTTCTTTTTCCAGCGCCGCTCGCCTCGTGCGCCCGCTTCCTTGGCGCCAAGGTAGAATTCCTGGATGTCCTTCGAATGCATCAAGCGGTCGCAGCTGTCGTTCATCACGATCCGGCCGGTCTCCAGTACATAGCCATAATGCGCCGTCTCCAGCGCCACCTTGGCGTTCTGCTCGACCAGCAGGATCGACATGCCCTGCTCCTCATTGACGCGCCGGATGATCGCGAAGATTTCCTTCACCAGGATCGGCGACAGCCCGAGCGAGGGCTCGTCGAGCAGCAACAGAGTCGGCCGGTTCATCAGCGCGCGGCCGATCGCGAGCATCTGCTGCTCGCCGCCGGAGAGCTGTCCGGCCGGCTGGTTGATGCGCTCCTTCAGCCGCGGGAAATAGCCGTAGACGCGCTCCAGATCGTCCGCAACGCCGTTACGATCCTTGCGCGGATAGGCCCCCATCATCAGGTTCTCGCGCACGGAGAGGAACGGGAACACCTCGCGTCCCTCCGGCACGTGGCTGAGGCCCAGCCGCACGATCCTGTCCGCCTCCATGCGTTGAATCGACTTGCCCATGAACTCGATGGCGCCCTTCTGCGGATCGAGAATGCCCGAGATCGTCTTCAGCACCGTCGTCTTGCCGGCGCCGTTGGCGCCCAGCAGCGTGACGATGCGGCCGCGCGGCACTTCGAGCGAGATGCCGCGGATCGCCATGATCGGCCCGTAATAGCTCTCGATGTTGGAGAGTTTCAGGATGATGTCTGGTGTTACCACGGCATCCATCGCGTCAGGCTCCCAGATAGGCGGCAACGACATCGGGGTGCTGTTGCACTTCGGCGGGCGAGCCCATCGCCAGCACCCGGCCGTAGTTCAGGGCGATGACGCGGTCGGAGACGCGGTTGACCAGCGACATGTCGTGCTCGACCATGAGCACGGTGACGCCGAGCTCGCTCTTCAGGTCGCGGATCCAGAACGACATGTCGTCGGTCTCCTCCACGTTGAGGCCGGAGGACGGCTCGTCGAGCAGGATCAGCTTCGGCTCCGAGCACAGCGCGCGCGCCAGCTCGATCACCTTGCGCACGCCGTAAGGCAGACCCGAGATCAGCTTGTCGCGGTAGGGCTCGAGATCGAGGAATTCGATGACCTGTTCGACCCTGCGGCGATGCACCTTCTCGTCGGCGCGCACGCCCGGCAGGAACAACAGCTCCTGCCAAAGCTGCGTGGTCGAATGCCGGTGGCGGCCGACCAACAGGTTCGACAACACCGTCGCATTCTCGAACAGTTCGATGTTCTGGAACGTGCGGGCGATGCCGAGCCTTGCGATGTCGTGGGGCGGCTGCTCCGTGATGTCCTGGTCCTCGAAGAAGATGCGACCCGAGGTCGGGCGGTAGATCCGCGAAATCAGGTTGAAAATCGAGCTCTTGCCGGCACCGTTGGGCCCGATGATCGAGAGGATCTCGCCCTTCTCGACCGCGAACGACACCGCATCGACGGCCTTCAGCCCACCGAAATGCAGGGACAAGTTCTCGGCGCGAAAATAGCTCATCGGTTGCGCTCCGACTTCACGTAGATCTTCTGCCGCTTGAAGGTGGCGCGCTTGTAGAGCGGGAACAGCTGGAAGAAGAGTTTGATCTTGAGCCAGCGGCCGTAAAGCCCGAGCGGCTCGAATAGCACGAACAATACGATGATGATGCCGTAGATCGCGCCTTTCAGGCCGTTGAGCGAGGCAAAGGCCGCGACCTTGGACTGGACATTGGCTGCGGCTTGCGTGCCCGCTCCGAAGGTCGCTGCAATGCCGGCGATGATGCCGGGCATGTCGTCCTTGAGGTAGGTCAGGAACGGATCGATCATCACGATGAAGATTGCCCCCAGCACCGCGCCGTGCAGGCTGAAGGTGCCGCCGATCAGGATTACGATGATGAACTCGATCGAGAGCTGGAGCGTGAACATCTCCGGCGAGATGAAGGAGAGCTTGTGCGCGAACAACACGCCGGCGAAGCCGGTGATCGCCGCGGAGATCGCAAAGGACTTCACCTTGTACAGCGCGACATTGACGCCCATGCTGCGCGCCGCGGTCTCGCTGTCGCGGATCGCGACGAAGGCGCGCCCGGTGGGCGAACGCAGCAGATTGAGCGTACCGACGATGGTCAGCACCAGCACGGCGAGGCAGAGGAAATAGAAAGTGGGGCTGTCGCGCGGCACCGCAACGCCGAGCAGCGACAGCGTCTTCACCCGCATGCCCTCGTTGCCGTGGGTCACGCTCTCCCAACGCGCCAGGATCTCCTCGACGATCAAGGCGAAGGAGATAGTGGCGATGACGAGGTAGATGCCCTGGAGCCGCAGCGCGGGAAAGCCGACCAACGCGCCAATGCAACCGGACAGAAGGCCTGCGGCGAGGAAGTAGACCGGGAACGGCACGTTGTACGTCTGCAAGTACGCCGCCGTGTAGGCGCCGATCGCGAGGAACGCCGCGTGCCCGAGCGAGGCCTGCCCGGTGAAACCGGTCAGGATCAGCAGCGCCACGCCGACGGTCGCATAGATGCAGACGAAGACGAGCTGGCTCATCAGATAGCTGGAGAGCACATAGGGCGCGATCAGCAGCACGGCCAGCAGGAGACCGTATGAGACGTAATAGCCCGAATGCGGAAACAGCCTGATGTCGTCCTCGTAGTCGGTCTTGAACAGGAAGCGCATGCGTTCAGACCTTCTTGCGGACGTGAAGGCCGAACAGGCCTTCGGGCTTGAGCAAGAGCACGGCGAGCAGCACGATGTAGGGCGCGACGTCCTTCCAGCCCTCGGCCAGATAGAAGCCCGCCATGCTCTCGATGACGCCGATCAGGACGCCGCCGACCACGGCGCCGGGGATCGAGCCGAAGCCGCCGAGCACGGCGGCCGGAAACGCCTTGAGGCCGAGCACGAGGCCGACATTGGAATGGATGAAGGTGATCGGCGCCAGCAGCACGCCGGCGCAGGTCGCGACCGCCGCGCTGATCGCCCAGACGATCGACACCACGCGCTTGACCGGAATGCCCATGTAATAGGCCGCGAGCATGTTCTCGGAACTGGCGCGCATCGCAGTGCCGAGCGTGGTCTTGTTGAAGAACAGATAGAGCAGCGTGCACAGGATCATGGTCGCCGCGATCACCGAGAGCTTGTCGTAGGCGAGCACCAGCGGGCCGATGCGCAGCACGCCCTGGCTAAACGGCGTCTCGATCTTCAGATCATCGGTCCCCCAGATCATGCCTGCGATCGAGCGCAGGAAATAGCCGAGCCCGATGGTGGCCATGATGATGGAGAATTGCGGATAGCCGAGGATCGGCCGCACCACCACGCGCTCGGCCAGCATGCCGAACAGCGCCATCGCCGCCACCGCACCGGCAAAGCCGATCCAGTAGTTCAGCCCCATCATGCCGATGAAGGTGAAGGCTAAGAAGCCGCCCAGCATCATCAAATCGCCCTGGGCGAAATTGACGACCTCGGTGGCCTTGTAGACAAGCACGAAGCCGAGCGCGATCAGGCCGTAGACGCAGCCGAGCGCAACACCGCTGACCAGCTGCTGAACGAAATCCAGCATCGTCGCGCATCCTCCCGATACAACCGGCGGTTCTTCCTGACCGCCTTGCCGCATCTTGTGTTCAGTCGCTACGCAGTCGTTTCGCTGCGTTCGCGCCATTCGTCCCTTCACCAATTCAGCCTGAACCGCCAAGCGCTGTCAACAAACGGTGACTTGCCATTAGTCCAATCCGGATGACGGAATTTGCGGCAGCGCGATTCACGGTGCCGAATCATCTTCGGGGCATGGTCGCGAGCGATGCAAAACCGCAAGGTGTGGCCGTGATGAAGCGGGACGACTCGGCGCTCGAAGTCATGGGGTTAACGAAGTGTTTTGACCGTCTGGCGGTCGATAACCTCGATCTCACCATCCATGCCGGCGAATTCTATGCGCTGGTCGGCCCCAACGGCGCCGGCAAGACCACCACTTTGCGCATGGTTGCAGGCCTTTTGCGGCCCGATGCCGGCTCGGTCTCCATCTTCGGCATCGATGCGCTCCAAAACCCCGTCGCCGCCAAGCAGGTGATGGCGTGGGTCTCCGACGAGCCCATGATCTATGACAAGCTCACGCCGCTCGAATATCTCGAGTTCGTAGCCGGTCTGTGGGGCATCGCACCATCGGCCTCGGAACCGGTCGCCACGGAGCTCCTGAACTCGCTCGGGCTCGAGCTGCACCGGCACGAACGCTGCGAGGGCTTTTCCAAGGGCATGCGCCAGAAGGTCGCCCTCGCCGGCGCCCTGGTGCACGATCCCCGCCTCATCATCCTCGACGAGCCGCTGACGGGACTGGACGCCGTCTCCGCCCGCCATGTCAAGGGACTCCTGAGCGAGCGCGTCCGCGCCGGCTGCACCGTCATCATGACCACGCATATCCTCGAGGTCGCCGAACGCATGGCCGACCGCATCGGCGTGATCGCAGCCGGCCGCCTGGTTGCCGAGGGCACGCTGACTGAGCTCCGGCAGCAAAACGGGCACGCCGATACCAGCCTGGAAGATCTCTTCATCGCGCTGGTGACCCTCCAGGAAGCCGCATGAGCTCGGCCACCGCGCTGTCCTGGTTCGCCCGCCACGAGCTCCGGCTCGCCTGGCGCGAATGGCTTGCCATGATGACCGGCGGGCGGCGCAATCGAACGCGTGCCGCGGTGATCGGCCTGCTGTTCTTCGCGGCGCTGCTGCACGTCCCGGCCTGGGCGGTGATCGGCCGCTTCGCCGACCTGCAATTGCCGCTCGACAAATCCTCGCTGATCGTGATTTCGGCGACAATTTTTCTCGCCTGGACGCTGATGCTGTCACAGGCGATCGAATCGGTGACGCGGGTGTTCTACGCACGCGCCGATCTCGAGCTCATCATGTCCTCACCCGCGACGCTGGCCAATCTGTTCTCGGTGCGCATCGCCGCGATCGCGCTCGCCATCACGGTGATGGCGCTGCTGTTCTCGACACCCTTCATCGACGTGCTGGTGTTCGGGGGCGGCGCGCGCTGGCTTGCAGCGTTCGGCGTCGTCGTCGCGATGGGCCTGTCGGCCGCAGCGATCGCGATCGCCGTCACCATCCTGCTGTTCCGCCTGATCGGTCCGGCGCGGACACGGTTCGTCGCCCAGATCCTCGCCGCCATCATCGGCGCCGGCTTCGTGATCGCGCTCCAGGTGGCGGCGATCATGTCCTACGGCACGCTGTCGCGCTTCACCATCCTGACCTCGGGTAGCTTGGCCGCTTACGCGCCCGATGCCGACAGCATCTGGTGGTGGCCGGCGCGGGCGGCGATGGGGGACGCCGAAGCGCTGCTGCTGCTCCTGGCGCTCGGCCTCATGCTGCTCGGAGGCGTCATGGCGATCTTCTCGGGCCGCTTTGCGGACACGGCGATCGATGCCGCCGCCTATGGCGCGTCCGGCCGTCGCAGCGCGAAGGAGCGCCCGTTCCGCGGCGGATCGCGGCAGCATGCCCTACGGCGCAAGGAATTTTCGCTGCTCTGGCGCGATCCCTGGCTGATCTCGCAGACGCTGATGCAGCTGCTCTATCTGGTGCCGCCGGCATTGCTGCTCTGGCGCAACTTTGCCGACAGCTCCGCGGCGCTGACGCTGATCACGCCGGTCATCGTCATGGCGGCGGGACAACTCGCCGGCGGGCTTGCCTGGCTGACGCTCTCGGGCGAGGACGCGCCCGACCTGGTTGCGACCGCGCCATTGCCGCCGTCCAGCGTCATCCGCGCCAAGATAGAGGTGGTGCTGATCGCGATCGGCGTCATCTTCTGCCCGCTGATCGCGGCGCTCGCTTTCGCCTCGGCGTTCCAGGCCGCGGTCAGCGCCGGTGCGGTCATCGTCAGTGCGGCCTCCGCCACCGCAATCCAGCTCTGGTTCCGGGTGCAAGCCCGGCGCAGCCAATTCCGCCGCCGCCAGACCTCGTCGCGGCTTGCGACCTTTGCCGAGGCGTTCTCCTCGATCGGCTGGGCTGCCAGCGCCGCGCTGGTGCTCACGCTGCCCATCGTCGGCCTCGTCAGCAGCCTGATCACCGCGAGCCTCGTCGCCCTCACCTGGAAGTTCAGCCCGCGGCGGGAGTAGTAAAGGCGCAGATCATAGGGCGGCGTGACGGTGCGACACTGACGCGCTGTTGATCGCGCGCTGTTGGCCACGCGCTGCATTGCAAGCTAGACTTTCCCCTGAAGTCATCGGGGATGAATTCATGCGACGACTGGTTTCGGCCGCTCTGGCGCTGTTCGGCGCATTCCTCTCACCTGCCACCGCCCAGCAGTCGCAGCGCAGCGAATGCTTGGCGATGGCGAATGCTGCGCCGCGCCTCATGTCGGTCGCGTTCAGGCAGGCGGCGGCTGCGCCCGAGGTCGAGATCACCTATGCCGGCCATTCCACCTATTTCATCGACACGCCCGGCGGCTTACGCATCGCCACCGACTATAGCGGGGCCTACCAGGTGGGCCGGCTGCCCGATGTCGTCACCATGAACCGGGCCCACAGCACGCACTACTCTTTATATCCCGACAAGCGCATTCCTCGTGTGCTGCATGGCTGGGGCGAAGACGGCAAGCCGGCCATCGTGTCGGAGCGCATCGGCGACACCTTCATCCGCAACGTCACGACCGACATCCGTCGCTATTTCGGCGACGATGCCGGCGCCGACATGATCCGTGACGGCAACTCCATCTTCATCTTCGAGGTGGCGGGCCTCTGCATCGGCCATCTCGGCCATCTTCACCACAAGCTCTATGACAGCCACTTCGCCCAGATCGGGCGGCTCGACATCGTGATGGTGCCGATCGACGGCACCTACACCATGTCGCTCGACGGCGTCTCCGAGATCACCAAGCGGCTGCGCGCCTCGGTGGTGCTGCCGATGCACCGCTTCGCCACCCCGCTCGACGATTTCATGCAACGCATCGGCCAGCAGTTCGAGATCGACCGGCGCATGGAACGAAGTTTCCGGATGTCCCGAGATGCGTTGCCGTCGAAGCCGACGGTGATCATCCTCGACGGGGTGTGACGCAATTTTCTCCAAGTCGGCTGCCGGCCGGTCGTGCTGATCTCCCGCAAAGGGAGATCGACATGACCGACTTTGCGAGATTATTGCACGCGGACGGACCGAACCCCCAGCACGCGGCGGCACTCCAGCTTTATGGCCGCTTCGTCGGCGATTGGGACGCCGAGATCACCGCCCATGGACCCGATGGAACGAAACACACCGCGCCCGGCGAAATCCATTTCGGCTGGGTGCTGGAGGGCCGCGCCGTGCAAGACGTCTGGATCATTCCGCGCCCGGCCGGCAGCCCGGCCTTGCCGATCGCCGGCAATTGGTACGGCACGACGCTGCGGGTCTACGATCCGACCATCGATGCCTGGCGGATTTCATGGTTCGATCCCGGCCGCTGCATATTCCGCCAGCAGATCGGCCGTCCACGCGATGCCGACATCGTGCAGGAAGGCACGACCGAAGCTGGCGACCTGACGCGCTGGAGTTTTACGGAAGTCACCGAGGATTTCTTCCACTGGCTCGGCGAGGTCAAGCCGGCCACCGCAACCGATTGGCGGCTGGTGGTCGATGTGAGGGCGAAGCGGCGCAAGGGTTGACGCCGGCGCCGCTGTACCGCGATGACGGGCGCGATTGCGCAACGCGCGTTGGTGCATGCGAGGACGAGGTGCTAGGCTCCCAAAACAAGAAGCATACATCAAGGGAGCGCACGCCGATGGCTGCAAGCGGTTTGCCCGCCAACACGAGCGGGCTATTCGTCGAGCCGCGCGAGGACTGGCTCGCGCTGCATCAGGAGGAGATCATCGATCCCTCACGGCCGATCGTCGATCCCCATCACCATCTCTGGAATCGCGGGCACCGCTATCTGATCGAGGAGATGGCGGCAGATATCGCCTCCGGCCACAACGTCATCGCCACCGTCTATGTCGATTGCCGCTCGATGTATCGCGCGCACGGGCCGGAGGCGTTCCGGCCGGTGGGCGAAGTCGAGTTCGCCAATGGCGTCGCCGCGATGAGCGCCAGCGGCGGTTACGGCAAGGCCGCGATTTGCGCCGGCATCGTCAGCCACGTCAATCTGCTGCTCGGCGATGCCGCACAACCGGTGTTGGAGGCCGAGATCGCGGCGGGCAACGGTCGCTTCCGCGGCATCCGGCATTCCTCGGCCTGGGACCAGGATCCTGCTGTCGCCGGCATGTATGCGAGCCGGCCGCAGGGATTGCTGCAGGACCCGACCTTCCGCAAGGGCTTTGCCTGCCTCGCGCCGCTCAACCTGAGCTTCGACGCCTGGCTGTTCCATCCGCAAATCGGCGAGCTGACCGAGCTCGCCCGCGCATTTCCCGACACCAGGATCGTGCTCGACCATTGCGGCGGCCCGGCCGGAATCGGCCGCTTTGCGGGGCGACGCGAGGAGGTGTTTCCGCAATGGCGCGCCTCGATCCGGGAGATCGCCAAATGCGAGAACGTGGTGGTGAAGCTCGGCGGGCTCGCGATGTGCCTGCTCGGCTACGACTTCCATTTGCGCGCGAGTCCGCCATCATCCAAGGAGCTTGCCGCGGCGTGGCGGCCTTACATCGAAACCTGCATCGAGGCGTTTGGACCCGAGCGCGCGATGTTCGAGAGCAACTTCCCGCCGGACAAGGGCCAGTGCAGCTACCAGGTGATCTTCAACACGTTCAAGCGTATCGCGGCGCCCCTGAGCGAGACCGAGAAGACGGCGTTGTTCTCGCAGACCGCGAGCAATTTCTACCGGCTCGATTTGCCTTAAAGGGATTGGCACCATGACGAGAACAGGGGCCGGGATGTTGATCCCGGCCCCTGTTCCGTCGTGACCGCTGGGAAGCGTCCTTGAACTGTTTGAACTCTAATTTGCGCCCATCAGCGAGGCCGGACGGCGCTCGCCGGTGGCGACGAAGATCTTCTTGAGCTTGTTGACGACGCGGATCAGGAAGCCGATCATCACGGGATTGGTCTTGCGGCAGAAGGCGATCTTCTTGACGTGGCCTTCGACATGCCATTTGGCATGCGCGCCGTCGCGGAAGAAGATGACGTCGCCCGGGCCGTAGCGCTTCGGCGGCATGCCGTCGCTTTCGAGCACGATCGATCCTTCCATGATCATGATCGTCTCGTCGATATCGTAGTACCAGTTGAAGCGCCCTTCGGTGCAGGCCCAGATGATGGTCGAAGCGGTGCCGTCGGCGCTGGTGGACAGGATGTGCGAGCGCGACACCGGATTGCCTTCGATAATCCAGGACGGCTCGATCGGCCGCAGCTCGAGATCTACATTGCAATGACTGATTTCAATCAATGTGCGCGACATCTGTTTCCTCGGGGGATAAAATATGACCTGCCCGGATCTCGGCCCGGATTGTTCAAAGATGGCGGGAACGCTAGTAGCCGATTTTTAATTCTTTCTTACGCAGGGCCCGACAATCAGCCGCAAGTTGCAGACGCGAAACGGTTAACGTCGCAATTTCCCTGCAATTTCGAGCACATGAACCCTTCTTTTCCGGGGTGCGACAAAGTGCGCGAAGCATCTGAAGGAGCCATGCCGATGCCCCTCACCCCGGAGGTTCTCAAAGCTCATGGCGAGGTCGTCGCCTGGCTCGGCAGCCTCGATGTCTCCTTCGCAACCGAAGAGGAGCCCTGGTTCACCGTTGACGGCATCGAAAGCCCCGGGCAGATCGGCGGTGACCTCCATGAGATGCGGCGGGCGGCGGATGCGCTCGAGGCGACACTCGACGACGAGGACGACGTCAACGAGGCCCCCGAGCAAATCCGCAGGGGCCTCGACCTGCCCGAGGCGAATGATCCGGTCGGTGCGCTCTACGATGCGGTGGCGGCCTCCGACGCCGTCGTGCGGGCCACCGACGGCAGCCCGTTCACGACGCTGTTCAACCGCTTCAGCATCGACACCAGCCCGATGCTGCGCAACCCGGCGGCGTAGTTACTTCGCCCATTCGCCCTTGCGAAACACCGGCACTTTGCTGCCGTCGGCGAGAATGCCGTCGATGTCGGTCTCGGCCGAGCCGATCATCCAGTCGATATGGATCAGGCTCTGGTTGCCGCCTTGCGCGGCGATCTGCTGCGGCGTGAGCTGCGCGCCGTTGACGAAGCACTTCGAGTAGCACTGGCCAAGCGCGATGTGCGAGGCCGCGTTCTCATCGAACAGCGTGTTGTAGAACAACAGTCCGCTCTGCGAGATCGGCGAGGAATGCGGCACCAGGGCCACCTCGCCGAGACGGCGCGCGCCCTCGTCGGTATCGAGCACCTTGTTCAGTACCTCCTCGCCGCGCGAAGCCTTCGCGTCGACGATCCTGCCGTCCTCGAAACGCACCGCGATGTTGTCGATCAGCGTGCCCTGGTAGGACAGCGGCTTCGAGCTCACGACATGGCCGTAGACGCGCCGGCAATGCGGCGTGGTGAAGACCTCTTCGGTTGGGATATTGGCGTTGCAGCTGATGCCGTTCTTGGAGAGCGAAGCGCCGCCTTCCCATTCATGGCCGTCGGCGAGCCCGATGGTGAGGTCAGTGCCCGGTCCCGAGTACTGGAGCGCGCGGAAACGCTGGCCGTTGAGCCAGTTGGTGCGCTCGCGCAGCACCGCATTGTGGCTCGCCCAATTGGCCGGCGCGTCGTCGCGATCGACGCGGGACGCCGCGAAGATCGCGTCCGCGAGCTTGCCGATCGCGACCTCTTCAGGATCGTTCGGAAAGACTTGCTTTGCCCAGGATGGGCTTGGATACGCAATGATGTTCCAGTTGGTATCGAAATTGACGATCTTTTCCAGCGCCGGCTGATAGGCCATGGAATTGGCCTTGCTGGCGCGCGCGACCTTGGAAGCATCTTCGCCCGACAGCAGCATCGGATTGTCGCCGACGATGGCGAGACGGGCGGTGTTGTTGGAGAACGCCTTGGCCATGCCCTCGTAGAGCCAGTTGGCGGCGCGATCGAAGCTGTCGTCGTGGCCGTGGCGGTAGCGCGCCAGCGTCATCTCTTCGTCGGAGAGAATGGGCGTCACGATGCCGGCGCCGGCCTTGTAGGCATGCACGGCAATCCGCCGCACCAGCGGCAACGCGATCGCAGGTGCCGTCAAGAGCAGATCCTGGCCCGGCCGCAAGCCCAGGCCCACCTTCACCGCCACCTCGGCCAGCCGGTCGAGCTTCACGGGATCGATGGGAGTGGAGGTGATGCGTTGATCAGTCATGCCGGGTCCTCTGCCGAACGTCTCTTGCTCAATTTAAGTCTAGCATCGCGAGACACAAGTGCGCGAGTGCCTTGCGACACCCCAAAGATAGGCAGTTTCGCGCATTTTGGTTTTCAACGCGTTGCCGATTTCAGCACCCGGTCGACCATGGCGGGAGCAAGGCCGAGGTAATTTTTCGGTGATGTCAGCGCCTCGATCGTGGCACGGTCGATTCTGACAGAGACGCGGGCGTCGGAAGACAGCGCGTCCGCCAGCGTAAGACCTTTCTCATTGGCGAGCCGGCAGGCATCATAGACCACGTCATGGGCCTCCTGCCGTCCGATCTGCGGCGCAAGCCCCATCATGACGGCTTCGGCCACGATCAGACCGCGGCTGACGGCGAGATTCTCGTTCATCTTGCTTTCATCCACGATGAGGCCGGCGAGCGCGAATTTCGCCTGGTGCAACGCGCCGGCGGTCAGCACGAAGCTCTCGGGGATCGCCATCCATTCGGCGTGCCAAGGCCCGGTGGCGCGCTCGAAATCCTGCACCATGGCATCCAGCATGAGGCCGGCATGCTGGCGCACCGCCTTGGACGCCGCGAGCATCAGTTCCGAGGAGATCGGGTTGCGCTTCTGCGGCATGGTCGAGGAAGCGCCGCGTCCCTTGACAAAGGGCTCATAGACCTCGGCGAATTCGGTCGACGCCATGATCATGATGTCGAGCGCGATCTTGCCGAGCGAGCCGGTGACCAGCGCCAGGAAATTCACGGCCTCGGCAAAACCGTCGCGTGCGACGTGC
Source organism: Bradyrhizobium lupini (assembly GCF_040939785.1). Classification (NCBI taxonomy): domain Bacteria; kingdom Pseudomonadati; phylum Pseudomonadota; class Alphaproteobacteria; order Hyphomicrobiales; family Nitrobacteraceae; genus Bradyrhizobium; species Bradyrhizobium lupini. Next base: position 3,076,334 of record NZ_CP162553.1, read on the forward strand.
CAGGTCGAAGCGGGGACGCCGAGCCTCAGTTCGGCGCAGAGCGCTTCCTGCACCTCGAACCCCTTGTCGCCGAGCGAGGCCAGCGTGCCGGCGGCGCCGGCGAACTGACCGACCAGGACGCGCGGCTTCAACTCACTGATCCGCTCGGCGTGGCGGTCGAACATCGCGAGCCAGATCGCGGTCTTGTAGCCGAAGGTGACCGGCAGCGCCTGCTGGAGATGGGTGCGGCCCGCCATCGGCGTGTCGCGGAAGCGCTTCGAGAGGTCGGCAAGAATTGTGCGCAAGCCCGCGATGTCCCGTTCGACGATCTCAAGCCCTGCGCGCAGTTGCAACACCACGGCGGTGTCCATGATGTCCTGCGTGGTCGCACCCCAATGCACGTAGCGGCCGGCATCGCCGCATTGCTTCACCATCTGATGCACCAGCGGCAGGATCGGATAGCCGACGACATCGGTCTCCTGCCGCAACAGGTCGAAATCCAGCGCGGCAACATCGGTCCGCGCGGCGATCTGATCGGCCGCGTCCTGCGGAATCACTCCGCATCTCGCTTCCGCCTTCGCCAGTGCCACCTCGACCTCGGCATAGCGCGCGACCGTCGCGATATCGGAAAACACCTCCCGCATCTGCGGCGTGCCGAAGGCATCGCGGAACAGCATGGAATCGAGCACGGTGGTCGAGGCATGAAAAGCGGGCATGAGCGTTTCTTCGTGGTTGGTGTTTTGTGTGAGGGCAGCTTACGCACACGGAACTGTTCGGCAATGGACATTCACTATTCGTCACACATTCGATGCCGTCGCGAAGGCCAGGACAACGTCGGCAGCTGCCGCACGCCATTGCCTCAACACCGTCATTGCGAGGAGCCCTTGCGACGAAGCAATCCACGCTGGCTCCGCGGCGGCAGGCTGGATTGCTCGCAACGACGTGAGGAAATCGCGACAATCCGGCCGAAACGGCTTTATTCTAATCCAGGTTGCATTCCTCCCCGTAAACTGCATGCCTGCCATCACGCGATCGTGGTGAACCGGGCAGGCCCCTCGGCGGACTCACAGACATCAGCCGAAATCCGTTTTGCTTTCATTATTGCCCGATGTTGCCTTGAGATCTGAGTTTTCGACGTGCAGTTTCTGTTCCGGGATCACCTGCTCGATACCGACTTGCGCGAGCTGAGCCGCGAGCAGGTTCCCGTTGCCGTGGAGCCACAGGTCTTCGATCTCGTCGTCCACCTCATGGAGAACCGCGATCGGGTGGTCAGCAAGGACGAGCTGATCGACAAGATCTGGCACGGGCGCAGCGTCTCCGAATCCACGCTGACCAGCCGGATCAATGCGGCACGCAAGGCGGTCGGAGACAGCGGCGCGAGCCAGGCGCTGATCCGCACCATCTCACGCAAAGGTTTTCGTTTCGTCGGCGACGTCGAAACCAAGCGTGGGGCAACCGCGCCGGAATCCGATTTCGAAGCGAAGCTTCTACGGGCCCCGCTGCCGCTACCGGACCGCCCCGCGATCGCGGTGCTGCCCTTCACCAACATGAGCGGCGACCGGGAGCAGGATTATTTCTCGGACGGAATCAGCGAGGACATCATCACCGCGCTGTCGAAGCTGCGCTGGTTCTTCGTCATCGCGCGCAACTCCTCCTTCGTCTACAAGGGCCGCGCGGTGCACATGAACGAGGTCGCGCGCGAGCTCGGCGTGCGCTACGTGCTCGAAGGCAGCGTGCGGCGGAGCGGCGATCGCGTGCGTATCTCCGCGCAGCTCAACGACGTCTCGACCGGCAGCCATCTCTGGGCCGAACGCTACGACCGCGAGCTTGCCGACATCTTCGCGGTGCAGGACGAGATCACCGAGGCGATCGTCGCCGCGATCGAGCCGCAGCTCTATACCGCCGAGAGTTTTCGCGCCCAGCAGAAGCCGCCGGGAAGCCTGGATGCCTGGGACCTTGTGATGCGCGCATTGTCGCATTACTGGCGCATCACCCGCGAGGACAATGCCGCCGCGCAAGGACTGCTCGAAGAGGCCGTCGCGCTCGATCCCGCCTATGGCAAGGCACTCGGCCTGCTCGCAACCAGCCACATCTTCGGCGCGCATATGGGCTGGTCCGACATGGCCCCGACCGTGCCGGTCGCCGAGCGCGCCGCGCTCGCGGCGGTGGAGGCCGATCGCGAAGATGCCTGGGCTCATCATGGTCTGGCGTATGCTTATCTATTCCGCCGCCGCTTCGACGACGCGCTGGCGGAGTTCGAACTGGCGCTGAACCTCAATCCGAACTTTGCGATGGCGCACGCCTTCTATGGCGTGACGCTGTGCTACGCGGGACGATGGCAGAACGGCGATGTCGCGGCGCGCCGCGCGCTGCGGCTGAGCCCGCGCGACCCGCTCGCAGCAATCTATTGCGGCGTCGCGGCCTATGCCCGGTTCATCGGCCGCGATTACGAAGGCGCCGCACAGATGGCGCGCGAGTCGATGCGGCAGCGCGCCGATTTCGTCGGCGCGCATCGCGTGCTGACGGCCGCCGCCGGAATGTCGGGCGATCCCGCGCGCGCGGCTTCCGCCCTGGAAGGCTTGCGCCGCGCCCAACCCGGCATCTCACTCGCCTGGATCACGCGCGAGCTGCCGATGCTGCGGGACGAGGATCGCGAGCATTATCTCGAGGGATTGCGGCGCGCGGGGATGAGGTAGCTAATTTCTCGTCTCCCGCTTGCGGGAGAGGAGAAGGGCGCCGCTACTCCTGCATCATCTCGCCGCTGCCGCCGAATTCGGCCGGGAAATCCTTGAGCTTGGGCAGTCCGTCGCGCATTGGCAGCACCGTCTCGGCGTAATTGACGTGGACGCCTGGTGCAAACGCGAGGGTGGGGATGGTGGCAGTGAAGACGTCGATCAGGCCGAGCGGCGGATGGTTGGTCATGAGATGACCGCCGCACTTCTTGCAATATTTGCGCTGGCTGAGCGGCGTCTTCGCAAAGGTCTCGACATTCTCTGCACCTTCGCTGATGCGCACGGCTTCGGGCTTCCACAGGCTGAAGGCGTTCACCGGACCGCCCGACCACGAGCGGCACGAGCTGCAATGGCAATAGCCCATCGCCTCCGGTGCACCTGTGACCTCGATCGTGACTGCGCCACAGAAGCAGTTTCCAACATGTTTCATTAGGTCGTCTCCGTTGATGATGGTTTAGATTCCTCCCCCGCTCCTGTTTGCCGAGAACTCGGCAAAAACGAATGCGGGGTCGCGACGAGCTTTGCTCGCACTGATAGCGTCGGGGTGAGGGGATTCACCCCGAGAAACGTTGAAGGTTGCGTCCGGCACGATCCGTTACGCGCCTCGGCGCCGCCGCGCATCCTCCTTTCGGCGGACGCGACGGAACGACGCGCAAGCTATACCGACTTGCGCCAGGGAATAAGCATCGACACCCGTTGTTTGTACTGCCGGTACTCGTCGCCGAAGAGATCGACGAGGTCGTGCTCCTCCAGCGCGATGCCGACGAAGATGTAGGCCGTGGTCACGGCGGCGAACAGCAGATGGCCCGCGGTCATGACCGGCGCCGCCCAGAACGCGATGATGAAGCCGAGATAGATCGGATGACGGACAAACTTGTAGAGCAGCGGCGTCTTGAATCGCGGCGGCGACGCCTCCTTGCCGACGAGATGATTGGTAACCTGATGCAAGCCGAACAGCTCGAAGTGATTGATGATGAAGGTCGAGGTGAACACCAGGACCCAGCCCGCCAGCGACAGCGTGACGATCGTCACAGCGATATCCGGATTCGCGACGTCCCATATGACCGTGGGCAGCGGACGCCACTGCCAGAACAGGAGGAGCAATGATAGGCTCGCAAACAGCACATAGGTGCTGCGCTCGACCGGCTTGGGGACGTACTGCGTCCACCAGGCCTTGAATTGCCGGCGCGCCATTACGCTGTGCTGGACCGCAAACAGGGCCATCAGGAGCAGATTGATGATGATGGCCTCGGCCACGGGCGTGTCGGTCCCGGTATCGATGGTCTTCGGCACCACCAGCCCCATGACGAAACCGATGGCGTAGAGAATGGTCATGAAAAACACGAGATACGCCGCAATTCCGTACAGAAAGGCGATGAACTTGAAAATGCGTGAGCCCGCAACCGGGCCGATAGGATGAACCTGATGATCAATTTGGGTCATAAACAGCTCCGTTGTGCCAAAACGCCGGCACTTCATTGGTCGCTGCACCATGCCGCACCGGAGGTCCCAAGACTTTCGCGGACGGTTGATTTTCGCCTGAGACGACTTTGATTTTTGCTTGAGACGACAAAAACGTGCGATTTTGCTTTGAAAACAACGTGCTCGACGGCGACCTGCGGGAACTCACTTGCAGCGGAGCCGCCGTGCCGTTGCAGCCGCAGGTGTTCGATCTCCTCCTCTATCTGGTGGCGCAGCGCACGCGTGTGGTCAGCAAGGATGACCTGATCAGCCAGATCTGGAGCGATCGGATCATCTCGGATTCCGCCCTGAACAGCCGGATCAACGCCGCCCGCAAGGCGCTCGGCGACGATGGCGCAAGCCAGCGGCTGATCAAGACCATTCCGCGCAAGGGTTTTCGTTTCGTCGGCGAAGTCCGGGAAGAAGTGGCAGCCACGACTGCGCCCGCGCAGCCCGTCGCTGCCCTGCCGCGCGTCCTGACGGACCGTCCGGCGGTCGCGGTGCTCGCTTTCGAGAACATGAGCGGCGATCCCGCACAGGACTATTTCGGCGACGGCATCAGCGAGGACATCCTCACCGCGCTGTCGAAGCAGCGCTGGTTCATGGTGATCGCCCGCAACTCGTCCTTTACCTACAAGGGACGCGCGGTCCACATCCGGCAGATTGCCGAGGAACTGGGCGTCCGCTACGTCGTCGAAGGCAGCGTGCGCAAGTCGGACAACCGGGTGCGCATCACCGCGCAGCTCAACGACGCCACGACGGGCAGCCATCTCTGGGCCGAGCGCTACGACCGCGAGCTGGTCGACGTGTTCGCCGTGCAGGACGAGATCACGAATGCGATCGCTGCGGCGATCGAGCCGCAGATCCATGCGGCGGAAAGTTTTCGCGCCCATCGCAAGCCCCCCGCGAGCCTGGATGCCTGGGATCTCCTGATGCGGGCGCTGTCGCATTACTGGCGCGTGACGCGGCGGGATCACGAGACCGCACGGGCGCTGCTGGAACGCGCGGTGGGGATCGACCCGAACTACGGCCAGGCGCTGTCGGTGCTCGCGGCGAACCACATGTTCGGCGTGCATCTCGGCTGGGCCGAGCTTGCCATGGTGGCGCCAGCGGCGGAAGCCGCCGCGCTCGCCGCGGTGCGCTGCGACCATGAGGATGCCTGGGCGCACGCCGCGCTCGGCAGCGTCTACTTCTCGACGCGAAGACTCGCGGACGCACTGTCCGAGTTCGAGCAGGCGCTCGCACTCAATCCGAACTTCTCGCTGGCGCAGGGCTATTACGCACTGGCGCTGTCCTATGCCGGGCGGCCGAAGGATTCATTCGAGGCAGCGCAGAGGGCAATGCGGCTGTCGCCGCGCGATCCATCCCTGGCGATCTATCACGGCATCGCCGGCTATGCCCGCTTCACCGAGCGGCGCTATGCCGAGGCCATCGCGCTCGCGCGCGAGGCAATCCGCCATCGCGGCGATCTCACCGGCGCCTACCGCGTGCTCGCGGTTTCTGCCGGCATGACCGGAGACGGCGTGCTTGGGGAGATGGCGCTGGGCGAGCTCCGCCGCACCCAGCCCAACATCTCGCTGCACTGGATTTCGACGCAATTGCCATGGGCCAATGAGGCCGACCGCGAGCACTATCTGGAAGGATTCCGGCGGGCGGGCTTGCGCTAGACGATCCTCACGCCGGGTCCGCGTCGCGCTTGCGGCGCAGATGGACGGATCGCGCGGCGCGGCGGCGCCGGCTTGGCCGCCAAACACCATAACAGGACGCGCTGTACATTTTTTGTGCGAACATTGTCGAGACTTTCATCTTGCGGCGCCGAATGAGACCGTGTGAGCCTCGATCCCGGATGGGGACTGGGATGGGCCGGCCGTAGCTTTGCGCGCCACGACGTACGAAGCGTTTGCGGCTGGTCTCGCTTGAGAAAGATACGACATGTCAAAACGAGTGTTGCTTGGTGTCCTCCTGGCTTGCGGCCTCGCGGCCCCCGCGCTGGCGCAAGAGCCGAAGGCGGGTGGAGCGATCAATGCCGTGATTCAGCCCGAGCCGCCCGGCCTGATGCTGGCGATGGTCCAGAACGGCCCGGTGCAGATGGTGTCGGGCAACATTTTCGAAGGCCTGCTTCGCTACAGCCCCAAGCTCGAACCGCAGCCGGAGCTCGCCGAGAGCTGGAGCGTCAGCGAGGACGCAAAAACCTACACATTCAAGCTCAGGAAGGGCGTGACCTGGCATGACGGCAAGCCCTTCACCGCCGCCGACGTGCTGTTCTCGCTCGAGATGCTGAAACAGACGCATGCGCGCGCTCGCAACAACCTCGCGCAGGTCGACAAGGTCGAGGCCCCCGACGACTACACGGTGGTGTTCACGCTGAAGCAGCCGTTCGGTCCGTTCCTGGGCATCTTCGAGGTCGGCTCGATGCCGATGGTGCCGAAGCATCTCTATGAAAGCACCGACTGGAAGACCAATCCCTACAACAACGCCCCAGTCGGCACCGGCCCCTTCATGTTCAAGGAATGGCAGAAAGGCTCCTTCATCCGCCTGGTCAAGAACCCGAACTATTACGAGAAGGGCAAGCCCTATCTCGACGAGATCTACTGGCAGATCATTCCCGATGCCGCGGCGCGCTCGGTGGCGTATGAGACCGGCAAGGTCGACGTGCTGCCCGGCGGCTCGGTCGAGAATTTCGACGTGCCCCGGCTCTCCAAGCTGAAGGACACCTGCGTCACCGGCGCCGGCTGGGAGTTCTTCTCGCCGCTGGCCTGGCTGTGGCTCAACAACCGGCAGGGTCCGCTCGCCGACAAGCGGGTGCGGCAGGCGGTCATGTTTGCGATCGACCGCGAGTTCGCCAAGGACGTGATCTGGAACGGGCTCGGCAAGGTCGCAACCGGCCCGTCGGCCTCGACCATCAAATACTACACCGACGACGTGCCGAAATACCCTTACGATCCCGCCAAGGCCAAGGCGCTGCTGAAGGAAGCCGGCTACAAGGGCGAGAAGATCCGCCTTCTGCCGCTCGCCTATGGCGAGACCTGGCAGCGCTGGGGTGAAGCCGTGAAGCAGAACCTCCAGGACGTCGGCATGAACATCGAGACCATCGCCACCGACGTCGCCGGCGGCAACCAGAAGATCGGCGACTGGGACTACGACATCGCCTTCACCTACCTCTACCAGTACGGCGACCCCGCGCTCGGCGTCGGCCGCAATTACGTCTCCAGCGCGATTGCCAAGGGCCAGGTGTTCAACAACGTCGAGGGTTACTCCAACGCTGAGATCGACAAGCTGTTCGCCGAGGGCGCGGTGGCAACGCCGGACTCCAAGCGCAAGGAGATCTACGAGAAGGCGCAGAAGATCCTGGTCGAGGACGTGCCGGTGGCCTGGATGCTCGAGCTGCAATTCCCGACCATCATGCGCTGCAAGGTCAAGAACCTGATCACCACCGGGATCGGAGTCAACGACGGCTTCAAGGATGCATGGCTCGACAAGTGAGGGCTACCTCCGTCACCTCTCCCCGCTTGCGGGGAGAGGTGGGCGCTCCGTCTCTGTCGCTCCAGGTCACACCACCGATATGATCCTCTAGATGCTCTCCTTTGTCGCTCAGCGTGTCGCGAAGGGCGTGATCGTCCTGCTTGCGATCGTCGTCCTCAATTTCTTCCTGATCCGGCTCGCGCCCGGCGATCCCGCCGTCGTGATGGCGGGCGAGGCCGGCGCCAGCGACCAGATCTTCGTCCAGCAGCTCAGGGAGAAGTTCGGCCTGGACAAGCCGCTGCCCGAGCAGCTCTTCATCTACGTCAAGGGCATCGTGACCCTCGACCTCGGCTTCTCCTTCCGCCAGCAGGCGCCGGTCGCGAAGCTGATCGGCGAGCGGCTGCCGGCGACATTGCTGCTGACGCTGACGGCCTTCGCGATCTCGCTCGTGCTCGGCATTCTCTTCGGCACCTTCGCCGCGCGCTTTGCCGGAACCTTTCTCGACACCGCGATCACCGTCTTTGCGCTGATCTTTTACGCCATGCCGATCTTCTGGGTGGCGCTCATGAGCATCCTGCTGTTCTCGGTCACCATGGATTGGCTGCCGAGCTTCGGCTACGAGACGGTCGGCGCCAACCTTTCCGGCCCTGCCCATGTGGTCGACGTCGCAAGGCACCTGATTATGCCGGCGATGACGCTCGGCCTGTTTTTTATGGCGACGTATACGCGCATGACGCGAGCCTCGATGCTCGAAGTGAAGCGTCTCGACTTCGTCAAGACCGCGCGCGCCAAAGGCCTGTCCGACGCCGTGATCCAGCGTCGCCACGTCCTGCGCAACGCGCTACTGCCCGTCGTGACGCTCGCCGGAGTCCACTCCGGCACCCTGATCGGCGGCGCCGTCATCACCGAGACCGTGTTCGCCTGGCCCGGCATCGGACGCCTGATGTACGACGCCCTGCTCCAGCGCGACTACAATCTGCTGCTCGGGGTCTTCGTGATCTGCTCCGCCATTGTCCTGATCTTCAACCTCATCACCGACCTGGTCTATCGCCTGGTCGACCCGCGCATCGAATTCTCCACATGAAACAGTTCTGGAAATCGATGTTGAGGAGCCCGAGCGGCGTCATCGGGCTCATCATCCTGCTCCTTGCGATCTCAGTCGCCTTGTTCGGTCCGATGCTGTTCCCGAACTCGCCCTGGCGCATGGTGCAGCGGCCGTTTCTGCCGCCGTTCACGCTCGCGACCGTGCCGCTCGGCACCGATGCACTCGGCCGCGACGTGTTCGCCGGCATGATCTTCGGCGCACGCGTCTCGCTGCTCGTCGGCATGGTCTCCACCCTGGTTGCGCTGGTCGTCGGCGTTCCGATCGGCGCCATGGCCGGCTATTTCGGCGGCAGGGTCGACGACGCCCTGATGCGTTTCACCGAGTTCTTCCAAACCATTCCGAGCTTTGCGCTCGCGATCGTCCTGGTCGCGATCCTGCAGCCCTCGATCTATTCGATCGTCGCCTCGATCGCGCTGGTAAGCTGGCCGCCGGTCGCGCGCCTCGTCCGCGGCGAGGTGCTGTCGTTGCGCACGCGGGAGTACGTCCAGGCCGCGGTGGTCACGGGCCAGAGCAACACCTGGATCATCCTGCGCGAAATCCTGCCGAACACGCTGTCGCCGGTGATCGTGCTGGCTTCGCTGATGGTGGCGACCGCGATCCTGCTGGAATCCTCGCTGGCGTTCCTCGGCCTCGGCGATCCCAATCTGATCTCCTGGGGCTACATGGTCGGTGCCGGCCGCACCGTGATCCGCCAGGCCTGGTGGATCACCGTGTTTCCCGGCGTCGCGATCCTGATCTCGGTGCTCGGGCTCAATTTGATCGGCGAAGGCCTCAACGACGCGCTCAATCCGCGGCTGTCGCGGGAGGGCCGCTGATCATGACCGCACCGCCCGCCGTCTCCGTCAAGAATCTGCGGATCGCATTGCCCAAGGGCGCCGAGCGTCCCTTCGCGGTCGACGGCATCTCGCTCGATTTGCGGCCCGGCAAGATCGTTTGCGTGGTCGGCGAATCCGGCTCCGGCAAGTCGATGTGCGCGCATGCGCTGATGGGCCTGTTGCCGGACACGGTCACCGTCACCTCCGGCGAGATCCAGTTCGAAGGACGCGACCTGCTCAAACTCGACGACGAATGCTGGCGCGATCTGCGCGGCCGCCGGCTTGCGATGATTTTTCAGGAACCGATGACCGCGCTCAATCCGTTGATGCGGATCGGCGACCAGATGGCGGAGATGTTCGAGGCGCACGGGCTGCTCACGCCGAGGGAGCGGCGCGCAAAGGCGCTATCGCTGGCGCGCGAAGTCGGCCTCCCCGACCCCGAGCGCATCGTGCGCGCCTATCCGCACCAGCTCTCCGGCGGCCAGCGCCAGCGCGCCATGATCGCGATGGCGCTCGCGCTCGAACCGGCGGTGCTGGTTGCGGACGAGCCGACCACCGCGCTCGACGTCACCACGCAAGCGCAGATCCTGAAACTGATCCGCAACCTCCAGCGCAATCGCAACATGGCGGTGATGTTCATCACCCATGATTTCGGCGTGGTCGCCGACATCGCCGACCAAGTCGTGGTGTTGCGCCATGGCAAGGTGGTCGAGGAAGGCCCCGCCTCGGCGGTCTTCAACGCGCCGCAGCACGACTACACCAAGGCGCTGCTCGCCGCCGTGCCCTCGATGGACCCGCCCGCCCGCAGCCCCCTCGACGACCAGGCCAAGGCGGTCGAGGTGATCGGACTGGACAAGACCTACGTCACCTCGGGCGGCTGGTTTCGCGAGGACCGCCGCGTCGATGCCGCGCGCGGGGTTAATTTCAACATCCTCAAAGGCGAGACGCTCGGCCTGGTCGGCGAATCCGGTTCTGGCAAATCGTCGGTGGCCCGCCTTGTGATGCGGCTGATCGAGGCCGACCGCGGCACCGTGCGGATCGGCGAGACCGATCTCACAAAGCTCGCGGGCAAGGCGCTGCGCGCCGAGCGCCCTCGCATCCAGATGATCTTCCAGGATCCGTTCGCTTCGCTCAATCCGCGCCGCAAGGTCGGTCATATCGTCGCCGACGGCCCGATCGCGGCCGGCACCGATCCGAAAGTGGCGTTCGACCGCGCCCGCGATCTCCTCAAGATGGTTGGGCTCGATGCCGGCGCGCTCGAACGCTATCCGCATGAATTCTCCGGCGGCCAGCGCCAGCGCATCGGCATTGCGCGCGCGCTCGCGCTCGAGCCCGAGATCATCGTCGCGGACGAGGCCGTCTCCGCGCTCGACGTCTCCGTGCAGGCGCAGGTCCTGAGGCTGCTCGAAGACCTCAAGGCCCGCCTCGGCCTCTCGATGCTGTTCATCACCCACGATCTGCGAGTCGCAGCGCAACTCTGCGACCGCATCGCCGTAATGCAGCGCGGCGTCATCGTCGAGCTGAAGCCGACCGCGCAGCTGTTCGCCGCGCCCGAGCATGCCTATACACGCGAATTGCTCGCAGCAGTCCCGGGGCAGAGAGAGCGCGCGCCGGCGTAAGTCAGCCGACCGCGGTTTCTACTTCGTTCGAGGATTCGTGTTGTTCCAGGTGGGGACTGAGTTTGTTACGCCGACGGAGGGCTGGTTGGACGTTCCGATCGACGGCGCCGTCACGGTCCCGACGGTCTGCCCGGAACTTCCGATAATCCCTTGCTGTACCGGCGCTCCGGTGCGTCCGCTCGTGCTGCCTGGTGTATCCGTCGCGGATGTCTGTGCGTTGACAGCAAGTGGCGCGGCGGCCAATCCGACAGCAATAAGTGCAACAATGGAGCGTTTCGTTCTTGTCATGGCTGGTCCTTTCGGGCGCTGTCTCTCAATCGCAATGCCGTTCCTCGAGGCGCCCGTGCACTGAGTGATCTTACAACTCCACGCGCGAGAAAATGTGCCGCAGTGCCATCATCCCGTGGGCTCAACTCTTCATCACGATGTTACGAAGCGGTCCCCGCCGAACAGATGCGCCGTGAGATCGGTGCATCGCGGAAGGTACCCCGTTCCACCTCAGGAACGGAATACTCACGGGCTTTTTATCCCTCGTGACCGCCCGCATGGCTGCAAAGCCGAAGCCGGCACCCCACATCCGCATGAAATGATTTCCATCATGTGATGGTGGATTGAAGATCTAATTGGAGCCGACATGGGCCAGATTATTCAGTTTGTCTCGAAATCCGAGCGCGAGCGCATTCGCCTCATCCAGGAAGCGCGCGCGATCTACGACAGCATCTTCCCGCCGACTGATCCGATGAGCGAGAGATCAGGCGGAGCCGCCGCACGTCGCAGCGACGGGGGCAACCTCGCGTGATCAAAATCATCGCCGTGCTCTGCAACCTCGCCTCTCCGGCGAACTGTCATGAGCAGACCGTCACCACATCCGACTTCGCCGACGTCTCGATGCAATCTTGCCTAATGGGCGCGCCGCAACTCGCCGAATGGATGAACCAGCATCCGGCCGAGCGCCTCGCCGGGTGGCGCTGCGTGATCGGCCAACAGGCCGGGCGGGGAATTTAGGATCGGACGGGCTCTCCCTGAACGATCCGCAATGTCTGGTCCACCGCCATGATCATTGCTGGTCGCACTTTATCATCTTCTTTGGCCTTGCGACCGTCACAGGTGACCGGCATTGGCTCGCCAGACAGGCGCGCCTACCTGACCGGCGGGTTGGTGTTGCTCCAGGTCGGGACTGCGTTGGTCACGCCGACCGACGGCCAGTTATACGTACCGACCGACGGCGCCGTGACCGTCCCGACCGACTGTCCGCTCGACCCGTAGGCTCTGGGCTGTGCTGCCAACGATCCGGCGCTCCCATAGCTCGGAGCCACCACGCCGGTGCTGTAAGCTCGGCTTGACCGGTGCTTCTTGGCCTCAGCCGCGATCGGCGCGGCAAGCAACCCGACGGTGACTAGGGCGGCAATGGCGGGTTTGATGCTTGTCATGGCGGATCCCTTCATTCGCTGTGGGCCCGTTGCCATCTGTTCATTCAGCCGCGGATTTCCATAGGCAGCCGTTCATAACTCCGTGCGCGGGCGGAGGCGCCGGGGAGCGGTCGCACGACTAGCACGCCCGCTCGCGTGCCTCGCCTTCGGATGGACCCGAATCAGCGCTAGTGCATTCACCTCATCGACTTCGCGTATTGAGGCGACATGACCGGTCCCGAACTGAAGCAACTCCGCAACGATCTCTCGGAGGTCCTCGAGCGCAAGCTCACCGCGGCCGACATGGCCCGGCTTTGCGGATTGCCGGAGAAGGGCGGCGCCGACACCATCCGGCGCTGGGAAGTGAGCGGCCCGACACCGTCGGCGACCAAGGTGCTGCGCGTGCTCGCGATGGCGAGCGAGCGCTATCCGATCCTGGAGAAGTTCGACGTCTTCGATCGTCATGACGTGCGCGAGGAAGACCGGCCCGCAAAGCGCGCTGCATTCCGCGAACAGATGCGCGATGAGGCGCGGCGCCGTCTTGGTTAATGAGATGCGCGCGCAAGTTAGCCTGATAACGCCGAGTTAAGCTTTCCTTCAGCACTTCTTAAGCCGACATTAAGCACAAAAATCGTCTACAGCCCAATAAGTTACGTTGACTGCCGCTGTGCCATGGATGTGACAGCATTTTCGTCAAAAGCGAGCTATCTGCAGAACCAACGACGGCGCGGAAAGCGCGACTGCCGGGGACCTGAGTGTTGGAGTTTGGACTATGAAGAAGATTCTGTTTGCGACCGTTGCGCTGCTCGTGGTGGGCGCTGCCGCACCGGCGGTCGGTGCCGATCTCGGTAACCGCAACTATTATAAGGCGCCCGCGCCCGCCTATGCCGCCCCGATTTACAACTGGACCGGCTTCTATATCGGCGGCCATGTCGGCGGCGCGTTCTCCAGCGACAACAATTTCAGCGGCCTCTCCACCGGCAATAACGGCAACGGCCGTTTCCTCGGCGGTCTGCAGGCCGGTGCGGACTGGCAGTTCAACCCGAACTTCGTTGTCGGCGTCGAAGGCCAGTATTCCTGGCTCTCCGGCAGCGTCGGCGCGGTGTTCCCAGGCGGCGTCGCCTACACCAACGACCAGCGCGGTCTCGGCTCGATCACCGGCCGCGTCGGCTACACCTGGGGTCCGGGCCTGCTCTACGTGAAGGGCGGCTACGCCTATTCCGACAACAACGAGAAGGTGACCGTCGGCGGCGTGCCGACCGGCTTCATCATCAGCGGCGACCACCGCAACGGCTACACCGTCGGCGCCGGCCTCGAATACATGTTCGCGCCGAACTGGTCAGCCAAGGCCGAGTACCAGTACTACAATTTCGGCGACGCCCACTTCACCGCGGGCCCGCTGGCGGGAACCGGCAACTTCACCACCGACGACCACACCATCAAGGCGGGCGTCAACTACCGCTTCAACTGGGCCAACTCGGCGGTCGCGCGCTACTGAACGGTTATCAAAGCCTTATCATGATGAAGGGCCGGCATCGTTGCCGGCCCTTCTTTTTTCGCTGTGCGGAACGCAACGCAACCGATTGAGCAACTTGCGATTTTTTAACCTGCCCCGAGGATACTCCGCCGCGAAAACATAAAGATCATGCGTGGGGGAATTTCGATGGCGATCCGTCTGGGCCTTGGCCGTTTGCTTGGTGGTATCCGGCCTCGTTTCAAAATGCCGACATGGGGCGTGCGCGGCAGCCTGTTCACGGCCTTCGCAGTGATCGCGGGCATGGGCCTCGTGATCGCGGCCGGCGCCGGCTTCGTCTTCAACCATCTCGGCAGCACTATGATGGACCTGAGCGGCCGCGATATCCCGCGCCTTTCCGCAAGCCTTCAACTCGCATCGCAAAGCGCAACGCTCGCGGCGCAGGGGCCGGGCCTGCTGGCGTCGCCGTCCGACGAGGCGCTGAACGAACGCACCAAGAAGGTGCAGGAGATCCAGCAGCTTGCCATGGCCAAGCTTGGCGAGATCATCGAGCTCGGCGCCGACAAGCAGATCGCAACCGCGTTGCGCGACACCGCCAAGAGCATCGACGAGGCGACCCAGAGCCTGGTGTCAGCCGCGCGCGAGCGGCTCGATACCGGCGCGCTGCATGACAAGCAATATGAAGCACTCCGCAAGGCGCAGCTCACCTTCGTCGGTGCGGCCGGTCCTGCCATGCTGGATGCGCAGACGCGTCTGAACGCGATCCTCGGTGCGGCGGAAGTTTCCGCTGACGATGCCACCGAAGCCGCCCGCACCGTCTCCCAGGTCGCGACCATCTCCGCCAACGGCAATCTGATGGCCGCCGACATGATGGCGGCGCTGTCGGCCAACAACAGCGATACGCTGGAGGCGATCGAGAAGGAGTTCAAGGCGACGCGCGACCGTGTCAAGTCGAACCTCGAGGACCTCCCGAACATGGCCTCGATGCAGGCGGTGCGCGACACCGTGCAAAAGCTGTTCGCCTTCGGCGAAGGCAAGTCCGGCGTGTTCAAGATCCGCCAGAAAGAGCTCGACGCGATCGACTACGGCCAGACCATCCTGGACGAGACCCGCAAGCTCAATGTCGGCCTCGGCATCAGCGTGCAGCAGCTCGTCGAGGGTGTGCAGAAGGAGACCAACGCGTCGACCTTCCAGGCGCGGCATGAGATCTCGCTCGCGACCACCGCGATGCTGGCACTCGGCGCTCTGACGCTGGTCGGCTCGGCGCTGTTCGTCTGGCTCTATGTTGGCCGCAACATCCTGCGCCGCATTCGCGAGCTTCAACGCGCCATGCAGTTGCTCTCGGCCGGCGACCTCGACACCGAGATCGTCCGCTCCCGGCAGAACGACGAGATCGGCGCGATGAAGGAAACGCTGACGGTGTTCCGCGACAGCATGATCGAAGCCCGGGCGCTTGCGAGCGAGCAGGACAGGGATCGCATCGCCAAGGCCGAGCGTGCGGCGCAGATGGAGGCGAAGATCGCCGGGTTCGAGAGTACGGTGCGCTCCGCACTCGACAATCTCGCGCAGTCGGCCAATTCGATGCAATCGACCGCGCAGAGCATGTCGACCACGGCAGACCAGTCCAATGCGCTGGTGAACGCGGTTGCCTCCGCAGCCGAAGAGACCTCGGTCAACGTGCAGACCGTATCGTCAGGCACCGAGCAGCTCTCGTCCTCGATCGAGGAAATCAGCAAGCAGGTCGTCACCTCGGCCGCGATCGCCAGGAAGGCGGTCGACGAAGCGGGCGCGACCGACGCCACCGTGCAGAGCCTCGCCGACAGCGCGAGCCGCATCAGCGTGGTGGTCGACCTGATTCAGACCATCGCCTCGCAGACCAATCTGCTGGCGCTCAACGCCACCATCGAGGCGGCGCGCGCGGGCGAAGCCGGCCGCGGCTTCGCGGTGGTCGCCTCCGAGGTGAAGAGCCTCGCGAGCCAGACCGCCAAGGCCACGGAGGAGATCCGTAGCCAGATCGCCAGCATGCAGTCAGTGACGACGTCGGCGGTCGGCGCCATCCAGGGCATCGGCCGGATCATCGGCGAGATCAACGACGTCACTACGACGATCGCCGCCGCCGTCGAGGAACAGGGCGCGGCGACACGCGAGATCGCCCGCAACATCCAGCATGCGGCCGGTGGCACCAGCGAGGTTTCCAGCAACATCGTCGGCGTCTCCACGGCTTCGGCGGAAGCCGGCGCAGCGGCGAACGAAGTGCTCGGCGCCTCCGACGCGCTCCGCCGCGAAGCCGACATGCTGCGCGGAGAGATCGACGCGTTCCTCAACAACATGCGGGCTGCGTAAGGCGCCGTTCCGTAGCCCGGAATGACCGCTATGCAGGCCGCGCCAGCGTTCTTTTTCGGCTGGCGCGCCGTGACGGGCGGGTTTAAGCCGGTAGGATGAACGCAAAGACCGACACCGTGCAGTCCTCCGCCGACGCCCTGCGCTATCCCTGGGAACAGCATCCCGGCCCCGAACAGGTCGTCGAGGTGAAGCCAGGCGTGTTGTGGGCGCGGCTGAAGCTGCCGTTCCGCCTCAACCATGTGAACATCTACCTGCTCGCCGATGGTGACGGCTATGCCATGATCGATGCCGGCTTCGGCAATGAGGAGACGATCGAAGCCTGGACGAAGCTGTTCGACGGGCCGCTGAAGGGCGTCAACATCACGCGCCTGATCGTGACCCATTCCCATCCCGATCATGTCGGTCTGGCCGGGTGGATCGTCGAGCGGTTCAACTGCCCGCTCGTGATGTCGCAGGTCGAATATCTGCAATCGGTCTATCACCAGAACCGCGGCACCGAGGAGCGGCAGGAAGCGCAGCGGCTGTTCTTCCGCCGCCATGGCATGGACGAGTCGCTCACCGAAAAACTGCTCGGCCGCGGCCAGGACTATCTCAAGCGCGTCTCGGTGCTGCCGCCGTCCTACCGCCGCATCTCGCATGGCGAGGACGTCGTGATCGGCACGCGCCGCTTCAAGGTGATCACCGGCGGCGGTCACGCGCTCGACCAGGTGATGCTGTACTGCGCCGACGACAAGCTGTTCCTCTCGGCCGACCAGGTGCTGAGCAAGATCTCGCCGAACGTCAGCGTGTGGGCGGTCGAACCCGACCAGAACTCGCTCGGCGAATATCTGGCCTCGCTCGCCCGCCTCACCACGACTCTCCCCTATGACGTGCTGGTGCTGCCTGGCCACGGCGTGCCGTTCTACGGGCTCAAGACCCGCATCAAGCAGCTCGCCGATCACCATGAGGAGCGCTGCCGCCTGATCGCGGAAGCCTGCCGCGAGGTGCCTCAGACCTCGCGCGCCCTGGTGCCCGTGGTGTTTAACAAGCACGTTCTGGACGAACATCAGATGGGTTTCGCTGCCGGCGAACTGGTCGCCCACGTCAATTACATGATCGTCGAGGGCCGGCTGACGGCCGAGACGCAGGACGGCGTGTTGCAGTTCAGGACGACCTGAGCGCTGACTTCAATTCAGCGGATGGTGCAGAGCAACATTGCATCTCGCGCGAACTTGATCCGGATCAAGTTTCAAATCGCACGATAGGGCATTTTGCCCAAATGCCCCGCAGGTCCAAATGTGGGATAGCGCATAGACATTGGAGCTGGAAAAGCTCTAAGGATATGCGGATCTTTGGTCGGTTCCGCTGCAGGTTTGACGATGGATTACGCCCAGTTTTTCAATTCCGCCCTTGATCGTCTCCACACCGAGCGGCGCTACCGCGTGTTCGCCGATCTCGAGCGCATTGCCGGCCGGTTCCCGCATGCGCTCTGGCACTCGCCCAAGGGCAAGCGCGACGTCGTGATCTGGTGCTCCAACGATTATCTCGGCATGGGCCAGCACCCGAAGGTAGTGGGCGCGATGGTCGAGACCGCGACCCGCGTCGGCACCGGCGCCGGCGGCACCCGCAACATCGCCGGCACGCATCATCCGCTGGTGCAGCTCGAGGCCGAGCTCGCCGATCTCCACGGCAAGGAAGCCTCGCTGCTCTTCACGTCCGGCTACGTCTCGAACCAGACCGGCATTGCGACCATCGCAAAGCTCATTCCGAACTGCCTGATCCTGTCCGACGAGCTCAACCACAATTCGATGATCGAGGGCATCCGCCAGTCCGGCTGCGAGCGGGTCGTGTTCCGCCACAACGACCTCGCCGATCTCGAAGCGCTGTTGAAGGCTGCGGGCCCGAGCCGGCCCAAGCTGATCGCCTGCGAGAGTCTTTATTCGATGGACGGCGACATCGCCCCGCTCGCCAAGATCTGCGACCTCGCCGAGAAGTACGGCGCGATGACCTATGTCGACGAGGTCCACGCCGTCGGCATGTACGGCCCGCGCGGCGGCGGCATCGCCGAGCGCGACGGCGTGATGCATCGCATCGACATTCTCGAAGGCACGCTTGCCAAGGCGTTCGGCTGCCTCGGCGGCTACATCGCCGCCAACGGTCAGATCATCGACGCCGTGCGCTCCTATGCGCCCGGCTTCATCTTCACCACCGCGCTGCCGCCGGCGATCTGCTCGGCCGCGACCGCCGCGATCAAGCATCTGAAGACGTCAAGCTGGGAGCGCGAGCGTCACCAGGACCGCGCCGCCCGGGTCAAGGCGATCCTCAACGCCGCCGGCCTGCCGGTGATGTCGAGCGACACCCACATCGTCCCGCTGTTCATCGGCGATGCCGAGAAATGCAAGCAGGCTTCCGACCTCTTGCTCGAACGGCACGGCATCTACATCCAGCCGATCAACTATCCGACGGTCGCCAAGGGCTCCGAACGCCTGCGCATCACGCCCTCGCCCTATCACGACGACGGCCTGATCGATCAACTCGCCGAAGCCCTGCTGCAGGTGTGGGACCGCCTGGGTCTGCCGCTCCGCGAGAAGTCGCTGGCGGCGGAATAGGCTTCTTCGCCTTCTCTTTCGATCTAAGTTTCACCGTCCCGGAGCTTCCCCCTCCCCACCCTCCCCCACAGGGGGAAAGGGAGCGAGAGAGTTGCGCCTCCCCTTACGTCGGGGGAGCCCCACAGCGTAGCGGTCGGTCTCGAATTTCCTGCAACGCGGACGGTCTCTCCGTTCCCTCCCTCCTTGTGGGGGCGGGTCAGGGAGGGGGGTACCACGCGGGGACTCTCTCGGTAAGCCAGAAGCAGCGCAGCTTTAAGACTGCGCACCGCTTAACGACAACTCCGGTTCCCGCCGTGGCACGGCATTTCGCTGTCGCCTCCACCCGTCCAACGCGCTAGATTTACAGGGAAAATGAGATTGGGCGCGGCCAGCGCGCGCCCCGGGAGAAGCACGCTCGCCATGCTGCACGATTGGGGCGTGATCGCCGCCGCCTTCGGCTATATCGGCTTTCTGTTCCTGGTGGCGAGCCATGGCGACCGCCGCTCGCCGGCCGGGCGAGGCCGCGCCTCGGGGCTGATCTATCCGCTGTCGCTGGCGATCTACTGCACCTCCTGGACCTTCTTCGGCTCGGTCGGCTTCGCCACCCGCACCTCCACCGACTTCCTCGCGATCTATGTCGGCCCGATCCTGATGATCGGACTCGGAGCCGGCGTGCTGCGCCGCGTGATCCAGCTCGCGAAGGCCCACAACATCACCTCGATCGCGGACTTCATCGGCGCGCGCTACGGCAAGAGCCAGGCGGTGGCGGCAACCGTCGCGCTGATCGCCATCATCGGCTCGGTGCCCTACATCGCGCTCCAGCTCAAGGCGGTCGCCTCCTCGCTCGAAACCATCCTGAGCGAAGACCAGGCCTTCTCCCACATCCCGATCATCGGCGACGTGGCGCTGATCGTGACGCTGGCGATGGCGGCCTTCGCGGTGCTGTTCGGCACGCGGCAGACGGACGCCACCGAGCACCAGCACGGCCTGATGCTGGCGGTCGCAACCGAATCCATCATCAAGCTCGTCGCCTTCCTCGCTGCGGGCATCTTCGTCACGTTCTGGATGTTCTCGCCGCACGAACTGATCGAGCGCGCGATGAAGACACCGGAGGCGGTGCGCGTCATCAACTATTCGCCGTCGATCGGCAACTTCCTGACCATGACGCTGCTGTCGCTGTGCGCGATCATGCTGCTGCCGCGCCAGTTCCACGTCAGCGTGGTGGAGAATTCCTCGGACGCCGAGGTCGGTCGCGCGCGCTGGCTGTTTCCGCTCTATCTCGTCGCCATCAATCTGTTCGTGATCCCGATCGCACTCGCCGGCCTCGTCAGCTTCCCGTTCGGCGCCGCCGATCCTGACATGTACGTGCTGGCGCTGCCGATGGAGGGCGGCGCGGATCTGCTCAGCGTCGCCGTCTTCGTCGGCGGGCTGTCGGCGGCGACCGCGATGGTGATCGTCGAATGCGTCGCGCTCTCCATCATGGTTTCGAACGACCTCGTGGTGCCCCTGGTGCTGCAACGACGGCCGGAGGGGCGCACCGGCGGCGCCGATTTCAGCGACTTCCTGTTGCGTTCGCGCCGGCTCGCGATCTTCGCCATCATGGTGATGGCCTATTTCTACTACCGCGCGCTCGGCAACACCCAGCTCGCGGCGATCGGCCTGCTGTCTTTTGCCGCCATCGCCCAGCTTGCACCAAGCTTCTTCGGCGGACTGCTGTGGCGGCGCGCGACCGCGCGCGGCGCGATCGGCGGCATGCTGGTCGGCTTCGCAGTGTGGCTCTACACGCTCTTCATCCCGAGCTTCATGGATACCTCGACGGCGGGCATCCTGCTGCTCCAGCACGGCCCGTTCGGGATCGAGGCGCTGCGGCCGCAGGCGTTGTTCGGCGCCGATTTGCCGCCGCTGATGCACGGCGTGGTCTGGTCGCTGTCGCTCAACATCCTCACCTACGTGCTGCTGTCGCTGGCGCGCCGGCCGTCTTCGATCGAGCTGGTCCAGGCCGATCTGTTCGTCCCCAACACGCTCGCGCCGATTTCCCCGAATTTCCGCCGCTGGCGCACCACGGTCACGGTGCAGGACATCCAGACCACGGTAGCGCAATATCTCGGGCCTGACCGCGCGCGGCATTCGTTCGACGCCTTATCCGCGCGGCGCAATGTGCGGCTGGAGTCCGGGGCGCCCGCCGATTTCGAGCTGCTGCAGCACGCCGAGCACCTGATCGCCTCCTCGATCGGCGCAGCCTCCTCGCGTCTCGTAATGTCGCTGCTGCTGCGCAAACGGACGGTCTCCGCCAAGGCTGCGCTAAAACTGCTCGACGATTCCCATGCGGCGCTGCATTTCAACCGCGAGATCCTCCAGACCGCGCTTAACCATGTGCGCCAGGGCATCGCGGTGTTCGATGCCGATCTGCAACTGATCTGCTCCAACCGGCAGTTCGGCGATCTCCTCAACGTTCCTCCGCATTTCATCCAGTTCGGCACGCCATTGCGTGAAATCCTGGAATTCATGGGCGTGAGCGAGCCGGCCGATCCGATCGAGCGCGAGGCCATGCTGGAGCGCCGGCTGGTGGCTTACACCACCGACGGCGAGCCTTATCTCGAGCGCCTGCCCGACCGCCACATGGTGATCGAGATCTTGACCAACCGCATGCCCGGCGGCGGCTTCGTCATTACCTTCACCGACGTCACGCCCACGTTCGAGGCGGCCGAAGCGCTGGAGAGGGCCAATGCGACGCTGGAAAAGCGGGTGCGCGACCGCACCGAGGAGCTGACCCGGCTGAATTCCGAGCTGGCGCTGGCCAAGAGCGCGGCCGAAGACGCCAGCATCTCCAAGACCCGCTTTCTCGCCGCCGCAAGCCACGACATTCTCCAGCCGCTGAACGCGGCGCGGCTCTATGTCACGAGCCTGGTCGAGCGTCAGCACAGCGGCGAGGAGACACGGCTGGTCGAGAACATCGACGAATCGCTCCAGGCGATCGAGGAAATTCTCGGCGCGCTGCTCGACATCTCCAGGCTCGACGCCGGCGCGATGACGACCTCGATCTCGAGCTTCAAGATGGCCGATCTGATGCGCTCGCTGGAGATCGAGTTCGCGCCGATCGCACGCGCGAAGAATCTGGCGCTCGTGTTCGTGCCGTGTTCGCTGCCCGTCGAGTCGGATCGTCTCTTGCTGCGGCGGCTGCTCCAGAACCTGATCTCCAACGCGATCAAATATACTCCACGCGGGCGCGTGCTGGTCGGCTGCCGCCGCCGCGGCGCCACGCTGAAGATCTGCGTCTACGACACCGGCGTCGGTATCCCGACGGTCAAGCGCGGCGAGATCTTCAAGGAATTCCACCGCCTGGAGCAGGGCGCGCGAATTGCCCGCGGCCTCGGCCTGGGCCTGTCGATCGTCGAGCGGCTGGCGCGCGTGCTCAAGCACGACATCGCCATCGATTCCAATGTCGGCGGCGGCTCGGTGTTTTCCGTGACGGTGCCGACGGCGAAGGCGATCACTCACACCGCGGCCGTGACCAGTGCGACGCCGCTCGCACGGACCTCGATCTCGGGTACCCTGATCGTCTGCATCGAGAACGACGCCGCGATCCTCGACGGCATGCGCACGCTGCTGAAGGCGTGGGACGCCGAGGTGATCGCGGTCGCCGATCCCGAGGCCGCGATCGCCGCAATCGAGACTGCGGGCCGCCGCGTGACCGGCCTGCTGGTCGATTACCATCTCGACCGCGGCAACGGCATCGCCGCGATCCGCGACATCCGCCGCCGCTTCGGTGACGGCATCCCCGCGATCCTGATCACCGCCGACCGCAGCCCCGCCGTGCAAATGGCTGCGCGCGACGAAAAAGGTTGCGGTGCTCAACAAGCCGGTCAAGCCGGCTTCGCTGCGCGCCCTGCTCGGCCAGTGGCGCACGCAGCAGATGGTGGCTGCGGAGTGAAACTCCGCACTCAGGGCGCAAGCCTCGTAAACACGTAGTCGCGACTCTTCACACGAGCTTCGTGGCACGCGAAGCAGGTGCGATGCTGGGCCTCGTCGACCGGCTTGCCGTTGATGAAGCGACCAAATCCCCAGCCGCCGGTCGAGGCATATTTTTTGGAATCCTTGACCATCACCTGGACGGTGGTGGCTTCACCGGGAATCGTCGCGGACGCAAATTCGGGCGACTGTTTCCGCTTCCAGGCCCGCTTGACCAGAATTGTGCCGTCCGGGAACGGAAGCTTGTTGTCTTGATAAGCATCGATCGCGGTCCTGTTGCCGACGACGGCACGCAGCTCGTCCAGGGGAGCCGCCTCCTCGGCCGGCGCGATCAGCTCCCACTGCTTGTAGCCCTCCGGCACAGTGACGCCGAAGATGGGCGAGGCATCCGCCGGGCCCTGCGCGAAAGCGATCGTGACCAGATAGGGCACGCAGGTCAGGACAACGACGAGGAGGAGCACGGCAAGCACGATCATCGTCGTAGAAGACGGAACTTTTGACTTTTCGGATTTCATTTTCGCTGACGCTTCATTGAACTGCGTTCGCATGTCAGGCCTCGGTCCGGCCTTGCCGGACCGAGGCGCTGCCAAAATCCTCAGGCGCCGCCGTCGGCGTCGATGACGGCCTTGGCAAAGGCTTGCGGTGCTTCCTGCGGCAGATTGTGGCCGATGCCCCCGGTGATCAGGCGATAGTCGTACCGGCCCGAGAATTTCTTGGCATAGGCGCTTGGATCGGGATGTGGCGCGCCGTTGGCATCGCCTTCCATCGTGATCGCCGGGACGCTGATGACGGGAGCTGCGGCAAGCTTCTTTTCGAGCTCCTCGTACTTCGCCTCGCCCTGGGCGAGTCCGAGCCGCCAGCGGTAATTGTGGATGGTGATCGCGACGTGATCCTTGTTGTCCAGCGCCGCCGCGCTGCGCTCGAAAGTGGCGTCGTCGAACTTCCACTGCGGCGAAGCGAGCTTCCAGATCAGTTTTGCAAAATCATGCGTGTACTTCTCGTATCCGGCGCGGCCGCGCTCGGTCGCGAAATAAAACTGGTACCACCATTGCAGCTCGGCCGACGGCGGCAGCGGCGCGTTGCCCGCGGCCTGGCTGGAGATCAGATAGCCGCTGACCGAGACCAGCGCGCGGCAGCGCTCCGGCCAGAGCGCGGCGATGATGTCGGCGGTGCGCGCGCCCCAGTCGAATCCGGCGACCACCGCCTTCTTGATGTCGAGCTTGTCCATCAGTGCGATGATGTCGACGGCCATTGCCGCGGGCTCGCCGTTGCGCGGCGTTTCGGCGGAGAGGAAGTGGGTCGTGCCGTAGCCGCGCAGATAAGGGATGATGACGCGATAGCCGGCCTTTGCCAGGATCGGGGCGACGTCGACGAAGGCGTGAATGTCGTAGGGCCAGCCGTGCAGCAGGATCGCGACGGGACCATTCGCAGGGCCCGCCTCAGCGTAGCCGACGTTGAGGACGCCGGCATCGATCTGCTTGATCGCGCCGAACGACGCATTCGTCGCGGTCGAGCGCAGCGCTTCCGATTCGGCGCGGGCGAGGCCGATCACGCCGAGGCCAGCGGCGACAGTTCCGGCGGCGATGCCGAAAAACTGGCGCCGGTGCTGATCGATGATCTGTTTCATGATGCTGCTACCTTTCTGATAGTTGGAGGTGGTGCGTCAGATCAGTGCGACCGTGACGTCGATGTTGCCGCGGACGGCCTTGGAATAGGGACAGGTCTGATGCGCCTCATCGACGAGGCCGCGCGCGATCTCGCGATCGAGGCCGGGCAGGCTGACATCGAGGCGTGCCCTGAGCGAATAGGCGCCCTCGTCGAGCACGAGGTCGATCTCCGCATCGATCGCACATTTCCTGGGGAGCTCGATCTTCCGCTTGCGGGCCGCGATTTCCATCGCGCCTTCGAAGCAGGCCGACCAGCCGGCCGCGAACAATTGCTCGGGATTGGTACCGATGCCGTTGCCGCCCGGCGGCGACAGCTTGACATCCAGACGGCCGTCGGAACTGCGCGATATCCCGTCCTGCCGCCCGCCACTGGTGCGGGTCCGGGCCGTGTAGAGCAATTTTGCCGCTTGGGTCATGAATGTCTCCTTGCCGTCGCGCAACTCACTAGCAGCGGCTGCCGCGACACACCCGTTGGGACTTGTGAGAAGTTGTGAGGTCTCGGTTCGCGCGCCTCACAGGACCTGCATCCGCGGTCCGATCGCGGCGTGGGACGGCCTTGCCGGATTGCGATCATCTGGCTATCCGGTCCGTTCCAAAGGATCAGGACTTCGCCATGACCGAGCCGGCCGGCACCGCAACGGGAACCCTCTCGTTTGGGCCATTCACTGTGACGCCGCATGAAAGACTCGTCATGCGCGACGGCGTCGCGCTGCCGCTCGGTGCAAAGGCCTTCGACACGCTGCTCGCACTGATGTCGCGGCCGAACCAGGTCGTCAGCAAGTATGATCTGATGGCGCTGGTGTGGCCCGGCATGACGGTCGAGGACGCCAATCTGCGCTTTCACGTCGCGGCGCTTCGCAAGGCCCTTGGCGACGGCAAGGACGGTGCCCGCTACATCACCACGCTCTCCGGCCGCGGCTATTGCTTCGTGGCGCCGATCTCGCAGGTAAATATCCCGGCAGATCGGCGCACCGTAGCGCGAACGGAATTGCCGCCCGTCAAACTGCCGAACCGGCTGCAACGGATGGTCGGGCGCGACGAAGCGGTCGCCGCCGTCTCCGACAGGCTCATCCGTTCGCGCTTCGTCACGATCGTCGGCCCGGGCGGTGTCGGCAAGACCGCCGTTGCCGTTGCCATCGCTCACGATCTGCTCGCGACATTCTCCGACGCCGCACATTTCGTCGATCTTGCCGCGCTGAGCGATCCCGATCTCGTGATCGCCTCGATCCTGCTGATGCTGGGCTTGCCGGCGCAAACCGACGATCCCCTGCCTGCGCTGCTCGCGCATCTCCGGGACAAGCGGACGCTGCTGATCCTCGACAATTGCGAACACGTCATCGCAGCCGCGGCCCCGCTGGCCGCCGAGATCTTCCACGCCGCACCGAATATCTACATTCTGGCGACGAGCCGCGAAGCCCTGCGGGTCGAGGGCGAGCAGGTGTATCGGCTGGCGCCGCTTGCCGTTCCGCCCGACCATCCCGGTCTGACGGCGGCCGCGGCGCAGACTTATCCCGCACTTCAACTCTTCCTCGAACGTGCCACGGCCGGTGGCGCGCAGATCGCGCTCGACGATGCCAATGCAGCGATCGTCGCCGGGATCTGCCGCAAGCTGGACGGCATGGCGCTGGCAATCGAACTCGCCGCCGGCCGGGTCGAAGCCTACGGCCTGGAGCAGACCGCGGCACTGCTCGACGAGCGCCTCAATCTGCTCTGGCAGGGCCAGCGCACGGCGCCGCCGCGACAGAAGACGTTGCAGGCGACGCTGGCATGGAGCTACGGGCTCTTGTCCGATATCGAACGTCTCGTGCTGCGCAGGCTCGCGGTTTTCGCCGGTCACTTCACTATCGACGCCGCACTCGAGATCGTGCCGGACGAACGCGTCGACCGCTCCCGCCTGTTCGACGCCATCGACGGCCTGGTGGCCAAGTCGATGGTCGCGGCGCGGCCGATTGGCGCCATGATGCGTTACCGTCTGCTCGACACGACGCGCGCCTATCTGCTCGAGATCGAGCCTGATGACGCGGCGCTCGCCGCCCGCCACGCGACCTATTACCGGCAATGGCTGGAGCAGGCCGGCACGACATGGGCCACGGTGCCGAGCGCCGACGAGCGCGCGATCCACTTCTCCGCGCTTCACAACGTGCGCGCGGCGCTGGACTGGTGTTTTGGCACGGACGGCGATGCCAGCATCGGCATTGCACTGGCCGCAGCTGCAGCGCCAATCTTTCTCGCGATGTCGTTGCTGGTCGAGTGCCGGCGCTGGTCTGAACGGGCGCTGCTTGCGCTCGATCCTTCCTCGCGCGGCGGCGCCGAGGAAATGCACATCCAGGCCGCGCTCGGACTGACCTTGATGTTCACGCGCGGCGGCAGCGAAGCGGCGCGTGCCGCGTTGAGCCGAAGCCTTGCGATCGCCGAGGCGCGCGGCGACGCGCCGAACCAGCTCCAGCTGCTCGGGCGCATGCATATCTTCCACGAGCGGATGGGACAGTTCGACGCCGCGCTCGGCTATGCGCAGCAAAGCCTCACGGTCGCCGGGACACTCGGCGATGCCGCCTCCCTCGCCCTCGCCCATTCGCTCCTCGGTGTCTCCTTGCATCTTGCCGGCGAGCATCGCGACGCGTTGACGATGCTGGAGACCGCCTGGCATGGGCCGGGCACGGAATGGATCAGCACCGTCTATGGCTTCGATCACCGCAACCGGGCCGGCATCTCGCTCGCGCGCGAGTTTTGGTTGCAGGGCCGCCCCGCGGATGCGATGCAACTGGCCCGGCAGACGGTCGTCGAGGCCGCCCAGATGGACCATCCGATCACGCTCTGCATTGCGTTGATCTGGGCGGTCTCGATCGATCTCTGGAGCGGAGACCTCGATGCCGCGGAAGAGAACATCGACCGCTTCATCGCCCATGCCGAATCGCGCTCCATGGGGCCCTATCTTGCGGTCGGCCGCGGCGTCAAAGGCGAGCTGGCGATCCGGCGCGGCAATGCCGCCGAAGGCGTCGAGACGATCGGGACGTGTCTGCGTGAGCTCCACGATGCCGGTTACGAGTTGCTCACCACGACGTTCAACATCGCGCTTGTTCAGGGCTTGATGACGCTTGGGCAGATCGAGCGGAGCGCGCGCCTGCTCGACGACGCGATCCGCCTCGTCGAGCAAAGCGGCGATCATCTGTACATGCCCGAGCTGCTGCGCATGAAGGGCAGGGTTCTCTTGGCCAGAGCCCAGCCCGAGGCCGATCAAGCGGAAGCCCATTTCGTGCAATCACTGGCATTGAGTCGTCGCAAAGGTGCCAAGGCCTGGGAGCTGCGGGCCGCGATCGATCTCGCCGGTCTCCTTGCCGAACGGGGCCGGCGCGAGGAAGCGAAGCGGTGGCTTCAATTGGCGTATGAAGGCTTCGCCCAGGGCTCGGAAACAGCGGATATCAAGGCTGCCGAGAAGTTGTTGCAAACATTGTGACGCGGACTCTGGTGCGGAGTGAGGCGCGCACTCTCTCAAAGCGTCATTGCGAGCGCAGCGAAGCAATCCAGAATCTCTCCGCGGTAAGACGCTGGAACGCTTCGCTACGCTCGCAATGACGGAGCAAAGGGCAGCATCGCCATCCTCCAATTCAGGTTCAACTTGCAGACATGCCTTCGCGTCCTCGCGGCGCGTTTCGCCCGAGCTTTGCCTGGTCATTCCACCCTCAAAGCCAAGAGGGCGCAGGGAAGACCGGGTGCCGGCTGGCACCCGCGGTCCGCTGCGCGAAAATGTAGCGCAAGGAAACCGCACAGCAGCATACAGGTGTAGCCAATCACTCGGCCTTCCCTGCGCGATGGTTGGACGGCTTATGCCGTGCTCTCCCGGGAGCCGAGTTCGTTCTGGCCTCCCTCGTCCCAGCGAAAGTCACCGGCACCGCGCCGGTTGACGCAGATGCCGCATTCGCCAGGGCTTGACCGTAGCAACGACGGCCAGGACCACACGGTTTTGCCGTACGCACGGCTCGCCATTTCGCCGCAGTTTTCCCAGCCCTGTCGACGGAGCCGAAAACTTACAGACGAGACGAAGCCTAGCAGCGCCGCTCGTCGGAACGCAGCCTTGGGCTCACGGAGAGCAATCCGCCCTGCCCTTAGCCTCTCGCACCCGAACGCTGCCGCGTCCACCGCAAGCCCGGCTCGCGAGCATGACGACCACAAGATCGCCCCTCAAGGATGAGCCGGGATGGGCGACACATACGCCATTTCCGAATTTCGGTAAAGTAGAATATTTTTGCGGCGGCGGATTGACGGGGGCGACACAGGTAGCCCGGATGAGCGAAGCGATATCCGGGGTTTTCGCTAGCTAGCCGCACTAGCGGTCCCGGATGTCGCTTCGCTGATCCGGGCTACAGGCTGCGAGAGGCGCTCGCTACAGGCTCACCCCGTCGGGGTACCCTGCTTCCATTGGCCGCCGGCGATTTTCGCGGCGGCGATCACGGCTTGGGTTCGACTTTCGACGCCGAGCTTTTGCAGGATCGCCGAGACATGCGCCTTGATGGTGGCCTCGGAGACGCCGAGCTCATAGGCGATCTGCTTGTTGAGCAATCCCTCCGACAGCATCATCAGAACCCGGACCTGCTGCGGCGTCAGCGTCACCAGCCGGTCGCGCAGGCGCGTCATGTCGGGGTCGGCGACTGCCGACAGATCAGTGTCGGCGGGAACCCAGACGTCGCCCTCCATTACCTTGAGGATGGCGTCGCGCAAGGTGTCGACGCCGAAGCGCTTCGGGATGAAACCGGAGGCGCCGAAGTCGAGCGAGCGCCGGATGGTGGCGCTGTCGTCGGACGCGGAGACGATCACCACCGGAATGGCCGGATATTGCGCGCGCAGATAGATCAGGCCGGAAAAGCCGGAGATTCCGGGCATCGACAGATCGAGCAGGATCAGGTCGACGTCGGAGGTCTGTTCCAAAAGCTTGGTCAGATCCTCGAACGATCCAGCCTCGTCGATCCTGGCCGAGCTCAGGACGCCCGTCACCGCCTGCCGCAACGCGTCGCGGAACAATGGGTGGTCATCGGCAATGACGAGATGGGTCGAGGGAGCGTTCATCGTTCTCTTGCTGGCAATCGCACCGGGCCAGTAAGCCGGCGCGGGGCCCTGGTCAATTCTTTCCCGACCAGCCGTGGCATGCAAGTGGACATTATCCCTTTGCGGCAACGGGGTTAATCCACAGGCCGGCACTATGTTGCCGGATGGAAGGCTCGCAGTGTCAGGCGAGCGTCAGTGTGAAAGGCCGAAAGTCGTATTGGGGCGAGTTTCACGCCAATGTTACCTTGGGGGCAAGGCTTGGGTTGATCCGGCATGACCGGACATCCAGGGCGCGAGGAAACGATTTTTCGGGGAGCGACTCAACATGTCGACAATGGCTGTGTCTCAAGCAGGCGCGGGAGGGATGACGAAGGACGAACGGTTCGTCATTCTCGCCTCCTCGCTCGGTACCGTCTTCGAGTGGTACGATTTCTATCTCTACGGTTCGCTGGCCGGCATCATCGGCGCGCAGTTCTTCTCGGCCTATCCGCCGGCAACCCGCGACATCTTCGCGCTGCTGGCCTTCGCGGCCGGCTTCCTGGTGCGCCCGTTCGGCGCGATCGTGTTCGGCCGTGTCGGCGACATCGTCGGCCGCAAATACACCTTCCTCGTCACCATCCTGATCATGGGTCTGTCGACTTTCATCGTCGGCCTGCTGCCCAACGCTGCCACCATCGGCATCGCGGCCCCGATCATCCTGATCGCGCTGCGTCTCGCCCAGGGCCTCGCGCTCGGCGGTGAATATGGCGGTGCGGCCACCTACGTCGCGGAGCATGCTCCGAACGGCAAGCGCGGTTACTACACCTCCTTCATCCAGACCACGGCGACGCTCGGCCTGTTCCTGTCGCTGCTGGTGATCCTGTTCACGCGCTCCGCGCTCGGCGAACCCGACTTCGCGGCATGGGGCTGGCGCATTCCGTTCCTGGTCTCCGTGCTGCTGCTCGGCGTTTCGGTCTGGATCCGGCTTCGCCTCAACGAATCCCCGATCTTCCAGAAGATGAAGGACGAGGGGAAGAGCTCGAAGGCCCCGCTGACGGAAGCCTTCGGCAACTGGCAGAACGGCAAGCTCGTGCTGCTGGCGCTGTTTGGCGGCGTGATGGGCCAAGGCGTGGTCTGGTACACTGGCCAATTCTACGCGCTGTTCTTCCTGCAATCGATCCTCAAGGTCGACGGCTACACCGCCAACCTGCTGATCGCCTGGTCGCTCCTGCTCGGGACCGGCTTCTTCATCGTGTTCGGCGTGCTCTCCGACAAGATCGGCCGCAAGCCGATCATCCTCGGCGGCTGCCTGATCGCGGCGCTGACCTTCTTCCCGATCTTCAAGATGATCACCACCAATGCCAACCCGGCGCTGGAAAAGGCGATCGAGTCGGTCAAGGTCGACGTGGTGGCAGATCCCGCAGGTTGCGGCGACTTGTTCAATCCGGTCGGCACCCGCGTCTTCACCTCGCCTTGCGACACGGCACGTGCCTACCTGTCGCAGTCGTCGGTCAAGTACTCGACCACGCCAGGTGCGGCAGGCTCCGGCGTGAAGGTGATGGTCAACGGCAAGGAAGTTCCCTACGCCAACGCCAAGGACGGCAATCCGGCAGTGCTCGCCGCCGTGCAGGGAGCCGGCTATCCGAAGGCCGGAGATGCGGGCATCGTGAAGATGGCGCATCCGTTCGACATCTTCCGTCCGCAGGTGGCCGCGGTCGTCGGATTGCTGTTCGTCCTGGTGCTCTTCGTCACCATGGTGTACGGCCCGATTGCCGCGATGCTGGTCGAACTGTTCCCGACCCGCATCCGCTACACCTCGATGTCGCTGCCCTACCACATCGGTAACGGCTGGTTCGGCGGCCTGCTGCCGGCGACCGCCTTCGCGATCGTGGCCTCGACGGGCGATATCTATGCGGGCCTCTGGTATCCGGTCATCTTCGCGTCGATTACCGTCGTGATCGGCTTGTTCTTCCTGCCGGAGACCAAGGACGTCGATATCAAGTCGACCTGATCGACGCAGATCGAGATCAACACCAACCGGCCGCGGTCTCCGCGGCCGGTTTTGTTTTGGCCTACTGATTGCTACCGAGGAATTGCAGCACCACCTCGCGCCGGTGCGGGCGGGCGCGATGCTCGATCAGATAGATCGCCTGCCAGGTGCCAAGCGCGAGCTTGCCGCTCAGGACCGGCACATGAAGCGAAGTCTGGGTCAGCATTGTCTTGACGTGCGCCGGCATGTCGTCCGGTCCCTCGGCATCATGCGTCCAGCCGGCGTTCTCGGGCGCGAGCCGGGACAGAGCCGTGGTGAGATCCACGAGCACGGAAGGGTCGGCGTTCTCCTGGATCGTCAGCGATGCGGAGGTGTGACGAACGAACAGCGTCAACGCGCCGTCTCGCGCGCCTGCCTCCGCCACGAACTTCGCAGCTTCAGCGGTGAGATCGGTGAAGCCGCGGCCGGGCGTCTGCACGGTCAGCAGCGACGATGCGATGGTGGTGGCTTGCACCGACGATGGCGCCGAGCGCGTGATGGATTTGGCTGATGTCATCATCACTCTCTCAATTCGGAAAGCTGCCATAGGTGGGCAAAGCGAAGCGTGCCCACCGACTCACGCAACGAAAACAAAAATGGTGGGCACGGCGCGTCGCGGCCTTGCCCACCCTACCGCATCTCGCCACGTGCTAAATCTTCCCCGACACGTCCTTCTGCACGCGGTTGGCCATGTCGATCAGCCGGCGCCAGGCCCTTTCCAGGAATGACATCACGCGATCGACGTCCTGGTCGCTCGGCAGCGGGATCTCGATCCTGCGCTCGCCCTCGGCGGCCTTTGGTGCTTGCGGCTCCGCCTTCTTGAGCGGATCCGTTTTCGGCAGCGCCTCGTCGATCTTGCCTGACACGGTCGGCCCCGCCGCAAGCCGTCCCTTCAGCGTCTCGACTTCGGCCTGGAGCCTGCCGATCTCGGCGTCGAGCGCGGTACGTTCATCGGGCACCGCGTAGCAGGCCCAGCCGGCGCCGCTGCGGGTGCAGGTCGACACCGTGCCGGTGCGGCTGTCGAGCCGCAGCACCCCCTCGGGGATGGGCGTCATGCTGTAGCGGCCGTTTTCGCTGTCGGGCGCGGATTGCGCGACGAGGCAGCCGCCGCTGATGGTCAACACCGCGGCGAACGCCGCCGCCGCCAGCCATGATGCTGTGGATGAATTCGCTGCTCTCATCGCGTTCTCCGCCACGACGCGCAGGTAGCACGTCCAAAGATGGCGCTCATAAAGGTGGCACGTCTCGCAATTCTACACCCCGGCGAGGCGATCCGCCGCCCAAAACGCGCCTTTGACATGAACGATCACGGCGCCCCCTTTGATCCCGGCAGCCGGGCGAAATGGCGACGGCATCCGCCGATCCAGCGGAGACCTGCTGCGGTGCGGCGTCACGCTGTGTGCAGCGCTGCCGCCCGCGCCGATATTGTAAGATAAATCAAATACATAACAGGAATGGACACAATCGTGACTTGGCTTGACTTGATTATGGGCCATCAGTATGGTCCGCGCGGCTTTTGAGGGTGGCGGGCGTAATTTCCATTCAACCGCGGCGTTTCGGGTCTTCGTTGCATGACACAGGGCACGGGACACGGCGAGAATGGAGATCGCGATAGATCGCCCGAGGAAGCTGCGCTTTCCGAACGGCTCGGAAATCTTGATCAGCGGTTGTCCGAATTTCGCGGCCGCCACGTCAAGACCGAGCAACCCGCAGGTGACGGTGAGGACAGAGCGGCCAGAGCCTCGGCGATGGCGCTTGGTTTTCGGTTATCCTCCGAGTTGGTCGCCGGGGTCGTTGTCGGAGCGGGGATTGGCTGGGGTTTCGACCGCTTGCTGTCGACGTCGCCTTTCGGATTCATCGTGTTCCTGCTGCTGGGCTTCGTCGCCGGCGTGGTGAATGTGGTGAGAACGGCAGGCGCGGGTCAAAACAGGCGCGGTGGTTCTTAGGCGGTCCACACCAGGAGAGGAATGATCGTGCCGGCTCGTGCCGGTACGGGCCGGGCCCGACCGGCAGACCGAGACCCGCCGGCATCGCCCGGCAGACCAAGAGATGCCGCGCTGATGAAAATCGATCCGATCCACCAGTTCAACATCGAGCCTCTCTTCACCCTGGGCCATATCGGCAACCACACGATCGCCTTCACCAACTCGTCGCTCTACATGCTGGTGGCGGTCGCGATCATCTCGATCCTGATGCTCGCCAGCGGCACGCAGCTGGTTCCCGGCCGGCTGCAGTCGGTCGCCGAGATCTCCTACGAGTTCGTCGCCTCCACCATCCGCTCGACCGCCGGCGCGGAAGGCATGAAGTTCTTCCCGCTGATCTTCTCGCTGTTCATGTTCATCTGCGTTTCGAACCTGGTCGGCATTATCCCCTACACCTTCACGATCTCGAGCCATCTGATCGTCACCGCGGCGCTCGCGCTGCTGGTCTTCTTCACGGTCCTGATCTACGGCATTGCCAAGAACGGCCTTAAATTCTTCTCGATCTTCGTGCCCCACGGGGTCCCCGGCTACATCCTGCCGCTGGTGATGTTCATCGAGATCCTGTCGTTCTTCCTGCGGCCGGTTTCCCACAGCGTCCGTCTGTTCGCCAACATGCTGGCCGGCCACATCGCGCTGAAGGTGTTCGCGGGCTTCGTCGCCATGCTCGGCTTCTCGCTCGGCGCCCTTGGCTGGGTCGGCGGCGTGCTGCCGCTGGCGCTCACGGTCGCGCTGTACGCTCTCGAGATTCTGGTCGCGTTCCTGCAAGCCTATGTGTTTGCGATCCTGACCTGCATCTACCTCAACGACGCCATTCATCCGGGACACTGAGCGGTCCGGGGAATTTCCACCCAAAACCCAATCTTTCTTCCAAGGAGTCTAAAATGGATCCGGCAGCAGCAAAACTTATCGGCGCGGGCATCGCATGCATTGGCATGGGCGGCGCGGGCGTCGGCGTCGGCGTGATCTTCGGCAACTACCTCGCCGCGGCCGTTCGCAACCCCTCGGCCGCTCAGGGCCAGTTCGGCAATCTGATCTTCGGCTTCGCCGTGACCGAAGCGCTCGGCATTTTCTCGCTGCTGATCGCGCTGCTGCTGCTGTTCGTTCCGCTCTGAGAACGATTTTTCGCGCCGCTTCAACCGAGGCGACGCGCATGACTGCAACAGGAGTACTCCATGGCTGAAAGTCATGGCGGGGCGAAAAAGTCCGGCGGCGGGCGCCCACACCGGGTCCGAAGGCGGTCACGGTGGCGGTTTTCCGCCGTTCGAGAGCGGCACTTATGCTTCACAGCTGGTGTCGCTCGCGATCTTCTTCGTCGCGCTTTACGTGATCGTGTCCAAGCTCGCTCTGCCGCGCGTCGGCGGTGCGATCGAGGCGCGTCAGAACAAGATCGAGGGCGACCTCGCCGAAGCGCAGAAGCTGAAGGACCAGTCCGAAGCGGCGCTGAAGGCCTATGAAAACGAGCTTGCTTCGGCACGCTCGCGCGCGCAGGCCATCGGCAACGAATCCCGCGACAAGGCGAATGCGCAGGCGGACGCCGAGCGCAAGGCCTTGGAAGAGCAGCTGGCGGCCAAGCTCGCCGAGGCAGAGAAGACCATCGCCTCGACCCGTGCGACCGCCATGAGCAACGTCCGCGGCATCGCGGCCGATGCGGCAGGCACCATCGTGCAGCAGCTCACGGGCGTGGTTCCGGACGCCGCATTGGTCAATGCCGCCGTTGATGCGTCCTTGAAGGGTTAATCGATATGTTCTTCGATCCTGAAACCTGGGTCGCCATCGCCTTCGTGATCCTGATGGTCGTGTTCGGCTATCTCGGGGTCTTCAAGAAGGCCATGACTGCGCTCGACCATCGCGCCGATCGCATCAAGGCCGAGCTCGACGACGCGACGCGCCTCAAGCAGGAAGCCGCCAAGGTGCTCGCCGACTACAAGGCGCGCACCGCCTCGGCCGAACGCGAGGCCGCCGACATCATCGCCAACGCGAAGAGCGAAGCCGAGCGCATCGCAACCGAGGCCAAGGCCAAGGTGGAAGATTTCGTCGCTCGCCGCACCAAGACCGCGGAGGGCAAGATCGCGCTCGCCGAGGCTCAGGCGGTGGCCGATGTTCGCGCCGCAGCGGCCGAAGCCGCCGTCCAGGCCGCCTCCACGATCCTGTCGAAGTCGGTCAGGGGCCAGGTCGCCGACGATCTGCTCGCCAAGGGCATCACCGAAGTCAGGCAGAAGCTGAACTGAGGGATATCGCCTTCACCTATCAAAAAGCCGGCGCGATCAGCGCCGGCTTTTTTGTTTGTCGGGCACTGCATCGGCAAATCTGATGTCATCGCCCGCGAAGGCGGGCGATCCAGTATTCCAGAGACAGCCCTGATAGATCGAGAAGCCGCGGCGTACTGGATGCCCCGCCTTCGCGGGGCATGACGACCATCTTGACGTGGTTACTTCTTCTTCGCCCGCGCCTTCGGCTCGGGTGATAGCGCCTGCGGATCGAAGCCGACATAGAAGATGTAGCTATCGGCGTCCTTGGCCGAAGGCATCGGGTAGACCAGATCCTCGGCCACGAAGGTGAACGGCACGCTGCCGCCCTCCGACATTCCGACCGTGGTCCGGTAGGCCTTGGAAGCGATCACCTTCTCGCCGACGCCGCCCTGCACCACGGCGACGCGCAGCGGCACCTCGACGCTCGCAGGCGCGCCGGCGGGTCCGGCAATGACGCGGCCCTGGATGCCGATCCGGGCCGTGATATCGCCGCCATTGCGGGCGCATTCGCGCGCCATCTTGGTGATGGTGGCCTGGAAGCGGATCTCGTTGCCGACGGCCGGCTTCCCGGTGGCACCGACCGCGTAGGTGGAGGCTCCGGCACGCACCGTGACCTGCGGGCAATCAAGATCGTCATCAGCCGCCGGCTGGCCCGGCGCAGGCGCCGGCTTGGGTTGGGCCGGCTCGTCCGACTTGCCGCCGAACAGGCCCTTGAATCGATCGGTCAGCGACTGCGCCGCGACCGGCGAGATGGAGACGAGCGCAACTGACAACGCCAGCGCGACCGCCGCCCCCCGCCGCAACGCATTCCGCGATGACCGAAGCTCCTGCACCATCAACACCCATACTCCTGACGACATCCCGGCCGATCACCGGCCGGGTTGCGCCGTTATATCGTCAAAACCGGCGAACCCAAGGCAGCAAACAAGGAGACTTTGGCCGCATCAATCAACGGGCTCAGCCGCGGAAATCCTCGTGCAGCAGGCCGAACAGCAAATGGTCCTGCCAGACCCCGTTGATGCAGAGATAGCGGCGCGCCAGTCCCTCGCGGGAGAAACCGCACTTCTCCAGCACCCGGATCGAGGGCGCATTGGTCGGGATGCAGGCGGCCTCGACCCGGTGCAGATTGAGCTCGCCGAACAGCGTCGGCAGCAGCACCCGCAGCGCGGCCGTCATGTAGCCGCGCTGGGCGTGGGGCTTGCCGACCCAATAGCCGATGGTGCCGGCCTGGACGATGCCGCGGCGGACATTGGCGAGCGTGATGCCGCCGACCATGGCGCCGTCGAGCTCCCGGAAGATCAGAAAGGGATAGGACCGGTCCGCGGCGATGTCCTCGGAATAGCGGCGCAGGCGACGGCGGAACCCGGAGCGGGTGAGATCATCCGACGGCCAGATCGGCTCCCAGGGGGTCAGGTAATCGCGGCTGGACTCGCGCAGATGGGCCCATTGCAGGAAGTCCGACATCTGCGGCGCGCGTAGCAACAGGCCGTTGCCGCGCGGCGCGAGAGCGGCGGGTCCACTGGATGGCAGGCGAAAGAGGGCCATGGTGATGCTTCCCGGGGCGGATCAACCCGTGCGCGGCTCCTAATGCAGCCGCGCCTTGGCGCGTGCCCGGGTCAATCCTTCCGCAAAAGACACCGCCGTGTCCAGACCCCTGCCACTGCCCAATGCGACAACCGCAGGGCGGCTGCGCGAAAGCAGCGCACGCGCCGCATCCGGGTCGATTCGACGCTGACGGCGTCGATTCGGGCCACCAGCTCCTCGGCGGTCTGGGGCCGGCCATAGGCCAGCACATGCCGAGCAAGCTGCTCGGCGCGGGACGAGCAGCTCTCCAGCGCCATCAGCAGCCCCGCCTTCATTTGCGCCTTGGCCCGCGCGATCTCGACCTCGGTCAGGGTCTCGACCGAATCATTCATGATGTCGACCACGACCTCCATCATCTCGGGCGCATCGGCCGGATCGGTGCCGGTGTAGAGGCCGAAGAAGCCGGTGTCGGTATAGGGGGCATGGAACGAGTAGATTGAGTAACAGAGGCCGCGCTTCTCGCGCACCTCCTGGAACAGCCGCGACGACATCCCGCCGCCGAGGATGTTGGTAAAGACCTGGAGCGAGAACAGCGACAGATCGGTCTGCGGCACGCCCTCCAGCGCCAAGGTCAGATGCGCCTGCTCGAGCTCGCGATGCACCACCTTGGTGCCGCCCTTGCCGAATTGTGCGGGTTGCGGCTTGGGACCCGCTGTCCCCTCAAAACTGGCAAAGCGCTGCTCGACCTCGGCGACCACCTGCTTGTGATCGACCGCGCCGGCGGCCGCCACCACCATGTCGGGGCCGCGGTAGTGCGTCGACAGATAGTCGCGCAGCGAGTCGCGGCTGAAGGCACGCAAGGTCTTCGCAGTGCCGAGCAGCGAGCGGCCCATCGGCTGGTCGGGATAGCAGAGCTCGTTGAGATGCTCGAACACGACGTCGTCAGGCGTGTCCTGCGCCGCGCCGATCTCCTGCACGATGACGTTCTTCTCGCGCTCGAGTTCGTCGGGCTCGAAGGCGGGATTGGCCAGGATGTCGGCGAGCACGTCGAGTGCGAGCGGCACGTCGGCCTTCAGCACCCGCGCATAATAGGACGTGGTCTCGGTCGAGGTGCCGGCATTGAGGTCGCCGCCGACCGCCTCGATCTCCTCGACGATCTCGCGCGAGGAGCGCTTCGTCGTGCCCTTGAATGCCATATGTTCCAGAAGATGCGAGATGCCGTGCTCGTTGGGCTTCTCGTCGCGCCCGCCGACGCCGGCCCAGACGCCGAGCGCCGCGGTCTCGAGATGAGGCATCTTGTCGGTGACGACAGTGAGGCCGGACGCAAGCTTGGAAATCTCGACGCTCATCCGGCAACTCCCTGTTTCGCGGCGCGGCTGACCGACAGCACGAACCGCTCGACCTCGGTCTGGTCGTTCTTCATCACCTTCATGTGTTCGGATTTGGTCATCAGACCATCGAGCCAGGCCGGCAGTTGCGGCCGCTGGCCGCAGGCCGCTTCGACCGCATCGGGGAATTTGGCCGGATGGGCGGTGGACAGCACGATGCTGGGAACCGTCCTGTCCGTGGTGTCGCGGTCGGCGACCGCAAGCGCGACCGCGGTGTGGGGATCGACCAGCTCGCCGGCCTCGCGCCAGGCGGCGCGGATCGCGGCCGCGGTCTCGGTCTCGTCGGCCCGGCCTGCGTCGAACCCCTCGCGGATCGCGGCCAGCGTCGCATCGGGCAGCACGAAGCGTCCCGATTGCTTCAGTGAATCCATCAGACGGCGCACGCCGGCGGCATCGCGCCCGCCAGCCTCGAACAGCAGCCGCTCGAAATTCGAGGAGATCTGAATGTCCATCGACGGCGAAGCCGTCGCGTGGACCTCGCGCACCTCGTAGATCCCGGTCTTCAGCGTGCGCGCCAGGATGTCGTTGACGTTGGCGGCGATGCCCAGGGTCCGCACCGGAAGACCCATGCGCTTGGCGACATAGCCGGCGAAGATGTCGCCGAAATTGCCGGTCGGCACGACGAAGTCCACCGCGCGCGCGGGTGCACCGGCGGCAACGGCGGAGGTGAAATAGTAGACCACTTGGGCGACGATGCGCGCCCAATTGATGGAATTGACGCCGGACAGCGACGTCGCATCGCGGAAGCGATGGTTGTTGAACATCGCCTTCACGAGGGCCTGGCAATCGTCGAAATTGCCCTCGACGGCAAGCGCATGGACGTTGGCCGCGCCCGTCGTCGTCATCATTCGCCGCTGCACCTCGGAGATGCGGCCATGCGGGAACAGCACGATGAGATCGACATTTTCGAGTCCTGCGAACGCGTCGACCGCAGCACCGCCGGTGTCGCCCGAGGTCGCGACCACGATGGTGGTGCGCTGGCCGCGCTGGGCGAGCACGTGGTCCATCAGCCGCGAGATCAGCTGCATCGCCACGTCCTTAAAGGCGAGCGTCGGGCCGTGGAACAGCTCCAGCACGAACTGGTGCGGCGCCATCTGGCGCAGCGGCACCACCGCCGGATGGCGGAAGGTGGCGTAGGCCTCGTTCGCCATACGGCCGAGCTCGGCGTCCGAGATCTCGCCGGCGACGAAAGGGCGGATCACCTCGACCGCGACCTCCCAATAGGGACGCCCGAAAAAGCCGGCGATGGCGTCAGGCGAGAGTTGCGGCCAGGTGGCCGGCACATACAGGCCGCCGTCGCGAGCGAGCCCGGTCAGCATCACGTCGCAGAAGCCGAGTTCGGGGGCCTCGCCCCGGGTCGAGATATAACGAGTCAAACTGCCCTCCAAAGGCCGGCCGAGCCTGGACTCGGTCCGCAAGCCTTTGATTTTACGAAATTACTTGTTAACAGCCAGAGGCTTTGGGCCACCATAAAGTGTTTTGCGGCATCAGGAAACCGCTTCGCGCCTGGGGCCGTCCAAGGAAAAAGGCT
Source organism: Bradyrhizobium lupini (assembly GCF_040939785.1). NCBI lineage: Bacteria > Pseudomonadati > Pseudomonadota > Alphaproteobacteria > Hyphomicrobiales > Nitrobacteraceae > Bradyrhizobium > Bradyrhizobium lupini. The sequence goes on from NZ_CP162553.1 coordinate 3,116,658, forward strand.
GCCAACGAAAAGCGCTGCCAACGAAAAGGGCTGCGGCAATGCCGCAGCCCTCTCTTGGAAGGTCTGTCGTTGTGTGCAGACCGGTTTGGCGTCTTGGGGTCACCGACCCGCAAAAACTGTTCGCGCAAGCTTTCGTCGGCTGTCACGATATCGTCAAGGGACAAAACGGAATGTCTGAGAAAATGTTCCTGTTTTTCCCGACACGTTTCGGCGCGGGCAAACGTTCGCCAGCAGCTTGGCGTCACGCATTACCATTATATCCCGAACGACAGCACAGTTCGGGAACGAACGACGGCTGCGCTCATTGTGTCGGCGGATGGTGTCGGCGCTATCCATGCATTGCCCGGCTGAGCGCCGAGACCGGTCCGCCCGCCGAACCGGCAGCATCCTGGTGCAGCCGGTTCGGTGCCCCAAGGCGTCAGTTCATCCCGATTTCCACCGCGATCCGGATCAGGTCGGAATGGTTCTTGGCACCGAGCTTCTGCTTGAGCAGAGAGGTGGTGTTGGCGACGGTCTTGTAGGAGATGCCGAGCGCCTCGGCGACCTCGACGATCTTGTCGCCTCGCCCCAACAAGCGAAGAATCTCGAGCTCCCGCGGCGTCATCTGCGAGGCAGGATTGGCCTTGATCGCCGCGCCGGAAAACGTCACGGCTTCCGCGAGCTGCGGTGAGATGAAATTGTCGCCAGCAACCACCTTGCGCACCGCCTTGAGCAGGATCCGGGGATCGTCGCCCTTGGAGACGTAGCCCTGGGCCCCGAGCTCGACCGCCCGCACCACGAAGGCTGGATCATCGTTCATGCTGAACATGATGATCTTGGCGTCGGGATCGTCCTTGCGAATGCGCCGCATCAGTTCAAAGCCGGAGACGTCGGGCAGGCTGATGTCGATCACAGTGACGTCGGGCCGCCTGCTGACATAGGCGCGATGCCCGGATTTGGCGTCGGTCGCCTCGTCGATCCGGATCGAATGGTCGGAGGCGAACAGGGTGCGGCAACCGGACAACACCACGGGATGGTCGTCGACAATCAGGACGCGGGTCGCCGGCTTGGCAGCATCTTGCATTGTAACTCTCTAGTTTTTCGATTCATAAACCGACGGGAACAAATGGAAAGAGCAAAATCCCCTGACGCGCGTTAGAATTGACCTAATGTGGCAACGGCTGTCCTTCAGTACACAATTGTTTCTGCCGCTCGGCCTGCTGTTCATGGCGGCGCTGATCATGGGCGGCGTCCTGCTGCACGTCTTCACGACCGGTCAGCTCGCCGAGGAGAACCAGCCGGCCCAGCGATCGACCAAAGCCGTGGCCGAGGCCCTCAACAACGCTCTGCGTTCATCCGACCATCCGCGAAGGACCCTGGATGACTTCGTCCGGATGCTGGACGAGTCCTCAGATATTCAATTCCTTCCTGCAGGAGCGGTTGCTCCTCCCTTTGCGTCGAGGGGCCTGCAAGGTTCGCATGGCCCACCAAAATGGTTCGTCAGTCTCCTTTCCATTCCAGACTTGCACATCGCATTTCCGGTATCCCTCAACGGCGAGCATTTCGGCGACATCGTGTTTGTGCCGGACCTGTCCGCAGCGCTGTTCGAGACCTGGGTGGGCTTCCTCGCCTTGGCCGGCTTCGTCGTCGCGCTGACCGGGCTGACAGGGGTCGTCGCCTATGTGTTTGCGGGATCAGCCCTGCGACCACTGCAGGATCTTGGCGCAGGCCTCACGCGGCTACGACGCGGCGACTACGCAACACCGATCTCGGTCGGGGGACCGTCGGAAATCCGGCAAAGCTGCGAGGAGGCCAATGCGCTGGCCGAAACGCTGGCGCAGTTGAGCCAGGACAATCGCGACCTGCTGCACCGCCTGGTCTCGCTCCAGGACGACGAGCGGCGCGATCTCGCGCGCGAACTGCACGACGAACTCGGTCCGCTGCTGTTCGGCATCCGCGTCGGCACGATCGCATTGGTCGATGCCTCGCCCCCGGCGGGAAATCTCAGCAGTTCGGCGCAGGAGGTGTTGCAATCGGTCGAGGCGCTCCAGCAGACCAACCGCCGCATCCTCGACCGGTTGCGACCGCTCTACATCGAGGAATTGGGTCTGGAGACCAGTGTGCAGACGCTGCTCCGAAATTTTCGCAAGCAGGCGCCGTCTATCGACCTGACGGACACGGTCGATCCGAATCTCAACGCGATCGACGGGCCGCTGGCTCAAACCGTCTATCGCGTGATTCAGGAGGCGCTGACCAACGTGCTGCGTCATGCCGGCGCCAGCCATGCCCATGTGCAGGCGACCTTCGCCGGCGAGACGGTCGTCATCGAGATTTCCGACGACGGCGGCGGCTTTCCCGAAGGGAATCTGTTCGGCCGCGGCCTGACCGGCATGCATGAGCGCGTGCGCGCACTCAGCGGATCGCTGTCACTGCTGCGCGTGGACGACAGAACCTATGTGCGCTGCCGCCTTCCGCCGAACCGGCACGCGAGGCACCGGTCAGCGATTGAAGCGCTTTCGAGCGAAGTGGATACCGGTTCGCGTGAAGAAAACGCCAAAACAGAATCTGGTGTTCGGCTCTGATTAATCAGAACGGAAACTCTAGCACGCACAGCCAAGCTGCGCGTTCTGTCGCGCCGGCTCGCACAGCGTGGTGCGGATCTTGCCGTCGGGGCTGAAACAAAACGAGGCGCGAATGCGCAGCGCGCCGGCGACGGAATATTCGAGATCGACGCCGTGGGGTGCAGGATGGATTTCCTCCAACCCGAAACCGGCCGACGAGAAAGCGCTGAGCCGCGGCTGCCAATAGGCTTCGAGCTCGCTCCGGCCGCGATAGCGCTGCGTGCCGTTGCACGTGCATTCGACCTGGGCGTCATCCGCATAGAGGTCGAGGAGCGTCGCGAGGTCGCCCTTCCTGCAGGCATCCACCCAATCGACGACAATTCCCATCTGGTCGAAATCACTCACGCTGCAATCCTGTCTGCCGCGGAAAATTACTGGCGGCTTAGGACCACACTCGTGAATGTGCGCTGAATGGTAAACCCCGGGCGATACCGGGTTCCCTAAGTGGATCTACGGAGCTCAGCCCCGCCGCCGCCCTCTTGCCCACACGGCGAAGGCGATGAGCACGGCGCCTGCAAGGGTGAACCAGGTGATGGCGTATTGCAGGTGATCGTCCTTGAGATGGACGTCGAGCGGCCCCGGCCGCGGAATGCCGTTCTCGGGCGCCGGCTGCTCGAGGTCGACATAAAACGGCGCAACCGCGCCCCAGCCCAGCGCGCTCGCGATCGCCACGTGATCGCGCACGAACCACAGCCGCTTGCCGCGGTTCTCCACCGGGGTCAGCCAGCCCGGTGCCTCGGGGAAGCGCAGATAGCCGGTGAACGAGACCGCCTGCCCGGTGACGAGCTTCCTGACCGCGCGATCCTCGACGCTGCGATCCTGCATGGTGTTTTCGACGAAGCCCGCATCGATCACCACCGTCTCGCCGCTCGGCAGCCGCGCCGGCAGGAAGGCCCAAGTGCCGGGGCCCGACGCGTCCTTACGCACGGCGGATCCGGAGGAATAGACCATCGCATCGGGCAACGGCGCGTAGGTCGCGGTAAAGCTGACACGGCGGAATTCATCGCGCGCGGGACTTAGCGCGGCCCATCGTGCCGGCGGCGGCAGAGCGACCGGTGCCTCCGCGAGGCGCTCGGTCAGTGCGGCGATCAGCTCGTGCTTGGCGATGCGGCGCTGCAATTGCCAGACGCCGAGCGTGACGCAGACCGCGGTCAGGAAAAGCGTGAACAGCGCGAAGCCGGCCACGCGGGGCTTGCGCGCGGTCTCGTTCATTTCGCGCGGTCGACCAGCCGGCCCGGCGCCGCCTTATGGTGGAATTGCAGTGCGATCAGCAGCGACTTCATCGCGCGCAACGGCAGCAGGGTAGTCGCAAGGATCAGCGGCAGCCACAGCACCGCGTGCAGCCAGTACGGCGGCTGGTACTTGACCTCGATGACGAGCGCGCAGCCGACGACGATCGCGCCGGCCAGCATGATGATGAAGATCGCCGGACCGTCACCGGAATCGATGAAGGCGTAGTCGAGGCCGCAACGCTCGCAGCAAGGCGCAAGCGTCAGGAAGCCTGCATAGAGCTTGCCCTGGCCGCAGCGCGGGCATTTGCAGGCAAGCCCGCGCAGCGCGCTTTGCAGGACGGTGGCTTGCGGCTCGGACGTATCGGCGGCTTCGTTCATGGCAAAAGGGTCTATCACAGTTTCTGCCGAAACCCCTGCGCGCAAAAAAAGCAAAAGGGCGGCCCGGGGCCGCCCTTTCTCGATCCGAAGCCAGCCCGCTCAGTGCGCGCCGTGAGCCATGGTCTCGGCGCCGTGTCCCCAGACATAGATGCAGAGGAACAGGAACAGCCAGACCACGTCGACGAAATGCCAGTACCAGGCGGCGAACTCGAAACCGAGATGCTGGGTCGGCGTGAAGTGGCCGGCGTAGGCGCGGAACAGACACACCAGCAGGAAGATGGTGCCGACCAGCACATGGAAACCGTGGAAGCCGGTCGCCATGAAGAAGGTCGCGCCGTAGACGTTGCCGCCGAAGGAGAATGCCGCGTGGCTGTACTCATAGGCCTGCACGCAGGTGAAAAGCGCGCCGAGCACGACGGTGAGGATCAGGCCATATTTCAGGCCCTGGCGATCGTTCTCGAGCAACGCATGGTGGGCCCAGGTCACCGTGGTGCCTGACGTGAGCAGGATCAGGGTGTTCAGGAGCGGCAGATGCCAGGGATCGAAGGTCTCGATGCCGTGCGGCGGCCAGGTGCCCGGCACGGTGCAGGCGCCGGCCGCGGTCCCGAGACCACAGCCGAACACCGCATCGCGGGTAGCGTGGACGGCGTCGGCCGGGAATAGCGCCGCGTTGAAATAGGCCCAGAACCAGGCGACGAAGAACATCACCTCCGAGGCGATGAACAGGATCATGCCGTAGCGGTGATGCAGCTGCACGACGCGGGTGTGGTCGCCCTTGTACTGGGCTTCCTGATCACGTCGCCCCACCAGCTCGCCATGGTGTAGAGCACACCGACGGTGCCGACACCGAAGATGATCGGCGCAGCCGAGAACATGTGGTGCATCCAGGTGATCGCGCCGACCGCCATGATGAAGGCCGAGATGGAGCCGACGACGGGCCATGGCGAGGGATCGACCAGATGGTAGTCGTGATGCTTGGTTTGCGCCGTTGCCATTTGCGGTCTCGCTCCTCAATCCCGTGCCTGTCAGGCACTTATCCCCTTATTTCCAACCCCGGCGCGTGAGTCCGGAGATCAGAGATTTCCCTTGCGTTTGTCGTCTTCGCTGGCCGCGAGCGGCTTCACCACCGGATCCTTCACCGGATAGAACGTGTAGGACAGCGTGATCGTGTTGAGACCGTCGTTCTCGTGGTCGTCGGCAATCGACGGATCGACATAGAACACGACCGGCATCTCGCGCTTCTCGCCCGCCGCCATGGTCTGCTCGGTGAAGCAGAAGCAGTTGATCTTCTGGAAATAGGATCCGACCGTCAGCGGCGCGACATTGTAGGCGGCCTGGCCTGCGGTGGTCCGCGCGGCCTGGTTGGTCACCGTGTAGAAGACGGTCACGACTTGGCCTATATTGACCTCGATCTCGCTCTGCTCGGGCTCGAACTTCCAGGGCAGACCGGGCGCGACGTTGGAGTCGAAGCGTACCGCGATCTTCCGTGCGATCGGGCCGCTGGCCGGCGCCGAGGTCGCGACCTGGGTCGTGCCGTTGAAGCCGGTGGCGCGGCAGAACCAGTTGTAGAACGGCACCGCCGCGTAGGAGGCGCCGATCATCAGCGCGACCACGCCGCCGCAGATCGAGGCGACCACCGCGTCGCGGCCAAGCCCCCTGGCAGGCCTGCGCCCCTTGGTGGCCGTCCGGCTCTGATCCCGCGATATGGTCGGCTTCTGATCCATGTTTCCTACATCGGCCGGACGAGCACGGCCGGCCCCTTGACCATGGTCACGGCAAAGAACAGCACTACGAGCACGCCGAGCGCGAGTGCGATCGCGATCGAGCGCTGACGACGGCTCTTCTTCTGCGCCTCGGTGAGGACGATTCCGTCTATCTCGGGTTTGTCGGCCATCCCTGTGATCATGCGCCCCCTACCATCGGCGCAAGCGCCCGGAACACGACCTCGGCCAGCAAGGTCGCAAACAGCGCGAACAGATAAAGGATGGAGAACGCAAAAAGCTTGCGGGTCGCCCGCAGCGATTGGCTGCGCTCGCGACGGATATAGACGTTGATGGCGAACCCCAGCATGCCGGCGCCGAGGATTAGCGAGACGATGCCGTAGATGGCGTCGAAGTAGCCGAGCGCCCAGGGCGCGGCCGCGACCGCGATCAGCACGATGGTGTAGAGCAGGATCTGAAGCCGCGTCGCGTCGGGGCCGGCGACGTTGGGCAGCATCGGAATGCCGGCGCGCGCGTAATCGTCGGAGCGAAACAGCGCCAGCGCCCAGAAGTGCGGCGGCGTCCAGAAGAAGATGATGGCGAACAGCAGCAGCGGCTCGACATCGACCGTGCCTGTGACCGCGGCCCAGGCCACCACGGGCGGCAGCGCGCCGGCGGCACCGCCGATCACGATGTTCTGCGCGGTCCAGCGCTTCAGGCCGATCGTGTAGATCACGACGTAGAAGAAGATGGTGAAGGCGAGCAGCGCGCCCGCGATCCAGTTGACCAGGATGCCGAGCGTCATCACCGAGAAGAAGGCGAGCGTCATGCCGAAGGTCATCGCCTCGGGACGGGTGATGCGGCCGCGCGGAATCGGCCGGTTCGCCGTGCGCGACATCTTGGCATCGATGTCGCCTTCGAGCGCCATGTTGAGCGCGCCGGACGCGCCGGCGCCGACCGCGATGCAGAGCAGCGAGGTGATGGCCAGCACCGGGTGGAAATGCCCGGGCGCCATCGCCATTCCGACCAGCGCGGTGAAGATCACCAGCGACATCACCCGCGGCTTCAGGAGCGCGATGTAATCGCCAACCTCCGCTTCGGAGATGCGGGGATTGATGTCGATGGCGTTGTGGTCGAGGACGGACACTAGACTGACTCGCTTGGTTGTCGAGCCGCGGCGCCCGTCACGGGCGCCGCGAGCATTGGCTTACTGCACGCGGGGCAGCACTTCGAACTGGTGGAAGGGCGGCGGCGAGGGCAGCGTCCATTCCAGCGTGGTCGCACCTGCACCCCACGGATTGTCGCCAGCCGGCACCTTCTTCGCGAAGGCGTCGATCACGCAGTAGAGGAAGATCAGCACGCCGAAGCCGGAGATATAGGAGCCGACCGACGAGACCAGGTTCCAGCCCGCGAACGCGTCGGGATAATCGACATAGCGGCGAGGCATGCCCGACAGACCGAGGAAGTGCTGCGGGAAGAACACCAGGTTCACGCCGATGAAGGTGACCCAGAAGTGCGCCTTGGCGAGCCCTTCATTGTACATGTAGCCGGACATCTTCGGGAACCAGTAGTACCAGCCGGCGAAGATTCCGAACACCGCACCGAGCGACAGCACGTAGTGGAAGTGCGCGACCACGTAGTAGGTCTCCTGGAGCACGCGGTCGACGCCGGCATTCGCCAGCACCACGCCGGTGACGCCGCCGACGGTGAACAGGAAGATGAATCCCACCGCCCAGATCATCGGCGCGCGGAACTCGATCGAGCCGCCCCACATCGTGGCGATCCACGAGAAGATCTTCACGCCGGTCGGGACCGCGATGACCATCGTGGCGGCGACGAAATAGGCCTGCGTCGCCGAGGACATGCCGACCGTGTACATGTGGTGCGCCCACACCACGAAGCCGATGCCGCCAATCGCGACCATGGCGTAGGCCATGCCGAGATAGCCGAACACGGGCTTGCGCGAGAAGGTCGAGACGATCTGGCTGACCATGCCGAAGGCGGGCAGGATCAGGATGTACACTTCGGGGTGACCGAAGAACCAGAACAGATGCTGGAACAGCACGGGATCGCCGCCGCCTTCCGGATTGAAGAACGTCGTGCCGAAATTGCGGTCAGTGAGCAGCATCGTGATCGCACCGGCGAGCACCGGCAGCGACAACAGCAGCAGGAACACCGTCACCAGGATCGACCACACAAACAGCGGCATCTTGTGCAGAGTCATGCCCGGCGCGCGCATGTTGAAGATGGTGGTGATGAAGTTGATGGCACCAAGAATGGAGGAGGCGCCCGCCAGATGCAGCGACAGGATCGCGAAGTCGACGGCCGGCCCCGGATGGCCGGAGCTCGACAGCGGCGCGTACATGGTCCAGCCGGCGCCGACACCGTTGGCGCCCGGCTCGCCCTCGACGAAGGTCGACATCAGCAGCAGCGCGAACGAGGCCGGCAGCAGCCAGAACGAGATGTTGTTCATGCGCGGGAACGCCATGTCGGGCGCGCCGATCATGAGCGGCACGAACCAGTTGCCGAAGCCGCCAATCATCGCGGGCATGACCATGAAGAAGATCATGATCAGGCCGTGGGAGGTCACGAACACATTGTAGGTGTGCGTTTCGTGGAAGATCTGCACGCCCGGATACATCAGCTCGGCACGGATCGCGATCGACATCGCGGCGCCGATAACGCCGGCGATGACCGCGAAGATCAGGTACATCGTGCCGATGTCCTTGTGGTTGGTCGAATAGACGTAGCGCCGCCATCCGGTCGGATGGGCGTGCTCGTCATGTCCGTGGTCTTGCGCGTGATCGCCGTGTGCCGCTGCGCTCGTTGCCATTTTCTAATCCTGCCTTGCGTCCCGATCGGACCTTTGGAGGTCCCGCCTTATGTCGCTTTCAGTTTCCTCGAACCCTGCGCCCGGCGCTCACTGCGTCGGGCCGGCCGTGGAGGCGTAGGTGCTGGTGCCGCCGCTCGCATATTTCTTCTTCGCGGTCTCGACCCAGGAGGCGAACTCCTGGTCGCTCACCACACGGATCGCGATCGGCATAAAGGCGTGGTCCTTGCCGCACAATTCCGAGCACTGGCCGTAGAACATGCCGGTCTTGGTGGCCTTGAACCAGGTTTCGTTGAGCCGGCCCGGAATGGCGTCGATCTTGACGCCGAAGGCCGGCAGCGCAAAGGCATGAATCACGTCGGCCCCGGTCACCTGAACGCGAACCACCTTGTTGACGGGCACCACCATCTCATTGTCGACGCCGAGCAGACGGGGCTGCTTGTCCTGGGCCATCAGCGAGTCGAACTCGAACTTGCCGTTATCAGGATAGGCGTAGGACCAGTACCACTGCTTGCCGGTCGCCTTGATGGTCAGATCCGCCTTCGGCACGTCGAGCTCGAGGAACAGGAGACGGAACGACGGCACCGAAATACCGACCAGGATCAACACCGGCACGAGCGTCCACGCCACCTCGATCAGCGTGTTGTGCGTGGTCCGCGACGGCACCGGATTGGCTCTCGCGTTGAACTTCACGACAACGATCACGAGCAGCGCCAGAACGAACAGCGTGATCAGCGTGATCAGCACGAACAGGAAATTGTGGAACCAGACGATGTTGTCCATCACCGGGGACCCGGACTGCTGAAGCGTCCACTCCCACGCAGCCGGCTGCCCCAGCTCGGCAAATGCCGCACCGCCCGTCGCCAGCGTCAGACCCGCCACGGCCAATCCCAGCAAGTGCCGGCCCACCGGGCCCATCGACATCTTCATGCCGTTCGCGCTCCCCTAACGAAATCACCCCAAGTGCATTCCCCTATTTTCGGGAAACGCTTTATTCGATCCCCCCGTCTGACAAACCGCCGCGCAAGAATACCTCTAAGAGGAATTGGGGCCAGATCGCTAGAACGCCGAAATCAAGCCTCTCAAACCATAATTCTTGATCTATCGCAATGCAGTCTTGAGCCTCGTCTGTCAGCCATCACCCGCAAGATATTTCCTAGTAACATCAGACAAAAATACCATTTCCCGGGATGCTGCCGCTTGACAGCGGAATTGCCCGCGGTAGGCACTTGGCGCACAGCCGCACAGGAACCTGATTCGTGCGGGCGATTGCGGCCGGGGCGGCGTGGAATTTGCTTGCGAATCGCCTTCAAGACGCCGTCATTCCCGTATCAGTCCGCCTGACGCGAGCGACCCAGGCGAGCAGAGGGACCGACCCGATGGGGTTTTCGAGATCCATGGCAAGGCGGGCTAAAAGCCAGGCTGGCAGCCTCACGATGCTGGCCGCTCTGCTGGCGGCGGTCGTCGTCCTGGCGCTTCCGGGCCTCGCCCATCCGCAGGGCGCGGTGCGCTCCGTCCATGGCGACTGGCAGATCCGCTGCGACACCCCGCCGGGCGCCCAGTCCGAGCAATGCGCCCTGATCCAGAGCGTGGTGGCCGAAGACCGCTCCAACGCCGGCCTGACCGTGATCGTTCTCAAGACCGCCGACCAGAAGAGCCGCCTGATGCGGGTGGTCGCCCCCCTCGGCGTTCTCCTGCCCTCCGGCCTCGGCCTCAAGCTCGACAACCAGGACGTAGGCCGTGCCGGCTTTGTCCGCTGCCTGCCCAATGGCTGCGTCGCCGAGGTCGTCATGGACGACAAGCTGCTCGGCCAGCTCCGCACTGCCAAGACCGCGACCTTCATCATCTTCGAGACCCCGGAAGAAGGCATCGGCTTCCCGCTCAGCCTGAACGGGCTCGGCGAGGGCTATGACAAGCTGCCGTAGTGCGAAGGGCGGTTAGGCCCGCGAATCCTATTGTTTCCGTAATGTGAGACTTGGCGCCCTCGCGGAAGTGCCGGGAAACCATTATCTTGCCTCACATCCCCCGATAATGGACGGACGCATGACCAACCCTGCCACAACCTCCCTGCTCGACCGCGCCAATCTCGACCGCGACCAGGTTCGCAACGAGCTCGCGCGCGGGCTTGCCGGTGCCGACGACGGCGAATTGTTCCTGGAATACAGCCAGACCGAAGCGCTGATGTTCGACAATGGCCGGCTGAAGCAGGCGACCTACGATACCTCGCAGGGTTTTGGCCTGCGCGCCGTCAAGGACGACGCAGTCGGCTACGCGCATTCCTCCGACGTGTCGCTGCCGGCGCTGATTCGCGCCGCGGACGCGGTCGCGGCCGTGCGCGGTGGCTATTCCGGCAACTTCGCCGCGCCTCCAGCGCATACCAACGTGCGGCTTTACAGTGACGACAATCCGCTTGATGCCCCCGGCTTCGAGACCAAGGTCAAACTGCTCGCCGAGATCGACGCTTATCTGCGCGACAAGGATCCGCGGGTGCGGCAGGTCAGCGTCAGCCTGGGCGCGACCTGGCAGGTGGTCGAGATCCTGCGGCCCGACGGCGAGAGCTATCGCGACATCCGCCCGCTCGTGCGCGTCAACGTCTCCGTCGTCGCCGGTCAGGGCGACCGCCAGGAGAGCGGCAGCAAGGGCTATGGCGGCCGCGCCGGCTACGCCGAATTCATCGAAAGCAAGAACTGGCGCGACGCCGCCGACGGCGCGTTGCGTGAGGCTCTGGTCAACCTGGAATCGATTCCCGCCCCCGCCGGCGAGATGGACGTCGTGCTCGGGGCCGGCTGGCCCGGCGTGATGCTGCATGAGGCGGTTGGCCATGGCCTCGAAGGTGACTTCAACCGCAAGAAGACGTCCGCGTTTGCCGGCCTGATGGGCCAGCAGGTCGCGGCCAAGGGCGTGACCGTGGTCGACGACGGCACGATTGCCTCGCGCCGCGGCTCGCTGTCGATCGACGATGAGGGAACGCCGACCAACCGCACCGTGCTGATCGAGGACGGCGTCCTGGTCGGCTACATGCAGGACCGTCAGAACGCCCGCCTGATGAATATGAAGCCGACCGGCAACGGCCGCCGCCAGGGCTATGCCCACGTGCCGATGCCGCGCATGACCAACACCTACATGCTGGCGGGCGACCGCGATCCGGCCGAGATCCTCGCGTCGGTGAAGAACGGCGTCTTCGCCGCGAATTTCGGCGGCGGCCAGGTGGATATCACCTCGGGCAAATACGTGTTTCAGTGCACCGAGGCTTACAAGATCGAGAACGGCAAGATCGGTGCGCCCCTGAAGGGCGCCATGCTGATCGGCAACGGGCCGACCGACCTGCATCGCATCCGCATGATCGGCAACGACCTCGCGCTCGATACCGGCATCGGCACCTGCGGCAAGAACGGTCAGGGCGTGCCGGTCGGCGTCGGCCAGCCGTCGCTGTTGATGGAACGCATTACGGTGGGTGGAACAGGCGGATGAGCGTCGAGAAGATAACTGTCACCACCAAGCGGAAGAGCAGCGGCTGGGGCGGCCAGCTGGTGCAGCTCGCCGGCATCGTCGCGGTGGTGTTCATCGCCAAGGGTGCGCTGGCCGAGCCGTTCTACGTGCCGTCGGGCTCGATGGAGCCGACGCTGTTGATCGGCGACGCCTTGATCGCCTCGAAATTCCCCTACGGCTACGGCACCTCGTCGCTGCCGATCCAGATCAACCTGCCCGAGAGCGGCCGCGTCTTCGCGGAAACGCCGAAGCAGGGCGACGTCGTGGTCTTCCGCTGGCCCGGCGACCGCTCGCAGGCCTGGGTCAAGCGCGTCGTGGGCCTGCCCGGCGACCGCATCCAGCTGCGCCAGGGCCAGCTCTTCGTCAACGATCGCCCCGCCGAGTTGAAGCCGGACGGCGTTGGTGCCGCCGAGGACGACAATGGCGGCAGCGAACCCGCCTATCGCTATGTCGAGACGCTGCCGAACGGCGTCTCGCATCTGATCTTCAAGATGCGTGACAACGGTCCGCTCGACAACACGCAGGAAGTGACGGTGCCGGCAGGCCATCTCTTCGTGCTCGGCGACAACCGCGACAATTCCGCCGACAGCCGCGTGCCCTTGCGCTCCGGCGGCGTCGGCATGTTGCCGATCGACAATCTGGTCGGCCGCGCAGACGCCGTGCTCGGATCCTGGGATCTCGGTATCCGGGGCCAGCCGGTGTGGACCTGGCTGTCCGGATTTCGCATGGCGCGGTTTTTCACCGCCGTGCATTGAACCGATCTCATGACCTTCGACGACGTCAGAAAATTCGCACTGACGTGGCCGGAGGTCGAGGACGGTACCTCCTACGGCACGCCCGCACTAAAGGTGCGCAAGAAGATGCTGGCGCGTCTGAAGGAAGATGGCGACAGCCTGGTGATGCCGGACGTCCCGCTCGACGAGCGCGCGATGCTGGTCGAGAGCCAGCCAAAAATCTTCTACTTCACCGATCACTACGCCGATTATCCGATAGTGCTGATCCGCCTGTCCAAGGCAAAGCGCGCGATCGTGGAGTCGCTGCTGCGGCGGCGTTGGCGCGCGCTGGCTTCGAAGGCGGCGCGAGCGGATTATGATGCACGCGTGAGCGCGTGACGACTGTCATGGATGAGGCCCGCTTCCTCGCGCTGGCGCTAAAGAACCCGATTAACGTCGCGATTCTCGATGAGCTCCACCAGCTCGCGCTGCCCGATGCGTGGCTGGTCTCGGGATGTCTCGTGCAATCGGTTTGGAACGTGCTCACCGGCCGTGCGATCGATTACGGCATTGCCGATTACGACGTCTTCTACTTCGACCCTGACACCTCCTGGGACGCGGAGGACGTCGTGATCCGCAAGCTGCAAGCGCGCCTCGATCATCTCGGCGTCAAGATCGAGACCCGCAACCAGGCACGCGTGCATCTGTGGTACCCGGCCAAGCACGGCCTGCCCTATCCGCCGCTGTCGTGCTCGACTGACGGTATCGACCGTTTCCTCACACAGAACACGCAAGTGGGCGTGCGGCGCTCGGACGACGGTTTCGACGTTTATGCGCCGCACGGCTTCGATGACGTGGCGGGCTTGATTGCACGCCCCAATCCAAGCCCGAATTTCTCCGCAGCGAATTACGCGGTAAAGGCCGCGAGATGGAGGGCGTTGTGGCCCGAGCTTACGGTGATTGCGCCGGAATGATCCGAGCTATCTCACCACGCCCGACGTGAATCCCGCCTTCCGCCGCGGCGGCTTGATCTCCTTTTTCAGGAAACAGCGCGCTTCGCGTCCCGTGTAGCCCGGGCGGGCATAGGTGAAGGCGCGGCATTTGTTGTCGGCGGTGCACACGGCCTTGCAGGCTTCTTCGCCTTCGCCGTCCTTCATCTCGAAATTGCGCAAATCGCCGCCGGGGCGGTCGATGGAGGTCTCCACGCCTTCGACACGCGGCTCGATCACACCGGCGCCGCGCACGCCGGAGATGCAGCAGCTTCCCGGCACGCGCGCAGGCACCGTGTTCTTCAGCCAGCACACCGCCGAGCCGCCTTCGATGTCAGGATAGTTGAAGCTCCACGAGCGGCAACGGCGGTCGCGCTCGCACAGCAGCGCGCAATCCTCGGGATCGCCCGACGTGACCGGAGAGCTGAAATAATCTCCGCCTGGCCGGTCGAACGCCGTCTGGGCGCGCGCAGGCCAGCTCGCAAACACGAGCGAAAGCAACGCGGCGCAGGCTACGACGCCTGCCAGGACGCTTGCCATGACGGCCAGGCGGCCCTTCCCCATCGGAACAGCTTTCGAGTTATTGACGACGCTCGGGTTTTTCAGCTGGCCATTTGATCGCCGCAAACCTGTACGGGCGATGAACGGCCCGAGTCCGATCGTTTTGCCTTGGGTCTAGAACGCGTATTCCGCGTAGGCCGGTTCCACCGAGCGGTTCCAGGGACCGTTGAACTTGTCGAGCATCTCCTCAGCCGGCGTGCGGCCGGAATCGATAATGCGATCGAGCGGCTCCAGATGCCTGGTCTCGTCGCGGCCAAGCTGGTCGATCCGGCCGCGCCGGCGCAAGCCGGCATGCGCCAGAACGAGGCACTCCTTGGCGATCTCGAACAGATAGCGGTCCTTGATTCGCGACTTGAACCCGAAGCGTGGCACGTCGTCGCGCAGCGCCTGACGCTCATGCGCGGTCCAGTGCTTCACGAGGTCCCAGGCGGCATCCAGCGACACATCGTCGTAGAGCAACCCGGCCCAGAACGCCGATAGCGCCGGCAGACGGCCCCACGGGCCACCGTCGGAGCCGCGCATCTCGAGATAGCGCTTGAGCCGCACCTCCGGGAAAATCGTCGAAAGATGGTTGGCCCAGTCCGACAGCGTCGGGCGTTCCCCGGGCAAATTGTTGTTGCGGCCATCGAAGAAGGCGCGGAACGAGGAGCCCGAGACGTCGATGTAGTCCTCGTCGCGCTTGACGAAATACATGGGCACGTCGAGCGCGTAGTCGACATAGCGCTCGAAGCCCATGCCGTCCTCGAATGCCCACGGCATCATGCCGGCGCGCGCGTTGTCGGTGTCGCGCCAGATCTCGGACCGGAAGGAGAGAAAGCCGTTTGGCTTGCCCTCGGTAAACGGCGAATTGGCGAACAAGGCGGTTGCGGCCGGCTGGAGCGCGAGCGAGACACGCAGCTTCTTGACCATGTCCGCTTCGGAGGAGAAGTCGAGATTGGTCTGTACCGTGCAGGTCCGGTACATCATGTCGAGGCCGTACTGGCCGACCTTCGGCATGTAATTGGTCATGATCTTGTAGCGGCCCTTGGGCATCACCGGGATGTCGGCGCGCGACCAGGACGGCGTCATGCCGAGGCCGAGGAAGCCGATGCCGAGCGGCGTTGCGATCTCGCGCACCTGCGCCAGATGCGCCATCAGCTCACTCTGGGTCTGGTGCACGTTCTCGACGGGGGCACCCGAGAGTTCGAACTGCCCGCCAGGCTCGAGCGAGATCGCGCCGCCGCCAGTGACGTCGTAGAGGCCGATGATGTTGCCCCTCTCCATGATCGGCTCCCAGCCGAGCAGGAGTTTCATGCCTTCGAGCAGCGCGCCGATACCGCGCGCGCCCTCGTAGGGCACCGGACGGTGGCCTTCGAGCGTGAACGGTGTCTTCTCGTGCTCGGTGCCCATGCGGAATTCGGACGGGTCCTTGCAACCAGCCTCGAACCACGCGACGAGTTCGTCGCGCGATTGCAGCGGCGTCATATCGATCTGGTCTCGCGCCATATCAGACTCTAATCAAAAGCGCTTCGATCGAACGCGCGTGGGTGACAGGGATGGTCCGCGCAGCCACCGGCTGCACGGACGAGCTGGTTTGCCGCGCGATCATCGCAACGGCGTGGTTTCGTTGACGTGGGCAGGCGGCAGTTTCATCTCGCCGCACGAGCAGCCCAGACGGTCGAGCAGACCGCTGAGCTTCACGGCATCCGCATCGGACAGCTTCGAACCGACATATTTCTCGATCGCGGCCGAATAGGCGCCCCACATCCGCTTCTGCAATTCGCGGCCGGCTTCCGTGATCTCCACGAATTGGCCGCGCTTGTCGATCTTGCATTCACGCCGCGAGGCGAGGCCTTCGTCGACCAGGCGGTCGATCAGGCGCGATGTCGAATATTGCGGGATCAGCATCTGCCGTTCGAGCTCGACCGGCCGGAGCTCGCCCGAGGGCGCCCGTGACAGTTCGAGCAGCGCGTCATACCATGCCAGCGGCGGGAAGCCGGCCTTCTTCAGGTCCTGCTCGACGCAATTGAGCACGCGGCTCTGTACCCGCATCAAGCGGATCCAGGCGGAAGTCGCCTCGGTCGATGGTTTGCGTTTCATGGTCCCGCTCAAGCTCGTCGCCCGTCTCTTACCCTATTCGATGCACCTGCATCAATCTTGACTATTTCAAGCAGATGCATGTAGTCGTTCTTTCGCCTGAACCAAGCAACAAGAGGAGGAAATTCCATGAAATTGTACTATTCGCCCGGTGCGTGCTCGCTGTCCCCCCATATCGCGCTCCTGGAAGCCGGCCTGCCCTATGAACTGGTCAAGGTCGATATTCGGGCCAAGAAGCTCGAAAACGGTGAGGATTATCTGAAGCTGAACCCCAAGGGCCAGGTCCCTGCGCTGGGCCTCGATAGCGGAGAGATCGTGACCGAAGGCCCGGTGATTGTCCAGATGATCGCCGATCAGGCCTCAGCCAAGGCGCTGGCGCCGGCCCACGGCAGCGCCGAGCGCTACAAGCTGCTCGAATGGCTGAACTTCCTCACCTCGGAGGTCCACAAGAGCTTCGGCCCGATGTTCGCGCCGACGCTGAACGACGAGGCCAAGGCCTTCTTCAAGGACCGCGTCATGGGCAAGCTGAAATACATCGACAGCCAGCTCGCCGGCCGCGACTACCTCATGGGCAAGCAGTTCACGGTGGCCGACGGTTATCTCTTCACGATGCTGACCTGGGGCGACCGGATGAAGTTCGACCTCTCGGCGATGCCGAACCTTGCCGCGTACAAGACCCGCGTCGCGGCGCGGCCGCAGGTGCAGGAAGCGATGAAGAAGGAAGGGCTGATCCAGGCTGCCTGAGCGCACATGCGAAAGGCCGGATCGAAAATCCGGCCTTTCGTATTTTTTATCCCGGCTACGGGTTCAGAGAATCACGCCGCCGCCTTCTTCGGAGCGAAGCGGCCGTAGAAGGTTTCTCCCTTCGCGGCCATCTCCTCAAGGAGCTTCGGCGGGGTGAAGCGCGAGCCGTATTTCGCTTCCAGCTTGTGGCAAAGCTCGACGAATTTTTTCGGGCCCATGAAGTCGATATAGGACAGCGTGCCACCGGTGAACGGCGCGAAGCCGAAGCCGAGGATCGAGCCGACATCCGCTTCGCGCGGATCGGTGATGACGTGGTCCTCAACGGTGCGCGCGGCCTCCACCGCCTGCACTACCAGGAAGCGCTGCTTCAACTCCTCAACGTCGAGGGTATCGGGATCGAGCTGCTTCGGCTGCAGCGCGGACAAGCCCGGCCACAGGCTCTTCTGGCCCTTGCCCTTCTCGGGGTAATCGTAAAAACCCTTGCTGTTCTTGCGGCCCAGACGGCCCTGCTTCTCGACCATCTCCACCATCAGCTTCTTCTGATCGGGATTGATGGCGTTGGGGCCGAGGTCGGCTTCCGTCGCCTTCATGATCTTGAGCCCGAGGTCGAGCGCGACCTCGTCCGACAGCGAGAGCGGGCCGACCGGCATGCCGGCCATCTTGGCACAGTTCTCGATCATCGCCGGCGGCACGCCCTCGAGGAACATCTCGTTGCCCTCGGCGACGTAGCGGCCGACGCAGCGATTGGCGAAGAAGCCTCTGGAGTCGTTGACGACGATCGGCGTCTTGCCGATCTGCCGGACGTAGTCGAGCGCGGTCGCGATCGCGAGATCGCCGGTGTTCTTGCCCTGGATGATCTCGACCAGCATCATCTTCTCGACCGGCGAGAAGAAGTGGATGCCGACGAACCTGCCTTGGTCCTTGAAGGATTCCGCCAGCGAGGTGATCGGAAGCGTCGAGGTGTTGGACGCGAAGATCACGTCCGGCTTCATGTGCTCCTGCGCCTTGGCAAAGGTATCAGCCTTGACCTTGCGGTCCTCGAACACGGCCTCGATGACGAGATCGACGTCCTTGAGCGCGGAATAGTCCGCGGTCGCCGTGATGCGCGCGAGCAGCGCTTCTGCGTCGCCGGGCTTGGCGCGGCCCTTCTTGATCTGCTCCTCGATCACCTTTTGCGCATGCGCCTTGCCCTTGTCGGCGCTCTCCTGGTCGCGATCGATCAGGACGACGTCGAGAGCGGCACGGGCTGAGACATAGCCGACGCTCGCGCCCATGAAGCCGGCGCCGATCACGGCGATCTTCTTCACCTTGGTCGGCGGCACATCCTTCGGACGGCGCGCGCCCTTGTTGAGCTCCTGCATCGACAGGAACAGGCTGCGGATCATCGCAGCCGCTTCCTTCGAGCGCAGCACCGAGGTGAAGTAGCGCGACTCGACACGGAGCGCGGCGTCGATCGGCAGCTGCAGGCCCTCGTAGACGCAGCTCATGATCGCGCGTGCGGCCGGATAATTGTCGTAGGTCTCGCGGCGATAGATCGCGTTGCCGGCCGGGAACATCATCATGCCGGCCTTGGAGAACACCGGACCGCCCGGCAGCTTGAAGCCCTTCTCGTCCCAGGGCGCAACAGCCTTGCCGCCGCCCTTGATCCAGTCCTTTGCCGCCTTGACGAGGTCGGCGGCGGGAACGATGGCGTGGATCAGATTCAGCGCCTTGGCTTTCTCGATCGTGACCGGATCGCCCTTGAGCAGGATCGTCATCGCGTCCTGCGGCGGCACCAGGCGCGGCACGCGCTGCGTGCCGCCGGCGCCCGGGAACAGGCCGACCTTGACCTCGGGCAGACCGAGGCGGGTCTTGGGATTCTCCGCCGCCACGCGATAGTGGCAGCACAGCGTGATCTCGAAACCGCCGCCGAGCGCGAGCCCGTTGATCGCCGCCGCCCACGGCTTGCCGGAGGTTTCGATCGAGCGCAGCACCTGCGAGAAGCGCCGGCTCTGCTCGAACAGCATCTGGTTCGCGGCCGTCTCGCCCTGCTCCCCAAACACTTTTGCGTAGGCCTGATTCATGCCCTCGAGCATGGACAGATCGGCACCCGCGCAGAACGCCTCCTTGGCAGAGGTGATGACGACCCCCTTCACCACGGCGTCGGCCGTGGTCGCCTTGACGATCGCGTCGAGCTCGCTGGTCGATGTCTCGTCGAGCACGTTCATCGAACGGCCCGGGATGTCCCAGGTCACGAGCGCGATGCCGTCGGAATCGGTCTCAACCTTGAAGTTCTTGTAAGCCATGCTGGTTGCTCCCTGCCCTTAGACGCGTTCGATGATGGTCGCGGTGCCCATGCCGCCGCCGATGCACAGCGTCACCAGTGCGGTCGCCTTGTTGGTGCGCTCGAGCTCGTCGAGCACCGTCCCGAGGATCATGGCACCGGTCGCGCCGAGCGGATGGCCGAGCGCGATCGCACCGCCATTGACGTTGATCTTGGCGTTGTCGATGTCGAAGGCCTGGATGTAGCGCAGCACAACCGAGGCGAAGGCCTCGTTGAGCTCGAACAGGTCGATGTCCGACTTCTTCATGCCCGAGCGCGCGAACAGCTTTTCGGTGACATCAACCGGGCCGGTCAGCATCATCGCGGGCTCCGAGCCGATATTGGCGAATGCGCGGATCCTTGCACGCGGCTTCAGTCCGTACTTGCCGCCGGCTTCCTTGCTGCCGAGCAAAACGGCGCCGGCACCATCGACAATGCCCGACGAATTGCCGGCGTGGTGCACGTAATTGACGCGTTCGATTTCCGGATGCGACTGCACCGCGACGCCATCGAAGCCGCCCATCTGCGCCATCATCGTGAACGCCGGCTGCAGCTGCGCCAGCGACTGCATCGTCGTCGAAGGACGCATATGCTCGTCCTTGGCGAGGATGGTGAGGCCGTTGATGTCCTTCACCGGGACGACCGACTTGTCAAAGCGGCCTTCTTCCCAGGACTTCGCCGCACGCTGCTGGCTCTGCACCGCATAGGCGTCGACGTCGTCACGCGAGAAGCCGTATTTGGTCGCGATCAGATCGGCCGAGACACCCTGCGGCATGAAATAGGCCGGCACTGCCATCGAGGGGTCCATCGGCCAGGCGCCGCCGGAAGCGCCGATGCCGACGCGGCTCATCGATTCGGCGCCGCCGCCGATCACGAGCTCGTGCTGGCCGCTCATCACCTGGGCTGCGGCAAAATTCACGGCATCGAGGCCGGAGGCGCAGAAGCGGCTGATCTGGACGCCCGGCACCGCTTCGCCGAGGCCCGCCTTCAGCGCGGCAAAGCGCGCGATGTCGGAGCCGGCTTCGCCGACCGGATCGACCACGCCGAGAATGACGTCATCGACGGAATCTTCGGGGAGGTTGTTGCGGTCCTTCAGCGCCTTGAGCGGCACGGTCGCGAGCGCGAGCGCGGTGACTTCGTGCAGCGCGCCGTCCGCCTTGCCGCGGCCGCGCGGGGTGCGGACGTGGTCGTAGATGAATGCCTCAGGCATGACGCCCTCCTGATGTGATGATCTTGTGGTCGTGATCCGGTCGCAGCGAAAGCGGCTTCAGAACGCTTCCGCCGGCAGTTCCATGATGGTGGCGCAGCCGGCCTGGATGCGCGCGAGATTGGCGGCGGTCTCCGGCAGCATCCGCTCCATGAAAAAACGGCCGGTGACGAGCTTGGTCGAGAGATAGGGCGTCGCACCGCTCTCGGCAATCTTGCCCTGCGTCACCTTCGCCATCTTCGCCCACATATAGCCGAGCGCGACGAAGCCGAAGAGATTGAGGTAATCGGTTGCGGCGGCACCGGCATTGTCGGGCTTGGCCATCGCGTTCTGCATCAGCCAGGTGGTGGCCTGCTGGAGATGGCCGAGCGAGGCCGAGAGCGGAGTGATGTAGGGCTTCATCGCCTCGTCGCCGCCGTTCTCCTTGGCGAAGGCCATGACCTCGCCGAAGAACGCCATGATGGCGCGGCCGCCGTCGCGCGGCAGCTTGCGGCCGACGAGGTCGAGCGCCTGGATGCCGTTGGCGCCTTCGTAGATCATGGCGATGCGGGCATCGCGCACGAACTGCTCCATGCCCTGCTCGGCGATATAGCCGTGGCCGCCATACATCTGCTGCGCCTGCACCGCGTTGGCGAAGCCGTAATCGGTGAGAAAGCCCTTCAGCACCGGCGTCATCAGGCCCATGTGATCATCGGCGGCCTGGCGGTCCTTGGGATCCTCGGAGCGATGGGCGACGTCGCTCTTCAGCGCGGTCCACATCACGAAGGCGCGCGCGGCCTCGTTGAAGGCGCGGATCGACAGCAGCGTGCGGCGCACGTCGGGATGGACGATGATCGGATCGGCCGGCTTGTCCGGCGCCTTGGCACCGGTGAGCGAACGGCCCTGGATGCGATCCCGCGCATAGGCGACCGCGTTCTGATAGGCCACTTCCGACTGCGCGAGACCCTGCACGGCGACGCCGAGGCGGGCCTCGTTCATCATCACGAACATGCCCTGCATGCCCTTGTTCTCTTCGCCGATCAGCCAGCCGGTGGCGTTGTCGTAGTTCATCACGCAGGTGGAATTGCCGTGAATGCCCATCTTGTGCTCGATCGAGCCGCAGACCACGCCGTTGCGTGCGCCGACCGAACCATCGGCATTGACCAGGAATTTCGGCACCACGAACAGCGACACGCCCTTGATGCCGGCGGGCGCGCCCTCAATGCGGGCAAGCACGAGGTGGATGATGTTGGGCGCGAGGTCATGCTCGCCGGCCGAGATGAAGATCTTGGTGCCCGTGATCTTGAAGCTGCCGTCGGCCTGCCGCACCGCCTTGGTGCGGAGCATGCCGAGATCGGTGCCGCAATGCGGCTCGGTCAGGTTCATGGTGCCGGTCCACTCGCCCGCCACCATCTTCGGCACGTAGGTCTGCTTCTGCTCCGGCGTGCCGTGGACGATCAGCGCCGCGGTCGCGCCCATGGTGAGGCCGCCATACATCGAGAACGCCATGTTGGCGGAGATCTGGAATTCGTTGACCGCCTGGCTCAGCGTCACCGGCAGACCCTGGCCGCCGAACTCGGTTGGTGCCGACAGGCCGAGCCAGCCGCCCTCGGCGACCTGCTTGAACGCCTCCTTGAATCCCGTCGGCGTGGTGACGCTACCGTCATCGGCGCGCTTGCAGCCTTCGAGATCGCCCACGCGATTGAGCGGCTGCAGCACTTCTTCGGCGAGCTTGGCAGCTTCGCCGAGAATGGCTTCGCGCACGTCGCTCGACGCGTCGGAGAAGCCGGCCAGATTGTCGTAGCGGTCGATCTGGAAGACGTCGTTGAGCAGGAAGTTCACGTCTTCGACGGGGGCTTTGTAGATCGGCATGGTGGTCTCCCGGCAGGCCTTGAAGTGACGGTATTGGCTTAGGATTGAGTGGCGGCAAGCTGTTCCGCCATCAGGCGATGCAGCATGTTGATCGCCTTCAGCGGCCGCACCATCACCTTGAAATGCGTGATGCGCCCCTCGCCGTCGAAGCTGATGATGTCGACGCCGTTGATCTCGATGCCGTCGATCATGGTCTTGAATTCGAGCACGGCGCCGCTCTCACTCTTCCATTCACCGACATAGCTGAAGCCGGGACCGCCAAGCACCTTCTCAGCGCTGGCCAGATATTTGAAGGTGATGTCGCGGCCGCGCTGCGGCGCGTGCACGACAGGGCTTTCGAAGACGGCGTCGGGATGGAGCAGGTCCCAGAGCGCTGCCCGGTCATGCGACTTAATGTAGCCGTACCAGGACTCGAGGCCGGTCATTCAGGTGCCTCCCTAAAAGGCTCGGGCAAAAAACGCGAAAACAACCCCATGCACAGTAGCGCGAAGGTTGACTCCATTGGGGTTTTCGGGGCGGTTTTTGCCCTCGTTATCGGGTCGCCTCATATGCACATTGACGCATATGCGCCGATGCGCATAAAGTCAAGCCAATTCGTTAAGATCGACAACAGGAGGACCGGGTCATGGCTTTGGGCGACGCAATCCTCGCTTGCCTGACGGAACGTCCGATGACGGGCTACGAGCTCGCCAAGACATTCGATTCCTCGATCGGCTTCTTCTGGAAGGCCGACCACCAGCAGATCTACCGCGAGCTCTCCAAGCTGCGCGACCGCGGCTACATCCAGGGCCGCGAGGTCGTGCAAACCGGCAAACCCAATAAACTGATCTATACGCTGACTCCGGAGGGCCGAACAGCGCTGCGGCACTGGGCCGCGCGGCCAAGCACGCCCCCTTCCATCAAGGACGATCTCCTGGTGCGGTTGCATGCGCTCGACAGCATCGGCCTCGAGCCCATGCGCACCGACCTGATGGCCCGGCTCGAGCACCACCGCGATCGCCACGAGAACTACGAGCGCATCCTGAAGAAGCGCTTCCCGGAAGGGGCGGCGTCCGGCGTGCTCGACCTCGGTAACCTGCTGCTGCTTCAGCTCGGCGCCCGGCACGAGCAGATGGTGGCCGATTTCTGCGAAGAGGCGCTCGAGGCCCTGTCGGCGATGAGCGCAAGCGGCACCGTGGTGCCGCTGGAGGATGGCAAGCGCGAGGGCAAGGGCTGAGGGGCTGGCCAGACGCCATGACGTGCCGTTGCGTATTATTCCGCTGTCATCGCCCGCCTTGTGCGCAATTGCGCACGGGGGCGGGCGATCCAGTATTCCAGAGGCTGCGCGGCTGGAATCGAGAGGCTGCGGGTACTGGATGCCCCGCTTTCGCGGGGCATGACAGCGGTGGGTGTCGCACCCCGCCGCCCAACTTTAAGACACCGTCAACGGGTTCCTTAACCCGTTATTTACCGTAACAGACAAAAGTCGGTTTTCGAGGCAGACGACCCGCGCCAAATCCGATTGTCTTTGCAACCGGCACGCGAGGGAAGACTGGAGGCGCCGGATGGGGCGCCGGAGTCGGAACCGGACAGAGTCATGAATTCGCGCGTATCGTGGAGTGTTGACGGCATCGATCCATCCGTCCGGGAGCGGGCCGAAGCTGCTGCGCGTCGCGCCGGCATGTCACTCAACGATTGGCTGAACTCCACGCTCGGCGAGACCGCCCCGCCAAACTTTCGCGGACTTTACGACCAGCGTCCGCAAGCCCAGAACGTCCCGAGCCAGGTACCGACTCAAGTACCGAGCCAGGAAAGCCGCGAAGTTGCCGACATCCACCAGCGGCTCGACGCCATCACCCAGCAGATCGAGCGGATTTCAAAGCCCGCGCCGCGGCAAGATTCTTCGCGACAAGATACTCCGCGACAAGACGTTTCGCGCGAGCAGGGCGTTGCGCGCCAGCTCAACGACGCGATCTCGCGGCTCGATGCAAGGCTGTCGCAAATCTCAAAGCCGCAGCAGGCTCCGGCACCACGACAGGCCCCCGTTGAAACGCGCCAGCGCCAGGCCGATGCGGTCGAGCGCGCGGCAGCACAGGTCTATCGCAACTCACCGCCCCTGAGCCCCGCTTCGTTCGACGTCGCGGTGGCCGAGATCACCGCACGGCAGAGCGAGCTCGACGGCTTTACGCCCAGGCAGATGCCGCCGCGCGCCGCGCCGCCGATCGCGCCCGCGGCAGCTCCTTACGCGCCCCCGATGGCGCCGCCCGCGCCTGCCTATGCTCCGCCGCCACCCCAGCCGGGGCCGGATTTCTCTGCGCTTGAGCGCCATCTGCTCAAGATCACGAGCCAGATCGAATCGCTGCAGCGCCCTGACAATACCGAGCAGGCGATCAACACGTTCCGCAGCGAGCTTGCGGAGATCCGCAACGCCATCACCGAGGCGATGCCGCGCCGCGCGATCGAATCGATCGAGAACGAGATCCGCTCGCTGCATCGGCGCATCGACGAGACCCGCTCCAACGGCACCGACGGTCAGGTCCTGTCCGGCATCGAGCACGCGCTGTCCGAGATCAAGCAGGTGCTCCGCACGCTGACGCCGGCCGAGCAGCTCACCGGCTATGACGAGGCGATCCGCAATCTCGGCGCCAAGCTCGATCTGATCCTGCGCGCCAATGACGATCCGTCGACGGTCCGCCAGCTCGAAGGCGCGATCTCGGCGCTGCGTGGCATCGTCTCCAACGTTGCCTCCAACGAAGCGCTGGCACGGCTCTCGGACGACGTGCAGCTGCTGTCGTCCAAGGTCGACCAGGTCACCCGTGCGTCCGGCCAAGGCGACAGTTTTGCGGTGCTGGAACAGCGCATCGCGGCGCTCACCGCCGCTCTGGAAACGCGCGAGCGCCCTCAACCATCCGAGAGCAGCGAGCAGCTCGAAAGCGCGATCCGCGCCCTGTCTGACCGTTTCGATCGCATGCAGGTCGGCAACGACTCGGCTTCGACCTTCGCTCATCTTGAACAGCGGGTCTCGTATCTGCTGGAGCGGCTCGAGGCCGCCTCCGATCCGCGCAACGGCAATTTCAGCCGCGTCGAGGACGGGCTGCACGACATCCTGCGCCACCTGGAGCGGCAGCAGGCGACCTATTCCGCGCTGGCCGAGAGCCGCAACTCCGCGCCGCCCGCCGATTCCGGCATGGTCGATCTCGTCAAGCGCGAGCTCTCCGACATCCGCTTCAGCCAGGCCGAGACCAACCGGACCACCCAGGATTCGCTGGAGGCCGTCCACAACGCCCTTGGCCACGTCGTCGATCGTCTCTCGATGATCGAGGGCGATCTTCGCAATGTGCGCACCGCGCCGCCCGCCCCTGCGGCGCAGCCGATGCCGATGCCGATGGCCGCTCCCATGGCGCCCGCGCCGATGGCGCACGAGCCGCGGCCGCAGCAACAGCAGCACCCGAAATACGATCCGAAGCCCGAGCTGCCCAATCCAGCCGCCGCGCAGGCGGCGCACGCCGCCTTCGCCGCCGCGCCGCGCGAATTCCAAGCCGCCGCGCCGGCGGCGCCGCCGCCGATGCCGATGGCACCGCCGGTTCCGCCACGCGCGATCAGCGAAATCCTGGAGCCGCATACCGCGCCCACGCGCGCCGCGCTTGCGCCCGAACTGCCGCCGGATCATCCGCTCGAGCCGGGCACAAGGCCGGGTGCACGCATCGCCACGCCGTCCGAGCGCATCGCTGCGTCCGAAAGCGCAATCAGCGAAATCCCGGCCGCGCCCAAGGAGCCGGTGTCGTCGTCGAGCTTCATCGCTGCCGCGCGCCGCGCAGCGCAAGCCGCCGCCGCGCAGCCACCCGAGAAAACCGGCCGGGCCGCCAAGGCGTCTGCCGGTCGCGCCAAGGACAAGGGCCAGGAAGGCGGGTCGACCATCACCTCGAAGATCCGCTCGCTGCTGGTCGGCGCGAGCGTGGTCGTGATCGTGCTCGGCACCTTCAAGATGGCGATGAACCTGCTCGATGGCAGCAGCTCGTCGCCAGCGCCGCAGGCGATGGAGAATACGTCGAGCGAGCCCGCGCCGCGAGCCCTGCCGTCCATTGAGAACAAGCCCGCCGCGCCAGAGCAGGTCACGCCCTCGATGACCTCGCCGACGCCGATCGGAAAGCAGTCGCAGAACAATGCCGCGCCGGGGTCCGTGACGAGCCCGAGCGGCACCGCTTCGGTCGAAATCCCGCAAACCGCGGCGCCAACCCCGCCTGCGGCGTCGAGCGACGTCACCGGCGCGCTGTCGGGCACGAGCCGCGCGAAACTCGCGATGATCCAGGTGCCGCCGACCGAAAAGCTGCCTGACGGCATCGGTGGCCCCGGCTTGCGCACCGCCGCGATGAAGGGCGATGCGACCGCGGCCTACGAGATCGGCGTGCGCTTTGCCGAGGGCAAGGGCGTGGCCGCGAATTACGACGAAGCCGCCAAATGGTACGACCGTGCGGCGCAGGCCGGCGTCGTGCCCGCAACCTTCCGCCTCGGGACACTCTACGAAAAGGGTCTTGGCGTGAAGAAGGACGCCGACATCGCCCGCCGCTACTACACGCAGGCGGCCGAGCGCGGCAACGCCAAGGCGATGCACAATCTCGCGGTGCTCGACGCCGATGGCGGCGGACGCGGAGCCAATTACAAGAGCGCGGCACTGTGGTTCCGGAAGGCCGCCGACCGCGGCGTCGCCGACAGCCAGTTCAACCTCGGCATCCTCTATGCCCGCGGCATCGGGGTCGAGCAGAACCTCGCCGAGTCCTATAAATGGTTCACGCTCGCCGCCGCCCAGGGCGATGCGGACGCGGCCGGCAAGCGCGACGACGTCGCCAAGCGGCTCGACCCGCAATCGCTCGCCGCCGCCAAGCTCGCGATCCAGACCTTCAGCGCCGAACCGCAGCCCGACGACGCCGTCAATGTTGCGGCCCCGAACGGCGGCTGGGACAGCGCCCCGCAGGCCAACGCGAAGCCTGCGCCGAAGCCGGTTGCCGCCAAGCGCGCGGCCTCGGCTGTGCATTAATCGGTTTAGTACGCTTTCTCCTCTTGTCGTCGCCCGGCTTGACCGGGCGACCCAGTATTCCAGAGGCGTCGGTTGGATACGGAGAAGCTGCGGCGTAGTGGATGCCCCGGTCAAGCCGGGGCATGACGGCGGAGAAGGTGGCGGAATGCTCGGTTCGCTGCGAGCCGTGATCTGATCTCTCTAAGCCCATTCACCACGCCCGAAATTCCTGGTCCCGCCGGCCACCGAATTCCGCTATTGAAGGGCGCGGCAATCGTTCTGCCCTCCTGCGAGCATTCCGCGCAATCGATCCGTCTCGCGGGAAGCGTGGTCTCTCGATGCAGCTCTATCTCCCGATCGCCGATCTTCCGGTCAATGTCTTCCTCGTGCTAGCGATGGGCGCGGCGGTCGGCTTCGTCTCCGGCATGTTCGGGATCGGCGGCGGCTTCCTGATGACGCCGCTTTTGATCTTCATCGGCATCACGCCGGCGGTCGCGGTCGCCTCCGTCGCGAGCCACATCGCCGCCTCGTCCTTTTCCGGCGCGCTCGCCTATTGGCGGCGACGCGCGATCGACCCGGCGCTGGCAAGCGTGCTGTTATGCGGCGGCGTGACCGGGACGGCGCTGGGCGTGTGGACCTTCACGCAGCTGCGTGCGCTCGGCCAGCTCGATCTGATGATCGCACTGTCCTACGTCGTGCTGCTCACCACCGTCGGCAGCCTGATGTTCTCCGAAGGCCTGCGCGCCCTAATGCGGACCCGGCGCGGCGCGGTGCCGCCACGACGCACCCACAACTGGATCCATGGCCTGCCGCTGAAGATGCGGTTCAAGCGTTCCAAGATCTACCTCTCGGTCATTCCGGTCGTGATCATCGGCGTCCTGATCGGCTTCATCGGCGCCATCATGGGCATCGGCGGCGGCTTCATCCTGGTGCCGATCATGATCTATCTGCTGCGGGTGCCGACCTCGACGGTGATCGGCACCTCGATGGTCCTGACGCTGGTCACGATGCTGTTTGCGACCCTGCTGCATGCGGTGACCAATCACCTTGTCGACGCGGTGCTGGCGCTGATCCTGATGGTCGGCGGTGTCACCGGCGCGCAGTTCGGCGCACGCGCCGGTCAGAAGATCCGCGGCGAGCAGCTGCGGCTGCTGCTCGGCCTCTTGATCCTCTCGGTCGGCGTTCGCTTCGCCATCGAGCTGGTGATCCGGCCCGAAGACCTCTTCACCATCCGCGAGCTGGGGGTGAACGGATGATGCGCACAGCTCTCGCGGTCCTGCTCGTTCTGCTGCTCGGCTCCGCCGCACGCGCCGAGCGGCTGATCGTGTCGGTCTCCAACCACCGCGTCACGGTGACGCCGAACTATTCCGGCGAGGAGCTGGTGTTGTTCGGTTCGGTCGAGAAGGACGCCTCCACGCCCGCCGATCGCAAGAGCTACGATCTCGTCGTCACCGTGATGGGCCCGCGCGCCGAGATGGTGACGCGGCGCAAGGAGCGCACCTTCGGGATCTGGATCAACACCGACTACCGCCAGTTCCTGGAGGTGCCGAGCTATCTCGCGCTGTTTGCCAACCGCTCCTTCGATGTCATCACCTCGCCCGAGATCGCGCGGCGCCAGCAGATCGGGCTTAACAACGTGCTGCTGACCCAGCGTGTCAGCGGCGACTATGCCGATGTGGTGCCGAACGACGTATTCCGCTCCGCCTTCATCCGCCTGCGCACCCAGCGCGGTCTCTACCGCGAGGATCCGAGCGCGGTGACGTTCCTGACGCCGACGCTGTTCCGCACCGGCATTCCGCTGCCGGCGGAGGTGCCGATCGGCACTTACGAGGTGGAGATCAAGCTGTTTGCCGACGGCGCGTTCATCGGCAAGACCGAGACCGCGTTCGAGATCGTCAAGGTCGGCTTCGAGCAGTTCGTCGCCACCACCGCGCGGCAGAACGGCCTGATCTACGGCCTCGTCACCGCCGCGATGGCGCTGATGACGGGATGGATGGCTTCGATCGTGTTTCGCAAGGATTGAGGAGACTACGCTCTCTCCTCTCGTCGTCGCCCGGCTCGACCGGGCGACCCAGTATTCCAGAGGC
Organism: Bradyrhizobium lupini; assembly: GCF_040939785.1. Classification (NCBI taxonomy): domain Bacteria; kingdom Pseudomonadati; phylum Pseudomonadota; class Alphaproteobacteria; order Hyphomicrobiales; family Nitrobacteraceae; genus Bradyrhizobium; species Bradyrhizobium lupini. Next base: position 3,146,410 of record NZ_CP162553.1, read on the forward strand.
CTGCGTTAGGCGACTCGCTCTCACAATTACCGCCGCGGCGTACTGGATGCCCCGGTCAAGCCGGGGCATGACAGTCGGGGCTACGGCGCCTGCACCACCGTCGGCACGCCGGGCTCGAGCAATCGCAGCCGCGTCCCGAAGCCGAGCACGTCGAAGGTCTTGCGTAGATCCTCGCTGTTCTGGCGGAAATGCGCCCAACCCTCCGTATGAACCGGCACGATCATCGCATCGGGGAAGGCGCGCGCGGTCTCGATGGTGTCGTTGGTGTCCATGGTCAGATGGAACGGCCCGCGCGTTTGCGCGGCGCCGGCGAAAGGCATCACCACGCCGCATTTGAAACGGCGCGCGACCTCGGCGACGCCGTCGAACCAGGTGGTGTCGCCGCTGATGTAGACCGATGTGGTGTCGGTCCGGCTCGACGACACCACGAAGCCGATGACGTCGCCTGACAGCGGCTCGATGCCGGCCGGCCCGTGACGCGCCGGGGTCGCAGTAATCGTCAGCGAGTTGCCGTCACGATCTTTCAGATGCGCCGTGCCCCACGGCGCCAAACCTTCGACATGCCCGCCGAGGCGCTGCGCGCCGGCCTCGGTGGTCAGCACGCGCTTCACATGTTTGAGAAAGTCGCGGCCGGAATTGTCGAGATTGTCCGAATGCTGGTCGTGGCTGAGCAGCACGGCATCGATCGGGCCGATCGCATCGGCCTTGAGCGCAGGGCCGATCGTCTTCTCCAGCTTCACATGCGGCAGCTGATAGGCGGTGTGCGCGTCATCGAAGGTCGGATCGGTGAGCAAACGGAAGCCATCGATCTCGATCAGCGCAGTGGGACCGCCGATCAGGGTGATGGAAATGGGCATGATGGACTCCTCTTACGAGACGGATTTGGCGGGCCGCGTCACCAGATAGATGCCGAGTGCGACCGGGATGATTCCGAGCAGATCGCGCGCCTCGACATGTTCGCCGAGCACGAGATACGCAAACAGCATGCCGAGCGGCGGCATCAGGAAATGATAGGCACTGGCAGCCGTCGCGCCACACACTTTCAAGAAATGAAACCAGAGCCAGTACGCCAGGATCGAGCCGCCGAGCACGAGGAAGGCGAAGGCGCCGATCAGGCCCGGCGTGAAATCGATGGGATGAACATCGGCGAAGGTGAGCGCCACCGGCGTCAGCACGATGCCGGCGGCGAGATTCTGCACGCCATTGCCGATCCACAGCGAGCCCTTCGGCGCGAGCAGCTTGAACAAAATGGTGCCGGCGACGAGGGAGGCGAGCGAGGCCAGCGTGAACACGATGCCGTGCAGCGAGTCGGTGCCGACCGACAGGCGGTGCCAGACGATCAAGGTCACGCCGGTGATGCCGAGCAGGAGGCCGCTCGCCTTGCGCCAGGTCATGCCTTCGCCGAGCAGCAGCGCGGCGAGGCCCGCCGTGAACACCGGATTGGCCGACACGATCAGGCCGCCGAGGCCGGCGGAGACCGATTGCAGCCCGGTGTAGCCGAGGCCGAGATAGAGCGCGTTGTTGGCGACGCCGAGCACGGCAAAGATCGCGGCATCGCGCCAGGACAGCGACCAGTCGTCGCCGCGGACCAGCGTGGCACCGAGGATCAAGATGCCGGCGAGCGAGAAGCGCGCGGCGAGCAGGATCAGCGGCGGGCAATGGGTCACGCCGATCTTGCCGGCGACGAAGGCGTAGCTCCAGAGCAGGCAGAACAGGCCGATGGCCAGCGGCAGCGTGTTGAAGCGGCTGCGCGGAACGGCAAGCGAAGGGGCGAGCGACATGAGGGGCATTCTCCTGAGCCCTCGATCTAGGGAGCCGGCTTGTCATTTTGAAATTAAATGATTAACTTTCAGCCAGTGGATTTTCGAATGGAGGCAGCCATGCTCGATCTGGAGCTCCTGCGCAGCTTCGTGTCGGTGGTCGATGCCGGCGGCTTCACCCGCGCCGGCGAGCGCGTCCATCGCACCCAATCGACCGTCAGCCAGCAGATCAAGCGGCTGGAGGAGGATGTCGGCCAGGTCCTGCTGCATCGCGACGGCAAGGACGTGCGCCCCACCGAAGCCGGCGAGCGGCTGCTGTCCTATGCGCGGCGGTTGTTGTCGCTTGCGGAAGAGGCGCGCGACGTGCTGCGCCAGCCCGACGGCGAAGGCGCAATCCGGCTCGGCATCCCCGAGGACTTTGCGGCGTATCGGCTGGCGAAACTGCTCGGCGCGTTCTCGCGCTCGCATCCGGGCCTGCGGCTCGATGTGCGCGCCGACCAGAGCAAGAATCTCGCCCGCGACCTCGATCGCGGCGAGCTCGATCTGGCGCTGTTCAAGCGCGCGGCCGGTGAGAAAGGCGCGATTGCGGTGTGGCCGGAGCAGGTGCACTGGGTGACCAGCAAGAGCCATCCGATCCACGCCGATGTCGCCTCCGTGCCGCTGATCGGCTTTCCGCTCGGCTGCCTCTACCGCGCCGGCGCCATCCATGCGCTGGAAAGCGCGGGCCGCATTTGGCACATGTCCTATACGTCATCGAGCCTGGCCGGCATCCAGGCCGCGGTCGCGGCCGGCATGGGCTTGAGCATCCTGTCGGAGATGGCGATCCAGTCCGACCACCGCGTGCTGAGCGCGAAGGACGGCTTTGCGCCGATCAACCGGACCGAAGTGGCGCTGATGGCCGCGCCGGGCGCAAGTCCCGCGACGTTGCGGCTGGCAGATCGGCTGGCGGAGTTCTGCGACGACGTGCAGGCGAAAGCGGCTTAGCTGCACCGTGACGCGGCGATCGCGTGGACGCGGCGGTCGCCGAGCAGGTGCGCGACAAAACCGTTCATTGGAAAGATCTTTGCAAACGCCACATCGCGGATGCTGAGGCCGCCGGCGTAGGCGCCGAAGGCGGGCATCACGGCACGCTCGCCGTCACAGGCGAAACAGCGGCGCTCCATCGAGCGGCCGCGCGCGGAGACACGCGCCTTGGGATGAAGATGGCCGGCGATCTCGCCGCTCGCGCCCGTCGGCTCGTGGCGGAAGGTGATCGGACCGATCGCAACTTCGTCGGCGACGGTGCCGCCGAGATCACGCGGCAGCGCCGGATCGTGATTGCCTGAGATCCAGATCCAGTCGCGGCCAGCCTGCAAGGCGGCGACCGCGTCGCGATCCTCCGCCGACAGCCGTCCATGCGCCGTGCGATCGTGAAAACTGTCGCCGAGCGCGATGACGATTCGGGGATCATGGCGGGAGATGACAGCAGCGAGACGACTGAGCGTCGCGATGGTGTCGTAAGGCGGCAGCAGCACGCCGCGCATGGCGAAGCTGGAACCTTTTTCCAGATGCAGGTCGGAGACGACGAGCAGGCGCTGCTCTTCCCAGAATAGCGCGCCGGAGAGATCGGCCGCGAAGGTCACGCTGCTGATGCTGACATTCGAAACGCGCATGTCCTCGATATCCCCTGAAACCAGCGCGCCTGCCCCCACGTCAAAACCTGCTGTTATCCCATCGCCTCTTTGACGAGCTCGTCGGCGGCCTCCGCCAGGAGCTCGTCTCCAGCTTCGCCATAGACTGACTCGCGGCCGATTTCCAGCATCACGGGGACGGCGAGCGGGGAGACGTGGTCGAGTTCCCGATGCGTGATGCGGCCCCGGATGCGGGTGAGCATGTCGCTGAGGCGTCGCAGATCGAGCAGGCCAGTGGCGGCATCGGCACGGGCGGCGCGCAACAGCACGTGATCGGCCTGGTGCTTGCGCAGGACGTCGTAAACGAGATCGGTCGAGAACAGCACCTGACGGCGGCTCTTCTCCTCACCGGTGTGCCGCCGCGCAATCAGGCCGGAGATGATCGCGCAATTGCGGAACGTGCGCTTCATCAGCGCGGATTCGGCAAGCCACGCTTCGAGGTCGTCGCCGAGCATGTCGGGATCGAACAGCGCGTCGAGGTCGATCCTGCCGTCCCGGATCATGGAGGACATGTCGCCGAGCGCCCAGACCGCGATCGCATATTCATTGGCGACGAAACCGAGCGGCCGGGCGCGGGCGCGCTCCAGCCGGCGCGTCAAGAGCATGCCGAGCGTCTGATGCGCGAGACGGCCTTCGAAGGGATAGCAGACGACGTAATGCTTGTTGGCGCGGGGAAAACTCTCGACCAGCAGCTCGCGCACCGCCGGCACGCGCGAGACGTCCTTTTGCAGCGACAGCCAGTCGCGCACCTGCTCCGGCAAGGCGCCCCACGCGCGCCCGTCATCGAGCAGGCGGCGAACCCGTTCGGCAAGATAGGTCGAGAGCGGAAACTTGCCGCCCATATAGGACGGCACCTTCGGGTCCTTGTCGTTGGCGCGCGAGACATAGACCTGGTCTTCGACCAGGGTTTCGTAGCGCACCACCTCTCCTGAGAACACGAAGGTGTCGCCCGGGCTGAGACCCTCGATGAAGGCTTCCTCGATCTCGCCGAGCAGCCTGCCGCCGCGCGCGATCACGCCGGTCGACCCGCCTGCTTTTCCTTGACCTCCGCCGCGCGAGCGCACCAGCCGCACCTTGAGCATGTCGTCCTCGACGATGGTGCCGACATTCATCCGGTAGCTCTGCCGCACCCTGGGATTGGCGACGCGCCAGCGTCCCTCCTTGTCCTGCTTGATCCGCGCGAAACGCTCATAGGTCTTCAGCGCGTAGCCGCCGGAGGCGACGAAATCGACCACGTCGTCGAAGTCCTGCCGCGTGAGATCGGCGTAGGGCGCGGCGGTGCGGACCTCACCGTAAAGCTCGTCGGAGAAAAACGGCTCGCCGCAGGCGCAGCCGAGCACGTGCTGGGCCAGCACATCGAGCGCACCCAGGCGCAGCGGCGGCGTGTCCTGCGCATTCTCCGCGATGGCGTCGATCGCGACGCGGCACTCCAGCACCTCGAATCGGTTCGCGGGCACCAGCACCGCGCGCGAGGCTTCGTCGAGCCGGTGGTTGGCGCGGCCGATGCGCTGCATCAGGCGCGAGGAGCCCTTGGGCGCGCCGATATTGACGACGAGATCGACGTCGCCCCAGTCGACGCCGAGATCGAGCGAGGAGGTACAGACCACGCCGCGCAGTTTGCCCGCCGACATCGCGTCTTCGACCTTGCGGCGCTGGGCGACGTCGAGCGAGCCGTGATGCAGCGCGATGGCAAGATTGTCGTCGTTCATGCTCCAGAGATTCTGGAACAGCATCTCGGCCTGGCTGCGGGTGTTGACGAAAACCAGCGTGGTCTTGTTCGCCTTGATCAGCTCGTAGATCTCGGGAAGTGCGTGGCGCGCACTGTGGCCGGCCCAGGGCAGGCGTTCGCGCGTGTCCATCATCTCGACCAGCGGCGGTGCGGCGCCGCCGGCAAGGACGATGTCGGCCGCCGCTTCCTTGCCGCCGGGCTGCGGCACCAGGAAGCGCGCCAGCGATTCAGGCTCGGCCACGGTCGCCGACAGGCCAATCGCCCGCATCTGCGGCGCCAACCGCCACAGCCGCGCGAGTCCAAGCGACAGCAGATCGCCGCGCTTGGACGTCACCAGCGCGTGCAGCTCGTCGAGCACGATGCGCTTCAAGGAGGAAAACAGGAACGGCGCGTCGTCGGAGGACAGCAGCAGCGCAAGCTGCTCCGGCGTCGTCAGCAAAATGTCCGGCGGATAGCGCCGTTGCCGCTGCCGCCGCGACGTCGGCGTGTCGCCGGTACGGGTCTCGATCTTGATCGGCAGCGCCATCTCGGCGACGGGGCGCTCGAGGTTGCGCGCGATATCGACCGCGAGCGCCTTGAGCGGCGAGATGTAGAGCGTGTGCAGGCCGCCGGTGCGTTGCAGACTGCGGCCGGTGGAGATCACCGATTTCGCCGAAGCTTTGGGCGCGGAGCTCAGCTCGACCAGCGTCGGCAAGAATCCCGCCAGCGTCTTGCCGGCGCCGGTGGGCGCGATCAGCAATGCGGATCGGTCCTCGCGCGCCTTCTCCAGCAGCGCCAATTGATGCGCGCGCGGCGACCAGCCGCGGGCCGCGAACCACGCCTTGAAGCGGTCGGGCAGCAGCGCGGCAGGTTCGACCGGGATTTTGCGGATGCGGGGCGGCACGGCATCACAGGTAAGCCGTGGGGACGGGTTCGTCGAGGGGGTGAACGACGAGGGCGATACTGCCGTTCCCTCTCCCCTTGTGGGAGAGGGTGGATCGCCGCGAAGCGGCGAGACGGGTGAGGGGTATCTCTCCGCGAAAGAGCATCGTTCGAGTACGCGGAGAAAGCCCCCTCATCCGGCGCTTCGCGCCATCTTCTCCCACAAGGGGAGAAGAAAGCGCCCCTACTCCGACATCGGCTTGTCGGAGATGTCCCAGTCCTTGCCGGTGAAGGTGGAGATGAAGAGCGTCTTCATCGGCGTGTAATCGTCAGGCGTGTAGTCGTAAGTGACGCCGTCGAGGAAATAAGGCGAGTGGAAGCCTTTGAGGTTGGAAGCCTGCTTCAGCACGTTGGCGCGGGTGAGCTCGTCGCCGCAGCGGCGCAGGATCTCGCCCATGGTGACGGCCTGGCCGTAGCCGGCGAAGGCGATGGTGTTGTCTTGATCGATCGCCGGCGTGTACTTCTTGCGCAGCTCCTCGAACGCCATGACGTCGGGGTCCTTCTCCCATTTGGGCAGGCCGACTTCCTTGTTGTAGCGGATGGCGACGATGCCGGCGGCGTTCTCGAGGCCCGCGGCATTGAGGATGGAGCGGCCGGTCGAGCCGGCCGACAGCAGCTGCAGCGGCTTCCAGCCGAGCTCGGCTACTTTCCGGATCGACTGCGACGAGGCCTTGCCGGTGGAGATGTTGTAGAAGACGTCCGCACCCGACTTCGAGAGGTTGATGAGCTGGGAATCGACCGTCGGATCGGTCAGATCGTAGGTCTGCTCCATGATCACCTTGGCGGTGCCGCCGGCGTCTTCCAGAACCTTCTTGAAGGGGCCGAGGAAGTCGCGGCCGAAATCGTCGTTCTGGTACAGGATGCCGACCTTCGCGTTCGGCTTCACGCTGACGACGTGCCGCGCCAGGATCCGCGCCTCGGTCGGATAGAGCGGCAAGCCCGCCATCGTCCATTTGAACTCTTTCGGGTTATTCCACTTCGACGCGCCGGTGTTGAGCAGCAACTGCGGCACGCCCTTCGAGTTGAGGTATTTGTGCACGGCGGTCTGCGGCGCGGTGCCGAGCGAGCCGTAGAGCGCGAGCACCTCCTCCTGCTCGACCAGGCGCCGCGTCGCCTCGACGCATTTCGGCGCGCTGTAGGCATCATCCATGGTGAGGAATTTGACCTTGCGTCCGTTGATGCCGCCCTTTTCGTTCAGCATCTGGAAATAGGCCTCGCCGACGCGCCCGAGCACGCCGTAGAGCGAGCCGGGGCCGGAATGCGGCACGGTCTGCCCGATCTTGATCTCGGTGTCGCTGGCGCCGGAATCGTATTTCTTCTCCGCGGCCCAGACATAGGGCGCGGGCAAGGTGGAGGCCGCGATGGTCGCGAGCGCGGCGGCGCTGAAATCGCGCCGCGATGGATTCCTGGTCATTGTTTGTTTCTCCCTGGTGCGCGCATTGTGCTGGCATCGCCGCACGGCTCGCAAGTGGGAAGTCGCGGCTTTGCGACGCAATGACGCTTAAAGCGCCGCTTATAGCGCCTAAACTCAAGTTTTCTCGGCGACCACGACGAGGCCGCCCACCGGTTCGTTGTTCTCGGTGCGTGGCGAGGCCTGCTCCAATGTGAGGAGCTTGAGGCCGGCCTTCGCCATCGCATCGCGCACATATTCCGCCGAATGGGCATAGCGCAGGCCTTCGCCGAGAACGATGCCGCTGCCGTCATGGGTCTCCAGCGTGAACGCAAGCACGCCGCCGGGCGCGAGCACGCGCCTGGCTTCGCCGAGCACCGGTGCGAGATCGGGGAGATAGACGAACGCATCGGCAGCGACGACGAGGTTTGCGCTCGCCTCGCTCCTGCTGCGCAGGCCTTCGATCATGTCGGCGACTTCGAGCTCGGCATAGAGGCCGGTGGCTCGCGCCTCCTTGACCATGCCGGGCGACAGATCGATGCCGATGAACTGGTCGACCTGTTTGGCGAAGGCGGCGGCCGCGAGCCCCGTACCGCAGCCGAGATCGATGGCGCGCTTGAACAGGGCGGGCTTCTTCGCGGCGACGCGGGCAGCCACCACCGCCTTGAAGATCAGCGACGGCGCGCGATAGCCGAGATCGTTGATCAGCACGTGCTCGAAGCGCGGGGCGTATTGATCGAACAAGGCCTGCACATAGGCCTTGGGCATCTCGGACAATTGCGCATCGCCGAGGCGTATCAGATGCAGATGAGCGCCATGCTGATCGCTCGGGTCGGACTCGCGCGATTTGCGAAAGGCCGCAATGGCCTTGTCGCGCTCGCCGAGTTGCGCGCGGATTTCGCCGAGCGTGAACCAGGCCGAGGTGAAATTCGGCGCAATCTCGATGGTCTGCTCCAGCAGGTCGGCGGCGGCCGCCAGATCGCCCTTGAGCTGGAGGTCGCGCGCGAACTCGAAGCGGCGGTCGGCCATGAGATCGCCGGAGGTCAGGAACAAGCGCAGGGGCATTGTGGGAACCAGGGAACGAAGCGGTGATGACTCGAAGATGCGGGGTCGCGACCTATATAACAGGCATGCGTCCGCAAGACATCCTGCTGCCAGTTGCCGCCGGCCTATGCTGTAAGCCGGGCGGCTTCCATATCGACCCCGTCCGGCCGGTCGAGCGGGCCGTGATCACCCACGGCCATTCCGACCATGCCCGCGCCGGCCACGGCGCGGTGCTGGCGACGCAGGAAACGCTGGACATGATGCGGCTGCGCTATGGCGAGAATTTTGCCGGCTCCACCCAAGCAATCCACTATGGCGAGGAGATCCGGCTCGGCGACGTCAGCGCGAAGTTTCACCCGGCCGGCCATGTGCTCGGTTCGGCGCAGGTCGCGGTCACCTGCAAGGACACCTGCATCGTCGCCTCCGGCGACTACAAGGATGCGCCCGACCCGACCTGCACGCCGTTCGAGCTCGTACGCTGCGACGTCTTCATCACCGAGGCAACGTTCGGCCTGCCGGTGTTTCGCCATGGCGATGCGGCCGACGAGGTCAAGAAGCTGCTGGCGTCGGTGGCGCTATTTCCGGAGCGCGCGCATCTCGTCGGCGCCTATTCGCTTGGCAAGGCGCAGCGCGTGATCGCTCTGCTGCGCCAAGCGGGTTACGACGCGCCGATCTATCTGCATGGCGCGATGGAGAAGATCACGCATTACTATCAGAGCCGCGGAATCGAGCTCGGCGAGTTGCGGCCGGCGAAGGGCGTCAAGAAGGCGGCGCTCGCCGGCACCATCACGCTGGCGCCGCCCTCTGCAACATCCGATCTCTGGACCCGCCGGTTTCCCGATCCCGTCACGGCATTCGCCTCTGGCTGGATGCGGGTGCGCGCCCGCGCGCGGCAACGCGGCATCGAGCTGCCGCTGGTGATCTCGGATCACGCCGATTGGGACGGCCTCACCGCCACGATCGCCGCGACCGGTGCCGGCGAGATCTGGGTTACCCATGGCCAGGAAGACGCGCTGGTGCATTGGTGCCAAAGCAAGGGTTTGCGGTCGCGGCCGCTCGATCTCGTCGGCTATGGCGACGAGGAGGAGACCGAGACGCCGCTCGCTGACGAGGCCGAAGCATGAACCGCTTCGCCGAACTTCTCGACCGCCTCGCCTACGAACCCGGCCGCAACAACAAGCTGCGGCTGATCACGAGTTATTTTCGCGAGGTCGCCGATCCCGATCGCGGCTACGCGCTGGCCGCGCTGACCGGTGCGCTGAGTTTCAAGCACGCAAAACCTTCTCTGCTGCGCGATCTTATCGCCCAGCGAACTGACCCGGTCTTGTTCGGCCTATCCTGGGACTATGTAGGCGATCTCTCCGAGACAATCGCGCTGATGTGGCCGAAGGCCGTGGGTGTCCACAACAACCCACCTCCCCCAACCCTCACCGAGGTGGTCACCACCCTGCGCACCCTCGGCAAGACCGAGCTGCCGAAGCAGCTCGAGCGCTGGCTCGACGAATTGGATGAGACCGGCCGCTGGGCGCTGTTGAAGCTCGTCACCGGCGCGCTGCGCATCGGCATCTCCGCGCGCCTGGCAAAGACCGCGGCCGCCGCGCTCGGCGACAAGGACCCGCATGAGGTCGAGCTGATCTGGCCCGGTCTCGCGCCGCCTTATCTCGACCTGTTCGCCTGGCTGGAAGGCCGCGGCGACAAGCCAGTCAATCGCGATCCCGCGCCGTTCCGTCCTGTCATGCTGGCGCATGCGATCGAGGACACCGATTTCGCTGCACTCGATCCCGCCGACTACATCGCCGAATGGAAATGGGACGGCATCCGCGTGCAGGCGGTGGCCGGCCGCGACGAGCACGGCCACATCACCGCTCGGCTCTATTCGCGCACCGGCGAGGACATCACCGGGAGCTTTCCGGACCTCGTGCCGTCGCTGCGGCTGCCCGGCGCCATCGACGGCGAGCTTCTGATCCTGCGCGAAGGGCGCGTGCAAAGTTTCAATTTTCTGCAGCAGCGGCTCAACCGCAAGGTCGTGTCTCCGAAGCTGATCAAGGAATTTCCGATTCATCTGCGCGCCTACGATCTGCTCGGCGACGACGAGAACGATTTGCGCGAGCTGCCTTTCGCGGAGCGGCGCGAACGGCTGGAGACCTTCATCGGTAAGCTCGACGATCCCCGCATCGATCTGTCGCCCACCGTCGCCTTCGCAAGCTGGGAGGCGCTGACCGCAGCACGCGCCGATCCCGCCAGCGCTGGTGCGGGCGAGGACGCGGACGCCGTCGAAGGCGTGATGCTGAAGCGGCGCGACGCACCCTATCTGCCGGGGCGGCCGAAGGGACAATGGTGGAAATGGAAGCGCGATCCGCACATCATCGACGCCGTGCTGATGTATGCGCAGCGCGGCCACGGCAAGCGCTCGTCCTACTATTCCGACTACACCTTCGGCGTTTGGACCGCAGGGCCGGGCAGTGACGAACTGGTGCCGGTCGGAAAAGCCTATTTCGGCTTCACGGACGAGGAGCTGCTCCAGATCGACCGCTTCGTGCGTCGCAATACCACCGAAAAATTCGGCCCCGTCCGCCACGTCGTGCACGAGCCAGACAAGGGGCTGGTGCTGGAGGTCGCCTTCGAGGGGCTGCAGCGCTCACCACGGCACAAATCCGGCGTCGCGATGCGCTTTCCCCGCATCAGCCGGCTGCGCTGGGACAAGCCGCCGCGGGAGGCCGACCGGCTGGAAACGCTGGAAAAGATGCTGAAAGCGGAGGCGGCCGAGGTTGAGGCTTAAGAAGCCCCGGGCGTGTGCTTGCCCGAATTAAAATCCCGTAAGCCGATTGACGCCCCCTCACAGGTTCCCCATGTCCCCGCCTTGCCCTATGATAGGTCGAATCCCCTGAGGAGTTTGAGATGGCCCACGACGTCAGAGATTTGCCGGCCGGCCGCAGTGACGGCCTGCACCGCTTTCTCGGCGGCTCGCCGCTGGCGGTCGCGTTTCGCCTGGTGCTGCTCTCGATCCTCGTCGGCGTCGTGCTGGCGGCGATCGGCTTCGACCCCTGGAATATCATCTTAAGCATTCGTCTTCTGTTCCAGCGTTTGTGGGATCTCGGCTTCGATACCGTGAACTGGCTGTGGCGCTACTTCCTGCTCGGCGCTGTCATCGTGATTCCGATCTGGCTGCTGATGCGCGTTTTCGGCGCGCCACGCAGGTAAAGGATTTGGAGCTGGCGGCCGATGCAATTGCGCTTTGTCGGCTGCGGCGACGCCTTCGGATCCGGCGGCAGGCTCAATACCTGCTTCCACGTCTCGGGGCGCGAAGCCAACTTCCTGATCGATTGCGGCGCGTCGGCTTTGCCGGCACTGAAGCGGCTGGAGATCGACCGCAATGAGATCGATCTCATCCTGATCACGCATTTCCACGGCGACCATTTTGCCGGGCTGCCGTTTGTCCTGCTCGACGCACAATTCTCGCGGCGGACGCGGCCGCTCACGATCGCCGGCCCCAAAGGCATCGAGACGCGGCTGCGTGAGGTGATGGAGGCTCTGTTCGAGCACTCCTCGAAGACGAAACAGCGCTTCGAGCTGTCCGTCGTCGAGCTCGCGCCCGAGCAGAGCCAAAGCTTCGGCGCGGTGACGGTGACGCCCTATCCCGTCGTGCACGGCGAATCCGGTGGACCGTTCCTCGCTTATCGCGTCGAAGCCGAGGGTCGCACGCTGGCCTACAGCGCCGATACCGAATGGACGGAGACGCTCATTCCGCTGGCGCATGGCGCCGACCTTTTCATCGCCGAAGCCTATATGTACGAGAAGGTGGTCAAGAATCACCTCAGCCTGACGACCTTGGAACAGCACCTTCCCGAAATCGGCGCAAAACGCCTCGTGCTCACCCATATGAGCGAAGACGTGCTGTCGCGCCTCGACGACATCGCCCATCTCGCCGCCGAAGACGGCATGGTGCTCGTGTTCTGACATGCACGCACCCGTTCACTTGAAGATCGGTTCCCGTCAGGTCTTCGCCATCGCAGGCCCGGCGATGGTCGCCAACCTCACCACGCCACTGATCGGCGTGGTCTCGACCACCGCGATCGGACGGCTGGACGACGCCGCGCTGCTCGGCGGCGTCGCCATCGCGTCCGTCATCTTCGATTGCCTGTTCTGGCTGTTCGGTTTCCTGCGCATGAGCACGCTCGCCTTCACGGCGCAGGCGCTCGGCGCCGGCGAGACGCGCGAGCTGACCGCGATCCTGGTGCGCGGCTTCATCGTCGCCGGCTTGATCGGCGTAGCACTGATCGCGCTGCAACTGCCGCTGGCCACCGTGCTGTTCGACCTGATGGGCGGCAGCGAAGGCGTCACGCGCGCGGCGAAAACCTACTTCGTGATCCGGATCTGGTCGGCGCCGCTGGCGCTCGTCAATTATGTTATCCTGGGCTGGCTGGTCGGCCAGGCTCGCGCCAACCCGGCGCTCGCGCTCCAAATCGTCATCAATCTCGTCAACGCGGCGGCGACGATCCTGCTGGTGCTGGTCTACGACACCGGGATCGCAGGTGCTGCGATCGCAGCGCTGCTGTCTGAAGCGGCCGGATTCGGCCTCGGCATGATCGTCTGCCGCCGCTATGCGGACGGTGGGTTCGCGGTGCCGTACGCAGAGCTGTTCGACCGGGCCAAGCTGATGCGGCTGCTGGCCGTGAATTCCGACATCCTGATCCGTACCGCGGCGCTGATCGCCGTGTTCTTGTTCTTCACCGCCAAGGGCGCGCGGGCCGGCGACGTCACGCTGGCCGCGAATTCCGTGCTCAACAATTTTCTGCTGGTCAGCGCCTTCTTTCTCGATGGTCTAGCGAACGCAGCCCAGCAGCTTTGCGGCCGTACGCTCGGCGCACGCGACGCCAGGGGATTTGCTGATTAGACCCGGCTGGTGCTGCTATGGGGGCTCGGCTTCGCGCTGGTCGTGTCCGCGCTATTCGCGGTATTCGGGCCGAACTTAATCGATTTCATGACGGCGAGCGAAAGCGTCCGTCGCGGCGCGCGGGAATTCCTGCCGTTCGTCGTGCTCGCGCCGATTCCCGGCGTGTTCGCCTTCGGCTTCGACGGCATCTATATCGGCGCGACCTGGGCGCGTGAGATGCGCAATCTGATGCTGGCCTCGCTCGCGATCTTCCTCGCCACATGTTGGGCGCTGCAATCGTTCGGCAATGCCGGGCTGTGGAGCGCGCTGATCGCCTCCTACGTCTCGCGCGGCGGCTTGCAGGCCGCGCGCTATCCGGCGCTGTACAGGAAGACGTTTTCGAGGTCGTAGCTCTCGTGTCCCGGACACGCTGCAGGGTGAAACGCTGCTGCGCGGAGCCGGGACCCAGAATGCCGCGAGCGTGGGCCCCGGTTCAGCAGTGCATCACTAACGTGCTGCGCTGCGCTCGGGGCACGAGACCGCCTACATCCCCGGCCAGTCTTCCGCCGTCAGCGTGGCGGCGTCGGAGCCGACGATCTCGGAGAGAGAATCCCGCCCCGTCCGCAATAGGGTCGAGGCGAGGTCACGCTTGATCTCGTCGACGATGCCGAGGCCCTTGTAGACCAGCGACGAATAGAGCTGGATCAGGCTCGCGCCGGCGCGGATCTTCGTCAGCGCGGCGCCGCCCGAGTCCACCCCCCGACACCGATCAGGGGGAATGCGCCCTCGACGCGCACATAGGTCTCCGCGACCATCCGCGTCGACAGCCGGAACAGCGGCCGGCCGGACAGGCCGCCCTGCTCCTTGGCGCGCATCTCCTCGCGCAGCGTACTCGGCCGCGCGATCGTGGTGTTCGATACGATCATGCCATCGACCCGGCGCGAGCGCGCGACCTGCACGACGTCGTCGAGCTGGGCGAGGCTCAAATCCGGCGCGATCTTGAGCAGCACCGGCGTGTCGCCGGCGCTCTCGCGCACCCGCTGGCGCGCGTCGATCACCCTGGCGAGGAGATCGTCGAGCAGCGCGCCTTCCTGCAGATTGCGCAGGCCCGGCGTGTTCGGCGAGGAGACGTTGACGGTGAAATAGCTCGCGACCGGCGCAAAGGTCTCGATCAGCTTGACGTAATCATTGACCCGATCGGGCAGATCCTTGTTGGCGCCGACATTGACGCCGACGATGCCGCCGTGCTGCGCGCGCGCCGCAAGCCGGCGCAGGGCTGTCTCCGCACCGTCATTGTTGAAGCCCATGCGGTTGATCACGGCCTCGTCGCGCTCCAGACGAAACAGCCGCGGTCGCGGATTGCCGCTTTGCGGCTTCGGCGTCACCGAGCCGATCTCGACGAAGCCGAAGCCGAGCCGCAGCAGCGCATCCGGCACTTCGGCGCTCTTGTCGAAGCCCGCGGCCATGCCGATCGGATTGGGGAAGTTGAGCCCGAACGCACGCACCGCAAGCTTGGGATCGTCAGCGTGCGGCTTGCCCGGCGGCAGGAAGCGCAGGCCCTGGATCGCGAGGCGATGCGCATCCTCCGGATCGAGCCAACGCAGCACCGGCAGCGAGAGAGCGTCGAAAGCGCGGATCACGGGGCAAGCTCCGGAACATCGTGGCCGCCGTCGGAGCGCGTGTTGAGGTTCATCACAGCCATCACCGCGCCGAGATCGAGCTCGCCATAGAGATGCGGAAACAGCTCCTCATTGCGCGAGCGCTCCCAGCGCA
The DNA here is from genome assembly GCF_040939785.1 of Bradyrhizobium lupini. Classification (NCBI taxonomy): domain Bacteria; kingdom Pseudomonadati; phylum Pseudomonadota; class Alphaproteobacteria; order Hyphomicrobiales; family Nitrobacteraceae; genus Bradyrhizobium; species Bradyrhizobium lupini. Next base: position 3,161,570 of record NZ_CP162553.1, read on the forward strand.
ACGCGCTGCCGAGCGCATCGCCGTCGACCTCGACCAGGAACAGCGCGCGCTGCCCGACATAATGCTTCTGCAGGGTCTCGGGAACCTGGGCGGCGGTCGAGAAATGGATGAATCCGTCGCGCGAATCGTCCGCGCTGCCGCGATAAACGCCCTGCCGTTCCGCCTCGCGCCAGGCCGAGGCCGGACAGATTTTGTAGATCTTGACCACCGCTTACGCAGCCCTGTTTGCCCGGGGAGACAGCTCTTTGAGTCTCCTGGGGATTTTCGTCTCTCGTGGGTCGTTAAATCCCGGGCGGGACCGTAAAGGCCACCCCTGCCGAACTCAAGACTTAGACGCCGCCTCTTGCACCGAAAACGGAAAACCGATTGATTTGAGGATAGTTTTCCTGAGTTGCGACGGGCTGGACCTTCCATGGTCAGGCAGGCCAAAGCGCAGAGGATGCTCACCCACGACCAGATCTGGGGCGCGCTGGATCGGCTGGCGGCGCGTGCCGGCCTGTCGCCGTCCGGCCTCGCCAAGCGCGCCGGGCTCGATCCCACCACCTTCAACAAGTCCAAGCGCGTTACCTCCGACGGCCGCGAGCGCTGGCCCTCGACCGAATCGATCGCGAAAGCGCTGGCGGCGGCAGATTCGTCGATCGACATTTTTGCCAGGCTGGTCGGCGACGAGGCAGGCGGCGGCCGTTCGGTGCCGCTGCTCGGCTTCGCGCTGGCGGGCGCGAGCGGCGCCTTCGACGAGTCCGGCTTTCCCGTCGGCAAGGGCTGGACCGAATTTGCCCTTCCCGCCTTCGAGGGCAACCATAGCTTCGCGCTGCAGATGTCCGGCGAAGCGCTTGCGCCCGCCTATCGCGACGGCGACATCATCCTGGTCGCGCCTGGCGCGCCGATCCACAAAGGCGATCGCGTGGTGGTGAAGACCAACGCGGGCGAGCTGACGGTGGCGACGCTGAAGCGCCGCACCGCAAAGGCTCTGGATTTGCAGCCGCTCGATGCGACGCAGGCCGAACGCAGGATGGCGGCGAGCGAGGTGGTGTGGATCGCGCGGATCGTGTGGGCAAGCCAGTGAGGCTTCGGTGTCGTCCTGGCGAAAGCCAGGACCCATTACCCCGGGAGAAGTTGTGGCACCAATTGGCCACTCCGAGTCTCCGTAACCACATCCGGCGGTGGCTATGGGTCCTGGCTTTCGCCAGGACGAATCGGGGAGATAGGTCGCGCCTACAACTCAGTTCCGTAGCTCTCACGCACTCCGCGCCAGCGCGCCGTCGATCATGTTGACCGCGTTCTGCACGCCATACACCGCGACAAAGGAGCCGAAGCGCGGGCCCTTTTCCTGGCCGAGCAGCACCTGGTAGAGCATGTTGAACCAGTCGAGCGTCACGCCCGGACGGCCGTCCTTGCCCTTCTTGACCTGGTCGAGGAACGGCTCGCGGCGGCCGATCTCGTAGACGACGTTCTGGATGTCCTCGGCCGAGGCGTCCTGCGGAAGCTGCGATAATGCATCCCGCAAATCCTGCAGCGCCGCGCGCTCGGTCTCGGTCGGTTCGCGGAACGTCTTCGTCGGCGCGACGAAGTCGCGATAATAGTTGATGGCATAGCCGACCATCGCGTCGAGCTTGGGATGCGTCTGCGGGCTCACACCGGGTCGGTAGCGACCAATGAAACCCCACAGTGTCTCGGCATTCTCCGCATTCGACGACGACACCAGCGTCAGCAGGAGCTGGAACGTGACGGGCATGTCGAACTTCGGCGGATGGCCATTGTGGACATGCCAGACCGGATTGCCGAGCTGCTGCCTGGCGTCCTGCTTCGCAAAGCCGTCGATGAACTGCTGGTAGTCGTCGACATTGCGCGGGATGACGTCGAAATACAGCCGCTTGGCCGCCTTCGGCTCGCGATACATGAACAGCGACAGCGATTCCGGCGAGGCGTAGCGCAGCCATTCGTCGATGGTCAGCCCATTGCCCTTCGACTTCGAGATCTTCTGGCCCTTGTCATCGAGGAAGAGCTCGTAGTTGAAGCCCTCCGGCGGCGTGGCGCCGAGCGCCCTGGCGATCGCGCCGGAGAGTTTGACCGAGTCGATCAGGTCCTTGCCGGCCATCTCGTAATCGACGCCGAGCGCGACCCAGCGCATCGCCCAATCGGCCTTCCATTGGCACTTGACGTTGCCGCCGGTGACCGGCGTCTCGACTTCCTGGTTGGTATCGGGATCGAGGTAGGTCACCGTGCCGGCCGCAACGTCGCGGCGGATCATCGGCACCTGCAGCACGACACCCGTGGTCTTGCTGATGGGGAGGAACGGCGAATAGGTCGCGCGGCGGTCGGGACCGAGCGTCGGCAGGATGATCGCCATCACCTTGTCGTAGGCCGCGAGCATTTTGAGCAGCGTCGCGTCGAAACGGCCGGACGTGTAATAGTCGGTCGAGCTCGCGAATTCGTAGTCGAAGCCGAAATGATCGAGGAAGGCGCGCAGCCGCGCATTGTTGTGGTGCCCGAACGACGGGTATTCGTTGGAGAACGGATCCGGCACCCGCGTCAGCGGCTTGCCGAGATGCGCGGCCAGCATCTCCTTGTTGGGGACGTTGTCGGGCACTTTCCGAAACCCGTCCATGTCGTCGGAGAACGCGAGCAGGCGGGTCTTGATCTTGTTCTCGGTCAGCACATGAAAAGCGTGCCGCACCATCGAGGTGCGCGCGACCTCGCCGAAGGTGCCGATATGCGGCAGGCCTGATGGCCCGTAGCCGGTCTCGAACAGCACCTCGTCCTTCGGGCTTTTTCTTCAGCCGCGCGACAATGGCCTTCGCCTGCTCGAACGGCCAGGCGTTGGATTGTTCGGCGAGCGCACGCAGATCGCTCGGATTCGCGGCAAGATCGATAACAGACATCTAAGGGGCCTCCGGGCCGCGGAAAATAGCGATTTCCGGGCAGAATGCAATTTTGTGAGACCCTCATCCTGAGAGCTTGTGACGCTTTTGCTCGTTCGGAGCGCCTCCGCAGCGCATAAATGATAACTCATTGACGAACTCAGAGCCGCCATTTACCGCGATAAACAGCCCCACTCCGGCGGCAGCTAGAGGTCGGTGCCGTGCTTGGATTAACGAGCGCTCCATAGGAGCGGGTCTCGAAGGATGCCCGTGAAGGGCGGGCCGCGCTCCCCACCATGAGGGTCTTCTTGCGCCTCACGTCCCGCGCGGCTTGACCCGCCGGGTCGGCAGCGCATTCGCCGGATCTTCCGGCCAGGGATGGCGCGGGTAGCGGCCGCGCAAATCGGATCGCACGGCACTGTAGCTGCCGCGCCAGAAACCGGGGAGATCGCGCGTCACCTGCACCGGGCGCTGCGCCGGCGACAGCAGTTCCAGCACCAGCGGCACCTTGCCGGCGGCGATCGAGGGATGGGTGTTGAGGCCGAACAATTCCTGCAGCCGCACCGCGATGGTCGGCCCCTGCTCGGCTTCATAGTCGATCGCGAGCACGCTGCCGGTCGGGGCCTCGAAATGCGTCGGCGCCTCGCGGTCGAGCCGCGCGCGCATCTCCCACGGCAACAAAGCCATCAACGCGTCGGAGAGATCGCCGGCGGAAATATCCTTCAGCGCGATCTTGTCGTAGAGCGCCGGCACCAGCCAATCGTCGCGCCGCGCGATCAATCCGTCGTCCGAGAGATCGGGCCAGCTGTCGCCTTCGGCCCTGCGCAAAAACATCACGCGATCGCGCCATTGTTTGGCTACCTTCGACCAGGGCAGCCGGTCGAGTCCGGCGGCGATCAACCCGTCGGCGAAGATGCGCGCAGTGTCCCCCGAGGGCGACACGGCGAGCGTCGCCTCGGAGAGCGTGATCGCGTGCAGCGCGCGCTTGCGGCGCGCCCGCAGCGCCATCGCGCCGCGATCGAACGAGATCTCCTCGACGGATTCGATATGCTCGGCGAAATGCCGCTCGATCTCGTCCTGCGAGATTTGCGCCGCGAGCAGAATGCGCCCGCTCGCCGCCGTGCCGGTCATCTCGCCGACCGCGATATAAGGCGTGCGCGCGAGCGACGAGGTCTGATCCACCGCAGCACCCCGGCCGTTGGCGAGCACGAAGCTGCCATTGCCGCGGTTGCGCGCGACGCGATCCGGGAAGGCGTAGGCGAGCATCAGGCCGGTCGAGAGGTCACCTTCTGCGGTCGCCGCCTTCTCTGACGCCGCCACCTGCGAAGCCCAGCGCCGGGCGAGGTCGCGCGCGCTTGCGGCACGCGGGGAACGGTCGCGGCGGAACTGATCGCGCCGGTGCTCGAGATCGACGCTGTCGCCGCCGAGCCCGCGCTCGGTGATGATGGCCGCGATCTCGGCGGCGGCCTCGCCTTCGCCGGCACGGTGCAGAATCCACGATCATGCGCGCGAGCCGCGGCGGCAGCGCCAGCGCGCGCAGGCTCTTGCCCTCCGCGGTGATGCGGCCATCGCCATCGAGCGCGTTGAGCTCGGAGAGCAGGCTTTTTGCTTCCTTCCAGGCCGGCTGCGGCGGCGGGTCGAGAAACGACAGCGCGGCAGGATCGGCGACGCCCCATTGCGCGAGATCGAGCACCAGCGAGGACAGATCGGCGCTGAGGATCTCGGGCTGGGTGTAGGGCGCTAGCGAGGCTGTCTGAGGTTCGTCCCAGAGCCGGTAGCAGACACCGGGCTCGGTGCGGCCGGCGCGGCCGCGGCGCTGGTCCGCCGCCGCGCGGGAGACGCGCACGGTCTCGAGCCGGGTCAAGCCGATGTCGGGCTCGTAGCGCGGCACGCGGGCGAGACCGGAATCGACCACGATGCGCACGCCCTCGATGGTGAGCGAGGTCTCCGCGATCGAGGTCGCCAGCACCACTTTGCGCGTGCCCTTGGGCGCCGGCGAGATGGCACGATCCTGCACGGCGGCGTCGAGCGCGCCAAACAGCGGCACGATTTCAATGCTGGAATCGTGTATGCGTTCGGCGAGGAAATTCTGGGTGCGGCGGATTTCGGCGGCGCCCGGCAGGAACGCCAGCACCGAGCCGGCATCGGCCCGCAGCGCCGAGGCGATCGCATCCGCCATCTGCCGCTCGATCGGCGCGTCAGCCTTGCGGCCGAGATAGCGCGTCTCGACCGGAAAGGCGCGGCCCTCGCTTTCGACGACGGGCGCTTCGCCCAGCAATTTTGCCACGCGGGCGCCATCGAGCGTTGCCGACATCACGAGGATGCGCAAATCCTCGCGCAAGCCCAGCTGCGCGTCGCGCGCCAGCGCCAGGCCCATGTCGGCATCGAGCGAGCGCTCGTGGAATTCGTCGAACAGCACGGCGGCGATGCCCGACAGTTCGGGATCGTCGAGAATCTGGCGGGTGAAGATGCCCTCCGTCACCACCTCGATGCGGGTCGCGCGCGAGATCTTCGAGCCGAAGCGGACGCGATAGCCGACAGTCTCGCCGGCGCGTTCGCCGAGTGATTTGGCCATGCGGTCGGCGCTGGCGCGCGCCGCGATGCGCCGCGGCTCCAGCACGATGATCTTCTTGCCTTTGGCCCAGGGGGCATCGAGCAGCGCCAGTGGCACGCGCGTGGTCTTGCCGGCGCCAGGAGGGCCACCAGCACGGCGGCATGATGCGCCTCCAGCGTGCGCGAGAGGTCGTCGAGCACGGCATCGATCGGGAGGGGCGTGTCGAAACTGAGGGGCAAGGCCTGTCCATTCGTCACGCCCGAGCAAAAAGCGCGAAGCGCGTCTTCGCACGGAAGTCGCCGGGCATCCACGTCGTCACACTAGAAAACAGACGTGGATGGCCGGGACAAGCCCGGCCATGACGGAATCGTTGCGAGGTCGGATCGCTAGCCCTGCACCGGCGGCCGTCCAACACTCTCATAGACGAAGCCGGCCGCAGCCATCTCCTCGGGGCGGTAGATGTTGCGCAAGTCGACAATGACGGGCTGTGCCATGGTTGCCTTCAGCCGGTCGAGGTCGAGCGCACGGAACTGCACCCATTCGGTGACGATCACGATCGCATCGGCGCCTTCCGCGCAGGAATAGGCGTCTTCGCAATAAGTGATGCTGGGCAGCTCAGTCTTCGCCTGCTCCATGCCGACGGGATCGAAGGCCTTCACCTTCGCGCCCATGTCGATCAGGCCGGTCACCAGCGGGATCGACGGCGCGTCGCGCATGTCGTCGGTGTCGGGCTTGAAGGTGAGCCCGAGCACGGCGATGGTCTTGCCGCGCAGCGAGCCGCCGAGCGCCTGGCTCACTTTTCGCGCCATCGCCCGCTTGCGGTTCTCGTTGACCGCGAGCACGGATTCGACGATGCGCAAGCTCACGTCGTAGTCCTGCGCGATCTTGATCAGCGCCTTGGTGTCCTTTGGGAAGCAGGAGCCGCCGAAGCCCGGACCGGCGTGCAGGAACTTGGTGCCGATGCGGTTGTCCAGGCCAATGCCGCGCGCGACCTCCTGCACGTTGGCGCCGACCTTTTCGGAGAGGTCCGCGATCTCGTTGATGAAGGTGATCTTGGTCGCGAGGAAGGCGTTGGCGGCGTATTTGATCATCTCGGCGGTGCGGCGTTCCGTGAACATCAGCGGCGCCTGGTTCAGCGACAGCGGACGATAGATATCGCTCATCACCTTGCGGCCGCGCTCGTCGGAGGTGCCGACGACGATGCGGTCGGGGAATTTGAAGTCGCGGATCGCCGCGCCCTCGCGCAGGAATTCGGGATTCGAGGCGACGACGACGTCGGCTTTGGGATTGGTCTCGCCGATGATGCGCTCGACCTCGTCGCCGGTGCCGACCGGAACGGTCGACTTGGTCACGACGACGGTGAAGCCGGACAGCGACTGCGCGATCTCTTTCGCAGCGGCATAGACGTAGGACAGATCAGCATGGCCGTCGCCGCGGCGCGACGGCGTGCCGACCGCGATGAAGACAGCATCGGCATCCGCAACCGGCTTGGACAAATCGGTGGTGAACTCCAGCCGCTTGGCCTTGACGTTGGTCGCCACCAGCTCGTCGAGCCCAGGCTCGTAGATCGGGATCTCGCCGCGATGAAGGGCCGCGATCTTCTTCTCGTCCTTGTCGACGCAGATGACGTCGTGGCCGAAATCCGCAAAGCAGGCTCCGGACACCAGTCCCACATAGCCCGTGCCGATCATAGCAATGCGCATGAAAAACCCTGTTTGGCTTGGTTAACACAACCCCAATTCCACGGCGGTTTAGCATTTTCCCGGGGTGAGGGAACAGCCCGCGTGCAAAAAACGGCACAGCAATTGTACCAGTAAAGAAATCGTAAGCCGCAAGGCGGCAAACTGCTCCGCGTTCACACAGATGCTGGCGGAACACGCCTCGAAAAGAGACACCATGGCACCATCAGGCACAATCGCCGCGAGCGGGGGACTCAAGGCCCCGGCTGCTGCGCGCGTCGATTGGGTCGATTACGCCAAGGGCATCTGCATCGTCATGGTCGTGATGATGCATTCGGTGCTGGGGGTCGAGCTTGCCGCCGGCGAGACCGGTTTCATGCATGTTTTGGTGGCCTTCGCGAAGCCATTCCGGATGCCGGATTTCTTCCTGATTTCGGGTCTGTTCCTGTCACTGGTGATCGACCGGGACTGGCGAACCTATCTCGACCGCAAGATGGTGCATTTCGCCTATTTCTATGTCGTCTGGGTGACAATCCAGTTCGGCTTCAAGGCCCCCGCATTCGCAGCGGAAACGAGCTGGCGCGACGCCGGATTGCTATATCTGGAATCCTTCGTCGAGCCGTTCGGCACGCTATGGTTCATCTACCTCCTGCCGATCTTCTTCGTCGTCACAAAACTGACACGGCGCATGCCGCAGCCCGCGATATGGCTCGTCGCGGCCGCGCTGGAGACGGCGCGCATTTCGACCGGCTGGACCGCGATCGACGAGTTCTGCGCGCGCTTCATCTATTTCTATTCGGGCTATCTGTTCGCGCCCTACGTGTTCGCGCTGTCGGACCGCGCGCGCAATCATCCGGCATGGGCGCTGACAGCGCTCGCGACATGGGTGCTGGTCAATGCCGGCCTCGTTGCGCTCGGCGCCAGCGAATGGAAAATCGTATCGCTCGTGCTCGGCTTCGCCGGCGCCTGCGCCATCATCACGATGGGCACGCTGCTCGCGCGCGTGCAATGGCTGAATGTCTTCCGCTTCTGCGGCGAGCATTCGATCGTGATCTATCTCGCCTTCTTCCTGCCGATGGCGGCGACACGGACGCTGCTCTTGCGCACGGGCATCATTCCCGACATCGGTGCGGTGTCGCTGATCGTGACCATCGCCGGCGTGATCGGCTCGCTCGCAATCTGGCAGATCGCACTGCGCCTTGGCGGCAACTTCCTGTTCGAGCGGCCCGATGCGTTCTGGATCGCGCCGAAGAAGACAAGCGCGGTGTTGCAGGCGGCGGAGTGATACTCTGCTGTCATCCCCGCGAAGGCGGGGATCCAGTATTCCAGAGGGCAGCAGTCGTATACGGAGAAGCCGCAGCGTACTGGATTCCCCGCCGTCGCGGGGAATGACAGCGGGGGATGCGGGAAATGACAGTGGGGATAGCGGCATCCGCAAGCCAAAAATCCACCTCCTAAGGCTGTCAAATCCCGCAAAAATTCATACATTGCGGCCATGCCCAAGAGCTCCCCAAAGACCACCGCCCAAGCTGACACCAAGGCTGCCGCGCCCAAGGCCGCCGAAACCAAGCCCGCTGCGGCGACAGCTGCTGCCAAGCCCGTTGCCGCGAAGGCGGCCGGCAAGGGCGACCATGTCTTCCTGGTCGACGGTTCCGGCTACATCTTCCGCGCCTACCATGCGCTGCCGCCGATGAACCGCAAGTCCGACGGCTTGCAGGTCAATGCCGTGCTCGGCTTCTGCAACATGCTGTGGAAGCTGTTGCGCGAGATGCCCGAGGACAACCGGCCGACCCATCTGGCGATCATTTTCGACAAGTCGGAAATCACCTTCCGCAACAAGATCTATCCTGAGTACAAGGCACACCGGCAGCCGGCCCCGGACGATCTGATCCCGCAATTTTCGCTGATCCGCGAGGCGGTGCGCGCCTTCGACCTGCCTTGCCTGGAACAGGTGGGCTTCGAGGCCGACGATTTGATTGCGACCTATGTACGGCAAGCCTGCGAGCGCGGCGCAAGCGCGACAATCGTGTCCTCCGACAAGGACCTGATGCAGCTCGTCACCGACTGCGTCACCATGTACGACACCATGAAGGACCGCCGCATTGGCATCCCCGAGGTGATCGAGAAGTTTGGCGTGCCGCCGGAGAAGGTGGTGGAAGTGCAGGCCCTGGCCGGCGATTCCACCGATAACGTTCCTGGCGTGCCCGGCATCGGCATCAAGACCGCGGCGCAGCTGATCGTCGAATATGGCGATCTCGAGCAACTGCTGTTCCGGGCCACCGAAATCAAGCAACCGAAGCGGCGCGAGGCGCTGATCGAGAACGCTGAGAAGGCGCGCATCTCGCGGCAGCTCGTATTGCTCGACGACAAGGTGGACCTCGAAGTCCCCCTGGACGATCTCGCCGTCCACGAGCCCGATGCGCGCAAGCTGATCGCGTTCCTGAAGGCGATGGAGTTTTCCACGCTGACGCGCCGCGTCGCCGAATTCTCGCAGATTGACCCGGCCAACGTCGATGCAGATCCCGGCTATTCCAGCGGCGCCAGCGTCTTCTCGCCGCTGCCGCCTTCGGACGTCGTGCCGGCCCCGGGACCCGGCGCGCCGGCGCAAGTTCCGGTGGGCCAGCGCAACCCTTCGGCGAGCAAGGAGGACAAGGCCGCGAGTCCGAAGGGCGCGCCGATTTCGCTCGCCGCCGCGCGGGAAGAGGCTTTGCGCAAGCTTCCGGTCGACCGCAGCAAGTACCAGGCCATCAAGACGCTCGCGGAATTGAACGCGTTCATCGCGCGCATTCACGATGCCGGCCATGTCGCGGTCGAGATCCGGGGAAACTCGATCGATCCGATGCAGGCCGACCTCTGCGGTATCGCGCTGGCGCTGGCGCCGAACGAGGCCTGCTACGTGCCGCTGGCGCACAAGCAGTCCGGCGGCGGCGCCGGCCTGTTCGACGCGGGCCTCGCGCCCGACCAGGTCAAGCACACTGATGCGATCGAAGCGTTGCGGCCGGTGCTGGAATCACCAGGCATTCTCAAGATCGGCTTCGACGTCAAATTCACCGCGGTGATGCTGGCGCAGCACGGCATCACACTGCGCAACACCGATGATGCGCAGCTGATCTCCTACGTGCTCGATGCCGGCCGCGGCTCGCACGCGCTGGAGCAACTGTCCGAGCGCTGGTTCGGTCACGCGATGCTCAAAGACAACGAGCTGCTCGGCAGCGGCAAGGGCAAGATCACGTTCGACCAGGTGCCGATCGACAAGGCCGCGTCGCTGTCGGCGGAAGGCGCCGACGTGACCTTGCGCGTCTGGCGCGTGCTGAAGCCGCGCCTCATCGCCGAGCACATGACCACGGTCTACGAGACGCTGGAACGCCCGCTGGTCGCGGTGCTCGCACGCATGGAGCGGCGCGGCATCTCGATCGATCGTCAGGTGCTGTCGCGTCTCTCCGGCGACTTCGCCCAGACTGCGGCCCGTGTCGAAGCCGAGATCCAGCAGATCGCGGGCGAGCCGGTCAATGTCGGCAGCCCGAAGCAGATCGGCGACATCCTGTTCGGCAAGATGGGACTGTCGGGCGGCACCAAGACCAAGACCGGCGCGTGGTCGACCACCGCTCAGGTGCTCGACGAGCTCGCCGAGCAGGGCCACGACCTCCCGAAGAAGATTCTGGAGTGGCGCCAGGTCTCGAAGCTCAAATCGACCTACACGGACGCGTTGCCGACCTACGTGAATCCCCAGACCCACCGCGTCCATACGACCTACGCGCTGGCCGCGACCACGACGGGCCGGCTGTCGTCGAACGAGCCGAATTTGCAGAACATTCCGGTGCGCACCGAGGACGGACGCAAGATCCGGCGCGCCTTCATCGCAACGCCAGGGCACAAGCTCGTCTCCGCCGACTATTCGCAGATCGAGCTGCGGCTGCTCGCTGAGATCGCCGACATTCCCGTGCTGCAGCAGGCGTTCCGCGACGGTCTGGACATTCACGCCATGACGGCATCGGAAATGTTCGGCGTGCCGATCAAGGGCATGCCGAGCGAAATCAGGCGCCGCGCCAAGGCGATCAATTTCGGCATCATCTACGGCATTTCGGCGTTCGGCCTCGCCAACCAGCTCGGCATCGCGCGCGAAGAGGCCTCCGCCTACATCAAGAAATACTTCGAACGCTTCCCCGGCATCCGCGCCTACATGGACGAGACGCGCGACTTCTGCCGGAGCCACGGCTACGTCACCACGCTGTTCGGACGGAAGATGTACTATCCCGACATCAAGGCTTCGAACGCCTCGGTGCGGGCCTTCAACGAGCGCGCCGCGATCAACGCCCGGCTCCAGGGCACCGCCGCCGACATCATCCGCCGCGCGATGACGCGGATGGAGGATGCCTTGGTCCAGAAGAAATTGTCGGCGCAGATGCTGCTGCAGGTGCACGACGAACTGATCTTCGAGGTGCCGGACGCGGAGGTCGAGGCGACGCTCCCCGTCGTGCAGCACGTGATGCAGGACGCGCCGTTCCCGGCCGTGCTGCTCTCGGTGCCGCTGCATGTCGATGCACGCGCAGCGAACAATTGGGACGAGGCACATTGACGCTACGTCTTCACTTCGCTCCTTCCAAACTTTGAGTGTCGTCCCGGCCAAGTGCGCCCGCACGGGGGCCGGGACGACCTATAGAGAGAGAGACACAGGTCAGAATTGTCCTCCGTGCAATTGCGCGATGGCACGGCGAGGCCTCGCATATTAAAATCGAGCCGTCTCCCGCACCGGTTCAGCCATGCCCCACGCCTCCGCCCTGCTCGGCTTCGCTCTCGTCTGCCTCGGCCTCGTGCTCACGCCCGGGCCGAACATGATCTACCTGATCTCGCGTTCGATCACGCAAGGGCCTGCGGCGGGCATCGTCTCGCTCGGCGGCGTGGCGCTCGGCTTCGTGTTCTACATGCTGTGCGCGGCATTCGGCATCACGGCGCTGCTGCTCGCCGTTCCCTTCGCCTATGACGCGCTGCGCTTTGCCGGCGCGGGTTATCTGTTGTGGCTGGCCTGGCAGGCAGTGAAGCCGGGCGGGCGCTCGCCGTTCCAGGTGAAGCAGCTTGCGATCGACAGCCCGCGCAAATTGTTCGCGATGGGGTTCGTCACCAATCTGCTCAACCCGAAGATCGCGATGCTTTACCTCGCGCTGCTGCCGCAGTTCATCGATCCCACCGCCGGCAGCGTGCTGGCGCAGTCAGTGGTGCTCGGCGCGATCCAGATCGCGATCAGCGTCAGCGTCAATGCGATGATCGCGCTCGCGGCCGGGTCGATCGCGCTGTTTCTCGCAAGCCGGCCAAGCTGGATGCTGGTCCAGCGCTGGCTGATGGGCACGGTGCTGGCCGGGCTTGCGGTGCGGATGGCGGTGGAAGCGCGGAAGGTGTGATTTTCCCCTCTCCCCGCTTGCGGGGAGAGGGAGAGAAAGATCAATCCAGCTTCGCCTCCATGCCCCGCTTCACCGCGGGGCGCGCCATCAGGGCCTCGTACCAGCGCTTGACGTTGGGGAAGTCGGCCAGGTCAACCTTGTGGCGAGGGTGACGCCAGGCCCAGCCCAGGATGGCAAAATCGGCAACCGAGAGCTCGCCGGCCACGAAATCGCGAGCCTCCAACCGGCGGTCGAGGACGCCGTAGAGCCGTCGCGTCTCCGCCATGTAGCGCTTGAGGCCGTAGGCGCGGTCCTGCTCGTCCTCGAGCGCGATGAAATGGTGCACCTGGCCCGGCATCGGCCCGAAGCCGCCCATCTGCCACATCAGCCATTCATAGACGGGGATGCGGCCCGAAAGCGATTTCGGCAGGAATTTGCCGGTCTTTTCGCCGAGATACAGCAGGATCGCCCCCGACTCGAAGATGCTGACGGGCTTGCCGTCCGGCCCCTCGGGATCGAGGATCGCGGGAATCTTGTTGTTGGGCGAGAGCTTCAGGAACTCCGGCGCCATCTGTTCGCCCTTGCTGATATTCACCGGGATCACCTTGTAGGGCAGCCCCATCTCCTCCAGCGCGACCGAGATCTTGCGGCCGTTCGGCGTGTTCCAGGTGTGCAGCTCGATGGTCATTTGTCGCGTGTCCTTGCCCAGCCTTCTTGCAGGTTTTCTTGCCCGAGATATCCGGCATCCACCTACCCCAGAACGTTGCACCCCCACAACCGGCCGCCCGGGATGGCCGATCCCTGTTGACGGGGGAAGCCCCCTCTGGAATGTCGAGGCCGTCGCGGATAAATTCCGCCACCTCCAAAAATGCTCCCGAGGGCCCGCCGTGTCTAAATCAGCCTCCCGCGCCCGCCTGTTCGAGATCATCCGCCGGCGCTCCTTCGGCCGCGGCGAGGTGACGCTCGCGTCGGGCCGCAAGAGCGACTTCTACTTCAACCTCAAGCCGACCATGCTCGACCCGGAGGGTGCGACCCTGCTCGCCGAGCTGACCTATGAGGCGCTGAAGGATGACCAGCTCGATTTCATCGGCGGGCTCGAGATGGGCGCGGTGCCGCTGGCCGGCGCGCTGGCGCAGATCTCCTGGATCAAGGGCCATCCCATCGCGGCCTTCTTCGTGCGCAAGAAGCCGAAGGAGCATGGCGCCAAGCTCGCGATCGAGGGGCTGCCCAGGGGCGAGACGCTGGAGGGCAAGCGCGTCGTGATCGTCGAGGATGTCACCACCACCGGCGGCTCGGCGATGAAGGCCGTGGAAGCGGTGCGCGAGACCGGCGCGGAAGTGGTGCTGGTGCTGACCATGGTCGACCGCGAGGAAGGCGCCGACGACACCTTTGGCGCGGCCGGGCTGCCGTTCCGCTCGCTGTACAAGGCGTCGGAGTTCTTGAAGGCTTGAGCGGCTAGACTTTTTCCGCCGTCGTGCCCGGGCTTGACCGGGCATCCACGTCTTTGCCGCACCAGAGATCCTGGATGGCCGGGACAAGCCCGGCCATGGACGAGGTCCACCCGTCCGGCGACACCGCTCCTCCCCCCTCAACCGCTCATTTACCATCCCGCCTTATGGTGAATCATGTGCTGAGACCTGATGGTCCCGGCCGGTTGGGTAGCGCCGGGTGGAGTAAGCGTTTGCGTACAGTCATGTCCCATGCGCGCCGGTGGCGTCGCGCGATGCTCGTAGCCGCCACATTGGCAGCACCGCTGGTTGCGGCTCCGGCCCCGGTTTCGGCCGAAGGCCTGTTCGACTTCTTCTTCGGCGGAATGCAGCAGCAGCAGCGGCCGCAGCGTGAGGTGCCGCAGCAGCCGAGCTCCTACGCCGATCCATTCACCGGCCAGCAGAACGGCGCAAGTCCGCCATACGTGCCGCCGACACGTTCGGCTGCGGCCGGCGGCTCGGGACCGGCGTTCTGCGTGCGCAGCTGCGACGGCAAATATTTTCCGCTGATGCGCGGTCTCACCTCGCCCGCGCAGATGTGTCAGGCGTTCTGTCCTGCAAGCGCCACCAAGATCTATTTCGGCTCCTCGATCGACGGCGCGGCGTCGCAGACCGGCGAGCGCTATGCCGATAGCGAGAACGCGTTCGCCTATCGCAAGGCGCTGCGCGCCGACTGCACCTGCAACGGCCGCGAGCCGGTCGGCCTTGCTCCGGTCGATCTGGCGCTGGACTCGTCGCTAAAGCCCGGCGACGTGATCGCCACCAGCGACGGTCTCGTCGCCTATACCGGCATCCGCGTCGGCAACGACCAGGCCGCGGACTTCACCCCGGTCGCCTCCTATCCCGGTCTCACCGCGCAGGTCCGCGCACGGCTCGGCGAGATGAAGGTGGCGCCGGTGCGCGCCGACACGGTGGCGGCGGATGCCCCTGCCGCGGAGATCGTGCGCGAGACGCTCCCCGACGTGACGGTGCCGAAAACGCAAAAGCCGGCGAAGCGGGCTGGGCTGGACTAGCTCGGGCTCGTCTGTAGCCAAGCCGTCATTGCGAGCGACTTGTCCGCCGAAGCTCGAAGAGCGAAGGCGGAAGCGAAGCAATCCAGTCTGGCTCCGTGGAGGCACTCTGGATTGCTTCGTCGCAAGAGGCTCCTCGCAATGACGGAGGATGATGGGTCACCGTCCGATGATCACGCCGATCACGTTCGGCGCCGCCAGATATTTCTCCTCGATCGCCGCGCGCGCGGCGGCGCGGTTGTCTGCCGTGAGCAGGCCGCGCTTCTCGGCTAAAATCATCCAGCAAAAACCCCACCAGTCGGTGAGCATGCCTTGGTCGTCGACGAGATCATAACCCTGCTCGGCGGCGAAGATGCGCGCATGCGCTTCGTCAAGCGTGTCGAGGAACAGATGGTCCTGCGCCGAAAACAGATCGTCGCTGACGTCGTCGATGGTGTAGCCCCAGATCGACTGGCACACCGCGTTGAACTCGCGGTCGAACTGGTCGTCGTCGACCGCGTGGCGCCGCGCCGCCTGATGCAGCCGCGACAGCGAGCGCGCGAAATCGGCGATCCTGGTGAGGGCAAATTGATCGAAGGCAATGGTGGACATGTAGTCCTCGCGAAGTCTGGCAGACGCTAGATATGGTGTCGGCAACACGCCGAATCACAATGATATATAAAAGACTTGCTAAAGTGTTCTTAATTTGTTCTGACGGCAAACGTGTTTTGTTGAGAGCGTCGTTCTGGCGAAAGCCAGGACCCATTACCCCGGTCAGCGCTGCCCTTGCGAGCTGAGGCCATGAGCGCAAGCAGCTACTACGTCTACATCCTGGCGAGCCGCCATCACGGGACATTTATCTCGGCGTCACCAACGACATCCGCGCGCGGCTTGAATTGCACCGCTCGGGTCATGGCTCCAAGTTCGTGCACAAGTACAAGATCTTCCGCCTTGTGCACGTCGAAGCATTCTCGACTCCCCAGGAAGCTATCGCGCGCGAGAAGCAACTGAAGTTCTGGAAGCGGGACTGGAAGATCAAGCTGATCGAGGAAGAAAATCCCGGAATGATCGGTCAGGCCTCATCTGACAGGCGGGGTAATGGGTCCTGGCTTCCGCCAGGACGACACCTTCTTCGTTGCACCAGCCCCTGCTCAATTCGCCGCTGACATCAACTTATCCCCGCACGCGCTTGCGTAAAATTTGCCGCCGCATTGGCGCTTGATGGCGGCGCAGCGGGCGGCGGAGGATGCGTTTTGCGGAAGCGTGACGGCGCAGCTCAGGCCGTCGGCGCTGCGGCCGATCTTGCCGGCGGCGAAGGCGGCGCTGGACGCCGTGATGCAGACGACGAGGAAGGTGGCCGCGGCGATTTCGATCAGCCGTCGCATCACAGGTCTCATCAGAGCTTTCATGGGACGTCTCCTCCACACTGATGGCTGAATTGGCCGCCATTCTAGCACCAAATCCACGTTTCCCCGTATGCGTCCGGGTTCCCAAATCGGCCCGTTCCTTGCATAATTTTACGCCAACGCAGTGCACGGTCGCACCAGCAATGGTTCCGGTACAGAGGCAAGATGCGTAGGGTCAGTAGTGTTCTCGCGACCAGGAAGTGACGACTTTGCAAGATTCATCGTTCCAGCCTAATTTTCCCGCCCCCAACCAGCCCATCGACGAACTCGCGCTGGCTGAGATCAAGGGCGCTATCCTGGCGAAGCTGCGCCTTGCCATCGGCAAGGATGCGGGCATGGCGACCAAACACGATTGGTACCAGGCCGCGGCGCTGGCGCTGCGCGACCGCATCGTGCATCGCTGGCTCACGGCCGAGAAGCACAGCTACGATGCAGGGCGCAAGCGCGTCTATTATCTCTCGCTCGAATTCCTGATCGGCCGCCTCTTCAGCGACGCGCTGAACAATATGGGGCTGCTGAAGATCTTCGAAGTCGCGCTCGGCGATCTCGGCGTCTCCTTGCCTGAGCTGCGCAAATGCGAGCCGGATGCAGCGCTCGGCAATGGCGGTCTGGGCCGTCTTGCCGCCTGCTTCATGGAAAGCATGGCGACACTGTCGATCCCCGCGATCGGCTACGGCATCCGTTATGATTACGGCCTGTTTCGCCAGATCATCAATCAGGGCTGGCAGCAGGAATATCCGGACGAATGGCTCGGCTTCGGCAACCCTTGGGAATTGCAGCGGCCCGAGGTGATCTATGACATTCGCTTCGGCGGCGGTGTCGAGCATGTCGACGACAAGGGCCGCGATCGCGCGATCTGGCATCCGTCCGAGACCGTGCAGGCGATGGCCTATGACACGCCGATCGTCGGCTGGCGCGGCCAGCACGTCAATGCGCTGCGGCTGTGGTCGGCGCGCTCGCCCGATCCGTTGAAGCTCGACGCCTTCAACACCGGCGACTATGTCAGCGCCAGCGCCGAGCAGTCGCGCGCGGAAGCGATCTGTAAATTCCTGTATCCGAACGACGAGAGCCCGGCGGGCCGCGAGCTGCGCCTGCGCCAGGAATATTTCTTCGTCTCGGCCTCGCTGCAGGATCTGATCAAGCGGCATCTTGCCTCCGACGGCCAGCTCCGCAGCCTGTCGAGCAAGGTCGCGGTGCAGCTCAACGACACCCATCCGAGCCTGGCCGTCACCGAGCTGATGCGGATCCTGATCGACGACCACAATTTCCGCTGGGACGAGGCCTGGAAGATCACGGTCGCCACGCTGTCCTACACCAACCACACGCTGCTGCCCGAGGCGCTGGAGACCTGGCCGGTCGAGCTGTTCGAACGGCTGTTACCGCGGCATCTCGAGATCATCTACCGCATCAACGTGCAGCATCTCGCGCTCGCTGAGGCGCGCGCCCCCGGCGACATCGACTTCCGCGCCTCGGTCTCGCTGATCGATGAGCGGAGCGGCCGGCGCGTGCGCATGGGCCAGCTCGCCTTCGTCGGCTCGCACCGCATCAACGGCGTCTCGGCGATGCATTCGGACCTGATGCGCGAGACCGTGTTCCACGACCTCAACCATCTCTATCCTGGCCGCATCACCAACAAGACCAACGGCATCACCTTCCGCCGCTGGCTGATGCTGGCGAATCCGAAGCTGACCGATCTGTTGCGCGAGACTTGCGGCGATGCCGTGCTCGACGATCCGACGCAGCTCAGCCTGATCGAGGCCCGCGCCAGCGACGTCGAATTCCAGAAGAAGTTCCGTGCAGTCAAGCTTCACAACAAGACCGCGCTGGCGCGCCTGATCGGCGAGCGGCTCGGCATCAAGGTCGACCCGAACGCGCTGTTCGACGTGCAGATCAAGCGCATCCACGAATACAAGCGCCAGCTTCTCAATGTCATCGAGACGGTCGCGCTGTACCAGTCGATCAAGGACGACCCCAACGGCAACTGGGTGCCGCGGGTGAAGATCTTTGCGGGCAAGGCGGCGGCGAGCTACCGCTACGCCAAGCTGATCATCAAACTCATCAACGATGTTGCGGAAGTCGTCAACAACGATCCCGCCATCGGCGGCAAGCTCAAGGTCGTGTTCCTGCCCGACTACAATGTCAGCCTTGCCGAAGTGATCATTCCCGCTGCCGACCTCTCCGAGCAGATCTCGACAGCCGGCATGGAAGCCTCCGGCACCGGCAACATGAAACTGTCGCTGAACGGCGCCCTCACCATCGGCACGCTCGACGGCGCCAACATCGAGATCCGCGACCATGTCGGCGCGGAGAACATCGCGATCTTCGGCATGGAAGCCGGTGACGTGATGATCCGGCGCAAGCAGGGGCTGGACGCCTCGGACGTGATCCGCAATTCGCCCAAGCTCCAGCGCGCCATCAATGCCATCGGCACCGGCGAGTTCTCGCCCGGCGATCCCGGCCGCTTCGAATCCATCGCGCACGCGCTGCGTTATCTCGACCATTACATGGTCAGCGCCGACTTCGATTCCTATTACGATGCGCAACGTAGCGTCGATGCGCGCTGGCAGGTGGCGCCGGCCTGGACGCGTGCCTCGATCCTCAACGTCGCGCGCATGGCATGGTTCTCCTCCGACCGCACCATCCGCGAATATGCCGAGGAGATCTGGAACGTGCCGGTCAATCCGACCACACCGCTGCTGCCGACCCTGCGCGATGTCGCCGGCTAATTTTCCGCTGCGTGAAATCGGTTACCCACGAGGTAATTGCACAAGCCGGCGGCGGACGTGATATGACGTCCGTCATTGAACGCCGGATCAAGCAATGCACGCCAAGCTCCCGCACCCTTTCGACGACGCCACCCGCGTCACCGCCGGTGACTCGAGCTGGCAGGGACACACCAGCGACGATTACTGGGCCTTTGTCGGCCCGTTCGGCGGCGTCACGGCCGCGACCATTTTGCGCGCGCTGATCGAGCATCCGGAACGTGCCGGCGATCCGCTGGCGCTCACCGTGAATTACTGCGCGCCGATCGCCAAGGGGCCGTTCGATCTCGACGTGCGACTGGTGAAGGCCAACCGCTCCAGCCAGCACTGGAGCGTCGAACTGTCGCAAGGCGGCGGCGAGGTCGCAACCCTCGCCACCGCGGTGTTCGCCGAACGCCGGCCGTCCTGGGACCACAGGGTGGCGCAATATCCGGATGCAAAGCCGTTCGAAGAGACGATGCCGTTCCCAAAGATCGCGGCGTCCTGGGCCAACCAGTATGAATTCCGGTTCGTCGAGGGCGAGATGCGGATCGGCCCGTCCAAGCCCGAACTCGCCAGCACTTACTCAAAGCTCTGGATCAGTGATCGCGAGCCGCGCAAGCTGGACATGCCGTCGCTGATGTCGATGTCGGACGCCTTCTTCGGCCGCATCTTCCACTTGCGGCGCGAGCTGGTGCCGTTCGGCACGGTGTCGCTGACGACGTATTTCCACACTGACAGCGAAGAACTCGCGGCCGAGGACATCACCCGCGTGCTGGCGACCGCAGATTCAAAGATCATGCACAAGAGCTACGCCGACCAGAACGCCGAGCTGTGGTCGCCCCACGGAAGGCTGCTCGCGACGAGCACGCAGATCGCGTATTTCAAGGCGTAGCTGCTTCCGCAAGTTCGTCATTGCGAGCGCGGCGAAGCAATCCAGACTGTTTCCGCGGAGGGATTCTGGATTGCTTCGCTGCGCTCGCAATGACGGTAGAGAGACATCTCGAAAACCAAAAGAGCGGCCTCACGGCCGCCCTTTCGAATTTCAAATGACGCAAGCTTACTCCGCCGCGAGCTTCACGTCCGGTGCAGCGGCGCGGACCTCGGCGTCGACCTGGGCTTCGAACTTGGCAAAGTTCTTCTGGAACATGCCGACCAGCGCGCGGGCGGTCTTGTCGAACTCGTCCTTGTCCTTCCAGGTGTTGACCGGGTTGAGGATCTCGCTCGGCACGCCCGGCAGCGCGGTCGGGACCGCGAAGCCGAAATATTTATCGGTGCGGAATTCGACGTTGCGAAGCGAGCCGTCGAGGGCCGCGGTCAGCAGCGCGCGCGTCACCTTGATCGGCATGCGCGAGCCGGTACCGTACTTGCCGCCGGTCCATCCCGTGTTGACCAGCCAGCAGTCGACATTGTGCTGGGCGATCAGGTCGCGCAGCATGTTGCCGTAGACGGAGGGGTCGAGCGGCAGGAAGGGCGAGCCGAAGCAGGTCGAGAATTCCGGCTGCGGCTCATTGCCGAGACCGCGCTCGGTGCCAGCGACCTTGGCGGTGTAGCCCGACAGGAAGTGATACATTGCCTGCGCCGGCGAGAGCTTGGCGATCGGCGGCAGCACGCCGAAGGCGTCGGCGGCGAGCATCACCACGTTCTTCGGCTGCGGTGCGCGGCCGGTGCGCGAGGCGTTCGGGATGAACTCGAGCGGATAGGCCGAGCGCGTATTCTCGGTCTTGGAGCCGTCGTCGAAATCGACCACGCGGGTGTCTTCGTCCAACACGCAGTTCTCGAGCACCGCGCCGAAGCGGGTCGAGGCGGCATAGATCTCGGGCTCGGCTTCCTGCGACAGCTTGATGCACTTGGCGTAGCAGCCGCCTTCGAAGTTGAAGACGCCGTTCGGGCCCCAGCCGTGCTCGTCATCGCCGATCAGCGTGCGGTTCGGATCGGCTGACAGCGTGGTCTTGCCGGTGCCGGACAGGCCGAAGAAGATCGCCGCATCGCCCTTGGCGCCGACATTGGCCGAGCAATGCATCGGCATCACGCCGCGCTCGGGCAGATAGTAGTTCAGCGTGGTGAAGACCGACTTCTTCATCTCGCCGGCATAGTAAGACCCGCCGATCAGCACGATCTTGCGGGCGAAATCGATCGCGACGACATTCTCCGACTTGCAGCCATGGCGCTTCGGATCGGCGCGGAAGCTCGGCATGTCGATGATGGTGAGCTCGGGCACGAACGCCGAGAGCTCGATCGCCTCGGGACGGATCAGCAGCGTGCGGATGAACAGCGAGTGCCAGGCGAGCTCGGTGAAGACGCGGGTCTTGATGCGATAAGCCGGATCGGCGCCGCCATAGAGGTCCTGTGCGAACAGCGACTTGCCTTCGGCGTGCTTGAGGAAGTCCTGGTAGAGCGTCTCGAACTGCTCTGCGGTGATCGACTGGTTGCCGGCCCACCACATCTTCTTGTCGGTGGTGGCGTCACGCACCGTGAATTTGTCCTTGGGGCTGCGGCCGGTGAACTCGCCGGTGTCGGCGCAGAGCGCGCCATCGGCCGACAGCACCGCCTCGCCCGCGGAGAGCGCGTATTGATAGAGTTGCGGCGCACCGAGGTTCCAGTGAACCTGCTTGAGATTCTTTAAGCCGAATTTGTCGGCGCCGAAGGCACCGTTGCGCACGCCCGTCTCTTGCACGAAAAATCCTCCTAGAACCCACTCAGCGCGATCATGCTTGGCGCCGCCGCGGTCACCGTGATTACAGGCCGTTCGGCCTCGGTTGGAACGACCTAATACTGATGAACGCAGGCGTTGCCAAGCTGA
The DNA here is from genome assembly GCF_040939785.1 of Bradyrhizobium lupini. Taxonomy (NCBI): domain Bacteria; kingdom Pseudomonadati; phylum Pseudomonadota; class Alphaproteobacteria; order Hyphomicrobiales; family Nitrobacteraceae; genus Bradyrhizobium; species Bradyrhizobium lupini. The sequence goes on from NZ_CP162553.1 coordinate 3,183,465, forward strand.
TCCCTTCGGATTTGGTTTATTCAAGGACCGCGCCAAACGTCGCGCATGTCAGCTCTGAGCAGGCGCATCAAAAAATCAACAATGATCGCGCAACCAAATGCGCGTTTCGGCGTTTCACAAGGTTATTGCGACGCACAATGCCCAAGACGGTCTCGATGAAAATTCCAAGGCCACCCTATCGTACCGCGCCTTCGCCGATGAGCGCGAAGGGCCCCCATATCGCAGGATAGGCGTTGCGCGGAGACGAGGTGTCGTCAACGTAGGTTAACATCGCGCGGCGCAAGGCTTCGGCACGCCCGATTTGTGGTTCGTTTTTGAGCAGCTCGAAAGTCATCGTGGTCAGGCGGGTGGCAGCTTCCGAATCCACGGCCCAATGCGAGACCAGGAGCGCGCGCGCACCGGCGTAGAAGAACGAGCGCGCCAGTCCCGACAGGGCCTCGGCGCCGGGCTTGTCGCCCGCGATGGTGTTGCAGGCCGACAGCACAACCCAATCCGCATTGAGCTTGAGCTGAGCGACTTCACTCGCGGTGAGTAGACCGTCGTCGAGTTCAGTGGGCTGATCGGGAATGGAGAGCGCGAGCGAGGGCTCACCCAGTCCCTTGATGTCGCCGGCAACGAGGCCGTGGGTGGCAAAGTAGATGATGCCGTATTGAGCAAGCGCTGCACGCTTGAGCGTCGTCTCGCTGGCGTCGCGGCCGAGATGAATGTCGGCCTCGGAAGCCCCGACATCCCTGGCCACCGCGTTCAACTCATCGGCGGTGTCGGGCAGTTGCGGCAGCGCCTGCGCAAGCCGCGCGCGATCGACGCCGGCACCGCGCCAGAAATCACTATAGGCGATGGTCGCGATGCTGCGCGCGGCGACCTTGCCGTTCGCGGCGCGCCGCTCGGCGGGCCCTTCCAGTGCAGGATTGAACACGGGATCGCCGAAGCCGGTCATCGGCTTCACGCTTTGATCCCGACGCGCGAAGGCCCGCAGCGATTTCAGACTGCCCACCGACGGCAGCACCGAGACGGCCTGGCGCCGCAGCAGCCAGGCGGCGCCGCGATAGCCTTCGAGCGTGTCCGGGATCGCAGCCTGCGGCTTCTCCGTGACGAGCAGATGAAACGGCAATGCGGTCACCGCAGCCGACGGCACCACCAGCAGGCTGTGCTTGTGCTTTGTCAACGCCTCGACCGGACCGAGCAGCGCGACATGGAGCTCGTTGGCGAGCGCCAGATCGAACAATCCGGATTTGCCGGAGGCGTCGCGCGCTTTGCCGACGTCGAGTCCCTTGCGGAATGCCGTCACCTTCTGCGTCAGCGCATCCGCGCCGAGTGGGATGGCCTTCCAGTCGACGCCCTCGCGCGTGATCGCGATGACATAGCTCTGCTTGTCGACGACGGAATAGAGCACCATCGCCTCGTCGGCCGACAGCAGCAGCCGGATGTCCTTTGCCGTCAACGGCAGCGGATTGGAGAGTGACGCGTAGTCGGGAAACTCGACCGCGAGCGTCTTCTGCAAGCCCGCACGCTCGTTGGCAATCATTGCAATCCGCGCGCGGCTGCGCTGTTCGGTTGCGAGATCGCGCTGCGCGGATTGCTTCGACACTGCGGCAACGATCGCCTTGTCGAGTGCCTCTGACTCAGCCGCGAGATCCTGATCCCGGCGCACCAGCTCGGCGAGCCGGTCGCTGCCGGCGGCAAGCCGAACCGCGAGCTTGTTCACGGCGGATGCGGCGGAGGATTGCGTGCCGCGCTGGATCGCGGCGAGGGCCTCGTCGAGCGCCTTGTCGCCGGACAGCAGATCTTGTTGGCGCGCGGCGAACAGGACCGGCAAGACGATGCGCAACTGGGCGCGATCGCCCCGAAGAGTCCTTTCCGCGAACGGCAATGCGTCCGCGGCGCGCCCGGCCACGTAGAGGAAATAAGCCAGATTGCCGGTCGAGGTCATGACCTCGGGATGATCGGGCCCGAGTGCATTTTCGCGGATGACCAGCGCGCGACGATAGAGCGGCTCGGCGTCACCGTAGCGCTGCTGGTGCTCGTAGAGGCCGGCGAGATTGTTCAGCGAGCGGGCGACGTCGGGATGATCCGGTCCCAGCACCTTATCCCGGATCGCGAGCGAGCGCTTGATCGGCGCTTCCGCGTCCGCATCGCGATTGAGATCGCGATAGACCTGGCCGAGATTGTTCAGGACGGTGGCCACCGCCGGATGCTCGGAGCCGCCAGCCTTCTGGTAGATCGCGAGCGCCCGCTGAAACAGCGGCTCGGCTTCGGCATAGTGCTGCTGCTTCACATAGAGCGTGGCGAGATTATTGAGTGACTGGCCGACATCGGGATGCTCGCGCGACAATCCCTTCTCGCGAACGGCGAGCGCGCGCTTGAACAGCGGCTCAGCCTCGGCGTAGCGGCTCTGCCGCTGGTAGAGCGCGGCGAGGTTGCTCAGTTCGGCTCCGATCAACGGGGTTTCGAGACCGAGCGACTTTTCCATCAGCATGATGGCGCGCTTGTAGAGCGGCTCCGCCAGATCGTCGTGGCCCTGACCGGCATGAACCTGGCCGAGGTTGTTCAGCGCGGCGGCGAGTTCGCGACCTGTGTCGCTCTTCTCCAGGTTCGCGACCATACCTTGCGCCAAAGGCAGTGCTTCCGAATATCTGCCGGCGCTCATGAGGGTGTTGATCCGCGCGCTCTCCGCGGCGAGACCTTTCTGGGCGACGCTAGGCGTGACAAGCGATGCGGTGATCGCGAGCGTCAAACCCGCAACCAGCGTCCGTCTATTCCATTCTGTCATGACGCTCTCGCCGCCGCCTTCTGACCGGTAACGAACTTGGGTCGCGGCGATGGGCAGCAGCGTTCAATGTGTTGCGCTCTGGTTCATCCTGGTGCGCGCTTCGCCGGCGAGGCGAACCAGCATCTTGCGCAGCGCCGTGCCATCAGCCACCCGCTCCGGAAAATCCAGCCGCAAGACGGTCTGGCCGTCCTGCATGTCGAGGCCCTCCGGGTCGCAGCCGGTGCAGCGCCAGTCGCCCGCGGCAGCACCGAGCAGTTTTGTTGCATAGAGGCCCATGGCCTCGCGGTGGTCGGCATTCATGTGCTCCACCGCGCCCTCCTCCGCCGTCAGCAAGTCCTCGGCCCCCGTGAGGTCGGTCAGGAATTGCTCCGGCTTGAGGTCGACGATCCGGCCGAAGCCGGCGACCAGATGGGTTCCCGTAGGCCGGATCCGAAAGAAAGAGAAATCTTTAAAGGAAACAAAGGCTCCCGCTGAGGGATGAGCATTGAGATACCGTCGCCGGAGCAGATCCTTGTCGGCATCGGCCGGCTCGGCATGGCCGGACAGCATGATCCGGGCACCTTCCAGCGGATCGCCCGCCGCCCGCTCGTCCAGCATCAAGGACACCCGGCTGTCGGCCAGGATGTTCCTGGTGTGCACGGCCAATCCTGAGATCAGCAGGATCGGAGAGCCATCCGGATGGCTCGCCAGATTGACCAGGGAACAATAAGGATCGCCGCTGCCGGCCATCAATGTCGCCAAGGCCCCCTGCCGTGACCGCCGCAGCAGCGATTTGGCGAGCTTTCCGGGGTCGAAGTCGGGGGTCGGTTGCATCGGCTTTCTCGGGTCAGGTGGTTGCATGGAGGGCCTTTTTCGGGTAAACCGGGGCCCGGTTATGGGTCGAGATGCGGCGAATCTGCCGTGTTTCGTGGAACTTGGTCACACTTCAGCCTAGCTTGCATTGCTCGGTGACAAGGTTCGAATGCCAACATCGGCACCCATGTATGCGGCGCATCAGTGGATTGCTCGCCGTTTTCAAGCCACGACCCAAACGGAAAGCAGAAAGCAGAGGCTCATGCCCACAATCGCTTTGGTCGACGACGACCGCAACATTCTCACATCCGTCTCGATCGCGCTGGAGGCCGAAGGCTATCGCATCATGACCTATACCGACGGCGCCTCAGCGCTCGACGGTTTCCGCACCACCCAGCCCGATCTTGCCATCCTCGACATCAAGATGCCGCGCATGGACGGCATGGAGACGTTGCGCCGGCTGCGGCAGAAATCCGACCTGCCGGTGATCTTCCTGACCTCGAAGGACGAAGAGATCGACGAGCTGTTCGGCCTCAAGATGGGCGCCGACGACTTCATCCGCAAACCGTTCTCGCAGCGCCTGCTGGTCGAGCGCGTCAAGGCGGTGCTGCGCCGTTCGGCGCCGAAGGACCCGACCGTCACGCCGAAGGAGAACGACGCCAAGGCGCTCGACCGCGGCCTGCTGCGCATGGATCCTGAACGGCACACCTGCACCTGGAAAAACGAGCCGGTGACGCTGACCGTCACCGAATTCCTGATCCTGCAGGCGCTCGCGACCCGGCCCGGCGTGGTGAAGAGCCGCAACGCGCTGATGGACGCCGCCTATGACGACCAGGTCTATGTCGACGACCGCACCATCGACAGCCACATCAAGCGGCTGCGCAAGAAGTTCAAGGTGGTCGACAACGAGTTCGAGATGATCGAGACGCTCTACGGCGTCGGCTACCGCTTCAAGGAAGCCTGAGGCGCACGCGCCTCCACGAAAGACCGAGAGCATCGCCGGTTCTGATTCCATCGGGACCGGGATGGCTCTAGGATGCGGGGACCTTCGCACGAGCTGTCCTAACGCGGGCGTGAGCATTGCTTGACCGAACGCAGCCTGACGAGAACCAGAACGCCGAGGACGTCACCGCCCACGGCGCTCCGGATCAATTGGCTGAGGACAAGCTGGCCGTGCGGGGCTGGCGTCCACTGAACTGGTTGAAGCGCGCCGGGCAGTTCTTCTTCGCGCTGTCCTTCTCGAGCCTGACCCGCCGCATCGTCTCGCTCAACCTCGCCGGCCTGGTCGCGCTGGTGGCGAGCATCCTCTATCTGTCGCAATTCCGCGCCGGCCTGATCGACGCGCGCGCGCAGAGCCTGCTGGTGCAGGCGGAGATCATCGCCGGCGCGATCGCGGCGTCCGCGACGGTGCAGACCAACGCCATCACCATCGACCCCGACCGGTTGCTCGACCTCAAGCCGGGCGAGACCTATGGCGGCTCGGACGAGTATTCCCCGCTGGATTTTCCGATCAATCCGGAGCGCGTGGCACCGGTGCTGCGCACGCTGATCTCGCCGACCAAGACGCGCGCCCGCATCTACGACCCGAACGGCAGCCTGCTGGTCGATAGCCGCAGCCTCGATACCGTGGTGCGCTTCCCCCTGCCGTCAGTGTCCGCCGAGAAGCCTGGCATGGTCGAACGCGGCATGGTCGCGGTCCGTACTTGGCTCAATCGCGGCGACCTGCCGCTCTATCGCGAGCTCGGCCCCGAGAACGGCAATGGCTATGCGGAGGTCGGCGACGCGCTCCAGGGCCAGAAGCGCTCGATGGTGCGGGTCAATGCGCGCGGCGAGGTGATCGTCTCTGTCGCGGTCCCCGTGCTGCGCTCGCGCGCCATCCATGGCGCGCTGATGCTGTCGACGCAGGGCGACGACATCGACCAGATGGTCACCGCCGAGCGCCTCGCCATCCTCAAAGTGGGCGGCGTCGCCGCCGCGGTCATGATCATGCTGTCGCTGCTGCTCGCCAGCACGATCGCAGGTCCGGTCCGCCGGCTCGCCGATAGCGCCGAGCTGATCCGCCGCCGGATCAGGACCCGCGTCGAAATTCCCGACTTCACCCGTCGTCGCGACGAGATCGGCCATCTCTCCGGTGCGCTGCGCGACATGACCAGTGCACTCTACAGCCGCATCGAAGCGATCGAGATGTTCGCCGCCGACGTCGCGCACGAATTGAAGAACCCGTTGACCTCGTTGCGCTCCGCGGTCGAGACGTTGCCGCTGGCGCGCAACGAGAACAGCCGCGCGCGCCTGCTCGAGGTGATCGAGCATGACGTCAAGCGGCTCGACCGGCTGATCTCGGACATCTCCGACGCCAGCCGTCTCGATGCAGAACTGCAGCGCCAGGATGCGATTCCGGTCGACCTGCGCCGCCTGCTGACGACGCTCGTCTCCGTCGCCAATGAAACCAAGCTCGGCCATGACGTCGCGGTCGAAATGCGTTTCGAGGGCCGCAGCCCGACCGACAATTTCGCCGTGACCGGCCACGATTCGCGGCTCGGACAAGTGGTCTCCAACCTGCTCTCGAACGCACAGTCCTTCTCCGAGCCCGGCAACAAGGTGCGCCTCACTTGCCGCCGCGTACGCGGAGAGATCGAGATCGTGGTCGACGACGACGGCCCCGGAATCCGCGACGACGCGCTGGAGCGCATCTTCGAGCGCTTCTACACCGACCGCCCTCATCAGGGCTTTGGCCAGAACTCCGGCCTCGGCCTGTCGATCTCCAAGCAGATCGTCGACGCGCATGGCGGACGCATCTGGGCGGAGAACCGCCTCGGCCCGGCGGACGAGGACGGCGCGCCCAGTGTTGTCGGCGCGCGTTTCGTGGTGAGGCTACCGGCGCTATGAGCGACGGTGGGCCCAGCGTTCACGCCTCGGCGGTCAAGGTTGGAGATCTGGCGGTGCTGATCCGCGGGCCCTCGGGCTCCGGCAAGTCGCGCCTTGCCTTCGATTTGATCATGGCAGGACGCAGCGGCGTGCTCGAAACGGCCGTTCTGGTCGGTGATGACCGTGTCCATCTGGCGACAGTCGGCCGCGAAATTGAGGTCCGCCCCGCCCCGGTTCTGGCCGGCCTGATCGAGATCCGGGGGCTGGGAATCCGCCGCTGCGACTTTGTGGAGCATGCGACCGTCGGCCTCGTGGTCGATCTGGACGCCGCGGATGCGGAGCGGCTGCCGCCGGCCCAATCCCTGAAAACAGCCATTTTAGGTGTCGAAATACCACGAATCCCAGTCGGCCGCGACTATTTGCCCCTTCCTCTGGTTGTCGCGGCCTTGACCACTACCAAGAGTTCATCTCCCGTTAACCCTTCAGGCGATTGTTTGAAGGGAAATGGTAACCATATGAACCCCACACTCGCGACCGAATAGACCGGCGCAGCTCCCCTTATCCATCCGTCTAGATTCAGGGAGATACGCAACATCCCCTCTTGCGCGGGGGCTCTGGATGGTCAAAGTGGCGCGTTCGTGCGGTGCACCAAAAGCGCCCGCGAGGAGTTTTCCGATGATTGGTCTAGTACTTGTGACCCACGGGCGCCTTGCCGACGAATTCAAGGCAGCGCTTGAACATGTCATGGGCCCACAAAAGCAAATCGAAGCGATCACGATCGGCGCCGAGGATGATTCCGATCTCTGTCGAAGCGACATTATCGAGGCGGTTAACCGCGTCGATTCCGGCGACGGCGTCGCGATCCTCACCGACATGTTCGGCGGCACGCCGTCCAATTTGGCAATATCCTGCATGAGCCGGCCGAAGGTCGAAGTGCTCGCGGGCATCAACCTTCCCATGCTGGTGAAGCTCGCCAAGGTGCGCGAGGAGCGTCCGCTCCCCGACGCGATCGCGATGGCCCAGGAAGCCGGCCGCAAATACGTCACCATCGCCAGCCGCGTCCTCGCCGGCAAATGAGCGACGAGGCGCCGCAAGCCGGGACGGGCGTGCCCGCGGGCGCGATCTCCAAGGACCTCCTGATCATCAACAAGCGCGGCCTGCACGCGCGGGCCTCCGCCAAGTTCGTCCAGGCCGTCGAGCGTTTCAGCGCGCAGGTCTGGGTGACGCGCGGCGGCGAAACCGTCGGCGGCACCTCGATCATGGGCCTGATGATGCTCGCCGCCGGTCCCGGCACCACCATCACGGTCGCTGCGTCCGGCGATGATGCCGAAGCCGCGCTCGCGGCGATCACCGAACTCGTTGAAAGCAAATTCAACGAGGAAGGGATTTAGGCGGATTCGCTTCGATCAATTCCCCGGCGGCGCGATGTAGATGTTCCAGCTCATCGACGGACCGGCTTTGCCGTGAGTGAAACGGCGCGTCGTCATTACGATGCGCTCGGCCTTCGGCGCAACTTCGGACACCCATTTTTCGAACGCCGGCAGGCGACCATCGGCCGGGTCGAACACGCCGATGAAGCCGTATCGCTTGACGTCATCGGGCGAAATCAATCCGGACCCCCAGGCCTCGAGCGGCGTGAACGCGGCCGGATGATCCGGGCTGTAGAACACCATCGGCTGGATCGATTCCATGGTGCCGGCGACGACCGCCCAGTGCGAGGCGAAGCGCGCGTGCCAGGCCTGCGTCAGCTCGCGCGCGAGATCCGAGCGCGCGCCGTAAGTCGCCGTATTGCCGGCATTGGCCGCCATCTCGCGGGCGGCGATCCAGGGCGAGGCAATGAGCGTGGCAACGCTGAGCACGAGCCAGATCGCGACGATGTTGAACAGCGCAGCGCTCTGCACCCGCAACGCCGGGATCGCGACCAGCGCCAAGGGCACCAGGAAGAACAGCGAGATGCCCCAATCGGTCTTCATGTAGATGCTGAAGGCCAGCGCACCGAGCGCGGGGCCGACCGCGACGATGATCTGGATGAGCCAGACGTTGCGCGCCTGCGAAAGGTTCACGCTGGAATTCGCGCCGCGCGCCCAGTCCCGCGTGACGATGCGCAAGGGCGCACGCAGGAGCAGCCTGAACCAAGGTGGCACCAGCGCCATCGCCAGCGCGGCCAGCGCCACCGGCAATGCCAGCAGCGCGACATTATGCAGGGCATAGCCGGTCACGAGCTGATGCACCTGGCCGCTGTCCTCGAGGCTGTAGGTATCGCCGGCATAGGTCAGCGGCACGAAATGCGCGTCCGCCAGCCACACGATGTGCGGGATCATCGCCACCACCATCGTCGCGATCGCAACCCACGGTGCCGGCGACGACAGGAATCTCATTCGCTCCGGATGGATCAGCGCGGCAAGCCCGATGGCGCCGATCATGGTCAGCACCCAGTATTTGGTCATCAGCGCCAGCGCGCCGGCAAGGCCGAGCAACACTCCGGACCGCCAGCTCCGCTTCTCGAACGCATTGAGATAAGCGAGCACGAGGAGCGGCAAGGTGACGAGCTGGAGCAGGTCGGGATTGTACTTGAAACCCTTGAAATTGAAGATCGGGTAGAGCGCGACCATCACCACGACCAGGAACGCGCGCCGCGCATCCACGACGCGCAGCGCGATGAGCCAGCAGATCACCATACCGGTGCCGACGGTCGCCATCGCCAGCGCATAGGTCGCCCAGTCCGTCGGCGGGAACACTGTGAACCAGAGGCCGGCGACCCAGCCCGACAGCGGCGGGTGCTTGCCATAGCCCCAGAGGAATTTCTGCCCCCAGCCCCAGGCTTCCGCGACGTCCATGTGAACGTCCTGCGCTGCCTTGAGATTGATCAGGATGAAGGTCCAGAGCACCGCATGCAGGATGGCGAGCTGGATCACCAGCCAGAGGCGCGCCTCGGGGCGGGTCGCGCTGGCAACCAGCCAGGCGCGAAAGCGGGCATAGCTCACCCGGGTCTTCGCGCGCGCTCGGGCAGACGGGATCGAGGTCGTCGTCATGGGCCTGGACATCAGGCGTTGCGTAGCGCGTTTCGGGCCTTCGTGGAATCAGCTTGGCGTGAACAAAGGCCCTGAAAATACAGCAATATGGTTGCCGCACGGGGATGTGAGTGGTATCCCGCGCCCATGACGACCGTCCCCATTTCCAACATCCGCAATTTCTCCATCGTCGCCCATATCGACCATGGCAAATCGACGCTGGCCGACCGCCTGATCCAGATGACCGGCGGCCTCACCGACCGGGAAATGGCGGGCAAGGAGCAGGTGCTCGATTCCATGGACATCGAGCGCGAGCGCGGCATCACCATCAAGGCGCAGACGGTTCGCCTCGCCTACCGCGCCAAGGACGGCAAGGATTACATCTTCAACCTGATGGATACGCCCGGCCATGTCGACTTCGCCTACGAAGTTTCGCGGTCGCTGGCGGCCTGCGAGGGTTCCCTGCTGGTGGTCGACGCCAGCCAGGGCGTCGAGGCGCAGACGCTCGCCAACGTCTACCACGCGCTCGATGCGGGGCATGAGATCGTTCCGGTCCTGAACAAGGTCGATCTTCCCGCCGCAGAGCCGGAGAAGGTCAAGCAACAGATCGAGGACGTCATCGGCATCGACGCGTCCGAGTCCGTGATGATCTCGGCCAAGACCGGTCTCGGCGTGCCCGACGTGCTGGAAGCGATCGTCACCCGCCTGCCGCCGCCGAAGGGCGACCGCGAAGCGACCCTGAAGGCGCTGCTGGTCGACAGCTGGTACGACGTCTATCTGGGCGTGGTGGTGCTGATCCGCGTCGTCGACGGCGTCATGAAGAAGGGCAGCCGGGTCCGCATGATGGGCACGGGCGCGGCCTATGACATCGAGCGCGTCGGCTTCTTTACCCCGAAGATGACGCAGGTCGACGAGCTCGGCCCCGGCGAGATCGGCTTCATCACCGCCGCGATCAAGGAAGTGGCCGACACCCGTGTCGGCGATACCATCACCGACGACAGGAAGCCGGTCACCGAGATGCTGGCGGGCTTCAAGCCGGCCATTCCCGTGGTGTTCTGCGGCCTGTTCCCCGCCGACGCCGACGACTTCGAGACCTTGCGCGCGGCGATGGGCAAGCTACGCCTCAACGATGCCAGCTTCTCCTACGAGATGGAGACCTCGGCCGCACTCGGCTTCGGCTTCCGCTGCGGCTTCCTCGGGCTGTTGCACCTGGAGATCATCCAGGAGCGTCTGTCGCGCGAATTCGATCTCAACCTGATCGCGACCGCGCCGAGCGTGATCTACAAGATGAGCCTGACCGACGGACAGGAAATCTCGATTCACAATCCTGTCGACATGCCGGACGTGGTCAAGATCGCGGAGATCCAGGAGCCCTGGATCGAGGCCACGATCCTCACCCCCGACGAATATCTCGGCAGCGTGCTGAAGCTGTGCCAGGACCGCCGCGGATCGCAGAAGGAGCTGACCTATGTCGGCTCCCGCGCGATGGTGAAATACGATCTGCCGCTCAACGAGGTCGTGTTCGACTTCTACGACCGCCTGAAGTCGGTCTCCAAGGGCTACGCCTCGTTCGACTATCATCTCACCGACTACAAGCCGGCCGATCTCGTCAAGATGCAGATCCTGGTCAACAACGAGCCGGTCGACGCACTCTCGATGCTGGTGCATCGCACCCGCGCCGAAGGCCGCGGCCGCGCCATGGTCGAGAAGATGAAGGATTTGATCCCGCCGCACATGTTCCAGATCCCGATCCAGGCGGCGATCGGCGGCAAGGTGATCGCGCGCGAGACGGTGCGCGCGCTGCGCAAGGACGTCACCGCAAAGTGCTACGGCGGCGACATCACGCGTAAGCGCAAACTTCTGGAGAAGCAGAAGGAAGGCAAGAAGAAGATGCGGCAGTTCGGCAAGGTCGACATCCCGCAGGAAGCCTTCATCGCCGCGCTGAAGGTGGACAGCTGAGGCGACGGCTTTAGGCCGCCGCGAGCGCGGCGAGACAGGTCCGGTCCGCGCTTTTCGGGACCGAAAACAAAAAACGCGAAAACAACCCCATGCACAGTAGCGAGGGGCTTGTTCGGATTGAACTTTTGATTTTCAGAATTTCTTTGACTCGTCGGGCAAAACAGGGGCATGATGGCATCATGCAGCACGTGGCAATGCCGTGCGCATGAGAGGCAGCATCGGCCTCCCGACGCTTTGGGAAGATGTGGGCTTCAGGCGAATTGCTTCTACGCCGGTGGAAGCATCACTCCCGTCAACTCGCCCAGCCTGTCCAGAAGCCGCTCCTGAAAATTGGGATCAACTGCTTCGTGCGCCGGCTCTTGTTGCCGGAGGTCATGCCAGTAACGACCGCTGACCAGGGCGGCGGGATCATCGCTCACAGCGAGCCAGGTCTGCGTCCGTTGTCCGGTGGCCACGCCGACCGGCGCTCCGGCACCGCCCATTTTGGTGCGCGCCCAGCCGGGATCGACGGCGTTGCTCAGCACCTGCGGCCAACGCCGCGCCAAGGCAAAGGCCAGTGCGACCATGTGCAGTTTGCTCTCCGCGTACGCCTTGGCCGGATCCCAGGTTCGCCTCGTCCAGTCGAGATCGCTCAACGATCCCTCTCCGCCGCGATGTAGTCCGCTGCTGAGATACACCAGCCGATCGGGGCGCTTCATCAGGGCGGTGAGCAAATAGGGCGCGAGCGTGTTGATTGCCAGGGTGGTGGCGTGGCCTTCGGGCGTCGGGCCGCGGCTGCGCTCGGTATAGACCCCGGCGTTGTGGATGACCGCGTCCATTCGTCCGATTGCGTTGACCTGATCTGCCACGTGTCTCGTCTGGGCGGCGCTCTTGAGATCGCCGATCACGACCCGTGCGGAATGCGATTCAAGCTCGGAGATTGCGGTCGCACGTTCCGCTGATCGTGCGTGCAGGACGACCTGGTGGCCCTGTTCGAGCAGAGACTGGGCAGCTGCGCGGCCCAGACCGTCCGTGCTGCCGGTGATGAAGACGATTGCCATTGCCGCTCCTGTTCGATCCCCGCTTCGGCGCCTGCGTCGAAACCTCAAGGAGAATGCAACATGTTCGACTGATCATGCCGTGGCGCAAGGAGCGCCGAACGAAGACATCACAACCGAACAATCTTCCGGGATGCGCATTAACATCCGATAAGTTGGGAATGACCGCATGTCGAATTTCGTCATGCTGCTGGTCGAGGACGACTCACTCCAGCGCGAAGTTCTGTCCGACCTTCTCAAGGACGAAGGGTTCGAAGTCGTCGAGTGCGCCACTGCGGAAGCCGCGGAGCTTATCGTGGCGTCGACGGGCACGGAGCTACGGGCGCTCATCACCGATCACAACCTCGCGGGGAGAATGACCGGGCTTGAGCTCGCAGAATACGCTCGCAGTGCTCATCCGGGGCTCAACATCGTGCTGATGTCCGGGACGGTGATGGCGCCGCTGCCGCCCAACACGACCTTTTTGCGCAAGCCGTTTGCGCCCGCCCATTTGCTGGCGGCCGTGTAGAACCAGGATGCTCTCGAAGGTCATCCGCCCGAATTTTCTGCGCCGACGGTGTTCTCGCTCTCCGGCACCGTTAGCCGGACGGAATGACCCTGCCGCATGGCGAGCGATGCCGCGGCCACAGCCGCCTCGAAAGCGGCTTCCTTGGTCTGGTAAGTGTTCCGGATTTCGCCATCGTGGTCGACGTGCCAGGCACCGTCCCTGCCAACAATATCATAGGCTGCGAGGCCCATAGTCTATCCCTCCTTCATGCGTCCGGTGTTGCCTTGGACGCCTGGGTGCTGCTCACCGGGTCCGACGCCGGGAAACTGTCCTTCAAGCCCTTGTCCAGCTCGTCGTCCCTGGCCTTGTCGCGTCGGATGCCACGCTTGAGATCTTCCGCGTTCTTGTCCGGCGGTGCCGGATCGAATTTCTCGGTCATGCAAGTGTCCTTTCGCTACCTCAAACGCCTTGAGCTCCTGACCGTTCCTTCAGAGGAACCAACGCTGTCCGGTTTGGTGTTGAATGGAAAACCAGAGGGCGCCCGCAGCGCGGGTCTCTTTCATTCAGGTTGCGCCTCCAGCTATAATGCATCCTGAGATAGTATACGCATCGTTCCATCAGGAGAATGCAATGAAAGCGTCGGTTCTTGCGTTAGGGGGCTTGCTGATTTTGTCGATCACATCAGCGAACGCAGCACCCAAAGCCACTGTCGCCCCGACCACGGCGGCCAGTTCGGTCGCATGTTCCACCTCGGGTGGCGGCTTTGGGAGCTATCCGTCAGGCTGCCGAAACGGAGCTAACTTCAAGACCTACAATGAATGCAAGGAATCAGGCGTCAAGCGCGGCTGGAGACACGAAGACATGGCGTGGTACTGCAGCGGTCTGGGACTGCAATAGCGAGCGGTCTTTGTGCTTTTCACGCCGCGAACTGGAGTGGCCCATGGAATGCACAATCCGTCCTGCACTTGAAGATGACGCCGCTCATATCAGCGCGGTCATCGTGCGTGCACTGCGGGAAACCAACGCGAAGGATTATCCGAACGAGGTCATCGAAAGGATCGTGCGCGGCTTCAGTCCGGACGCTGTGCGGCAGCTCATTGGGCAACGCACCGTTTTTGTCGCTACCATCCGCAGCCGCATCGTCGGGACCGCGAGCCTCGACGGGTCCGTCGTCCGCACTGTCTTCGTCGCTCCACACGTTCAGGCCCGCGGCATCGGCAAGCTGCTGATGGCCGAGATCGAGCGTACCGCACGCGAGCGCAACATCCCTTCGCTGACCCTTTCTTCCTCAATCACCGCTGAAACCTTCTACGCCGGCCTTGGATTCAGGGCGGCGCGCGACAGCTATCATGGTGACGAACGCACGATCGTCATGGAGCGATTGCTCGATGGCAGCTCGTAAGATGGGCTTGGCGCTTGCGAAACCCATCGCCCCTCATTGATCCTCCCCGCCAAATCCGCCACGATAGTGCCTCTCGCACTCGCGATGGAATGGAGCAAGGAAAGGCAAATGTCCGAGCTTCCTAGAGCTGGCCTGACTGAGCCGCCGGCGTCGACCATGCAGATGCTCGCGCACGCGCCCATGAGCGACGTCATCGATGCCTTGGCCGGCAGACGGATCACCGCGAGAGCGCTGGCGGAATTCTATCTCGCGCGCATCGCGGCCTATGACCGCGACGGGCCTAAGCTCAACTCGGTCCGTGCACTCAATCCCGATGCGCTCGCCGGCACGCTCGACGGCACGAGGCCGTCGGCCCAACGGCCGCTGGCGGGCGTCCCTATCCTACTCAAGGACAATATCGCGACCGGAGACGAACAGCCGACCACGGCGGGCTCGCTGGCGCTGGAGGGCGCGCGCGCCAGGGATGATGCCACCATCGTCAAGCTGCTGCGGAGCGCCGGCGCGGTGATCCTGGGCAAGGCGAACCTGACGGAGTTTGCCAACATGCTCGCGATCGACATGCCCTCGGGCTATTCATCGCTGGGCGGGCAGGTGAAGAACCCCTACGCACCAGGGCTGATGGACGAGCACGGCATCCCGGTTCTGACCCCAGGGGGCTCAAGCTCGGGTTCGGCGGTCGCGGTGGCGGCCGGACAGTGCGCGGCCTCGATCGGTACCGAAACCTCGGGCTCGCTGCTGCACCCGCCAGCCTGAACGGCCTCGTCACCGTGAAACCGAGCGTCGGGCTGATCAGCCGCGCCGGCATCCTGCCGCTTGCGCACAGCCAGGACACCGCCGGTCCGATGACGCGCACGGTGCGCGATGCCGCGATGTTGCTGAATGTGCTGGCTGCCAAGGACCCGCTCGACCCAGCGACGCAAGAGCAGCGGCGGCCGACCGACTACACCGCCGGCCTCGTCGCCGACGCGATGAAGGGCGCGCGCATCGGCGTGCCGAGCGACCCCGCTGACCCGCTGAACGATTGCTATTACGGCAAGCTGCCGGCGAAGTCGGCCAAGCTGATGGCTGAGGTGATCAAGGTGCTGGAGGATCTCGGCGCCGTCATCGTGCGCGCCAGCATGCCCACACTTGGCTGGATCGGTGGGCCGGGCACGACCATGGCTGTGCTCAACCGCAATCCGCTCAGCGCCCACAAAGGCACGGTCGCAAGGCCGCCGGTCGTCTTTCTGTACGAGCTGAAGCACGATCTCAATCTCTACCTGAGGGATTGGGCGACCAACACTGACATCAAGACCATGGCCGACATCGTGGCCTTCAACGCAGCAAACGCCGACAATGCGCTGCGTTTCGGACAGGACCACTTCCTCGCCGCTGACTTGACCAGGGGCGATCTGAGCGAGCCCGAGTACAAGTCCGCACGTGCCATGGACCTGCTCTCCGCCAGGACGCGCGGCATGGACGCCTATATGAACCAGCACGAGCTCGACGCGGTGCTATTCCCCGGCGCCTATGGCGCCGCAATCGCCGCCAAGGCAGGTTATCCCAGCGTCATGGTGCCCGGCGGATTCGTCTCGGGGACAGACGACGGCAAAGACACGCCCGACTATCCGCTCGGCGTCACTTTCGCAGGGCGCGCCTGGAGCGAGCACAAGCTGCTGCGTCTGGCGTATGCCTTCGAGCAAGCAGCCAACGCACGCAGGCCGCCGTCGGGTCTGCCCGAGCTGTGATGTCGCCCGTGTCAGCGCGAGCTGGCGAGACCGACGCTAGGACAGCTTGATCCTCCCCGCCGGATAGACCACGATTGCCTCCTTACCGCTCACACCAGGAATGGGCGAGGAAACGCGCATGAACGCAACTCCCGGATACCAAAGCCGGTATCGCTACCGCCGCGCGGCGAGCACGTTCGAAGGAGGGGTTTGCAACGCTGCGCGCCTCTCGCTGAGGGCATGATCGAACAGTTCGAGCACCAGGCCGAAGGCTGCCAGCTCCTCTTCCTCGATGGCGCCGTCATCGTAGCAGCCAAGTGTTTCGACGATGATGGCGTCGACCTCCTGCTGCATGGCCAATAGCTCGTGGTCGAATTCCGCGGTGCGCACCTTGGAAACCAGCGCCAGAATTCTGTTGCGATGGCCAGTGTTCTCGTCGCGTTCATCCCGATTCAGATATTGTCGCAGCCAGGCGCCGGCCGAGCCAATGCCGGAGAGAAGCAGGAGCGCAAACCAGAAGTAGTCGCCATATCTGTCGAGGAAGGTGCGCTCGGTCCCGTCGATCACGGCCGCCGCTCCCCGATGAACCGGCAGCTCGGCTTCCTTCTCGGTGTCCGGCTTGGTGATTTGCGCAGCGCCAGGCACCTGCCTGGCAATCGCCTGCCGGAGGGCAAATTGCTGGCGGTAAAACGCTGACACTGTCGTTTCGGACAAGGCTTTCCGGGCGACGATCAAATGGCTGACACTGACGGTCTCCACCTTGTCATCGGGCCAGGCTGGATTCGCATTGAAAATGCTTGGCGGAATTTCCTCCGATTCATAACGCGGATGCTTCAGGGCGATGGCTTCCGATGCGTCGATCGCGAGAAATTTCGGCTCGCCACGCGCCCGGGCGGTCGCGGCGACGGCGTCGGCAGTTATCTTGCTGTCGAGCGGACCGACAGCCATGAAGGCGTCGAGGCTCGGGTCACGCGCCAGCTCCTCGAGCTGGCCAGTGCCGAATTGAGTGACCGTGACCTTGTCCGGCTCCACACCGGCGGCGCTCAGGATGACTCTCAGCAACGCGGCGTTCGCCGGGGTCGCGCCGATCACCCCCACCCTGCGCCCTGCGAGATCGGCGACCTCCTTGATTTTGGGCGCCGGCTTTCGCTTGGAGCCCTTGCCCGCCGGTCCCGAAGAAGACCACAGCACGACGAAGTTCTTGCGCAAGATGACGACTGTTTGCGCGTCGGCCGGCATTTCCAGATCGCCGCGACCGACCGCAAGGTCGGCCTTGCCGGCACCGAGCAGAGCGAGAGCTTCGGCCGCTCCGGCGGTCGCGATCGGAGACAACCTCACCGTCCTGCTTTCGTTGGCAAAGGCCTCGGTCATCGCTTCGATCACCTTGTGATCGTTGCTTCCCGGCGGTCCGACGGCAATCCGAAGCGTTATCGGCCGCAGCGCGTAATACAACGTGCCCGCAGCGGCACCGAAAACGAGAAATCCGATGGCTAAAATCAGCAATAGGGTCTTCGTCTGTCTCCGCCCTCTGCGGGCTGCGTCACTGCGTTTCATCGGAGCATCAGACGAGGACATTTGCCGCTGCCGGTTGGAGGCCAAAATCGCTGCCTGTTTCGGAACAGTATCATGCTCTTCTGGAAAACGATAATGTCGGAGCAGCCCCAATAGTTTCTTGGCCCGGCGTGAGCCTTTCGAGCTTGCGCGATCATCTCTGATTCCGCACTTCACGTGGCGATGGCCGGATTGACGCCACACCAACTTGATCCCCCTCGCCAAATAGATCACCATCGTGCGATTGACCGCTCACGGTAGAATGGGCGAGGAAACGCGCATGAACGCAACTTCCGGATTTGGCCTCGTCGAGCGGGCACGGACTATTGCGCCGCTGATCGCGCGCGAAGCCGACGAGATCGAGCGGACGCGGCGACTGACCGATCCCGTCGTCGGCGCGCTGATCGAGAACGGGCTCTATCGCGCGCTGCTGCCGCAGAGCCTTGGTGGCGCCGAAGCGCCGCCGGAAGCCTTCATGCAGATGCTGGAGGAGATCGCGAAAGCGGATGCCTCCACCGCCTGGTGCCTCGGCCAATGCACGGTCTGCGCCATGATCGCGGCCTCGCTCGACCACGACACCGCGCAGGAGATCTTCAACACGGCGCCGGGCATCCTCGCCTGGGGCGCGATCGCGCATGAGGCGCGGGCGGTCGAAGGCGGCTATCGCGTCACGGCGCGCTGGGATTTTGCCTCCGGCTCGCGGCAGGCGAACTGGCTCGGCGCGCATGTCCGCATCGTCGGAGCCGACGGCGCGCCGCGGAAAAATGCCGACGGCTCGGCGGAGGTGCGCACCATCCTGTTTCCGGTCGCGAGCGGCGTGCTGCACGACGTCTGGCAGGCGATCGGGCTCGCCGGCACCGGCACCGATTCCTACGAGGTCGCCGACCTGTTCATCCCCGAGCGCTTCACCGCGTTTCGTGACGTGCCGTCCGCGCTACGCGAGCAGGGTCCTCTTTACAGGATCGGCACCGGCTCGACGTTCAGCCTCGGCTTTGCCGCGGTGTCGCTCGGCGTGGCGCGCGCCACGCTGGATGCCGCGATCGCGCTGGCGCGCGGCAAGCATCAGTCGCTGGCGGCAAGCGCCATGCGCGACAACCAGGCGGTCCAGGGCCTGATCGGCCGCACCGAGGGCGACCTGGGGCCGCGCGCGCCTATCTCTATGCGACGGCAAGTGCGATGTGGCGCGATCTCTGTACGACCGGCGAATTCAGCGCGGCACATCGGGGCTCGGTTCGCCTCGCCGCGACCTGGACCATCCACCAATCGGCCAAAGTGGTCGACACCGCCTATCACATGGCCGGCGCGACCGCCGTATTCCGCAGCAATCCGTTCGAGCGCCGCTTTCGCGACATGCACGCCATCGCTCAGCAGATCCAGGCGCGCGACACGCATTACGAGGATGTCGGTAAGATGATCCTTTCAGGGGACCGCTGACGTCGAGCAGTTACGAAAGTGCACGCACGCTGACCTATATTGAGTTGCCCTCCGGCGTCTTCGTCGCTGAACCTTCGTGAATTTTCTCCGACTAATTTCCATAGCTACAGGAACGACAGCTTTTCCGCTGTAACCGCGCCGACCACATGGAAGTGATGATTCCGAATTCTTCTTAGCGCGCTGGATTTGCACAAGAGAGGTCCGTTATGGGCCGAACAGCTGGCAGGAAAGTCAGTTGCCATGCCATTCAGGGGCGTTCGCCGGGATGGCACCATGGTGGCATTCTCATTATCGCCATCCTCTGCATCGCATGCACTTTCCTGTTTGCGAGCGAGGCCGTGGCTCAATGCTCGGCGCGAGACGTCCTGCGGAATCACCTGAAGCTCAAGCAAGCGCCGTCTGGGCCGCAAATCCCAATCAAATCCGCCGTCGATGTCCCTGCGTGGAAGACGATCAGGATCGGGACGTTTGCAAACTTCTTCGCCCTCAGTAACGCTTTGGATGCGGCAGGTTGTGGCATCGGAAACTCGGCCGGCGAAATTCTCGCGCGGCCGACGTTTACCGTGAGCGCCACGACAACGAGCGTAGAGCTTTTCACGGTGTCGGCAGCCGAACTGGGCTTTCGGACCGACACTGCGTTGCTGGCAGACATCTACGCGCGCGCCAAACAATTGGGTTTCGGCCTGGCGGCTGCAGAAGTCGGACCACAACTGAGGCTTCAATATTTCGACCAGCCGATCGGTGAGTTTCTCATCATCGGAATGGAGCCAATCAGGACCTGGCAGGGCGCCCCCGTCATCTTGAATGTAGCCAATGGCGGCGCGGGACTTATCCTCATCGGCCAGGATGGCAGCGCCGACGCACAGATCCCCGCGGCATCCCGTTTTGTATTCGTGCGGTCCCATGAAACCGCTCCTGCCGAGGCCGTAACACTTGTCGGCCACTGAATTTCCGGGTTTGTGCATCTCGAGACGCAAGACAACAGGTCAGCACCTTAACCCTAGGCCACCAGCGCGGCGTCCTCGCCTACGCCGTCGATGCCGCGCTGCGCGGCGAGCAGGCTGATGATCTGCGCATTCGGCCGGGCCTTGCTGAACAGAAAGCCCTGGCCTTCGTCGCAGCCCTCAGTGCGGAGGCAGCTCAGCTCGGCTTCGGTCTCGACGCCTTCGGCGGTGATGGTGACGCCGAGGCCTTTGCCGAGGCTGACGATCGAGCGAATGATCGCCTGTGCCTCGCGATTGGCGCCGAGATCGCGCACGAAGGACTGGTCGATCTTGATCTTGTCGAACGGGAAGCTGCGCAGATAGCTCAGGCTGGAATAGCCGGTGCCGAAATCGTCCATTGAGATGCGCACGCCGAGCGCGCGCAGCGCGTGCAGCGTCGCCAGCACCTGGGCGCTTTTCTCCAGCAGCAGCGTCTCCGTGATCTCGAGTTCGAGCCGCCGCGGCGGCAGGCCGGAATGCTTCAGCGCATCCGTCACCACCGAAAGCAGATTGCCGCTGCGGAACTGGAGCGGCGACAGGTTGACGGCGACGCGGACGTCGTCCGGCCAGGTTGCGGCATCGTGACAGGCCCGGCGCAGCATCAGGCCGCCGAGCGGGTTGATCAACCCGGTTTCTTCCGCGACCGGAATGAACTCGGCCGGCGAGACCATGCCGCGCTCCGCATGCGGCCAGCGCACCAGCGCCTCGAAGCCGGTGATGCGGCCGCTCTGGAGGTCGATCAGCGGCTGATAGTACGGCCGCAGCACGTCGTTCTGAATGGCGTCGCGCAGCTCGACCTCGATCTTGCGGCGGGTCTGCGCTTTCGCATCGAGCGCCGCCTCGAAGAACGCGAACGATCCGCGCGCATCCATCTTGGCGCGCGACAGCGCCATGTCGGCGCTCTTGAGCAGCTTTTCGGAATCGTCGCCGTCGCCCGGTGCCATCGCGATGCCGATGGAGGCACCGACCACCACGGAATGGCCGTCGAGCAGATAGGGATCGGCGATGGCTTCGAGCAGGCGCTTGGCCAGCAGCACCGCATCCTCGGGACGCGTCAGGCCGCTCTGCACGATGGCGAACTCGTCCGAGTTCAGCCGCGCCAGCGCGTCGTTCTCGCGCAAGGTCGAACGCAGCCGCTTGGCGACGCCACGCAGCAGCTTGTCGCCGACCGCGTGTCCCAGCGTGTCGTTGACCGCCTTGAAATTGTCGAGCCCCAGCATCAGCAGGGCGACCTTGTCGGTGCTGCGCCTCGTATGCAGCAGCATCTCGTCGACCTGCTGGCGCAGCAGATTGCGGTTTGGCAGACCGGTCAGCCCGTCATGCTGGGCCATGAAGGCGAGCCGCGCCTCGGCGCGCTTGCGCTCGGTGATGTCCATCAGCGCGAGCAGCACCGCGGGCCGCTCGGCATAGATCAGTTCGCGCGAATAGATCGCAAGGTCGATCAGGGCGCCGTCGGCCCTGACGTGCTTCCAGGTGCGTCCGGCCTGCTCCTCGCCGGCCGCATCGGCGGTCCAGGGCGGCTCACTGTCGAAAGCCTGAAGGGAACGGATCGTCAGCCGCTCGAACTCGGCGCGGCTGTAACCGTAATGGGCGACCGCGGCATCGTTGACGCCGAGGATGCGCTCATCGTCCAGCGCGCAGACGATCATTGGGACGGGATTGCCGTCGAACAGCAGGCGAAACGAGGCCTCGCGCTGCTTCAGCTCGGTGATGTCGACGCGCAGGCCGACGACGCCGCCGTCGTCGGTCAGCCGCTCGTCGATCAGGATGACGCGGCCGTCCGCCAGCTTCTGTTCGTGGCGCGCGCCGGGCTGATAGAGCTTTTGCAGCCGCTCGGCGATCCATTCTTCCTCATGGCCGGCAGCCTCGGGATAGTCGCCGCGGGCGACGCCGATGCGCAGCGTGTCCTCGAGGCGCGCGCCTTCCTCGAACAGATCGGCGGTCTTGCTGTAGATCTCCGCGTATTGCTTGTTCCAGAGGACGTAGCGGCCCTCGGCGTCGAGAAACACGATGCCTTGCGGCAGGATCTCGATGGCCTGGCGCAGGCGCTCATGGGATTTGCGCGCTTCCGCGATCGCGGCCTCAGCCTCGGCACGGCTGCGCAGAACTTCGTCGCGTTCGGACGGAAGATGAGGGGGGCGCGCAAAGCGCGGCTTGCGCGGGTGCAGGCCGCCGAGCACG
This sequence comes from Bradyrhizobium lupini, assembly GCF_040939785.1. NCBI lineage: Bacteria > Pseudomonadati > Pseudomonadota > Alphaproteobacteria > Hyphomicrobiales > Nitrobacteraceae > Bradyrhizobium > Bradyrhizobium lupini. The sequence goes on from NZ_CP162553.1 coordinate 3,205,643, forward strand.
CTGCCCATTCGCTTTTTCGGCTTTCGAAACCCCAAACTCAACTTCACTCGTCCCAGTCGCACCCAGCGCCGCAACTCTTGGGGCAAGTGTCTGAAAAAAGGTAATCCTGGGTGGCATGGCGATGGGACGCACGGTCTGGCAGTCTCGACAAAACAGCCCTCATTGCCCGTTTGCAAGGCGCGGCCGTGCCGATGGGCGCTCCAAGCGCATCGCATTGTCGTCATCGGAGAACGAGATGGCGCAAAATTGCGCGCTGCCTTGAATCATTTCCGGGATCGCGCGCGATTGCATGCAGAAGGGCGTGAGCACGCGTGCCGCGCACGAATTTTGATCAATGCATGAGAGGGTTATCGCGTCGTTAAAAACGGCCGGCCGACGCCGCGGAACTGCGACTTTTGAACGAAATTTCAGCGGAAGGACTGTTTCTTAACCCTGGCGCGGTGTTGGGCTATAAGAATGTCAACATGAGTCCCCGCCACCTCGCCCCTCTCCTGCTCGTCATGACGCTCCTGGCCGCCGGCGACGCGCTGGCCCAGGACAAGGGCAGCGTCAACCCAAAGCCGCTGCCGCCGCTCGCCAATCCGAACGATCCCAGTATCGGCGCCAAGGAGCTGTTCGCGCGCAAGCTGCTGCCGTCGAAGGGACCGGCGCACGTCATCGGCTCCTATGTGAAGGGCTGCATCGGCGGCGCCGAGCAGATGCCGCTCAACGGCGACAATTGGCAGGTGATGCGGCTGTCGCGCAACCGCAGCTATGGTCACCCCGCGATGATCGCGCTGATCAAGCGGCTTGCTGCAAGAGCGCACAAGGACGCGGGATGGCCGGGCATCCTGGTCGGCGACATCGCCCAGCCGCGCGGCGGGCCGGCGCTGTCCGGCCATGCCAGCCACCAGATCGGCCTCGATGCCGACATCTGGCTGACGCCGATGCCTGACCATCGCTTATCGCGCGAGGAGCGCGAGGACATGTCGGCGGTGATGATGGTGCGCCCGGACCGGCTCGACATCGATCCGAAGGTGTTCACGCCGGGCCATGTGCTGGTGCTGCGCGACGCGGCGCAGGAGCCGGCGGTGCAGCGCATCTTCGTCAATGCCGCGATCAAGAAGGCGCTGTGCCGCGAGGCCAAGGGCGACCGTTCCTGGCTGTCGAAGATCCGGCCGTGGTGGGGCCACGACTATCACTTCCACATCCGCATGCACTGCCCGGCGGGCGCGAGCGACTGCGAGGGCCAGCCGTCGCAATCCGAGGACGAAGGCTGCAAGCCCTCCGATCTCGCCTATTGGTTCAGCGACGGCGTGCTGCACCCCAAACCCCCGCCGGAGCCGCCGAAGCCGAAACCGCCGATGACGCTGGCGCAGATGCCGGCGGCGTGCAAGGCCGTGCTGCACGCGGGCAATGCGAAGCCGTAAAACTCTCCGCCAGGATGACGAATTCCTGGTTGGCGCTATGCGAACCGTCGCCTTTGACCTGTTCCGCCACCCTGTTATGATGACCCAGCGATCGCTTGCCGGACCGTAAGTCCGTCGGGCTTGCCGGAACAGCGCTTCCGCCGGTCGCAGCCTCATTCAACCAACGCCGTCTTGCGCGCGCCGCCTTGCGTGCCCTGAGCGCGCGCATGGAGCGCTTCCGATGTTCCGCCTTTCCGTGATTTTTTTCGGCCTTGTTCGTTCTGGTCGCGAGCCTTTCGCCTGTCGCCGCCGAGGACAAGACCATCACCGTGTTCGCGGCAGCCTCGATGAAGAACGCGCTCGATGAGGTCGACGCGGCCTACACCGCCAGGACCGGCGTCAAGTTCAGCGTCAGCTATGCCGCAAGCTCCGTGCTCGCCAGGCAGATCGAGCAGGGCGCGCCGGCCGATGTGTTCGTCTCCGCCGACACCGACTGGATGGATTACGCGATCTCCAAGAAGACTATCAACGAGCCGACCCGGGTCAATCTGCTCGGCAACAGCATCGTGCTGATTGCGCCGAAGGATTCCAGGCTCGACAACGTCCCCATCGGGCAGGGGTTCGACCTCGCAAAACTCGCCGGCGACGGCAGGATCGCGACCGGCGACGTCAAATCCGTGCCGGTTGGGAAATATGCCAAGGCGGCGCTGACGAGCCTGGGCGCCTGGCAGGCGGCGGAGCCGAAATTCGCGATGGCCGAGAGCGTGCGTGCCGCGCTGACGCTGGTCGCGCGTGGCGAGGCCAACCTCGGCATCGTCTATTCCACCGATGCCAAGGTCGAGCCCGGCGTGAAGATCGTCGGCACCTTCCCGGCGGATTCGCATCCGCCGATCATCTATCCCGTCGCTGCGACCGCGACGGCAAAGGGCGACACCAGCGACTATCTCGCCTTCCTGCGCTCGACCGCCGCCAAGACCATTCTTGAAAAATACGGTTTCAAGTTCCTGATCAGCCCCTCTACTTAATTTGCGATTTGATGCTCGACATCTCTCCCGCCGAATGGACGGCGATCCTGCTCTCGCTCAGGGTCGCCGTGATCGCGACGCTGGTGGCAACGCCGTTCGGCATTGCGCTGGCATGGCTGCTCGCGCGGCGTGATTTCTGGGGCAAGTCGGTGCTCGATGCGCTGGTGCATCTGCCGCTGGTGCTGCCGCCGGTCGTCACGGGTTATCTGCTGCTGCTCACTTTCGGCCGCCGCGGACTCGTCGGCGCTTTCCTGGCGGACCATCTCGGCATCGTATTCGCCTTCCGCTGGACCGGTGCCGCGCTTGCCTGCGGCCTGATGGCGTTTCCGCTGCTGGTGCGCCCGATGCGGTTGTCGATCGAGGCGATCGACCGCCGGCTCGAGCAGGCCGCCGAGACCCTCGGCGCCACTCCTTTCAAAGTGTTCTTCACGGTGACGCTGCCCTTGGCGCTGCCCGGCGTGCTCGCCGGCATGGTGCTTGGCTTTGCCAAGGCGATCGGCGAGTTCGGCGCGACCATCACCTTCGTCTCCAACATTCCCGGACAGACCCAGACGATTTCGTCCGCGATCTATTCGCTGATCCAGACCCCGGACGGCGACGCCGCCGCGGGACGGCTCGTGATCGTCTCGATCGTGCTGGCGCTCGGCGCGCTGATCACGGCCGAATGGTTCGCCCGCCGCGCCACCGCGCGCCTGCACGGGAATTGACCATGCTGCGCGTCGACATCGAAAAGCAGCTCGGCGAGTTCTCGCTGTCCGCGTCCTTCGCGAGCGAAGGCCGCGTCATCGGACTGTTCGGAGCGTCGGGCGCCGGCAAGACCTCGCTGGTCAACATGATCGCGGGGCTGCTGCGGCCCGACCGCGGCACCATCGTGATCGACGGCGAGACGGTCGACGACAGCGCGGCCGGCATTCATGTGCCGACCTGGCGCCGCCGCATCGGCTATGTGTTCCAGGATGCGCGGCTGTTTCCGCATCTCAACGTCGCGCAAAATCTCGACTATGGCAGGCGGATGAACCACCTCGCGCCCGATCCGGCGCAGCACAAGCGCGTCATCGAGCTGCTCGACATCGGCGCGCTGCAGGGTCGCCGCCCCGGAAAGCTCTCCGGCGGCGAGCGCCAGCGCGTCGCGCTCGGTCGCGCGCTGCTGTCGCGGCCGCGCCTGCTGCTGCTCGACGAGCCGCTCGGCGCGCTCGACGAGGGCCGCAAGCTGGAGATCCTGCCCTATCTGGTGCGGCTGCGCGATGAGGCCAACGTCCCCATGGTCTATGTCAGCCACGACGTCGCCGAGCTGCGCCAGCTCGCGACGCAGATCGTGATGCTGAAGCAGGGCCGCGTGACGTCGTTCGGCGGGGTGAAGGTGCTGACGTGAGGGGTCCGTTGAGCAGGCAACGGATGAGGCAAGCCGCCGGCCCACCCTCCGCCGTCGTCCTGGCGAAAGCCAGGACCCATACCGCGTGATCTATCAGCGGCAGGTGGTGTGCGTACCAGCGAAGAAAACGTAACTGCCGGTGTTCGCAAAACTACTCCCCGGGGTAATGGATCGTACCGCGAGCGGCGATCGCGCTGCATTGGATGGTGGCGGTGCCGGCCGAGTGATCCTCGCCGACACCGCTACCGAGACCCGCCACTACCAGCCGCGATCGACGTTGCGCACCTCACCCGTTCGCGCGTCCACATCGACCTCCATCCAGCGGCCGGCGCGATCACGGCCTTCGATCTGCCATTCGTCGCCGAGGAACTCGGTGTGCGAGACGGTCATGACGCCGATGTCGGTGGCGACGTCGAGCGCGACCTGCATCGAGATCTGATCGCCGGTGTCATAGGCCATCGCGGGCGCGGCCGATCCGAGCCCGATCGCGACGATGGCCGGCAAGATGAGCTTTCGCATGGATTACTCCTGTCGGATGCGTTTACGCCGCTAAGAACGAGCGGCATCGCGGAGCGTTCCGGGAGCAGCGGTCACGAAGACGCGCAAATCTTCGGCGGTTGCGGCGATTTGGGGGCGGTTCCAGCGTTGTCGCCATCGCTCTCCGCCGTCGTCCGGCGAAAGCCAGGACCCATTACCCCAGAGAGGAGAGTGGGTGGGCCAGATCGTCACCACCAGCCTTCGCAAAACAGCTGACGGTGGGTATGGGTCCTGGCGCCTGTGCGCAATTGCGCACTAGGCCAGGACGACGAAGAAGCAGACGTGCGCTTCATCAATGACCGCCAACGCGGATGTGGCGTTAAACCCCAGCCACCGAGCTCCACAGATCCGCCAGCTTGCGCCGCAGGACCTGCCTGCGCGTCAGCGGCGCGGGCGTTTCCTCGTCTTCCGGCAGGCGCAGGCCGACGACGTTGACTCGGCCACCGGAGATGGAGCGCGCCACGAGCACGATCGGATCCAGCACGAGCTCCGCGCCCTCTTTCGGCGCGCGGTCGAGATGGACGTCGAAATAATCAGCGAGCGTGTGCCCGCGCTCGTCCTCGCCGACCTCCACGCCGTAGATCTCCGCGAGCTCGGCGAGCGTGTGCTCGCCGGAGACCATGAAGTCGCCCAGCAGATGCGGGTCCGGCGCTGAGCTCGGCTGCATGTCGACGAAGAAGCGGTCAAGCGATTCGGCCTTTTCCGGCGGCGCCAGCAGATAGATGTAATCGCCGGGCGCGATCGGCTCGGCTTCCGCCGGCGTCAAAATGTTCTCCTTGCGGATCACCAGCGTCGGCTTCGACCAGGACGGGATCAGGCCGCGGCGAAAATACAGGCTCTTGGACCGCACCGGATAGCCGACGAGCTGCTGCTCGAGCTGGCCGGGCAAGTCCAATTCGACACGGCGCGGGCCGCGTTCGGCGCGCGGCAGCGCCACGTGCAGCTTGCGCGCGGCCGGCCCCAGGGTCCAGCCTTGCAGGAGGAGCGAGATGATGACGACGACGAAGGCGACGTCGAAATAGAGATAGGCCTTCGACAGCCCGACCAGCATCGGGATCGAGGCCAGGAAGATCGCGACCGCGCCGCGCAGGCCGGTCCAGGCGATGAAGATCTTTTCGCGCCAGTTGAAGCGGAACGGCGCCAGGCAGACGAACACGGCGATCGGCCGCGCCAGCAGCATCAGGACGAATGCGATCCCGACCGCCGGCAGCACGCTGCCGCCGAGCCGGCTCGGCGAGACCAGCAGGCCGAGCAGGACGAACATCACGATCTGCGCCAGCCAGGTCGCGGCGTCCAGGAAGGCCACCACCGAATTATGCGCGCGGGTCGGGCGGTTGCCGATGATGATCCCGGCGAGATAGACCGCGAGGAAGCCTGAGGCATGCATGATCTGCGAGCCGCCGAAGATGACGAGCGCGGCGGTGGTGACAAACGGCGCATGGAGGCCCTGCGGCAGCGCGACCTTATTGAGCGCGATGACGACCAGACGCCCGCCGATCACCCCGACGACGGCGCCCAGCACGGCCTCCTGGGCGAACTCCATCAGCACATGCGCGGCCGTGCCTGTTCCCAGCGAGATGTACTCGACCAGCATCAGGGTCAGGAAGATCGCGAAGGGATCGTTGGTGCCGGATTCCACCTCCAGCGTCGCGCCGACGCGCGGGCGCAGGCGCAGGCCCTGGGTATGCACCAGCAGGAACACTGCGGCCGCGTCAGTCGAGGCCACCACGGCGCCGACCAGCAGCGACTCCGTCCAGTTGAGGTCGAGCGCATATTTCGCGAACGGCGCCGTGATCAGCGAGGTCAGCAGCACGCCGACGGTCGCGAGCACCATGGAAGGCGCGAGCACGGTGCGGATGCTGGCAAAGCGGGTCCGCAAGCCGCCGTCGAACAGAATCAGGGCGAGCGCGACCGAGCCGACCAGATAGGTGGTTCGGACGTCGTCGAACTGCAGCTGTCCGGGACCGGAATCGCCCGCGAGCATGCCGATCGCGAGGAAGACGAGCAGAAGGGGCGCGCCGAAGCGCAGCGCAAGCAGGCTTGACAGGATCCCGGCCAACACCAGGACGGCACCGAGCAATATGGCGAGGCTGACACTGTCGAGGGAAGCCATCCACCTTCCGGGTACGAAATCGCTGGAATTGCATCCTTATCGTCGGCGGACTCCCACGCCAACCCATTTTCTCCCGCTCGCGGCAATCTGCCCGTATTTTGCGGCCTTAACGCACTTCACTTGGCGGTGTATCGGTGGTCCGGCCGCGCCCTTTGTGGGATTCTCCGGCGCGCTCGAATCAACGCCTCCCGCCCGCTCCCCGACGAGACCGATAGACATGGACCTCAAAGACTTCATGGAGTTCGTGCAGACCACCGCGCGCAGCGTCGGGGCGGAAATCTCCTCGCCCTGGTTCTACCTGCAATTCGGGCTCATTCTGGCCGCGGCCGGCATCGCCTATGCCGCGGAAGCCGCCGTTCGCAGCCGCGTCGACATGACCTCGCTGGCGATGCGCTGGCCGCTGCCGCTCCGGCACTTCGTCCGGGTGATGGTCTCCAGCGCCTCGACGGCGGTTTTCACCCTGCTCGTGATCGTCTCCCGCGTGGTCATGTACCACGCGACCTGGCCGAGCCGCAGCTATCTCCTGATGGTCGCCGCCAAGCTGGGGCTGGCCTGGCTCGCGATCCGGCTCTTGACCTCGGTGCTGCGCAACGCCTTCATCGTCAAGCTGGTGTCGATCACGGCCTGGTTCGTCGCGGCGCTCTCGATCCTCGGCCAGCTCGATGCGACGGTCGACCTGCTCGACTCTTTCGCCATCGTGCTCGGCGGCCTGCGGCTGACGCCGTTGCTCGTGATCAAGGCGGGTGCGCTGCTGCTCATCGCGCTCTGGCTCACCAACATCGCCAGCAATTTCGCCGAGAGCCGGATCAACTCGACCACAGATCTGACGCCATCGGTGCAGGTGCTGCTGGTCAAGATCATCCGCATCGGCCTGCTTGCGGTCGCGATCGTGATCGCGCTCGGCACGGTCGGCATCGATCTCTCGGCGCTCGCGGTGTTCTCCGGCGCGGTCGGCGTTGGCATCGGTATCGGCCTGCAGAAGATCGTCGCCAATTTCATCTCGGGGATCATCCTGCTCGCCGACAAATCGGTGAAGCCCGGTGATCTCGTCACCATCGGCGACAACACCGGGCGGATCAGCGCGATGAAGACGCGCTATATTTCCGTCGCCGCCGGCGATGGCCGCGAATTCCTGGTGCCGAACGAGGATCTGGTGACGCAGAAGGTCGTCAACTGGACCTACACCGACAAGAACACGCTGGTGAAGATCGCCTTCGGCACCAATTACGACGCCGACCCGCGGCTGGTCTGCAAGCTCGCCGCCGAGACCGCGGCCGCTCACCCGCGCGCGCAGAAGGGCAAGCCGCCGAATTCCATCCTGACCGAGTTCGCCGAAGCCGGGATGAAGTTCTCGCTCACCTTCTGGATTGCCGACCCCGACGGCATGGACAACGTCAAGAGCGACGTGATGCTGGCGCTGTGGGACGCCTTCAAGCGCGAAGGCATCCGGGTTCCCTACCCGGTTCGCGAAATCCGCGTCCGCGGCGGCGCCCTGCCGGTGGAAACCATCATGGAAGTCCCGAATTAGGCCCGCTTTCAGGCGCAAGGCAGGGCAGGCCTGACTTGCATGAAGGCGCGCAATCATTAAATTGGGCGCGAAATCAAGCCTTTCCGCCGATATCGAGCCCACCCCAGAAGATTGCGCCCGCATGAGCTACGTCGAAGCTACCGATACCTCGCTCCGCAAGACCGGGCAGATCAAGCTGCATGGACCAAGCGCCTTTGCCGGCATGCGCAAGGCGGGAGCGCTGGTGGCGAAGTGCCTCGACGAGCTCACCGACATCGTCGGGCCCGGCGTTCCGACCGACCGCATCGACCAGTTCGTCCGCGACTTCGCGTTCAGCAACAATGCCTATCCGGCGACGCTGATGTATCGCGGCTACCGCTATTCAACCTGCACCTCGCTCAACCACGTGGTCTGCCACGGCATGCCCGGCGACCGTCCGCTGAAAGAGGGCGACATCGTCAACATCGACGTCACCTTCATCGTCGACGGCTGGTACGGTGATTCCAGCCGGATGTATGCAGTCGGCCCGATCGCACGCAAGGCGGAGCGGCTGATCGAGGTGACCTATGAGGCCATGATGCGCGGCATCGCCGCGGTGAAGCCCGGCGCCACCACCGGCGACATCGGCCACGCCATCCAGAGTTTCGTCGAGCCGCAAGCCATGAGCGTGGTGCGCGATTTCTGCGGCCATGGCCTCGGGCGCATGTTCCACGACGAGCCGAACATCATCCATATCGGCCGGCCCGGCGAGGGCGTGCAGCTCAAGCCCGGCATGTTCTTCACAATCGAGCCGATGATCAATCTCGGCAAGCCGCATGTGAAGATCCTCTCCGACGGCTGGACCGCCGTGACTCGCGACCGCTCGCTATCGGCGCAGTTCGAGCATTCGGTAGGCGTCACCGCCACCGGCGTCGAGATTTTCACGCTGTCGGAGCGGCACGGCGAGAAGCAGATCGGGTGATCCCGGCGGCTGACGTTCGCATTCGCCGGCTGGCGTGAAACGGATTTGCCGCCGCAATTGACGGTTGCAAAAACGGTTATCCGCGGCAATGCTGGCGGCCGATGCCCGCCAAGACCGACCACGACAAGAGCAAGCCCGAAGAAGCGCCGCACTATCTCGGCCATCGCGAACGGCTGCGCGAGCGCTTCTACAGCGCGGGTGCGGACGCGCTCAGCGACTACGAGCTGCTGGAGATGGCACTGTTTTCGGCGCTGCCGCGGCGTGACACCAAGCCGCTGGCGAAGTCGCTGATCAAAATTTTTGGCTCGTTCGCCGAGGTCGTGCACGCGCCGGTGGCGCGCCTGCGCGAGGTAGACGGTGTCGGCGAGTCCGCGATCCACCAGCTCAAGCTGCTCGCGGCGGCGGCGCATCGCGTCGCCAAGGGCGGGGTCAACAGCCGCAACGCGCTGTCGTCCTGGAACGAAGTGATCGACTATTGCCGCACCAGCATGGCGTTCGCCGACAAAGAGCAGTTTCGCCTGCTGTTCCTCGACAAGCGCAACCAGCTCATCGCCGACGAGGTGCAGCAGACCGGCACCGTCGATCACACCCCGGTCTATCCGCGAGAGGTGATCAAGCGCGCGCTGGAATTGTCCGCGACCGCGCTGATCCTGGTGCACAACCACCCCTCAGGCGATCCCTCGCCCTCGCAGGCCGACATCCAGATGACCAAGGCGATCATCGACATCGCAAAACCGCTCGGCATCGCCGTGCACGACCACATCATCGTCGGCAAGAGCGGGCATGCGAGTTTGCGCGGGATGCGGCTGATCTAGTAGCAATATCGCGGATCGACCGGGACATAGGAGCCGTCCCGGCGCTGCGCGTAGCAGCCGCGCTGATAGGCGTAATAGCCGGAGCGGCGGCGTTCGCCCTCGGAGGCGATCGCAGCGCCCGTGCCGGCACCGACGACGGCGCCGATGGCGGCGCCGCGGCCTCCGCCGATGGCGCCACCCACGATCGCTCCACCGACGCCACCGAGGATGGCACCGCCAATGGCGTCCTGCGCCGCCGCCTCATGAGCCGGCATCGCGATCACGACCGCCAGACATGCCGCGATAGCGAAACTTCCAATGCGAAGACCTCGAAGCATGCTCGCCCTCCCCTGTGGTCAGACGAGTCATAGCGCCGCAGCCGGATTCGGACCAGAAAAATCACCATTTCGGGACCCGGCGCGTCACGCTATGGCGTCGGAGGCTCGGATCGAAGGCGGCTCAGACCATGGCGCATGCGCAGCACGGGCCGGCCGCTTCATCTCATGCATCGACCCAGCGCTGCACGGCCTCGGCGGTGTCGGCTGGAGTGGTGTTGAAGCAGATCGCGGCGTCGGGCGCCAGGCGGTGGACGAGGTTGAGCACCTTCTCGAACAGCAGCAGACGCTCCCGAGGCTCGCGCAGCCCCGCGCCGATCACGATGCAGTCGAAATTCTCCTCGCGCAACGCTACCGTGACGGCGGCTTCCGCCGCGGCATCGAGATCGATCAGGCAACTCGTGACCTCGTAACCGAGATCGCGCAGGCGCAGCAGCTGCGCATCGATATAGTTGCGCACGAGCTCCGGCGTGAGCTGCGGGAATGCGCTGTAGTCCGCGTTGCCGGGTTCGATGCCGATCGCGAGGACGCGCGTGGTCATGTTGGACTCCTGGCCAGACTGCCTCGCGTCGCTAACGGGGCAGCGGCCCTGCCGGTTCCGTCGCGGACCGCCGCCCTGATCCCGGTCCTGCCGCTCATTTTCCCGGCGAGGTTGTAACCCACTTCACACGCGGCGCCCCGGCGGCCTGCCAGACTTGCAGGAGATCACGCTGGCCTCACGCCCTGATCACGGCACCTGGTTCATTTCGACTGACGCGCAGTTGCGAAAACTCATTCATTGCGGGAGCGGAAAATGATTTCATTCGAGAGTCTGAAAAGCGAATACGAGCGTAATTGGGCCAATCTCGAGATCCGGCCTTCGCGCCTCTCCGACGCGAACGCGATCGCGCGCAAAGCCATCAACGGCAAGGCGACCTATCAGCAGATCGAGCGGTTGACCGGCGTGCCCTGGTATTTCGCTGCCCTCTGCCACTACCGCGAATCCAATTTCGATTTCGACACCTATCTCGGCAACGGGGAAACGCTCCATCGCGCGACGACGCTCGTTCCGAAAGGACGCGGTCCGTTTGCCACGTTCGTGGACGGCGCCGTGGACGCCTTCAGAATCGAGAATTTTGTCGGCGCTCACGACTGGGGGATCGCGCGGATTCTGTTCCGGCTCGAAGCGTTCAACGGCTTCGGCTATCACGCCAAGGGCTGCAACTCGCCCTATCTCTATGGCGGTTCGACGCTGTATGGCCCGCCCGAGGCAAGGGCCGGAAAATTCGTCCGCGATCATGTGTTCGATTCGAACCACGTCGATTCCCAGCTCGGCACCGCGGTGATCCTGCATGCGATGATGTCGCTGGATTCCTCGATCACCCTCGACGGCAGCCCGCAATTCGCAAGCCGCGCCGAGCCGGAGGACGACGCGGCGTCGACGATCGTCCTCATGCAGCAGGCGCTCAACAAGCTCGGCGCCAATCCGCCGCTCGCGGAGGACGGCATCAGCGGGCCGAAGACCAGGGCCGCGGTCTCGCAGTTTCAGCAGCAGAACGGCCTGAGAGATACCGGACTTCTCGACGGCGCCACCGTCGGCGCCCTCACGCGCGCGGCGCAGTCGGGCCCCACCGGACCGACCGGCGATGTCTCCCGGATCATGAAGCGGCTGGAGGACCTCGCGCAATTGCTGCGGCCGCCGGTCGGCGGTGTGACGCCGGCAACGACGACATCGGGCAATACGCTGCCCGCCACCAATGATCCGATCAGCCTGTTCGAACGGCTCTTTTCCCTCGTCAACAAGTCAGCCCCCATGCCAGGACCAGTCACCCTCACCCCAACCAGCCCCGCTCCCGTCGACCAGTTGAAGCAGGTCGTCGACCTGCTCGGCACCTTGCTCAACCGGGACGGCAAGCCCGTCCTCGGCCAGGTCAATGGCGCGCTCGGCGAGACCATCGGCAAGATGCTCGACGGCAAGAAGACTGCGCTCGGCATCGGCGGCTCGCTGATCACGGCGCTGCTGTCGTCGGTGACGGCGAGCCCCAATGCGGGAGGCCTTGCCGGGTTGCTCGGGACGCTCGTGTCGGCGGTGCCGGGCCTCGGCCAGTTCGCGATGCCGATCTCGCTGGCGCTCACAGCCTGGGGCGTGCTCGGCAAGATGGAGAAGTGGGCCCAAGGCACAGCGCCGCCGCCCAAGCCGACGACGTAGCCTGCCACCATCCTTCGAGACGCCCGCCTATGGCGGGGCCCTCAGGACGAGATTGCGTTTCGCGGCGCTACTGCCGCAGCATGATCAGGGGATCGGCGGTATCGGGGACGCGCCGCCATTGCGCGTTGTCGTCGGCCTCGAACTGCCAGGCCTCGCCGGCCTTCGACAGCAGGATGATCTGGCCGCGGTCTAGCCGCCATTGCGTCGGGTTGAACTGCGCGATGGCCGCATCGCATTTCGGCTTGAGGAAGACCTGGAAATTGTCCGGCCCGGCTTCCGTGTTGGTCAGCGTTAGCCCGCAGACAGGCTGGCCGTTGCCGCGCACGATCGACCAGTCGCCGATCATCTGGTCCATCGACTTCGCCATCGAGCGGGCGGCGGCGAGGTCTTGCAGGATGTAGACGCCCTCGCCCTGCCGCAGGCCCTCGAAGATGCCGGCCTCGACCTCGGTGAAGTCGATCACGGCCTCACCGCTCGCATCCTGCAAGCGGACGATGTCGAGACCCCTGACGCTCCAGGCGACGATGTCCTTGGTGAAAGGCAGCGCGGCCTTGCAGGCCGGCTCCAGCTCGAGCTTGAAGCCCTGCGCCGCGGCGTCGGCCTTGAGCGTGACGACGCAGGTCTTGCTGCGCTCGGTGGTCGAGAGCTCCCACTGCCCGGGCATCTCCTTCTTCAGGGTCGTCGTATCCTGCGCCTGCGCGATGCCGATCGCGGCCAAGCAGGCCACGACGGCGAATGTAACGACGCGAAGAACTCCCATCAGCGTCCCTTGAACGGCGTTTCGGCAACCGGCGTCAACGGCGCCTTGCCTGAGAACCAGGACTTGAGATTGTCGACCACGAGCTGATCCATCGCGTTGCGCGTCACCACCGAGGCCGAGCCGATATGCGGCAGCAGCACCACGTTCTGCATGGCCTTGAGCTCGTCCGGCACGTTCGGTTCGGCCGCGAACACGTCGAGGCCGGCCGCGAGGATGGTGCCGGACTTGAGCGCCTGGACCAGCGCCGGTTCGTCGATCACCGAGCCGCGCGCAACGTTGACCAGCACCCCGCGCGGGCCGAGCGCCTTCAGCACCTCGGCGTTGATCATCTTGTTGGTCGAGGCGCCACCGGGCACGATCACCATCAGCGTGTCCACCGCCTTCGCCATCTCGATCAGGTCGGGGTAGTGCTTGTAGGAGACGTCCTTGGACGGGTTGCGGGTGTGATAGACCACCGGCACCAGCGAGGCATCGAGCCGGCGCGCGATCGCCTGTCCGATCCGGCCCATGCCGACGATGCCGACCTTGCGGTCGCGCAGCGAGCCGACGCTGAGCGGATAGTTCTGGGTCTGCCAGAGACCGGAGCGCACATAACGGTCGGCCTTGATGAACTCGCGCACCGTGGAGATCAGAAGCCCCATCGCGACGTCGGCGACCTCCTCGGTCAGCACGTCGGGCGTATTGGTGACGATGATGTTGTGCTCGGCGGCGTATTTGGCATCGACGTGGTCGTAGCCGACGCCGAAGCTCGCCACCATCTCGATCTTGGGCAATTGCGACAGCGAATCCCGGTCGGCGCGCACGGTGTGATAGGTCACCGCCACGCCGCGGATCTTTTCGCGGATCGCCGGCGTCAGCCGCTCGAGATCGCCCCGCGTCTCCGCCTTGTGCACGACGAAATGATCGGAAAACCCGTTCTCGAGGATCGGCCGGACCGGCCCATAAATCAGAAGGTCGATCTTTTCGGACGAAATCGAACCGGTGGTCATCAGTTGTCCTTTCCAAGCGCGCTCTCGTGCCAGCGCCGTAAGACGAGGTGGGAAACTAGCGCCAGCACCCCATAGATGACAATCCCGGCCAGCGACAACAGCAGCAGCGCTGCGAACATGCGGGGTATGTTCAAGCGGTAGCCGGATTCTGCGATCCTGTAGGCGAGCCCGGAGCCGGCGCCGGCCGTTCCCCGCCGCGATCTCGGCCACGACCGCGCCGATCAGCGACAGGCCGCCGGCAATGCGCAGGCCGCCGAGAATATAAGGCAGCGCCGCCGGCAGCTTGAGATAGCGCAGGGTCTGCTGTGGCGAGGCGCCATAGAGCTGGAACAGGCCCGCGAGGTTGCGATCGACCGAATTGAGCCCGAGCGTGGTATTGGACAGCACCGGGAAGAAGGCGACGATGAAGGCGCAGACCACGACCGCGGTCTGCTGCTCCAGATAGATCAGCAGCAGCGGCGCGATCGCGATGACCGGCGTGACCTGAAGCACCACGGCATAGGGGAATAGCGATGCTTCCACCCATTTGGACTGGTTGAACAGCAGCGCCAGCGCGATGCCGCCGACGCTGGCCGCGACAAAACCTTCAAGCGTGGTCAGCAGCGTCGCGGCAAGCGATTGCGACAGCACCGCCCAATCCTTGATCAGTGTCGCGAATATGACCGAGGGCGCCGGCAGCACGTAAGGCGGGATGTCCTTGATCCGGACCACGAGCTCCCAGGCGAGCAGTCCCGCCGCGAACACGATGACCGGTAGCGCGAAGCGCACCGCACGTTGCGCGCCGGACGGCTTCGCAGTGACGGAAGCTTGCGCGTTCATAGCGTCGACTGCCCTGCATAGGACGGCGCCAGCGCCGCCGACACTTTCCGGCAATAATCGGAATAGGCGACTGAAGTGCGAAACTCCTCGCCACGCGGCTCGACCGTCTCGACGCGGAAGTCGGCCTGGATGCGGCCCGGCCGCGCGGTCATGACCACCACGCGCTGCGACAGATAGACGGATTCGAACACCGAATGCGTGACGAAGATGACGGTCTTGCCGAGCCTGCGCCACAGCGCGAGCAAATCGTCGTTGAGGCGGAAGCGCGTGATTTCGTCGAGCGCCGCGAACGGCTCATCCATCAGGAGGATATCAGGGTCTGTGACGAGCGCGCGCGCCAGCGACACCCGCATCTTCATGCCGCCGGAGAGCTCGCGCGGAAAGGCGTCGGCAAAATCGGCAAGCCCGACGCTTGCGAGCGCCTCATCGGCGCGCGCGCGCGATTCCGCCTTCGGAACGCCTGAGAGCTTCAGCGGCAACCGCACATTCTCGCGCACGCTGGTCCAGGGCATCAGGGTCGGTTCCTGAAACACGAAGCCGACGCCATGACCTGGGTGAACATGACCTGGCTGCGGTGTGCCCTCACGACGCGCCAGCCGGACGATTCCTGACGACGGCGCGCTGAGTTCGGCGATCAGCCGCAGCGCCGTCGACTTGCCGCAACCTGACGGCCCCAGCAGCGAGATGAACTCGCCCTTGCGCACCGCAAGATCGAGCGGGCCGAGCGCCATCAGGCCGTTGTCATAGGCCTTCGTCACGCCGCGCAGGCTGACAGCCAGAGCCGTCAGGCCGGTCTCGACCCCCGCCGACGTTTGGACTGATGACATCGGCCCTGCGCTACGGCTTGCTCGGGCGCAGCTCGGCGCCGACGCCCTTGTTGACGAAGCGCAGCGTATAGGATTTGCGGAAATCGAGGTCCGCCTTCACCACGCCCGCCTTCACCATCTTGTTGAAGAAGGAGGTGTAGCGCTCGTCGCTCATCGCGCCGATGCCGTTCTTCAGCGAATCGCCGGAATCGACGATGCCGTATTCCTTCATCTTGGCGACGGAATAGGCGAGCAGCTCGTCCGTCATCTCCGGATTGAGCTTCTTGATCATGGCGTTGCCCGCTGAATTGTCGCGGTAGATGTAATTGTACCAGCCGACCATGGAGGCATCGACGAAGCGCTGCACCAGGTCGGGCTTCTTCTCGACGACGTCGCGGCGGCTCTCGATCAGGGTCGAATAGGTGTTGAAGCCGTAATCGGCGAGCAGCAACACGTTGGGCTTGAAGCCCGCGGCCTTCTCGACCGCGAAGGGCTCCGAGGTGACGTAACCCTGCATCGCGCTCTTGGGATTGGCGATGAAGGGCTGCGGATTGAAATTGTAGGGGCGAACGTTCTTCTCGCTGAAGCCGTATTCGGACTTCAGCCACTGGAAATAGCTGGTCATGCCCTCCTTGGAGACGAACAGCGTCAGCGGCTTGAGGTCCTCGATCTTGGCGACCTTGGCATCGGGCTGCGTCAGCATCACCTGCGGATCCTTCTGGAACACCGCGGCGATGGTGACGACCGGGACGTTGTTGGCGACTGCGTCGAACGACATCAGCGTGTTCGCGGCCATGAAGAAATCGATCTTGCCGGCGATCAGCAGCATCCGGTTGTTCTCGTTGGGCCCGCCGGGCACGATGGTGACGTCCAGCCCGTATTTCTTGTAAGTGCCATCGGCGACGGCCTGGAAAAAGCCGCCATGCTCGGCCTCGGCGACCCAATTGGTGCCGAACATGACCTTGTCCAGGGTTTCGGCGCGGGCCGGGACGACCGAGACGAAAGCGGCCATCAGGCCCGCCGTTAAGGCTCGCCGCAGATGAGAGGGGCTCATGATGGGACTCCGTCGATCGCTTCTAGCCGATGTCCAAGCAACGCGATAAAACCGCAAGACATTCGGGGACGCGAGCCGGCCTGGCCCGCGTCCCCTGATAACCTAAATTACGCGACAAATTCGGGCAAAGAAACCTTGATGACGCCTTCCCGCGATTGGACCGAGATTCGCTGGGCCGATGCCAGCCTCGCGGAGGTTTCGCGCTGGATCGCGGTGCTGCCGCTGGCCGCGACCGAGCAGCACGGCCCGCATCTGCCGCTCGAGACCGACGTGCTGATCGCGGACGCCTATCTCGCGCGCGTGCGCGAGCTCCTGCCCGAGCGCGCTCCGGCCACTTTCCTGCCCGTTGAACCGATCGGGATTTCCACCGAGCATATCGACTATCCGGGCACGCAGACGCTGCCGACTGACATCGCGTTGAAAAAATGGACCGCGATTGGCGAGGACGTCGCGCGCCGCGGAGTGAAGAAGCTCGTCATCGTCACCAGCCATGGCGGCAACAGCGCGGCCATGATGCTGGTCGCGCAGGATCTTCGCGCGCATCGGAAACTGTTCGTGGTGACGACGTCGTGGTCGCGGCTGTCGGGCGCGGACAAGCTGTTCCCGGCCGACGAAGTGCGCCACGGCATCCACGGTGGCGCCATTGAAACCTCGATCATGCTGGCGCGCTATCCCGATCGGGTGCGTATGGATGCGATCGCGGATTTTCCCGCGAGCAGCATCGCGATGGAGCAGCAATATCGCTGGCTGTCGACGCAGCGACCCGCGCCGTTCGCCTGGCAGGCGCAGGATCTCCACGCGAGCGGCGCCGCCGGCGACGCGACGCTGGCCGTGGCCGCGAAGGGCGAGCAGCTGATCGACCAGGGCGCCCGCGCCTTTTGCGAGCTGCTTGCCGAAGTTGATGACTTCGACGTGAACAGGCTCGGGAAAGGCCCGCTCGGCTAGCGCTCATCCTTCTGGAATCATTCGGGAAAGAGCCAGACTCGAGCTCCGCCTTTGCCGATTTCGAACCGGACGCGCGGAGCCTCCGTCCAACTCGGTACGCGGGCCACAACGGACCGCCTCAACCCGGATGGAGTTTCACATGTCGATCAAGACCAAGGTTTTCGCAGTTGCCCTCACCGCGCTCACCCTGACCGGCAGCGTCGTGGCCACCACCTCGCAGGCGCAAGCCAAGCCGCTCGGCTGGGGCGTCGGCGTCGGCCTGGGCATCGCCACCGCCGCCGTCGTCGGCTCCGCGATCGCCGCCAGCAACGACCCCTATTACAACGGCTATCACCGCTGCGGCTGGGCCGCCCAGTACAACGCCTTTGGTCAGTACGTTGGCCGCGTGCGTACCTGCTTCTGATTTGAGTCCCTGAGGCCGATCTCACGTGGATCCCGCGTCCGACACGGGCGCCTCATCCACCCCGTGTCGTCCCCCGACCCCGCCCGGATGTCCCCCCGGGCGGGGTCAACCGTTTTGGACCTTGGAATTTGTTGCAGTCCCGTCACATCGCGGTGCGAACCATCTCCTGCGACAATCCGCACTAGTTGCTATTGCGAATTAATCGCAATAAGGTCCGTAATGGGCAGAGGGACTTGGGAAGAAATCGCGTCGAATCGAGATCATCTCGGTCGACGGCGGGCGACCGAGAGCTGATGACAGGGCCGCCGCGAATCTGCAGGGATGTCGGTTGCGGCGAGTGGACACATTCGCGTTTGGGGGCGTGCGTTTTGACGTTGAGGGGTCACCGTTACAGGTATTTGCGAACGGCCGCGGCGATTGCCTCGGGTGTATTGGCTTTTCCGGCCGCGAGCCGCGCGGCTGATCTGCCGCTGAAGGAACCGGCGCTGAAGGGCGTCTATGACTGGACCGGCCTCTACATCGGTGCGCATGCCGGCTACAGCCTCGGCTCGTCGCGCTTCGCGCTGAACGACGGCACAGGCATTAGCGACAGCGGCGTCTTCAGCGGCATGATCGGCGGCGTGCAGGCCGGCTACAATTACCGGCTCAATTCCGGCTGGCTGGTCGGCGTCGAAGGCGATTTCTCGTTTCCGAACTACATCACGTCCAACTCGATCGTGTCCTTCCTGGCGACACCAGCCAACACCGTCACGCAGCAATGGGACTACACTGCGAGCCTGCGCGGCCGCGTCGGCTACACCAGCGGTCCCTGGCTGGTCTACGCCACCGGCGGCTTTGCATGGATGGGCGAGCGCTATTTCGACACGCCGGCCGCAGGCGAAGCAGTCCCGAAAATCCTGAACACGCGGCCCGGCTGGATCGCGGGTGCCGGCATCGAATACGGCTTTGCGCCGCATTGGAGCGCACGGCTCGAATATCTCTATAGCCGCTTCGACGGCGCCAATGTCGCCTTCTCCACAGGTGCCCAATACAATTCGTCGTCGCTCGACTTCCAAACGATCCGGCTCGGCCTCAACCGCAAGGTCGATTGGCCGGGCATGCCGGGCTACAATCCCAAGAGCTCGGGGATCGGCTCGCTAATCGACACCGAATCGGATCGCTGGGAGATCCACGGCCAGAGCACTTATCTGCCGCAAGGCTACCCGTCGTTCCCCGCCCTCTACACCGGGCCGAATTCGCTCTCGCCATCAAGGCAGGCCAAGGCGACCTGGAGCAACAGCCTGTTCCTGAACGCAAAGCTGTGGGACGGCGGCGAGGTCTACTACAATCCCGAACTGCTGCAGGGATTTGGATTGAACGACACGGTCGGCGCGGCCGGTTTCCCCAACGGCGAGGCGCAGAAGTCGAACTTCCCCTATCCGCACTACAACACATCGCGCCTGTTCGTGCGCCAGACATTCGGCTTTGGCGGCGAGCAGGAAGAGCTCGCGAGCGGCCAGTTGCAGCTCGGACAGAAGGTCGACGTATCCAGGCTCACGGTGCAGGCCGGCAAATTCCCGGTGATCGACGTGTTCGACGGCAACGCCTACGCCAAGGACACCCGCAAGGACTTCATGAACTGGTCGCTGTGGGCGCCAGGCGCCTTCGACTATTCCGCCGACAAGGTCGGCCTCACCTACGGCGTCACCGCCGAGCTGAATCAGAAGCAGTGGGCGTTGCGCGGCGGCTACTTCCTGATGGTCGCCGAGTCCAATTCGAATCATTTCGACACCAGGGTCGGCGAGCGCGGCCAGTACGTGCTCGAGCTCGAAACGCGCTTCTCCCTGCTTGGCCAACCCGGCAAGCTCAGGACCATAGGCTGGCTCGACAGCGCCAACATGGGCAGCTTCCGCGAGACGCTGGACAATCCCGCGCTCAACCTCGACATCGCGCAGACCCGGCGCGGCCGTCTGAAGTATGGCTACGTGCTCAACCTCGAGCAGGCGATCACCGAGGATGTCGGTCTGTTCGGCCGTTGGAGCTGGAACGACGGCAAGACCGAGACGCTGGCCTTCACCGACATTCACCGCAGCCTGTCTGGCGGTCTTTCGATCAAGGGCACGAAATGGGGCCGGCCCGATGACGTGATCGGCGTCGGGGGCGCCATCAATGCCATCTCGCAGGACTATCGCGACTTCCTGGCCGCCGGCGGCCTCGGTGTTCTCATCGGCGACGGCGCGCTCAACTACCGCCGCGAGCGCATCCTCGAAACCTATTACGCCTATGCGCTGAACAAGAGTCTCACCCTCACTGCCGACTACCAGCTGATCGTCAACCCCGCCTACAACGCCGATCGCGGCCCGGTGTCGGTATTTTCCGGGCGGCTACACGGCGAGTTCTGAGCGCTTCCGGCTACGTGACTTACGCGGCCCGGATCGCGTCCAGGAACTTCCCGACCTCGACCTTGAGGCGGCCGCTCTCGCCGGACAGCGACTTCGCTGACGCGAGCACGGTGGAGGAGGCCGATCCGGTCTGGCTCGCGCCGCGCTGCACGTCGACGATGCTGGCGGAGACCTGTTGGGTGCCGCGTGCCGCCTGCTGCACGTTGCGGGAAATCTCCCGCGTCGCCGCGCCTTGCTGCTCGACCGCGGAGGCGATCGCCGATGCGATCTCGGACATGCGGGTGATGGTGTCGCCGATCGACTTGATGGCGCCGACGGAATCCTGCGTCGCGCTCTGGATTCCCGTGATCTGCTGGCTGATCTCGCCGGTGGCCTTGGCGGTCTGCTCGGCGAGCGCCTTGACCTCGGAGGCGACCACGGCGAAGCCGCGCCCGGCCTCGCCGGCGCGCGCCGCCTCGATCGTTGCATTGAGCGCCAGAAGATTGGTCTGGCCCGCGATCTGGCTGATGAGCTCGACCACGTCGCCGATCCGGCCGGCCGCCTTGGCGAGTTCGCCGACATAGTCGTTGGTACGCGCAGCCTGCTGCACCGCTTCGCCGGCCACCCGCGCGGAGTCCTGGACCTGCCGGCTGATCTCGTCGACCGAGGACGCCATTTCCTCCGCGGCCGCGGCGACGGTCTGCACGTTGCTGGAGGCCTGCTCGGAGGCGGCCGCAACGGTCGCGGTGACCTTTTCCGATTGATCGGCGGTGCTCGTCAGCGTTCCCGCCGACACTTCCAGCTCCGACGATGCCGACGACACGGTGTTGATGGCGTCGCCGATCAACGCTTCGAAATCGCGTGCGATCTGGTCCATGCGCTGGCTGCGCCGGAGCTTCGCCTCGGCTTCCACCGCGGCGGCCTCATCGGCGGCCTTCTTGGCGGAGAGCAGATCTTTGAAGTGCTGGAGCGAGCCCGCCACCTGGCTGATCTCGTCATTGCGGCCGGTCACGGGAATCTCGACCTCGTGCTGCCCGGCGGCAAGAGTTGCGATCACGTCCGCGAGCCGGCTGAGCGGCGTCACCACGCGCCTGCGCAACATCATCGTCACGCCACCGAGTGTCCCCAGCAGCGCCAGCACCGCCACGCCCGCGAGCGCGAGCCTCGCCAGCGCGCCGTCGCGCGCGGCCGAGGCGCGCTCGGCAGCTTCCGCCAGCGCGGCATCGCGGACGCCGTAGAACATCTGGATGGCGGGGACGATGATGTTGGCCAGCTCTTCGGCATTGATGCCGTACTTGCCGTCGCCACGCGCCGCGAGCATCTCCTTGTCCACGGCAGCGGCTGCTTTCCCGAAATAGGAATCCGTCGCCGCCTTCAGCGCGGTGGCGATCCGGGGCGGGCTTCCGAGCTGGTCGATGCCGGCCTCGATGCGCTCGCGGTCGGCCTCGACACGTCCCTGCATCCGATCCATCAGCGACAATTCGGCCGCCGTGAGCGGTCGGCGAGCGCTCAGCGCCGGCGACAGCGTGGCGGCGCGGCTGCCGGCCGAGACGCGCAGATCCTGCGCCGTTCGCGCCAGGCTCAACAGCGCCGCAAGCGAGGAATCGGCATTGATGACCTTGGCTTCAAGCCGGTTCATGATCGGCTCGATATTGCCGATGACCTCGGCAACGCCTGGAAGGAAGCCCTTGATTACAGCGCCGTCGCGCGTCGCCAGGGCACGCTCATCGCGCGATCTGCCGCCGTGATGATATCCTTGAGCCGCCGCGCAGTACGGTCCAGGTTTTCGATCATCGCTCCGGAATCATCCAGCACCATGATGGCGCGCCTTGCCCCCTCGAACGCGCCATCGACCGCTTTCGCCGCCTTTGCGGCGGCTTCGATCTGGACCTGCGTCGCAGAATTCTCCTGGAAGATCGGGGAAATGTAGGGAGCACGAAGGCCGGCAACGTGCTGACTGACCATCAGGGTCGCACCGAAGGCCTCGACCGTCTTGATCGCATCGGAGCGGTTCGTGAAGATGCGCGCCTGGGGTATCAGCACCTCGGCGCCAAGGATGACTGCAAACACCGTCACCGTCAGCATCGACAGCGCAAAGAGCTTCCCGATCCGCATTCTGATCCCCGAATACATTCCTGCAAATGCCGAGAACCTAGCTGGTGGCCGCTAAGAGCCCGTTAAGCAACGGCATGCCCGTAGTTCCGCGGGGTATTGGGGAGTGCCTTCGGGGGACGGGGTCGCCGAAGTTCCTTCGCGATGCCCGATGGGACAGAATCATCGGCATTTCTTCCTCGAATACCTATATCAAGACCTGTGCGGCCATCCGCGCCACACTCCCTTACCTCGGAACATCAATGCTCTCCGCCGAACTCGCCATCGTCGTCGTCCTGATCGTCATCAACGGCTTGCTGTCCATGTCCGAGCTGGCCGTGGTCTCGTCGCGCCCGGCCCGGCTGTCGATGCTCGCCGCCAAGGGCGTCCGCGGCGCCGAGCGGGCGCTGACGCTCGCGGCCGATCCCGGCAAATTCCTCTCGACGGTGCAGATCGGGATCACGCTGGTCGGCGTGCTCTCCGGCGCGTTCTCGGGCGCGACGCTCGGACAGCGGCTGACGCAATGGCTGCTCGAGCTCGGCCTGTCCGCAGGAATTGCCGACATCGTCGGAGTGGGCCTGGTCGTCACGCTCATCACCTACGCCACCCTGATCGTCGGCGAGCTGGTGCCGAAGCAGGTGGCGCTGCGCGACCCCGAGAGCATCGCGGTCAGGGTTGCACCCGCGATGCACGTGCTTGCGACGGTCTCGCTGCCGCTGGTCTTCCTGCTCGATCTCTCCGGCAAGCTGATCCTCACGCTGCTCGGCCATGGCGGCAAGTCTGAAGAAAAAGTGTCAGAAGATGAGATCCATCATCTCGTCAGCGAAGCCGAAAACGCAGGCGTGCTCGAGTCAGGTGAAAAGGAGATGATCGCGGGCGTGATGCGGCTCGGCGACCGGCCGGTCGGCGCGATTATGACGCCGCGCACGGAGGTCAACGAGATCGACCTGAACGATACGCCGGAAAGCATTCAAGCGACCATCGCCAAGAGTCCGCATTCACGCTTTCCGGTGTCCGACGGCGACCGCGACAAGCCGATTGGCGTGCTTCAGGCCAAGGACCTGCTGGTGGCCTTCATGAACGAGCGCACGCCGGATTTGCGCGTGCTGGTCCGCGAGGCGCCCGGCATTCCCGCCTCGGCCGATGCCCGCGACGTGCTGGCGATCCTGAAGGCTGCACCGGTGCATGTCGGCCTCGTCTACGACGAATACGGCGCCTTCGAAGGCATCGTGACGACGGCTGACATTCTGGAATCCATTGTGGGTGCCTTCCATTCCGAGGAAGGCCCGCCGGAACCAGCCTACGTCAAGCGCGCGGACGATTCGCTGCTGGTCTCAGGCTGGATGCCGGTCGACGAATTCGGCGAGCTGCTCGGCATCGAACTGCCGCCGCACCGCTACAACACCGTCGCCGGCCTCGTGCTGCAACAGTTCAACGTGCTGCCTGATGTCGGCGACGCCTTCGACTTCGGCGACTGGCACATCGAGGTGGTCGATCTCGACGGGCGGAGGATCGACAAGATTCTCGCGAGCCGGCGGAGCGAAGTAGAGACGGGGTGATCCACTCTCGTCGTCCCGGACAAGCGCAGCGAAGCGGAGCGCAGATCCGGGACCCATAGCCACAGGATTGAGCTTGGCGAAGACTGGTACTTGCGCGGTGCTGCTGTCTGCGCATGATCGACAGATCACGCGGTATGGTCCCGGATCTGCGCTGGCGCTTGTCCGGACGACGGCGGAGTTTGTGGTTAGAGCTTGCGCCAGACTCTAGACCCTCACCCGAACCTCACCCCGATCCGCTTTTCCTTGCGCCAGATCACGGTGCAGGCGAGATGTTTTCCGTCGGCCTGCACAAGCAGGCTGAAATGGTCGGGGATGCCGACGGGACTGCTGACGTCGAGCGCGGCGCCGGTATCTGACAGGTTGCGGATAGTGCAGTCGATCGCGCCGCCGCCGCCGAACTCGATCGTTCCGGCCTTCAGCACGCGATGCCTTGCCTTGTCGCGCCGCTCGTCCATGGGAACAATCTACACCCAAAGTTGAATCAAACGTTAAACGCACCCCCCGCGATGCTTTTGCGCGCGCGGCCGCGGCCCTGCAAGTGGACCGGCGTCCTACAGCGCCGGCTGGAACGTCTCCGTCCGTGCCATCCGCCAGGCGTCGCGGAAGCGTGGGTCTTCGGTGCCTTCGAGCAGTTCGCCCGGACGCAGCGACGGATAAAGCTGCGCGAAGGATTTCACGTCCGTCGTCGAGGTGCGCTGGGAGAAGTGGATCGGGCGCAGCTGCTGCGGATGTTCGAGACCGGCCGCGGCGATCAGCTCGGTCAGCGAGTGCAGCGTCGCCAGGTGATAATTGTGCACGCGGTCGATCTTGAGCGGCACATAGAGTGCGCGCGCCCGCGTCGGGTCCTGCGTCGCGACGCCGGTCGGGCAGCGGTCGGTGTGGCAGCTCAGCGACTGGATGCAGCCGAGCGAGAACATGAAGCCGCGCGCCGAATTGCAGTAGTCCGCGCCGATCGCCATGGCGCGCGCCATGTCGAACGCGGTGGCTATCTTGCCGGAGGCGCCGATCTTGATGCGGTCGCGCGCGTTGATGCCGATCAGCGCGTTGTGGACGAAACTGACGCCCTCGCGCATCGGCATGCCCAGATGGTCCATGAACTCCAGCGGCGCGGCGCCGGTGCCACCCTCGTTGCCGTCGACAACGATGAAGTCGGGATAGATGCCGGTCTCGATCATCGCCTTGCAGATCGCCAGGAATTCCCACGGATGACCGATGCACAGCTTGAAGCCCGTCGGCTTGCCGCCGGAGAGCTTTCGCATCTCGCCGATGAACTTCATCATGCCGACAGGCGTCGAGAAGGCGCGATGCGAGGCCGGCGAGATGCAATCCTCGCCCATGGCGACCCCGCGGATCTTGGAAATCTCCTCCGAGACTTTCGCCGCCGGCAGCACGCCGCCATGACCGGGCTTGGCGCCCTGGCTGATCTTGAGCTCGACCATCTTGATCTGGTCCTGGGTCGCGACGCGCGCGAAGGCTTCGGGATCGAAGGCGCCGTCGAGATGACGACAGCCGAAATAGCCCGAACCGATCTCCCAGATGATGTCGCCGCCCATCTCCGCGTGATAGGGGCTGAAGCCGCCCTCGCCGGTGTCGTGCGCGAAGCCGCCCTTCTTGGCGCCGGCATTCAGCGCGCGCACGGCGTTCGGGCTGAGCGCGCCAAAACTCATGGCGGAAATGTTGAATACCGAAGCCGAATACGGCTTGGCGCAATCCGGGCCGCCGATAGTGACGCGGAATTTCTCCTCGGCATGCGTCTTCGGCGAGACCGAGTGATGCATCCACTCATAACCCTGGCGGTAGACGTCCTCCTGGGTACCGAACGGACGCTTGTCGAGCTGCATCTTGGCGCGCTGATAGACCACCGCACGGATGTCGCGCGAGAACGGCATGCCGTCCTTCTCGCTCTCGAAGAAATACTGCCGCATCTCCGGGCGTATCTCTTCGAGCAAAAAACGGATATGGGCCGAGATCGGGTAGTTGCGCAGAACGGCGTGGCCCTTCTGCATGAGGTCGCGGACGCCAAGCGCCGTCAGCGCGCCGAAGATCAGGATCGGGATCAGCAGAATGTCGAAGATCTTGCCATCGGCAAATCCGATGCCGGTCAGCAGCGCAGTGACCACCGCGCAGATCGTCAGGACGATGAAGCGCGGAGAGAATGGCAGCAGCAGGGTTTCCATGATCCCCTCTTCCGCCAGCGGCAGGCGTTTGGCCGATGGGTTGGGCGATTCCTGCGTTTTGTTCTCGTCGGCCACGATTCCCATCCTCTCGCCAGCATGAGGCGGTACGATACGCCCGCGCCTGTCATACGGATATGACGCGGCCCGTGTTTCACGCTAGCGAATTCGGCGGGGACAAATCAATCAGCCCGATGGGCGGGCTTTTGCGGTGCAGCAGAGCTCGGAAGGGACGGGCATTAACCGGTCAAGGCGCTTTACCCAGGCAAACGTCCTGGCTTTTGCCAGGACGTGACCGAGAGGGCCTACCGCTCGACGAACGCCTTTTCGATCACGAAATGGCCGGGCTTGTTGCCTGAGCCCTCGACGAAGTCGCGGCCTTCGAACATCAGTTTCAGCTCTTCGAGCATCGCCGGGCTGCCGCACATCATGATGCGGTCGGTCGCGATGTCGAGCGGACCCTGGCCGATGTCGTTGAAGATCTGCTCGGAGCTGATGAGGTCGGTGATGCGGCCGCGGTTCTTGAACGGCTCGCGGGTTACGGTCGGGTAGTAGATGAGCTTGTCCGCGAGCAACTCCCCGAACAGTTCGTCCTCGCGAAGACCGGCGACGAGCTTCTCGCCATAGGCGAGCTCGGAGACCTGGCGGCAGCCGTGCACCAGCACGATGCTGTCGAACTGGTCGTAAACCTCGG
This sequence comes from Bradyrhizobium lupini, assembly GCF_040939785.1. Taxonomy (NCBI): domain Bacteria; kingdom Pseudomonadati; phylum Pseudomonadota; class Alphaproteobacteria; order Hyphomicrobiales; family Nitrobacteraceae; genus Bradyrhizobium; species Bradyrhizobium lupini. The sequence continues at coordinate 3,232,517 of NZ_CP162553.1, forward strand.
GATCCTTGATCAGGCTGGCGAAGGGCGCGAGGCCGGTGCCGGTCGAGAGCAGCAGCAGCCGCTTGCCGGGAATGAGATTGTCGGTGATCAGCGTGCCGGTCGCCTTGCGGCCGACCAGGATGGTGTCGCCTTCCTTGATCTTCTGGAGACGCGACGTCAGCGGGCCGTCCTGAACCTTGATCGAGAAGAACTCGAGCTCTTCCTCGTGATTAGCGCTCGCCATGCTGTAGGCGCGGAGCAGCGGGCGGCCCTCAACCTCGAGGCCGATCATCGCGAACTGGCCGTTCTGGAAGCGGAAGCCGGAATCGCGGGTTGCGCGAAAGCTGAACAGGGTGTCGGTCCAGTGCTGGACGGAAAGAACCTTCTCTCGGTAAAACGCGCTCATGATTTTCGATATTCCGAATAATTGCGGTTTTAGGGCAAAAGCGTTGCCCGGCCCCTGAAAGCGGAGCGGACACCATTGCCATGGCGGAGGATTTCGCGAGTGTGATCTACGCCATTGAGACCAATAATCAACCTCGTTCCGGATGCAATTGATGCCGGTCAAACCGGCATTTGCGGCGGAAATGGTCACATCATTAATGGATCTGCTGTCCGGCGTATGCGGAGGGCAATTTCTTTTCCCTCCGGGGCCCGAATACAGCACTTAATTTCCGCCCCGCTCGCGAGAATTTCATTAAGAATAGCTCTGATTTTCCTCGGGTTGGCGCCGTTTCCCCGGATTCTTCCGGCTTTTGGCGCCATGAGCGACTGGAACTGGCGACTGCGACTGGCGACAGAGACACATGGCGAGCAGCGAGCGGATCATCGTCCAGGCGATCAAGCGCTATTGCGCGAACCATGGCATCGCGCTCGATGTCCGCGCCGATGGCTGGCTGCTCGCGATGCGCCGGGGCGAGCAGCGCCACTTCGCGTTCGGCTACGACATCGGCCTCAACAGCGCCATCGCGCACCGCCTGGCCAACGACAAATCGGCCACCGCCGAGGTGCTCGCGCTCGAGGGCGTGCCCTGCATTCCCCATCGCCTGTTCCTCAACCCCAAGTTGGGCGAGAAGGTTGTCGGCGTTGGCTGGCGAGAGGCAATGCTGGCGCTGCTTGGCGACAATCCGCAAGGCGTGGTGGTGAAGCCGAACGAGGGGACGTCGGGACGATCCGTCTTCAGGGTCACGACGGAAACAGAGCTCGATCATGCCGCTGACGAAGCCTTTTCGATGAGCGCCGGACTCGTGATCTCGCCCTATGCCGTGATCGAGGACGAAGTTCGCGTGGTCCTGCTCGATGATGTGCCACTCGTCGTCTACAGCAAGCAGCGTGGCTCGGATTGGCGGCACAATCTCGATGCAGGGGCAAAGCCCGTGCTGATGCAGGACGGCGACCTTCGCGCAGCCTGCGCAAAGCTCGCCATCGACGCCGCCAAGGCCATCGGCATCACCTTCGCCTCGATCGACCTCGTGCACGTTGACGGCGTCTGGCGCGTGCTCGAGATCAATTCCGGCGTGATGATGGAGACGCTGGCGAAGCTGCATCCGGAGCTGGTGCAGAGGACGTACGATGCCGCGCTGGATCGGGTGTTTGGGGACGAACACTGAGCGACACGCGCGCTGTCGGCTTCAACCGAACGGCAACCGATACGCAGCCTTCGCGTTCACGCCGAACGCCTTCTCCCGCACCTGAGGCCCGAGCTTCATCAGGCAGGCCTCCAGCGCGCCCTTGATCTCGCCATAGCTCCCCGCGAGCAGACATACCGGCCAGTCCGAGCCGAAGATCAGGCGATCCTCGCCAAAGCATGTCGCGGCGTGCGCGACGAACGGGAACAGCAGCTCCGCATTCCAGTCGCTCCAAACCGCTTCCGTCGCCAGCCCCGAGACCTTGCACCAGACATTGCCGCACGCCGCGAGTGCCGCGATGCCATTGGACCATTCGTCGCTTCCACCATCGGCAATCGGCGGCTTGGCTGCGTGGTCGAGCACGAAGCGCGCCTGCGGGAACGCTTGCGCGGTTGCGATCGCGGCCGGCAGCTCGCGGATGCGGACCAGGAAATCGTAGGCGAGATCGTGCGCGAACACGGCCGTGAGGCCGCGCTGGACGTCCTCGCGCAACAACCACTCCGGATCGGCCTCGTCATGGACCTGGTGGCGGATGCCGACCAGCTTGTCGCCGCCGGGCAAAGCGCGCAGCCGGTCCAGCGTCTCGCCAAGTGCAGCGTCGGTCAGATCAGCCCAGCCGACGACGCCAATCACCGAGGGCGTCGCATCCGCGATCCGCAAGAATTCCTCGGTCTCCGCCAGGGCGGAGCGGCACTGCACCAGGATGCTCGCGTTGATGCCGTTGGCTTTCAAGAGCGGCGCGAGATCGGCCGGACCGAAGGCACGCCGGATCGGCGTGAGCTCGGGCGCGTCCATCCAGGGATAGTCGGCGCGCGCGGGATCCCAGAAATGCTGGTGAGCGTCGACGATCATGCCTTACGCTCCGCCCGGCAATGGCGCGCGGGCATCGACGAATTTTCGCCCACGCAGCTCCTGCCAGAACGCCGCCGGCACTGCCATCTCCAACATCGTGATGTTGTCGGCAATTTCCGCGGCATTGCGCCCGCCCGTCACGGCGACCGTGACTGCCGGATGGGCCATGCAGAACTGCAGCGCGGCGGCTTTCAGCTCGGTGCCGTGCTTGCGGCAGAGCTCGCGAGCGCGAGCGCGCGGGCGACGAGTGCCGCATCGGCATCCTGATAATTGAACTTCGCGCCCGTGTGCGGATTGGCCAGGATGCCGCTGTTGTAGATGCCGCCGAGCAGGATGCCGATATTCTTCGCCGCGCACACCGGGAACAGCGCATCCAGCGCGCCCTGGTCGAGCAGCGTGTAGCGGCCGGCGAGCAGGAAGCAGTCGACCGGAACGGCCTCTGCAAACCGGACCAGCATGTCCGACTGGTTCATGCCGGCACCGATCGCCTTGACGGTACCGTCCCCGCGCAGGCGCTGGAGCGCGCGAAAGGCGCCGGCGACGGCGTCGTCGTAATGATCGTCGGGATCATGCACGAGCAGGACATCGACGCGGTCGAGCCCAAGCCGCGCCAGGCTTTCCTCCACCGACCGCATCACGCCGTCATAACTGAAATCGAACACCGGCCGCTCGCGCGGCGTACCCTTGTAATGCTCGTCCTCGGCGGCAGCGCCATCGGGCGCACGCAGTAGACGGCCGACCTTGGTCGAGATCGCGTGGGAGTCACGGGACTGTTGCCGCAGGAATGCGCCAAGGCGTCGCTCCGCGAGGCCAAAGCCGTAGAGCGGCGCGGTGTCGAAGAAGCGGATTCCGAGCGACCAGGCGCTGGCGATGGTCGCTTCCGCATCGGCATCGCTGACGGGGGTGAACAATCCGCCGAGCGGGGCAGAACCGAGGCCGAATGAGGTGACATCGAGCGAGCCGAGCCGCGACCTTTTCATTCCCATTGCCTCAACAGTCCTCCCCAACAGCCAAAATCATCTCTCCCGCTTGCGAAAAGCGCAAGCGGGAGAGGCAGGCAGGAGCGCGGGGCTGGCGACGCTCCTACTTCAACATCTGCGCAACGTTGTCCTTGGTCACGAGATCGAGGCCGGTATAAACGATCTCCGGCACCTTCTCGCCCTTCTTGATGGCGAGCAGCGTGTCCATCGCCTTCTCGCCCATCTCGAACGGACGCTGGCCGACCAGCGCATTGGCGTAGCCATCGCGCAACAGCTCGAGCTGCATCTTCAGCGTATCGGCCACGACAAGCGTGAACTTGCCGGAATCGATATCCTTCTTGTACCTGGACGCGAAGGCCTTGAAGCCTTCGGGGGCGAACATCGGCCAGCCGCCGATGGGAACGATTGCGGCGAGGTCGGGCGTCGCGGTACGCATGTCAGTCATCTGCTGAACCGCCAGCGCGGGATCGTCGTTGCAGAACGTTGGAGAGCCCGCGACCTCGGTCCATTTCGAGCCCTTCAGCGCCTCGCGCACGCCGTCAACGCGTTCGGCGAGGTTCTTGGCGCCGGGACCACCCGAAACCATGGCGTATTTGCCGCCGTCGGGCCGCAGCTTCAGGAGCTCCTTGCCGAGGGCGACGCCGAACTCCTTGTTGTTGGTGCCGATATAGGCGATGCGCTTGGCGCCGGGCGCATCGGCGTCGAAGGTGATGACAGGGATGCCGGCCGCGGTCGCCGCGTCGATCGACTTGGTCATCGCCGCGACGTCGGCAACCGAGATGGCGAGGCCGTCGACCTTCTGGGTGACGAAGTCCTGGATGATCTGGGCCTGCGTCGCCGGCTCGTGCTCGACCGGCCCCTTGTAGATGCACTCGATATTGCCGAGCTCCTTGGCACGCTTCAGGCAGCCGTCGCGCGCGAAGTCGAAGAACGGATTGTTCATCGCCTTGGGCACGATCACGAACCGGTAGTTTGCGGCAAACGCCGGCGTAGCCATCATCGCCACCGCGATGCCGGCAAGTAGAAATTTCCTCATCGTCTCCTCCACCCTTCTTTGGCGCCTGTCCTCTCAAGATCGTCCGGGAAGTGGACAGGCGGCATTTTCGTTGCCGTCCCGGAACGACGTCGTTTCAGATCATCCGCGAGCGGATGCGGTCGACCAATACGGCCAGGATGATGATCACGCCCACCAGCGTCTGCTGCCAGTAGGAGCTGACCTGGGCGAGCACGAGGCCGTTGCGGATCACCTCGAGCAGCACGCAGCCGACGATGGCGCCGAGTGGACCACCGATGCCGCCGGCGAGATTGGCACCGCCGATGACGGCCGCAGCGATCACGTTGAGCTCGTAGGACGTCGCCATGTTGGCCGGCGCCGATCCGAGCCAGCCCGAGATGATGATGCCCTGGAGGCCTGCGGCGAGCGCGCAGATCACATAAACCTCGATCTTCACCCGCACGACCGGGATGCCGGTGAGTTCGGCCGCCTTCTCGTTACCGCCGAGCGCGAACACGTGACGGCCGAACGAGCTGTGGTGCAGCACCACGGCCATCGCCAGCGCGAGGACGATCAGATAAATGAATGGCACGGGCACGCCGAGCACGTCGCCGGAGGTGAGCGCGTAGAAATAACCGGCATCCGGGGCACCGGGAAAGCTGCCCCGTCCGTTGGAGACGACATAGCCGAGCCCGCGCACGATCGAGAGCATGCCGAGGGTGGTGACGAACGGCGACAGGCCGAGCACCGCGATACAGAAGCCGTTGACGAGGCCGGCGAGCAGCGCGACGCCGAGGCCGGCGAGGAGCGAGACCACCAGGATCAGGCCAGGGACATTGGCGAGCACGGTCTTGCCGTCGGCCGCCATGTGCACGAACAGGGATCCCGCCGGCGAGCCGGGCGCCGACAGCTCGGTCATCACCATCGAGGTGATCATGGCGGAGAAGCACATCATCGAGCCGACCGAGAGATCGATGCCGCCGGTGATGATCACGAAGGTGACGCCGAGGGTAGCGATAGCGATGAAGGAGAAATTCTTCGCCACGTTCTGCATGTTGCCCTCGGTGAAGAAGTACGGGCTGGCGAAATGCATGACCACCAGCAACACCGCCAGCGCGAGCAGGACATAGCCGGTCTGGGACGCGAAAATGCCGCGCTGCCACCATCTAATCTTGCCGATGTTCGAGAAGGTGATCGGAGATTCCATGGGCATGGCCATCACGCCGCCTCCTTCGCGCCGGTGATCAGGGCGGTGACTTCCTCGGGGGAGGTCTGGTGGATGGGCTTGTCGGCCCGCTTTTCGCCGCGGCGCATGACGATGACGCGATCGCACACCGCGAACACGTCGGGCATGCGGTGCGAGATCAGCATCACGGCAACGCCCTGCTCCTTCAGCCGGTGAATCAGGCCGAGCACCTGCTCGACCTGGCGGACCGAGATCGCGGCCGTCGGCTCGTCCATCATCACCAGCTTCGCGTTGGAGAGCCGCGTCCGCGCGATCGCAACCGCCTGGCGCTGGCCGCCCGACATCTGCTTGACGAGATCGTCGGGGCGCGTTTCCGAGCGCAGCTCGCCGAACAGCTCCAGTGCACGCGCCGCCATTGCCTTGTGGTCGAGCAACGCGAACGGCCCGATCCTGCGCTTTAGCTCGCGGCCGAGAAAGACGTTGGCCGCTGCGGTGAGATTGTCGGCGAGCGCAAGGTCCTGATAGACCACCTCGATGCCGACGCCGCGGGCATCGATGGGCCGGTTGAAATGAACCGCGCTGCCCGCGAAGCGGATTTCGCCGTGGCTGGGGCGGAAATTGCCGGCGATGATCTTGACCAGCGTCGACTTGCCCGCGCCGTTGTCGCCCATCAGGCCGACGACCTCGCCGGGAAGGACCTGCATGTCGACATCATGCAGCGCGCGGATCGCGCCGAACTCCTTGCCGATGCCGGCCAGCTCGAGGACCGGTGTCGCTTGTGCATTTGTCATCAGCGGCCTTCCTCAGACGTAGCGGTTGACGAGGGATTCCAGATATTCCTGCCGGCCCGAGCGCGGCTGCGGGTCAAAGCCCGGGCCGTGCGCGCGGTCGGCAAGTTCGGCAAGCGAGCGCTGGCCGCCGAGAATGGCGCGGCCTTCAGGCCCGGCCCATCCCTCGTAGCGTTTCGCGAGCGGCCCAGTGAGCACGCCGGCGTCGAGCATGTCCGCAGCGGCGAGCAACGCCCGCGCGCAGGCATCCATCGAGCCGACATGGGCATGGATCAGATCGTCGGGATCGATCGACTGGCGGCGGATCTTGGCGTCGAAATTGAGCCCGCCGGAGCTGAAGCCACCGCGGCTCAGGAGCTCGTGGAACACCAGGGCAAGCTCGGGCACGTTCATCGCGAACTGGTCAGTGTCCCAGCCGAGCAGATCGTCGCCGCGGTTGATGTCGAGCGAGCCGAACACACCCAGCGCCTCCGCCAGCGCGACCTCGTGATGGAAGGAGTGGCCGGCGAGGATGGCGTGGTTCTGCTCGATGTTGAGCTTGACGTCCTTCAGCAGGTCGTAACGCGCGAGGAAGCCGTAGCAGGTGGCGACGTCGAAATCATATTGGTGCTTGGTCGGCTCCTTCGGCTTCGGCTCGATCAGGATCGGTCCCTTGAAGCCGATCTTGTGCTTGTGCTCGACCACCAGCGAGACGAAGCGGCCGAGCTGGTCGAGCTCGCGCTTGAGATCGGTGTTGAGCAGCGTCTCGTAGCCCTCGCGCCCGCCCCACAGCACGTAGTTCTGGCCGCCGAGCCTGTGCGTCACCTCCAGCGCGGCGCGGACCTGGCCGGCGGCATAGGTGAATATCTCCGGGTCTGGATTGGTGGCCGCGCCCGCCATGTAGCGGCGATGCGTGAACAAATTGGCGGTGCCCCAGAGCAGGCGCACCTTGCTTGCGGCCATCTTCGCTTCGAACAGATCGGCGATGGCATTGAGGTTGGCAACAGATTCGCCAAGCGACTTGCCTTCCGGCGCCGCATCGACGTCGTGGAAGGTGAAGAAGGGCACGTCGAGCAGGCGAAACAGCTCGAAGGCGACGTCGGCCTTCGCGCGCGCCTGCGCCATCGCATCGGCGCCGTGATGCCAGGGCCGCAGGAACGTCTCGCCGCCAAAGGGATCGCCGCCGGGCCAGCACAACGAGTGCCAATAGCAGACCGCAAAGCGCAGATGGTCTTCCATCCTGCGGCCATGGACGAGGCGGTCCTTGTCGTACCAGCGGAAGGCAGGCGTGTTGCCGGCATCTCCGCCGGCGAAGGCGACAGGTACACTTGTATCGAAGAATTTCACTGACGCAGTCACTCAGGCACACTCCTTCAACGCGGGATAAAGTTCGCGCCAGCGGCGATAGGCCTCGTCATAGGCCGCGCTGACCGATGCGCGAGGCGTAAAGCTCGCGAGCCGCCGCGGACGGGTGCAAACCGCAGCCGCGTTTTCGCCGGTGGCGGCGAGCCGGCCGAGCCTGGCGGCGCCGAGCGCCGCACCGACCTCGCCCTCCTCGACGCGATGGACGGGAATGCCGAGCACATCGGCGCAGATCTGCGCCCACAGCGGCGAGCGCGAGCCGCCGCCGACGAGATCAACCTCGGCAAGCGGTCCGCCGGCCGCGCTCAGCGCCGCCAGATTGTCGCGCGCAGCGAAGGCGACGCCTTCGAGGACGGCCTGAACGATCTGGGAGCGCCCGGTCGCACCGCGCAGGCCGACGAAGGCACCGCTGGCGGCGGCATCGTTGTGCGGCGTGCGCTCGCCGTCGAGATAAGGCAGGAATTTGACCGGACTCGGTCCATCGACGCGCTCGCCGAGCGGCGCCAGCAGCGCTGGCGCCGGCGTCTCCATCACGCCCGCGAGCCAGGCCAGCGAAGCCGCCGCCGACAACATCACGCCCATCTGATGCCAGCGGCCGGGCAGCGCGTGACAGAACGCATGGACCGCCGAGGCCGGCGCCGGTGCAAACCGATCGGTGACGCGGAACACCACGCCTGAGGTTCCCAGAGACAGAAACGCATCGCCCGGCGCGATGGCGCCGAGCCCGATCGCGCTCGCGGCATTATCGCCGGCGCCGCCGGCGACCACGACATCCCTAGTCATGCCCCAGCGTTGAGCGTAGTCCGGCGCGAGCGTCGCGCTGACGTCGCTGCCCTCGACCAGGCGTGGCATGTGATGGAGATCGAGCCCGGTGGCATGCAGCAGCAGGGGCGACCAGCGGCGCAGACCGACGTCGAGCCATAGCGTGCCGGCCCCGTCCGACATGTCCTCGACCATCTCGCCGGTCAGGCGATAGCGGACATAGGCCTTCGGCAGCAGCACCTTTGCGACGCGCGCGAAGATTTTCGGCTCGTGCCTGGCGACCCAGAGCAGCTTCGGCGCGGTGAAGCCGGGCATGGCCAGATTGCCGGCGATCGTATGCAACGACGGGCAGCGCCGCTCCAGCGCGACGCATTCGGCATGCGAGCGACCGTCGTTCCAGAGGATCGCGGGACGCAGCGGCGCTCCGTCCTCGTCCAGCAGCGTCGCGCCATGCATCTGGCCGGATAGTCCGATGCTGCGCACCCGCGCGACCTCGCGGGGATGGCGGGCGGCAAGATCGTCGACCGCGCCGACCGCCGCATCGACCCAGGCATCGGGATCCTGCTCGGACCACAGCAGCGCCGGATGCGACAGCGCAAGCTCGCGCGCCGCCGTCGCGACAACAGCGCCGGCTTCGCTGACGAGCACCGCTTTCACACCCGATGTGCCGATGTCGATTCCGAGATACACGCCGTCCTCCCTTTCGCCTGTTGCGGTGCGCGAACTCAAAGTCGCCTTACCCGCAACGGGTCGTTTTGAATTCCACCTGCCGCTAAGGCAGATTGTCCCGCATCACGATGTCGATCCTGATCTTCTCCTGTTCGCGCAAGATCGGCTCACCACGGGCGAGCGCGAGCAGCACACGTACGGCGGCGCGCGCTTCATGTCCGGGGTTCTGCGAAATCGCGGCATGCATCACGCCCTGCAGCAGCAGCCGACGCGTCAACGCGGTGAGGTCGTGTCCGACGAACACCGCCTGCTTGTCGCGACTGGCATCGCTCAACGCCTTTTCATTCAACGCGTTGGCGACGCCTTGCGTACCGGCGCCGACATTATAAAGACCCACGATGTCGGCATGCCGGCTCAACAGCCGCGTCAACACCTGCTCCGAACGCGCGTCCTCGTCGCGCCCTTCGAGCACCGGCAGCACGCTGAGGCCGGGGAATTCCGACGCCATCACCTGGTTGAAGCCAAAAATGCGCTCGGCATGATCGCGCAGGCCCTGCGAGCCCGCGACGATCGCGACCTTGCCGGACTTTTGTCCGACCAGCCGCCCGACCAGCGCGCCGGCAGTCCGCCCCGCAGCAATGTTGTCGATGCCGACATAATGGTGCCGGCGCGACGACGGCACGTCCGAGACCAGCGTCACGACCTTGGCGCCGGCATCGACGAGATCGTCGATCGCGGCGCGGACCCTGGGATGATCCAGCGCCACCACAGCGACACCGTCGTAATCATCCGCGAGCCCTTCCAGGGATGCCGCGAGCATGGACGGATCGAACACGTCGGTCGCGACGGTCTCGACGCCGAGGCGGCGGGACGACAACCAGCCCGACATCTCGCCGAGATAATCCTGGATCTGCTGCATGAACGGGTTCGGCCCCGACGGCATCACGAAGGCGAAACGGCGGGCGCGGCCGCGGGCGAGCTCGGCGGCGGCCACGTGCGGCTGGAACGAATTGCGCTCGATCGCCTCCTTGACGCGCCGGACCGTATCCGGCCGCACGCCCGGCCGATTGTGCAGGACGCGGTCCACCGTCGCGAGGCTGACGCCGGCCTGGCGGGCGATGTCCTTCAGCGTCAGCGCGGTCGTGGTGAGCGTCTCGGCCATGGCTGAAGGCTAGCAGAGGTGTTTTGAGGTACGCAACTCATTTTGAGAGGCGGCAGCATTTTCCCGCAGCTCAGCCCAGGAACAGCCTTTCCCGTCCGCCGTTGCCGCCCTGTGCATAACGATATCACCCATGATCCGGGCGAGGGATTGAGCCCGACGCTCGAGCGCAACATCCAGGCTCTGGTCGAGCGCCGCCGCCGGGAGCAGCGCGCTGCCAAGGGTCAGGAAAAGCTTGCCGATGCGATCACGGCGTTCACCGGCAGCATGGCGTTCGTCTATCTCCATGTCGCTGTGTTCGGCTTCTGGATCATCGCCAATCTGCATTGGCTGCCGGGAATCCCGGCCTGGGACGAGAGCTTCGTAGTGCTGGCGATGATTGCTTCGGTCGAGGCGATCTTCCTGTCGACATTCGTGCTGATCTCGCAGAACCGCATGAGTGCAGCAGCGGACAAGCGCGCCGATCTCGATCTCCAGATCAGCCTTCTCGCCGAGCACGAATTGACCAAGGTTGCCCGCCTCCTTACGCAGATCGCCGAGCGGCTCGATGTCCAGCCCGACTCGAAACGGGATCTGGAGGAGGCAAGCCGCGACATCGCCCCCGAGCGCGTGCTCGACAGGATCGAGGAGACGCGCTCCTGAGCTATCGGCTGGCCGACAGGTCGAGGGTCAGGAACAGGCTGTTGGGATCCTCGACATAGCCCTCGAACGGGCCGCAGAGGACAAAGCCATGCGCCCGGTAGAGCGCGAGCGCCGGCTTGAAATAGTCCCACGAGCCGGTCTCGAGGCTGAGCCGCGCCATGCCGCGCGCGCGGGCTTCTGTGATGATGTGGCGGAGCATCTCACCGCCAAAGCCGCGCCGCCGCGTGGTCTGGAGCGTGTGCATCGACTTCACCTCGCCGTGCTCGGCTGACAGCGTCTTCAGCGCACCGACGGCGACCAGCGTCTCGCCGTCCCAGCCGGTCCAGAACGCGATGTCGGGCGCGCGCAGTCCGGAGAGATCGAGCGCATGGGCGCTGCCCGGCGCGGTCTGCGCCCGCGCCGCCGTGACGTGATGATCGAGCAGCGCGATGACGCGCGGATCAAAGGTGTCGCCGGTGCGGATCTGCATCGTCACGGTCTCACATCTTGCCGTAGGACGCGCCGCGGCGCGTGATGATGACGTAGCGCGCGTCCTGTCTGGTCTCGTTCTCGAAGATCACCGCGCGCATCACATCGAAGTCGAGACAGTCGCCTTCGCGCAGGCGAACCGCCTTGGCGTCGATGTGCACGGCGATCGCGCCCTCCAGCATCAGGAGCTGCTGGGTGAAGGCATTGCGGCCCCAAGGGCTGTATGGCACCCGCGCACCGGCCGGCAAATCGACGACGATGATCTCGATGCCGCTCGCCGCGTCCGTGGGCGACGCGTGACGGCGGCGATAGCCGCTGTCGGGATCGCGCCAGTGCGGCTGGTCGGCGAGCCGCACCAGCCGCTCCGGCGGCTTTTCGGCCAGCGCGACGACGTCGCTGAGCGACACGTCGAGCGCGGCGCAGAGTTTTCCCAGCAGCGCAGCCGTCGCGCTGCTCTGCGCCCGCTCCACCCGCCCGATCATCGCCCGGCTGACGCCGGAGCGGCCTGCGAGCTCATTCAGCGTCATGCCGGCCTGCGTCCGCAGCGTCTTCAAGCGACGACCGATCGCGCGATCGAGTTTCTGCTGGTCCATTTTCTTTACAGGTCCTGGTCTCTGATCCGAACATTGCCGACACGAGGACCGCACCCATCAGGGCCGCGAGAAGCTTAAGCTGGGCGATGCGTGCGTGCCGGAAGCGAGGGGCTAATATATTAGAAACTTTGCGGAGCCTATAGGGCCGACTAGGATAGACCCAACGACGATGACTGGGAGGCGGCGACATGGGCGAACCGACGCAGCGGACGATCAAGGCCAACGGCATCAGCCTCAACGTCGCCGAGCAGGGCAAGGGGCCGATGGTGCTGCTCTGCCACGGCTTTCCGGAAGGTTGGTACTCCTGGCGTCACCAACTCGAGGCGCTGGGGGCAGCCGGTTTCCATGCGGTCGCCCCTGACATGCGCGGCTACGGCAAGAGCGACCGGCCCGAAGCCATCGACCAGTACACGATCCTCCACATGGTCGGCGACCTCGTCGGCGTGCTCGACGCTTTCGAGGCGAAGGACGCCGTCATCGTCGGGCACGACTGGGGCGCGACGATCGCCTGGCACACGGCGCGCCTGCGGCCCGACCGCTTCCGCGCCGCCGCCATTCTTAGCGTGCCCTATCGACCACGCAGTCCGGTGCGGCCGACGAGCGTAATGCCACAGACGGCGGATGCGCAGTTCTATCAACTGTATTTCCAGGAGCCGGGTGTCGCCGAAGCAGAATTCGAAAGGGATACGCGCGCAACGCTCGGCGCGATGCTCTATGGCGGTTCCGGCGAAGGCGCGGCGGTGATCCGCGCCAATGCCGAGCGTCAAGGGCGGACCGCCGGTGTCGGTATGGTCTCTCGCAAGGACGGCATGCTGCCGAAGGTGCAGGTGCCGCTGCCGTCTTGGCTGAGCAGCGCGGACCTCGACTATTACGGCGCCGAATTTGCCCATAGTGGGTTTCGCGGACCGCTCAACTACTATCGCAACATCGATCGCAACTGCGAACTGATGGGCGCCTTCGAGGGCGTCAAGGTGGTCGTGCCCTCGCTCTTCATCGCCGGCGACTACGACATGGTCATGGCCTTCCCGGGCGCCGCCGAGCACGTTGCCAACATGAAGCAATGGGTGCCGCAATTGCGCGAGATCAAGATGCTACCGGGGTGCGGACACTGGACGCAACAGGAACGGCCGGCGGAGGTGAACGCGGCGGTCGTGGAATTTCTGCGGAGCCTGCCGAACTAAAGGATGGAGCGGGCGAAGGGAATCGAACCCTCGTATGCAGCTTGGGAAGCTGCCGTTCTACCATTGAACTACGCCCGCGGATGCGCAGCTTGCGCCCGCTCTGATTAGCCGAGACGGCGCATCTCGCCAAGCGCTTTGGCGCAGCCCGCCCGCCCCTTCTTAAGTTTCCGGTAAGATTTTGGGTGCGGCGGATTGTGGCGGTGTTATGGTCGCGGTCTGGGGAGAGCGTACGTTGCGTGGGGGCGTGTGTATGGTGGGGCATGGCTACGCGATATTCGACACGACCATAGGGCGCTGCGGCATCATCTGGAGCAGCACCGGGGTCGTCGCCGTGCAGCTGCCGGAGGCGCGGGAGATCGACACCCGCCGCCGGATTTTCCAGATCCATCCCGAGGCACGCGAGCAGCGGCCTTCCGCGAACGCCGAGTTCGCGATCGAGGGCATCGTGAGCTTGCTGCAGGGCAGCGATGCTGATTTTTCCGAGGTCAGCCTGGACGCGAGCGGGGTGCCCGGCTTCAACCGGCGGGTCTACGAGGCGGCCTGCGCCATCCCGCGCGGGGAGACGCGCACCTATCACGAGATCGCCAAGGCGCTGAGCGCCTCCGGCGCGGCGCATTCGGTGGCCCAGGCGATCGCGAAAAATCCCTACATGCTGATCGTGCCCTGTCACCGGGTGCTGGAGGCCGGCAATTACACCGACCGGCTCTCGCCCTATGGCGGCGTAATCTCCAAGCGGCGGCTGCTGTCGCTGGAGGGCACCCATCCGATCGCCAGCAAGACGCTGTTCGACGTCCTGCTGCCCGTTGCTCCACCGAGACCCTCCACCTAGATAGGCGGGATGGATGCAACAACGCTGCTGACCACCCCCTCGATGACCGTCTCCGAGTTTCGCTGCGACGCGGGACCGGACGACAGCCCGTTTGCGGAGTGCCGCACCGGCCATTCCATCGCCTATGTCCGCGCCGGCAGCTTTGGCTGTCATTGCCGCGCCGGCTTCTTCGAGCTGGTGGCGGGCTCGATGCTGGTCGGCGCGCCAGGCGAGGAATACACCTGCACACATGAGCACGTCGCCGGCGACGTCTGCCTGTCCTTTTTCCTCAGCGAGGATCTGGTCGACGCGCTCGGCGGCCGGCGCGACGTCTGGCAGGTTGGCGCGACGCCACCGCTGCCCGAGCTGATGGTGCTGGGCGAGCTCGCCCAGACGGCGGCAGATGGCAACAGCGACCTCGGTCTCGACGAGGTCGGGCAGATCCTCGCCGGTCGTTTCGTCGATGTCGTGTCGGGCAAGGCGCGCAAGCCGACGACACCGACGGCGCGTGATCGCCGCCGCGCCGTGGAAGCCGCGCTCTGGATAGACGCCAACTCGCATGCCGAGGTCGACCTCGAACAGGCGGCGCGGCAAGCAGGCCTCAGCCCCTTCCACTTCCTGCGGCTGTTCTCCGCCGTGCTCGGCGTCACTCCGCATCAATATTTGGTGCGCTCGCGGCTGCGGCATGCGGCGCGGCTGCTGACTGACGATGACATCGCAGTCACCGACATCGCCTATGACGTCGGCTTCGGCGATCTCTCCAACTTCGTCCGCACCTTTCACCGCGCCGCCGGCGTCTCGCCGACCAAGTTCCGCCAGGCCTCGAAGGGAGAGCGCAAGATTCTCCAAGAGCAGCTTGCCCTCAACTGACTAGGTTCGTCTCCGGCGCGCGCCGATTGCGGCGCGCTTTGGCAATGGAGACGACCATGTACGATCATATCGGATTGCGCGTTGCCGACCTCGACGCCGCCACGCGCTTCTACACCGCGGTGCTGGCGCCGCTCGGTTATGTCCTGTGCTCGAGTGGCGATGGTTATGCCGGCTTCGGGCCGAGGGGCGAGCCGGCGCTGTGGCTGCACCTGAACAAGGGGCGCAAAGCCGATGGCGTGCACATCGCGTTTCGCGCGGGGGATCATGACGCGGTCAAGGCATTCCACAGCGAGGGCTTGAAGAGCGGTGGCCGCGACAATGGCGGCGCCGGCCCGCGCAAGGATTACAGCCCGACTTACTACGCGTCGTTTTTGATCGATCCCGATGGCAACAATGTTGAGGCGGTCTGTGTGTGAACGCGGCAGCCCTCACCACACACACGCTGTCATGCCCCGGCTTGACCGGGGCATCCAGTACGCCGCAGCTTCTCGATTCTATCACAGCGGCCTCTGGGATACTGGATCGCCCGATCGAGTCGGGCGATGACAGCTGAGATGACGGCGCTATCGCTAGCCTCTCAACATCAAAGGACTCAACCATGGCCTCCATCCACAACGACATTCCCCTCAACGCCCCAGCGCGCGACGTCTGGGACGCGGTGCGCGATTTCGGCGCGCTGCATCGGCGGTTGGCGCCGGGCTTCGTCACGGCCTGCACGCTCGACGGCGACACGCGCATCGTCACCTTCGCCAACGGATCGGTGGCGCGCGAGGTGCTGGTCGATTGCGACGATGCGCGGCAGCGGCTGGTCTACGCGATCAACAACGAGCGGCTGAAGCATTACAGCGCCTCGGTGCAGGTGATCGCCGAGGGCGAGGCGAGATGCCGCCTGGTCTGGATCATCGACATGCTGCCGAACGAGCTCGCGCCCTATGTGCAGGGACAGACCAAGGACGCCGTCGCCGCCATACACCGCGCGTTTCCGGCCGCAGCTGCGTGATCTTTCTCACAGAGCCCAGCCCTCGTCCGCAATAACGATGGCGCCGTGCGTCCGGTTGGCTCCGCTCTCCCGGCGGCGCCACGCACGCGAGGAGCAGGCCATGAGAGGTGCGGACGCGGCGAGGACATAATGACCCAGATGGCGCCGATGCTCGAGATGATGAAGGCCAAGATGGGCAAGCGCCGCTTCGGCATGATGATGCAGACCATGGGCCCGATGATGAGCCGCATGATGGAGAATGGCGGTGGTGGTCTTGGCATGATGGGCGGCGGTGGCATTGGCGGCCTCGGCGCTGGCAACCTCGGCGGCGGTTTCGGCGCGCCCAATTACGGCGGCTACGCGCCGATGGGTGGAGGCGGCACCATGCCGGCCGGAATGGGCGGCATCGGCGGCGGCGATATCATGGGCATGCTCGGCGGCGCCGGTGGCGGCGACATGATGGCGATGATTCCGCAACTCATGCGGCTCGCCAATGTCGGCGGTGGTGGCGGCCATCGCCGCCACAGGCACCGCTAGTCCGCGGCGGCCGACAGAGCCGGCCTGATCGCAGGTTTGGTTTGGCGCGGTCCCCAGCGTGTCAGCACCACGCTGGAGCACGAGAGCAGGCCGAGCAGGACCATCGAGCTCGCCGCCAGCCAGAAGAAGCTTTGCGCGGTGGCATCATGCGTCGACAGCCACCAGCCGACAGCCGAGATGTAGATCAGCCGCGCGGTCTGCGCCAGCACCGGGCCGATCACCTTCGCAGCGCCCTGCGACGAGAAATACATCGTCGAGGCGAGGCCGATGAAGGCGTAGAACGGCGCGACCGTCGACAAATATTCATGGCTGGTAGCGCGCACGATCGCGCTGTCGGTGAAGATGTTGACCCAGAGATCGGGGAAGGCCGCAACCAGGCACGCCGGTGCACCGACGGCGACGAAGGCGCTCGCCGCTGCGATCCAGGCGATGCGCCGGGCGCGGGCGATGCGGCCGGCGCCGACCGCCATGCCGATCATCGGCACCGAGGCGATGCCGAACGAGAACGCGATCGAGGTCAGCAGGAATTCCAGCCGCGCACCGATGCCGTAGCCGGCCAGGATCGCGGTGCCGAATTTCGCAAGCATGTGAGTGAAGATCGAGATCGTCAGCACCGATTGCAGCGGCGAGAAGCAGGCGATGGCGCCCACTTTGAGGATGTCGAAAAACATCGCCCATTGGATGCGAAGTCCGCGCAGCTTCGGCGTCACGCGGGCGCGGCCGGAGAACAGGTACCAGCCCATCACGCCGATATTCATGCAATAGGCAATCAGCGCGCCGGCGGCGACGCCGCGCATGCCGAATTGCGGCACCGGACCGAGGCCGAGGCCAAGCGTGCCACCGAGCACGATCTGCCAGGCCGCGGAATTGAGGATCAACAGCGACGGCAGCTTCATGTTGCCGGTGCCGCGCAGGACGCCGGCCATGGTGTTGAGCAGCCAGGGCAGCACGGCGCCGCCGAAAAACACCTGGGTGTAGGCGATCGCATGCGTCAGCACGTCGCCGCGGCCGCCGAGCATCTCAAGCACCTTGGGCCCGAAGATCAGCATGCCCAGCATGAAGACGAGGCCGAAGCTGATGCCGATCAGCAGCGCGTGCGCGGCGAGCGTCCCGGCACGCTCGCGATCGCCCGCGCCGAGCGCGCGCGCGATGGCGGAGGCCACCGCGCCGCCCATCGCACCGCCTGACATGGTCATGGTCAGGATCACTGTCGGAAACACCAGCGCCATCGCGGCCAGCGCTTCCACGCCGAGCCGTCCGATATAGGAGGTCTCCGCAATTACCGTGCAAGTGCCGGCTGAGAGCGCGACCACGTTGGGCCAGGCCAGCCCGAGCAGCGTGCGCAGGATCGGCCCGTCCATCAGCGCGCTCCTCACGGGGCGCGGAGGCGGCGGCAGCGGACGCTCTTGTTCATCGACCGGGATTTCGGCGATGTCTGACATGTCCTCTCCGGGCAAAGCGCCATTTCCGGCGCAGCAATGCTTGGGTGTGCCAATGAATTGGTTCGCGCCCAGGGCGCAACAAGAGGCTTGTTAGCACGACGCGCAGCGATTCCTCCTGCGCTAGGTGCAGGCGTGCCCTGCGGCAGCGCGGTGACGCCGTCGTTTACCAGATGCGCCAGAGCAATGGCGGACGGCCGCTCGGTGTCGCGGACAGGTGCACGCCGATGTGCCGGCCGCACCCGGCCGCAAGCCCCTCGAACAACCCCGCCAGCACCTTGGCGCAAGCGGGGTGGTTATCGGCGACGTCTTCCATCAACCTCCAGCTCTGCTGACGGATTTCGAACGTGCCCTCGGATTGCGTCGTCTCAGCCGCATCGTCCTGCGCGACAAACAGCGCGTTGAGGAACGTCGCGAATTCGCTCGCACCGCCGCGACCCATCGACAGCGCCGCAGCGACCTCATCGAAATATTGCATCCCGATCAGCTTGCCCGTGAGGTGCAGGAGATAGCCCGCATCCTCCGGACCGAACAGCTGCACCATCACGGGCGCGGCGGTGCGCACATATTCCATCGCATAGTTGCGATAGGCTTTTTCCAGTCTCGGCCTTGGCCAGCTTGCGACCGGCAACGCCGGAGCCGCGGCTGCATCGAACAGCGGGGCTTCGAGGTGCCGCGCGAACACGAGGCGCTGGTCGAGTTCGAGGGGCTGGTCATATTGATAATAGTAGCCTTCGAGCCCGTCCTGGCCGTCGACGCTCTGCTTGGTGCAGACGAACCCCAATCTGGTATCGCCGAGCGCCACGCCGTTGTTGGCGTGCCAGCCGCGCAGCATCGCGCGCGAGACTTCGCCCGGCACGCCGCAGATGGCAGTGCCTTTCCAGATCCAGCGCGGCGGCGGATAGCGGATCCAGGCTTTGCGGTCGCTCTCATACATGTATTCGACGTGCACGCCGCCGATCCAGTTCGAGAGATAGTGATATTGCGCGGCTGCCACGGCGGGCGGCAGATGGCTCAGCCCGAGCTTCTCCAGCCCCGGCAGGAAGCGCTCCTGCTGCTGGCGGCGGAACACGCGAAAGACGAACTCCGCAGCATCTGCCGTGCCGCGACGCGTGACCACGGTGAGGATCAGACCGGTGAAGTAGGCGTGATAGAGATCGGCAACCG
This sequence comes from Bradyrhizobium lupini, assembly GCF_040939785.1. NCBI lineage: Bacteria > Pseudomonadati > Pseudomonadota > Alphaproteobacteria > Hyphomicrobiales > Nitrobacteraceae > Bradyrhizobium > Bradyrhizobium lupini. The sequence continues at coordinate 3,251,539 of NZ_CP162553.1, forward strand.
CGCGCCAGCGTTTCCATTGAGCTTCCTGCGCGGGGTCTGGTGCGGTCATGTTCGCTCCCGATCGTTGTTCTGATCGAGTGTGTCACTGCATCCGGTGACGGACAAGTTGAGCCGCACGCAGGGAGCCCTGCACGCCGGCGCGCCAATTCCGCATCACGAATTTTGCGCAGGCTTAGTTTGCGAGGCTTTGGCGGCACGCTCGCGCTCGACGCGCTCGGTGACGTCGCGTGCCATCGCCACCGATCCTTGCACCACTCCAGCGGCGTCCCGCACCAGCGCAAAGGTCATCTCGATGTAGAGCTTGCGTCCGTCCTTGTGCAGCGCGCGGGTCAGTGTCGGCTTGCCCGCAAGCTTCATCGCGCCGCTGGCAAGCGCGGCCTCAAAACCTTTCCAGTGCGCGGCGCGCAGATGTTCGGGAATGATCAGGTCGAGATTCTGGCCCAGCGCTTCGTCCGCCGAGAAGCCGAACAGTGCGGACGATGCGCGGTTCCAGCGCATGATCGTGCCGGAGCGATCCGAATAGATCAGCGCGTCGGCGACGTCGTCGAGGATTCTTGCGTCGAGTTCGGATTGATCTGTCATTTCGCCACCTCGGACGTAGCCCGGATTCACTTCCCATCTTGACACAGATTCGGTGTCATCGCCCGACTTGATCGGGCGATCCAGTATTCCAGAGGCGGATGTGATCGAACCAATAGGCTACGGCGTACTGGATGCCCCGGTCAAGCCGAGGCATGACAGCGGAAGGTGAGGCTATCCCTACACCCGGAAATGCTTGCTCAGCTTCAGGCCCTGCGCCTGGTAGTTCGAGCCGATGCGCTGGCCGTACATCGCGTCGGGGCGGGCCAGCATCTTCTCGTAGACGAGGCGGCCGACGATCTGGCCGTGCTCGAGGATGAACGGCACCTCGCGCGAGCGCACTTCGAGCACGGCGCGCGAGCCTAGCCCGCCGGCGCCGGCATAGCCGAAGCCGGGATCGAAGAATCCGGCATAATGCACGCGGAACTCGCCGACCAGCGGATCGAACGGCACCATCTCCGCGGCGTAATCGGGCGGCACCTGCACCGCCTCTTTCGACGCGAGGATATAGAACTCGCCGGGATCGAGGATCAGGCTGCCGTCGGGACGGGCCGAGATCGGCTCCCAGAAGTCCTCGACGGAATAGCCGGCGCGGCGATCGACGTCGATGACGCCGGTGTGGCGCTTGGCGCGGTAGCCGACGAAGCCGCCGCTCTTCTCGCCGGAGAGATCAACAGAGACGGCGACGCCGCCGGTGAGGTCGGCATCGTCGATATCGACGAGACGCTCGGTCGCGTGCAGCGCCTCGAGGTCCTCGATGTTGAGGATGGCATCGCCGGTGCGGAAGCGCACCTGGCTCAGGCGCGAGCCCTCGCTGACCAGCACCGGAAACGTCTTCGGGCTGATCTCGGCATAGAGCGGGCCGTGATAGCCGGCACCGATCATGTCGAAGCGGCGGGTGCCGTCGGCGATCACGCGGGTGAAGACGTCGAGCCGGCCGGTCGAGCTCTTCGGGTTGGCGGCCGCGACGATTTCCGGCGGCAGCGCGAGGCTTTCAAGCAGCGGCACGATGTAGACGCAGTTGGTCTCCAGCACCGCGCCGTCGGCGAGGCTGAACTCGTGCAGCTTCAACTCGTCGATGCGCTCGGCGACCGTGGCGCCGGGACCGGGCAGGAAGCTGGCGCGAACGCGATAGGCGATATCGCCAAGACGCAAATCGAGGCTCGCCGGCTGGATCTGGCTTTCGACGAAGTCGTAAGCGGGCAGGATGAGACCGCCCTGCGCCATCGCCGCGATCATGCGGTCGGGCAGGATACCATTGGCGTCGGCGGCGACCGTGAACGTCAACCCGGGGTCCTCATCAGGGATCAAACACATCCCGACATGCGGGAAATATGAGCGTTTTACGGCTATCCGATGGACGTCTTGACGGAAAGGGCATTGCGGAATATGAGCATGACTTATCCCGTGGTGATTTGAGCCGGCCGGCTTGCAGCCACGTTAAATAAGTCGCTAAACAGGCCGGGGACCTCTGTGATCCCGGCCCGTGGAGATATTCCAGGCCGGTTTTTTTGTGACCATTCTCGATGGTCACTTCAGGAGGTCCTATGTCGAAGTCCCCGGCGCCAACCGCCCACTACCGTCCCGAAACTCGCCTGGTTCATTCCGGCACCTTACGCTCGCAATATGGCGAGACGTCGGAGTCGCTGTTCCTGACCCAGGGCTACGTTTACAACAGCGCCGAGGAGTGCGAGGCGCGATTCAAGGGCGAGGACCCCGGCTTCATCTATTCACGCTACTCCAATCCGACCATCTCGATGTTCGAGCGCCGCATGATCGAGCTCGAAGGCGCCGAAGCGGCACGTTCGGCCGCGACCGGCATGGCCGCGGTGACGACCGCGATCCTGGCGCCGCTCAAGGCCGGCGATCACGTCGTGGCCTCGCGCGCGCTGTTCGGCTCGTGTCTCTACGTCGTGCAGGATTTACTGCCGCGCTACGGCATCGAGACCACGCTGGTCGACGGCCTCGATCTCGACCAGTGGCAGCGCGCCATGAAGCCGAACACCAAGACGTTCTTCCTGGAGAGCCCGACCAATCCGACGCTCGACGTGCTCGACATTCCCGGCATTGCCGAGATCGCGCATAGTGGCGGCGCGCGGCTCGTCGTCGACAACGTGTTCGCCACCCCGATCTGGCAGAGCCCGCTCGCGCTCGGCGCCGACGTCGTGGTCTATTCCGCGACCAAGCACATCGACGGCCAGGGCCGCTGTCTCGGCGGCATCATCCTGTCCTCGGAAGCGTTCATCGCCGAGCACATCCACAATTTCATGCGCCAGACCGGCCCGTCGATCTCGCCGTTCAACGCCTGGGTCCTGCTCAAGGGGCTGGAGACGCTCGCCGTGCGCGTGCGCGCGCAGACCGAGACGGCCGCGCGCATCGCGGACGTGCTGGCGAGCCATCCGAAGATTTCGCGGCTGGTGTTTCCCGGCCGCGCCGATCATCCGCAGGCTGCATTGGTGAAGAAGCAGATGCGCGGCGGCTCGACGCTGGTCGGCCTCGAGGTCAAGGGCGGCAAGCAGGCGGCGTTCCGCGTGCTCAACGAGCTCAAGCTTGCCAAGATCTCGAACAATCTCGGCGACGCCAAGAGCCTCGTCACGCATCCGGCAACGACGACGCATCAGCGCCTCAAGCCGGAGGACCGCGCCGCGCTAGGCATCAGCGAGGGATTCATCCGCTTCTCGGCGGGGCTTGAGCACGCAGACGATCTGATCGAGGATCTGACGGCGGCGCTGGAGAAGGCGTGAGTTATTGTCGTCCCGGCCTAGTGCGCAATTGCGCATGGGGGCCTGGACGACAAGTCACATTGGCCGGTACGTCCGCACGTCCGCGGGCACGTTCACGCCGAGCTTGATCTGGCCGACGGAGCGAATGATGTCGTCGCCGAGGAGCTGGGCGAAGCAGGCATAGCCCCAATCGTTCATGTGCAGTCCGTCGGCGATCACGAAACTCTCGACCGGAAGCGATTGCTTCTCGTGCCAGTCGCGCATCACCTCGAAGCGCGGGAAGATGCCGACGTGACGGAGCTCGGCGACCTTGCCGAGCAGCTTCACCATCTTGCCGGCGCTCTCGGCGCGCTGGTTGACCGCGGGCGAATATTGCGGATCGACCAGCACGATGTCGGTGCCGCCGGTGGCCTGGATGCGAGCGATGCCGTCCTCGACAAGTTTGGCGGTCTCGCCAGGATCGAGATTGCGCAGCACGGCATTGGTGCCGACCTGCCAGATCACCAGATCCGGATGCACGTCGATCACCTCTTTCTGGAGACGCTTCATCATCTCGGGCGCATCCTCGCCGCCGACGCCGGCATTGACGACGGTGATGTCGGCGGTCGGATAGTGCCGGTGCAGCTGCGCGGCAAGGCGATTGGGATAGTTGAACTCCGGCGAGCTCGCGCCGAATCCCGCGGTCGACGACGAGCCGAACGCGACGATGACGACGGGCTGGCCGGCGACGAGCTTGCCCGCGACATGCGGCAGCGAGCCCATCGCCTTCGAGCCGCCCTTCGGCGACAGGCAGGGCACGCGGCTAAAGATGTCGCCGGCGGATTTCGCGACCTGCTTCACCTTGTCGATGGCGCGCGCCGTGATGCCGCGCTGGTCGGGGGACGTCGCTGCGACGGTGGTCTGGGACGGTGAAGCGGGAGCCGGATCAGCCGACTGCTGCGGGGCCGGTGTTGCCTGCGCGGCCTGCGTCTGCGCGTGGGACTGCGAGGCCGGACTCAGCAACAGCAGCACCGCTGCTGCGGGCACAGCCAGCCATGCCGTCAGGCAAAAAGGGCGGAGAGAACTCATTAACGCTAGACCTCAATTTTGCTGCTGGGCCGGCTCCAGATGGGCAGCGTCGATCAGGAACTGTGCCAACGCCCGGCCAAGGCAATCATGGACCTGCTTCGCCAACTCGGGCCCGCGCGACGGGCTGAATAGGTCGAACTGGCCCTGATCATTCCACTGCCGCATGATCGCGAACCGATCGAACAGCGGAATATCGTGCTCCTGCGCCACCACCCGCATATTGTCGAGGTATGGCGGCACCGAGATCATGGTTTCGGTACGCGGACTGTACTGCAAATTCATCAAGACGACGTCAGCCCCTGCCTTTTGCAACGCAACAACCCCTTCGGTCACCGCGCCACGAAAATCATCGGGATCGATGGCTCGGATAGCATCGACAGTCCCGGTCTGCCAGATGACCAAAGTAGGCGTTTTTGCTTCCATCAGCTTAACGAAGCTGGCAGCCGCCTCCTCGGCCGTTTTCTTGCTCTGTATTTCTACGGAGACGTGCACAGTCTCGGACGGCGGCAGCTTGTCCTTCAGGATGGCCTGCATCCGCGCCGGATAAGAGGCGTCCTCGGAAGCCGGAATCGTGGTCGAGCGACTGCCGATGACCAGGATTTCGAGCGGCTTGCCGGCCTTCACGGCATCGGCGACCTTGGGAAGCTGGCTTTCGCTGGTGAGCAGATAGGACGGCACTTCACAGGCTGCGGGCGCGGCTGAAGCAGCCGGCGCAGCATCGTCCGCGCGCGCCGGAGGCGCGGCGAGACCACCGCACAGCAGGATCAGGCTCAGGAAAACCTTCGCCTTCATCAGCCCCCTCCCGCCATATCGGCGCTGCCGACGGCGCTTTTGGTTTTCGAACCGCTCTTGTCAGCCACCCGCTTGTACCACGAAATCAGCCAGGCCATGGCCCACATGATCAGGATTCCGGAGAGACTTATTAGCGCATGCATGACCGGGCCGCCCGAGACTTCGGCCAGGATGAAATGGCCGGCAAAGGCGAGGAAGACGCCGAGACAGAATATCTCCAGGGAATGCGAGCCGCACAGGATCAGCGGCCGCAGCCAGGGCGATTTCAGGCCCGGCCAGTCCCGGGGCAGGACGCGCACGGTGAGCGCGGCCAGCGCCAGGAAATGCGTGAAGCGCAGCACGTCAAGGTCGGCCTTGTCGATCGGATACATCCACTGCTCGAGCCGCTTCGGCATGAAGTGGGAGAGCTGCGGCACATACCAGGTCAGCGTCACGTAGAATGCCGCAACCAGATAGGCGATCGCGATCCACATCGTCACCCGCGAAGCCAGAATGTGCGACATGCGTCGGGCACCCCCGAGCGCGCACCATGCCCCGAACACGAACAGCAATTGCCAGGCGAAGGGATTGAAGGCCCAGAAGCCGTTCGGATAGGCCGACAGATAGAGGTCGTATTCCCAGGTCACCGCGTAGAGCGCGACCGAGAGGCCGAGCGTCACGTCAGGGCGCCACTTCATCAGCCACAGGATCAAGGGCAGCGCCAGCATCAGCACGATGTAGAGCGGCAGCACGTCCATGTTGACCGGACGGAAGCGCAGCAGCAGCGCCTGCACGATCGTGACGTCGGGCTGCTTGAGGAAATCCATGATGCCCATCTCTTCGGTGTAGAGCGGGTTCTCGAACCTGGTCGCGACGTAGGAGATTTCGGCAAGGAAGATCGTGAACAGGAAGACGTGGGCGACATAGATCTGCCAGACGCGCCGCAGGATGCGCGCGGTGGCGACGACGATGCCGGACTCCAGCATCGCCCGACCGTAGACGAAGGCGGCGGTATAGCCGGAGATGAAGATGAAGATCTCGGTGGCGTCGCTGAAGCCGTAATTGCGGATCGTGAACCAGGTCAGAAGGCTCGGCGGCAAATGGTCGATGAAGATCAGCCACAGCGCAAGGCCGCGGAATAGGTCGAGCCGGAGCTCGCGCTCGCCGATGGCGGGCAGCGAAATGGCCGGCGCGGCCGCGCGCCGCTTCGCTCCCGCGGATTTGACCTCCACAGGTTTAGCGGTTCCCGCGATCGTCGATCCCGTCACTTGGTCGGCAATGGTCATCGGGGGCCTAAAAACCCTTCCGCAAATCGCGACGTGGCAAGGAGTGTACCGGTCCGGCCGTCATCTCGCAAAGCGACCGGATCACAAGCAAGTACATTTGCAAGCCCATTTGGACGTGTACTTCCCTGCGAATTCTGGCGGGACGATGTCGCCAAGGCGTCTCCGGCGTTTGGTTCCGGAGCGGTTTTCGGTATGATGGCAATCATGTACCGCGCCGTGACCCGCCAGATCGAAGTGACCGTCGAGCCGAACTTTGTTCCGGAGCAGTCGTCGGCCGACCGCTCCCGTTATTTCTGGGCCTACACCGTCGTCATCACCAATTCCGGCGACGAGACCGTGCAGCTCAAGACCCGGCACTGGATCATCACCGATGCCACCGGCCGGCAGCAGGAGGTGAAGGGCGAGGGCGTCGTCGGCGAGCAGCCGACGCTCGCGCCTGGCGAACGCTTCGAATACACCTCGGGCGTGCCGCTCACGACCGCCTCGGGCTTCATGACCGGCCGCTACCAGATGGTCAGCGCGACCGGCGAACGCTTCGAGATCGACGTGCCCACGTTCTCGCTGGACAGCCCGGACAACAAGCGGGTGTTGAATTAGGGCAGGAGATGGTGGGCGCGCTCCGCTTTGGCCGACCCTATCGCACCTGCAGGCTAACGCCTTACGCGTCTTCCACGCCTGCTTCATCCGGCGTGAACTCGTACACCGAGCTGCAGAACTCGCAGGTCACGACGACCTTGTCGTCCTTGACCATCGCGGCACGGTCGTCAGACGAAAAGCTCTTTAGCATCGATGCCACCGCATCGCGCGAGCAGGAGCATTGCGCCTTCAAGGGCAGCGGATTGAACACGCGCACGCCGCGCTCGTGGAACAGGCGGTAGAGCAGCCGCTCCCCGGACAGCTCCGGATCGATCAGCTCAACGTCTTCGACGGTCTCGATCAGCGAGCGTGCCTCGACCCAGGCATCGTCTTCAGCGACGGCGTGCACTTCGACGCCTTCGGGCGCATCGCCGGGATGCAGATCGGCCTGCCGCGCACGCTCGGGCGCCTTCGGCAGGAACTGCATCAGCATGCCGCCAGCACGCCAGCGATGCTTGCCGCCGTCGTTCGAACGCCATTCCTCGCCGACAGCGAGACGCACGCGTGTCGGGATCTGCTCGGAGCGCAGGAAATATTCGTGAGCGGCGTCTTCGAGGCTGCCGCCGTCGAGCGCGACCAGGCCCTGGTAGCGGCTCATGTCGGGGCCTTGGTCGATGGTCATGGCGAGATGACCGTGGCCCAGCAGCGCGCCGGAATGCGTGCCAGTATCTTTGGCCTCGCCGAGGCGCGCGGCGTCGTAGCGCGCATAGGCGCGCAGGCGATCCGGCGCCTGATAGTCCACGACCAGGAACGACACCGGACCGTCGGTCTGGGCCTGGAGAATGAAGCGGCCCTCGAACTTCAGCGAGGAGCCAAGCAGCGTGGTCAGCACGATGGCCTCGCCGAGCAGCTTGCCGACCGGCGCGGGATAATCGTGCTTGGTCAGGATTTCGTCGAGCGCCGGACCAAGCCGCACCAGCCGACCGCGCACATCGAGCGCGTCGACCTCGTAAGGCAGCACGGCGTCATCGATCGGAACCGCGGATGGCGCGCGAACCGGGCCTTCAGGCCCGGTTTTCATATCAGGGGATTGGGAAACCATGGCGCTTTATCTGGGGTCGGAAGGCGGAATTGGAAGGGGGTGAGGGCTGGGGTCCGGAATGCAGAACGGATCGTACGCAAGCAGGGCAAATTCAGCGTCGTCCTGGCGAAAGCCAGGACGACGATGAAGACCTACTTCGCCGGCACGGCGGATACCGGCCCGGATTACTTCACCGCGTCGAAGCACCAGGCCAGAATGCCCTTCTGCGCGTGCAGGCGGTTTTCGGCCTCGTCGAACACGACGGATTGTGGACCGTCGATCACCTCGTCGGTGACCTCCTCGCCCCGATGGGCGGGCAGGCAGTGCATGAACAGCGCATCCGGCTTGGCAAGCGACATCAGCTGCGCATTGACCTGATAGGGCTTGAGCACGTTGTGGCGGTGCTCGCCTTCCTTGTCGCCCATCGACACCCAGGTGTCGGTCACGACACAATCGGCGCCGCGCACGGCGGCTTCGGCATCCGTGCCGAGCATGATCGGCGCGCCCGTCGCCTTGATGAAGTCGCGCATCGCCTTTTTCGGCGCGAGCTCCGGAGGCGTCGCGACATTGAGCTGGAACTTGAAGCGCTCGGCGGCGTGCGCCCAGGAGGCGAGCACGTTGTTGTCGTCGCCGGTCCAGGCCACGGTCTTGCCCTCGATCGGGCCGCGATGTTCCTCGTAGGTCATGAGGTCCGCCATCACCTGGCAGGGATGCGAGCGGCGCGTCAGGCCGTTGATGACGGGCACGGTGGCGTTTGCCGCAAGCTCCAGCAGCGCATCGTGATTGAGAATGCGGATCATGATGGCGTCGACATAGCGCGACAGCACGCGCGCGGTGTCGGCGATGGTCTCGCCGCGGCCGAGCTGCATTTCGGCGCCGGTGAGCATGATGGGCTCGCCGCCGAGCTGGCGCATGGCGACGTCGAAAGACACCCGCGTCCGCGTCGAGGGGCGCTCGAAGATCATCGCCAGGGTCTTGCCTTCGAGCGGCCTGACCGGCTGATGCGCCTTCTGCTTCGCCTTCATCGCGGAGGACGCAGCGAGCATGCGCTTGAGCTCCGACAGCGGCAGCTCGTTGATATCGAGGAAGTGCTTCGGTGTTTTATCGGGCGACTTGCTCATCAGCTTGCCGCCCGCTTGTTGCCGGACAACGCGGTGCAGGCGCGCTCGAGCCGCCCGACGCTGTCCTCGATCTCGGCTTCGGTGACGATCAAAGGCGGCAGGAAACGCACGACATTGTCGCCGGCACCGACGGTGAGCAGCTTTTGGTCGCGCAAGGCTGCAACGAGATCGCCGGAGGGCACCACGGCCTTGATGCCGATCAGGAGGCCCTCGCCGCGCACTTCGCTGACGACATCGCCGTGTCGGTCGATCACGGAGGCGAGCTTCTGCTTGAGCAGCAGCGACATCCTCTGCACGTGGTCGAAGAAGCCGGGCTTGAGCATGACGTCGAGCACGGCGTTCGCAGCCGCGATCGCGAGCGGATTGCCCCCGAAGGTCGAGCCGTGCGAGCCCGGCGTCATGCCGGACGCCGCTTCCGCGGTCGCAAGGCAGGCGCCGATCGGGAAGCCGCCGCCGAGCGCCTTGGCCAGCGACATCACGTCGGGTTCGACGCCAAGGCGGCGGTACGCGAACAGATCGCCGGTGCGGCCCATGCCGGTCTGCACCTCGTCGAAGGCGAGCAACAGACCCTTCTCGTCGCAGAGCTGGCGCAACGCCCTCAGGAAGGCGGGCGTTGCCGAACGCACACCGCCCTCGCCCTGGATCGGCTCGATCAGGATGCCGGCGGTCTGCGGACCGATTGCCTTTTTCACGGCATCGAGATCGCCATGCGCAACCTGGTCGAAGCCCTCCATCGGAGGGCCGAAACCTTCGAGATATTTTGCCGATCCCGTTGCGGCCAGCGTCGCCAGCGTGCGGCCATGGAAGGCGCCTTCGAAGGTGATCATGCGATAGCGGTCGGGATGACCCTTTGCGGCGTGATAACGGCGCACGACCTTGATCACGCATTCCAGCGCTTCGGCGCCGGAATTGCAGAAGAACACGAAATCCGCGAAACTTTCATTGCACAGGCGCGCGGCGAGCTTTTCGCCGTCCGGGCTCTGGAACAGATCTGACATGTGCCAGAGCTTGGTGGCCTGCTCCTGCAACGCCGCGACCAGCGCCGGATGGGCATGGCCGAGCGCATTCACCGCCACCCCGGAGGTGAAATCGAGATAGCGCTCGCCATTGGTCGCGATCAGCCAGCAGCCTTCGCCACGCTCGAAACCAAGGTCGGACCTGGCGAAAACGGGGAGCAAATGCGGCGCTGCGCTGTTAGTCATGATGGTCACTTGAATGTTGCGGACGGAGTGAGCGTGCATTGCGCAACGCACCATCGACCGGCCCGGAAAACGAAACGTGCCGCCTCTTGAGGGCGGCACGTGCGACTATCTTAGGCCTGGTGAAACGGGTGTCAATGCCGCCCGGAAAGCCTCGCGAAACGCTGAATCCGTAGTCTTGCGGTGCCGATTTTGCGGGATTTGGCCACGGAACATGTGGAAGCGAGTCGGCGGACTCTTGCGCGGGAGTCACGCCATATTGTAGCGTTTGGATTGTCAGATACGACATCTCGTGCAGTGGTTCTGATCTTTAAGTCCTTATGTACCGGCGTAAACGTTCGGGCGTTCAAGACGCGCCCGGCGAGCCTTAAGGGATTCTGGCGGCACGGGTTTTTGAAGGCTTAGGCATTCGCTGCGAGGCCCCAGGATGGCTGGCGCGCAGCGAGGGAAAGGGTGCAATGACGGTTTTGACCTGGTCCGATGATCGCGTCGAGCAGCTGAAAAAGCTCTGGGAGGCCGGACTTTCGGCCAGCCAGATCGCGGCGGAGCTCGGCAATGTGACCCGCAATGCCGTGATCGGCAAAGTGCACAGGCTCGGCCTTTCGGGCCGCGCCAAGAGCCCATCATCGGCAGCGCCGCGGCCGCGCAAGGCGCGCCCCGCGCAGCACATGATGCGGGTGAGCCGCCCGATCTCGCGCGGCAACACCGCGCTGGCGCAGGCCTTCGAGGTGGAGGCTGAGCCGGATCCGGTCACCTATGACAACGTGGTGCCGATGAGCCAGCGGCTGTCGCTGCTGGAATTGAACGAGGCGACCTGCCACTGGCCGGTCGGCGATCCCTCGAGCCCGGACTTCTTCTTCTGCGGTGGAAGGGCGCTGTCCGGACTGCCCTATTGCGCCCAGCACTCGCGCGTTGCGTACCAGCCGGCGTCGGATCGGCGCCGCGCACCGGTGAAGCCGGGTCCGCGGTAATCACGGCAAGTCGTCGCGCGAAGACGATTCAACAATTTCAGCGTCGTCCCGGCCTAGTGCGCAATTGCGCACGGGGGCCGGGACCCATACTCCGAGCACGCAATAATCGTGCGGAAGGGGTCACTCCGAGTCTTCGCCAAACCACGTTCGGTGGTTATGGGCCCGGATCAGCGCTCGCTTCGCTCGCTTGTCCGGGACGACGGCTGAGAATGCAGGGACAACTCGCCAACAAACAAGCCTGCAACCCTACACCTGCTCCGCCTTGGCAAACCGATCATCCAGCGCGTAGCCGGCGCCGCGGACGGTGCGGATCGGGTCCTGCTCGCGGCCGAGATTGAGCAGCTTGCGCAGGCGGCCGATATGCACGTCGACGGTGCGCTCGTCGATATAGATGTCGCGACCCCAGACGCTGTCGAGCAGTTGCTCGCGCGAGAACACGCGCCCCGGATGCTCCAGGAAGAACTCCAGCAGGCGATATTCGGTCGGACCGAGATCGATCGGCCGGCCCGAGCGCGCCACGCGGCGCTTGTCGCGGTCGAGCTCGATGTCGCCAAAGCAAGCACCGTCGCGAGCCGCTCCGGGCTTGCGCGCCGCAGCAGGCCTTTCACGCGCGCCAGCAGCTCCGGCACCGAGAACGGCTTGACGATGTAATCGTCGGCGCCGGTCGCAAGACCCCGCACCCGCTCGCTCTCCTCGCCGCGCGCGGTGAGCATGATGATCGGGAGCTGCTTGGTCTCGGGACGGGTGCGAAGCCGCCGGCACAATTCGATGCCTGACAGGCCCGGCAGCATCCAGTCGAGCACGATCAGATCGGGGATGTGCTCCTTGAGGCGGGTGTCGGCGTCGTCGCCGCGCATCACCGTCTCGACGTCATAGCCGTCGCCTTCGAGGTTGTAGCGGAGAAGCTCGGTCAGGGCTTCCTCGTCCTCAACCACCATAATGCGTGCGCCCATCGGGTCGTCGCTCCCTAAGTCTTCAGGTGTTCGGTACCGTGTTGGCGAAGGTCGTCATGTCGCCCTTCGGCCGCTTGTCGGTGATGGCCTGGCCCTCGATCATGTAGAACACGGTCTCGGCGATGTTGGTGGCGTGGTCGCCGATCCGCTCGATGTTCTTGGCGCAGAACATCAGATGGATGCAGAACGAGATGTTGCGCGGATCCTCCATCATGTAGGTGAGGAGCTCGCGGAACAGCGAGGTGCAGATGGCGTCGACCTCCTCGTCGCCCTTCCAGACCGCCATCGCCGCCGGCAGATCATGCGCGGCATAGGCGTCCAGCACCGACTTGACCTGCTGCTGCACGAGGTCGGTCATGTGCTCGAGGCCGCGGAACAGCTTGAGCGGATGGAAGTCCGTCTCCAGCGCCGCGACGCGCTTGCCCATGTTCTTGGCGAGGTCGCCGATGCGCTCGAGATCGGTCGCGACGCGCATGGCGCCGACGATCTCGCGCAGATCGACCGCCATCGGCTGGCGGCGGGCGATGGTGAGCACCGCACGCTCCTCGATGCGCTTCTGCAGCGCGTCGAGCTCGGTGTCGATGGCGACGACGCGCTGGCCGAGCGGGACGTCGCGGCGGATCAGCGCGTCGACGGACTCGACGATCATGCGCTCGGCGATGCCGCCCATCTCGGCGACCAGGCGAGTGAGTTCCTGGAGGTCGGTGTCGAAAGCCTTTGCGGTATGTTCAGAACCCATGTCGCGTCTCCTAGCCGAACCGGCCGGTGATGTAATCCTGCGTGCGCCGATCTGACGGCGACGTGAAGATCTTGCTGGTGTCGTCGAACTCTATCAGCTCGCCGAGATACATGAAGGCGGTCTTGTCGGAGACGCGCGCCGCCTGTTGCATGTTGTGGGTGACGATAGCGATCGTGTAATCCTCGGACAGCTCCTGGATCAGCTCCTCGACCTTGGCGGTCGAGATCGGGTCGAGCGCCGAACAGGGTTCGTCGAACAGGATCACCTCGGGCCGCACCGCGACGGTGCGGGCGATGCAGAGGCGCTGCTGCTGGCCGCCGGAGAGCGACAGGCCGGAGGCGTTGAGCTTGTCCTTGACCTCGTTCCACAGCGCGCCGCCGCGCAGCGCCTTCTCGACGCGGCCGTCCATCTCGGACTTCGAGATCTTCTCATAGAGACGGATGCCGAACGCGATGTTCTCGTAGATCGTCATCGGGAACGGCGTCGGCTTCTGGAACACCATGCCGACGCGGGCGCGCAGCAAATTGAGGTCCAGCCTGGGGTCGAGGATGTTGGTCTGATCGAGCATCAGCTGACCGGTGGCGCGCTGGCCGGGATAGAGGTCGTACATCCGGTTGAAGATGCGCAGCAGGGTCGACTTGCCGCAGCCCGACGGTCCGATGAACGCCGTAACGCGGTTGGCGCCGAGCGTCAGGTTGATGTTCTTCAGCGCATGGTGCTCGCCGTAATAGAAGTTCAGGTTACGCACGGTCACCTTCGGGGGCGCCTCGGGCAGCACCGCCGCGTGCGGCAGTCCACCGGACGCGCTCATCGACACGGAAAGATCACTCATTTTGCGGTCCTCTCGGCGCCAAGGATGCGCGCGAAAATATTAAGGGCAAGAACGGTCAGGGTGATGAGCAGCGCCCCGCTCCAGGCCAACTGCTTCCAATAGGCATAGGGGCTCTGCACGAAGTTGTTGATGGTCACAGGCAGGTTCGCCATCGTCTTGTTCAGGCCGAGGCTGAAGAACTGGTTCGATAGCGCGGTGAACAGCAGCGGCGCGGTTTCACCGGCGACGCGAGCGGTCGCGAGCAGCACGCCGGTGATGAGACCCGATCGGGCAGCCCGATAAGCGATCCGCTTGATCACCAGCGAACGCGGCAGGCCGAGCGCCGAGGCCGCCTCGCGCAACGCGTTCGGCACCAGCAGCAGCATGTCCTCGGTCGTGCGCAGCACCACCGGGATCACGATGACCGCGAGGGCGAGCGAGCCTGCGATCGCCGAGAAGCCGCGCATCGGCACCACCACGGCGCCGTAGATGAACAGGCCGATGATGATCGAGGGCGCCGAGAGCAGGATGTCGTTGATGAAGCGGATCACCGAGGTCAGCCGGTCGTTGCGGCCGTATTCGGCGAGATAGGTGCCGGCGAACATGCCGAGCGGCGCGCCGATGCCGACGCCGATCACGGTCATGATCAGCGAGCCGACGATGGCGTTGAGCAGACCGCCCTCGTTCGATCCCGGTGGCGGCGTGTTCTCGGTGAACAGCTGGACATTGAGTCCCGCCAGCCCGTTGTAGAGCAGCGTGATCAGGATCAGCGCGAGCCAGGTGACGCCGAAGGCGGTTGCGGCGATGCAGAGCCCGCGGACGACGATGTCCTTGCGGCGTCGGCGTGAATAGATCGGATTCATGGCGCTAATTCCCCGCCTTCTTTTCCAGCCGCATCAGCATCAGCCGCGCCGCTGCGAGCACGAAGAAGGTCAGAACGAACAGCAGGAGGCCGAGCAGGATCAGGCCGGATTGGTGCAGGCCGTCGCTCTCGGCGAACTCGGATGCGATCGCCGCCGAGATCGTGGTGCCCGGCGCAAAGATCGATGACGAGATCCGGAACGAGTTGCCGATGATGAAGGTCACCGCCATGGTCTCGCCGAGCGCGCGGCCCAGCGCCAGCATGATGCCGCCGATGACGCCGACCCGGGTGTAGGGGATCACCACGCTGCGGACGACTTCCCATGTGGTGCAGCCGACGCCGTAGGCGGCTTCCTTCAGGACCGGAGGCACCGTCTTGAACACGTCGACCGAGATCGAGGTGATGAAGGGCAGCACCATGATGGCAAGGATCAGCGCGGCATTGAACAGGCTGAGATAGGACGGGGGACCTGCGAAGATCGCGCCCAGCACGGGAACGCCGTCGAAGATCTTGATCATGAAGGGCTGGAACGTGTTGGCCAGGAACGGACCCAACACGAAGAAGCCCCACATGCCGTAGATGATCGAGGGAATACCGGCGAGCAGCTCGATTGCCATGCCGATCGGGCGGCGCAGCCCTTGCGGGCAGAGCTCGGTGAGGAAGATCGCAATGCCGAGACCCACGGGAATGGCGATCAGCATCGCGATGAAGGAGGTGACGAGCGTGCCGTACATCGGCCCGAGCGCGCCGAGCACCGGCGGATCTGCGGAGGGCGCCCAGCGCTGCGTCCACAGGAAGGAGACGCCGTATTCTTTCATCGCCGGGAAAGCGCCGACGATCAGCGAAATGATGATGCCGCCGAGGATCAGAAGCACCGAGATCGCGGAGAGCCGCGTAATCCAGTAGAAGGTAACGTCGCCGAGCTTGAACGCGCTCAAGGCCTTGGCGCGGTCATACGGTCCGGCGTCGTCGATTACATCGCTCTGAACGGCCATCTCTGCCACGCCGATCCCCTGTACCAAATAGTATACGTTTTTTGTTGGTCCGTGCCCCGGATGTAGCGCAGCGCATCCGGGGCACGAGCGTCGCGAACCTAGCTCTTGATGTCGGCAGCCCAGGTCTTCTCGATCAGCTGAACGACCGGATCCGGCATCGGGATGTAGTCGAGCTCTTCAGCCGCCTTGCCGCCGCTCTTGAAGGCCCAGCGGAAGAACTTGATGGCTTCCTGCGAGGCCGCCTTGTCGGTGGCGTCCTTGTGCATGAGGATGAAGGTCGCCGCCGTGATCGGCCAGGATTTCTCGCCGGGCTGGTCGGTCAGGATGACGTAGTAGCCGGGAGCCTTGGCCCAGTCGGCGTTGGAGGCGGCCGCCTGGAAGGCTTCGACGGTGGGCTGCACAGGCTTGCCGGCCTTGTTGATGAGACCGGTGTAGGTCAGCTTGTTCTGCTTGGCATAGGCGTACTCGACATAGCCAATCGAGTTCTTGGTCTGGCTGATGTTGCCGGACACGCCTTCATTGCCCTTGGCGCCGACGCCGACCGGCCACTCGACCGCGGTACCCTCACCGACCTTGCTCTTCCAATCCGCGCTGGCCTTGGCGAGGTAGTTGGTGAAGTTGAAGGTGGTGCCCGAACCGTCCGAACGGCGGACCACGGTGATGGCCTCCGAGGGCAGCTTCACGTTCGGGTTGAGCTTCTTGATCGCGGCGTCGTCCCATTTGGTGATCTTGCCGAGATAGATGCTGGCCAGCGTCTCGCCGTCGAACACCAGTTCACCGGGCTTCACGCCCTCGATGTTGACGACGGGCACGATGGCACCCATCACCATCGGCCACTGGACGAGGCCGTCCTTCTCGAGCTGCTCGGCCTTGAGCGGCGCATCGCTGGCGCCGAAGGTCACGGTCTTGGCCTGGATCTGCTTAATGCCGCCGCCGGAGCCGATCGACTGGTAGTTCAGACCGTTGCCGGTCTCCTTCTTGTAGGCGTCGGCCCATTTGGAATAGATCGGGAACGGGAACGTCGCGCCGGCTCCGGTGATGTCGGCAGCAAAGGCCGCCGTCGTCGATGCGGCGACCATGCCAGCAGCGACGAGTGTTTTGAGGAAATTCATGCTGGTCTCCATACAGGGGAGCGAAGCGCCATCCGCGCCCGATCGCGCTCCCCGTGCCGCCCCTTTAGGAGCGGACAGCTGAGCTTTTACGAAGGTTTGGTGACAGTCGGATGACAGTGTTAAGCAGCTGAAATCGCTGGAATTTAGCTCAGAGCCGCAGGCTTGCCCTGGGGAAAACAGGCGGTGAAAGTGGCGCCCTGTTTGGGCACGCTTTCGATCAAAAGCCGGCCGCGATGACGGTTAAGAATATGTTTCACCAGCGACAATCCCAGGCCGGTGCCGCCCTGCGAGCGGCTGTCGCCGACATCGACCCGGTAGAAGCGCTCGGTCAGCCGCGGCAGGTGCTCCGGCGCGATGCCGGGGCCGAAATCCCGGACCAGCACCCGGATTTCCTGAGTTCCATCAGGGGCCGCGCCTGATATCAGCGACACGATAATGCGTCCACCGGAGGCGCCGTATTTGAGCGCGTTCTCGATCAAATTCTCGAACAGGCGGAGCAACTCCTCGCGGTCCCCCGCGATCAGCACCGGGGTCTCGGGCAGCTGGGTCTCGACCTCGACCTGGCGTTCCCGCGCCAGCGGCTCGAGCCCATCGGCGACCTGCAAGATGATCGGCAGCAGGTCGACCAGGGTGTCGGGCCGCACATGGGCCGACAGCTCCACCCGCGACAGCGACAAGAGATCGTCGATCAGGCGCGCCATCCGGGTGGCTTGGTTGTGCATGATGCCGAGGAAGCGCTCGCGCGCCTTGGGATCGTCCTTGGCCTGGCCCTGGAGCGTGTCGATGAAGCCGGACAGCGCGGCCAGCGGCGTGCGCAGCTCGTGGCTGGCATTGGCGACGAAATCGGCCCGCATTTCCTCGACCCGGCGCAGCGGCGTCTGGTCGTGAAAGGTCATCAGCATGCATTTGTCGGCGCCGCCAAAGGTGGTCGGCACCGGCACCGGCGTGATGGTCAGCTCCATCCAGCGATCGACCGGGACATGGTCGAGATAGGTCGCGCGCCGCGGCTCGGTGGTCGCGATCGACTCGCGCAGCGCCGTGATGATCTCGGGCGAGCGCAGCGCGAACTGGGCGAGCTCATTCCGGCGCAGTGCCGGCGCGAGCTGGGCGGCTGCGGCGTTGAGATGGATGACGCGGCCGGCGCGGTCGAGCAGCACCGCGGGATCGGGCATGCCGGCGACCACTGCGGCGACCGCCGCGCTCTCGACCGGGTTGACGCGGCGGGTCTCTTCGCGCGAGGCGGCGGTATCGTGCAGGCGCCACGGGATCAGCGCTGCGGCCGCGATGCAGAGGAACACCGCAATCGCATGCAGCGCCGATAATTCCCCCAGCGAGACCACCACGGATAGCGCGAGCGCCGCGGCGATCAGGATGACGGTCGAGTGCCGCAGCCGGTCGGACCAGGGCGGGGAGGAGGGAGAAGTTGGGGCGTCGATCGCCATCGGGGCGGGCTTCTCCAAAAGGCCTTGCGCCGGTCAGGCGCCGCTGTCGCTGCGCTTTCTCACGTAAGCGGCTTCAGGCGCGGGGCCGGGGTCGAGCTTGAGCGCAGCCTGCTGCAGGCGCTTCGATCGTGCGCCGATGATAACTTCGCGAAACGTCAGCAAGATTACAGATATGACAAAAGGGGACAGATAATAGAGGACGCGGAACAGCAGCATCCCGCCCAGCAGCTCCTCGCGGTCCATCTGCCAGAGCCCGACCAGCATCGCCGCGTCGAACACGCCAAGGCCTCCGGGCGAATGGCTGGCAAAGCCGAGCAGCGTGGCCGAGACGAAGATCACCGCGACCACCACGAAACCGAGATTGGGCTCGTCAGGGACCAGCACGTACATCGCGAGCGCGCAGAAGCCGAGATCGATGATGCCGATCGCGATCTGGAGCAGCGTCAGCGGGCCGCCCGGCAGCATCACGGTCCAGGGCCCGCGGCCGACCATGCGCGGCTGGGTCCAGACCCAGACCACGTAAGCGACCAGTCCGACGATGATCATCATCGCCAGCATCCGGTTCAGCCAGGGCGGAAGCATGTCGATCGAGGCCGCGGCTTCCGGATGATAGGAGATGCCGAGGCCCAGCACCGCGGCATTGCCGAGCCAGAAGGTCAGGCCGGCGAGGAAGCAGATCTTTGCGACGTCGATCGCGTTCAGGCCATAGGCGGAATAGATGCGGTAGCGCACCGCGCCGCCGGTGAAGACGCTGGCGCCGACATTGTGGCCGATCGAATAGCTGGTGAAGGCAGCGAGCGCGTTAATCCGATAGGGCACGTGGGGATGGCCGATCGCGCGCACGGCGAACAGGTCGTAGAAGGTCAGCGTGAAATAGCCCGCAGCGACGAACAGCGCCGCCATCGCGATCTGGCTCGGCTCGGTGCTCTTGATCGCTTCGAGGACTTCGTTGACATCGATGCCGCGCAGCATGTGGTAGAGCACATAGCAAGCGATGCCGATGACCGCGACGCTGATCACAACTCCAAGCTTATGCAGGATTTGCTTCTGGCGCAGAAACGACATCGCCCTGCGTATGGCTTCCAGCATCTAAACCTCGAACAACGCTTCAGCGGCCAGGGTGGCCGGCGAACAGGCGGACGACACGCAGGCACCCGACGAATCCTCGCCGGCGGCTCCGGCATCGCGCATGCCCCCTGCCCCTCCACTAGCGCGTTTTGGGGCGGAGTGGAATTCGACAATTCGAACAAAAAGTCGTGGCTTCAAGGTTTTAGGCAGGTTGCGGGCTCCTGATGCACGGTTTGGCGCTTTCGGCGGCAAGCCTGACGCGAATCTCCATGGCCATCCTGGCGCAGACGCCATGAAGTTTTGATGATTTCGGCCGTACAATGTTCCGTCACGGCTTAAGTCGAAATCAATCTATGGGCGGGATTTCGCTGTTGAAAGAGGGTCGCGCCGCGCGCGGCCGCTGCGGCGCGCACGATTACGTGGCCGACGGCTCGCGCTCGATCATCCGGTTGCACTGCGACATCACAGACGTCATTGCGGCCGCCCGCCAGCGGCCGCGATGAGCACGTCGTTCGGAGGTAGCGTTCTGCTCAGGCCGCAAGCTGCGGGCGCACTGCCTCGATGCCCGCGATCCAGCCGGCGACGGAGCGCCCGATCGCCCCGGGGTGATCCTCCTGGAGGAAATGCAGGCCGGCGCCGAGACGAACCAGCGCGCAGTGCTTCAGGGAGGCTGCAAACCGTTCGGCAAATTCCGGTGAGACCAGAGCTCCGGGCTCGCCGGTGAACAGGAGCTTTGGATAGAACGACGCGGCCAGCGCTGCATGCGCGGACTGCAGAGCCTGATAAACGTCAGCGGGCTCGCCTGCGATCGGCAGTTCGCGCGGAAGTGCAAGAACGGGCCGGCGGCTCTCTGGTGTTGGAAACGGCGCGCGATAGGGCGCCATCTCGTCATCGCTGAGCTTGCGGACCATGCCGCCGGGTAGCACGCGCTCGACGAAGGCATTCGCCTCGAGGATCATCGCCTCGCCCTCGCCCGGCGTCCTGAATTTACGGAAGGCCGCCCGCGCCGCCTCGGCATGCTCCTGCTCTGCGGCAACCTCGGTGTCGTGGAAGTCCTGCCAGGTCGGCATCGGACGAATGAATTCCATGAAGGCAAGGCCGCGCACGAAATCCGGCCGGCGCGCCGCAAGATGAAATGCGAGCGCCGTGCCCCAATCCTGCGCGACCAGATAGGCCGACGTAATGCCGCGCTGTTCGATGAAGGCATCGAGATAGCGGACGTGATCGAAGAAGCGGTACGCGATGTCGGGCTTGTCGGACTGACCGAAGCCGATGTTGTCGGGCGCGAGGCAATGCGCGACCGGTGACACCAACGGCATGATGTTGCGCCAGATGTGCGAGGACGTCGGATTGCCGTGCAGGAAGAGCGCGACCGGCGCGTTCTGCGCGCCTGCCTCACGATAGGCCATGCTGCTTCCGAGGACGGACGCTTTGCGAATCTTGATGTCGATCTGCTTGGTCATGTCAGCTCCTTGAACACGGTTTGGAATGCGATGCTCTTGAAACGTTCGAGCGCTTTGGGATTGCGGTCGACCTTCATGCGCAGGATCGCGCCCTGCCAGGACGCGAGCAGGAAGTCTGCGAGCTCCTCGGGCTCGAAATCGGATGCGATCTCGCCGCGGGTCTGCGCCTCGGCGATGCAGGCGGCGAACGGCACGCGCCATTCGGCAAAGATGTCGGCGAGGCGCACGCGCAGCATCTCGCTGCTGCCGGTCGCTTCCAGACTGAGATCGCCGATCAGGCAGCCGCGACCAAAGCCGTCGGCTTCCAGCCTGCCCGTGATGACGTCGAGGTAGCGCTTGAGCCGTGCGCGGGGGCTCAGCGAGACATCCTGCAATGCCTCCGCGACCAAGCTCCTGGTGAGATCGAAATAGCGGTCGAGCACCTCGGAGGCGAACGCTTCCTTGGAGCGGAAATGATTGGTGAAGGACCCCTGCGGCGCGCCCGCAGCAGTGGTGACGTCGCGCACGCTGGTGCCGTGATAGCCGGTCCGAAACATGACCTTCAGGCCGGCGTCGAGAATGGCGTCTTTGAGCGAGGGCTTTGGCATGGCGAAATAATACGCACGTACGTATTAATGTCAAGCGCCCCGCCCTTGCCCTTGAAACCTGATGGCGGAGCAAGTGATGAGCGCGATAGCGGGCGCGCGTTTGCCTCTCAGCTCAGCCGCTCAGGCCGGCGGCATGCTGCGTGCGACCACCCGATCGCGCAGCCAGGCGCCGATGGCGGCGCCGACGAGGTAGCAGCCGAACATGGTCAGGCCGAGGTCGAGCCAGTAGCCGAAGCGACCGGGGACCACATGCGCGAACGAGGCCGCGACCAGGCCGGCAACAAGCACGGCGAGCCAGCGCGCGGTCACCTTCGAGGTGCCGTTGCCGCGCTGGACCACCGAGATCCAGCCCATGCAGAAGCCGAGCAGCAGCGAGCCGATCAGCCAGCCCAGATGGAACGAGACGAGATAGGGCATCGTCACCTCACCAGAAATTCGATGCGGCGGTTCTGCGCCTTGGCGTCTTCGCTGTCATTGCCGGCGACTGGCTGCGTGCTGCCGTAGCCGACCGCGGTGAACCGGTTGGCAGGCAGGCCGGCCTTGACCAGATAGTCGATCACCGCCTGCGCGCGCTTCTCCGAGAGTGCCTGGTTGAAGGAATCCTCGCCGTCGGCATCGGTATGCCCGGCGACCTCGATATTGGTGGTGGGGCATCGCAATGCCGTCTCGATCAGATGATCGAGAATGCCGGCGGAATCCGGATCGATCTCGGCGCGCTTCGCCCCGAAGCGAATCTTGGCCTTGGCCAAGAGCTCGGAGAACAATTGCTGGCACACGGTGCCGTCGACCGGCCCGGCCGCGGGCTTCACCGTGATCTCCGGCTTGTACTGCCAGTTTTTCGGAAAATCCTTGCCGAGGCCTGCGCGGATGTCGTTGGCGGCACCTTCATAGAGCGCATCGCCCGCCAGCTTCACCTCGCGGTCGGACACGACGAGCGTGCCGGTCGACAGTCGCGACAGCGCGCCGAGCGCTGCGACCACGGCGGGGCTGAACGAGCCGGGCGCGCCGACGCTGGCCTTGAGATTGTCGACGACCTTTTCGTTGAAGAATTTCCGCGACGCACTGGTGGCGATGGCCGCGTGGACATTGTTGTCGGGAACATAGCCGGTCAGCGTCACCGTCGCAGCCACCGGATCCTTGTAAGCCTGGAACACGTAAGGCGGCGCCTTGACATCGTTGGCGGCGATCGAAAAGCCCTCGGGCAGGTTTTTAAGTGCCGCTGCGACCGCTTCGCGGCCGCCGAGATCGCGCGCCATCCCCGACAGAGTGACTTTGGTGTCTGTGATCGTGATCTTGCCGTCCTTGAGCTTGCCGATCTGGTCGAGCAGCAGCATCGCAGCCGCCTCGAACCGCGGCGGTGCGCCGCGCGCCAAACCCATCTGATCGGCCACCTCGGTGCCGCCGACCTCCTTGCGGGCCGCCTCGGTCAGGCGGCCCTTCATCGACGGCAGCGGCGCGGAGCCCGACAGCGTCACCCGCACCACGTCGCGTTCGGCGTTCCAGACGAAGGGCTTTGCCTCGGGCACGAGGCGGGTCCGGTCGTCGACCAGGCGCACGCCGGGGACCGTCTCGACCGCCACAACGGCGTCGCGGCGCCCCTCCTCGGAAAACGCGTCCGCAGCCAGGCTGACGTCGCGGCCATCCACCGCGATCCGGGTCTTGTCCAGAACGGTATCCTTTAGCGCCGCCGAGCTGCGGGCGGAAAGGTCCGCCTCGACCGGCAAAGTGTTATTCCAGGCCGCAAATCCCCACATGACGGCCAGGGGGATCAGCCCCGGCCACCATTTGCTGGCCCACCTGAAAAGCTTGTGCATTCGACGACCCGAACTCTGGAACCGGAGACAAAACAAACCCTTGGCAGGCTGTCAAACCGGAAATGACGCCCTTCCGAAGGCCGGGCCTGGACAATTGGAATAACTTTTTCTTCAAGGGTTCTTCCGTAAGTTGAAAGCGGAATGCCAAAGTCCGCCAGCGGGTCATGAAACAACTCCGTAACAACGTCATCCGCGCCGGGCTGGAAGCACTCTATTTCAGCGGCGCCCACCACCTGTTGCGCCCGCTTTTGTCGGGCGTCGGCGCCATATTCATGCTGCATCACGTGCGGCCGGCCCGCGGCGCGGCGTTCCAGCCGAACCGGCATCTCGAAGTCACCCCCGAATTCCTGCGTGCCACACTGCGCCACCTGCGCGCGCGCGAGATCGACATCGTCAGCATGGACGAGCTGCATGAGCGGCTGGTGCGGCGCCGGTTCGACCGCCGCTTCGCCGCCTTCACGCTCGACGATGGCTATCGCGACAATCTCGATTTTGCGCTGCCAGTTCTGCGCGAATTTGACGCGCCCTTGGCGGTCTATGTCGCCAGCGATTTCGCGGAGGGGACGGGCCGGCTGTGGTGGGAGGCGCTGGAGGCCGTGATCGCCAAGACCGAGCAGATCGAGGTGACGATCGGCAATGCCGCGCTGCGGCTCGATGCGACGACGCCAGCCGCCAAGCAGGTGGCGTTCGATCGCCTGCACGACTGGTTGCGCGCACTGCCCGGCGAGCACGATCTCAAGCGCGAGATCGAGGCGCTCTGCACGAAGTACGGCGTCGACATGGCCGCGCTGTGCCGCAGCCTCTGCCTGTCCTGGGACGAGGTGAAGACATTTGCCGCCGATCCCCTGGTCACGATCGGCGCGCATTCCGTCAGCCATTGCAATCTCGCCAAGCAAAGCGAAGCGATCGCCACGCAGGAGATGGCCGTGAGCCGCGCGCGGATCGAGCAGGCGCTCGGCCGCAACGTTCAACATCTGGCCTATCCCTATGGCGATCGCGAGGCGGCGGGCGAGCGTGAATTCGTGCTCGCTGCATCCGCCGGCTTCAAGACCGCGGTGACGACGCGGCCCGGCATGCTGTTCGCCGAAGACGCCGGCCGCATGACGGCGCTGCCACGGGTCTCGCTCAACGGCAATTACCAGGACACGCGGATTCTGCCGGTGCTGACCTCGGGCGCCGCGACCGCGATGTGGAACGGCTTCCGCAGGATCGCGGCGGCTTAAATCTCTCCGTCTTGGCTGCCCGAACTCGGACGTCGTCATGGCGAAAGCCAGGACGACGATGCGGCGCTTTCCTTGACTCCCCTCCCTACCCCGCTCAAAACGTCGCCAAACACCAAGGGAGGCACCATGTTCAACGATCTGTTCTCGCTCAAAGGCCGCGTCGCGCTGGTGACCGGTGGTTCGCGCGGCATCGGCAAGATGATCGCGGCGGGATTTCTCAGCGCGGGAGCCGCGAAGGTCTACATCACCGCGCGCAAGGCAGGACCTTGCGAGGCCACCGCGAGAGAGCTGTCAGGCCGATATGACGGTGAGTGCATCGCGCTGCCGATCGACATCTCGACCGTCGACGGCTGCGACAGGCTCGCTGGCGAAATCATCAAGCTGGAGCCGAAGCTCAACATCCTCGTCAACAATGCAGGGGCTGCCTGGGGCGCGGAGTTCGACGAATTCCCCGAAAGCGGCTGGGACAAGGTGATGGACCTCAACGTCAAGTCGCTGTTCTTCCTGACCAAGGCGCTGGCCAAGCCGCTGCGCGCGGCGGCTTCGCATGAGCGGCCCGCCAAGGTCATCAACATCGCCTCGGTTGACGGCATTTTCATCAATCCCGGCGAGACCTACTCCTATGCCGCGAGCAAGGCCGCGGTGATCCATTTGACGCGGCGCATGGCGACGAAACTGATCAAGGACAACGTCAACGTCACCGCGATCGCGCCCGGCGCGTTCAAGTCCGACATGAACCGGGCTGCGCGCGACCATTCGGACGAGGTCGCCAAGCGCATTCCGGCGCGGCGGATCGGAACCGACGAGGACATGGCCGGCGTGGCGATCTATCTCGCCTCGCGCGCGGGTGACTACGTGGTCGGCAACACCATCGCGGTGGATGGCGGCGTGGTGTACGCGAACGCGGGGCTAGAGATCGCGGGGTAGGCGGGGGCGCGTCAGCACGACGCCCTCACCTCACACTCCGGTGTAGTCCCGGCCTTCGCCGGGACGACAGGTGAGTATGTAGCGCGGCCGTCGCGCGCTCGCTGGCGGCCCTTACGACTCGATCCTCACATATTCGAAATCGCCGGGCTTGTTGTCGATGCCGACTTTCGGCGGTGAGATCCAGGAGGCGAACTGGCCGGTCTCGGTGACGGGCTGCATCAGCGAGGTGATGAAGTCGCCGTCCGCGGTCGAGGGCAGCCATTCGTCCTTGCGCTTCGCCCAGGTGGCATCGTCGATCAAAATGCCGTCGGGCGTCGCGTGGATGCCCTTGAACTCGCCGATATGGCGGTGGAAGGCGACGTTGGGCAGCTTGAGCTGAAACTGGTAGCCCGCGGTCGAGATCACCTTGTTCCAGCGCAGCATGCCCTTGACGCAATCCTGGCTGTAATCGTCGCGCAGGCGCATGTTGAGCGCGGTCAGCGCCGGCTCGTCGACGAGCTTGATCTCACCGTCGATGAACTTCAGCACCGGATAGGTGGCGTTCTTGAGCTGATGATCGTCGTCGATCTGGGTCTCGTGATAGCGACCCTTGATGCCGGTGTTGAAGGCGTTCGCCGCGTTGGTCGAGACTTCCGAGCCAAACAGATCGAGCGACAGCGTATAGTGCAGGTTCAGCTTCTTCTGAATGGTCGGCAGGTCGATCACGCCGAGCGCGCGGACCTTCGCGATGTCGGTGGGATCGGTGATGCCGGCTTCGCGCATCGCATCGCAGGTGCGCTGCACGACGCGGGTGATGCCGGTCTCGCCGACGAACATGTGGTGCGCTTCTTCCGTCAGCATGAAGCGGCAGGTGCGCGACAGGGGATCGAAGCCGGACTGCGCAAGCGAGTGCAGCTGCATCTTGCCGTCGCGGTCGGTGAAGTAGGTGAACATGAAGAAGGACAGCCAGTCCGGCGTCGCCTCGTTGAAGGCGCCCAGCATGCGCGGCGAGTCGGCGTCGCCCGAGCGGCGGCGCAACAAATCGTCGGCCTCTTCACGTCCGTCGCGACCAAAGTACTTTTGCAGCAGGTACACCATCGCCCAGAGGTGACGGCCTTCCTCGACATTGACCTGGAACAGATTGCGCATGTCGTACAGCGAGGGCGCGGTCTTGCCGAGATGGCGCTGCTGCTCGACGGAGGCGGGCTCGGTGTCGCCCTGGATCACGATCAGACGCCGCAGCATGGCGCGATACTCGCCCGGGACTTCCTGCCAGGCCGGCTCGCCAAAATGCTCGCCGAACGGCACGACGCGGTTCTCTTCCTGGGGAGCAAGGAGAATGCCCCAGCGATACTCGGGCATCCGCACATAGTCGAACTTGGCCCAGCCGCGCGGATCGACCGAATAGGCGGTGCGCAAGTACACCAGCGATTCCTGGAAGCCTTCCGGCCCCATGTCTTTCCACCAGTCCATGTAGCCGGGATGCCAGCCTTCCAGCGCCTTGAGCACCTGGCGGTCTTCGGCCAAATTGACGTTGTTCGGAATCTTGGTCGAGTAGTCGACGTTCATGATGTTCACGTTCATGGCCGTGCTCCTTGGATTTCTTTCGTCATGCCCGGCCTTGTGCCGGGCACCCACGTTCTTGCTTGCTCAGCCAAGGACGTGGATGGCCGGGACATTCTGTACGAAGACGCGCTTCGCGCTTTTGCCCGGCCATGACGCAGCAAATGTCGTCACACTCGCGTCATATCGAATTTCGGCTTCTGGCCGCTGCCGTAGCGGCGCAGCGCGCCTTCCTCGCCGACCGCGTTGGGGCGCTGGAAGATCCAGTTCTGCCACGCGGTGAGGCGCGAGAAGATCTTCGATTCCATCGTCTCGGGGCCGACGAAGCGCAGGTTGGCTTCCATGCCGGTGAGGCTGTCGGGCGAGAAGCTGGCGCGCTCCTCCAGGAACACGCGGACCTCGTCGTCCCAGTCGATGTCGTCGAGTGCGAAGGTGACGAGACCGAGCTCTTCGGCCTGCTCGGCGTCCAGCGCGGTGCCCGTCGTGGCTTCCGCGCGTTCCACATCGGACGGATCGGCCTGGAAGCGCGACTGAAGCCGCGTCAGGCCATGGCTCATCGGATACGGGCCAAAATTCATCGCTGACAGTTCGATCGACGGCGGCGGGCGGTTGTCGCCCTGGCGCGTGCCGATCAGCATGTAGGAACGGTCGGCGGCGAAGACGAGCTCGGCGAGCGTGCCGGCGAAGCAGGAGCCGGGCTCGACCAGCGTCACCAGCGTGCGCGAGGTGACGTCGATGCGCTTCAAGACACGCTTCCAGTAGTGCCTGATTTCGTTGACCAGCCAGTGCGCCTTGTTGGCTTCGAGGAAGGCGTCGCAGGCGAGCACATGGGCGCGGTCGCCGTGACTCTTGAACACCAGCATCGCGATCTCGAGCTCGTTGATACGCAGATGCAGGATGGCGTCGTCGAGTTCGCGCGCGACCTGGAGCGGCCAGAACGCGACACCCTGCGCCATCATCCCGTCGATATCGGCGGGCGGCGCGGCTTCAGGCGCCTTGATCGAGATCGTGGCGATGCGGGCGGCGCGGTCGACGTCGACGGTGACAAAGCCGTAGCGGATGCTCGTCTCATCGATGATGCGCTTGAGCGGCGTCAGCGCGATGCCCTTGCCGCTGCCCTTGCGCTTCGAGGCCTGGGCGAATTCCCTGGCGCGCTCGGCAACCTTGCCTTCGAGCTTGCTGTTCGGCGCGATCTCGTCGACCAGGCGCCATTGCACGGCGCGCTTGCCCTTCACGCCTTCTTCGATGGTGCAGAAGAAATCGGCGTGATCGCGGCGCACCTTGCGCTTGTCGACCACACGCGTGAGGCCGCCGGTGCCCGGCAGCACCGCCAGCAGCGGCACTTCGGGCAAGGCGACGGCGGACGCGCCGTCATCGGCAAGCATGATGTAGTCGGTGGCGAGCGCGAGCTCATAGCCGCCGCCGGCGGCCGAGCCGTTCACGACGGTGATAAAGCGCTGGCCGGAATTCTCCGACGAGTCTTCCATGCCGTTGCGGGTCTCGTTGGTGAACTTGCAGAAATTGACCTTGTGGGCATGCGTCGAGCCGGCGAGCATGCGGATGTTGGCGCCGGCGCAGAACACGCGGTTCTTGGCCGAGCGCATCACCACGACCTTCACCTCGGGGTGCTCGAAGCGCAGGCGCTGGACCGCGTCGGCAAGCTCGATGTCGACGCCGAGATCGTAGGAATTGAGCTTGAGCAGATAGCCCTCGAACAGGCCGCCATTCTCGTCGACGTCCATGGTCAGGGTGGCGACGTCACCGTCAACCGCGAGCTTCCAGTGCCGGTAGCGGGACGGCTCGGTCTGGAAATCGATGAATGTCGCGCCGCCTGCGAGGCGCCGATCTTCCTCGGCCATGGGCCACCCTTGAGTTCGTCTTGGTTTACCGTTAGATGCACAATAATGCATATTGTTGCGCGCGTCTAGACTTTAACGGCCCATACATGCATTTTGTTGCATGTCCTCTCCTAGGGCCGCTGCTGCAAATTGCTCAATCGCGTGAAGCGTCGCTCCCGGAGCTTCGCGATGCGGAGAATGCGCCGCGCCTGACATGACTTTCAAATCGACCGGGCAATAGCATTCGTGCTGCGCGATCTCGGCCTGACGCAGCGTCCCGTATTGGTCGTCCACGCCTTGAAGGATCAGGACGGGAACGCGGATATAAGCGAGATATTCCGAGATATCCCAGTCGCGGAATTTGGGATCGAGCCAGGCGGCGTTCCAGCCGTAGAAGGCGTTGTCGACGTCCGTGTGCCAGCGCGCGAGCTTTGCCTTCAGGTCGGTGGTCTCAAATGCCGTCTTGATGTCCGCAATCGACTTCACCGAGATGTCCTCGACGATGAAATGCGGCGCGATCAGTACGAGGCCGTTCAGGCGATGATCCTGATGCGCGCCGGCATAGATCGTCGCGATCGACGCGCCGTCGGAATGGCCGAGCAGCAGGCCACGCCTGAAGCCGATCGCGTCGAGGATCTTCGGCAGCACGTCGAGTGCCTCGCGCTGCATGTAGTCGAGCGGCCGCGGCAGCGCGACCTTGCTCGACTGGCCGTAGCCCGCGCGCGAATAGACGAAGATGCCGGCGGAGGTCGCCTCTCGCAGCTTCTCGGGGAAGTCACCCCAGAGCCCGACCGAGCCGAGGCCTTCATGCAGCATGACGATGGTCGGTGCATCGGCGGATTGCGGCGCCAGCCATTTGTATTCGAGGCTGGCGTCGCCGATGCTGAGGAAGCCGGTGGGGGCGAGGTTGGTCATGCTCTGTCGCTCTTCTCTCTCCGTCGTCAAGCCCGGCCATGACGACCTGTTGTCAATTCGCCCCGTCCCGCAGCTTGAACCGCTGGATCTTCCCCGTCGCCGTCTTCGGCAAGGAATCCACCACGTCGATCCAGCGCGGATATTTCCACGGGCCGATCTTCTGCTTGACGTGATCCTTGAGCATCTCCTGCAGGCCCGCCGTCGTCGCGCCGGGGCGCAGCACGACGAAGGCCTTGGGCTTCAGCAGACCTTCCGGATCGGCTTCGGGCACGACGGCAGCTTCCAGCACGGCGGGATGCGTGATCAGCGCGCTCTCGACCTCGAAGGGCGAGACCCAGATGCCAGAGACCTTGAACATGTCGTCGGCGCGGCCGCAGAAGGTATAGCGGCCCTCGGAATCCCTGACATATTTGTCGCCGGTGCGGGTCCACGGCCCCTCGAACGTGCGGCGGCTCTTGTGGCGCTGGTTCCAGTACCCCTCGCCGGCGGAGGGCGCATCGACCAGGAGCTCGCCGACCTCGCCGTCGGCGACATCCTGTCCGGCCTCGTTGACAAGCCGCACCGCATAGCCGGGCACCGGTTTGCCGGAGGAGCCGTATTTGATGTCGCCGGGCGCGTTCGACAGGAAGATGTGCAACAGCTCGGTCGAGCCGACGCCGTCGAGAATATCGACGCCGAAGCGCGCCCTCCAGCTATTGCCGACGGACTCCGGGAGCGCCTCGCCGGCCGAGGTGCAGATGCGAAGCGACTTGCCGCCGCGCTCGCTCTTCATCGCTTCGTCGTTGAGCATCGCCGCGAACAGGGTCGGCACGCCGTAGAAGATCGAGGGATTGTAGCGGTTCATCAGGTCGAACATGCGTGCGGGCGTCGGCCGTTCGCTGTTGAGCACCACGCTGGCGCCGACCGACATCGGAAAGGTCAACGCATTGCCGAGGCCATATGCGAAGAACAGCTTTGCCGCGGA
The DNA here is from genome assembly GCF_040939785.1 of Bradyrhizobium lupini. Classification (NCBI taxonomy): domain Bacteria; kingdom Pseudomonadati; phylum Pseudomonadota; class Alphaproteobacteria; order Hyphomicrobiales; family Nitrobacteraceae; genus Bradyrhizobium; species Bradyrhizobium lupini. Next base: position 3,282,169 of record NZ_CP162553.1, read on the forward strand.
AAGACAAACGTCGTTCTCGCGAATGCCGAGCACCTGCTTCGCATAAGTGTCCGCGGTCGCCTGCATGTTCGAATGGATGTGCCGCACGCCCTTGGGCATGCCGGTCGAACCTGAGGAATACAGCCAGAATGCCGGCTCGTCGGAATGGGTGGCGGCGGTGGTGAACTGATCGCTCTCGTCCGCAATCTCCTCGGCGAGCTGCTTGTGGCCGTTCTGTTTTGCGCCGGAGACCACGACATGCTCCAGATCCGGCATGCGGCCGACGACGTCCTTGATGACGGGATAGAGCGCTTCCGAGACGAACAGCACGCGCGCGCGGCAATCGGCGAGGATGTAGGCGTATTGATCTGATGTCAGCAGCGTGTTGAGCGGCACCGGCACGATGCCGGCGCGGATCGCACCCAGAAACACGATCGGGAAGTCGACCGTATCCAGCATGATCATGGCCACGCGCTCTTCGCGGCGGACCCCGAGCCGGCGCAGCATGTTGGCGGCGCGCCGCGTTTCGCGCTGGAGCTCGCCATAGGTGAGCCGTGAGACGGTGTCATCGAAGGCGAGCTTGTTGCCGCGTCCCTCCTCGACGTTCCGGTCGAGCAGCCAGGTCACCGCGTTATAGGATCCCTCGCTCACGGACTTCTCCCCTGAATTTAGAATTATAATTCATAGAAAGACACCGCCTCGGCTTGCTGTCAATGCCAGCAGGCACTATGTTTCATTAATACGCGCCGCAGGACCTCTTTAAAAGAAGACATCCGCTCAAGCAGGCCCATGATCCGCAGTCCATGACCGACAGTCCCGACGCCGAATCCCGATTTCTCGAACAGCTCGGCCAGCGCGTGCGCACCATGCGCGCGCTGCGCGGCATGTCGCGCAAGGTGCTCGCTAAGGTATCAGGAATATCGGAGCGCTACATCGCGCAGCTCGAAAGCGGCAAGGGCAACGTCTCCATCGTGCTGCTGCGCCGCGTCTCCGACGCGATGGGCGCGCATCTCGAAGACCTGCTTCCCTCGGCCGATCCGACCCCGGACTGGCAGATGTTTCGCGATCTCCTGCGCAAGGCGACGCCGGCGCAGGTCGCACAAGCAAAAGATCTGCTCGCAGGCGGCAGCGCCTCCGCGCCGCGGCGCGCGCCGTTCTGCGGCATCGCGCTAATCGGCCTGCGCGGCGCCGGCAAATCGACGCTTGGGCGGATGCTGGCGAAGAAGGTCGGCTGGAGCTTTGTCGAGCTCAACAAGGAGATCGAGCAGCAGAACGGGCTGTCGGTCGCCGAGATCATCGCGCTCTACGGCCAGGAAGGCTTTCGCCGCATGGAGCAGGCGGCGCTGCAGCAGCTGCTCGCGCGCCACGAGCTGATGGTGCTGGCGACCGGCGGCGGCATCGTCTCCGAACCTCTGACCTTCGACCAGATCCTGTCGTCGTTCTACACGATCTGGCTGAAGGCCGAGCCCGAGGAGCACATGGCCCGCGTCCGCCGCCAAGGCGATTTGCGCCCGATGGCCGACGACCGCTCCGCGATGGCGGAGCTGCGCAACATCCTCTTGAGCCGCGAGCCGCTATATGCGCGCGCGACGGCGGTGGTGGACACGGCGGGACTGTCCGTCGATGCCGCCGCGGCGCGCCTGGTTGATGCGGTGCGGCCGGTGCTGCAGAACGAAGCGCGCAGCTTCGGGCTGCGCAGCGTGGCGCTGTAGGTCCGAACTCCCATGACCGAGAGCGACGTCGCAATCGCCATGTTCGAGCGGATCGGCGGCAGCGCCACGATCGATCGACTGGTCGATCGCTTCTACGACCGGATGGATACGCTGCCGGAGGCGAAGATCATCCGCGCGATGCATGCGGACGACCTCGGCCTGATCAGGGATGTGCTGAAGCGCTATCTCACCGAATGGACCGGCGGCCCGAAACTCTATTCGGTCGAGAAGGGCCACCCGCGGCTGCGCCAGCGCCACATCGGCTTTGCCATCGGCGATGCCGAGCGCGACGCGTGGGTGCTCTGCATGCGCGGTGCGCTGGAGGAGACGGTTGTGGACGCCGCAGCGCGGCAGGACCTCGACAAGGCGTTGTCCGGCCTCGCCGACTGGATGCGCAACCGCTAGTGATTTTTGCACGGGCGCGTAGCCCGGATGAGCGAAGCGACATCCGGGTCTTCACGATGACTTTCCCGGGTATCGCTTCGCTCACCCGGGCTACAAGAGTTGCGACCGCACCGCCTCCGCGCCCTCACGCAACAGCGGCAAAAATCGCTCGATCAATTCCTGCGCCGGCACGCGATCGACGTGCGCGCCCATGTTAATGGCGGCGACGATCACGCCGTCGTAGCGGCGGACGGGGACCGAGATCGAGCGGAAATGCGGCTCGGCCTCGCGGTCCACCAGCGAATAGCCCTGCGCGCGATCGGCGACGGTGCGCGCGAGCAGCACCTTGGGATCGGTTACCGTCTGCGGCGTCAGCGCTTCGCGCTTCGTCGCCGTCAGGCGCGCAGCAAGCTCGGCATCGTCGAGTTGACCGAGCATGGCGCGGCCGACCGAAGTGCAGAAGGCCGGAAGCCGGTAGCCGATTTCCAATCCGCCCGAGAACATCCGCGCCGGACTGCTGCGCGCGATGAACACGACCTCATCGCCGTCGAGCACCGCGAGCGAGGAGATTTCGTTGGCCGCTGTCGCGACGCGGTCGAGCACCGGTTGCAGGACCGTGACGAGTTGGCTCGACCGCAGATACGACGCGGCGAGTGTCAGCACATGTGGCGTCAGCGAGAACAGCTTCCCGTCGCCACTGACGAAGCCGCCGCGCTGGAGCGTGAACAGCATGCGCCGCGCGGTGGCGCGGGGAAGCTCAGCGGCACGGGCGAGATCGCTCAGCGTCATCGGGCCGGCCGTGATGCCGAAGCATTGCAGCAGGCGCAGCCCGCGATCGAGGCTCTCGACGAAATCCGTCGCGCGTTCGTCGCTCTCGCTTCGCTTCAGCTTGGGCATGGTGTCGGGTCATTCCTGCAAAATAGTGCTTGCTGCCGCGTCAAGGCATGTCATAATTCGCCCATTCGTTCAATAGGCGAACAAACGCCATTCCATAAAGGATGCACTCGCCATGATGAGCCAGGAGCAGAACGACCTGATCACCCGCACCGGTGCGAAGGACCCCTGCGGGAAGCTGATGCGAAGCTACTGGCAGCCGGCGGCGCTGGTGGACGAGCTCGACGGCGATCGACCGATCCGTCCCGTCAGATTGCTCGGCGAAAGCCTGGTGCTGTTCCGCGACGAGACGGGGCGTTACGGCCTGATCGATCGCCACTGTGCGCATCGCGGCGCCGATCTCGCCTTCGGACGGCTCGAGCATGGCGGCCTGCGTTGCGCCTTCCATGGCTGGCTGTTCGACGCCACCGGGCAATGCATCGAGACGCCGGCGGAGCCGAAGGACTCAAAGCTCTGCCAGAACATCCGTCAGCGCTCTTACCCTGTGGTGGAGAAGAGCGGCATCCTCTGGGCTTATCTCGGCGAGGGCGAGCCGCCGGCATTTCCCGAGCTCGACTGCTTCGTCGCGCCCGGCACGCACACCTTCGCGTTCAAAGGCCACATGGCCTGCAACTGGCTCCAGGCGCTCGAAGTCGGCATCGACCCCGCGCACGCCTCCTATCTGCATCGCTTTTTCGAGGACGAGGACACCTCGACGGCCTACGGCAAGCAGTTCCGCGGCACATCGGCAGGCAGCGACTTGCCGATGACGAAGATTTTGCGCGAATACGACCGCCCGATCATCAATGTCGAGCACACCGAATACGGCCTGCGGCTGATCGCGCTGCGCGAGATCGACGAGGAGCGCACCCATGTGCGCGTCACCAACCAGCTCTTTCCGCACGGCTTCGTCATCCCCATGAGCACGGAGATGACGATCACACAGTGGCACGTGCCGGTCGACGACGAGAACTGCTACTGGTACGCGATCTTCACCAGTTATTCGAACCCCGTGGACAAGCAGAAGATGCGCGACCAGCGGCTCGAGCTCTATGAGCTGCCGGATTACAAATCGCGCAAGAACGGGACGAACGATTACGGCTTCGATCCGCACGAGCAGCAGACGGCGACCTATACCGGCATGGGCACCGACATCAACGTCCACGACCAGTGGGCGGTGGAATCGATGGGCGCGATCCAGGACCGCACCCGGGAGCACCTCGGCACGAGCGACAAGGCGATCGTGCAGTACCGGCGCCTGCTGCGGCAGGAGATCGAGAAGGTCGCAGGCGGCGAGAAGCCGATGCTGCATCTCGACGAGGCCACCGCACGTTCGATCCAGGGTCCGGCGACCATGGACGGCATCGGGCCGACCCGAGGCTGGGAGATCTACTGGATGGAAGTCGACGTCAAGCGCCGCCGCAGCGCGCCGTGGACGGCGCCGGTGCCGAAGGAGATCGCGGACAACGTGCATCGCCTGACGGCGGCGGAGTGATAATGCAGTTCGCCGCTAGCGAGGCGAGACGGCGGCTCCACATTCTTCGCTGTCATGCTCCGCGAAAGCGGGGCATCCAGTACGTCGCGGCCTCTCGTGAACACACGGACGTCTCTGGAATACTGGATCGTCCGCCTTCGCGGACGATGACAGTGTGCGCTATACTCTCGCCGAGCAAGAAGGAACTGCCAAAGTGACTTTCGTCGCGCGTCATGCGCTGTGGTCGGATGAGCAGAAGGACGCCGCATTGCGCGTGCGGCGCATCGTCGACGAGAAGAATCTCGAGGTCATCCGCCTCGCCTTCCCGGACCAGCACGGCATTTTGCGCGGCAAGACCATCGTCGCCTCCGAGGCGATCGCCTCGCTGGAGAGCGGCTGCTCCATCACCACCACCATGCTCGCCAAGGACACCTCGCACCGCACGGTGTTTCCGGTGTTCACGTCAGGCGGCGGCTTCGGCATGAAGGAGATGGAGGGCGCGGCCGACGTGCTGATGGTCGCCGATCCCACGACGTTTCGCGTTTTGCCATGGGCGCCAACCACGGGCTGGGTTCTCTGCGACCTCTATTTCAACGACGGCCGTCCCGTGCCGTTCGCGACGCGCGGGCTCTATCGCAAGGTGCTCGACGAGCTCGCAAGTCGCGGCCATGATTTCGTGGCAGGCCTCGAGGTCGAATTCCACATCTTCAAGCTCGACGATCCGCATATGCGCCCGGAGGATGCCGGCCAGCCCGGCACACCGCCTTCGGTGAGCCTGCTCAGCCACGGCTATCAATACCTCACCGAGCAGCGCTTCGACCAGATGGAGCCGGTGCTGGAGATCTTGCGGCGTGACATCGTCGCGCTCGGTCTGCCCTTGCGCTCGGTCGAGGTGGAGTTCGGGCCGAGCCAGTGCGAATTCACCTTCGCCCCGAAGAAAGGCATTGAGCCCGCGGACAACATGGTGCTGTTTCGCTCTGCCGTGAAGCAGATCGCGCACCGCCACGGCTATCACGCCACGTTCATGTGCCGGCCGAAGCTGCCGAACCTGTTCGCGAGCGGCTGGCATCTGCACCAATCGGTGGTCTCGCGCGCGAGCGGCGAGAACCAGTTCATGGCCAAAGACGGCGGCGAGCCGCTCAGCGCGTTCGCCCGCGCCTGGCTTGCGGGCCTGCTCGACCACGCCCGCGCGTCGACCGTGTTCACCACCCCGACCATCAATGGCTACAAGCGCTACCGCTCCTATTCGCTGGCGCCGGACCGCGCGATCTGGGGCCGCGACAATCGCGGCGTGATGATCCGCGTGCTCGGCGACGCCGGCGACGCCGCCACGCGCCTGGAAAACCGCATCGGCGAGCCCGCCGCCAATCCCTATCTCTACATGGCCTCGCAGATCCTCTCCGGCCTCGACGGGGTCGACCGCAAGCTCGATCCCGGCCCGTCGGCCGACACGCCTTACGAAACCAAGGCGCCGCTGTTGCCGAAATCGCTGCGCGACGCGGTCAGCGCGCTGAAGGACGATCCGTTCTTCCGCGAAAAGCTCGGGCCTGAGTTCGTCGATTATTACACCCACATCAAGAATGCCGAGATCGACCGCTTCCTGTCCGAGGTGACCGACTGGGAGCACCGCGAATATTTCGAGGTGTTTTGAGCCAGACACGCCCTCACCTCCCCGTGAGGCGACTTCGTCCGCTCAGTTCCGACGACATTTCACCGCTCCCGACGAAGCCATTTTCCAAGGCCCACGAAAACCGCCGGAAAGACGGGCGATGTAGATTTGCTCCGTGATCAACAAAGGAGTTCGGTCATGTGGGGTCATCTGTTCAGTTTGATCTATCGCCTGTCCTGCCGCGCCACTCTGATTGAGATCGGGGCGGGTCGCTCGTCGCGATAGAGGCCCAGCGGATTTAGGTAAGAGCGATTGACTAGCGAACGGAGGGTGTCATGCGAAAGCTGATCGTGATCGCGGCAATGTCGCTGCTGGCAAGCCAGGCCTATGCCGGCGGACCACGGAGCCTTAGCCTTGCGGCGACAAATGCGAGCCAGCAGACCGCCGAGCCGGGAACGACAGCAGCCACGCCGCCACAAGCTCCGGCGGCAGCACCCACGAATGTCCAGACGGCGACCACGGCCGCAGCTTCAACGTCTCCGGCAGCGACTGCGACGACAACCGCGATCGCTCCGGCCGCAACTCAGTCCAGTGCCGCGCCGATTGCCAGCACAAGAGAAACGACCAAGCCGAAACGTCGCCAGCCATCCACCGAGGCCCGCGTGATTCGCGAACTGCATCGGCACGGGATTTACTGGTGATTGCCAATGTCGTCCTGGCGAAAGCCAGGACCCATTACCCCAGGGAAAAGTTGTCGCACGCGGCTGCTAACCGCCAATCTTCGCCAAACTGAATTCGGTGGCTATGGGTCCTGGCTTTCGCCAGGACGATAACGTATGAGCGGCGCGCAGCATCGCGCCCTCACCCTCAAATCCCTAGATATTTGTGCTGCAGATCCGGCTCAGCCAACAGCTCGTCCGAGGTGCCGCTCCATACCGTCTTGCCGCGCTCGATGATGGTGTGGCGGTCGCAGATGCGGGCGAGGTGGTCGACGTTCTTGTCGACGACCAGGATCGACTGTCCCCGGCTCTTGAGCAGCGACAGGCAGCTCCAGATCTCTTCGCGGATCAGAGGCGCCAGGCCTTCGGTCGCTTCATCCAGGATGAGCAGCTTCGGGTTGGTCATCAGCGCGCGGCCGATGGCGAGCATCTGCTGCTCGCCGCCGGAGAGCTGGTTGCCCATATTGGAAGCGCGCTCGGCCAGGCGAGGAAACATCACGTAGATCGCCGCCAGCGTCCAGGGATTGCTGCTGCCGAAACGATCGGCCGCTGCCGCGACAAGGTTTTCGCGCACGGTGAGGTTCGGGAAGATCTGCCGCCCCTCGGGGACGAGGCCGACACCGAGTTGCGCGATCCTGTAGGACGGCTGCGTCCGCACTTCCGAGCCCGCAAAGCGGATGCTGCCGGCGCGCGCCGGCGTCAGGCCCATGATGGATCGGATGGTCGTGGTTTTGCCCATGCCGTTGCGCCCCATCAGCGAGACCATCTCGCCTGATTTGACCGACAGGGACAAGCCGAACAGCACCTGGGACAGGCCGTAGCAGGTCTCGATGCCGTCGACCTCGAGCAGCGTGTCATCCATGGTGCGTCACCACATGGGCCTCGCCGAGATAGGCGCGCTTGACGTCCTCGTTCGCCCAGAATCGCGGCCGGATCGCCGGAGGCGATGACGCGGCCATAGACCAGCACGGAGATGCGGTCGGCGAGCGCAAACACCGCCGGCATGTCGTGTTCGACCAGGACGATCGAGACCTCCTTGCGCAGCTCCTGGAGCAGCTGCACCATGCGCTGGGATTCGGTGACGCCGAGTCCCGCCATCGGCTCGTCGAGCAGCAAAAGTTTCGGCTTGCTTGCCAGCGCAACCGCCAGCTCGATCTGGCGACGCTCGCCATGGCTGAGCCTGGACACCAGGACATCGGCACGATGGACGAGACCGACGCGATCGAGCGCGGCATGCGCGGCATCGCGCAGGCCCTTCTCCTTGCGTGCATCGGCGAAGAAGCGGAACGAGGTGCCGGCATGCGCTTGCGCCGCGAGCGCGACATTGTCGGCGGCGGTGAAATCGAGCAGCAGCGAGGTGATCTGGAAAGAACGTGCCAGGCCCAGCGCGCAGCGGCGATAGGCCGGCAGATAGGTGATGTCGCGCCCCGCCAGCGAGACGCTGCCGGAATGCGGCTCCAGATGCCCTGTGAGCTGGCTGATCAGCGTGGTCTTGCCGGCGCCGTTCGGGCCGATGATGGCGTGCAGCTCGCCTGCCGCAACGTCGAGCGAGACGTTGTCCGTCGCAATGATGCCGCCGAAGCGGCGCACCAGCCTGTCGACGCGGAGCAGCGGCTCAGCCACGATTGAGCCTCCCGAGCAGGCCCATGATGCCGCCGCGGCCGAACAGCACGATCAGCAGCAGCAGCGGACCCATGATCAGCGCCCAGTATTCGGTGAGCTGCGACAAGAACTCTTCCAGCAACAAATACACCACCGCGCCGATGACCGGACCGAACAGCGTGCCCATGCCCCCGAGGATCACCATCACCATGAGGTCGCCGGAACGGGTCCAGTACATCGCGGCCGGGCTGACGAAATCGGTGTTGTTGGCGAGCAGCGCGCCGGCGAGGCCGCACATCATGCCCGAGATGACGAAGCAGACCAGCTGGTAGCGTTTCGAGGGAAAGCCGATCGCCTGCATGCGCTGCTCGTTGGAGCGCAGGCCCTGCAGGACGAGGCCAAAGCGCGAATTGACGATGCGCCAGATCAGGAAGACCACGCCGAACAGGCAGGCGAGGCAGAGATAATAGAATTGCGTGCGGTTCGACAGATTAATCAGCCCGGAGAAGTCGCTGCGCTTGTAGACGGTGAGGCCGTCATCGCCGCCATAACGCGCCAGCCCCGAGGCGACGTAATAGGCCATCTGCGCGAACGCCAGCGTGATCATGATGAAATAGACGCCGCGGGTGCGCAAAGACAGCGCGCCGATCACCAACGCATAAAGCGCGGAGGCCGCAAGCGCGACCGGAAACTGGATGAAGCCCGAGCCCACGCCTTCCTGCGCCAGCATGCCGACCGCATAGCCGCCGATGCCGAGATAGGCGGCGTGGCCAAAACTCATCATGCCGCCAAAACCCATGATGAGGTTGAGGCTCGCGGCCGCCAGGGCCAGGATGACGATGCGGGTGAGCAGCGTCAGGATGAAGATGTTGCCGGATGCTTGCGAATAGAGCGGCAGCAGCACGAGACCCGTCAGCAGCAGGACCGTGACGACCTTGCTCACAGTGAAAGCCTTCATCGGCGGTTGGCCGGAAACAGCCCCTCCGGACGCACCACCAGCACGATAGCCATCAGCAGATAGATCAGCATGGAGGACAGCGCGGGCGCGGCGGTGGAGGCCGCGGCGCCGCTCAGCACCTGCCGCAGCAGATTGGGCAGGAAGGCGCGGCCGAGGGTGTCGATCATGCCGACGAAGATCGCGGCCAGGAACGCGCCGCGGATCGAACCGATACCGCCGATCACGATGATGACGAAGGCGAGGATCAGAATGTTCTCGCCCATGCCGATCTGCACGGTGAGGATCGGCGCCTGCATCAAGCCGGCAAGGCCCGCGAGCGCGGCACCGAGACCGAACACCAGGGTGTAGAGCAGCTTGATGTTGATGCCGAGCGCACCGATCATCTCGCGATTGGAGGCGCCGGCCCGGATCAGCATGCCGATGCGGGTGCGCATCACGCCGAGATAGAGCAGCAGCGCAACCAGCAGCGCCACGACGATGATGGCGAGGCGATAAGCGGGATAGTGAATGCCCGGCAGGATCGGCACCGGCACGGTGAGCCAGGCCGGCAGCGGCAGCGCAAGGCCGGCCGGCCCCCAGATCAGCCGCACGGCCTCGTTGAAGAACAGGATCAGGCCGAAGGTCGCGAGCACGTGGTCAAGATGGTCTCGTCCGTAGAGATGCCGCAGCGCGGTCATCTCGAGCACGATGCCGAGCACGAGCGTCGCGCCGAGCGCCAATAGCGCACCGAGCAGGAAGCTGCCGGTCCAGGCTGCGAAGGTCGCGGCGAAATAGGCGCCCATCATGTACAGCGAGCCGTGCGCGAGGTTGACGAGATCCATGATCCCGAACACCAGCGTCAGGCCGGCGGCGAGCAGGAACAGCAGCAGGCCAAACTGCAATCCGTTCAAGAACTGTTCGACGACGAGCAGCATCAAAACTCTTTCAGGCGCACGCAGGTTCGCGCCGATGTTCGAACACGGTCGCCATCAGTGAAAGAGCTCCCCCTGCCTGGACAAGGCGGAAAAATGGGTAATGGCAGTATCGTTCCGAGGCAAGAGCGATTCGACACCCAACATGCACTTTGTTGCATGCCGATGCATCCGATCGGTCCTGGCCCTGCAATCGGTCTTGCAAGAAGACTGCCGCGCAGGATGGGTCAACCTGCCGCACCCAAACGGATCACCCTCCCTCCGTTGCGGGAGAGAGGGTGTGAATTCGTCGCAACGTGTGGATGGAGACGCCTAGTGCGACGTCATCTGCCGGCGAAGGTCATCCGGCTCGGCAAGCACGCTGTTGGCCGTCGAGGCCTCCAGCGCCGCCATCCGGAACAGATAGGCGAGCGTCGCCAATCCGGTGTCTTCCGCCATCTGCGCGAGTTCGAGCGCCATGTCGGACATGTAGCCCAGATTTTCGTCCTTGATCTGCGCCATGATCTGGCTGTCCCGCATCATGTTCGACATCTCAGGCGCTCTTTCGTTGCGCGGCAGCGAGGCCGCAGAGGTTGGCAAGGGCGATGCAATTGATACGCGGACCGTCCTGTTGGACGATGGAAGGCACGCCGATGCGATCATGCAGGGCATCGAGCGTCTCGCGGAGAATGTCGATCGTCGCCGCCATGGTCCATGCGTTCTCCACCAGTGCCGGCAGACCGAGCGGGGTCACGACGAAGCCGGCCTCATGAAAGCGCGGCAACCACCAGGTTTCCATGATCGCGCTGACCTGCGCGATCCCCTGACCGAGGCAGAACTCCTGCACGGCCGCCATCAGTTGCAGGTTGAGCGCGCCGTCGCGGCGATCGCGCACGACGAAGTAGCGCGACCATTCCCAGACCAGAGGATCCACCGGGTAGCCGCGCACCGCTGCCAGATGGGGAAAGACCTCGCTCATCATCGAAGGCTTGGTGGTCGGGTAGAGCCGGTGACCGCCGATGACGCGGCGTCCCTCCAGCGCAAGCAGATAAACGGTGTCCTCGTCGTCATAGGAATCGATTTCGCGGCAATCCGGCCTGCGCAGCGTCTCCCCAGCGCCGCTCTTCGACGAAGATGTCGTGCCGCAGCCGAAAATGCTGATCGAGTACATCTTCGTAAAGGTGGCGATTTACTGCAGAAATGGCGTGAATCATGAAAACCCCCATTCATCCTCAATGGAGGGCACCCTCTGCGAAAAGAGGATGGTTCGGTATTGGGAAATTTCCCAGTACGTCGCTTAGGGATTGATGATCTTGTTGCGAATCGCCAGTGCTACCGCATGCGTACGGTTGACGGCTCCGAGCTTGCGCCCGGCGGTTGCAAGATGCTCTTCGGCGGTGCGCTGCGTGATGTGCAGGATCTCGCCGATTTCCCAGGCCGATTTGCCCTGCGAGGCCCAGGCGATCACCTCGCGCTCGCGCGGGGTGAGGCGTGCCGAGGGATACGGCGCTGGATCGAGCAGACGGCGAATGTGGTCGAAGCCATACATCGCCATCAGGTGCAGTGCCGGCTTGCTGCGGGGATTGAGGTCGAGATGGACGCCCCCGAGCGACACCGCGGCCTCGTAGCCGGTGAGTCCGTGGATCGGCACAATGAAGCCGCGCGTCATGCGAAAATCGGTGGCGCGGTTCATCACCTCGGCCGCGTTCGGCTCGAGCTCCGCATCATAGGGTGCTTCCGACCATTCGAACGGGTTGACTGACTGGCGGCACAACCGCACCACCGGGTCGAAACGGTCGTAGTTATTTTCGGTGTAGAGACCAAACCAGCCCGCGGGCCAGCGCTTGGCGAGCACCATCTGTGCAAACTGTTGGTCGGGATTGGGCAACCCCGTCACGATGATAGTTTCAAAACCGAAGCGACCAAAGGCCGATTCGAGCGCATTCATGGCGTCGGGCACCTTGCGATAGGCCCCAAGCCCCTCGATGAAGTCGAGCGCTTCCCGGCCATAATCCACGGCGGACATCGGTGCGTTTCCTGACCCTCGCTGTGCGATATAGCACGTCTTGGGGCACTGCCTCAATTCACGGATTCCGTAGTTTCCCGGTATCCCATTGACCCCGAAGGCTTAATCTACTTGTGGAAGAAGGGACGTCAAGATACACCTACAATGTCTGAAGCGGGGAAACCACGATGGAAGACGAGGACATCGCCCTCAACAGCGTGCTCGGCCTGGAACTCAACCGCGTATTTTTCGCCGTCCGCGAAACGGCAAACAAGCAGAAGATCATCGAGTTCGCACGCGGGGTGCTGCAAAGCGAGCGCAGCAAGCCGGCAGAGAGCGCCACGCCGGACGGACCGGCGAGCTAGCACGCAATTGCTGTGAGCGCACGAACGGTCCGTTCGGCGCCATGCCTTCCTCTGATCTGAACCGAACAACCGAACGCGAATGTTTCCTTCCTTCTCCCCTTGTGGGAGAAGTGGCATAGGCGGCCTTCGGCCGCCGTTCTTAAAACAAAACGCCGACGCTTCGCATCGGCTATGGCGCCGGATGAGGGGTTGTTTCCACGCGTTCAAATGCGCGAGGCTCGTGCGGGGAGAGAACCCCTCACCCGCCTCGCGCTATCGCGGCGATCCGCCCTCTCCCACAAGGGAAGAGGGAAAGGCAGCGCCGACCACGATTACCTTCGGATGCCCAGGACATGATGACGCTGCGCCAGGTTGAAGTGATCCGTGCCGTGATGGTGACGGGCACGATCGGCGGCGCGGCGAAGCTGCTGAACGTTTCGGCGCCGGGCATCAGCCGCCTGGTGAAATATACCGAGCGCTCGCTCGGCATCCGCTTCTTCCAGCGCCAGAACGGCCGCTATTTCCCGACGCCGGAAGCCGAGAACATCTTCGAGCAGATCAACGGCGTCTACAAGAAGGTCGACGACCTCTCCGAGATCATCTCCAAGATCGGGCGCGGCGGATTGTCGGAATTGCGCATCGGCTCGGTGCCGAGCATTTCGCAAGTCATGGTGCCGCGCGCGATCGAGCGGGTCCGGCGGCGCTATCCGGATTTGGGCATCGACATCAACATCCTCAAGCTCGAGGAAGCCATCGACTATCTCATGCTCGGCCGCGGCGAGTGCGTGGCGATGAGCTATCGCCTGGAGCATTCCGGGCTCGACTTCATGCCGCTCGCCTCGGGCGAGCTCTATTGCATCGTGCCGCCGGGCCACGAGCTCGCCGGCCGCAAGCAGGTCTCCGCCGCCGAGATCACGCGCTATCCGCTGATCGGCATCGATCCCAATGATCCCTACGGGCGGATCATGGCCGAGATCTTCGCGCGCCACCGCCTCGAGTACAACATCACCATCCGCGCCCGCTTCGGCACCACGGTCTGCGCGCTGGTGAAGGCGGGGCTCGGCATCGCCATCATCGACCAGTTCACGGTGGCCCATGGGGGCTATCCCGGCATCGAGCTGATCAAGATCACCGAGCCGACGCGATTCGACACCTATATCGCGGTGAAGCGCGGCGCGCCGCTGTCGCTTCATGTCGAGTATTTCATCGAGTCCCTGCGCGCGGAGATGCGCGCGGTCGAGCCGTCGCGGGGCAAAGGCAGGGCCGCGCCGCCACGGGCGCGGAAGAGATAACATTATGTTAGGTTTGCAGCACAAAAGGGTAATTGTGTTAGGCCGAGGAAAGGCTATCGTTCCTGGGGGAAGCCCCTTGGAATTGGGCGGATCTCCCCGCTAAAGGCCGGGATCAAACGCTCCCAACGAGACGATAGCGAACCATGTCAAAGCGCGGACCCGCCGCACCCAAAAAGCTCCTGACCGGCCTGATCGGCGCACCCATCGCGCATTCTGCCTCCCCTGCCATGCATGAGCGCGCCGCGGAGGGGCTTGGGCTGCGCGGCCATTACCAGCTCATCGAGGTCGCCGGCGCCGACGCGGGCGGGCTCCGCATGATGCTCGAGGGCGTGCGGCGGCTCGGCTTTGCCGGCGTCAACGTCACTTTTCCCTACAAGGAGGCGGTGGTCCCGCTGCTCGATGAACTGGCACCGGGTGCCGCCGCCATGGGGGCGGTCAACACCGTCGTCGTCAGGAACGGCCGGCTGATCGGCCACAACACCGACACGACGGGCTTTGCGCGCGCCGTCGCGCCGCTGCTGGCGGCCTCTGGAAACGCAGTCGCCGTGATCGGCACCGGCGGCGTCGGCAAGGCGATCGCGTTTGCCCTGGCGAGCCTTGACGTGACCGACATCCGTATCTTCGACAGCGAGCCGGCACGCGCCGAAAAACTCGCCGCGCTGCTCGACAAACAGGGTGGCGCCAGGGTCGCCGCAAGCGTCGAGGCCGCGCTCGACGGCGCAACGGGCCTCGTCAACGGCACGCCGGTCGGCATGCTGCCGAACCGGGAAACGCCGGTCGCGCCGACGCTTCTACGTCAAAACCTGTGGGTCGCCGACGCCGTCTATTCGCCGCTGATCACGCCGCTGCTGGCGGCTGCCCAAGCCAAGGGCGCGCGGATCATGACCGGACGGGAGCTTGCGATCTACCAGGCCGCCGACGCTTTCGAACTGTTCACTGGCCTTGCCCCATCCACCGAGATCATGGGAGAGGCATTCGACGAGGTGATGGCGGCACGAAGCTCGGCCTATCACGCAGCGTAACCGAAACGGCCGGACACAAGGCCGCGGACACCATCACGAAACAGGAGGAGAAACCATGAAATCGACTTTGCTGGCGGGCGCCCTGCTTGCCTTCGCGACTGCAACCAGCGTGCACGCCCAGGCGATCAAGCTCGCCGACGTCGCCGAGCTTTCCGGGGGCGGCGCCACCGTCGGCACCAACTGGAAGAACGGCATCGACCTCGCGATCGAGGAGATCAACGCCAAGGGCGGCGTGCTCGGCCGCAAGCTCGAAGTCACTCATGCGGATTCGCAATCCAACCCGGGCGTCGCGCGCGCGCAGGTGCAGAAGGCGCTCGACGCCGAGCCCTATGTGCTGCTCGGACCCGGCTATTCCGGCTCGGTGAAGGTGACCGCGCCGCTGGCGGCCGAAGCCGGCATCGCGCAGATCATGGGTGGCGAAGCCGCCGAGCTGACGCAAGGCGGAAACAAATTCCTGTTCCGCACCTCGTTCGGCCAGCAATCCTCGATGCCGAAGGTCGCCAAATACATTCACGACGACATGAAGGCGAAGTCGGTCGCCGTGGTCTGGGTCAACAATGACTTTGGCCGCGGCGGCCGCGATGTCGTCGTCAAGGAGCTCGACCGTCTCGGCTCCAAGGTCGTCGCCGATCTCTCCACCGAGGCGGGCCAGGCCGATTTCGCCGCCGACGTCGGCAAGATCAAGGCCGCCAATCCCGACGCCGTATTCGTCTATTTGAACGAGGAAGAGAGCGCACGCATCCTCAAGGAGCTGAAGCGCCAGGGCGTCACCGCACCGCTGATGGGCGAGACCACGCTGATCGGCCAGAAGGTGATCGAGCTTGCGGGCGATGCCGCCAACGGCGCGCGCGGCCATGTCGGTCTCACCACCGACGCGCCGGTCGACCTGATCAAGGCGTTTCGCGACAAGTTCGCGAAGAAGTACAATTACGTGCCCGACCATAACGGGCTGAAAGGCTATCTCGCGGTCTACATGGTGAAGGCCACCACCGACAAGATGGGCAAGGTCGATTCCAAGGCGTTCGCCGACACCCTGCATGGCCTGACCATCAAGGCCGCCGACGAGCCGGGCATCTTGATGGACGTCACCTTCAGCGAGACCGGCGACATCGACCGCCAGAGCTTTCTGGTCGAGGTGGTCGAAGGCAAGCAAGTCGTGAAGCAGGTGCTGCCGAAGGTGAAGTGAGGTCTTGCCCTTCTGCCTCGCCCCGCCCTTCGCGGGGAGAGGGAGAAGGACGAGCGAGGAGAGCGGGGAGACAGAGCGCGAGCGCCGAGAGGGGAAAATGTCCAATCTGTTCGATCTTCTGGTCGCTGGACTTGCCACCGGCGCGATCTATGCGCTGGTCGCGGTCGGCTTCACGCTGCTGTGGCAGACCTCGCAGACCATCAATTTCGCACAAGGCGAGTTCGTGATGCTGCCGGCGTTCCTGATGCTGGCGGCGATGCATGCCGGCGCGCCGTTCTGGCTCGCGATCATCCTCGGCATCCTGCTTTCGATGCTCCTGCTCGGCCTCGCCTTCAAGATGCTGCTGGTGGATCCGATGTTGCGCCATGGCGTGCTGCCGCTCGCGATCGCGACCATGGCGCTCGCGATCGGTCTCAAGGAGGCCGTAAAGCAGTTCTTCAGCGCCGAAGCCTCACCCTTCCCCTCGATCGTGCCGACCGGCGACGTCTCCATCCTTGGCCATGCCGTCTCGCTGCAAAGCATCGGGGTCCTCGTCCTCGCCATCCTTGCCGTCTTCGGCTTGACTGCGCTTCTCAACCGCACCTCGCTCGGCCACCAGATGCAGGCGGCGGCGCAGAACCCGACGGTGGCGCGCATCATCGGCGTCCCGGTCGAGCGCATGATTCTCCTGACTTTCCTGATCAACGCGTTCCTGGTCGCTCTCGCCTCGCTGTTGATCACGCCGATCTACCTCGCGAAATTCACGTCGGGCGAGGTACTGGGCCAGGCCGCCTTCATCGCCGCGATCGTCGGCGGGTTCAACCAGGTGCGCGGCGCGATCGCAGGCGGCCTCCTGATCGGCGTGCTCGACAATCTCGCGGCCGCCTATGTTTCAACGCAGTACCGCGCCGCCGTGCCTATGATCTTCCTGATCGCCGTCATCCTGTTCCGACCGCAGGGCTTGCTCGGCCGTGCCGAGGAGCGCACCGTATGAGCGGCTTCGCCAAACCTCTCAAGATCGCGTTCGGCCTCATCGTGGTCGCTGCGCTGATCGTTGTCCCCATGAACTTCAACCGCTATGGCCTGTTCATCCTGAGCCAGTGGGCGGTGATGGCCATCGCCGCAATGGGCCTCAACCTCACACTCGGTTATGCCGGCCAGGTCTCGCTGGCGCAGGGCGCCTTCGTCGGCATCGGCGCTTACGCCGCGGCGATCATGACCACGCATGGCTGGCCGCTGCCGGCGGCGATCGTCGTCGCGATCGGCTTGAGCTTCGCGGTCGGCTGGGTGCTCGGCTATCCCGCGCTGCGGGTGCAGCATCACTACCTCGCCTTCGTCACGCTCGCCTTCTCCACGCTGGCCTTCCTGGTATTTCGCAACGAGAGCTGGCTCACCGGCGGCATCTACGGCATCTCCAATATTCCGCGTCCGCACATTTTCGGCATCGCGACCAACAAGCCGCTGCCGTTCTACTATGTCTGTCTCGGCTCGCTCGCTATCGTGTCGCTCGCGGTGTGGTGGCTGATCCGCTCGCCGTGGGGCCGCGCCTTCATGGCGCTGCGCGAAAACCCGCTGCGGGCGCAGTCGCTGGGCGTCGACACGCGGCGCTATACGCTGATGGCGTTCGCGATCGGCTCGGCGCTCGGCGGCGTCGCGGGGGCGCTCTATGCGCCGCTGACGCAATATATCGATCCCGTGCCGTTCAACCTGTCGCTCTCGCTCGACCTCCTGATGATGGTGATCGTCGGCGGCGCCGGATTCTTCCTGGGTCCGTTCCTCGGCGCGATGATCGCGGTGCTGTTGCCGGAGTGGCTGCGCTTCACCGAGGGCTATTATCTGATGCTCTACGCGATCGCGGTGATGGGGCTGCTGATCTGGTCGCCGACCGGCATTTTGGGAATCCTCGACCGCTATCTCGCCGAGCGCCGCACCAAGGCGGCCTCCGCCCAGCGCGCCGTCGCAAAGTCCCGGCTGGAGACAGCGCAATGAGCGCGGTCCTCGAAGTCACCGACATCAAGAAGAATTTTGGCGGCATCAGCGCCGTCGGCGGCGTCTCTTTCGACGTCCGCGAGGGCGAGATCCTCGGCCTGATCGGCCCGAACGGCTGCGGCACGACCCTGTTCAACTGCATTCTCGGCCAGCTCACGCCGAGCGGCGGCGAGGTCAAGCTCGACGGCAAGGTCGTCACGGGCTTGCGACCCGCCGAGCTCAACAAGCTCGGGGTCAGCCGCACCTTCCAGCTCCTGCAAGTGTTCCCCAAACTCTCGGTGCGCGAGAACCTGATCCTCGCGGGACAGGAGCACCAGGGCAGCATGGCCTCGCGCCTGGTCGGCCGCTCCGATGCCGGACTGACGGAGGCCGCCAACCAGATGATCGGCTTTTTCAAGCTCGATCATCTCGCCGACGAGCCGGCCGGCGGGCTCTCCTACGGCCAGCAAAAACTGCTCGACGCCGCCATGGCCTTCATGGGCGGACCGCGCCTGGTGCTGCTCGACGAGCCAGCCGGCGGCGTCAACCCGTCGATGTTGACGGATCTGAAGGAGCGGCTGGTGGCGATCAACCGCGAGAAGAACGCCACCTTCGTCGTGATCGAGCACAACATGGAATTCGTGATGTCGCTGTGTTCCCGCGTGATGGTGATGGCGGAGGGCAAGGTGCTGGCGATGGGACGACCGGACGAGGTGCGAAAGAACCCCGCCGTGATCGAAGCCTATCTCGGACATTGAGGAACCAGCCATGAGCGATCCGATCCTCTCGGTTCACAATCTCGTCGGCGGCTACGGCAAGATGACGATCCTGAACGGCACCACTTTCGCCGTGCCGCAGGCCACCATCACCACCATCATCGGCCCGAACGGCGCCGGGAAGTCCACCGTGTTCAAGGCGATCTTCGGCCTGCTCAAGCTGCGCGAGGGCAAGATCAACTTCGCCGGCCGCGACGTCACCAATTTGAGCCAGCGCGCGCTGCTCAATGCCGGCATCTGCTACGTGCCGCAGGGCCGCAACATCTTTCCCGAGCTGTCGGTGCGCCACAATATCGAGCTCGGCGGCGTTTCCGCCGGCAAGGGCATTGACCTGCAGAGCCGGATCGAGGCCGCGCTCGATCTGTTCCCGGCGCTGCGGCGAAAATCAACCCAGCAGGCCTCCACGCTGTCCGGCGGCGAGCAGAAGCAGCTCGAAATCGCTCGCTCGCTGCTGCTCGAGCCAAAGCTCGTGCTGATCGACGAGCCCTCGATCGGCCTGTCGCCACTGATGGTGCAGCAGACTTTCGACATCCTGAAGAGCTTGCGCGATCGCGGTGTCACCATTCTGATGATCGAGCAGAACGCCCGCTCGGCGCTGGAGATTTCCGACATCGGGATCGTGCTCGAGCTCGGCCAGACCCGCATGGTCGACAAGGCGGAGCGCATTTTGAATAATTCCCGCATCGGACAATTGTTCCTCGGCGGCGCGATGGAGGACAATGCAGCATGACCAAACGCTCGATCGCAACGGTCTCACTCTCCGGCGCTCTCGACGAAAAGCTCCGCGCCATCGCATCCGCCGGATTCGACGCGGTCGAGATTTTCGAGAACGATCTGCTGTCGTTCGGCGCAGGTCCGCGCGACATCGCAATGCTCTGCGGGGACCTCAATCTCGAGATCTGTGCGTTTCAGCCGTTCCGCGATTTCGAAGGCATGCCGGAGCCGCAGCGTTCGCGAAACTTTGCCCGTGCCGAACGCAAGTTCGACCTGATGCAGGAGCTCGGCACCGATCTGCTGCTGATCTGCTCCAACGTGTCGCCGGCCGCGCTCGGCGGCATCGACCGCGCCGCGGATGATTTTCGCGAGCTTGGCGAGCGCGCGGCCAAACGGTCTTTGCGCGTCGGCTACGAGGCATTGGCCTGGGGACGCCACGTCAACGATTACCGCGATGCCTGGGAGATCGTGCGGCGCGCCGATCACCCCGCGATCGGTGTCATCCTCGACAGCTTTCACGCACTGGCCCCCGGCTTTCCGGTCCGCGCGATGGCCTCGATCCCCGGCGACAAGATCTTCCTGGTCCAGCTTGCAGATGCGCCGAAGCTCGAGCTCGACATCTTGTCGTGGAGCCGGCACTTCCGCTCCTTCCCCGGTCAGGGCGATCTGCCGGTCGGTGAGTTCATGGCGGCGATCGCGGCGACCGGCTATGCCGGGCCGCTGTCGCTGGAGATCTTCAACGACCAATTCCGTGCCGGCTCGGCCGTGCAGACCGCGGTCGACGGCCTGCGTTCGCTGATCCTGCTGGAGGACCAGCTTGCACCGGATTGGCCAAAGCTCATCGGCGAACCCTTGGCGCCCAAGCCCAAAAGTCGCGGCACGGGATTCATCGAGTTTGCCGTCAACGAGACCAAGGCCGGCGAACTCGCCCGCCTGCTCGCGCAGCTCGGTTTCCGCAAGACCGGCAAGCATCGCAGCAAGGCGGTGGAGCGCTGGTCGCAAGGCAAGGTCGAGCTCGTCGTCAACTCCGAGACCGACGGCTTTGCGCATTCGCACTACGTGACGCATGGCCCCGGCGTCTGCGCCATCGCGCTCGATGTCGACAATGCCGGCCTCGTTATGCAGCGCGCCGAAACACTGAAAGCGCGCACCTTCTACCAGCCGGTTGGGCCGGGCGAGCTGGAGATCCCTGCGATCCACGGCGTCGGCGGCAGCCTGCTTTACTTCCTGGACCAGGCCGGCAAGAACTGGGACACGGATTTCGAACAGGTACCGAGCGACGCTCGCGCGGACGCCCTGCTGGCCGTCGATCACATCGCGCAGTCGATGCCCTATGACGAGATGCTGTCGTGGCTGCTGTTCTACACCGGCATCCTTGACCTCAAGCGGCTGCCGCAGATGGAGATCGCCGATCCCAGAGGCCTCGTGCAGAGCCAGGCCGTCATCAACGGCGACCAGAGCCTGCGCTTCGTGCTCAACGGCTCATCCGCCAACCGCACGCTGCCGGCCCGCTTCATCTCGGAATTTTTCGGCTCGGGCGTGCAGCACGTCGCATTTACGTGCCGGGATATCTTTGCGGCAGTCGCGGAGATGCGCAAGCGCGGCGCGGATTTCCTGGATATCCCGGATAATTACTACGACGACGTCGAAGCCAAATACGACCTCGCACCCGAGCTGATGAGGCAGCTGCGCGCCAACCACATTCTCTACGACCGCGAGGGCGACGGAGAGTTTTTCCAGGTCTACACCCACATCTTCGACGAGCGGTTTTTCTTCGAGATCGTGGAGCGGCGGGATTATCAGGGCTTCGGCGCGGCCAATGCCGGGATCAGGCTTGCCGCGCAAGCGCGCGAGGTGCGGCCCGCGAGCATGCCGCGCGTGTAGCTTACTTTCCCTCTCTCCTTGTGGGAGAGGGTGGCTTGCCGCAAAGCGGCGAGACGGGTGAGGGGTTCTCTCCGCGAGACCTTACTTTTGAATACGCAGAAACAAACCCCTCATCCGGCGCTTCGCGCCACCTTCTCCCACAAGGGGAGAAGGGGCATCGTGCTTGTGGCTACTTCATCGCGCATTTGTCGTGGAAGCGATCCTGGTCGTTCTCGACGATGGTCGCGACCGTCTTCAGCGAGAGCTGGCCTTCGCCGTCCTTGACCACGTCCTGGAGGTAGAAGTTCTGCACCGGGATGTGGTTCTTGCCGTACTTGAACGGGCCGCGCAGCGACTTGAAGTTGGCCTTCTCCATCTCGGCCTTCATCGCGTCCTTCTTGCTGGTGTCGCCCTTCACCGCGACCACGGCGCTGTTGATGAGCTGGGCCGCGTCGTAGGCTTGCGCGCCGTAATAGGTCGGACGCAGCCCGGGGTACTTCTTGCGATAGTCGGCGACGAAGCGCTTGTTCTGCTCGTTGGGCAGATCATTCACCCATTCCTGCGCACCGGGCACCCCGAGCGCGTTCTCCTTTTGCAGCGGCAGCGACAGCTCGTCGACGGTGAAAGCCGTGTAGAGCGGCATCGTGCTCTTCAGCCCGGCCTGCGCATATTGGTTGAGGAACTGCACGCCGGCTGCACCGGGATAGAACACGAAGATCGACTCGGCACCCGAGGCCCGCGCCTTGGAGAGCTCGGCGGAGAAGTCGAGCTGGCTCGGCCAGACCGTGTATTCCTCGCCCTTGACCTCGCCCTTGAACGTGCTCTTCACGCCCGCCAGCATGTCCTTGCCGGCGGCGTAGTTCGGGCCGATCAGGAACACGCTCTTGACGCCCTTCTGGTTCATGTAGAGGCCCATGGCGGCCGGCGTCTGGTCGTTCTGCCAGGAGGTCGAGAACACGTAAGGCGAGCAGAGCTCGCCCGCGAGCTGCGACGGACCGGCATTGGCCGAGATCAGGAAGGTCTGCGAGTCCACCGCGGTCTTGAGCGAGGCCAGCAGCACGTTCGACCAGATGTAGCCGACGATGAAGTCGACCTTGTCGGACTGCACCAGCTTCTCGGTCTTCTGCTTGCCGACGTCGGGCTTCTGCCCGTCGTCCTCGTAAATCACCTCGACCGGCTTGCCGTCCATTTTGCGGCCGATGTGATCCAGCGCGAGCTCGAACGAGTTGCGCATGTCGTTGCCGATCACGGCGGTGGGGCCGCTGAAGGTCGAAACGAAGCCGATCTTGATGGTGTCGCCGGCGGATGCCGGGCCTGCCAGCACCAGCGCCGCTGCGCCCGCCAGCCAGAATGCCGTCCTCATAACCACTCCCCTCCATATTATTATGCCCGGAAGCAGGGTGATTGCCGCCCCGGGGTCATCTCTATTGAACGCAAAATCTGTCGCGCCGCCAATGGTTCAGCGCCCGCCCTGCACCATATTTCGCCCCGAACGGCGATAGCAAGAAATATAATTCTACTTACTTCGGCTAAGGCTGCGGCGCTTTCTCGCGGGCGCGATACACCCGGCCTATGCCTCGATTGACGACGGCTATTGGACCGCGGCGCCTGATCAGCGTTTAGATGAGGATAGAGCCGCGAGATTCGGAAGGGCGCATCATGACCACGACACCGCACCGCGTCGTCATCGTCGGAGCCGGTTTCGGCGGGCTGGAGGCGACCCACCGGCTCGCCGGCAGCCCGGTCGAGATCACGCTGATCGACCGCCGCAACCATCATTTGTTCCAGCCGCTGCTCTATCAGGTCGCCACCGCCTCGCTCGCCACCAGCGAGATCGCCTGGCCGGTCCGGCACCTGATGCGCGACCGGCGCGATGTTACGACGCTGTTTGCGACGGTCAGCGGCGTCGATGCCGACAGGCGCTGCGTGCTGATCGACGACGGCAGCGAGGTGCCTTACGACACGTTGGTGCTCGCCACCGGCGCGCGTCACGCCTATTTCGGCCACGACGAATGGGAGCAATGGGCGCCGGGTCTTAAAACACTGGAGGACGCGACCACGCTGCGCCGTCATATCCTGGTGGCGTTCGAGCGCGCCGAGCGTGAGACCGATCCGGCCAAACGCGCGGCACGATTGACTTTCGTCATCGTCGGCGCCGGCCCCACCGGCGTCGAACTCGCCGGCACCATCGCCGAGATGGCGCACCACACCTTGCCAGCCGACTTCCGCAACATCGACACCAACAAGGCGCGCGTGGTGCTGATCGAGGCGGGTCCGCGGGTGCTGGCAGGCTTTCCAGATGATCTCTCGGCCTATGCCCAGGCCTCGCTGGAGAAGATCGGCGTCGAGGTCGTGCTCGGCCAAGCCGTCACTGAGATCAACCGCGAGGGCGTGGTGTTCGGCGGCAAGCTGCTCGAAGCCAAGACACGAATCTGGGCCGCCGGCGTGCGCGCCTCGCCCGCGGCGGAATGGCTGGGCGCACCGGCCGATCGCGCCGGGCGCGTCCAAGTGGAGGCCGATCTTACGATCCCCGGTCATCCCGAGATCTTTGCAATTGGCGACACCGTTTTGATCAACGCCTGGGACGGCAAGCCTGTGCCCGGCATCGCGCCGGCCGCCAAGCAGCAGGGCCGTCACGTGGCCGAGACCATCAAGGCCCGGCTGCGCCAGGAGCCGACAGGCCCGTTCCGCTACAAGCACTCCGGCAGCCTCGCGCAGATCGGCAAGCGGCTCGCGGTGATCGACTTCGGCCGCATCAAGCTGCGCGGCACCATCGCGTGGTGGATCTGGGGCATCGCCCATATCTACTTCCTGATCGGCTTGCGCCACCGCCTCAGCGTCGCCCTGAGCTGGCTCTGGATCTACGCCCGCGACCAGCGCGCCGCGCGGCTGATCACGCAGGGATCGAGCAAGGTGGTGTAGGGCTTCTTCTCCCTCTCCCCGTTCTTACGTGGAGAGGGTTGGGGTGAGGGGCCTCTCCGCGAACGAGATATTGGTGAGACCTGTACCCCCTCACCCGGATCGCAAGAGCGATCCGACCTCTCCCCGCGAGCGGGGAGAGGTTAAGTGAGGCGCGATCGCCGCCCCTACTTCACCAGCTCGCACCCACCTTCCGTGAGCGGTCGAAACGCCTGCTCCGCAGAGATCGTCGAGACCAGCTTGTAATAGTCGTAGGGATATTTCGACTCCTCCGGCTTCTTCACCTCGAACAGATACATCGGATGCACGACGCGGCCGTCCTGGCGGATCGTGGTGTCGCCGAACAGCTTGTCCTTGCCCTTGAACTTTTTCATCTCGGGCACGGCGTCCTTGGCATTGTCGCTGCCCGTGACGGCAACCGCGTTGAGATAAGCGAGCGTGGAGGCATAGACCCCGGCCTGGTTGCCGCTCGGCATCTTGCCGTTCATGCCGGGCCGCGCCGCGAAGCGCTTGGCGAAGGCGCGGGTGTCGTCGTTCATGTCCCAGTAGAAGGCCTCCATGAGCTGGAGCCCTTGCGCGACCTTGATGCCCATGCCGTGGACGTCGTTGATGAAGAGCAGGAAGGCGACGAGCTTTTGTCCGCCCTGCTGTATCCCGAACTCGGCCGCCTGCTTCACCGCGTTGATGGTGTCGCCGCCGGCATTGGCGAGCCCGATCACTTGGGCCTTCGAGCCCTGCGCCTGCAACAGGAAGGACGCGAAGTCGGACGTGCCGAGCGGATGCTTGGAGGAGCCCAACACCTTGCCGCCATGCGCCTCGATGTATTTCTGGGCTTCCGCCTCGATGCCCTTGCCGAGTGCGTAGTCAACCGTGAGGAAATACCAGTCCTTGCCGCCGCGCGACATCATCGCGGCCGCCGTGGTGTTGCCGGTCGCCCAGGCGTCGTTGACCCATTGGATGGTGTTGGGCGAGCAGGCCTTGCCGGTGAGATCGGAGCTCGCGGTGGACGACGCGAGGAACGTCATGCGGCTATCGCGCAGCAGCGTGTTGATGGAGAGGCCAACGGCCGAGTTCGGCACGTCGACGATGGCGTCGACGCCCTCGACATCGAGCCATTTGCGCGCGATTGCATTGCCGACGTCGGCCTTGTTCTGGTGATCGGCATAGACGATCTCGACCTTGATGCCCTTGCCGCCGCCGTTGAAATCCTCAGCGGCCATGCGCGCGGCCTCGACCGAGCCCATGCCGTTGGTGTCCTGGAAAATGCCGGAGATGTCGTTGAGCACGCCGACGCGCACGACATTGTCCGAGATCTCGGCATTTGCCGCGCCGCCAATCAGGCTCGCGGCCAGCGCAAGCGTCCACTTCAAGTTCTTCATTGTTCCCTCCCCTGTCGTATTTGTTGTTTGCGATGACGACAGCCTCAGGCTGGCGTGATGCTCACAGGCAGGCTGTCGAGCCCGCGCAGCGTGTTGTTGAAGCGGCGCTGCGGCTCGCCCATGATCTCGATCTTTGCGATCCGGCGGGCCAGCGCCGCGAGCATTGTCTCGCCTTCGAGCCGCGCGACCAGCTGGCCGACGCACATGTGAATACCTGAGCCATAGCCAACATGGCCGGACGTGCGGCGGGTGATGTCGTAGCTGTCGGGCTTGTCCCAGCGCCGCGGATCGCGATTGGCAGCCGCCAGGAACATCAACACCTTCTCGCCCTCACCGATGGTCGCGCCTGACAGTTCGACTTCGCGCGTGGTCGTGCGGAAGAAGGTCTGCACCGGGCTTTCAAAACGAACGGCCTCCTCGAAAGCGTTGCGCGCCAGCGTAAAATCGTTGCGCAGGCGCTGCCACTGCTCAGGGAAGCGCGCGAGACAGTAGACCGCTGCACCGATGCCGTTGACGGTGGTGTCGAGGCCCGCTGACAGAAGCGAACGCACCAACAGCGGCGCTTCGGTCGCGGTGATGGCACCCTCGCCGACATGGGCGTGGATGCAGGCGCCGATGCCGCCGGGCGTGAGGCTGTCCCGCTGGCACTGCTCGGTGACGTAGGCCTGGTGAGGCGCCGAGCGCGCGATCGCCTCGTTGCGCAACTGGTTCGGCGGGCCGAAGGCGTTGAACACCAGGCTCGCATAGGGAATGAGATTCTCGCGTCCCTCAGGCTTAAGCCCGAGCGCATCTGGGAAGATCGACAGCGGATAGGCCTCGGCAAGGTCCGTGATGGCATCGAAGTTGCGTTTCTCCAGCAGCGCGTCCACACGCTCTTCCGCTGCCGCGGCAAAGCGGTCGCGCAGCCCCTTCATCACCGTCGGCGACAGCACCTTTGAGAGCACGGCGCGGGTGCGGGTGTGCTCGGGAGGATCGGCCTCAAGGATCAGGCTGGGCGGCCGCCACGGCGTCTCCTTCGCGAAATCGGCGAGGCCGACGCCGCGGCTGGAGCAGAACGTTGCGGGATCGTTCAGCACGGCATGAACTTCGGCATAGCGCGCCACGCCATAGACGTTCCACTTGTCGAGATAGACGACAGGTCCCGCCTCCCGCAGCAGCTCATGCGTGGGATAGGGATCGGCGAAAAAATCCATCGCGAACGGATCGACGTCGAGATGCGGGACGGCCGACGAACCGTTAATTTCCTGGGAGCTGGAAGTGCTCATGGAAGTCCTCCCTCATTTTGATCTTGTGAAAGGGCCGCGCTTACCTTTAGGTCTCCAGACACGCCGCGAGACAGAATCCCAACATGCCGCCGCCTTCGACCAGAGCCCGCCAGAAACCTGCGCCCGCCGAGACGGGACCGACGCTCGATCTCGACCGCTACGTCCCCGCGTTCATCACCTTCATCGCCAACAAGCTCTCGAACAGCGCCACCGCGTTCTATCAGCGAGAGTTCGGCGTCAACGTCACGGAATGGCGGATCATGTCGCTGCTCGCGATCGAGCCCGGCATTCCCGCCTCGCGCATCTGCCACGTCATCGGTTTCGACAAGGGCCCGGTGAGTCGGACGCTGGCCGGCCTGGAAAAGCGGGGGTTGATCTCGATCCGTACCGATCCCAATGACGGGCGCACCCATTCGATCTCGCTGACGGCGAAGGGCCGCGCCATCCATGACAAGGTGATCGTCGCTGCATTCGAGCGCGAACGGCGCCTGTTGTCCTGCCTGGACAAGGACGAGCGCGAGGTGCTGATCGACCTGTTGCGCCGCCTGCATGAAAATCTCGGCGCGGTGACCGGCAGCACCGAGACCTGACGGGCCACACAGCGGGCGCTGAGCCCTGTCATTTCCAGGCATGCGCCAACATTCGCCGGCGGCACCCTCTCTGCCGAGCATAGCTTCCTCCGATCCGACGCGGCGGTTCCTCCCGCCGTCATCCGTGTCTGGAACGGTTCGCATAAATTAGTTGCTTGGGCAACAAAAGAATCGTGCAACATAATGCGGCAGGGCGGCTGGCGTAGTTGGGTTTGCCGAGCTCTCTTGTCCCGGACGCGCTGCAGCGTGAAACGCTGCTGCGCAGAGCCGGGATCCATAGATGCCAATCACGAAGAATGGCCCCGGCTCTGCAGCGCATCACTGCGTGCTGCGCTGCGTCCGGGGCACAGGCCCAAGCGCTACACCCCGATCCACTCGCCCGGCGCATCGTCATCCAACCGCGCCACAGCATCGGCACGGCGCGTCAGCACCGCGCGCTGGTTGATGTAGCCCTTGTCGGTGATCTCGCCGCCGTCGACCGACGGCGGCTCGGCGAGCAGCAGGGCACGCGTGGCATGGCCGGAGGAGTTGGCGCCGTGTTGCTTCAGTTTCGCCAGCCCCCGCGCGATCGCGGCTCTGATCTTCTCATGCGCGAGCACGTCGTTCACGCCTGCGGTCTCGGGCAGGCCGGCATGCGCGCGGCACGCAGCGATGTTCGGAAACACCAGGAAGCGCACCTCGTCGCCGCCATGGCCGGTGACGACGATGTCCTGCGCGAGCGGCGCCAGCGCGGCGATGCCGGCGAGGCGCAGTGTGCCGACACTGACCCAGGTGCCGGAATTGAGCTTGAAATCCTCCGCGACGCGGCCGTCAAAGAATAGGCCGCGTTCGGGCCGGTTCGCATCGGCGAACTTCACGGCGTCACCGATGAGATAAAAGCCCTCGTCGTCAAAAGCCTGCCTGGTCAGCTCCGGCGCCTTCCAATAGCCCGGCGTGACGTTGGGGCCGCGCACGCGCACCTCCAGCTTGTCGCCGGAGGTAACGAGCTTCAGTTCGGTGCCGGGAATGGGCACGCCGATATTGCCCGAGCGCTCCGCGAGGAAATGGCAGTCGGTGGCCAGCGGCGACGTCTCGGTCGAGCCCCAGGCCGAGACCATCGGCATCGCGCGGCCACCAGTCTTGACGGAGAGTTCTTCCAGCGCATCCCAGAGATTCTGCGGCAGCGCCGCACCGGCGTAGAACGCGAATTTCACCTCGCTGAAGAAGCGGCGACACAGCTCCTCGTCGCCGCGCAGCGCCGCGATCAACATGTCGAAGCCGCGCGGCACGTTGAAATAGACCGTCGGCATCACGCTTCTGAGATTGGCGAGCGACATCGCAAACAGACCGGGCGCCGGCTTGCCGCCGTCGATATAGAGCGAGCCGCCATTGCGCAGCACGAGATTGAAATTGTGGTTCGCGCCAAACGTGTGGCTCCAGGGCAGCCAGTCGAGAATGACCAGATCGTCGCGCGCCTGTTCGAGAAAAGTCCAGGTCTGCGCCTTGGCCTGCTGGCTGGACGTCAGCATGCGCTGGATGTTGATCACGGCTTTCGGCGTGCCGGTCGAGCCCGAAGTGAACAGGAGTTTTGCGATCGTATCGGGCGTCACCGCGGCGAAGGCCTTTGCGACGTCGGGGCTCTCGGGCGTTGCCGCGATAGTGCGAAAGGCCAGCGCATCGGCATCGTCGGCATTGCCGCTGATAATCTGCGCGCTATGCAGCGGCTTGATCGCGGCCAGCGCCGCCGCAAACGGCCTCGTCGCGGAGACATAGATCGCGGCGGGCTCAAGCAACGCGATCATGCTCTTGAGCTTGTCGAAGTCCTTTGACATCAGGGAATAGGCCGGCGAGATCGCCGCCGAGGGCACGCCGACATGCTGCGCCGCCAGTGCCAGCAGCGCATGATCGATGCTGTTCTCGGAGAGGATCGCGAGCGGGCGCTCCGCGCCGAGACCGTGCGCCAGAATCCAGGACGCCGCCGCGCGCACCTGGCGCAGCGCCTGCGCATAGGTAACGGTGCTCCATGGCGCTTCGGCACTGCTGCGCTCGGCGAGGAAAATCGCGTCGGGCCTCTGCCGCGCCCATTGCTCCAGCCAGTCGCCGACGCAGCGCGCGCCATCGCGCAGAGGCTCGGGCGAGCGCAGCACGATGCTGCCGTCGGCGCGATGCTCGGCAACGGTTCTGGGTGTCGCAAACAGGCTCGAAGCATCACCGCGTGGGGCGGCTGTCATGGTTTCCTCCTCGCCCGGAAGCCGGGACCGGTCGCAGCCTCGTCGCGGACCGCGTTGGCCAGCATGTTGGCCACGACAATTGTTGGGGCGCAAGCTGGGGCCAGGTGGGACGGCCCGCCGCCGTTCAAAGGGCTGGTCGCCGCGCATCCGCGGCATGGATTGCTGGCTGCACCTGATCTAGCTGCCTATTATTTGCGCAAATGCTCGTAACAGGGCGCTGACACGAAGGTCCGCCGGAGCTCGAAATATCCCACAAGCCACTGATCTCTCGGTAATATCCGCAGCACTTGTCCTGCCCGGATTCTGTACACAATGGCACATCGCTTGCTTCGATCGGGGTGAAGAGACGTAGCCGGAGATTTGTCGCCATGAAGGCTGAAATGGGGGCTGAGCAGCCTGAAACGGTCGCCGCGATCGTGGCCGCGCATCGCGCGGGCACGCTCACACCGGCGCAGACGGTCGCGCGCACCTATCAGCGCATCCGCGACCACAACGACCCCGCCGTCTTCATCAGCCTGCGCGACGAAAAGGACGCGATCACGGAGGCCGAGAAGCTCGCCACCAAGGACGCCGCCAGCCTGCCGCTCTATGGCGTGCCGGTCGTGGTGAAGGACAATATCGACGCGCTGGGATTTCCGACCACCGCGGCGTGCCCGGCCTTCTCGTATACCCCGACACATGATTCGACCGCGGTGCAGCGGCTGCGCGCCGCCGGCGCGATCATCATCGGCAAGACCAATCTCGACCAGTTCGCGACCGGCCTTGTCGGCGTGCGCTCGCCCCACGGCATCCCCAGAAACGCGATCCGCGAGGACCTCATTCCCGGCGGCTCGAGCTCGGGATCGGCCACCGCCGTCGGCGCCGGGCTGGTGCCACTGTCGCTCGGCACCGACACCGCCGGCTCAGGCCGCGTGCCGGCGATGCTCAACAACATCGTCGGTCTCAAGCCGAGCCTCGGCATGATTTCGACCGCTGGCCTGGTGCCGGCCTGCCGGACGCTCGACTGCATCTCGGTATTCGCTTTGACGGTCGACGACGCCGCGCTGGCGCTCTCCGTGATGGCAGGTCCCGATCAGGCAGATCCGTTCTCGCGCGACCGGCCGCTTGGCGCGATCACCCCGCTCCCGGCAAACCTGCGCCTGGGCGTGCCACGCAGCGGACAGCTGATCTTCTTCGGCGACAAGAAGGCGGAAGCGGCTTACGCCGAGGCGCTGAAGCGCTGGACCGCGCTTGGGGCAACGCTCGTCGAATTCGACCTCGAGCCGTTCTATGAGACGGCCCGACTGCTCTACGAGGGACCGTGGGTGGCCGAGCGCTATCTCGTGATTCGCGACCTGCTCGCCTCGGCACCGGAGGCGATCCATCCCGTGACGCGCGAGATCACCGCGGCCGGTGCGCGGTTGACGGCGACGGACACCTTCTCCGCGCTCTATCGTCTGCAGGGCCTGCGCAAGATCGCCGAACGCACCTTCACCAATATCGACGCGCTGGTGCTGCCGACGGCGCCGACGGCCTATACGACCGCGCAGGTGCGGGCCAATCCGGTCGAGCTCAACAGCCGGCTCGGCACCTATACCAATTTTGTCAATCTGCTCGATCTCTGTGGTCTCGCGCTGCCGGCGGCGATGCGCGCCGACGGCATCCCGTTCGGCATCACAATTCTTGCACCCACCGGGCACGATGCGCTGCTCGCCAGCATCGGCCGCGTGTTCCATGCCGATACCAAACTGACGCTTGGCGCAAAGGGCGTCGTGCAAGCCTCGCTGGCGCCGCTTGCCGCAAGCGGCGTCGACGAGATTCCCATCGCCGTGGTCGGCGCGCATCTGTCCGGCATGGCGCTGAACGGCGAACTGAAAGCGCTGAACGGCCAGCTGATCGAGGCAACCAGGACCGCGGCGGACTACAAGCTCTACGCATTGAAGACCACGCCGCCAAAGCCGGGCATGCTGCGCGTCGAGGCCGGCAAGGGCGCGTCGATCGAGCTGGAAATCTGGTCGCTGTCGTCGTCCGCCTTCGGCAAGTTCGTCAACGCGATTCCCGCGCCGATGGCGATCGGCACGGTGCGGCTGGCCGATGGCCGCAGCGTGAAGGGATTTCTCGTCGAGCCCGAGGTGCTGGGCGAGGCTCGCGACATCACCGCGTATGGCGGCTGGCGGAAGTATATGGCGGAAGCTACGACAGCGTAGGTCTCGTAGGTGGGCAAAGCGAAACGTGCCCACCATCACCGTCAGCTTGGGGAGATGGTGGGCACGGCGCTTTGCGCCTTTGCTCACCCTACGCAACCTGCGCGCGCCCCTAAACCGACACCGCGTAGATCTCGTACTCCCCGCGCACCAGCTCGATATGCGCGCGCATCGCGGCGGCGGCGCCCTGCTTGTCGCCGCGCATGATGGCGACGACAACGCGGTCGTGCTCGGCTTGCGACTTGGCGAGACGGCCGAGATTGCGGAACTGGGCGCGGCGAAACGGCTGTACGCGCACGCGCGTCGCCAGCGTGATCTCGGCGATGTAGCCGTTCTGCGATCCCGCATAGATCGCGTTGTGGAAGCGCTCGTTGACCTCGTGGAAGCGCTCGGGATTGCCGGCGTAGCTCAACACCCGCAGTTCTTCGTGGATGGCTTCCAGGCCGTGACGCTCAGTGGCGGACATGCGCTCGGCGGCAAGACCCGCACACAGCGCCTCAAGCTCCGCCATGGCCTCGAACATGCCCGTCAGCCGTTCGAACGAGGGCTGCGCCACCACCGCGCCGCGATGAGCGCGCGCTTCGACGAGGCCGCTTGCCACGAGCTGACGCAGGGCTTCCCGCACCGGCGTGCGCGAAACGCTGAAGCGGCGCGCGATGTCGGTCTCGTCAAGCGGCGCACCGGGTGGCAGAGCTCCGCGCACGATCTCGTCGGCGAGCTGCAGGCGCAGCTCCTCGGCGCGCGTGACCTTGTGCGCTGACGGCGCCCCCCGGTCGACACGCGGCACCGCCGGTTCGGCCGGCAGCGTTCCGGGCGGAAGATCGTCAAGCGTCATACGGTCAGGTCTCTTTCGACTCGTCGATGATGCTGACATGGGCGGCGACGACGCGCCAGCCCTCCGGGAATTTTACCCAGGTCTGCATCTGCCGGCCGACCTTACCCGGCATCGTGTCGCGATAGAACAGGGTGGAGGCGACCGCGGTGTCGCGGCCATAGCTGGTGATCACGGTTTTCGCGGTGCGGCGATTGAGGCCGACCGGCGAGCGCCCGGCGCGGAATCCGGAGATTGCTTCATAGCCGTAGAGGTTCTCGCCGATGCCATAGCGCAGCGTGCGGGGATCGTTGCGAAAGAGCTCGCCGAGCACCGCGACGTCGTTGGTGATCAGGGCCTGCTCATAGCGCTCGAATGCGGCTTTGACGTCCGCGATCACGTCGGGGAGATCGATCTCCATCTCAAAATCCTTTTGGGCTGGGCGCGGCGGCGACGCCCATCTTCTCCAACGCGTACGCGACGCGCAGCGCGATGTCCTCGCGCCATGGCGCGGCGATGATCTGCACGCCGATCGGCAGCGGATCGAGCGGCACCGGCACGGCGACCACAGGCAGGCCGATGAACGAGATCGGCTGGGTGTGGATGCCGATATTGGCGCGCACCGGCATCTCGACGCCGCCAAGATTGAAATTGACCTGGCCGAGCTTCGGCGCGGTGCATGGCGTCGCCGGTGCGATCAGCACGTCGACGGATTTGAAAATCTCCGCGAATTGCGCGCGATACCAGCGGCGGAATTTTTGCGCGCGGTCGACCAGCGGCGCCGGCACCATGGCGCCCGCGATCAGCCGGTCGCGCACGGCAGGATCGAAATCGTTCGGGCGTGTGCGCAGCCGATCGAGATGCAGCGAGGCGCCCTCGGTGGTGGTGATGACATAGGCCGCCGCGCGGGCGCGCGCGGCTTCGGGCACGTCCACCACGCGCGTTGCACCCAGCGCCTTGGCGACGCGGCTGACGGCTTCGACGGCTTCCGGAAACAAATTTTTCTGGAAGTAGCCGCCGGCGATCGCGATGCGCAGGTCGGACACCGGATTGGCAAGCAGCGGTGTCGTCGGCTCCAGACCACGTGTGGTGGTGCAGGCGGCGTCGTCCGCATCCGGCCCCTGCATCGTGTCATAGGCCAGCGCGAGATCGGTGACGCAGCGCGCGAACGGGCCGAGATGATCGAGGCTCGCGACGAACGGGAACGAACGCGCACGCGAGAGCCGGCCATAGGTCGGCTTCAGGCCGAAGATGCCGCAGAACGAGGACGGCACGCGGATCGAACCGTTGGTGTCGGAGCCGAGCGCGATCGGCACCAGCGCGCCACCGACGGCGCTGCCGGATCCGCCCGAGGAGCCGCCGCTCATCCGCGTCGTGTCATGCGGATTGCGCGAGGGACCGTCATGGACGTTCTCGCCGGTGAAGTCATAGGCGTATTCACCCATGTTGAGCGCACCGACCAGCACGGCGCCGGCCGCTTCCATCCGCTCGATCAGCGTGGCATCGCGCGTGGCGGGTGCGCGATCGCGGTTGATCTTCGAGCCTGCGCGCGTGGCGAGGCCTGCGACGTCGAACAAGTTCTTCACCGCGAACGGCACGCCGGCCAATGGGCCGACGGACTTGCCGGCGGCGATATCGGCATCGATTGCGCGCGCTTTGGCGCGGGCGCGATCGGCGGTGATGTCGGTAAACGCATTGAGGATGGTGTCGTGCTGCTTGATGCGCGCAAGCGCGGCTTCGGTCGCATCGAGCGCGGACATCTTGCGGCCCGCAACCGCGCTCGCGATCTCGGAGGCCGTCATCTCTGGCTTGGTCGTCATGGCGGCGTCAGACCGTGAACACGGGCGCCGGCTCGGTCTCGTCCGGCAGCGCGAATTCGTCGACGAGGCGGCCGAGCCGCAGCGAGACCTCGAGATTGGCGCGGATGGACGCCCTCCATGCTTCCTCGACGGGCAACGCCAACGCTTTGGTGACAGCGTCGATATAATCGTCCAACGGTTCGGCCATCACGCTCCCAAACAAGCTCTCAGTGTGCGCTCTGTGTCTGCAGCGGCGGATGCGGGATCGCCGTCAGCAGCTCCTTGGTGTAGTCGTCCTGCGGATCGCTCAAGACCCGCTCGGAAGATCCTTCCTCGACGATTCGACCCGACCGCATGACAATGACACGATCGCACAACAAGCGCACTACGTTCAAATCATGCGAGACGAACAGATAACTCATACCTAGTCGGGCCTTGAGGTCCTGGAGCAGATTGAGGACCACGGCCTGGACCGAAACGTCGAGCGCGGCGGTCGGCTCGTCCAGGATGACCAGTTTCGGGTGCAGGGCGATGGCGCGGGCGATGCCGACGCGGGCTTTCTGGCCGCCCGACAATTGGTGCGGGAAGCGATCCAGCAGATTGTGCGGCAGGCCCACCATGGTGGCGAGCTCCTCGCAGCGGGCGCGGAGCGCGTCGCGCCCCCTGACGTCGCCGAGCTGCATGATGGGATCGGCGATGGCACGCACGGCGGTGAAGCGCGGGTTGAGGCTGTCGGTCGGATCCTGGAACACCATCTGGATGCGGCTGCGCTGCGGCAGCCGGGCAAAGCCGGCGGGCGCGATGCCGCCGATGTCCTCGCCGTCGAACTGGATCAGCCCCGAGGTCTGATCCAGCAGCCGCATCACCATCATCGACGTGGTCGATTTGCCGCAGCCGGACTCGCCGACCAGGCCGACGCTCTCGCCGTGACCGATCGAGAAGCTGATGCCGTCGACGGCGCGGAACACGTCCGGCTCGACCGGCGGCTTGCGGCCGAACAATTTGCCGAGCGTGGCGGTGGCGCCCTGGCGGGGATATTCCTTGACCAGCTTGTCGATGAGGAGAAGGGGCTGCCCGCTCTTCCTGGCCTCGTCCTGCGAAGCCTGATGGATGGCCCGGTCAGGCCCGGCCACGACGGCTGAGCCTTCCTCCTCCGGCAACAGATCCCGCAGGCTCACGCCGAGCCGCGGCGTCGCGCGCATCAGCTTCTTGGTGTAGGGGTGCTGCGGGTTGGCGAAGATGTCGGCGGCCTTGGCGGTCTCGACCACCCTGCCCTTTTCCATCACGACGACGCGGTCGCAATAAGCAGCGGCGAGGCCGAGATCGTGCGTGATCAGGATGGTGGACATTGCCTTGCGCTTGGTCAATTCCACGATCAGATCCATCACCGCCTTCTGCGTGGTGACGTCCAATCCGGTCGTCGGCTCGTCCGCGATCAGTAGCTGCGGATTGCAGGCGAGCGCGAGCGCGATGACGACACGCTGGCACATGCCGCCGGACAATTCGAACGGATAGGCGTGATAGCGCTCGCGCGGGCGGGCGATCTTGACCTGCTCCAGCGCCTCGATCGCCTTCTCGCCGCGGTCCGAAACCATGGCCTGCTGGACATGGGTGCGCAGCACGTCCTCGATCTGGTCGCCGACCTTCCGGATCGGGTTGAGCGCGGCGCGCGGATTCTGGAAGATCATCGAGACTTCGCGACCGCGCAGATCGCGCATCTGGTCTTCGGTCGCGGCCTTGACGTCGATGCCCGAGAACATCACCGAGCCTTCGGCGATCCGCCCCGCACGGTCGAGAATGCGCATCACCGCATACGACGTCACCGATTTGCCGGAGCCGGACTCGCCGACGATCGCAAGCGTCTCGCCCTTGGCGACGGAAATGTTGACGTGCTGCACCGCCTTGACGATGCCGCGGCGGGTGGTGAATTCGACGGTAAGGTCCTGGACGTCGAGCAGCGGCGGGGCGGTCATGGGCACCTCCCAACTAAAAATGGCGAAAACAACCCCATGCACAGTAGAATGAGGTTGATTTCATTGGGGAATTTCGAGCGAAAAAGTACGCCTAACCCAGCCATCACGTCCTCCGCTGGGGGTCGACGATGTCGCGCAGGCCGTCGCCGAGGAGGTTGAAGCAGAACACGGCGATCATCAAAGCGAGGCCCGGGAATAGCGCGATCCACCATTCGCCTGACACCATGAAGCCGGCGCCTTCGGCGACCATGATGCCCCATTCGGCCGTCGGCGGACGGACGCCGAGGCCGATGAACGAGAGACCGGCGGCATTGAGGATGGCGTAGCCCATGGTCAGCGACATCTGCACGATCATGATCGGCATGATGTTCGGCAGGATATGCACGAGCAGAATGCGGAATTCGCCGTTACCGGACAGACGCGCGGCCTGCACGAAGCCGGCGTTACGGCGGACATTGGCTTCGGCGCGCGCAACGCGGGCGTAGAGCGGGAAGTTCACGATGGCGGTGGCCAGGATGATGTTCTGCACGGTGTTCCCCAGCGCGGCGACGATGCCCATGGCCAGCACGAACAGCGGGAACGCCATGATGGTGTCGGCGACGCGGCCGACGATGCGATCGGTCCAGCCGCCGAAATAGCCGGCCGCGATGCCGGCGAGCCCGCCCATCAGGAACACCAGGGCGACGGAGGCGACCGCGATGAAGGTATCGAGCCGCGTCGCCACCACGACCCGGCTGAAGATGTCACGGCCCAATTGATCGGTGCCGAACCAGTGCGCGGCCGACGGTGGCTTCAGCGACGCCACGGTGTCGGACGCCAGCGGGTCATACGGCACCACATAGGGGCCGAAGATCGCGGCAAGGAGGATCACGATCAGCAGCGCGAATGCAAAGCCGGTGACCTTGTTCTCGCCGAGCACGTAGCGGGTCTGGTCGAGGAGCGCGACGAGACCCGACGTGCGCGCGGGGCCGACGGGTTCAACAGCAGGCGCAACGGTGCTCATGATTAGCCCTCCAACC
This sequence comes from Bradyrhizobium lupini, assembly GCF_040939785.1. Lineage (NCBI taxonomy): Bacteria > Pseudomonadati > Pseudomonadota > Alphaproteobacteria > Hyphomicrobiales > Nitrobacteraceae > Bradyrhizobium > Bradyrhizobium lupini. The sequence goes on from NZ_CP162553.1 coordinate 3,319,666, forward strand.
GCACGCGCGGGTCGATCACGCCATAGAGAATGTCGATCACGAGATTGAGCAGCACGTACATCACCGCCATGGTCAGCACGAACCCCTGCACCGGCGCGAAGTCCGACGAGATCAGCGCTTCGACGGCGTAAGAGCCGATGCCTGGCCAGGCGAACACTTTCTCCACCAGCACGTTGGCGCCGAGCAGGAACGAGAACACCATGCTCAGCGTGGTGATGACGGGGAGCATCGCGTTGCGGAAGGCGTAGGTGACGATGACGGTCGCCGGCGACAGGCCGCTGGCACGCGCGGTGCGCACGAATTCGGAGGACAGCACCGCCAGCATCGAGGCGCGCGTCATGCGCGCGATCGGCGCCAGCGAGAAGATCGCAAGCGTCGTCGCCGGCAGGATGAGCTGGCTGCATGCCGAACGGAACGCCTCGAAGTCGCGCGCGATCAGGGTGTCGATCAGATAGAAGCCGGTCACTGTCGGCGGCGCGCTGTAGAACACATCGAGCCGGCCGAGCGGCGCGGGCGACCAGCCGAGCCGGAAATAGAACACATAGACCAGCACCAGACCTGTGAAGAACACCGGCAGCGAGACGCCGGCCGTCGTCGTCACACGGCAGAGATGGTCGACCCATGAGCCCGGCCGCGTCGCCGCCAGCACGCCGAGCGGAATCGCGATCACGACCGAGACGATGAGGCCGAGCAGCGTCAGCTCGGCGGAGGCCGGCAGGCGGTTGCGGATCTCGGCTGCGACCGGCTGGCCGGTCGTGAGCGAGTTGCCGAAATCGCCATGGGCGAGATCGTTGGTGTAGCGAAAGAACTGCTCGATCAGCGGCTTGTCGAGGCCGAGTTTTTTCCGGATCTGCTCGACGGCTTCTTTCGTTGCGGCGGGGCCGGCGAAATACGCCGCGGGATCACCGGGCAATGCGCGGGTCAGCAGGAAGGTGACGATGACGACCCCGATCAGCGAAGGAATCGCGAACATCAGGCGCTTGCCGATCATGGTCAGCATGGGGTTGCGCTCCTGCTGCTCTGTGTTTGTGGGCGGGTTCGCGCCACCTGCTCCGCTGCGCCCCCTCTCCCACGCAACCGGGGTCTACCCCGGTTGCGCATTGGTGATTGGCGCAAGTCGGGCAGGCCCGACTTGCGATGGGAGAGGGGCAGGGTGAGGGGGAGCCCCAAGCGAGATCGGAGTTCGTGGCTACCCCTCACCCTGCCCCTCTCCCACAAGGGGAGATGGAATGAGAGAGCGGTGGCCGCCTCACTCAGAAAGAGAGTCGATGACGCGACCATCTCGCCCGCCATCCCCTTACCCCTTCGCCATCGCGCGATAATCCAGCCTCCGGTGGAACCAGTATTGGTAGCCGCTGATGTTCTTCTGCATCGCGACGTTGACGAACGGCTGGTACAGCGGGATGCGCGGGATGTCGCTGTAGGCGAGGTCGACGAAGCCCTTCACGTCGGTGTCGTAGGTCGCGGTGTCGCCGGTCGCGGCGGCCGCGCGTGCGCCGTCGATCAGCTTGTCCATCTCCGCCGACTTGTAGCTCATGGTGTTGAAGACGGAATTATTGCCGTGATAGCACCAGTAGAAGAAGTATTCGGGGTAATCGAGCCAGCCCGAGAATACGTTGGTGAAGAGCGGCATTTCCTTCTTGTTCAATTCGGTGCGCCAGTTGGCGCCGGGCACCTTGTTGATGGTGGTCTTGATGCCGATCTGGGCCAGGCTCTCCTGCACCAGCACGCAGAGCGGCTCGTTGACGCCGGCGAAGTTGAGGTCGAACGAGATCGTGGTCTCGAAGCCGTTCGGGTAGCCGGCCTCGGCCAGCAGCGCCTTCGCCTTGTCCATGTCGGTGTTGTATTTGTGCGGCTGCGGCCAGGCGACTTCGGTTGGCTTGTCCTTGGGCGCGCCGAACATCGGGTTAGCCAGCCCGAACATCACCGCGTCCATGATCTTCTGATAGGGAATCGCGCAGGCGACCGCCTGACGTACCTTGGGATTGTCGAACGGCGGCTTGGTCACGTTCATGCCGATATACTGGATGCCGTTGGAGAACGGCAGCGACACCACGTTGAGCTTGCCGCTCGCCTTCATCTCCTGGAAATCCTTGAACGGCAGCTCATAGGAGATGTCGGCGTCGCCGCGCTCCAGCAGCGCGCGGCGATTGCCGGCCTGCGGCACCATGCGCCAGATCACGCGCTTGATCTTCGGCAGCGGGCCGCCGACCCAATCGTCGTTGCGCTCCATCACCACTTCGGTGCCGGCGGTCCACTTCGTCACCTTGTAGGCGCCGGAGCCCGCGGTCTGCTGCTTGGTGAATTCGAGTCCCCAGGGATCCTTCTCGCTGGCGTTCTTCTTCACCAGCTCGGAATTGATGATGCAGGGCACGATCACCGCGAGATCGGGGATCGTCAGCTTGTCCTTCTTCAGGAAGTCGACACGTACCGTGTAGTCGTCGATCACGACGAACTGCTCGGGTTTCGTGAGCGAGCCCGCGCTCATCTGGAAGGTGGGGAATCCGCCGACGCTGACGGCTCGGTCGAGCGACCACTTCACGTCCTTGGCGGTCACAGGCGCGCCGTCGTGGAATTTGGCGTTCTTCTTCAGCTTGAAGGTGACCGACATGTCGTCGATCTTGAAGTCCTCGGCGAGTTCGCCCTTGAACTTGTCGCGGTCGTAATAGGGCACGCCGCCGGGGCCGGTCTTCATCTCGTGGCTGAGCAGGCGGTCGTAGCAATTCCAGGACACCTCATAGCCGGGCACGTTGGTGCCGACGCCGTGGATATCGAGATTGTTGGGGCCGCCTTCCGAGACGATCAGCAGCGTCTCCGAGCGCGCATCGGCCTTGGCCGACGAGATCACGGACGGCATGGCCGGAAGCGCCGCGCCTGCGGCCAATCCGGAAACGGACTTGAGGAAATCGCGGCGCTTCATGGAATGGCTCCAACACAAAAGTTTTCTGGTTGGAACTGGATTCGCAAGGTTCGTGCCAAGGCTTAAGCAAGGATTAAACCAGCATAAGCCTATGAAATGTTTATAGGAAAAGGCTGCTATCCGGGCCGTCGATCAGAAGCCAAGCCGTCGGACATTGCATACAAACAGGTATATTTGCCTAAAAAATATGCTTCGAGAATACCAGCCTGTTGCGTGAGCGCGTCTCGCCCCTAGGTGGCGCGGCTATCGATCGCGGCCCGTCACCCCGGCCAGATCAGCTCCTGAAGTTCGACCAGATCATCCGCCTGCTCCTGCCAGCCCTCGATGCAGATGTGGCTGTTGAGGTCGCTGGCGCGATGCAGCAGCATCAGGGCCATCAGCCGTCGCTTGAGCGCGAAGTCGAGCTTCGCATAGCCAAAGCCTTCGAGCAGGTTGCGCACCCTGCCCGGCCGGCCCGCTGCCATGAAGGCGCTAGGGCCGAGCAGATCGTAGTCCCGCCATCCCGCCAGCACGTCGCCGAAGTCGAACAGGCCGGCGAGAGACCATTGATCGTCGTGGCGGGCGAGCAGGAAGTTCTCCGGAATGTATTCGCCGATCAGGATCACCGGCGACGCATCCATCGGAATGAGCGCGGCCGCATCACGCAGGAGATCGTCGAGGCCGGCGAGGAATTTCGGCGCCAGGCCGAGACGCGTGTGCCGCGCCTTGCAGCCCTGCATCTGGGCCCGCATGAAGTCGTCCCAGCGCGGCTGGATCTGCGCGAGTGAGCCGAGCGGCGCGCGCTGCACGGCGGCGATGGTCTCGCCGATCTGTCGCAGCACGCGCTCCTTCTGCGCTTCCGGCAACGACGGCCAGACCTCCGAGCCGAGCGTGCCGGCAAGGCGCGTGATGATCAGATAAGGCCAGCCGTCGCGCTCGCCTTCCGCGACGATCTCGGGAATTGGCAAGTCAATGCGACCGGCAAGCTGGGCCAGCGAGCCGTGCTCGGAGACGAACTGCGCGCGGAGCAGCGGCGGGAAGATTTTCAGGATCAGGCGATCGCCGAGCCCGACCACGAGATTGGTGCCGGTGGCAAACACGTGCGGCGCGCTGGCATCGAGATCGTGGCTGCGGGCGATGTCGAGTGCGATCGGCAGCCATCGCGGAGGGTCGGCGCGAAAGGCGCGAAAGCTTGCCGCGTCGGCGAGGTGGGGGAGTGGCATCGACATCGTAACCTAACGGCTGTTGAGCTCGTCATGCCCGGGCTTGTCCCGGGCATCCACGTTCTTCGTGCTGCGGCCAAGGCGTGGATGGCCGGGACAAGCCCGGCCATGACGCTGTGGAACGGCCTTGCGCCTTAACGCCGAGCTACCATCCCTCCCCCTACCTATCCGGGCTGGCGCGCTCGAACTGGCGCAGGATCTTGTTGCCGCGTTCGACCGCAGCATCGAGCGCGGCTTGCGCGCTCTTGCGGCCGGCAAAGGCCTGCTCCAGCTCGTCCTCGATCGCGCCGCGGATCAGCACGAAGGAGCCGAGCCGGATGCCCTTTGAATTCTCCGTCGGCGGATGCAGCGTGATCTCTTCGAACGACATCGCCGAGCCCGGATTGCGCTCGTAAAAACCTTGCGCGCGCGTCAGCTCGAAGGCGGCGCGGGTGACAGGCAGATAGCCGGTGTTCTGGTGCCAGGCGGCCTGCACGCCGGGCTGCGACAGATAGGCGAAGAATCGTGCCACGCCTTTGTATTCCTCGCGCGGACGGTCGCGCAGCACCCACAGCGTGGCGCCACCGATGATCGAATTCTGCGGCGCACCCTTCACGTCGGGCCAATACGGCATCATGCCGTAGCCAATCTCGAACTTCGAATTCGCCTTGATGTCGGCGCGCGTCGCCGAGGAGCCGATGAAGATGCCGCATTCGCCGTTCTGGAAGCGCGGCTCGGCCGACTGGCCGCGGCCGCTATAGTCGAACACTTTCGTTTTCTGCCACTCGCTGAGCTCGGAGACGTGACGCACGAGAGACGGATTGTTGATGGTCAGCTCGGCATCCAACGCGGCAAAGCCGTTCGCCCGCGTTGCCAGCGGCAGATTGTGGAAGGCTGAAAAATTCTCGACATGGATCCAGGACGGCCAGGAGGTGGTGAAGCCGCACACCGCGCCGCGATCGCGCAGGCGTTTTGCAGCAGCGCCAAGCTCCGGCCAGGTCTTCGGCGGCGCCTCCGGATCGAGCCCTGCGTCGCGGAACATGGTCTTGTTGTAATAAAGAATCGGCGTCGACGAATTGAACGGGAAGGACAAGAGATTGCCGGCCGCATCGGTGTAGTAGCCGGAGACCGCGGGAAGGTAGTCATTGAGCGAGAACGGCTCCTTCATGTCCCGCATCAGGCTGAACACGGGATAGATCGCGCCCTTGGCCGCGGTCATGGTGGCGGTGGCGACCTCGTTGACCTGGACGATCGCGGGCTGGCTCCGCGAGCGGAAGGCGAAGATCGCGGCCGTCACCGTCTCGGTGTAACTGCCCTTGTAAGTTGGCACCACGCGATAATCCGGCTGCGAGGCGTTGAAGTCGGAGGCGAGCTTTTCCAGTTGGCGGCCGAGTTCGCCGGACATGGCGTGCCACCACGCGATGTCGGTCGCGGCACGCACCGGCGCGGCCAAGGAGAGCGCCGCAAAGGCGGCGACGACCTGCAAAAGGCGCGATGCTGAAGTCACGATGGCTCTTTCCATGCCGCACCGACGAAAGCGGCTGCCCCTGCTTAAGGCGCGGCATTTGCGGTTTCAACCGGGAATGAGCCCCGGCCGCGCCGCACAATCACGTCGAGGCGCCCGGCGGGATGGCCTTCCCACGACCATCTGCTAGATTGCATTGAACCTTTTCCTCCCGCCATAGACTCCACCACTGAGGGGTTGAGTGTGCCAGTGTTGAACCGTGCCGAACGCACGCGGACCGGGGTGGTTTTCGTCGCGCTTTTGATCGCCCTCTGCGCGACGGGAGCTGCTGCGCGTGAGTTCCGCGCCGCCGACACCCAGACCGAGGATTATCCGACCGTGCAGGCGCTGCGCTACATGGGCGCCCTGATCGCCGAGCGCAGCGGCGGTCGGCACGAGGTCAAGGTCTTCCACTCCCGCCAACTCGGCGAGGAGAAGGAGACCATCGAGCAGACCCGGGTCGGTGCGATCGATCTCAACCGGACCAATGTGGCGCTGATCGGCAATTTCGTTCCGGCGATGAACGTGCTGGCGATGCCGTTCCTGTTCCGGTCCATCGAGCACATGCAGAAGGTGCTGGACGGGCCGATCGGCAGCGAGATCCTCGGCAGCTTCGAGCCCTACGGCTTCGTTGGCCTCGCCTTCTACGATTCCGGCGCGCGATCGATCTACAACGGCGCCCGCCCGGTCAGAAACGTCGCGGACCTCAAGGGATTGCGGATCCGGGTGCAGCAGTCGGAGTTGATGAGCCAGATGATCCGCGCGCTCGGCGCGGAGCCGGTCGAGATGCCCTATGGGCAGGTGCTTGCCGGGCTTGCCAACCATTTGATCGACGGCGCCGAGAACAACTGGCCATCCTACGTGACGACGGACCATTACAAACATGCCGGCTATCTCGCCCTCACCGAGCACACCATGAGCCCCGAAGTGCTGGTGATCTCGCTGAAGGCCTGGAAAAGCCTGTCGGCCGACGAGCAAACCATCTTCAGGGAAGCCGCACAGCGCTCCAGCCGCTTCATGCGCGAGAAATGGCGCGACCTGGAGGAGCAGTCGCAGCGCAAGGCGGAAGCAGCGGGCGTCACCATCGTCAGGGATATCGACCGCAAGCCGTTCGAAGACGCGATGGTCGCGATCTACGCCAAGGCCGGGCAGGATCCGGCCGCGGCCGCGCTGATCGAACGCATTCGCAAGGTGGAGTGAAGCCTCTTGCCCGGGCTTGGACACAGCGAGCATGCAGACAGGTCGCCCGGCCCGATGGGGCGGCTGCGCGCGCGGCTGGTCGGCGTGCTCCGGGCGGTGCCGATCCGTTGGCGCATCCTGTCGATCGCGGCGCTGAACTCCGCCGTGGTCATCGTGCTGGTCGGGCTGATCTGGAACGGCTCGCAGGTGCTCGGCTCGGCCTGGGACGACGTGCGCCAGGTGCGCGAATCCGACCGGATTCTGGCGCTGCTCGAAAGCGAGACCGGGCGGCTGCACAATCTGATCCACCGCTATATCAACCAGCCGAGCCCCGACCTGTTCGCCGAGATCCTGCTGCTGCGCGAGGCGGTGCTGGGGACGCTGACCAATCGCGCCGCCAAGGACCCGATGCTGTCGGGCTCGGTCGAGGAGCTGGAGCGCACGACCGACCGCTTCCTCAACGGCTTCGGCGAGCTGCGCGGCGTGCAGGCCACCATCGCGAAGACCTACGAGGATCAGGTGCAGGGACCGGCCAGGGACATGGCCGGCCTTTACTCCATCATCGAAGGCGCCACCGGCCATCGCGACGCGCTGATCTGGCCTTCGCTGGGCAAGTCGCGCGAGGCCTTCACCGCGATGCTGGTCGCGGCCAATTCCTACTATCTGTCGCTGTCATCGGGTGCGGCCGACGACGCCCGCCGCAACACCGAGACCATCGAGAAGACCATCCCCGTCATGATCGATCTCGCCGACAACGACCTCCAGCGCATGGCGCTGCGACGACTCGCCGCCCGGACCGCCGCGCTGCGCGAGGGTTTTGCAAAGCTCTCCGAGCAGCTCACGAACCGTACCGAGCTGCTGCGCAATACCATCGACGCCAACCAGGCCGAGGCGATCGGCGCCATCGACGATCTCTCAACCAAGATGCGCCAGCGCGAGCAAAAGGCGCAGGAGACGTTCGACCGCACGCTGGCGGACATTTCCCGTCGCGTTCTTTCCATCGCCGTGATCTTCCTCGGCATCATCCTCACCGCCGGCGTGCTGATCGCGCTGTCGATCCGGCTGCCGCTGCAGCAGATCATGGCGGCGATGCGCGCGATCACGCTCGGCGACCTCGGCCGCGAGGTGCAGGGCACGCGCGCGCGCGACGAGGTCGGCGCCATGGCGCGCGCGGTGGAAGTGTTCCGCGAGAACGCGATCGCGAAGCGCCAGACCGAGGACGAGCTGCGCGCGTCCAAGGAGAAGGCCGAAAGCGCGCTGCTCGAGCTCAACGCCGCGCAGCAGATCTGATCGATGCCGAGAGGCTCGCAGCCCTCGGCGGCCTCGTCGCTGGTGTCGCGCACGAGGTCAACAACCCGATCGGCATCAGCCTCACCGTTGCGTCGAGCTTTGCCCGGCGCACCGAGATCTTCGAAGCCCAGCTCAAGGGCGACGGCGGCCTGCGCCGCTCGCAGCTGGAAGAATTCGTGCAGTCCTCGCGCGACGCCTCGCAGCAGCTCGTCGCCAATCTCCAGCGCGCCGGCGAGCTGATCCAGTCGTTCAAGCAGGTTGCGGTCGACCGCTCCCATGCCGAGCGGCGGCAGTTCTCCCTGAGCGAAGCCACCGAGCAGATCATCGCGAGCCTGCGGCCGGTGCTGAAGCGGTCGCCGATCACGCTCCATGTCGACATGCCCGAGGGGCTGCTGCTCGACGGCTATCCCGGCTCCTACGGCCAGATCCTGACCAACCTGTTTCTCAACGCCGCCAACCACGCCTTTGCCGACGGCCGCGCCGGCACGATCACGATCTCGGCGCGGCCGCGCGGGGCCGACGACGTCGAGATCATCTTCACCGATGACGGGGCCGGCATGACCTCCGACGTGCAGCGCCAGGCCTTTGACCCATTCTTTACCACCAGGCGCAATGAAGGTGGCACGGGACTCGGCCTCCATATCGTCTATAACCTCGTCACCCAGCAGCTCGGCGGTCGCATGATGCTGGAATCCAAGCTGGGACAAGGCACTACTTTTCGCATTATCATGCCCCGGGTCGCCAAGGGCGGCGGGCAAAGCACAGAGACTGACGGGACTTCTCAATGGCCGAACAGGACGATGTCCTCCACCTGATCGACGACACCGGTACCGCATCGGAGGATGTTGACGCCCGGAAATGGAAGATCGCCGTCATCGACGACGATCCGGCCGTGCATGACGGTACGCGTTTTGCGCTCTCGGACTATTCCCTCAACGGCCAGGGCCTGGAGATCCTCTCCGCCCATTCCGCGGCCGAAGGTCGCAAGCTGATGGCCGCGCACAACGACATCGCCGCCGTGCTGCTCGACGTCATCATGGAGACGGACGTCGCCGGCCTCGAGCTGGTCGAGTACATCCGCAACGAGCTCAAGAACGAGACCGTGCGCATCATCCTGCGCACCGGACAGCCCGGTCAAGCGCCTGAACGGCGCGTGATCGTGCAGTACGACATCAACGACTACAAAGCGAAGACCGAGCTCACCGCCGACAAGCTGTTCACCTCGCTGACCGCGGCGCTGCGCTCCTACCAGCAGCTCGAGCGCATGCTGCAGACAAGGCGCGGGCTCGAGATCATCATCGACGCGGCTTCGACGCTGTACGATTTCAAGTCGATGCAGCGGCTCGCCGAGGGCGTACTGACCCAGCTTGCCTCGCTGCTCAACGTCGATTGCGCCGGTATCCTGGTTTTGCGCGACAATGGCGGCATCGACCCCGAGCTCTCGGTGCTCGCCGGCAGCGGCTGCTACAGCCGCTTCATCGGCACCACCTCGTCGAAGGCGCTCGACCCCGATCTGCGCGCGATGGTGGAAGCCGCGTTCCAGGGCCGCAAGAACGAATTCGCCGACCACCGCAGCGTGATCTATTTGCGCACCGGAAGCGGCCGCGAGGTCGTGGTGCTGCTGCAGGCCGAGCGCGAGCTGTCCGAGACCGACCGCTCGCTGGTCGAGATCTTCTCCAGCCGGCTCTCGATCGCCTTCGACAACGTCATCCTCTACCAGCAGCTCCAGGCCGCCAACACCCAGCTGGAAGACCGCGTCGCCCAGCGCACCCGCGCGCTGATGCAGGCCAACCGCCGCCTCTCGGCGCAATGGCTGCGGCTGCAACGCGCCAACGGCTTCAAGAACGAAATCCTCGGTACCGTTGCCCACGATCTGAAGAATCCGCTCGGCGTCATCCTCGGCCGCACCGAGATGCTGAAGGAGTTGATCTCGACCGGCGCGTCGTCAGGCGGCGTCGTGGCCCAGGTCGATCACATCCGCGATGCGACCAAGCGCCTGACCACGATGGTCGATCATCTGATCTCGGATGCGATGGCCGATGCCTTCGACATCACCATCCGCCGCGAGCCCGTCGACGTCGCGGCCCTGGTCAAGGAGGTCGCCGAGGCCAACCAGCCGCTCGCCGTCAACAAGCAGCAGGCGATCAGCGTCACCGCGCCCGTCAACGTCGTCACCATGTGCGACACCGACCGCATTCGCGAGGCAATCGACAATCTGATCAGCAACGCCATCAAATACTCACCGATCGGCGGCAAGATCGGCGTCGTCGTCAGCCATGAGGGCGGCGACACCATCGTCCGCGTCAGCGACGAGGGCGCCGGCCTGTCGCCGGAGGATCTCGGCCGCCTGTTCGGCCGGTTCCAGCGGCTGTCGGCAAAACCGACCGCCGGCGAGAGCTCGACCGGGCTTGGGTTGTCCATCGTCAAGCGTATTATCGACATGCACGGCGGCGAGGTGACCGCCGAGAGCGAGGGCCCCGGCAAGGGCTCGACCTTCACCATCACCCTCCCCGCGACCGAAATTTCGTGATCTCAGGACCATGACCCAAAGCCAGCACATCATGATCGTCGACGACGAGGCCCCGGCCCGGGAGATGGTCGGCGATTACCTCAAGATGCACGGCTTCACCGTGACGCTGTGCGACGGCGGTAAGTCGTTGCGCACGGCGATCGACGGCAGCATGCCCGACCTCGTCGTGCTCGACCTCAACATGCCGGAGGAAGACGGGCTCTCGATCATCCGCGACCTCAAGAGCCGCATCAACGTGCCGGTGATCATGCTGACGGCGACGGCAAGCCCGATCGACCGCGTCGTCGGCCTCGAGCTCGGCGCCGACGATTACGTGGCCAAGCCGTGCGAGCTGCGTGAGCTGATGGCACGCATCCGCTCGGTGCTGCGCCGGAGCGCGCCGGCGAAAGCCGTGGCGGACACGGCGGCTGCGAAATCGGACAAGGAGCAATTGGTACGGTTCGGGACGAAGTGGCTCGATCTCGAAGCGCAGGCCTTGCGCGACGACGAGGGCAACGAGCATCCGCTGACCGCATCCGAGTTCGGGCTCTTGAAAGTGTTCGCGGCCAATCCGAAGCGCGTGCTGTCGCGCGAGCGCCTGCTGGAATTGGCCAATGCCCGCGACGCCGAAGCCTTCGACCGCGCCGTCGACCTGCGCATCATGCGCATCCGCCGCAAGATCGAGCCCGATCCGGCAAAACCCGCCGTGATCCGCACCATCCGCGGCGGCGGCTATCTGTTCTCGCCGGCGGGCGAGAAGGCGTAGCGCCTCCCATCGTCGTCCTGGCGAAGGCCAGGACCCATTACCCCAGGCAGAGATTGTGGCGCGAGGCTGGCAACCACGCGTTTCCGCAAAACGTCTCCCTGGGGTCATGGGTCATGGATCGGCGCTCGCTTTGCTCGCTTGTCCAGGACGACACGGGAGTGCGAACGCAAAGGCCCGAAATACGTTCCCGGCGCATCCGCTCGCTGCCTAATCCCATCCCCGTATTTTCCGTACATTGAAATTACACGCTTTTTTGCCCCGAATGTTTCGTCGCGGCTAATTCGACGAAACAATTTGTCGGCGCACGAAACCATTTTCCGCTTTTCGTGCAGACGTCCCGAAACGTTGGCTCATTAACACTTTGGTCCAAGGAAACGCCGCTCGGTTGCGGCGCTACGGGGAGCCAAGTCAATGCCGAACGTCATCGCCATCAACGCCCAAGCCAGCCAGAGCATCATTGCCGCTCAGGCGACCTCGGACGACATGCTTCTCGAAAGCATTGCCGACGGCAACCGGACGTCCATGCACATCCTTTATTGCCGGCACAATGTGCGCGTCTACCGCTTCATCCTGCGGATCGTGCGCGACGCGACCACGGCGGAAGACCTGGTCAGCCAGGTGTTTCTGGACGTGTGGCGGACCGCCGGCCAATTCCAGGGCCGCTCGCAGGTTTCGACCTGGCTGCTCTCGATCGCTCGCTTCAAGGCGCTGACTGCGATGCGCCAGCGCCGCTTCGAGGATATCGACCAGGAAGACGTGCGCCAGATCGCCGATGGTTGCGACACGCCGGAGACCTCGCTCGACCGCAGCGACACCAGCGCCATCCTGCGCGCCTGCGTTCAGAAGCTGTCGCCCGCGCATCGTGAGATCATCACGCTGGTCTACTACCATGAGAAGTCGGTGGAGGAGGTCGGACAGATCATCGGCATCCCGCAGAGCACGGTGAAGACCCGGATGTTCTACGCCCGCAAGCAACTGGCCGAATTGCTTAAGGGCTGTGGCGTCGAGCGCTTCGCCGCCTGAAGTTCAGATATTTCAATGGGATAGGACACAAGTTTAAACCCTACCCCGGACACGGAAGTGTTACCGCCGACGAAACAATTGAAACAAAGCACAACATCAGGCGGAAAAACTTCCCTCCTATAAAGCTCACATACGGTTTCGTTAAACCTCCCAAGACCTCCAGCGACCCGGACGGGATGCCCCCCTCCGGGTCGTTTTGTGTTTGGGGCACCGCTGCGGCAGCAGCACTCCCGTCACGAAGGCGTGACGCGGCGTAACGACTGCCTCTCTCATCCCGAACTGCCCTCGTGACCCTCTCCACGAGTGCCCCATGCTCGAACTTCTCTTCGCTGCCCTCGCCGGCATCCTCACCATCGCCGCGCCGTGCACGCTGCCGATGCTGCCGATCCTGCTCGGCGCCTCAATCGGCCGCAGCTCGCATCTTCGTCCGGCGATGATCGCGCTCGGCTTCGTCATCTCGTTCTCCGCGACCGCGCTGCTGCTCGGCGCCATCACGCGGCTGTTTAATTTCGATCCGAACGTGCTGCGCGAAGCGGCCTCGATCCTGCTGCTCGGCTTCGGCCTGTTGATGCTGTGGCCGGCACCGTTCGAATGGCTGTCGATCCGGCTCAACGGCTGGCTCGATCTCGGCAACTCCAGCGCCACGCAGCGCGAGGGCGCACTCGGCGGGCTCGTGCTCGGCACCACGCTCGGCCTGGTCTGGACGCCCTGTGCCGGCCCGGTGCTCGGCTCGATCCTGACGCTGGTCGCAACCACTGAGAATGCGAGCTGGGCCGGCACGCTGCTGATCGCCTACGCCATCGGTGCGGCCATTCCCATGCTGGCGATCGCCTATGGCGGGCAAGCCGCCACCACGCGGGTGCGCAGTCTCGCGCGCATCTCGCCGCGGCTGCAGCAGGGCTTTGGCGTCGTCGTGATCGGCTTCGCGCTCGCCGCCTATTTCCAATACGACACGCTGATCGTGGCGTGGCTCACCGGCTTCTATCCCACCGGCCAGATCGGCCTGTGATCATCCCTCAGCTTCACCGGAGGATCTTTCCATGACTTTCAAACTGCTCGCCGTCTCCGCCGCACTGATCGGCATCGCCGTAACAGGCGCCGTCATCCCCGGCATCTGCGACGAGGCCGCGCGCGCCGTCCCTGTCGTCACCGCGGCCGCCAGCCAGGACACCGCGCCCGACTTCGCCGGCATCAACAACTGGTTCAACTCGAAGCCGCTTAATATCGCCGATCTCCGCGGCAAGGTCGTGCTGGTGGACTTCTGGACCTATGGCTGCGTCAACTGCGTCAACACGCTGCCGCACGTCACCGATCTCTATGCCAAGTACAAGGACAAGGGCCTCGTCGTGGTCGGCGTGCACACGCCGGAGTTCCCGTTCGAGCGCTCGGCCTCCAATGTGCAGGCGGCGCTGAAGCGCCACGGCATCACCTATCCGGTGGCGCAGGACAATGATTCCAGGACCTGGAACGCTTACCGCAACCGATATTGGCCGGCGCAGTACATCATCGACCAGAACGGCAAGATCGTATTCCAGCACGAGGGCGAAGGCCGTTATGACGAGATCGACCGCACCGTGGCAAAGCTGCTGAACGCCAATAGCTGACGCCCGGCACGGGTCGCGCCCTTGTTGCTTGACTCCACGGACCCGTCCGTGGAGTTTCGCGGGCCACGTAATCAGCCGCCCGCGATGGACGACGCCACCAACAGCACCGACATTCGCCTTCGCGAGGGCGCCTCGATTGCGCAGCGGCTGGTCATGTCCGGCTTTGCGGCTGCCGTTGCGCTGTGCTTCACGCCGGGCCTGTTCACGCACGACACTCTGGAGGTAATCATCTCCGTGGTCGCGCTGCTCGTGGGAGCGGCGTTCGTCGGCATCATCATGCTGGCGCCGGCGGTGGTGTGGATCATCACGCCGGACGAGATCTTGATCGGCGAGCAGCGCCCGTTCGGAAAACTGCGGACGCGGATCGTCGCCAAGGACGACATCAGGGGATTGCAGGTTCCCGGCAGCAAGAGGGCGAAAGCCCGCTTCCAGCTCGCCTTCACCTTGGCCTCCGGTGAGCGCCTGACATCGCCGCCGATCGCCGATGTCACCCATGTGCACGACACGGTGGCGCGGATCGCCGCGCAATTCGACGTCCCCGACGTCGAGGCTCCGGTCAATCCGCTCGATGCCAGCAATCCCGAGATGCGTCTCGGCGACCCCCTCGAGCCGTTCTCGAAGAGAGACATCAGGATCGTCGCACTGATCGTCGTCGCATTGTGCGCCGTTCCCTACGCCTACAGGCTCTGGCGTGGCCTGTCGCCCGGGTCGGTCGACATCGTGCTGCTGCCCGTCGGCGCGCTCGCCGCTTTCGGCGTTTCCCGATATGCCAACCTTGTGACCGGCGCGTTCTGGATCATCCGCCAGGGCGATATCCGGGTCGAACGCCTGTGGGGCGACGGCACGTTGCGCGCCGACCACATCGAAGGGCGCGACGTCAAGACGATCACGGTCGAGCGCCGCGGCCGCTCCGAGGACGAGCACTGCATCGTCGTGATCCGATTGCAGTCCGGACAACGGTTTCGCAGCCCTCGCATCGGTTCGAGGCCTGAGGCCCGGGCCGTGGGGACGGAGATCGTCCGGCGGCTCGGGATCGCGCCGGAGAATAACCAGATCTGATATCGCGCTGCTTCCACATCGTCATGGCCGGGCTTGTCCCGGCCGTCCACGTCTTTTACCGCCAGTGCTAAGAACGTGGATGCCCGGGACAAGCCCGGGCATGACGGGGTTTGTGAATGCAAATTTGGTCGCCCACCCTAGGCGACGCCATGGCCACTGCTTTTCGCGCCATCCCCCGTTTGTGGCATTGCGCGCGGTCCGTCAAAAAACCAAAGCATTCTCGTGACATATGGTCTAAGGGTGCCTTGAACTTGCCATGAAGATGGCCCTGAGATTTGATGGTTCCAGATGATTTGGCTTTGGCCGCGGGGAGAGCTTGAAATGACGGATTTTCGTCGCCTGACCGGGATGTTTGTGGCTGCGATCGGCCTGATCCTGTCCGCGCCCCACGCCTACGCCCAGCAGCCCGACCGCGGCGACGAGCCGGGCCTGGTCGCCGACGATGCCTATGAACTCGATCCGGAATGGCAGAAGCAGGTCGTCTACTTCCGCACCACCGAAGCGCCCGGCACCCTCATCATCTCGACCGCCGAACGGCATCTCTATCTGGTGCAGCCTGGCGGTCGTGCGATCCGCTACGGCATCGGCGTCGGCCGCGACGGTTTTCAGTGGCAGGGTCTGGTGAACATCACCAACAAGAAGGAGTGGCCGGACTGGACGCCGCCGCCGGAGATGATCCAGCGCCAGCCTTATCTGCCGCGCTTCATGGCCGGCGGCCCCGGTAATCCGCTCGGTGCGCGCGCCATGTATCTGGGCACCACGGTCTACCGCATCCACGGCACCAACCGGCCCGACACGATCGGCACCAAGGTCTCCTCCGGCTGCTTCCGGCTCGTCAACCGCGACGTCGCCGATCTCTACGATCGCGTCCCTGTCGGCACCAAGGTCGTCATCCGGCAGAAGCCCGAGCTCTGATCTGATCTCCTCGCCTTAGCGAATATTCCTTTTCCCGATTATTTCGAGAGAGCAACATGATGCGCACTTTTCGTGGCGGCCTGCTGATCGGGCTCGCAGTCGCCGTGCTGGTCGCCGTCCTGGCCATCATCTATGAATTCTACGACACCCGCACCCTGAAGCGCACCGTACGCCGCGGAGAGGTGCTGTGCGGCGTCAACAAGGGCCTGCCGGGCTTCTCGATCCCCGACGACAAGGGCAACTGGACCGGCTTCGACGTCGATTTCTGCCGCGCGGTGGCCTCCGCGATCTTCAACGACCCGAGCAAGGCGAAATTCGTCGCGCTCGATGCCAACGAGCGCTTCAAGGAATTGCAGAGCCGGAAAGTGGACATCCTCTCGCGCAACTCGACCTGGAGCATGGCGCGCGAGCTCGACTACGATCTCTATTTCCCCGCGGTCGCCTATTACGACGGCGCAGGCTTCATGCTGCCGCGCGCGCGCAACAAGGAAACCGCGCTGGACCTGACCGGGAGCAAGGTCTGCGTCCAGACCGGGACCACCACGGCGCTCAATGTCGCGGATTACTTCCGTGCCAACAACATGAAGTATGAAGAGGTGAAGTTCGACAAGCTGGACGACGTGGTGAAGGCCTACGACACCGGCAAATGCGACACGCTCTCCGCCGACGTCTCCCAGCTCTACGCGCTGAGGATCAACCTGTCGAAGCCCGGCGACAGCATGATCCTGCCGGACATGATCTCCAAGGAGCCGCTCGCCCCCGTCGTGCGCCAGCGCGACGACGACTGGATGATGATCGTGAAGTGGACGCTGTACGCGATGATCAACGCCGAGGAGCTCGGCGTCTCCTCGGAGAACATCGACGAGGCCCTGAAGTCGAAGAAGCCGGAAGTGATGCGGCTGGTCGGCACCGAGGGCAATTACGGCGAGCAGCTCGGCCTGACCAAGGATTGGGTGGTCCGCATCATCCGCCACGTCGGCAATTACGGCGAGATGTACGAGCGCAACATCGGCGAGAAGTCGAAGCTGAAGATCCCGCGCGGCATGAACCAGCTGTGGAATGCGGGCGGCGTGCAGTACGCGCCGCCGGTGCGGTAAGGCGCTCTATCCGCCGTCATTGCGAGGAGCGCAGCGACGAAGCAATCCAGAGTCGCTCCTCGGTGACAGACTGGATTGCTTCGCTGCGCTCGCAATGACGAGCTTGGGGCAGGCGCTTTCCACTCTCTCAACTGTCATCGCCCGGCTTGACGGGCGATCCAGTACTCCGAGACATCAATCGCATACTGAGGGGCCGCGGCGTACTGGATCGCCCGCCCCAGTGCGCAATTGCGCACAAGGTGGGCGATGACACCCAATGCGACGCGACGGTGCGCCTCAATACCCCCGCGCCCTTGCCAGCTGCTCGGTGTGGTAATTGGCGTCGCCGAACAATTCCTCGCACACGCGCGCGCGCTTCATGAAGAAGCCGATGTCGAACTGGTCGGTCATGCCCATGCCGCCATGCATCTGCACGCCTTCCTGCACCGCGCGCGTGGCGGTGGTGCCGGCGCGGGCTTTCGCCACTGCGACGGCTGACGCCGCCTTGGCGACGTCCGTATCGAGCGCTTGCAGCGCCTTCATCACGGCGGCGCGGGTGATCTCGATATCGACATAGAGTTCGGCGGCGCGGTGCTGCAGCGCCTGGAATTCGCCGATCAGCTTGCCGAACTGCTTGCGGCTCTTCAGGTACTCGACGGTACGGTTGAACACCTCTTCGCTCAGACCCACCATTTCGGAGGCCACTGCGCCCCGCCCGATATCGAGCACGCCGTGGAGCAAGCCGGCTCCTGGTCGACTTCGCCGAGCACGCTGTCGGCATCGACCTCGACATTGGCAAGCTCGATCCGCGCCGCATTGTGCGCGTCGACCATGATGGTGCGCTCGATCGCAACGCCCTTGGCCTTGGGGTTGACCAGGAACAGCGTCAGCCCCTCGCGCTCGCCGGCCGAACCCGCCGTACGCGCAGCGACGATGAGGAGATCGGCAACGTGACCGTCGACCACCAGCGCCTTGGCGCCGGAGAGTTTAAAGCCGTTGCCGGCGCGCACGGCCTGGAGGCAGGTCTGAAGCGGGCGGTGTTTTGCGCCCTCGTCGATCGCGAGCGTCGCGAGCAGGGAGCCGTTGGAAATCTTCGGCAGATACTCCGACTTCTGCGCGGCATTGCCGCCACGGTTCAGTGCCGAGGCCGCGACCACGCTGGTTGCGAGGAAGGGCGAGGGCATCAGCGTGCGGCCGATCTCCTCCATCACCACCCCGGCCTCGACATAGCCGAGGCCGCTGCCGCCGAACTCTTCCGGCACCAGCAAGCCGGCAAAACCCATCTCGGCGAAGGAATGCCAAAACTCCCTGGAGAAGCCGATGGGGTCTTTGCTATCGCGCAGATGCCGCAAATGCGACACCGGCGCCTTGTCGCTGATCAGCCCGCGCGCGCTGTCGCGGAGCATCGATTGTTCTTCGGTGAGGACGAGGGCCATGTGCAATGTCTCTAACGTCTGGCGGAATGCATGTCTGTTGTTGTCATTCCGGGGCACGCGAAGCGTGAACCCGGAATTTCGAGGTTCTCAGGTGCGCAACCGCGCACCTTAGTTCGGTCCTGCGGACCGCCCCGGAACGACGCTGGGGTTACGCCCCCGGCAAATCGAGGATGCGCTTGGCGACGATGCCGAGCATGACCTCGGTGGTGCCGCCCTCGATCGAGTTGGCCTTGGTCCGCAGCCAGGCGCGCGGACGCGCTCCTTGTTTCGAACGCTCGCTCTCCCATTCCAGCGCATCGACGCCGCCGGCCGACATCAGGATCTCGTAACGGCGCTTGTTGAGCTCGGTCCCGTAATATTTCATCGCCGACGAGAACGCCGGATGGGCCTGACCGGCCTTGGCGAGATCGACCGCGCGCTCGGCGCAGGCGGCAAGAGCCGCTTCGTCGACGTCGAAGCTGGCGATCCGGCCACGCAGCATGGAATCGTCGAGCCGTCCCTGCGCATCGGTGCCGAGGAATCGGCCGCGATCTGGCCGAGCGGACGGCCGACGCCGCGCTCGCCCATGCCTGATATCATCGCGCGCTCGTGCTGAAGCAGATATTTTGCGACGTCCCAACCGCGGTTGACGGTGCCCACCACATGCGATTTCGGCACGCGGACATTGTCGAAGAACGTCTCGCAGAACGGCGAGTAGCCGGAGATCAGCAGGATCGGCTTGGTCGTCACGCCCTTCGAGGTCATGTCGAACAGGATGAAGCTGATGCCGTCGTGCTTCTTTGCGGCGGGATCGGTGCGGACGAGGCAGAAGATCCAGTCGGCGTAGTTGGCGTAGGACGTCCAGATCTTCTGGCCGGTGATGACGAAATGATCGCCGTCGCTCTCGGCGCGGGTCTGCAGCGAGGCGAGATCGGAGCCGGCGTTCGGTTCGGAATAGCCCTGACACCAGCGGATCAGGCCCGCGGCGATCTTTGGCAGATGCTCCTTCTTCTGGGCATCGTTGCCGTATTTCAGCAGCGCCGGCCCGAGCATCCAGATCCCGAAGCTCGACAGCGGGGGCCGCGCGCCGATCCTGGCCATCTCCGCGCGCAGCACCTTGTGCTCGGCGGCGCTTAAGCCCCCACCGCCATATTCCTTCGGCCAGTCCGGTACGGTCCAGCCCTTGTCGCGCATGCGTTCGAACCAGATGCGTTGCGGCTCGGACGAAAATTTTGCGTTACGTCCACCCCAGAACACGTCGGCGTCGGACGTCGCGGGCTTGCGCATTTCCGGCGGGCAATTGGCTTCCAACCAGGCGCGCGTTTCGCTGCGGAATGTTTCGAGATCGGCGGTCTCAGTCTCGCTGGCCCTGGAGTCAGTCATAGGTCGTTTCCATCAATCTATGTCGGTTTGTTGGGCGCGACTCTGGGCCAAGCTCCCGCGGAATTCAACCACTTCCGTGTCACGCATCCGCTATAGTCGCCGCCACGGCGAGCTTGAAAACAAAGAGGAAACAACAATGCGCCTGAAGCTTCTTTCGCCTGGCGAAATGAACGAGAGCCAGCGGCAGACCTATGACGAGTCGATTGCCGGCAAGCGCGGCAGGCCGCCGGCACCGATGATGGCCTGGCTCAACAGCCCCGACATGGCCCGTCACGCCACGCGGCTCGGCGAGGTCCTGCGTTACGATACGATATTTCCCGCGAAACTTTCGGAGATCGCGATCCTGGTGACGGCGCGGCACTGGACCGCCCATTACGAATGGTACGCGCACAAGCGGCTGGCGCTTGCGGGCGGCATGGACCCTGACATCATCGACGCGATCCGGGACCGCCGCACGCCCGTCTTCGACGATCCCAGGGCTAAGATGATCTACGACGTCGCAAAATCGCTGCATGAGGGCCACGGCGTCGAGAAGGGCCTCTATGACGAGGCGGTGAAGCTGCTCGGCGAGCGCGGCGTGGTCGAGGTGATTGGTCTCTGCGGCTATTACACGCTGGTGTCGATGACGCTGAACACGTTTGAGTTCGAGCTGCCGGAGGGCGAGGTGCGGGAGCTGTCGTAAGTTGCCTATCCGGAAACGCTGGGTTTCGGGATCGGCCGGTAGCACTGTCCCGAGGCCGGACTTATGTGGAGTTCATCAACGGAGCAGCCGCATGTCGCAAAACCAAGCCGTCGCCGCCGGCACCAGGATCGGCCACGTCCATCTCAAAGTCGCCGATCTCGATCGCGCGCTGGGCTTCTATTGCGGCGTGCTCGGTTTCGAGCTGATGCAGCGCATGGGCTCGGGCGCGGCCTTCATCTCGGCCGGCGGCTATCACCACCACATCGGGCTCAACACCTGGGAGAGCAAGGGCGGCTCGCCGCCGCCGCCTGATGCGACCGGGCTCTATCACACCGCGATCCTCTATCCGACGCGGCCGGCGCTGGCGGATGCGTTGCACCGCGTGCTCTCGGCCGGCATTGCGCTCGACGGCGCCAGCGACCACGGCGTCAGCGAGGCGCTGTATTTGCGCGATCCGGACCAGAACGGTGTGGAGCTGTATTGGGACAAGCCGCGGGAGCAATGGCCATTCGGGCCGGACGGCAAGCTTTCGATGTTCACGAAGCGGCTGGATGTGGAGGAGCTGCTGAAGCAGCGGGAGGCCTAGTCCGCACCTCGCCACTGCACGAGCCTCAGGACCCATCCGGCCGCATAGAGCCCGACGCCGAACACGGCATGCGTGAGTAGCGTGTTGAGACGCGCCACGTTGGGACGTGGCGCGCGATGGGCAGCAATGCCGAGGCCCATGCCCGGCTGCATGATCAGGAAAGGTGCCGCCGCGCTGCCGATTCCGACGATCAATGCGGGGCCGACACGCGGGGAATGCAGCCAATCGAGCCCCCAGATCGCCAGCAAGACGGCCGCGAACGCAATGCCGATCAGGTAGTGCGCGGCCCACCCAATCAGGCGCTCGCGTGGAGCCGGATCGGGTGCCGCGATCTTAAGATGCCGATACTGTCCGCGCGCGAGCAGGATGAGCCAGCGACCTAGGAGTCCATAGTCTAGCGATGGGATTCCAAGAACATGCGCGCGGAGAACTGCCCAACCATCGATCACGGCCGTTGCACCGGATCCGATCAAGGCGGCGCCGACCAGAAATTCAATCATTTCACCCATTCGAGACCTCGCCTGCCGCGTCGGTTGAAGCCCGCGCCTGGATCATCCAGCATGCGGCGGTAAAACGGATCGCATCTGCCTCCACGTAGGGGGCGAAGGCGGGCCGCACCGCATCCACGACCCTTTCGCGCAATCCCCTGTCGGCGTCCTGCAGGATCGTTCCGACGGGTCCCAGCCAACCGACATAGCGAGCGAGTTCGCTGGCAGGAAAGCGGCATGGAATATCCACCGGCCGGATGTCGATCTCGGTCCAGCCGCTCTCCAGCAGGATGGTCCTGACCCGATCTTTGTCAGCGAAGGCGAACTGCCCCGGACCGCCGGATGGACGGGCAGGCATATTCGGCAGAAGGGGCGCGGCGGCTCGTTCGGCCGCCGTCATGAACGGATTCTCCGCTGCGCCCCGCCATGCAACGACGGCGAGCCCGGCGCCTTCGGCGGCAGCGCGCCTCCAGATTTGCGAAGGCCGCAACGAGGTCTTCGAAGAACATCACGCCGAGACGTGAAATGATCGTATCGAAGCTCGCCGGGTCGAATTTATGGTGCTGCGCATCGGCGCAGATAAAGCTGGCCGAGGTGCCTTCGCGCTCGGCGCGGGCCAGCGCCGCCCCGATCATCGGCGCGGAGATGTCGATGCCGACCACACGGCCGCCTTGCCCGAGCTTTCGAGCGACCGCAACGGTCAGACCACCAGTGCCGCAGCCGACGTCCAGAACGCGACGATTGGAGCCGGCAGGAACGGCCTCGCACAGCGGCCTCTCGAATTGCTTGAACATCTCATCCAGGATGTCCTGGGTCTCGACCCAGGCGCGTCCGGCGGGACCATTCCAAAGCCTCATCTGCTCAATCGCCTTCTGCATAGCGTCCATGATGGTTTCCCCTTTCGTCTTGCCTTGGCGGCGTTGGACGCGGCATACTGCCAGTTCAAGTGAACTTGAGGTCAAGAGGCGTGATGACGATCGATATCGCCGAAGTCGCACGGCGCTCCGGTGTTCCGGCGTCGACGCTGCGATTCTATGAGGAAAAGCGGTTGATTGCCCCGATCGGCAGGCGCGGCCTGCGCCGGCTGTTCGATCTGGAGATCCTGGATCGCCTGGCGCTGATCGCGCTGGGGCGCGCGGCGGGCTTCTCGCTCGATGAAGTTGCCCGGATGTTCGCACCCGACGGAAGGCCGCGTATCGACCGGCGGAAGCTTGCCGCCAAGGCCGACGAGTTGGACCGAACGATCCGCAAGCTTATCGCGATGCGCGACGGCCTGCGCCATGCCGCGGCCTGTCCGGCGCCAAGTCACATGGAATGCCTGCATTTTCGCCGCCTCATGCGGGTCGCGGCATTGGGAAAGGCGAGGTCGCCCAAGCGGGCACCGCGCGCGCCGCGATCAGACTGAAGCGGTCGATCGCCTTGTGTGCCCCCGCACCATGATCAACGCCGCGGCCACCAGCTCCAGCGCAATACACAGATAGAACGGCAGCTCATAGCCACCGGAGAAATCGCGCAGAAAACCGACCACGCCGGGGCCGAACGCATAGGTCACCTGGTTGATCGCAGTGTTGAGGCTGATCAGCACGCCGAACGAGGCGGAATCGAATTCCTGCTGCACGATCAGCGACGGCAGCGTGATGAGATTGCCGACCGAGAAGCCGAATAACGCGCAGGCGGCGATCAGCACGTAATCATTGTGCAAATTGATGACGACGAGAAGCGCCACGGCCTGGCTCAGAAACGACAGCGCCGAGGCGAGCCGCTGGTTGAGTCGGTCGATCACCAGCGAGAACAGCACCCGGCCGATCACCGCCATCGCGGTCAGCACCGCAACCGCGACGGCCGCGCGCTCGCGCCCGATCACGGGATCGAGGAACGAGATCAGGTGGACGATGAAGCCGACCTGCGCGAACAGCACCAAAGCAAAGGCAATGGTCACGGTGAGGAAGCCGACATCGCGCAACGCCTGGCTACGAATCTGCGCCGACGATTGCGGCTTCGTTTTCGTCGCGGCGCGCCGGCCATGGAGATCGGGCGGGCGGCCGACGACAATCAGGATCACCGGCACGAGCAGTACCAGCATGGCGCCGGCGACGATAAACATAGCGCTGGCGAAGCCGACATGGCCGATCAAGCTCACCAGCAGCGGCACGCCGACGATGCCGCCGAAGCTTGCGCCGTTCAGCGCGAGGCTGATCGCCATGCCGCGCTTCTGGTCGAACCACAGGCTGATCGTGTTGGTGATCATGGCCAGGCTCGTGCCGGCCCAGCCGAAGGCGAGCACGGCGTTCGCGAGATAAAGCTGCCACGGTTCGCGCACCGCGCCGATCGCGACCGCCGCGGCCGACATCGCCAGCGTCCCTGCGATCAGGCCGAGGCGCGGGCCGTACTTGTTGACGGCTTCGCCGACGAAGACGACGAGCAGCGCGCCGAACAGATAGAAGAACGTCGTGGCCGACGAGATCAGCGAGGCCGACCAGCCGTGCGCACGCTGGAGCTCGGCGACATAGACGCTCTGGCCGTAGAAGCCGAGCCCCCAGCCGAAGGTCGCGAGCAGGAAGCAGACCGCAACGATGCGCCAGCCTTCGTAGCGGAGAGAGGATTCGTCGACGGATCCGTCGTGTCGAGGGTTATCGAGCATGCCGCTTACTCCGTCATGCCCGGACTTGTTCCGGGCATCCACGTTCTTCGATCCGCGCGCTCAAGACGTGGATGGCCGGGACAAGCCCGGCCATGACGACATCTAGTAACCTTCACCAGAAAATCACTTCGACCTGGATCGAACTATCAACGCTGCTGACAGCCTCCCGCCATCTCAGATCGCATCCGGGAACTCGCCCATGGCCGCGTCGAGCCGCGCTTTGCGGCGACGGGTCCAGGACGCCAGCGAGAGCACGGCGAGACCGAGCAGCACCGGCGGAAACACCACCATGTTCACCGCGGACCAGCCGTAACTGGCGAGCAGTTGGCCGGACGAGAACGAGCCGATCGCCATCATGCCGAACACCAGGAAATCGTTGAAGGCCTGCACCTTGTTGCGCTCCTGCGGCCGGTGCGTCTCCAGCACCAGCGCCGAGGCGCCGATGAAGGAGAAGTTCCAGCCGACACCGAGCACGATCAGCGTGGCCCAGAAATGCATCGCGGTGATGCCGGACAGGCCGATGCCGGCCGCGCCGGCCTCCAGCAGCAGGCCGGCGGCAACGATCTTGCGCGCGCCGAAGCGGGCGATCAGCGCGCCCGTGAAGAAGCTCGGCCCGTACATGGCGACGATGTGCCATTGAATGCCGAAATTGGAATCTGAAACGCTCAAGCCGCACAGCTTCATGGCAAGCGGCGCCGAGGTCATCACCAGGTTCATCATGGGGTAGGAGATGACGCCGCACAGCGCCGCTGCGATGAAGCGTGGCTGGGTCACGATCTCGAGCAGCGGCCGCCCGCCATGAAGATCGGCCGGCGCCGGTTTCGGCATGTCGACCCCGGCGACGATGCCCATCGCGATGAGCGCGACAGCCGCCTGGACCAAGAAGCTGAAGGCGAAGAGATAAGGCTGCCAGACATCCATGGTCCATTGCACGAGCTGCGGACCGAGCACGCCGGCGAACACGCCGCCCGCCATTACCCAGGACACCGCCTTGGGTCGGTACGCCGCGCTGGCGCCGTCGGCGGCAGCGAAGCGATAGGACTGCGCCACCGCGCCGTAGAGGCCGCCAAGAAAAGTCGCCAGACAGAACAACGGAAACGAAGCGTGCAGGATCGCGAAGCAGCCGAGCAGGCCGGTGAGCGTACCCAGGCCCGTGCCGATGATGAAGGCCCAGCGGCGGCCGAAGCGACTCGATATCGCGCCGGTCGGCAGCGTGCCGGCCGCAAGCCCCAGCACGTACATCGACAGCGGTACCGTCGCGAGCGACATGTCGGGTGCAAGCGTCGCACCGACGATGGAGCCGGTGGCGAAGATCACCGCCGAATTGGCGCCGGTCAGCGCCTGCGCGGCAGCAAGGCGCACCACATTGGCGCGCACGCGGGCGTCGGCGGCGACCTCATTGGCTGCAGTCACATCCAGCATCGGCATTTCCGCCCCAACGGGCTTTTAAGTGCTTTCAAGGGCTCGCTTGATTCCCGGCACTATGGCGGGACGCGGGAGGGCGGGCAACCGGCGCAAACGGGCGCAGGCCATGTCTCTGACGCAATCGGGCCGATGATAATGGGCCGCGCACTTGGCGGCTTGCGCTCGATCAAATCCTATCCGCCGCGACCTTCCGGAGTTTCGTTCATGTCCGTCGACGACAGGCCTACGCTCAGCGCTCCTGACGACGATCCCTGGCTCTGGCTGGAGGAGATCGAAGGCAAGCAGGCGCTCGATTTCGTCACGCGGCAGAACAGCCTGACACTCGACGCGTTCGGCGGAGCGGCCTTCGCGCGCGATCGCGACATCCTCGCGGCGATCTACGATCGTCCCGACAACATTCCCTATGTCAGCCGCCGCGGCACCGAACTGCACAATCTCTGGAAGGACGCCACCAACCCGCGCGGCCTGTGGCGGAAGACTTCCCTCGCGGAGTTTCGCAAACCGCATCCGACGTGGGAAATCATGCTGGATGTCGACCAGCTCGCGGCACGCGAAGGCGAGGACTGGCTGCTGAGCGGCATCACCACGCAGCCGGGAAGCGCGCGCGCCATTTTGGGGCTGTCGCGCGGTGGCAGCGATGCCGTCACCTTGCGGGAATTCGACCTCGACACCAAGAGTTTCGTTGCGGACGGATTTGCGCTGTCGGAAGCCAAGGGCGGCGCCGATTGGCTCGATGCCGACACGCTGCTGCTGTCGAGCGCCCATGGCGAAGGCATGGCGACGAGCTCGGGATATTCCCGGACGGTTCGACTGTGGCGGCGCGGCCAGCCTGTCGATCAGGCGCAGGTGATCATCGAGACCACGGCCGATCATATGGCGATCTCCGGCATCGTCGACGACACCGCTGCGGCCCCGCGCAGCTGGATCGTCGACCAGATCGACTTCTTCAATCATGCGCTCTGGCTGCGCGACGCAGACGGTGCGACGACGAAG
The DNA here is from genome assembly GCF_040939785.1 of Bradyrhizobium lupini. Classification (NCBI taxonomy): domain Bacteria; kingdom Pseudomonadati; phylum Pseudomonadota; class Alphaproteobacteria; order Hyphomicrobiales; family Nitrobacteraceae; genus Bradyrhizobium; species Bradyrhizobium lupini. Next base: position 3,346,305 of record NZ_CP162553.1, read on the forward strand.
CTCGATCTGCCGACCGGCATCTGGTTGCAGGCGCATGGCGACTGGTTCGCGATGAAGCTGCGCGAAGCCTGGTCGATCGAGGGCAAGACCTATGCCGCCGACACCGTGCTCGGCATGTCGCTCTCGGCGTTCCTCGCCGGCAGCCGCGATTTCGCGGTGCTGTTCGAGCCGGAACCTCGCCGCGCCCTGCAAGGCCTGTTCTGGACCGGAGGCAAGCTGGTGCTGTCGATCCTCGACGAGCTCCAGCCGCAATTCGAGATCTGCACGCCGTCGGCCACAGGCTGGAGCCGCGCGTCGCTCGGCGGCCTGCCGCAGATCGGCGTCGTCGACATCTGGCCGCTGGATCGCCATCCCTCCGAGAGCAATGGCGACCTGCTTGCCAATGTGCAGGATCCGCTGACGCCGCCGTCGTTGCTGCTGATCGAGCGCGGCGTCGCGAGCCCGACCGTGTTGAAGCAGGCGCCGAAAACATTCAACGCCGACGGCCTCGTGGTGACCCAGCACGAAGCGATCTCGACCGACGGCGAACGCATCCCCTATGTACAGACCGGCCCCGCCGGCGAGACCGGCGATGCACCGGTCTATATGAGCGCCTATGGCGGCTTCGCCCATTCGGTGAAGCCGTATTACAACCCGTCGCTCGGCAAGCTGTGGCTGGAGCGTGGCGGCACCACGGTGCAGGCGAATTTGCGCGGCGGCGGCGAATTCGGCACGCGCTGGCACGATGCCGGCCGGCTCGCCGGCAAGAAACTGTCGCACGACGATTTCGCCGCCGTTGCCGCCGATCTCGTCCGCCGCGGTGTGACGACGGCAAAGCGCATCGCCGCGCAGGGCGGATCGAACGGCGGCATCCTCATCACCAACATGCTGGTGCGATACCCCGAACGTTTCGGCGCGCTGTTCTGCACCATCCCGCTGATCGATATGCGCCGCTACACGAAGCTGCTCGCCGGCGCGAGCTGGATCGCGGAATATGGCGATCCCGACAAGCCCGAGGAGTGGGACTGGCTCAAGTCCTACTCCGCCTATCACAACGTCAAGGCCGGCCAGCCGTATCCGCCGATCCTGATCGCCACCACGCGACGCGACGACCGTGTCCATCCCGGGCATGCGCGCAAGATGGCGGCAAAGCTCCAGGCCATGGGCTACGAGGCCTGGTTCTACGAGCCTGAAGCCGGTGGCCACGGCTACGGCAAGGACAACAAGGAGCGCGCCGGGTTCGAGGTGATTGGCTTTCGGTTCTTAAAGGACAAGATCGGGTGGAAGGACGAGGGCTAGCGTTTGCGGCGCTGACATCTCCGCACGGTCATGGCCGGGCTTGACCGGGCCATCCACGCCTTAGCTGGTGCACGAAGAACGTGGATGCCCGGGACAAGCCCGGGCATGACGACCTCCTATCGCGCGAATACCAAGGTCAGATTGTTCGCGGGCATGTCCATCGTATCGACAAGGCGAAGACCAACGCCGCGGGCAAGCGCCTCGACATCGGCGATGTCACGCACGCCCCAGTCGGGATTGCCTTCACGCAGGGAGGTGTCGAACACCGCATTGCTGAGCGCGATGTGCTTGCCGCCGCGCTTGAACGGGCCGTAGAGGAACAGCTTGCCGTCGGCCCGCAAATAGCGGCCGGCGCCGGCGAACAGACCCTCGGCGACGCTCCATGGCGCGATGTGGATGACATTGGCGCAGAACAATGCGGCAAGACTCGACGGCCCCTGCCCGCTTTTCATCTCCGGGCACCAGTCCGGATCGGTGAGATCGATCCGCAGCGGCGAGCGGATGTTTTTGAGGCCTGAATGAACGCGCCAGGCCTCGATGCTCTTGAGGTGGCGCTGGTTGAGATCGCTGGGCCACCAGATCAGGCCGGGCGTGTGACGGGCGAAGTAGACCACGTGCTGGCCGGTTCCGCTGCCGAGCTCGACCACGTTGCCGGTGCAGCCGGCGAGATGCCGTTCCAGTGCCGCCCAGAGCGGCTCGTGATTGCGATGAAATGCCGGCGCATCGAGCCGCCCATCCGACTCGACCCGACCGCCATCCCTGCCGAATTCGACGACATATTCAGCCAAGTGAGGTCCCCTTGAAAAAACGAGAACGCGATGAAAACAGGTTGAGCGCCCAAACGCTCAGGAAACAGCCGGCCCGCGCCACGGCCCCTAACTCTCGGACCAAATCGGCTGAACAAATAATCTCTTTAGTTGCAATCGGGAAGATATTAACTCCATTTTGTCGCGTGGATAGTCTTGATTGTCAGGCGGCGCCCTTTGTGCTTTGGAACGCTTCTATTTTGTAATCGAGACCATCGCATAACGCCTCGGAATAACGCCTTGACCGCCTTTTCCCGGACGCCCGTTCTGTTCATCTTGCTGGCCATTGCAGCCGGCCTCGCCACCCCGGCGTGGGCGCAGTCCGCTGTGGCCGACGGCCAGAAACTCGCTTTCGACCGCGGCAAGGGCAATTGCCTGACCTGCCATGTCATCAGGGGTGGCGACCTGCCGGGAACGATCGGGCCGGAACTGAAGGACCTCAAGGCCAAGTACCCCGATCGCAACGAACTGACCGCGATCATCTTCGACGAGACCAAGCGCAATCCGCAGACCATGATGCCGCCGTTCGGCCGGAACCGGATTTTGACCGAACAGGAGATCAGCGCGATCGTTGATTTCCTGCAGACCCTGTGACTTCAGGCATGCCACGAGATTTGGTTGGGAGACCAGAGATGACCACACTCACCGGCCCAAGCGCGACGCGGCGCCTGATCCTTCAGGGCGCAGCCTCGGTCGCGTTGCTCGGCCTCGGCAATCTGCCGTTCGGCGCCGCGCCCGCGCGCGCCGCGGCCAACGACAAATATCCGGAAGAGGCGTTCAAGCAAAAGAGCGAGGCTGACGCCATCAAGGCGCTCTACGGCAAAACCGCCGAGCCGTCCGACAAGGTCAAGCTGGACGCCCCCGAGATCGCCGAGAACGGCGGTGTGGTGCCGATCTCGGTGACGACGACACTCGACAAGGTCACCTCGATTTCATTCTTCGTGGCCGAGAATCCCAGCGCGCTGGCCGCCAGCTACAGGATTCCCGAAGGCACGATCCCTGCTGTTGCCAACCGGCTGAAGATGGCCAAGACCACCAACGTGGTCGCGATCGTGGAGGCCGACGGCAAGCTCTACAGCGCGACCAAAGAGGTCAAGGTCACCGTCGGCGGCTGCGGCGGCTAAGCGAGGAAGATCGAGATGGCATCCAGCATTCGCGTCCGCGCCACCACCAACGGCGACATCACCGAGGTGCAGGCGCTGATCCAGCACCCGATGGATACCGGCTTCGTCAAGGACGCCAAGGGCGAGCTGATCCCGGCGCATTACATCCAGCAGCTGAAATTCGAATGTAACGGCAAGGACGTCTTCGTTGCCGATTGGGGCACCGCCGTCTCGAAGGACCCCTACGTCAAGTTCAGCTTCAAGGGAGCCAAGAAGGGCGACGATCTCAAGGTCTCCTGGACGGATAACAAGGGTGCGTCGGACACGACCACTGCGAAGATCTCGTGATGAAGGCCCGCACCTCCATCCTGCTTGGTTCGTTGAGCGCCGCGCTCGTCGCGTTGGCCCTCACCTCTCCACGCGTGGTGGCGGCCGACAAGGTCGATCCCATCGCCGATGCCAAGGCGTTCCAGAACTTCTTCTTCCAGAAATTCCCTGATGTGAAGCACGAGGATTTCGTCAACGGTCCTTATTCCATGAACGAGGACATGAAGCGGCAGTGGCAGGAGAAGGAGGAATTCCCGCCCTACGAGTTCGCGCTCGACGCCGGCAAGGAGATGTTCGCCACCCCGTTCAAGAACGGCAAGACCTATGCGGACTGCTTCCCGAACGGCGGCATCGGCATCCGCCAGAACTATCCTTATTTCGACGAGAAGGAAGGCAAGGTCGTCACGCTGGAGCTGGCGCTCAACCGCTGCCGCGAGGCCAATGGCGAGGCGCCCTATTCCTACGTCAAGGACGAGATGGCCTCGCTCACGGCGTACATGGCCTTCACCTCGCGCGGCAAGCCGATGGACATCAAGATCCCCGACGATCCTCGCGCGCTCGCGGCATTCGAGAACGGCAAGCGCTATTTCTACACCCGCCGCGGCCAATTGAATTTCTCCTGCGCGAGCTGCCATGTGCAGAGCCCGGGTGAGCGCATCCGCGCCGAGATCCTGGCGCCGGCGCTTGGCATTCTGAACGCGATGCCGATCTACCGCTCCGAATGGAGCGGCATGGGCACCACCAGCCGCCGCTTCGTCACCTGCAACAGCCAGACCCGCGCGGTTCCGCTGGAGCCGCAGGCGGATGAATATCGCGACGTCGAATATTTCCTGTCCTACGTCGCCAACGGCCTGCCGATATCGGGACCGGGAGCGCGGCCATGAAGCTGTCACTCCCTTTCGCCCGGCTGCTTGCCTTGCTGCTTACCCTCGGGCTCGCGCCGGCGGCGCGCGCGGCAGATGAGGCAGACTACAAGGCGGCCTTTGCCGCCGCCGAGGCCGCCTCCAAGGAGGCCGCCGGCATGCGCAACCAATGGACCGTGACCGTCTCGACGCTGGCCGCCGCAAAGAAGGCGGCCGATGGCGGCGATTTCGACCGCGCCGTGGCCGCAGCCAGGGAGGCCGAGGCGCTGGCGAAGGCGTCGATCTTCCAGGCGATTTCCGAAAAAGAAGCCTGGAAGGCGATGGAAATCCGTTAGACTGTTCGCTTGTGCAACAGCCTTGCGACCGTGAGAGGGCGCGGAGAATTTCTGGATGGCGATCCGCCGCCGCGATTTCCTGAAGAATGCAGGCCTTGCTGCCGCATCGCTGAGCCTGCCGCGGCTTGCGCTCGGTGCTGAGGCTGCGAGCATTTACGACCTCGAACGGTTCGGCAATGCGCGCATCCTTCACCTCACCGACACGCATGCGCAACTCAATCCAGTCTATTTTCGCGAGCCCAGCGTCAATATCGGGATCGGCGAGATGGCGGGACGGCCGCCGCATCTGGTCGGCCGCGCCTTTCTCGACCGTTTCGGCATCAGGCCCGACAGCGCGGATGCCTATGCCTTCAGCTGCTTCGAGTTCGAGAAGTCCGCAGGCCGCTTCGGCAAGCTCGGCGGCTTCGCCCATCTGAAGACGCTGATCGACCGCTTGCGTGGCGATGTCGGCGAAAAACGCTCCGTGCTCGTTGACGGCGGCGACCTCTGGCAAGGCTCGGGACTTGCCAACATCATGCAGGGCCGCGACATGGTCGAGGCCGCAAACCTGCTCGGTGTCGAGGCGATGACCGGGCATTGGGAATTCACCTATGGCGAGCAGGCGCTGCGCGACAATCTCGCGCGCTTCAGGGGCGAGTTTCTGGCGCAGAACGTTTTTCTCACCGAGGAAGCCGCATTCAATGATGCCCCGGCCTTCGACAAGGCGACGGGACGCGTGTTCAAGCCCTCCGTGATCAAGGAGCTCGGCGGCCATCGCGTCGCGATCGTCGGCCAAGCCTTCCCTTACGTGCCGATCGCGCATCCCAAACGGTTCACGCCGGACTGGTCCTTCGGCATCCGCGAGGAAGAGCTCCAGAAGCATGTCGACGGCCTGCGCGGCACCGACAAGGTCGATGCGGTCATCCTGCTGTCGCATAACGGCATGGACGTCGATCTCAAGCTCGCAAGCCGCGTCACCGGTATCGACGTCATCCTCGGCGGCCATACCCATGATGCGATCCCGCAGCCCATCGCCGTGAAGAATGCGAGCGGCACGACGCTCGTCACCAATGCCGGCTCCAACGGAAAATTTCTGGCCGTGCTCGATCTCGCGCTCGACAAGGGCAAGGTCGGCGACGTCAAATATCATCTGCTGCCGGTCTATTCCGAGCTGTTGAAACCCGATCCCGGGATGGCCGAACTGATCGGCCGGTTGCGGGCACCCTTCGTCACCGACTGGTTGGAGAAGATCGCGACGCCCGATCGCCTGCTGTATCGACGCGACAATTTCGCCGGCCCAGTCGACGAGCTGATCTGCAGCGCGCTGCGCACCGAGTTCGACGCCGAGATCGCGCTGTCGCCGGGCTTCCGCTGGGGCGTCACCGGACTGTCCGGCCAGGCACTGACGATGGAGGATTTGCTCGCGGAAACCGCGATCAGCTATCCCGAGACCTATGTGCAGGAGATGACCGGCGCGGAGATCAAGGACGTGCTGGAAGACGTCTGCGACAACCTCTTCAATACCGATCCCTATTACCAGCAGGGCGGCGACATGGTGCGCGCCGGTGGGCTCAGCTACACCTGCACGCCGACGGCGACGATCGGCAGCCGGATCTCGGAGCTGAAGCTCAATGGCGGCAAGGCGCTCAGTGCCAGCCACCGCTACAAGGTCGCGGGCTGGGCCTCGGTCAACGGCCAGCAAGGCGCGCCGGTGTGGGATGTGGTGGCAAAATATCTGCGCTCGGGCCGGATGTTTCAGGAGCGGCTCGGCTCCGGCGTCACGCTAAAGGGCGTCGAGGGTAATCCGGGCATCGCAGGACAGGGATGATGCGGTCGCAAACCCTATCCGCGATGCTGCTGGCGCTGTTCGCCTGGGCGGCGATGCCACCGGCTTTCGCGCAGCAGGTGCCGCTCCAGGACAAGCCGTTCGCCGAGCACAAGATCGTGCTGCAGCTCTCCGATGGCGATGCCAGGAAGCAAGCTCTGGTGCTCAGCGTCGCTAACAATTTGCTGAAGGCCTACGACCCCGACAAGGTCGCAATCGAGGTGGTGGCGTTCGGTCCCGGCATCGACCTCCTGTTCACCGGCAGCGAGCGCCGCAAGCAGGTCGAGAGCCTGATCGCGCAAGGCGTACGCTTCGACATCTGCCTCAACACTGTCGACACGATCGAGCGGGAGACCGGCAAGCGGCCGGAGTTCATCCCTGCCGCTACGCCGGTGCAGGTCGGGGTCGGGCAGATCCTGTTCCTCAGCGAGAACGGATACACGGTGGTGAGGCCCTGAGCCTTTTGCCGGGGCGAAGCGTCGCGGCATACTCGGTGTCATCGCCGGCGAAGGCGGGCGATCCAGTACTCCGAGACCGCGAGGGGTACGGGAGGGCGCGGCGTACTGGATTCCCCGCCTTCGCGGGGAATGGCAGCGGTGGCTAGGTGACGCCCACCCGCCCGTCACAGGAATAAAAATCTTCCAAATTTTCTTGCTTACACAGTGAATTGCTTCTCTTGTAAGCTCGAAATGTAGTAGAATCTCGGGGTAGTTCACGCCGGGTCTTGCCATGATCTTCCGCCAGCTCTTCGACAGTGTTTCGGGCACCTACAGCTATCTCCTGGCGAGCCGCGCCGGCGGCGAGGCGCTGATCCTCGATCCCGTGCTGGAGAAGGTCGACCGCTACTGCCAGCTCCTGCGCGAGCTCGATCTCAAGCTGGTCAAGGCCGTGGACACCCATCTGCACGCCGACCACGTCACCGGCCTCGGCGAGCTGCGCGACCGCACCCATTGCATGACCGTGATGGGCGACCAGACCAAGGCCGACGTGGTGGCGATGCGGGTTGCCGACGGCGACAAGGTGACGATCGAGGGCCTGTCGCTCGACGTGATGTACACGCCCGGCCACACCGACGACTCCTACTCCTACTTGATGGGCGACCGCGTCTTCACCGGCGACACGCTGCTGATCCGCGGCACCGGCCGCACCGATTTCCAGAACGGTTCGTCGCGCGCGCAGTACGATTCGATCTTCAACCGCCTGCTCAAGCTGCCCGACGAGACCATGGTGTTCCCGGCGCATGACTACAAGGGCGACACCGTCTCCACCATCGGCGAGGAGAAACGCTACAATCCGCGGCTCCAGGTGCGCTCGGTCGACGACTATATCGAGCTGATGGCCAATCTGAAGCTGCCCAATCCGAAGATGATGGACGTCGCGGTGCCCGCCAACATGCATGTCGGCCTGCACCAGGAGGAGCTGGAGAAAGAGGGCCGCGTGCTCCGCGCCGTCGAGGCGATCCGCAGCCTCGGCCGTCCCGATATCCTGCTGGTCGATTTGCGCGAGACCAATGAGCGGATGAAGCACGGCATGCTCGAAGGCGCGCTGCATACACCCTATCCGTCCGTTGAGGACAGCCTCAAGCCCGGCGGCATGCTGCGCGAGGTCGCGGCCGCCACCGGTCGCCGCGTCGTGTTCTTCTGCGCCTTCGGCGAACGCTCTGCGATGGCTGTCGCCGCCGCCAAGGAGGCCGGGCTCACCAACACCGCCCACATCGCCGGCGGCATCGATGCCTGGAAAAAGGCCGGCGGGCCGGTGGTGCACTGACCGCCTTGAGATAAGTCAGGAACTGCACATATCTTCCGGATAGGTTTGGGCGCAGCATCACTGTCCGGGACCAGCCATGGCCAAGATCGGCAAGCCGAGCGCGCCGCCCAAAATTGCGGACGACGCGCCAGCAAAAGACAAGGCGAAGAAGCCTCAGCCTCCGCGCGACACCGAAGACGATGATTACGAAGACGGCGACATCGCGACACCAAAGCGCGACCGCTACGGGCCGGACGACGAGCCGTTTTGAGGGGCTCGTCTCTTGCCACGCTCTCAACTGTCGTCCTGCCCCGCGCTACTGCCATGCGCCTGCGTTCATGGACAAATAACCGCTCTGCCCGATAGTTTGCGCGTCTCCAAAGGACGTGAAACGGAACTGCAATGGTCGACGTTCTCGCCGCACCGCAGCAAGGCAAGGCGGACAGCGCGCTACGCACGCTGACGGGAATTTCGATCGCGCATTGGGTCAGCCATTTTCATCTGCTGGTCCTGCCGATGCTGTTTCCCTTCCTCAAAAATCAACTCGGCGTCGGCTACGTCGAGCTCGGCTTCGCGCTGACCGTGTCGGCCGTGGTGTCGGGGCTGACGCAGGCGCCGACCGGCTATCTCGTCGACCATTTTGGCGCGCGAAAGATTTTGCTGGGCGGCCTCACCCTCGGCGGCCTCGCGCTGATCCTGCTTGGCCTGCATCTCAGCTACACCTCGCTGATCGCCTGCGCCGTGCTGCTCGGGCTCGCCAACAGCGTCTACCATCCCGCCGATTACGCCATCCTCGCCGAGCACATGGACGAAGCGCGGATGGGCCGCGCCTTCTCGATCCATACCTTTGCCGGCTATTTCGGCGGCGCGGTGGCGCCGGCGATCGTCGCCGCGATGGTCATCGTGTCAGGCGGTGTCGGTGCGCTGATCGCATCGGGCGTGATCGGCGTTCTGGTCGCGGTGTTGCTGGTGACCATGAACATTCCCGATGCCGGCGCGCACAAGACCAAGCCAGGCACCGAGAACGCACCCAAACAGGCCGTGATCACGCCGGCGCTGATCACGCTGACGGCACTGTTCATGCTGCTCAGCCTGTCGGTCGCCGGCATCAACAATTTCGGCGTGGTGGCGCTGATGAGTGGCTATGGCGTGACCTATTCCGCGGCCAATGTCGCGCTCACCGCCTTCCTCGGTGCAAGCGCCGCCGGCGTGCTCGCGGGCGGCTTTCTTGCCGACCACACCGAGCGCCACGGCTATGTCGCCGCCGCCTGCTTCGCCGCGAACGCGGCGATCGTGCTGCTGATCGCGCTGGTCACGCTGCCGGGCTGGGCGCTGACCGCCACGATGGCGGCCGCGGGATTCCTCTCCGGCGTGATCGCGCCTTCGCGCGACATGCTGGTGCGCAATGCAGCACCTCCCGGCGCGGCGGGGCGCGCCTTCGGCATCGTCTCCACCGGCTTCAATCTCGGCGGCATCGTCAGCCCGCTGTTGTTCGGCTGGATTATGGACCAGAGCGCGCCGCATTGGGTGTTCGGCGCATCCGTGATCTTCATGGTCGCGACGGTGGTGCTGTCGCCGTTCACGGAGCGGAAGCGGCAAATCGCGGCTTGAGCAACAAACTCAATTGTCGTCCCGGCCTAGTGCGCAATTGCGCATAGGGGCCGGGGGCCCATAACCACGATCGGAGTTGTGGCGCAAAGCTGCCAACTCCAAGTCTTCGCCAAACTAAAAATCGTGGTTATGGATCCCGGCCTTCGCCGGGATGACAGTTGTGATTGGGTTGGCTGAAGTGGCCCCTTACGTCGGCGACACCGCGCTCTTCAGCGGCGCTGCCTGCGGAGCAGCTCCACCGGTCAGCCTGGCCTTTTCCGTGTTGGGCCAGAGCAGGAGCAGCCCGAGCGCACCGGAGCCGACCATGATCGCGGCGTTGATGGTGAAGCCGGTCATGTAGCCGTCGAGCATGCTGCCGGCGCGCTGGATTACGCTGCCCATCACGAGCGGCGCGATGATGCCGGAAAGCGTATAGAGCGCACCGTAGATCGCGAGAACCGCGCCGCGCTGCGACGTCGGCGTGAACTCGCCGAGCATGGGCGGGCAGACGACGTAGATCGCGCCGCACAGGCCGGAGCCGACCACGAGCAGGGCGATCTGGAGGCCGGCACCTTGGACGTGCGGCATCATCGCGAGGATCAGGCCGCCGACGATCAGCGGCACAGAGCCGAGCACGCCGCGGGAGATCCGCGACGTGTAGCCGCGTGCCAGCATCACCTGCGAGATCCAGCCCGTGAGAATGACGATGGTCGCCCCGAACACCCAGGGCAGGATCGAGACGAAGCCCGCCTGAGACTGCGAGAAGCCGAGGCCCTTGACGATGAAGGGCGTGAACCAGGTGAGCCCGAGCGACAGCGCCCAATAGGCGCCGAAGGTCGCGGTCACACAGCCGATGAAAGTGCGCGATGTCAGAAGCTGGAGATAGGGTATTTTCGGTTCGATCACGGCCGATGCGTGGGTGTCCAGCGGGCCTTCCTTGCCGAGTGCGAGCCAGGCGGCGACCCAGATCAGGCCGACGATTCCGAGGGCACCGAACGCATAGTGCCAGGAATGGTTGACGATGATCCAGTTCAGCGCCGGGACCGCCAGGATCACGCCGAAGGCCGAACCCTGCGACAGGATTGCGGTCGGCATCGTGCGCTTCTCGTCGGGGAACCACTTGTAGATCGCGTGCATCGCCACCGAGGCCGCCGGGCCTTCGCCGGCGCCGAGCACGATGCGGCAAATCAGGAGTGTGGTGAAAGAGACGGTGCCGACCATCGGAAACTGCGTCAGCGCCCAGATCACCGCGAGCGTCAACAGCACCCAGCGGGTCGGTACCTTGTTGACGATGAAGCCGACCACGATCGCCGAGATCGAGAACAGGAAGAAGAACGACGAGCCGAGCAGACCGAACTGCTCGGGCTCGAGCTTCAGCTCAGTCATGATCGGAACGCCCGCGAGACCGACGACGATCTTGTCGGCGAAGTTCACCAGCATGAAAAGAAACAGGAGAAATGTAACGGTCCAGGCGCCCTTTGGCGTTTGCTTTTGCGTTTCCTTCGACGTTTCCTTGGACATCCCCGTCATCTTGCCCGCCGCGGGCTGCGTTGCCTGAGCGCTCATCGTTCTCCCCGTCGTCCCTTTTTGGCACTTTTTTGATGTGGTCCTCTTAGGAGCTAACAACGGCTTCAATACCAACGCAACCCGGCATTTCCGCAGCAAGTGTGCTACGCAGCAATTCCGCTAATTCCGTCCGGCGCCATTCATCGTGCTGAGCATCCAAAACCTCTCCAAGACGTTCTCTTCGGCCGGTGAGCCGGTCCATGTCCTGCGCGGCGTCGATCTCGATCTCAAGGCCGGCGAACGCGTCGCACTGACCGGCGAGTCCGGCAGCGGCAAGAGCACACTGCTGCACCTGATCGCAGGGCTCGATGCCGCCGATGGCGGCACGATCCGACTGGAAGACACGGAGGTCACCAAATTGTCCGATGCGGGACGCGCGGGCCTGCGGCGCGACCGGATCGGCCTGGTGTTTCAACAATACAATCTGATCCCGAGTCTGTCGGTCGGGGATAATCTGGTGTTTCAGGCACGGATCGCCGGCCGGTACGACGAGGCTTGGTACAAGGAGCTGATCGAGCGTCTCGGGCTTGGCGGCCTGCTCAAGCGTTATCCAGAACAATTGTCGGGCGGACAGCAGCAACGGGTCGCGATTGGCCGGGCCCTGGCGACGAAGCCGTCGTTGCTGCTGGCGGACGAGCCGACCGGCAATCTCGACGAGGCCACCGCCGAGGACGTGCTGGCCTTGACGCGCGACCTCGTCACGCGCACCGGCTGCGGCTTTCTGATGGTGACGCACAGCCTGCATCTGGCCGCGACACTCGATCGCCACGTCAACCTGCATGCCGGGCGGATCGCATGAGGCGCGCGCTCTGGGTCCTCGCCGTGCTGCTCAGCCATTGGCGGCGCCACAAGATGCAGTTCGCGACGCTCCTGATCGGGCTGATCGCGGCGACCGCGCTGTGGAGCGGCGTGCAGGCGATCAACCAGCAGGCCCGCAACGCCTATGACCGCGCCGCGGCAACCTTCGGCGGCGCGCGCACGCCGATGCTGGTCGCGCCTGATGCCGCGACCTTTCCGCAGGAGCTGTTCGTCAAGCTGCGCCGCGCCGGCTGGCCGGTCTCGCCGATGCTGGAGGGACGGGTCCAGGTCAACGGGCGCTCGGTCCGGCTGCTCGGCATCGAGCCGGTGACGCTACCGGTCGATGTCGGCAACGCACCGCGCCTCGGCGCCGCCGATCTGAGCAGCTTCGTCGCGCCGCCGGGCCAGACGCTGGTGGCAAAGGAAACGTTGACCGACTTGCAGGAGCGGGAAGGCGCAGCGCCGCCGATCAGCAACGGCGCAATACTGCCGCCGCTGCGCGTGCTGCCGCAGCTCGTGCCCGACGTGCTCGTGGTCGATATCGGCGTTGCGCAGCGGCTGCTGAACAAGCCGGACCAGATCTCGCGGCTTCTGATCGGCAAGCCCAAGGGCAAGCCCGCGCCCTTAGCGAGCGTCGTCGGCGACCGCTTACAGCGGGTTGAGCCGGATGCGGAGACCGAGCTGGAGCGTCTCACCGACAGCTTTCACCTCAACCTCACCGCGTTCGGCCTGCTGTCGTTCTTCGTCGGTCTTTTCATCGTCAATTCAGCCGTCGGTCTCGCCTTCGAGCAGCGGCTGCCGATGCTGCGTACGCTGCGGGCCTGCGGTGCCTCGGCCCGACTGGTCAACACCGTGCTGGTGGTCGAGCTCGTGGCGCTGTCGCTGATCGCAGGCCTGATCGGGCTTGCCTGCGGCTATTTCATTGCGGCCGCGCTCTTGCCCGACGTCGCAGCATCCCTGCGTGGACTCTATGGCGCGCAGATCCCGGGGCAGCTCAGCTTGCGACCTGAATGGTGGCTCGCCGGGATCGGCATCAGCATTGTGGGCGCGCTGGTGGCCGCGGCGACCAGCCTGATCAAGGCTGTCAGGATGCCGGTGCTGGCGACCGCGCAGCCGCGCGCCTGGCAACAGCGGCAGCGCCGTTGGCTGATCCTGCAAAGCGGGGCTGCCTGCGCTGTGTTGGTGGTCGCGCTGTTGCTGCTCCAGTACGGGCAATCGCTGATCGCGGGCTTTGGCGTGCTGGCAGCGCTGATGCTCGGCGCGGCGTTGATCCTGCCGGCCTTCCTCGACATCATCCTGCGGACCGGGCAGCGTTTCGCGCGGAGGCCGCTTGCGCTGTGGTTCTGGGCGGACAGTCGGCAGCAGCTCTCGGGTTTGTCGCTGGCGCTGATGGCGCTGCTGCTCGCGCTCGCCGTCAATGTCGGGGTGTCCACCATGGTGGGAACGTTCAGCCGCACCTTCATCGGCTGGCTCAACGGGCGGCTCGCAGCCGACGTCTACATCAGCGCCTCCGACAACGCCAAAGGTGTCGCGATCCGCAACTGGCTGAAGGAGCGCAGCGATGTCCAGGCGATCTTGTCGGGCGGACGCGCCGAGGCGCAGGTGCAGGGCCAGCCGGTGGAATTGCTTGGCCTGCCCGATCACGCGCTCTATCGCGAGCGCTGGCCGCTGCTCGAAGCCGCACCCCGTGCCTGGACACAACTCATACCCGGCAATGCCGCTTTCATCAGCGAGCAGCTGAGCCGCCGCCTCAACGTCCGCGTCGGCGACGTCGTAGACGTCCCGGCGCCGGGCGGGACCTGGGAGCTCGACATCGTCGGCATCTATGCCGACTACGGCAACCCCAAGGGACAGCTGGCGGTGAATGTCGCGGCGCTGATCCGGCATTTTCCGCAGACGCCGCAGACGCGCATCGGTCTCATCGTCGCGAAGGAGAATATCCCCAGCCTGATCACGGCGCTGCAGAAGCAGTTTGCGCTCGACGACCGCAGCGTCGCCGACCAGGCGACGGTGAAGGCGGAGTCGATCCGGATCTTCAACCGCACCTTTGCGGTGACTTCGGCGCTGAACGCGTTCACGCTCGGCGTCGCCGGGATCGCGCTTCTGACCAGCTTGCTGACATTGGAGAACTCCCGCCTGCCGCAGCTCGCGCCGCTCTGGGCGATCGGCATCACGCGGCCGCGCCTTGCCGCGATCGAATTGACCAAGACGCTGTCGGTCGCGCTGTTCACCTCGCTCCTGGCCGTGCCGCTCGGGCTGCTGGTGGCGTGGTGCCTGATCGCGATCGTGAACGTGAAGGCGTTCGGCTGGCGGCTGCCGTTCCATGTGTTTCCGCTGCAACTGGTCGAACTGGTCGCGATCGCGCTGTCCGCCTCGTTGCTTGCCGCGCTGCCGCCGATGATCCGACTGGCCCGGATGCAGCCGGCGGGCCTCGTCAAGGTGTTTGCCAATGAGCGCTGACAGGATCTCCCGGCGCACCTTCGCGGGCGGGATCGCCGCGCTCGCGGCTGTCAGCCGCGCGGGCGCGCAAGGTTATGCCGGGCTCGGCGAAACGGCCGACGGCTTTGCGAAGGTCACACCGGGGAAGACGTTCGCCTTTCCCGGCGATCACGGGCCGCATCCGGAGTTTCGCATCGAGTGGTGGTATCTCACGGCGAATCTCGTCGATGGCAGCGGCGCGGCTTGCGGCCTGCAATGGACGCTGTTCCGGCAGGCGACGCAGCCGGGGCCGCAGGGCGAGGGCTGGGCCAATCAACAGGTGTGGATGGCGCATGCCGCGGTAACGCGCGCCGACACCCACCGCTTCAACGAGCTGTTTTCCCGCGGTGGTGTGGGACAGGCCGGCGTCACGGCGAAACCGTTCTCGGCCTGGATCGACGATTGGGAGATGAACGGATCCGAGCGCACCGAAGATCGCGCTTTAGCGCCGCTGACGCTGAAGGCCTCGGGCGCCGACTTCAGTTACGTGCTGACGCTCGAGGCCGATCGTCCGGTGGTGTTGCAGGGCGCCGGCGGCTACAGCCGTAAATCGGAGCGCGGTCAGGCCTCCTATTATTACAGCCAGCCGTTCTATCGCGCCCGCGGCACGCTCACCATCGACGATAGGACGGTCGATGTTTCCGGCCAGGCCTGGATGGACCGCGAATGGAGCAGCCAGCCACTCGATGCCGACCAGACCGGCTGGGACTGGCTGTCGCTGCACCTGTCATCCGGTGACAAGCTGATGCTGTACCGGCTCCGGCAGAAGGACGGCAAAGATTATCCGTTCGGCAACTGGATCAGCGCGGCGGGCGAGACGCAGATGATCGCGGGCGACGATATCCAGATGATGCCGAAAGCGACGGCTGAGGTCGCGGGACACAAGCTCCCGGTGGAATGGCAGATCGCGATCCCCTCGCGGTCGTTCTCGATCCAGTGCAAGCCGCTCAATCCACAGGCGTGGATGGGGACCGGTTTTTCCTATTGGGAAGGGCCGATCAGCTTTGCCGGTACGCATGACGGCGTTGGCTATCTCGAGCTGACCGGGTATTGAACCGGGACCTCTTCGAAGGGACTAGCGATGCATCACCTCACCGCCCTCGTCACGCTGCTGGCGATCCTGTTCTACTTCTTCACCTCCATCAACGTGTCGCGCTCGCGCACCAAAACGGGCGTCAAGGTGCCGGCAATGTCGGGCCATCCGGATTTCGAGCGCGCGTTCCGGATCCAGATGAACACGCTGGAATGGATGCCGATCTTCCTGCCGTCGCTCTGGCTTTTCGCGATTTACATCAGCGATTCTGGCGCAGCGGCGATCGGCGCGGTCTGGATCGTCGGCCGCATCGTTTACTTCATCGGCTATTCGAAGGCCGCCGCAAAACGCGGCCCGGGATTTTTTATTCAGGGTATCGCGGCCATTGCGCTGTGGGCGGGGGCGCTGGGAGCGGCGGTGCTGCGGCTGGTGTGAGGCAGCCGACATACGGCCACTTGCCCCGCCGTCGTCCTGGCGGAGGCCTGGACCCATAACGACAGGACACGGTTATGGGCACGATGGCGGCGACAGCTTGTTTCAACAAGCGGCTGTCGGGGTAATGGGTCCCCTGAGTTCACAAGCGAAGTGCAACACTTCCATCTGGAGGTGTTGCCATGGGGCGGACTTACAAACAGCTCTCCCTTGACGATCGATGCGAGATTGCCCGCCTTTTCGGCCAATGGCGGCTCGGTCGGGCAAATCGCGGCAGCTTTGGATCGGCCGCCATCAACGATCTCTCGGGAGCTGAGGCGGAACCGTGGCAGGCAAGTCGGCTACAAGCCAAGCTATGCTCAGCAGCAGACCCGGGCGCGGCGCTGGAAGGGCTCTCGCCTCGAGCGGGACGCCAGCTTGCGCCGCGAGGTCTTGGCAGGCTTGAGCCGCGGTTGGTCACCCGAACAGGTCGCAGGCAGGCTGGCCCGGGAACGTGGCCGTAGGGTGATCTCCTGCGAGAGCATCTACCGCTTCATCTACGCCCAGATCACACGCACGACGGACTTCACCTGGCGGCGCTATCTGCCTCGAGGCAAGAGCAAGCGAGGCCACCGCGGCAAACGAGGCGGGAGCCCCGCAAGCTTCATCGAAGGCCGTGTTTCGCTGGCAGAACGGCCTGCCGAGGTCGCCGATCGCAAAGTCCCGGGCCACTGGGAAGCCGATCTGATGATGTTCTCCAAATACCGGCAGGCCATCCTGGCCGTCCACGAGCGAACCTCGCGCCTGCTGCTCGCCGTTCCCATCGAACGCAAGTTCGCCGCCGGTATCGCTAGCCATCTCGTACGCCTGTTCAAAGCCGTACCGGAGGCACTGCGCCGTACCGTCACCTTCGACAACGGCACCGAGTTCGCCGCCCACCTTTCCTGCAGAGCCTCTTGATGAAGACCTTCTTCTGCGACCCGCACGCGCCGTGGCAAAAGGGCGGCATCGAGAACGCCATCGGCCGCTTGCGCCGCTTCATCCCCCGAAAGACCGACCTCGAAAAGCTCCCAACCAGGCGCTTCCGTCAGTCCATTGCCGCCTACAACAACACCCCGCGCAAATGCCTTGACTTCAGAACCCCGGCAGAGGCCTTCTCCTCTCAACTGTTGCACTTCGAGTGTGAATCCACCTCCTGGCTTTCGCCAGGACGACATAGAGATCCTCACTTCGTCAGCGGGCAGCCGCTCTCCTTGGCAGTGAAGAACGCCTTCTCGCCGGGAACGACCGCGAGCTGCTTGTAATAGTCCCAGGGCTTCTTCGATTCCGCGGGCTTCTTGACCTCGAACAGATACATGTCGTGGACCATGCGGCCGTTCTCGAGCACCTTGCCGCCTTGCGCGAAGTCGTCGTCGACCGGCAGCTCCTTCAGCTTCTTGGCGACCGCATCCGGATCCTTGGACCCGGCGGCCTTGACCGCCTTGAGATAGCTCAGCGTCGCCGAATAGGTGCCGGCCTGGATCATGTTCGGCATCCGGCCGGTGCGCTTGAGAAAGCGTTCGCCGAGATGGCGCGTGCGGTCGTTGATATCCCAGTAATAGCCCTCGGTCAGCACCAGGCCTTGCGCGGCCTGCAAGCCGAGGCCGTTCACTTCGGCGAGCGTCATCAAGAGGCCCGCGAGCTTCTGGCCACCGGAGACGATGCCGAACTCGGACGCCTGCTTGATCGAATTGGTGGTGTCGAGGCCGGCATTGGCAAGGCCGACGATCTTCGCCTTCGAGCTCTGCGCCTGGAGCAGGAAGGAGGAGAAGTCCGAGGAGTTGAGCGGCACGCGCACCGAACCGAGCACCTTGCCGCCATTGGCGGTGACGATCTCGCTGGTGTCCTTCTCCAGCGCGTAGCCGAAGGCGTAGTCCGCGGTGAGGAAGAACCAGCTGTCGCCGCCGGCCTTGGTCAGCGAGCCGCCGGTGCCGACACCGAGCGCGCGGGTGTCATAAGCCCAGTGGAAGCCATAGGGCTGGCAGGCATCGCCGGTGAGGCGCGAGGTCGCAGCGCCGACGACGATGTCGATCTTCTTCTTTTCCTTGGAAAGCTCGTGGATCGCGAGCGCGACCGATGAGGTCGTCAGCTCCGTGATCATGTCGACGTTCTCGACATCGTACCAGCGGCGCGCGATCGAGGTCGCGAGATCCGGCTTGTTCTGGTGGTCGGCGGTGACGAGCTCCACCTTCTGGCCCAGCACCTCGCCGCCGAAATCCTCGATCGCCATCCGGGCGGCCTCGACCGACCATTTGCCGCCGTAATCGGCGTAGACGCCGGACTGGTCGTTGAGGATGCCGATCTTGACGCCTTGCGCAGAGGCCGGCGCGGCCAGCAGCAAAGCAGAAAATGCGACAGCGGCCAAAAGTGCTGATTTCATCTCTTAGCTCCCAGCAGTTTTCTGTTTTGAAATCGCGCGGATACTAGTGAAGAACCCCGGCGGTGCCCATCCATTGCATGTTGGTCGTTAGTATGAAGGGCGTGCCAAGCAAACGGCGTCGTCCCGGCCTAGTGCGCAATTGCGCACGGGGGCCGGGACCCATACCGCGGAATCCCTCGGTTGCGGTCGGTAGGAGTACCGAACGACGAATCTTCACTAAACCACGTTCGAGGGTTATGGGTCCCGGCCTTCGCCGGGACGACAGCGTGAATATTGAAGGGTCGGTGGCGCGCCATTTGATACTTATCAGCCCACCGCCTTCGGCTTCCCCTCGTTCTTCCCCTCGGCCAGGTTCCGCACCACCACATAGAAGATCGGCGTGAACAGAAGCCCAAACAGGGTGACACCGATCATGCCGAAGAACACGGCCACGCCGACGGCTTGCCGCATCTCCGAGCCCGAGCCGGACGAGATCACCAGCGGCAAGACGCCGAGGATGAAGGCGAAGGACGTCATCAGGATCGGCCGCAGGCGCAGGCGGCAGGCGTCTATCACGGCCTCCAGCCGCGGCTTGCCTTCTTTCTCGATGTCGCGCGCGAACTCGACGATCAGGATCGCGTTCTTTGCCGCCAGCCCCACCAGCACGACGAAACCGATCTGGGTGAGGATGTTGACGTCCTGCCCCATGATGCGCACGCCGATGGTGGCCGCCAACAGGCACATCGGCACGATCAGGATCACCGCGAACGGCAGGGTCCAGCTGCCGTATTGCGCGGCGAGCACCAGATAGACGAACAGCACGCAGATCGGGAATACGTAGAGACCCGCATTGCCGCCCGTGATCTGCTGGTAGGACAGATCGGTCCACTCGAAGCTGAAGCCGCTCGGGAGGGTGTCGTCGGCGAGCTTCTTGATCGCGTTGAGCGCGGTGGTCGAGCTGGTGCCCGGCGCCGGCTCGCCCTGCAGCTCGGAGGCCGCGTAGAGATTGTAGCGCGCGACGCGGTCAGGGCCGGAAACGTCCTTGAACTCGACCACGCTGCCGAGCATCACCATGTCGCCGGAGGCGTTGCGCGTGCGCAACCGCGAGAGATCGCTCGGCTCTTTCCGGAACGGGAAGTCGGCCTGCGCGGTGACGTGGTAGGTGCGGCCGAACAGGTTGAAGTCGTTGACATAGGTCGATCCGAAATAGGTCTGGATCGTGTCGTTGATGCCGGCGATGGGAACGCCGAGCTTCTGCGCCTTGGTGCGGTCGATGTCGACGAAGAGCTGCGGCGTATTGGCCGAGAACGGCGAGAACACGGAGGGAGCGAGCAGCGAGGTCGATTTGCGCGCCGCGGCGACAAGCTCGTCAGTAGCCGCGGCGAGCATCTCCGGCCCACGGCCCTGGCGGTCCTGGATGCGGATGGTGAAGCCGCCACCGGTGCCGATGCCGGGCACGGCCGGCGGCGGAATCACGATGATGAAGGCACCCTGAATCGCGGCCAGGCGTTTGCGCAGCTCGACCGTGATGGCGTTCGCAGACAATCCTTTCTTGATCCGCGCCTCGGGCTCGTCGAACACTGGGAAGAGCGCCGCCGCGTTGCCGGCCTGCGTCCGCGTCGCGCCGGAGAAGCCGGCGAAAGCGGCCACGCGGATGATACCCGGCGTATCCAGCGCGATCCGCTCGATCTCGCGCACGACCTCGGTGGTGCGCGCCAGCGAAGCGGCGCCCGGCAATTGCACGGAGATGATGACGTAGCCGCGGTCCTGCGCCGGAATAAAGCCTTGCGACGTGGTGGCGATCAGCCAGCCGGCGCTGCCGATCAGCACGACGTAGATCAGGATCATCACCGCCGAATGCCGGATCACGAAATTGGCGAGGCCGGCGTAGCCATGCGCGAGACGGTCGAACACGCGGTTAAACACGCCAGTGAAAGCGTTCCAGCCGCGTGCAACAAGATTCCAGCGCGCGGGCGGCCGTTTCTCCTCGTGGGGGACGAGGAGAAGCGAGGCCAGCGCCGGCGATAGCGTCAACGAGCAGAAGCAGGAGATTGCGGTCGCGACCGCAATGGTGACGGCGAATTGCTGGAAGAACTGACCCGAAATTCCGCCCAGAAATGCGGTCGGGACGAACACCGCGCACAGCACCAGCGCGATCGACACCAATGCGCCGCCGACCTCCTCCATGGTCTTCAGCGCGGCATCGCGCCGGCTCATGCCATGCTCGAGATGCCGCTCGACATTCTCGACCACCACGATGGCGTCGTCGACCACGATACCGACGGCGAGAACGAGCCCGAACAGCGTGAGATTGTTGATCGAGAAGCCGAGCGCCGCCATCACCGCGAAGGTGCCGACCAGCGAAACCGGAATCGCGATGATCGGAATGATCGCGGGACGCCATCCCTGCAGGAACACCAGCACGACGACGACCACGAGCAACATGGCCTCGTAGATGGTCTTGATCAGCTCGTGGACGGACTGCGCGATGAACTCGGTCGGGTTGTAGCCGATATTGAAGTCGAGGCCTTTCGGAAAGGTCTCCTTCAGCTTCGTCATGGTGTCCGAAATGTTCTTCGCGGTCGCGAGCGCGTTCGATCCCGGCCGCTGCGTCACCAGCATGGCGACCGCCGATTTGCGCAGCAGGAAGCTGTTGGTGGAGTAGGCGAGAGCACCAAGCTCGATACGGGCGACGTCGCGCAGGCGCACCGTGCGGCCGTCAGAGCCGGCCTTGATCAGGATGTCCTCGAACTGCTTCTGGTCTTTCAATCGCCCGGTGAAGGTGAGGTTCGGCTGGAAGGCGCGGTCGGCGATCGGCGGTTCGGCGATCTGGCCGCCCGCGATCTGCACGTTCTGCGCGCGGATCGCGGCGAGCACCTCGGTTGCGGTCAAGCCGAGATTGGCGATTCGGTCAGGATCGAGCCATAGCCGCATCGAATAATCGCGCGCGCCGAAGATCTGGATGTCGCCGACGCCGTCGATCCGCAGCAGCTGATCGCGGACCTGGAGCAGCGCATAGTTGGAGATGTAGAGCTGGTCGAACGTGTCGTCGGGCGACAGCATGAACACGACCATCAGGATGTCGGGCGAGTTCTTGCGCGTGGTGACGCCGTTGCGCTGAACCTCTTCAGGCAAACGCGGCTGCGCGATCGCAACGCGGTTCTGCACCAGCACCTGGGCTTTGTCGAGATCGGTGCCGAGCTTGAAAGTGACGGTGATGGTGAGCTGGCCGTTCGAGGTCGCCTGGCTGTAGAGATACAGCATGTCCTCGACGCCGTTGATCTCCTGCTCGATGGGTGCGGCAACCGTGTCGGACACGGTCTGCGCGGAGGCGCCGGGATATTGCGTGGTGACGACGACGGTCGGCGGCACCACTTGCGGATATTCGGAGACCGGCAGCGTGGTATAGGCCAGCGCGCCGACGATCAGCAGCACGATCGACAGCACCATCGCCAGGATGGGCTGGTTGATGGAGAGACGGCCAAGATTCATGATTTGCCACCGGCGGGCGCTGGTGCCGTCTGCGGTGCGACCTTGGCACCGACGCGGGCGCGCTGGATGCCGTTGACGATGACGCGGTCGTCCGCCTTCAATCCCTCGCGGATCACGCGCAGGCCCTCGTCGAGCGGTCCGAGCGTCACGGGACGCGCCTCGACGGTGTCGTCCGGCTTGACCACGAACACGATCTTGCGGGACTGGTCAGTTGCGACCGCAACGTCGGGGATCAGCAGCGCTTCATAGGGCGCGCTGCCGATCAGTCTGATACGCCCGAACTGACCGGGCAGGATCGAAAGATCGGTGTTCTTGACCACGGCGCGGCTGCGCAGCGTGCCGGTGGAGACATCGAGGCGGTTGTCGAGGAAATTGATGCTGCCTTCACGGGATGGTTTCGTCTCGCCGGCGAGCGTCACCTGCACCGGGTTCGCCGTATCGCGCGAACTCGGGCGGCGGCCTTCGAACCACAGCTTGCTGTATTTGATGAAGGTCGCCTCATCCATGTCGAAATAGATATAGATCGGGTCGAGCGTCACGATCGAGGTGAGCAGCGTCGACGTTCCGGTATCGCTGCCCTGCACGAGATTGCCAGGGCTGACAAGGTGGCGGCTGACGCGGCCGGTCAGCGGCGCCGTCACATGCGTGAATTCGATATTGAGCTTGGCGACTTTGAGCGCACCCTCGGCCTGTGTTTCGGCAGCGTGCGCGGCCTGCAAGGCCTGACGGCGCTGATCGACCACCTGCTCGGAGACGGCGCTGGTCTGCACCAGGCTCAAACCGCGATCGAGCTCCCGCTTTGCAAGCTCCACCTTGGCACGGGCATCGGAAAGCTGCCCCTCGGCCTGCGTGGCCACCGCCTCGAACGGACGTGGGTCGATGACGTAGAGCAGATCGCCCTGACGCACGATGGCGCCATCCTGGAATTCGACAGAGTTGACGAACCCGCCGACGCGCGGGCGGACCTGCACCTCCTCCATCGCCTCGAAGCGGCCGGTGAACTCGTCCCAATCGGTGACGGTGCGCTTGACCGGTTGGGCGACGGTTACCGGCGCCGGCGGGGGAGCGCTCGCTTGCGAGGCCGGCTGGCCGCAACCGGTGAGCACGAACGCCGCGGCGAGAAGGCCGACGATGGCGTAAGGCCGAGGCGAAACGAAATCGTGCGTTTTGACAAATTGCTCGCTTCCGTCCGGTCCAGTCATCCCAGGTCCTCGCATCAAAGCCGCGGAAAAAGCAGGGTACGCCTGTACCCGCGGGCGCCACAAGATGGGTGGCAATGATGAACTCTTCAAGACCAAAGCGCAGGCAATGCTCGGAGGAATGCCCTGGCCGGATGACGGGTTGACAGGGCTTGTTGGCCTCTCCCCGTAAGCCGGGAGAGCAAGCGGAGAGTGCGTTAGCGTCTTCGCACATGACGGGCGGAGCCGGCTCGGCTAGATTGCTCCTCATAAAACAAGACGAATTGTCCAGGGAGGACAGGCGTGCACCAGGGACGTGTCGTTTACGGCGCGATCGAGGAAGTCGTGTTCGGCCACCCCGCGGCCGAGGCCGTGGTCGCCCAGATGGACCGGCTGGGGACGCGCCGCGCCTTCCTGATAGTCTCGGGCACGCTCAACCGGCAGACCGACGAAATCGCCAAGATCAAACAAGCCCTGGGCACAAATTGCGCGGGCGTCTTCGATGCCATGCCGGCGCACACCCCGCGCGAGGCGGTGATCGCCGCCACCAATGCGGCGCGCGAAGCGGGCGCCGACCTGATCGTCACCGTGGGCGGCGGCTCGATCACCGACGGCGCCAAGGCGGTGCAGCTCTGCCTCGCCAACGGCATCGACGATGTCGACGGCATCGAGCGTATCCGCGTGCACAAGGGCGTCGCGCCCGAGATGACGGCGCCGACCGTGCGTCAGATCAGCGTGCCGACCACGATCGCCGGCGGCGAGTTCAGCTCGATCGCAGGCGTCACCGACCGCACCGCCCATGTGAAACAGATGCTACGGCATCCGCTCAGCGTTCCGCGCGCGACCATCCTCGATCCCGCCATCACCGTGCACACGCCGGAATGGCTATTCCTCTCGACCGGCATCCGCGCCATCGATCATTGCGTCGAGGCGATCTGCTCGCGCGAGACGCACCCCTATGCCGACGCGCAATCGGTGAAGGGCCTCGCCATGCTCGCCGACGCGCTGCCACGGGTGAAGGCTGACCCTGCTGACCTCGACGCGCGAATGGATGCGCAGATCGGCACCTGGCTGTCGATGGGCGCGCTCGCCGCTGGCGTGCCGATGGGCGCGAGCCACGGCATCGGTTACGTGCTGGGCGCAGCCTTCGACGTACCGCATGGCTACACCTCCTGCGTCATGCTGCCGGCCGTGATGCGCTGGAATGCGCGCGACAATGCCGAGCGCCAGATGATCGTCGCGGCCGCAATGGGCTTTCCCGGCCACGCGGCAGCCGATGTGCTCGATGCCTTCATCCGCTCGCTCGGCATGCCGCGCAGCCTCGCCGATGTGCGCGTCTCGCCGGAGCATTTCGACGCCATCGCGGACGCTGCGATGCGCACGAACTGGATCCCGCGCAACCCGCGCAAGATCGACAGCCCCGCTCAAGTGCGCGAAATCCTGCTTCTTGCCGCATGATCCAAAGCCGGAGGACTGATGTACCCAGGTCAGCATGCCCGCCTGCGCCCACTCCAGCCCGCCTTCATCATGGCGACGACCGGCGAGGCCGTCACCTATCGCGAGCTCGATGCGCGCAGCAATCGGCTGGCGCACCTGTTCCGCAAGTATGGCCTGAAGCGGCTCGACCACTACTCGATCTTCATGGAAAACAATTCCCGCTACCTCGAAGCCTGCGGCGCGGGCGAGCGCTCCGGCCTCTACTACACCTGCATCAACTCGTTCCTGACGCCGGGCGAGCTCGCCTATCTCCTGGTCAATAGCCAGTCGAAAATCCTGATCACGTCGGTTGCTAAGCTCGATATCGCCCGCGAGGCGATCAAGGTCTGCCCCGACATCAAGCTGTGCATCGTCGCCGACGGCCCGGGCGAGAGCGAGCGCATCGTCGGCCTCACTGAGGTAACCGCCGACCTGCCGAAGACGCCGATCCCGGATGAATGGCTCGGCACCGCCATGCTGTATTCATCGGGCACGACGGGACGGCCAAAAGGGATTCTGCGGCCGCTTCCGGAGGAGCCGCCGAAACACAATCTGCCGTTGTTCGATTTCCTGACAAAGCTTTGGCACTACCGCGAGGGCATGGTCTACCTGTCGCCGGCGCCGCTCTATCATTCGGCGCCGCAGGCCGCCGTGAACCTCACGATCCGCATGGGCGGCACCGCGATCATCATGGAGAATTTCGATCCCGAGCGTTACCTCCAGCTCGTCGAGCAATGGGGTATCACCCACACCCAGCTCGTGCCGACGATGTTCTCGCGCATGCTCAAGCTGCCGGAGGAGGTGCGCGCGCGCTACGACCTCTCCTCGCTCGAGATCGCGATCCATGCCGCCGCGCCCTGCCCGGCGCAGGTCAAGGATGACATGATCAAATGGTGGGGACCGATCATCCACGAATACTACGGCGCCACCGAAGGCCTTGGCTTCACCGCCTGCGACAGCGCGGAATGGCTCGCCCACCGCGGCACCGTCGGCAAGGTGCTGCTCGGCGACCTCCATATTCTCGATGAGACCATGAAGCCATGCCCCACCGGCACGCCAGGACAGGTCTGGTTCAAGACGGCCTCACCGTTCGAATATTTCAACGATCCCGAGAAGACCAAGGAAGCGCGCTCGACCGACGGCAGCATGAGCACGGTCGGCGACGTCGGCTATGTCGACGAGGATCGCTTCCTCTATTTAACGGACCGCGCGACCTTCATGATCATCTCCGGCGGCGTGAACATTTATCCGCAGGAGTGCGAGAATCTGTTGATCACCCATCCGAAGGTTGCGGACGCCGCGGTGTTCGGCGTGCCCAATTCCGATCTCGGCGAAGAGGTGAAGGCGGTGGTGCAGCCGATGCCCGGGGCCGTGCCGGGCGAGGCGCTCGCCGAGGAGCTGATCGCGTTCTGCGGGGCGTCGCTGTCGCGGCAAAAGGTGCCGCGCTCGGTCGATTTCGAGAAGGAGTTGCCGCGGCTGCCGACGGGGAAGCTGTACAAGCGGCTGCTGCGGGACCGGTATTGGGGGAACAAGGCGTCAAGGATTGTGTGAAGGGCCGCTGTCGCCGGAGAAACTTCCCTCTCATCGTGAGAGACACCCCTGCGGCTTTCCGTCGTCCGAATTGCCGAGAGAGTAGCGGACCTTGACGGTTGCCTCACCGCGCACGCGCCGCTATCGTCGGGACAAACAGGCCGCAAAAGGCCGATGTCCAGGGAGGACGAGGATGCGGAGCGTACGGGCGCTCGCCGCGACGGCGGCGCTATCTTTGCTTGCGTTTTCGAGCGTTGCACTCGCCAGCGAGCCCAAGCAGGGCGGCATTTTGCGGATGTACCACCGCGACAGTCCCGGCAATGCCTCGATCCACGAAGGCGCGACCTACTCGCTCAACGTTCCCTTCATGCCGGTGTTCAACAACCTCGTCATCTACAAGCAGGACGTGGCGCAGAACAGCATGGACACCATCGTGCCCGAGCTCGCCGAGAGCTGGGCCTGGGTCAACGACAACAAGACGCTGACCTTCAAGCTACGCCAGGGCGTGAAGTGGCACGACGGCAAGCCGTTCACCTCGGCGGACGTCAAATGCACCTTCGACATGCTGATGGGCAAGTCGCAGCAGAAGTTCCGGCAGAACCCGCGCAAGAGCTGGTACGAACAGGTCAACGACGTCTCCACCAACGGCGATCTCGAGGTCTCCTTCAACCTGAAGCGGCCACAGCCTTCGCTGCTGGCGCTGCTCGCCTCGGGCTACACGCCGGTCTATCCCTGCCACGTCTCGCCCGGCGACATGCGCACGCACCCGATCGGCACCGGGCCGTTCAAGTTCGTCGAGTTCAAGGCCAATGAATCGATCAAGCTGACCCGCAATCCCGACTATTGGCGCAAGGGCCGGCCCTATCTCGACGGCATCGAGTTCACCATCATCCCGAACCGCTCCACCGCGATCCTCGCGTTCGTCGCCGGCAAGTTCGACATGACCTTCCCGACCGAGGTGAGCATCCCGCTGCTCAAGGACGTCAAATCGCAGGCGCCGAACGCGGTCTGCGTGGTCGAGCCCAACAATGTCGCCACCAACATCATCGTCAATTCGTCCGCGCCGCCGTTCGACAATATCGACATCCGTCGCGCCATGGCGCTGTCGCTCGACCGAAAGGCCTTCATCTCGATCTTGTTCGAGGGCCAGGGTGACATCGGCGGCACCCTGCTGCCGCCGCCGAATGGGCTGTGGGGGATGCCGAAGGAGATGCTCGAGACCATTCCGGGCTACGGCCCCGACATCAACGCCAACCGTGAGGAAGCAAAAAAGCTGATGCAGAAGGCCGGCTATGGGCCGGATAAGCATCTCGCCGTCAAGGTCTCGACCCGCAACATTCCGGTCTACCGCGATCCTGCGGTGATCCTGATCGATCAGCTCAAGAGCATCTATATCGACGGCGAGCTCGACGTGGTCGAGACCGCAAACTGGTTCCCGAAGATCGCGCGGAAGGATTACATGCTCGGGCTCAATTTGACCGGCAATGCCGTCGACGACCCCGACCAGTCTTTCTACGAGAACTATTCCTGCGGCTCCGAGCGCAACTACACCAATTACTGCAACAAGGAGATCGAAAAGCTGTTCGACGTGCAGTCCCAGGAGACCGACATTAACAAGCGCAAGAAGCTGGTGTGGGACATCGACAAGAAGCTGCAGGAGGACGTCGCCCGCCCGATCATCTTCCACGCACGTACCGGCAGCTGCTGGCAACCTTACGTCAAGGGCGTGACGGTGATGTCGAACAGCTCCTACAATGGCTATCGCTACGAGGACGTCTGGATGGACAAGTAGCGCGGGCGGCTGATGGGTTCGACGGGAGGCGATGCATGTTTGCCTATCTGGTGCGGCGCCTGTTGCTGATGCTCCTGACCCTGTTCGGGATCTCGATCGTCATCTTCTTCCTGCTGCGCATCGTCCCCGGGAATATCGTCGACATCCTGTTCGCCGCCGCGGGCTATGTGGACCCCGCCGACAAGGCCAATCTGGAGAAGGAGCTCGGCATCGACCAGCCGCTGGTGGTGCAATATTGGCACTGGATCAGCGGCTTCCTGCGCGGCGATTTTGGCTACTCCTACGTCTCCGAGAAGCCGGCGCTCCAGGAGATCCTGCCACGGATCCCGATCACCGCACGGCTCGCTGGCCTGGCGCTGTTGTTCTCGACCTCGATCGGCATCCCCCTTGGCGTGATCAGCGCGGTGAAGCAGGGAACGAGGCTCGACTACGCATTGCGTGTGGTGAGCCTCAGCGGATTGTCGCTGCCTTCGTTCTGGCTTGGCCTGCTCATCCTCACCGCCTCGGTGGCGATGTTCAACCAGATGCCGATCTTCAACCCGAATCCAGCGACTTGGCTGGAAGCGTTTGCGACCTATGCCGTGCCCGCCGCAGCCGTCGGCTTCCGCAGCGCGGCACTGACCATGCGCATCACGCGATCCTCGATGCTGGAGGTGCTGCGGCAGGACTATATCCGCACCGCGCGTGCCAAGGGCGCATCGGACGCCGCTGTGAACTATCAGCATGCGCTGAAGAATGCGATTCTGCCCGTCATCACCGTGATTGGCATCGAAGCGGCGTTCCTGATCGGCGGCCTCATCGTGACGGAGACGGTGTTCAACATCCCCGGCGTCGCGCGCTTCCTGGTCGAAGCGATTCGCTGGCGCGATTATCCGATCGTGCAGAACCTGGTGATGCTGATTGCCATCGTCGTGGTGAGCGCGAATTTCATCGTGGACATGCTGTACGCGGTGTTCGACCCGCGTATCCGGTACACGGATTAGGAGAACCTGTTGGCTGCGATCGACTATGACGTTGAACTGAGGCGCGCCGGGGCGCACGCGACCGTCGGCTGGCGGCGCGTGCTGTTTTTGGCGCAGCGGCATGTGCTGGGCGCGGCCGGGCTCGTCATCATGACCCTGTTCGTGTTCACCGCGATCTTCGCCGACTTCATCGCGCGTTACGATCCGCTGACGATCGATGCCGCTCGGGCACTGGCGCGTCCAAGCCTGGCACACTGGATGGGCACGGATTCCTTCGGCCGCGATGTCTTCAGCCGCATCATTCATGGCGCGCGGATCTCGCTCGCGGTCGGCATCGGCTCGACGGCGCTCGGCGGCAGCATCGGCGTGATCGTCGGCCTCACCTCCGGCTATCTCTCCGGCTGGGTCGATCTCGTGTTCCAGCGCGTCTCCGATGTCCTCCAGGCGCTGCCGCTGCTGGTGCTGGCCCTCATCATGACCGCGGCGCTTGGGCCGTCCTTGCCGAACGTCATCATTGCGATCGCCATTCCGCTGATCCCGACCGTCTCGCGCGTCATCCGCGCCAACACGCTGGCGCTGCGCGAGCTGCCATTCATCGAGGCCGCCAAGTCGATCGGCATGAGCGAGGTACGCATTGCGCTCCGTCACGTGCTGCCGAATACGCTGGCGCCGCTGATCGTGCTTGCGACGGCCCAGCTCGGCTCGACTATCCTCACGGAAGCCTCGCTCTCCTTCCTCGGCCTCGGCATTCCCGAGCCGTACCCGTCGTGGGGGCGCATGCTCTCTGAATCCGCCGCCGAATATGTCCGCACGGCGCCATGGCTGGTGATCTTCCCGGGCATCGCCATCAGCCTCGCGGTGTTCGGCGCCAATCTGTTCGGTGACGCCTTGCGCGACATCCTCGATCCCCGGCAGCGCGGCTGATGGCTGAGAACTCCGATCTCGTGATCGAGGTGAAGAACCTGAAGACGGTGTTCTTCACCAACTCCGGTCTGTTCAAGGCCGTCGATGATGTTTCCTTCACGGTGAAGCGCGGCGAGACGCTGGCGATCGTCGGCGAATCCGGCTGCGGCAAGAGCGTCACTGCACTATCGCTGATGCGGCTGGTGCCGGATCCACCCGGCCGCATCGTCGGCGGCTCCGTCACGCTCGAAGGCACCGACCTTCTGACGCTGGACGAAGCAGAGATGCGTGCCGTCAGGGGCAACCGCATCTCGATGATCTTCCAGGAGCCGATGACCTCGCTCAATCCGGTGATGCGGATCGGCGACCAGATCGTCGAGGCCGTGCGGCTGCACCGGAACATGTCGAGCAAAGAGGCCCGGGGCATCGCAATCGAGATGCTGCGCCTGGTGCGCATCCCCGAGCCGGCTCGGCGCGCGCGGGAATATCCGCATCAGCTGTCCGGCGGCATGCGCCAGCGCGCCATGATCGCGATGGCGCTGGCGTGCCGGCCGGTGCTGCTGATCGCGGACGAGCCCACGACCGCGCTCGACGTCACGATCCAGGCGCAGATTCTGGCGCTGATCCTAGACCTTCAGAAAGAGCTCGGCACCGGGCTCGTGCTGATCACGCATGATCTCGGCGTCGTCGCGCAGACCGCGCAACGCGTCATCGTGATGTATGCGGGACGCAAGGTCGAGGAAGCGAGCGTCGAGGCGCTGTTCGCCGCGCCAAAGCACCCCTACACGCGCGGATTGATGGCCTCGATCCCGGCGGTGCCGGCGCCCGGCGTTGCCGCGCCGGCACGGTTGAACGAAATTCCCGGCACCGTGCCGTCGCTGGTGGGGCTGCCCAAAGGTTGCGCGTTCGCGCCACGCTGCAAGCTCGCGATCAAGCGCTGCGAGGCCGAATATCCGCCGCTCATCGATTGGGGCGGCGGCCATCTCGCCGCATGCTGGCGGGCGGCCGAGGTTGCGGAGGTGGCATGACCGAGGCACTGCTCGAAGTCACCGAACTCAAGAAGCACTATCCGGTGCGCGCCGGCGTGTTGCGCCGACAAATCGGCACAGTGCATGCGGTCGACGGCGTCTCGTTTTCGGTTGGGGTCGGGGAGACGCTGGGCCTTGTCGGCGAATCCGGCTGCGGCAAGTCGACGGTGGCGCGCAGCGTGCTGCGGCTGGTCGAGCCGACCTCGGGCCAGATTCGCCTCGAAGGCGAGGACATCACGCATCTCTCCAAGTCCGCGCTGCGGCCACACCGTCGTTCGATGCAGATCGTATTCCAGGATCCTTTCGCCTCGCTCAACCCGCGCATGACTGCCGGAGACATCGTGGGCGAGCCGCTGTTCGTGCACGGGCTCGCGACCGGCAAAGCGCTGGAGGCACGTACCGCACAGCTGTTCGAGCAGGTTGGCTTGCGGCCCGACCAGATGCGCAACTTCCCGCATCAATTCTCCGGCGGCCAGCGCCAGCGCATCTGCATCGCCCGCGCGCTGGCGCTCGGGCCCCGCCTGATCGTCTGCGACGAGCCGGTCTCCGCGCTCGATGTCTCGATCCAGGCGCAGGTGATCAATCTCCTGATCGATCTGCAACGGCAGCACGGCTTCTCCTACCTCTTCATCGCGCATGACCTCGCCGTGGTCGCCCATATCAGTCACCGCGTCGCCGTGATGTATCTCGGCCGCATCGTCGAGATCGCGGACAAGGACGAGCTGTTCCGCAATCCGCGCCATCCC
This sequence comes from Bradyrhizobium lupini, assembly GCF_040939785.1. Lineage (NCBI taxonomy): Bacteria > Pseudomonadati > Pseudomonadota > Alphaproteobacteria > Hyphomicrobiales > Nitrobacteraceae > Bradyrhizobium > Bradyrhizobium lupini. The sequence goes on from NZ_CP162553.1 coordinate 3,377,948, forward strand.
TACACGCAGGCCCTGCTCGCCTCGGTACCGATCGCCAACCCGCTCGCCAAAAAGCTCGTGCCGCTGGTCGACGGCGACGTGCCAAGCCCGGTCAATCCGCCGCCGGGGTGTGCGTTTCACACCCGCTGCCGGTATGCGATGGAGCGATGCAGGACGGAACGACCGGCGTTGGTGGACGCGGGGGACGGGCACCAGGTGGCGTGCTTGCTCAATGGCGGAACGGGGCGGAGCCAGTAGCTCCGCTGTCGTCCCGGCCTTCGCCGGGGCGACGAGTTGAGCTTGCCGCCCTACTCAGCCCCGATCTCCGCCACGATCCGGCCCGTTGTCACCTGCTCGCCCTCGGCGACGTCGATCGCGGCGACGACGCCGTCGATGCCGGCCTTGTGGACATGCTCCATCTTCATCGCTTCCAGCGTCATCACCGGCTGGCCGGCAGTGACGCGGTCGCCCGGCTTGACCAGGACGGCAACGACGCGGCCGTTCATGGCAGCGCGAACCTTGCCGTCTCCGTTGCTTGCGGCCGCCTTCGGCGCGGCGAGGGTGAGATCGGTCGCCGCGAGCGGGATGCCGCGGCGCTGGAGGTGGAGCCGGTCGCCGTCGCGCAGGAATTTGGCACTGTCCATCACGCCGTCATGGCGGAAGCAGATCACGTCGAGATCGAGTTGGTCGATCTCGAACTTGTCTTGCCGGCCGTCCCTGGCAACAATGTAGCTGCCATCGCGCTCGCGCCAGACTTCTAGCTCAAGCGCCTGGCCTGCGATCTCGATTTTCGCCGGCAGCGGGAACGTTGCCGCGAGGCTCCGTCCGCGGCGCCACGACGGTGCCTGGGGGTTCGTGACGTAGAGCAGCAGGCCGGCCAAGGCCATGTCGAATGCGGCGTCCGCGCGCGGCGCCAGCAGCTCGTCGCGATGGGCACCAATGAACGCCGTGGTCGCCTCGCCTTTGGCGAAGCCGGGATGACGCAGGCATGACATCAGGAAAGTCTGATTGGTAGTCACACCAAATCCGGTCAGTTGCTCCAGGCCGACGATCAGCCGCCCCCTCGCCTCCTCGCGGGTCGCGCCATGGCCGATCACCTTCGCGATCATGGAATCGTAGAACGGCGGAATCTCGGAGCCCGATTGCAGCGCATGTTCGACGCGGATGCCATCCGGCACCTGCCAGCGCGCCATGCGCCCGGACTGCGGCATGAAATCCTGCGCGGCGTCCTCCGAGCACAGCCGCACCTCGATGGCGTGGCCTGTGAAGCGAATGTCCTGCTGCTTGACCGGCAGCGACTCGCCGCGCGCGACGCGCAGCTGCAATTCGACGAGATCGAGCCCGGTGATGGCCTCGGTGACGGGATGCTCGACCTGGAGACGCGTATTCATCTCCATGAAGTAGAATCCGCCGCTCGCATCGAGCAGAAATTCGAGCGTGCCGGCGCCCTCGTAACGCAACGCCTTCACCGCGGCGACCGCGACCTCGCCCATCTTCGCACGCAGGTCGGGCGTGACTGCGGTCGACGGCGCCTCCTCGATTAGTTTCTGGTGCCGCCGCTGCACCGAGCAGTCGCGCTCGCCAAGATGGATGGCGTTGCCATGGCTGTCGCCGAACACCTGAATTTCGATGTGACGGGGATTCTGGATGGCGCGTTCGAGGATCACCGTCGGATCGCCAAACGCCGCCTTCGCCTCGGACCGCGCGCTACGCAGTGCCTCGGGGAACGAATTGGCATCCGCAACGAGCCGCATCCCGCGTCCACCGCCGCCGGCGACCGCCTTGATCATCACGGGAAAGCCGATCTCTCTCGCCTCCGCGAGCATGACTTCATCGCCCTGATCGGCGCCCTGATAGCCGGGCACGACGGGCACGCCGGCCTTTTTCATGATCTCCTTGGCACCGGCCTTGTTGCCCATTGTCTCGATCGCCTGCGGCGACGGGCCGATGAAGACGAGGCCGGCATCCTTGCAGGCTTGCGCAAACTCCTCGTTCTCGGCGAGGAAGCCATAGCCGGGATGAACGGCATCCGCGCCGCTGGCCTTTGCGGCCGCTATGATCGCGGCGATGTTGAGATAGGACTGCGCCGGCAGCGCTTCGCCGACTCGCACGGCCTGGTCGGCCTGTTGCACATGAAGCGCATCCCTATCCGCATCCGAATAGACCGCGACGACGCCGAGGCCGAGCTTCCGCGCGCTGCGCATCACCCGCAGTGCGATCTCGCCGCGATTGGCGATCAGGACCTTGAAGAACGGCCGGTGCTGCACTGATCCGTTCCTCATGGGCGGGCCACCGAGAATTGCATGCGCTGTGGGCTCCGCGCGTCACCTTCACGACAGATCGCGAGCACTTCGGACAGCACCGCGCGGGTGTCGCGCGGATCGATCACGCCGTCGTCGAGCACGCGCGCGCTGGTCGAGAACACGTCCATCTGGCCGTCGAACACGCCGACGATCTGCGCCTTCATGCCATCGAGCTTTTCTTTTTCGACCGGCTTGCCGCGACGCGCGGCTGCGGCTTCGGTGACGATCGCCATGGTCTCGGCGGCCTGCTCACCGCCCATCACGGCAGTCTTGGCGTTGGGCCAGGAGAAGCAGAAGCGCGGATGGAAGCCGCGCCCGCACATGCCGTAATTGCCGGCGCCGAACGAGGCGCCGCAATAGATGGTGATCTGCGGCACTGTCGCCGACGTCACCGCCTGGATCATCTTGGAGCCATGCTTGATCATGCCGGCTTCTTCGTAAGCTTTGCCGACCATGTAGCCGGTGGTGTTGTTCAGATAGAGCAGCGGCGTTCGGGTTTGGCAGCACGCCTGGATGAAATGCGTCGCCTTGTTGGCACCGGCCGGATCGAGCGGACCGTTGTTGGTGATGATGCCGATGGTCTGGCCCTCGATGCGGGCATGGCCGCAGACGGTGGCCGGGCCGTAGTTCGGCGCCATCTCGGTGAAGTCGGAATCATCGACGATACGTGCGATCACCTGCTTCATGTCCACGGAGCGCTTGTGGTCCATCGGCATAATGCCGAGCAGTTCGTCTTGATCGTAGCGCGGCGGCTTATATTCCGCGCTCGCCCTGCCCGGCCGTTCCCATTCCAGCGCCGCCATGATCTCGCGCGCGATGCGCAGGGCGTCGCGGTCATCCTCGGCGAGGTAGTCGCCAAGTCCCGACACCTGCGTGTGCATCTCGGCGCCGCCAAGCTCCTCTTCGGTCGCGATCTCGCCGGTGGCGGCCTTCAGCAGCGGCGGCCCGGCGAGGAAGGCGCGGGTGCGGCCACGGACCATGACGATGTAGTCGGACAGGCCGGTCTGATAGGCGCCGCCGGCGGTCGAGGAGCCATGGGTTACGGTCACGACGGGCAGGCCCGCTGCGGAGAGTCGCGCGAGATTGCGGAAGATGTTGCCGCCGCGGACAAAGTCTTCGACGCGGTAGCGCAGGAGATTGGCGCCGGCGCTTTCGACCAGCTGGACGTAAGGCAGCTTGTTCTCCAGCGCGAGCTCCTGCACGCGTATCGTCTTGTCGAGGCCGTAGGGCTGAAGCGCGCCGGCATCGATGCCGGAATCGTTGGCGCTGACCATGCAACGGATGCCCGAGACGAAACCGATGCCGGCGATGACGCCGCCGCCGGGGACGCTCTTGTCCGGATCAGATACGTCGAACATGTAGCCGGCGAGCGTGGACAGCTCGATGAAGGGCGCGCCGGGATCGAGCACCAGCGCGACGCGCTCGCGCGGCAACAGCTGGCCGCGCTTGTGGAAGCGGTCTTTCGCCGCGGCTGATGCCGCACGCGTGCGCTCTTCCAGCGCGCGCATGCGGTCGATCAGGCCAAGCATGCCGTCGCGGTTGGCGCGATAGGCGGCACTGCCGGGAGAAATCGTGTTTTCGAGAATGGACATAACTCAATCCTGCTCGTCATTGCGAGGAGCAAAGCGACGAAGCAATCCAGGCGCATCCATGGAAAGATTCTGGATTGCTTCGCTTCGCTCGCAATGACGGTTGAGGCGATAATTTACCTATTCGTCCCAAAAATCTTTCGCGCTTCCGCCGGGCTCGCGATCTCGCGGCCGGCACGGCGGGCGCAGGCGGCGATGGCGTCGATCAGCTGGCCGTTCGACGTTACCTTCTTGCCGTCGGCGAGATAGAAGGCATCTTCGAGACCGGTGCGCAGATGACCGCCGAGCTCCGCACAGCGCTGGTGCAGCGGCCAGATTTCTTCGCGGCCTATCGCGGTGACCTGAAATTGCGCCTCGGGACGCTTCAGCTTGATCAGGATCGGCAGCAGATCGGGATCCGACGGCATGCCGGAGGCGACGCCCATCACAAAGTTATACTCGAGCGGGCCCTTGTACATGCCGACCTGGCGGTACATGCCGACGCAGCGGACGATGCCGACGTCAAAACATTCGAATTCGGGGATGGTACCGACCGCGTTCATGACGTCGAGATAGTCCTTCACCTTCTCGACCGCATTGTCGAACATCATCGGCGGCCAGGCCCAGCTGTTGTCGGCCTTCACCTTCAGGTAATTTAGCGAGCCGGCATTGCAGGCCGCGATCTCCGGCCTGGTCTCGCGGATACAATCCAGCGCACCGTTGTAGTTCGGCCCGGAGACGCCGGAGGTGTGATTGATGATCACGCCAGGGCAGGCTTCGCGAATCGCCTGCTGGATCTCCTTGCTGACGCTGACCTCCCAGGACGGCAGATGCCCCTTGTCCGGCGCCTGCTGACGCAGATGGATGTGCATGATGGACGCGCCGGCATCGAACGCAGCCTTGGCCTCGCGCGCCATCTGCTCGGGCGTGACAGGCACGTTGTGCTGCTTCGGGTCGGTGAGCACGCCGTTCAGCGCGCAGGTGATGACGGCCTTGTCGCTCATGCCTTGAATGTCTCGCACGTTGATAATTCAACGTTTGCGATCATGTGATGGGCGGCAGGCGGCTTCTTGCGCGGAGAAGCTGGAAAAAGGCGATAAACCGTAGGGTGGGCAAAGGCGCTCTTGCGCCGTTCCCACCATCTCTCAATACCTCGCGAAGATGGTGGGCACGCTTTCGCTTTGCCCACCCTACGAGACGACGCTAGCTCGCCTCCGCCAGCCTCACGGTCTCGCTGCTGCGATAGATCGCGAGATCGCGCGAGCCGACGAAGATCGCGCGCGGCTTCAGGCCGTAGAAGCGGCGGATCGAGTGGCTGAAATGGGTGGAGTCGGGATAGCCGATGTCCTGCGCGAGATGGGCGAGGTTGAGGTCCTGGTTGGCGAAGTGCAGCAGGTGACGCGCCCGCTTCCAGGCGCGGAAGGAGCGGAACGAGATGCCGGTCTCTTCCTTGAACAGATGCAGGAAGCGCGAAGCGGAAAGTCCGGCCTCCGCCGCGCATGTGTCCGCCGTCACGGGTTCGCCCGTGAAGCGGCCGATACGGGCGACCGCACGCGTCACGCGGGGGTCGAGCACGCGGCGCGGCAGCGCCTCGCCAAAACACATCTGGTCGAATTCGGCGGTGGTGATGTCGCCGTAGCGACGCTGGCGCAGCAGCGTGTAGGCGGCGAGGATCTTGCGGGCATAGACGGCCCTGTCGGGTCCGGTGAGCCGCTCGGCCAGGACCTCGATCACGCCATCGGGCATGCTCTCCGGCTCCAGCGTCACGCTGATCGCGGTGCGGTAGTCGCTCGCAATGGAATGCCGCTGGTTCGGTAGGGTAACGAACAGCTCGCCGGTGGCGAGCGCATCATCGATCGTCAGATGCAGACTGCCCTTCACCGCGACATAGACATGGCAGCAGCCGGGCGTCCGCTTGCGGGGGCGGCCGAGCAGGCCGGCATAGAATACCCGCTCCGGCGTGATCAGCATCAAATGGTCGGATTCGCGACCGTTATCTTCCATTGGGATCCTCCTCGCGCGGCTCTTTGGCCGCTGCGGACGGAGGTCACCTTAGCGGAAATCTGGGCGCTGTCACGGCGGGATAGCGCTATCATGAAGCGCAAAACAGCGGCAGTCCCGACGACCCGGAACTCCCGGCAACATGGCCGTCCCGGCTTTCGCCAGAACGATAATCAGGCCCTCACCCTTGGCGCCACGTTCTGCTCGACGCCGGCCTGTTGCTCCGCAGCAACCGCGCGCTTGAAACCATCCCGTTGCTGCAAGCGCGCCCAATAGGCTGCGACATTTGGCCCAAAATCCTTGGCAAGCCCGATAGTATCGGCGAGGCGGAGCGCGTAACCGATCACGATGTCGGCGGCAGTGAAGCGGCCCGCGCACAAGGCCTCGGTATTTGCGGTGGCTGCCTCGACGGCGCGCAGGCGGCCCAAAAACCATTTGGCATAGTCGCCGGCGACCTGCGGATTGCGGCGCTCTTCCGGCTCGAGCTGGGTGTATCGGAGCACCAGCGTCTGCGGGAAGGTTAACGTGGCGTCGCTGAAATACATCCAGTTCACGAACGCGCCATAGGCGGGATCTTCGGGTCCGACCATCAGTGGCGTCGGTCCATGCTTGATGCCGAGATAGTGGCAGATGCCGGAGGACTCGGTCATTTTCGTCTCGCCGTCGACCATGAAGGGAATCGTGCCCAGCGGATTGAGCGCGAGATACTCCTTGGCGAAGACCCGCGGCGGGAACGGCAGCATCTTGAGCTCGTAGGGCAGCCCCATCTCCTCCAGCATCCAGAGCGGACGGAATGAGCGCGCGGCGTCGCAGTGATAGAGCGTGATCATCAGGAACTTCCTTTGCTGCCGGGCAGCGTCCCCATCATCTTGCACAGGACCATCAGCATGACCTCGTCGGCGCCGCCGCCGATCGATGTCAGACGGCTGTCGCGATAGGCACGGCTGACCGGCGTCTCGTTGGTAAAGCCCATTCCACCCCAATATTGCAAGCAGGCGTCGGTAAGCTCGCGGCCGAGTCGCCCGGCCTTCAGCTTGGCCATGGTCGCAAGTTTCGTGACATCCTCGCCCGCCACAAGCGCCTCTCCGGCACGGTAGATCAGCGCGCGCAACAGCTCGACCTCGGTCTGCATCTCCGCGAGCTTGAAATGAACGACCTGGTTGTCGAGGATCGACTTCCCAAAGGCCTTGCGATTGCGGGTGTATTCGATGGTCTCGTTGATAATGTATTCATGCGCCTTCAGGCAGGCGGCCGCACCCCAGAGCCGCTCCTCCTGGAACTGGATCATCTGGTAGGTAAAGCCCTTGCCCTCCTCGCCGATCCGGTTGCGCTTGGGCACGCGGACATTGTCGAAGAAGATCTGCGCGGTGTCGGAGGAACGCATGCCCATCTTGTCGAGCTTGCGCGCGACCGTGACGCCCTTGGTCTTCATGGGCACACAGATCAGCGATTTGTTGCGGTGAACGGACCCGTCGCCCGTATTGGCGAGCAGACAGATCCAGTCGGCCTGGGTGCCGTTGGTGATCCACATCTTGCCACCATCGATGACGTAATCGTCGCCGTCCCCGCGCGCATTGGTCTTGATCGAGGCCACGTCAGAACCCGCGCCGGGCTCCGAGACGCCGATGCAGGCCACATAGTCGCCAGAGATCGAGGGCGCCAGGAATTCGCGCCGCACTTCATCGGAGCCGAACCGCGCCAGCGCAGGAGTCGCCATGTCGGTCTGCACCCCGATCGCCATCGGCACGCCGCCGCAATTGATCGCGCCGAGTTCCTCCGCCATCATCAGCGCATAGGAATAGTCGAGGCCGGAGCCGCCGAATTCGACCGGCTTGTTCAGCCCGAGAAAGCCGAGCCTGCCCATCTTCCTGAACAGCTCGTGCGCCGGGAAGATGTCGGCCTTCTCCCATTCATCGACATGCGGATTGATCTCGTTGGCAATGAATTTTTGCAAGGAACGGCGGATCTCGTCGTGGTCGGCGGTGAACAGCATCTTGTTAGCCCAGTTCTTGGTATCTCTGAGGTGCTCGTCATGGCCGGGCTCGTCCCGGCCATGACGGAGAAAGAGGTCACAACCCCATCTGCCGCGACGCGAGATCCTTCATGATCTCCTCGGTGCCGCCGCCGATCGCGTTGACCTTGACCTCACGGTAGATGCGCTCGGCCTTGATGCCGCGCATGAAGCCGGCGCCGCCAAAAATCTGCACCGCTTCCGAGGCGCAGAACGCCATGGTCTGGGTCGCCTGGTTCTTCATCATGCAGATTTCGGCGACCGGGCTTTCGCCCTGCTCCAGCCGCCAGGCCAGCATCTCCAGCATCGCTTGCGATGCGGCGACCTTCTGCGCCATGTCGACGATCTTGTGGCGGATCACCTGGTGCTGCGCGAGCGGCTTGCCGAAGGTCTTGCGCTCCTTGGCGTAGGCAATGGCCTCGTCGAGGCAGACGCGCGCGAACGCGGTGCAGCCCGCCGCCATGCCCATGCGCTCGCTGTTGAAATTCCGCATGATGATCTTGAACCCCTGGCCTTCCTCGCCGATCAGGTTTTCCGCCGGTACGCGGCACTCGTCGAAATGCAGGGTCGCGGTGTCGGAGGCCCACCAGCCCATCTTCTTCAGCTTTGTCCGGGACAGGCCGGGCGTATCCCCCTCGATCAGGAGCAGGCTGACGCCGCCGGCGCCCTCGCCGCCGGTGCGCACCGCAACGGTCAAATAGTCGGCACGCATCCCGGATGTGATGAAGGTCTTCTCGCCGCTCACGACGTAGTGATCTCCGTCGCGCCGCGCCTTGGTGCGGAGGCCCGCGACATCAGAGCCGCCGCCCGGCTCGGTGATCGCGAGCGCGGAGATTTTCTCACCCGCGAGCACCTGAGGCAGCACGCGCGCCTTCACCTCGGGGCGCGCGGCCCGCGCGACCGGCGGCGAACCGATCGTATGGCTCATCAAGCTGGCGCTGACACCGCCGGCGCCAGCCCGCGCCAGCTCCTGGCTGGCGACGATCCTCATGAACTGGTCGGCGGCGATCCCGCCATATTCCTCGGGGAAACCGAGTCCCAAGAGCCCGATCTCGGCCGCCTTGCGATAGAGCGCGCGGGGGAATTCACCGGCCTCATCCCACTCGTGGGCGAAGGGCGCAATCTCCTTGTCGACGAAGCGGCGCATCACCTCGCGAAAGGCGTCATGCTCGGCGGTATAGAACGGGCTCATCATCGCACTCTCGCCTTGCTGGCGGATTCGTCTCGTCCACCATGGCCGGAACCTTGGCGGCTCACTTGCGCGGAGTGGCTGGCCGAGCCCCGCTCCAAGCAAGCTCGCTCTAGCAACTCAACGCAAGACGATTTTCATCGCTCGCGCGCCAACTCCGGATCAAAAAAAGGATGGTGCACAAACTCCGGCTGGCCCTTGGGCCATGCCGGGCATGGTGCATGGCAATAGGGACGCGGGCGGCACAAGTCCGCCGAGGGAGGAATTCTTGGCCGTTCGTTACTACGACTGGATCGCCCACCATGGCCGCCGCACACCGAACAAGATTGCGGTGATAGACCTCGCGAGCGAGCGCCGCTTTACCTATGCGCAGCTCGACGCGCGCATCTCGCGTCTCGCGTCATTTCTGCGCCATGCGCTGAAAGTCTCGCGCGGCGAGCGGGTCGCGGTGCTGGCGCTGAACACGACCGATACGCTGGAGGTGCAATTCGCCTGCGGGCGGTTAGGTGCGATCTTCGTGCCGCTGAACACCCGCCTCACCGTTCCCGAACTCCAGTTCATCACCGCAGATTGCGCGCCGAAGGTGATGATCCACGACACCGATCTCGCCGAAACGGCGCTGGCCGTGGCAAGGCTCTGCGGCATTGCGACGAGCCTGCTGCTTGGCCCCAGCGGGACTTATGAGGCCGGCATCGCCGCCGCAAAGCCACTCGAGAAAATCGAGGAGGTGACCCTCGATGACGTCTCGACCATCATGTACACCTCGGGCACAACGGGTCATCCCAAGGGCGCCACCATCACCCATGGCATGACCTTCTGGAATTGCGTCAATCTCGGCGGCCCAGCCTGCATCGGGCCGTCCTCGGTGCTGCTCACCGTGCTGCCGCTGTTCCACACCGGCGGCCTGAATTGCTACACCAATCCGGTGCTGCACGCCGGCGGCACCGTGATGATCATGCGCGCCTTCGATCCCGGCACGGCGCTCGGCCTGATCAACGATCCCGCACAGGGCATCAACGTGTTCTTCGGCGTGCCCGCGATCTACCAGTTCATGGCCCAGCATCCGGCGTTCGCGACCACCGACCTCGGCCGGTTGATCGTGGGAGGTGTCGGCGGCGCACCAATGCCGGTGCCGCTGCTCAAGGTGTGGGAGGCGCGTGGCGTCGCACTCCAGCAGGGCTACGGCATGACCGAGACCTCGCCGGCCGTGCTGGTGCTCGACCGCGAGGATGCGGCACGGAAAGCCGGCTCCGCCGGCAAGCCGGTGCTGCACACTGAAGTGCGCATCGTGCGTCCTGACGGCGGCGACGCCGATGTCGGCGAACTCGGCGAGCTCTGGGTCAAGGGACCGAACATTACGCCCGGCTACTGGAACAGGCCGGAGGCGAACAAGACGTCGTTCACCGATGGCTGGCTGCACACGGGCGACGCGACACGCGTCGATGAGGAAGGTTTTTATTACATCGTCGACCGCTGGAAGGACATGTACATTTCCGGTGGCGAGAACGTCTATCCGGCCGAGGTCGAGAACGTCCTGCACCAACTCGACGCTATCGCGGAAGCCGCCGTGATCGGCATTCCCGATCCGCAATGGGGCGAGGTTGGCCTCGCCATCGTCGCGGCCAAGCCCGGCCAGCGGTTGACCGAGACAGATGTCTTCGCGCACTGCGCGGCGAATCTCGCGCGCTTCAAATGTCCACGCCAGGTCCGCTTCGTCGATGCGTTACCCCGCAACGCCACCGGCAAGATCCACAAGCCGACCTTGCGCAAGGAATTCTCGGGCGCCTCGGAAGTCGACAAGAAAGCCGCCAACGCCTGATCAAAGCGCCCCTCTCGCGGGCACTTTTCTTTTTGACGTGCGTGTTCCAACCCAGAAAAGCCAAGGAATTTTCATGAAAAAGAAACTCTCCCTGCTCGCCGCAGCAACGGCGTTGGTGCTGCTGACAGCCCAAACCGCGTATGCGCAAAAGGCGTACGACACCGGCGTCACCGACACCGAGATCAAGATCGGCAATGTCGAGGCCTATTCCGGCCCGGCTTCCGCCTACGGGGTCATCGGCAAGACCGAGGAAGCCTATTTCAAGATGATCAACGACCAGGGTGGCATCAACGGCCGAAAGATCAATTGGATCTCCTACGACGACGGCTACTCGCCGCCGAAGACCGTTGAGCAGATCCGCAAGCTGATCGAGAGCGACGAGGTCTTCCTGGTGTTCAACGCGCTGGGCACGCCGACCCAGACCGCCGTGCAGAAATATCATAATTCCAAGAAGGTGCCGCAGCTGTTCCTCGCCACAGGCGCCAGCAAGTGGAATGACCCGAAGAACTTTCCCTGGACGATGGGCTTCCAGCCCAGCTACCGCGTCGAGGCACAGATCTTCGCGAAGTATATTCTGAAGGAGAAGCCGGACGCGAAGGTCGCGATTTTTTATGCCAACGACGATTTCGGCAAGGACTACCTCGCCGGCATCAAGGACGTGTTCGGTGACAAGGCATCGAAACTGATCGTGGCCGAAGAGAGCTACGAGACGTCGGAACCCTCGATCGATGCTCATATCGTCAAGCTCAAGGGCACCGGCGCCGATGTCTTCGTAAACATCGCCACGCCGAAATTCGCGGCGCAGGCGATCAAGAAGATCGCGGAGCTGGAGTGGAAGCCGATGCATCTCATGACCGATGTCTCGGTGTCCATCGGCGCGGTGATGAAGCCTGCCGGCCTCGAGGCATCCGAAGGGGTGCTGTCGGCTGGTTATCTGAAGGATGCGTCGGATCCGCAGTGGAAGGATGATGAGGGCATGAAGAAGTTCATGGTCTTCGTCGACAAATACATACCCGGTGCAAATATTTCGGACGCCAATCTGGTTTACGCCTATGCCGCAGCCCAGACGATGGTGCAGGTGCTGAAGCAGGCGGGGGACAATCTGACCCGTGAGAATGTGATGAAGCAGGCAGCGAGCCTGAAGGGCTTCGTGCCCGACACACTGATCCCGGGCATCAAGATCAACACCTCCGCCACGGACTTCGCGCCGATCGAGCAGCTCAAGATGTGGCGGTTCAAGAAGGGCCAGTGGGAACTGTTCGGCGATATCATCAGCGCCGAAACGGGCGGCTAGTTCGACTGAGAGCAACAGCCTGAATCGACCGAATAGCGGCCGAAGGGCCGCTATTCTTTTCCAGCAAGCGACGGCGCTGTTCCCGCGCTTTCAACCTCGATCATGTCGTCGCCGACGTCGATGCCCGCGATCGGCAGGCCGAGACGACGCGAATCGCCGACGCCCCTGAACATGGGGCATGCCCAGGCGAGGGTGGCGATGCCTGACGGCGGCAGATCGAGGCTCAGCCTGTAGCTGTCACAACCGGTCACGACCGCTTCGGGGCGGATGGCCGTGCCATCGACATAGAATCGCGTGTCTATCGTATCTAGCGGTGCGCGAAGTGCGGGGCTTCGAACGCGGACAATGGTGCGGCCCGGCTTCCCCTTGATGCGCACGGCTGCCTCTGGTTCGCTCCAGCGGAAAGTGTGACCGGCAGAGAACTCTTCGGCATGGAATCCGATCTGCGCGACAACGCGCTCACCAAGGAGCCCGTCAACAGGTCCCGCATCTCGTCCGAGACGGTGAATGCAATCGAGCCTCTGATGCCGGATCAGCGCGGCGATGTATCGCCGCATCCATCGCGCGATCGCATCGCTCGATCCGGCGGCCGTCACAGCGACCAGCACGGCCCGCGCGTGCCATGCCGCCAGCCGCGCGAAACCGCGCGCGCCGAGACCGCCGAGCAGCGCCGGCACGGCCCAACGCCATACCGCCACCCATTTCTCGCCAGGCCCTCCCCCGCCGTCACCGAGGCTGGAGCGCAGGAGCGCGTTCAGTGCATTGCGGGCGAGCGACGCGCCGGCCTCGCTCCGCGAGCTCCACTCGACCGGAATGTCGAGCAGCTCGCTGCCGGCATCGTTGCGGGCCTCGCTCAGATAGCGAATCTCGCCTTGCACGAAGTCGAGCGTGAATTGCTTCAGCTCGCCGATCTCACCGACATAGTAGTGATGGAAGCGCGCCTCCTCGAGATAGCCGATGGAATGACCTCTCGCGTGATAGGCGGCGGCGAGCACCCATTCGGCGAAATGACCGAGCTCCTCGCGCAGGCCGCCGCATTCCCGGTAGACGTCGTGCCGCGTCACGAAACACTGATCCAGGACCTTGCGCCAGGGATGCTGCTTCATACCGAACTCGATGTCGGCCTGGTACATGGCGGCCTCTGCCACGGATAACCGGTTATGGCAGATCGGGATCGAACGGCAGGAAAAGCCGGCCCAATCGGGATGAGTATCGATCGCGCGAATGCAGAGTTCGATCACGTCGGGTTCGGGCCGGCAGTGCGATTCCGTGAAGAACAGATAGCTGCCGCGCGCCTTCGTCGCGCCGAATGCGCAGAGCCCGATGTCGTGTTCGGAATCGGTGAATTCGAGGCGAGCCCTGTTGCCGGCCAGCGCCTTCAACTGCTCGCGTGCCGTGAAATCCGGAGGCACGACCAGAATGATCTCGTAGAGCGATGTGTCGGCAGTTTGCGACGTCCAGCCGAGCCAGGACATCTCCCACTGCCCGCGGTGAGATTCGAGCGGGATAATGATTGAGAACAGCGGAGATTCTGCCGTCGTAGAGTGCGGACGCGTCCTGCATGTCCCCTTATAGACGCATGCTCGTCATTCCGGATAATTTCTTGCGGGCTATACCGACAGAAACAGCGCGAACGATTCTTCCACCGTTCGGCGCAGATGCTTTTGGTACAATTCGTGGTTAGCATCGCCGGGCGCGACCCGACCCAGCGAGGGCTTCGCGAAGTTTCGAGCGGCACATAAGCGATCGGCGCTGCGATCGGCGTCAGCTGCGAGCCGGGACCGGCGCGGAGCGTCGAGATGATCCCGTACATCTCGCCGGCGACCGTCGGCCGCGACACAGTGATCACGCGATGCTGGCCGTGCTTGATGATGACGAGATAGATGAAGCCGGACTGATGCGGCACGGCGACCTCGCCGGTGTGTTCATAGGCGGCATCGGTCCGCTCGCCCTCGCGGAACACCAGTGAAGAGACCTTCGGCTCCCAGACGATCTCGGTGCGGTAGGCGAAGATCGCGTCCTTGTCGCCGAACGACGGTCGCAGCGTGATGTAGACGTCCTCGAGCCACGTCACCGCGCGATGCGCATAGGAGCCGAGGCTGTCGGGCGCGACATCGTTTGCGGCCGGAGCCGTCACCACGGCGGCGCTTCTACGCAGGGAGACGCCCAGCGCCTGCTCCACCCGCACCGTGGTCGCCAGCGTGAACGGCCGTCGGCCGCCGAGCACCTTCTCCAGCGTCGACAGGCTGAGCTTGGCCTGCTCGGCCAGCGCCTGCCGGGAGATCCGGCGCCTGGCGAGCTCCTCGCGAATGGTCTCCGCGATCTCGCGGCTCTGCTCGTCCGACAGCTGCTTGTCGGTGAATTTGTCCTGCGTCTGCATCGTGGCCCTGCTCCAGGACGACATCCTAGCAGGACGGACAAACCAGCACAAAACCGCACTTCGCCATCTCGGAGGCGGCGGGCCGGGCCGGCCGTGGCGGAACATTGCCGATCATTCTGCTCGCGAAATCGGGCCGTCCCGGCGGATGCTCGGGGCCAGCAAAAATGCTCGGGAGCAGGCCAAATGGATATCTATGACACGACGGACAGCAACGAACACCCTTGGCTGGGCAGACTGATCGTGGTCGGACTGTTCCTTCTGGCGCAGGGCATCGCGGTGATGCTGGTCGCCTTCGTGGCCCTGCTGGTGAGCTTCGAGCCGGGCTGGTCGGCGACGACGGAGCAGGCCAGCCTGCTCCAGCCCGGCGATGCCAAATCCGGGTCTCTCCTCCTCAAGGAGGATGGCGCCTACACGGAAGCGATCCGCCTCGGCATCGACGTCGACATCACGGTGTCGGGCCCGACGCTGCGAGCACGAGTCACCCAAATCTTTCGCAACCCGACCAAGGACTGGGTCGAGGCCACCTATGTCTATCCGCTCCCCGCGGGCGGCGCCGTCGATTCGCTGAAGATGGTGGTCGGCAACCGCGTCATCGTCGGGGACATCAAGGAGCGGCAACAGGCGCGCATGATCTACGAAGAGGCGCGCCGCGCCGGCCAGAAGGCCGCGCTCACCGAACAGGAGCGGCCGAACATCTTCACCAACTCGGTCGCCAATATCGGCCCCGGCGAAACCGTGCTGGTGCAGATCGAATATCAGGAGCCGGTGCATCAATCCGGCAACGAATATTCACTGCGCCTGCCGCTGGTGGTCGGGCCGCGCTACAATCCGGCGCCGATCGTCCAGAGCGCCGATTTCCGCAACGATGGCTCCGGCTGGGGCGCGACCAACTCGGACCCGGTGCCGGACCGCGACCGCATCTCGCCGCCCGTGCTGGATCCCGCCAGGAATGCACCGGTCAATCCGACCAGCATCACGGTGCGTCTGAACGCCGGCTTTGCGCTCGGCGAGGTCACGAGCCCCCATCATAACGTCAAGGTCGCGAGCCCGGACAATACGATGCGAATCGTCTCGCTTGCCGACGGTGCCGTGGCTGCCGACCGCGATTTCGAACTGACCTGGAAGCCAGCGGCCGTGAAGGCGCCGTCGGTCGGCTTATTTCGCGAGCGCGTCGGCGACGCCGATTATTTGCTTGCCTTTGTCACCCCGCCCGCCGCCGAGCAGGCGACGCAGAAGCCGCGGCCGCGCGAGGTGATATTCGTGATCGACAATTCCGGCTCGATGGGCGGCACGTCGATCGTTCAGGCCAAGGCGAGCCTCACCTACGCGCTCTCCCGTCTCCAGCCGACCGACCGTTTCAACGTCATCCGTTTCGACGATACCATGGACGTGCTGTTTCCGGTCTCCGTCGCGGCGGATGCCGAGCGTGTCGGTGAAGCCACCTCGTTCGTCAGCGCGCTGCAGGCGCGTGGCGGCACCGAGATGGTGCCGGCGATGCGGGCCGCGCTGACCGACAAGCTTGGCGACGCCGGCATGGTTCGCCAGGTCGTATTCCTGACCGACGGTGCGATCGGCAACGAGCAGCAATTGTTCGAAACGATCACGGCGATGCGCGGCCGCTCGCGCGTGTTCATGGTCGGCATCGGATCGGCGCCCAACACCTATCTGATGACGCGCGCCGCCGAGCTCGGCCGCGGTGCCTTCACCCATATCGGCTCCGTCGAGCAGGTCGAGGAGCGCATGCGCGGCCTGTTTGCCAAGCTCGAGAACCCGGCCGTGACCGGGCTGAGCGTAAAGTTCTCCGAAGCGAAGGCCGACGTCACACCGACGATCATTCCCGACGTCTATCGCGACGAGCCGCTGGTGCTGGCGGCAAAGCTCGACACGCTTGCGGGCTCGGTCGAAATCAAGGGCCGCGTCGGTGACCGCCCATGGTCGGTGACGCTGCCGCTGCAAAATACGGCCGAAGGCAACGGCCTGTCGAAGCTTTGGGCCAAGCGCAAGATCGCCGATGCCGAAGTGGCGCGCACCCTGCGCGAAATGACGCCCGAAGACTCGGACAAGGCAATCCTGGCACTGGCGCTCGACCATCAGATCGTCACGCGGCTCACCAGCCTCGTCGCGGTCGACAAGACGCCGAGCCGTCCCGAAGGCGAGCCGCTCAAGCCCAGCGAATTGCCGATCAACCTGCCGGCCGGTTGGGATTTCGCGAAGGTCTTTGGCGAACGACAGCAGGTCCCAGCGCAGCTCCGCGAGCGTCACGCCGATGCACGCAACCAGCCGGCCACGAGGCGACCGACGCCCGCTGCACCGGATGCGATCCGCCTGCCCAAGACCGCGACCTCGGCCGAGCTGAAAATGACCGCAGGCCTGATCTTGGTCGTGCTCGCCCTGATCCTGTTCGTGTTCAAGCGGCGTCAGTCCTTGCTCACTGACGCCGCTTGAGAGAGGAGCCCCCCGAACTCCTCTGTTAGCGCGCGCGGCTGCCCGTCCCACACACCAACGGCCGCGCGCGCCTTTTTGAACTCGCCCTCTCACCTTCGTCATTGCAAGCGAAGCATCCAGAAACTCATCCACGGAGACAGTCTGGATTGCTTCGTCGCTTCGCTCCCCGCAATGACGGGAATTAGTACAATGCCGCGCATCATCTCTCCCCTCGCTCTCGCCCTGATCGGCATCATCCTGTTCGGCGACGGCGCCTACATCCATGCCAAAGCATGGCTCGCGCAGGTGCTGCTGGAGCGCGCATTCGACCAGAGCGTTGCGACCGGCGAGGTGGTCAGGCCATGGTCATGGGCCGATACTTGGCCGGTTGCGCGAATCGAGGTGAGGCGGATCGGCGCCCGCGCGATCGTACTGGAAGGCGCGAGCGGCCAGGCGCTCGCTTTCGGGCCCGGCCATATCCGCCAAACGGCTGACGCGGGCGAGCGGGGCGTTGCCGTATATGCAGCGCACCGCGACACTCATTTCCGTTTCCTGCGGAATGTCGCCATTGGTGACCTGATCGACGTCACACGCAGTGATGGCAAGCACTTTCGTTTTCGCGCGGATTCCTCCGCTGTGGTTCGCTTCGATGCCTCGGGGATCGATCCTGCGGCACGAGCAGCCGAACTCGTGCTCGCGACCTGCTGGCCGTTCGACGCCGTCGCGTCCGGCCCCGAGCGCTACATCCTGCATGCTACCCTGATCGGCACTGATGAATAGCGGTTCGCAATCGATCCGCACCCCCTCTTGAATCCGCCCGACCTGTAGGGACAATGCCGCTCGATGGAACCCCTGAACCGGCGCCGTCGACCGCAGACCCATCAGAATGGCCCATTGAGCATTTCCGCTGTAATTTGCGAGAAGACGGTGATGGATGAGGAATTCAGGCAGCGTCTCGAACAGCTGGAAAGCCGCGTCGCGCTCCTGGAGAGGAACCAGGATCTTATCGCCGCCGGGCAAAGACGCTCCTCGCTTCGGAGCCTCTGGCGCCGCCCGCCGATGTGGACCTTCGAGCAATATCCGCCGCGCCTGCTCAACCTGACGGCTTTCCCGCGAACTCCTGCGATCCATCCGGGCGCGCCCAGAATCGCGATGGTCACTCCGAGCTACAACCATGCGCAATATCTCGGCGCCACGATCGACAGCATCGTCAGCCAGAACTATCCGGACCTGTATTATCACGTGCAGGACGGCGCCTCGATCGACGGCACGCTCGATCTCCTGAAGAGGCGCGGCGATAGCCTGAGCTGGAGCAGCGAACCGGACAAGGGGCAATCCAGCGCCATCAATCTCGGCTTCGTCGGCGCCGAGAGCGAGATCATGGCCTATCTCAACAGCGACGACGTGCTGCTGCCCGGGACACTTGCGTATGTCGCAAATTACTTCATCGCACATCCGCGTGTCGACGTCGTCTACGGCCATCGCGTCTTCATCGATCGCGAGGGACTCGAGGTCGGCCGCGCCGTGCTCCCGCCTCATGACGGCAAGGCGTTGCGATATGCCGACTACATTCCGCAAGAGACGATGTTCTGGCGCAAGCGCGTGTGGGACAGGATCGGGCCGATCGACGAGAGCTTACACTACGCGATGGACTGGGACTTCATCCTGCGGGCGCAAGCCGCAGGATTCAAATTTGCACGCTTGCCGCGATTTCTCGCCTGCTTCCGAATCCATGACGCACAAAAGACGGCATCGACCTATGCGGTCGGCGTCAGGGAGATGGGCATCCTGCGGCGACGCATTCTCGGCTTCGAACCGACACAGATGCAGATCCGGCGCGCCATCGCTCCTTATCTGGCGAAGCAGCTGGCCTATCACTACGCCTACAAGCTCGGCATCCTGCGATACTGAACCACGGCGCGAGCAGTGATCCCAAAATGTCGATCACCAGGGCTTGGCGCGCGCTCATTCCACCGCACGGCATACCCGCCCACGTGGTTGCCAGTCCGAAGAACTCGCCATAGAACAGAGTGACGCACCGCCAACAAGAACAACAGGTGAGGTCACACCATGGAAGCTCGCGTATCTGCCGCCTCAGCTTCATCGCGCCCATGGTCTCCGCCGCCCGATGCCAGCGACATCGTCAAGGGCATCCACGCCATGCTGCATCCGCGCAACATCGTGCTGGTGGGCGCGACCGACAAGCCCGGCAACTATGCCGAGCGCATCTGGAACAATTTGGTCAAATACGGCTACGAGGGCGGGCTCTATCCCGTCAATTCCAAGCGCGACACCATCTGGGGTGTCCCCTGCTACAAGGACTTTGCAAGCCTCCCGGAGAAGCCCGACCACGTGCTGGTGCTGGTGCCGGCGCGCTTTGCCGTGCAGGTGATCCGCGATGCCGCCGCGGCCGGCGCGCGCTCGGCCACCATCGTCACCTCGGGCTTCAGCGAGTTGCAGGACGAGGAAAGCCAGAAGCTCGCCGCCGAACTGCAAGCGGCCGTGCGCGAGACGGGATTGGCGGTCACCGGCCCGAACTGCCTCGGCAATTTGAGCGCGGGCGAAAAGCTCTTCACCAATATCGACGACCGTATCGTCACCATGGAACAGGGCGCGGTGGCGATTGCCGGGCAATCCGGCGCCATCGTCATGGCGATCCGCCAGGCCCTGGAAGATCGCGGCGTCGGGGTCGGCTACATGGTGACGACCGGCAACGAGGCCGGGCTCGAGACGCCGGACCTGATGCGCTATTTCGCCGAGGATCCTAGCATCAAGGTGATCGTGGTCTACCTCGAAGGCGTGCGCAACACCAAGGCATTCCGGGACGCCTGCAAGGCGGCGCGCGCCGCGAGCAAACCGGTGATCGCGCTCAAGCTCGGAGCGTCCGAGGGCGGCCGCGCGGCGGCGATGGCACATACCGGCGCGCTCGCGGGCTCGATCGAGACCTTCGACGCCATTGCAACGCGCGAAGGGGTCATCAGGGTCGGCGGGCTCGACGAGCTGATCGAGACCACCGAATGTTTCGTCCACGCCGCAGTGCCCAGGGGCGACCGGCTCGCCGCAGTGACGCTATCCGGCGGCAAGCGCGGCATGCTGATCGACGCCTTCGATGCAGAAGGCCTGAATTTTGCACCACTCAGCTCGCATGTCGGCTCGGAGCTGGCAAAGATGCTCGGGCCGGGCTCGATCGTCGGCAACCCGCTCGACGCCGGCTTTGCCGCGGTGGTCGATCCCTCCGTCTACATGAAATCGATCGGGCTGATGATCGACGACCCCGATATCGACATCGTCATCATCGATGCCGAGCTGCCGAAAGCGCCGCACGAGTTGCGCGAGCGCAATCTGCGCATCGTCGACGAGATGGCCGGCCGGGCCGGCAAGCCGGTGATCTATATCAGCGCGATGTCGATCGGCTTCACCGAGTTCACCAAGACCTTGCGCAAGTCGCTGCCGCATCTGGCGGTCATGCAGGGCATGGATCGCGCGGTGATTGCGATCAAGTCGCTGCTCGACTACGCCAAGCTGCGCAAGGAAGTGCCTGATATCGTCTCCAGCTCGAAGCCTGCAGCGCGTGCCGTGCTTGAGAAGGCGCTGAAATCGGCAACCGGCGCCGCACTCGACGAGGTCGCCTCCAAGAAGCTGCTGAAGGCCTATGGCATCCCGATCTCGAAGGAGGCAATCGCACAGACAGCAGCCGAGGCCGTGAAGATCGCCAAGCAGATCGGCTTCCCGGTCGTGGCCAAAGTCGTCAGCGCCGAGATCCTGCACAAATCAGATATCGGCGGCGTGGTGCTGAATCTCAACAACCCGGCCGCGGTGAAGAAGGCGTTCGCCGACATCACCGCGCGGGTGAGCAAGCTGAAGGGCAAGCCGAAGCTCGACGGCATCCTGATCGCGCAACAGGTGAAGGCCGATCTGGAGCTCGTGATCGGCGCCTCCCTCGATGCCGAGATGGGTCCGGTCGTGCTGTTCGGCACCGGCGGCATCGACATCGAGCTGATGAAAGACGTGGCGCTCGCCGGTGCGCCGCTGGACGATGCCGAGGCCCGGCTCCTGATCGGCCGCACCAAGGCCGGTATCAAGATGCGCGGCTATCGGGGCAAGCCGGCCTTGCACGAGGCCTCCGCGGTGAGGGCGCTGGTCGGCCTGTCCAATCTGATCGCGGATGCCGGCGACCGGATCGCCTCGATTGATGTCAATCCGTTCCTGATCAATGCCAAAACAGGCGTCGCCGTCGATGCCCTCATCGTGCTGAACAATGCTGCGGCCAAACGCGCGGCTGGGCATTGATGTCGCGTAGGGCGGATTAGCGCAGCGTAATCCGCCAATTAGTCCATGGCCACACGAGGCGTTGGCGGGTTACGCTTCGCTAACCCGCCCTACGTACCATTGCAGCTCCTTCCAACTTCCCTCGTTTGGCCGTAAAATCACCCAGCATGGCACGCGCGAGCAATCTGGTGATCGGAACGGCGACGCTGGCGGTGATTGCCGTGGCGTTCGGCGGCGTCCTCGGCGTGCAGAAATGGCGCACCCTCCAGAGCCGCAGCCAGTTGCGCGTGGTTTTCGAGGGCGGCTCGGCCAGCGGATTGCGCCGCGGCGGGCCGGTCAATTTCGACGGTGTTCCCGCCGGCCAGATCCTGTCGATCAAGCTGGACAATCCCCGCAAGGTCGTGGCCCTGGTGATGCTCGACAACTCCGCGCCAATCCGTAAGGACACCGTCGCGGGTATCGAGTTCCAGGGTCTCACCGGCGTCGCCGCGGTCTCGCTGATCGGCGGCGCGCCCTCGGCGCCCCCAGTGCCGCTGGACTCGGACGGCATACCCGTGCTGACCGCCGATCTTAGCGACGCCGAATCGATCGTCGACACCCTGCATAGTGTCGACCGCACGATCGTCAGCAACGCGCCGGCGATCAGGGAAGGCCTGCGCACGTTCGAGACCTACACCGCCGATCTCCGGAGCAAGGGCGGCGAAATCGATTCCGTCATGGCCAAGGTCGATAGCGCCTTCGCGGGCTTCGACAAGGCGGTCACAAAGATCGAAGGCGTAGTGCCCGGCTTTGCCGACGGCAAGGCGGATGAGCTGTTCGAAAAGATCCACGGATTGCACGAGCTCGCCGACACCATGAGGAAGAAATCGGCGAACTTCCTCGAAGACATCCGTCGCTCGCTGCTCGACGTCAGCGAGGCCGCCAACAAGATGAGCGGGACACCCACACCGGCTGCCGCTCCGCGACCGCCGCGCAAGCCGGCGCAGCAGAAACGCTAGCCTCTACCACGCGTAGCGGACGACGCCCTTGCCGGCGTAAGAGCGGGTGACGTTCGAGAACTCGCCCTCGAAGGTCGTCGACGCAGACCAGCCGTTCATCCAGCTCATCTGCACCGCCGCTGTGGTCAGCGCGGAATCGTGCGCCTGGGCGGCGCCATTCACCACGAACGCGGATCCCGGCAACGTCTGGAAGACCGCACCGACG
The DNA here is from genome assembly GCF_040939785.1 of Bradyrhizobium lupini. Taxonomy (NCBI): domain Bacteria; kingdom Pseudomonadati; phylum Pseudomonadota; class Alphaproteobacteria; order Hyphomicrobiales; family Nitrobacteraceae; genus Bradyrhizobium; species Bradyrhizobium lupini. The sequence goes on from NZ_CP162553.1 coordinate 3,400,388, forward strand.
GTGCGATCCGGATTGTAGTCATGCGCCCAGGCGACGCGGCCGCGCAGGGTCATCAGGCCGCCGGCTGCGGCAAAGGACTTGTCCGCGCGCAGGCCGAGTTCGGTGCGGGTGCTGGTCACGTCCTTGGCGGCATAATTCAGCGCGAAGACGTTGCTGCCGACCACAGCGAACTCCGAATAGCTCGGAAGGCTGAACACGGTGGCCTGGAGCGCCGCATAGGGGGTGAGGCCGATCCACTGCGAGGCATAGCGATAGCCGCCCTCGACACGGCCCGAGAGCGCGTTGGCGTTGAACTGCGCACGCAACTGATCCAGGCCGGCGGCGGTGACGATGCGATTGGTCGTGACGTCCTGCCAGCCATAGGCCAGCGCGGCCGTGACATAGGCTGGTCCTGCGTTGTGACGCACGAAGGCGCCGGCCTGGAACAAATCCGAGCGGCCCCAGCCGAGCCCGGTGACATTGAAGCCGGTGCCGCCGCCGGCGAGCGCAAAACCTACGATCGTCGACGGCGAGAAGCGATAATCCAGACCAACCGCCGTGCCGTACACGCTGCTGGTGGCGTTGTTCGAGCCAAGCGCCGCATTGCCGCCAGTGGCCTGCGAGCCGCCATAGCCGGCGGCCCAGACGTCCCAGCGCTGCTCGAATGTCAGCGGCGGTGCCTTGCGGTAGATCGAAGCAAGGGCGTCGCTGGCGTTCTTGCGGGTCGCGGCATAGGCAGTCGCGTTCGTCTCGTCGGCATAGGGCGTCGCGCCCGGTGCGCCGCCGCGTCCCGCGCTGAAGACGTCGGTCAACAAGCCGATAAATTGGTTCATCGCATTGAACGTCGTCTGCTGCGATCCCGTCCCTGATTCGCCGGAGGCTTGCGTCAGTCCCGTCGGCGAGAGATCGCCAGCACCACGGGAAGGCTGCCGGTGTTGTCGAAGTAGTGCGTCAGAATGTTGGCGACATTCTGCTGGTTGATATTGAGGCCGCCGCCATAGCCCAGCGCGAGATCCAGGAAGACGTTGTTGGGGTCGTAGCTCAGGGTCGCATGCAGGTTCGACGACAAACCCGCGACGACCGGATTGAAGCTGTCGGGCAGCGTGCCCGCGTTCAGGATCGTGTAGTGCTTCGCGATCGAGTCGGTCGGTACGACGACGACCGTGGCGCCGGCGAGCGTCGCCGTTCCCGTGACGACCGCGACGCCGTTGCTGGTGCCCGAGACCTGCACCATGTAGTGCGACGCCGACGTAAACGAGAGATCACCGGACACGTTGAGCATCCCAGTGGGACTGCCCGGTGCTAGCGTGCCGCCGTTGACGGAGATGGAGCTTCCGACCGTGCCGACGCCACCGAACGTGCCGCCGGCCGCGACACTCACATTGCCATTGATGGTGCCGGCCAGCGTGAGCGTGCCGCCCAGCACGTTCCAGTCCTGATTACCCGTGCCGGTCACCGTCCAGGTCGAATTGTCGACCTTGTTGAAGGTCGAGAAGCCGTCATACTGAAGAAGGGGACCGATCAGGTCGAGGTTGAACGTATCCTTGCCGATGCCTCCGAGCTGGAACGTGTCGACGCCAGTGCCGAGCACCAGGCCGTTGATGATGCTGCCGGGTCCTAGCGTCAGCGTGTTGGGGCCGCAGACACAAAACTCGATTGCAGCGATTCCGGCCGCAGCGTTGATGTTCCCGGAGTTGAAGACGTTGGCCCCGCCGCTCACGCTGATGCCGACGCCGCCAGCACCGACGGTGATGGTTCCGGTATTGACAACGTGGTTTGTCGTTGTGAACGAGCTCACGTCGATGCCGAAGCCGGAATCGCCGACCGTGATCGTACCTCTGTTGATGATGGTGTTGGAATCACCGAGAGCTACGATGCCTTCGGCGAAATCGGCCCCTGTGATCCGTCCATTGTTGCTGATCCTGGAGGACAGGCCCGTAAACGCGATGCCCGCACCGCCCAGACCCACGCTGATCGTCCCGTTTTGGTTGATCGCGACCCGATTGCCCTGCACCGCAATGCCGGCGGACGTGCCATCGCCCGACTTGATCGAGCCACTATTGGTGACCTTGGCGTCATCACCGAACAAGGCGATGCCGACACCAAAGTCGCCGGCCGTGATTGCGCCGAAATTGCTGACGATTTGAAAACTACCCTGCATAAAGATGCCAGCGGCACCCTGCCCGACCGAAATCGTGCCGGTGGCGGTGTTGGTGACCGTGTTGTTATCCATGGTCGCAACGATGCCGCCGGAGAAGCCGGAGGAATCGCCGACCTTGATCGCGCCTGCATTGGTCACGGTCGTGCCACCGAACGAAGCGAAAATCCCGATTGAATCATCGAGTCCGGTGATCGTGCCCGTCGCGGCGTTGGTGATCGTGTTGCTCTGGACCGCGAAGATGCCCGCGCCCGACGCGCCGATGGACAGCGCACCGCTGTTGCTAACGCTATTGTTGTTTCCTACCGAGATCGCGCTGCCGTGGTCGCCGGTGGTGACGGTCCCGGCATTGATGATGATGTTGTGATCGAGCGCGGAGATACCGAGGCCGTTATCAAGCACCGTGATGGCGCCGTTGTTGGTCACGGTGTTCGAATTGCCGCCATTGATGCCGGTGAGGCCCGAGCCCGCCGCCACCGTGCCATTGTTAGTGATGACGTTGGTGTCATTGACGTTGATCGCCGCCGTGCCGTTATCGTTGACGCTGGCGCCAGTCAGCACATTTACGGTCAGATTGGTGACGCCGCCGCTTGCCGCAAAGCCGTCGGCATCGGTGCCGCTACAGGTGACGGTCTGCCCGCTTGCCGCCGGGTCGGGCGCGCAGTCCGCCTGCGCAGGTGTCGCCGATAGGCCGAGGCTGAGAACGACCGCCACGACAGACGAAGCGACCGCGGCAAGGCGCAGCCCAATCCGACCAGCCCTCGGCGGCCCAAATTCCACTTTGATGCCCTCAGTCCAGCGCTCCCCAGCGGCGCCGCCGGCAAACTAGGCCGCCGGGCCCCTCCGTGGAACTACGGAATCGGCGGAATCGCTGGGGGACAGCAAAACCGGACTGATTCAGCGGACCATGTTGCACCAGAGGCACGCTTTTCCGGCGCAGCCTGGTCGATCCACGACGTTTGCGTGTTCGGTTCGGTCGCAATATTGACCGTCGTTCACATCAATGACTGATCATCTGGGGCGGCGCCGCGTCCCAACGGGAGCGAGCGGCACGCCTTCACACACACTGATTTGGGCAACGGCTTAGTAATTGGTGGGCGCCGCTTCATTCGGGATGCCGTCGATCGGGCATTCGGCGGTACCGGGCGTCGCGCGCGTCATCGCCTCGACCATGTCCCGGGTGCCTTCGGGATCGGCGATCCAGTTCTTGTAGAAATCATAGGGGCAGACGGCGAGGCCGCGCGGGCTTTCGCCGGAATTGATCATGCCGGTGTAGCCGCGGTGGACCAGCTTGTAGAGATGGTTCTGCGACTGGCCGTTGCGGCGCGCATCGCGGATCAGATGCTTCGACAGCTGGGCATATTGGATGCCGTAGTCCTCCTCGCCGCACTCGCCGAGGGTGCGGCCGTCGAAACCGATGATCGCGGAGTGACCGAAGTAAGAATAGACGCCGTCGAAGCCGGCAGCGTTGGCGACCGCGACATAGACATTGTTGGCCCATGCCATCGCTTTTGAAATCAGGATCTGCTGCTCCTTGGCCGGATACATGTAGCCCTGGCAGCGCACGATCAGCTCGGCCCCCTTCATGGCGCAGTCGCGCCAGATCTCCGGGAAGTTGCCGTCGTCGCAAATGATCAGGCTGACCTTCATCCCTTTCGGGCCGTCGGAGACATAGGTGCAATTGCCGGGATACCAGCCCCTCGATCGGCACCCACGGCATGATCTTGCGGTACTTCTGCACGATGTCACCCTTGTCGTTCATCAGGATCAGGGTGTTGTAGGGCGCCTTGTGCGGATGCTCCTCGTGGCGCTCGCCGGTGAGCGAGAACACGCCCCACACCTTGGCCTTGCGGCAGGCCTCCGCAAAAATCGCGGTCTCTTCACCGGGCACCGCGCAAGCGGTCTCATACATCTCCTTGGAGTCGTACATGATGCCCTGGGTGGAGTATTCCGGGAAAATCACCAGGTCCATGCCGGGAAGGCCGGTCTTCATGCCCACCACCATGTCGGCGATCTTGCGGGCGTTGTCGAGCACCTCGGCCTTGGTGTGCAGGCGCGGCATCTTATAGTTGACCACCGCGACGCCGACGGTGTCGTTGCTGCTGGAGATGTCACCGTGAAGCATTTGAATTGCTCCTCTACTCTGTTTGAGATTGCCGCGTGAATCAGTGACTGATCATCCAGGGCCGCGCGGTGGGAAAACCCTTGGCACCGCTCCTGGTCTTGGTCACCAGCCGCGCCGGCTTGTTCTTATCCGGCGCGTTCTTTGACGAATTCTTGCCCGTGGAGCAGCAGCCGCAACCGGGGCCATGCGAGGCCTTGTATTGCGCCAGCGTCTGCGGCGCGTGCGTGCTGCGCTCGTTGGCGGCGTGAGCCTTGCGCGTCTCCGACGGCATGCAGAAGAAGTTCGGGGCGGTCAGAATCACGCGGGGCGCCATGATTTCACATTGCGGACAGGCTTGCGGATCGTCGCATTCGGCCATCGGGCGCATATCCTTGAACGGACCGCAATCGTCACAGAGATATTCATAGACCGGCATCGCACCATCCCTACGCTGTTGTCTGTGAGAGAACTGTCGCGGCGGATGCGGGGCGGCAGATACGCCGTCTCGCATCCGGTCGCGCAGGGATTACTTGTCCGGCGATATCGGCATCTGGATATCGCCCTTGATGTGCTTGATCGGACCTGCCGAGGACGGCATCACGTCGAAGTCGAAGATTTCCGTCGGCAGCCATAATGTGGCACAGGCATTGGGCACGTCGACGACGCCGGAGATGTGCCCCTGAACCGGTGCCGTACCAAGGATCGAATAGGCCTGGGCGCCGGAGTAGCCGAACTTCTTCAGATATTCGATCGCATTCAGGCAGGCCTGGCGGTAGGCGATGGTGACGTCGAGATAGTGCTGCTTGCCGGCCTCGTCGACCGAGATGCCTTCGAAGATCAGATAGTCCTTGTAGTTCGGTGTGATCGGCGACGGCTTGAAGATCGGATTCTTGACGCCGTACTTCGCCATGCCGTCCTTGATCACCTCGACCTTCAGATGCAGCCAGCCGGCCATCTCGATCGCACCGCAGAAGGTGATCTCGCCGTCGCCCTGACTGAAGTGGAGATCGCCCATCGAGAGACCGGCGCCGGGCACGTAGACCGGGAAGTAGATCTTCGAGCCGCGCGAAAGGTCCTTGATGTCGCAATTGCCGCCATGCTCCCGCGGCGGCACGGTGCGCGCGCCTTCGGCTCCGATCTTGTCCTTGACCTCGCCCTTGGCGCGGCCGCCATGAGCGGTCGGCGCGAACGGCGGATTGGCGAGGCCGGGCACACGGGTCGGATTGGTTGCGATCAGCTCGGCCTCGCGCTTGTTCCAGGTGTCCAGCATCTTCGGATCGGGGAGACAGCCGATCAGGCCGGGATGGATCAGGCCGGCGAAGTTGACGCCCGGAATATGCCGCGACGAGGTGTAGAGACCCTTGATGTCCCAGATCGACTTCTGCGCCAGCGGGAAATGATCCGTAAGAAATCCGCCGCCGTTCTGCTTGGAGAAGAAGCCGTTGAAGCCCCACATGCTCTCCTTCATCGGGCCAACGTCGAGCAGGTCGACGACGAGGAGGTCACCGGGCTCGGCGCCCTTGACGCCGATCGGGCCGGAGAGGAAGTGCACGATCGACAGATCGATGTCGCGCACGTCGTCGGCGGAATCGTTGTTCTTGATGAAACCGCCGGTCCAGTCATAAGTCTCGATGATGAAGTCGTCGCCGGGATTGACCCAGGCCACGATCGGAATGTCGGGGTGCCAGCGGTTATGCACCATGTCATTTTCATAGGCCGACTTGGTGAGATCGACCTTGATCAGTGTCTCTGGCATCGAGAAGCTCCCCTTTTACACGGTTGGTTAGACGGACAGATATTTCGAGACCTGCGCGGCATCGACGGCGTCGCGCGGATCATCACGGACGATCTCGCCGTTCTCGATCACCAGCACACGGTCGGCGATATCGAGCGCGAAGCTCAGGACCTGCTCGGACACGACGATTGAAAGCCCCTTCTCGTCGCGGATGCGCTTGAGCGTGCGCGCCATCTCCTTGATGATCGACGGCTGGATACCTTCAGTCGGCTCGTCGAGCAGCAGCACTTTTGGCTTGGTCGCCAGCGCACGAGCGATCGCGAGTTGTTGCTGCTGGCCGCCGGAGAGATTGCCGCCACGGCGGTCCTTCATCTCCAGCAGCACCGGAAACAGTTCGTAGATGTCACCGGGTACTTCGGTTCCGCCGGAGACCACGAGGCCGGTCTCGATGTTCTCCTTCACCGTCATGGCAGAAAAGATCATGCGGCCTTGCGGCACATAGGCGAGCCCCTTGGCCACCCGCTCGTAGCTCGGCAGGCTGCCGAGCTCGGCGCCGTCCATGGTCACCGAGCCACTCTTGGCCGGCAGGATCCCCATCAGCGATTTCATCAGCGTGGTTTTGCCCATGCCGTTGCGACCCATGATCGCCACGATCTCGTTGGGCGCGACTTTGACGTTGAGCCCGTGCAGCACCTCGCTCTGGCCGTAGGCGACGTGAAGATCAGAAATAGCCAGCATCGTCGCGCTCCTTAGTGACCGAGATAAACTTCGACGACCTTGGGATCGTTCTTCACCTTTTCCATGGTGCCTTCCGAGAGGATCTGGCCCTGGTGAAGCACGGTGACCTTGTGCGCGATGTCCTCGACGAACTTCATGTCGTGCTCGATCACGAGCACCGAGCGATTTTTGATGATGCGGTTGAGCAGCTCGGCGGTCTTGGTGCGTTCGGACACGCTCATGCCGGCGACGGGCTCGTCCAGCATCAGTAGGTCAGGATCCTGAATCAGCAGCATGCCGATCTCGAGCCATTGCTTCTGGCCATGACTGAGCTCGGAGGCATAGGTGTTGAGCTTGTCCTTGAGGAAGATCATCTCGGCAACCTCTCCGACGCGTGACCTCACCAGCTGGTCACGCTGGAACGTGAGTGAGCCGAATACGGTGCGGCCGCGCGGAAACGAGATCTCGAGATTCTCGAACACGGTGAGGTCTTCGAACACCGACGGCGTCTGGAACTTGCGGCCGACGCCGGCCTTGACGATCTCGTTCTCCTTCAGCTTGGTCAGCTCGGTCCCGCGAAACTGGATCGAGCCTTCGGTCGCCTTGGTCTTGCCGCAAATCAGGTCGAGCACCGTGGTCTTGCCGGCCCCATTGGGGCCGATGATGACGCGGATCTCGTTCTCCTCGACGTAAAACGAGAGATCGTTGACGGCCTTGAAGCCGTCGAAGGAAACCGTCAGCCCGGAGACCGCGAGCAGGAATTCCTTGGGCTGATGACCGACGAGCATGATCTATCTCCTCACTGCCAGCGTGGCATCGGCATCGCGATGACCGACGAGCATGACTATCTCCTCACTGCCAGCATGGCATCGGCTCGCGATGACCAACGAGCATGATGGTCTCCTCACTCTGCTGGTGCGCCGTCGGCAACCGAATTGTCGCTCCAGCCCGGCTTCTTGCGCGAGGCGAAAAGGCGGTCGACGCGCGGCTGCACATAGTCGGCCCAGAGCCCCGACAGGCCGTTCGGGAAAGCGAGCACGACCGCGATGAACAGCGCGCCGAGACCAAACAGCCAGAGTTGCGGAAAGGATTCCGACAGGCTGGTCTTGGCGAAGTTCACCAGAATGGCCCCCCATATCGCGCCAAAGATCGACATCCGTCCGCCGACCGCGGTGTAGATCACCATCTCGATCGACGGCACGATGCCGACAAAGGACGGCGACATGAAACCGACATTGAGCGCGAACATGGCCCCGCCGATCGCGGCGAAAACCGCGGCCATACAGAACGCAAAGATCTTGAAGTTGGCGACGCTGTAGCCGGAGAAGCGGACGCGGTCCTCCTGTTCGCGCATAGCCACCAGGATGCGGCCGAGCTTGGTCAGGCGGATGAACTGCGCGATGCCGATGCAGGCGAACAGCAGCACCACTTCGACGAAGTACAAGATGACCTTGGCGTGGTCGGGCCGGATGTCCCATCCCTTGAGGGTGCGCAGGTCGGTCATGCCGTTGATGCCGCCGGTGTAGCCCTGCTGGCCCACGATCAGGATGGTGAGGATGGCCGCCACCGCCTGGGTGATGATGGCAAAGTAGGTGCCGCCCACGCGCCGCTTGAACATCGCAGTGCCGATGATCAGCGCGAAGATGCCGGGGACCAAGATGATGGCGAGGATGGTGAAGGCGAGACTGTGAAACGGCTGCCAGAACAGTGGCAGTGACGTGATCTGATTCCAGTCCATGAAGTCCGGGATGCCTGGCGTCGACTGGATTTTGGTATTTTCGACGCTGGAGGCCTCCAGCTTGAGGAACATCGCCATGCAATAGCCGCCGAGGCCGAAGAACACGCCCTGCCCCAGACTGAGAATGCCGCCGTAGCCCCAGCACAGCACGAGACCGAGCGCGACGAAGGCGTAGGTCAGATACTTCGCGACGAGGTTGAGACGGAACACATCCAGCGAGAGCGGCAGGATCACGAACAGCACGGCGGCCAGCACGAGGAAGCCCATGAGCTCGGATCGATTGAAGAAGCGTGAGTTGATGACCATGACTTGCCTGCTTCTTGTTATTTGCGGACCTTGAGGGCGAAGAGACCCTGCGGCCGCAGCATCAGGATTCCGACAACGGCAAGCAGCGTCAGCACCTTAGCCATCGAGCCCGACAGGAAGAACTCGAGGGTGGATTGGGTCTGCGAGATTGAGAAGGCCGATGCGATGGTGCCGAGCAGGCTTGCCGCGCCGCCGAACACGACCACCAGGAACGTATCGACGATGTAGAGCTGTCCGGAGGTCGGCCCGGTCGAGCCGATCATGGTGAAGGCGCTCCCAGCGACACCGGCAATGCCGCAGCCGAGGCCGAAAGTGTAGCGATCCACCTTTTCGGTGTTGATGCCGACGGCACCGGCCATGATGCGGTTCTGCACGACGGCGCGCACCTGTCGACCCCAGCGCGATTTGTACATCACGTAGGCGACGCCGACAGTGATCAGGACGGTGAGGCACATCACGAAGACGCCGTTGATCGGCACTTCGATGCTGTCGGTCACGTGCAGCGAGCCGAGCATCCATTGCGGCAGCTCGACGCCGACCTCGCGCGCGCCGAACACGGAGCGATAGGCCTGTTGCAGGACCAGGCTGAGGCCCCAAGTCGCGAGCAGCGTGTCGAGCGGGCGCTTGTAGAGATGCCGTATCAGCACCCATTCCACCAGCATCCCCAACGCACCGGATGCGACAAAGGCCAGGATCATCGCCAGGAAGAAGTAGCCGCTGAACAGGCTCGGCAAATAGGATTGGAAGAAATTCGAGGTCATCCAGGTGACGTAAGCCCCAAGGATCATGAACTCGCCATGGGCCATGTTGATGACGCCCATCTGGCCGAAGATGATCGCAAGACCCAGCGCCATCAGGACGTAGACGGAGAACAGGATCAGTCCTGCAAAGCCCTGCATGACGAAGATGGAGCCAAGGTCACCAAGCGAGTAGTCGCCGAACATCGATGTCCTCCGTCGGGAAAGGGTCCCGCGTCGCGAGCAGGTTCGCGACGCGGGGGTCTTGGGCGTAGACTTGCGATCCACGCCAGGGAGAGGTTTTGCCTGAGAGGGAAACGGCGACGAACGCCGTGACTTACTGATAGCTCTCGTCTTACTGGTAGCCCTTGGGGAACGGATCCGGCTCGACCAGATCGGCGGTCTCGTAGATCAGTTCGAACTGGCCATCGAGCTTGGCGCGTCCCACCCGGGTCTTCGACCAGAGGTGATGATTTTCGTGGATGCGCACATAGCCTTCCGGAGCGCCCTTGAACTCGATGCCCGGCGACGCCGCCGCGATCTTGTCGATGTCGAAGGAGCCCGCCTTCTCCACCGTCAACTTCCACAGCCACGGGCCGAGATAGGCAGCCTGGGTGACGTCTCCGATCACGGTCTTCTCGCCCCACATCTTCTTGAACGCCGGAACGAAGGTCTTGTTGTTCGGATTGTCGAGCGACTGGAAGTACTTCATGCAGGCATAGGCGCCCGCGATGTTCTCGCCGCCAATGCCGTCGATCTCGTCTTCGGTCACCGAGATCGTGAGCAGCGCCTGCTTGGAGAGGTCGATGCCGGCCGCCTTGAGCTGCTTGTAGAACGCGACGTTCGAACCGCCGACGACGTCGGTGAAGATCACGTCGGGCTTGGTCAGCTTGATCTTGTTGATGACCGAATTGAACTGCGTATTGCCGAGCGGATAATACTCTTCGCCGACCACCTTGCCCTTCAGCACGTTCTCGACATGCTTGCGCGCAATCTTGTTCGAGGTGCGCGGCCAGATGTAGTCGGAGCCGATGAAGAAGAACGACTTGGCGCCCTTCTCCTTGGCGATCCAGTTCAGGCCGGCGAGGATCTGCTGAGTGGCTTCCTGACCTGTGTAGATCACGTTCTTGGACTGCTCGAGACCTTCGTAGAAGGTCGGGTAATAGAGCATGCCGTTGTACTGCTCCATGACGGGCAGCACGGCCTTGCGGGACGCCGAGGTCCAGCAGCCCATGATCGCCGCGACCTTGTCGTTGACCAGCAGCTTCTTGGCCTTCTCGGCAAAGGTCGGCCAGTCGCTGGCGCCGTCTTCCTGGATGAACTTGATCTTGCGACCGAGCACGCCGCCCATGGCATTGATCTGCTCGATGGCAAGCTTTTCGGCTTCGATCGAGCCGGTCTCGGAGATGGCCATGGTGCCGGTCGCCGAATGCAGGATGCCGACCGTCACCTCGGTGTCGGTGACCGCGAGACCCGTGGTGTTGACTGCCGAGGTCGCTGGGGCCTGCGCAAAAGATGCTCGCGGTAGCATGGTGATGGCCGGCACGGCCGCCATTCCCATCAATAATTTGCGCCGGAGCGGCGATAACAGGCCCTTGTTCGCTTCGTCTGACATGAGCACCCCACTGTTGTTCGAGGACACGCGATTGGTGCCGTGAGGATGGCTCGAATTTGTGCACTGCAAGCATACGCAAGATCGCGTATACTGCACCGCAAAATGACGACGTAGGCTTTTGGTACGGATTTTGCGAGGGGGTCCGGCGCGTTCGGGAGTAGGAGTGGGGCTGAAGTGGCAGGGCGGCAGCGAATAGATCGCGTCAGGCGCCAGTACAACCAATGGGTCGCCAACCAGACGCTGGAAGACTACGCGCTGCGCTTCACCGCCAAGAGCGCGCGCCGGTGGTCCGCTGCCCGCGTCGCCAACACTGCCCTGGGCGCCATCTCCTTTCTCGCGCTTGAGGCGATCGGCGGCACCATCACCCTGAATTATGGGGTTACCAACGCCACCGCCGCGATCCTCGTCGTCTCCATCATCATCTTCTGCTGCGGCGTCCCGATTGCCTATTATGCCGCCAAATGCGGCATCGACATTGACCTGCTCACCCGCGGCGCCGGCTTCGGTTATATCGGCTCGACCGTCACGTCGCTGATCTACGCCTCCTTCACCTTCATCTTCTTCGCGATCGAAGCGGTGATCCTGGCCACGGCGCTCGAGATGTGCTTCGGCATTCCGCGCCCGATCGGCTATCTCATCAGCGCGGTCGCGATTATCCCGCTTGTCACCTACGGCATCACGCTGATCAGCCGCTTCCAGCTCTGGACGCAGCCGATCTGGATCATCCTGCACATCCTGCCCTTTGCCGCCATCGCCTGGGCCAACCCTTACTCGTTCACGGAGTGGCGCAAATTCGCCGGCGAGCACGGCGACCCCAGCGGACATTTCGATCTGCTGCTGTTCGGCGTAGCATCCTCCGTGGTGTTTTCGCTGGTGGCTCAGATCGGCGAGCAGGTCGACTTCCTCAGGTTTCTGCCGCGCGACCGCCGCACCTCGCGAACGTCGTGGTGGGCCGCCCTGCTGATCGCGGGGCCCGGCTGGATCATCTTCGGCGCGCTGAAATTGCTGCTGGGCTCGTTTCTCGCCTTCTTCGCGCTGAGCCACGGCCTCTCCAGCGAGCTGGCGGCCGAGCCTGCGCACATGTATCTCGAGGCGTTTCGCTACGTGTTGTCGCAGCCGGACATGGCTCTGGCACTCACCGGCGCGTTCGTGATCCTGTCGCAGCTCAAGATCAACGTCACCAACGCCTATGCAGGCTCGATCGCCTGGTCGAACTTCTTCTCGCGTCTCACTCATAGCCATCCGGGCCGGGTCGTCTGGCTGGTGTTCAACGTGATGGTGGCCTTGCTGCTGATGGAGATCGGCGTCTACAAGGCGCTGGAGCAGACGCTCGCGCTCTACTCCAATGTCGCGATCGCCTGGGTCGGTGCGCTGGTCTCTGATCTCGTGGTCAACAAGCCCCTCGGCCTGCGCCCGCCGCAGATGGAGTTCAAGCGCGCCCATCTCTACGACATCAACCCGGTCGGCGTCGGCGCGATGACGATCGCGACCATCGTCTCGATCGCGGCATTCTACGGCCTGTTCGGCTCGACCATGAAAGCGCTCGCGGCCTTCGTCGCGCTGACGGTCGCCTTCGTCACCGCGCCCGTCATCGCCTGGCTCACCGACGGAAAATATTACATCGCGCGCAAGCCGAAGAGGAGTTGGGCCAACATCAGAATCGATCCAGTGCTGCATCTGCGAGCACCATTTCGAGCCGGAGGACATGACCTCCTGTCCTGCCTATGCCGGCCCGATCTGCTCGCTATGCTGCTCGCTCGATGCGCGCTGCCACGATTTGTGCAAACCGCATGCGCGCGCGCAGGTGCAGTTCGCCGACGCACTCGCCAGGATCTTGCCGCAGGCCATCTATCAGCGAATCAATTCGCAGTTTGGCCACTACATCGGTGTGTTCGTGGTCTCCGCGGGCCTCGTCGCGCTGGTGCTGGGGCTGATCTACCTCCAGTCCTCGGTCAGCGTGCCCGGCGAGAACATGCTCGTCTCCAACGTGCTCTGGAAGGTGTTCTTCTCGCTCAGCATCATCATCGGCGTCGTGGCCTGGCTGTTCGTGCTGGCGCAGCAGAGCCGACGGGCCGCCGAGGCCGAGACCCGACGCCAGACCACGCTGCTGATTCAGGAGATCGACGCCCACAAGCGCACCGATGCCGAGCTCCAGCGCGCCAAGGAAATCGCAGAATCCGCCAACCTCGCCAAGAGCCGCTACGTGGTGGGCCTGAGCCACGAGCTGCGCTCGCCGCTGAATGCGATCAGCGGCTATGCCCAACTCCTGGAGCAGGACACCACGCTCAACACCAAGCCGCGCGACCAGGTCCGCGTCGTCCGCCGCAGCGCCGATCACCTCTCCGGCCTGATCGACGGCATTCTGGACATCTCCAAGATCGAGGCGGGGCGGCTGTACCTGTCGCGCGACGAGGTGCGCCTGACCGAATTCCTCGACCAGCTCGTCGGCATGTTCCGCCTTCAGGCCGCGGCCAAGAGCATCGACTTCGTGTTCAGGCGGCCGGCGCATTTGCCGGTCGTGGTCTATGCCGACGAGAAGCGGCTGCGCCAGGTGCTGATCAATCTGCTGTCCAACGCGATCAAATTCACCCAGGTCGGCAGTGTGCAGTTCGTGGTGCACTATCGCAGCCCGGTCGCGGAGTTCGAGGTGATCGACACCGGCCCCGGCATCCAGGGCGACGATCTCGAACGCATCTTCGCACCTTTCGAACGTGGCGCGTTCGGTGTCTCGCAGCCGCAGACCGGCACGGGGCTGGGCCTCACCATCAGCCGGTTGCTCGCCGGCGTCATGGGCGGCGACATCAAGGTCTTGAGCACGGTCGGCAGCGGCAGCACGTTCAAGGTCAAGATGCTGCTATCCGAAGTCACCAATCCGCAGCGCATTGCGCCGGTGGAGGCCCCGATCTCGGGCTATCACGGCGCGCGCAAGACCATCCTCATCACCGACGACGATCCCGTGCATCGCGACCTCCTGCGCGAGGTGTTGACCCCACTCGGCTTCATCCTGCTCAGCGCGCCCGACGGGCCTGGCTGCCTGGCGCTAGCCCAGCACTGCCGGCCTGATCTGTTCCTGCTCGATATCTCCATGCCTGGCATGGACGGCTGGACGGTGGCGGAGACGCTGCGCGCCAGCGGCCACCATCAGGCGCGCATCCTGATGGTGTCTGCCAGCGCGCTCGAGGCGCACGGCACACCGCTGGCACAGCCTTTCCACGACGGCTACCTGATGAAGCCGATCGATATTCCCAGGCTTTTGGAAAGTATCCGCCAGCTTCTCAAGGTCGAATGGCAACACGGCTCGGAGGAGATCGCGGTGCCGCTGTGGCGGCCGGAGAGCGGCTCGCGGCCGCCCGTACGACACATCGAGGCTCTGATCGGGCTCGGTCAGATCGGCTACGTCAAGGCTATCCAGTTGAAGCTGGACGAGATCGGCAGTGAGCACCCTGAACATGCCGACTTCGTCGCGGAAATGCGGTCGCTGATCGACCGCTTCGATCTCGGCCAGTACATGGCCACATTGAAGACGTTGCATGCGTATGAGCACTGAGTCGAAAAAGCGCGACGTCGCGCTCGTTGTCGACGACTCCCCGGAGACGCTGCGGCTGCTCACCGACGCGCTCGACAGCGCCGGGATGACGGTGATGGTGGCGCTCGATGGCGCGGCCGCGATGCGTATCGTCGACCAAATCACGCCCGACATCGTGCTGCTCGACGCTGTGATGCCGGGCATGGACGGGTTCGAGACCTGCCGCCGCCTCAAGCGCGATGCGGGCCTTGCCAATGTCCCGGTGATATTCATGACGGGGCTCGCCGAGACCGAGCACATCGTGCGCGGGCTGGAGGCCGGCGGCGTCGACTACGTGACCAAGCCGATCGTGATCGAGGAGATGCTGGCGCGGATCCGCGTTCATCTCGGCAATGCGCGGCTGACGCAAAGCGCACGCGCCGCGCTCGATGTCTCCGGCCGATTCCTGTTCGCGGTCAACCGCCAGGGCAAATTGTTGTGGGCGACCCCGCAGGCGCAGAAGCTGCTGGCGGACCACCACGGCGCGCAGGCCGACGACGATTTCGTCCTGCCGGTATCATTGCTGCAATGGCTGGAGCAGGCGAAGGGCAAGGGCAGCTCGAAGTCGCAGGCGGCTTCCTTGCCCGACAATCCTCAGCTCCGATTGTACTACATGGGCGAGACCGCTCCGAACGAGTTCCTGCTGCGGCTTTCTAGGAGTCCGGCACCGCGCCGCCACCCGAATTCACCAGCGAGCTTGGCCTCACCACCCGCGAAGGCGAGGTGCTGGCCTGGCTCAGCAAGGGCAAGACCAACCGCGACATCGCGCAGATCTTGGGCTTGAGCCCGCGCACGGTCGACAAGCATCTCGAGCAGATCTACTCCAAGCTTGGGGTCGAGAACCGGACTGCGGCTGCGGCGATTGCAACGAATGCGACCAGAAGGAATTCCTGACGCCTCCACCGCCGTCGTCCTGGACAAGCGCAGCGAAGCGGAGCGCCGATCCAGGACCCATTATCACAGGTGGTTTGGCGAAGACTCTTGATGACAAGCTCGCGCCGCAACTTCCCCATGGGTAATGGGTCCTGGCTTACGCCAGGACGACGGAGAAGTTTGTAGCGCCGCCTGCCTCTCCTCACCCGTACACAAACTCCCCGCCTTCCAGATCCGTCTTCGGGATCTCGTCCTTTTCGGTCCAGTAATCCTGGCTGTGCTGCCATTCCGGCTTGTCGCCGCGCTTGGGCAGCAGGTCCATGTTGCGCATCATGTAGCCGGGGTTGAAGTTTTCCGGATCGATCCAGGGCAGGATCGGCATGTTGTGGTCTTCGGCCCGCAACTTCACCTCGACCTTTTTCCTGCCTTTGGCCTTCATGTGGCCGAGCAGGCGGCAGACGAAGTCGGCCACGAGGTCGACGCGCAGCGTCCAGCTGGCGCGGAAATAGCCGAACACCCAGACCATGTTCGGCACGCCCGTGAACATCATGCCGCGATAGGTGACGGTGTCGCCGAAGGCGAGCGGCTTGCCGTCGACCTCGAAGGCGATGTCGCCGAGCGCCGCGAGATTGAAGCCGGTTGCGGTGACGATGACGTCGGCCTCGAGCAGCTTGCCGGATTTGAGCTGGATGCCGTTCTCGACGAAACATTCGATCTCGTCGGTGACGACGGACGCCTTGCCGCTGGCGATCCCCTTGAACAGATCGGCATCGGGAACGAAGGCGATGCGCTGCCGCCACGGCCGGTAGCTCGGCGTGAAATGGGTGTCAACATCGTACTCCGGACCGAGCACTGCGCTGATCTGGCCGATCAGCTCTTGCTTCACCTGCTCGGGCTTGGAGATGCACAGTTTCGTGAAGGCGTCCTGCTCGAACAGGATCTTGCGGCGGACGATCTCGTGGATCCAGGCCTCGTCAACCTGCAGCCGGCGCAGCTCCTCCGCGATCTCGATGGCGTTGCGGCCGAGACGGAAATAGGTCGGCGACCGCTGCAGCATCGTGACATGCGCGCATTTGTCGGCGATGTTCGGCACCAGCGTCGCCGCCGTCGCGCCGGAGCCGATCACGACGACCTTCTTGTTCGCGAGCTCGATGTCATCAGGCCATGTCTGTGGATGAACGATGCGGCCCTTGAAGCGATCCGTACCCTTCCATTCCGGCGTATAGCCTTCCGAATGGCGGTAATAGCCCTGGCACATCCAGAGGAAGTTCGCCGTGAAGGTTTTCGCTTCGCCAGTGTCGGTCGTCACCGCCTCGATGGTCCAGAGGTTTTGCTCGCTCGACCAGCTCGCCGAATTGATCTTGTGCTTGTAGCGGATATGCCGCGCGATGTCGTTTTCGTCAATCACCTCGTTCATGTAGGCGAGGATTTCCTCGGCAGTCGCGATCGGTGGCCCGACCCAGGGCTTGAAGCTATACCCGAAGGTGTGGAGATCGCTGTCGGAGCGGATGCCGGGATAGCGATGCGTGGTCCACGTGCCGCCGAACGTCGCCTGCGTTTCCAGGATGACGAAGCTCGCACCCGGAAGCTGCTTGGTCATGTGATAGGCGCTGCCGATGCCCGAGATGCCGGCGCCGACGATCAGCACGTCGAAATGTTCAGAAGCCTGTTTGGCCGTGGCGTGACTGCGAACAGCGACATTCATTGTTGCTTCTATGCCTTGCTTGTTTTTGGCCGCCCTTGGTTGGGCGGCGCGTTTCCTCCGCGACGGACATGGTCGCCCATCGCGCTTCCGCTTCAAGATGACATAGATCGGGTCGCGGTCAAATCACAGCGCCGCACCCCAGCTCCGCGCGGTCTGCAAGATCCAGTCGCGATAGAGCGTGAGCGGCGTAACACCGGTCAGCCCGCCGCAGCCGGCGGCTCCGTTCGGCCCCGTGGACCAGCTGATGACGCCGACGAGCACGGATCCGGTCGGCTTGTCCTCGAACACGGGACCGCCGGAATCGCCGGTGCAGGCGCCAATTCCGTCGCGAACACCGTTGGTTACGGGGTCGACCAGCCGGATCTGGAGCGTGCCGGGCTGACCCGTCGCGACGAGGCCGGCAACACGCGTCGCGCCGCCACTCTTGCCCTCGCCACGCACGGTGACGCCGATACCGGCGATGACGAAGCGGCTGCCGACTTGGATCGGAATATTCGGCGCGCCGACGGGCACCGTCGATTTTCCCTTGAGTGGAATTTCCAGCTGCAGCAGCGCCACGTCGGCGGTAGCGCGATGCGCTTGCATTGCCTGCATGTTGAAATTCGGATGGATCGCGACGGTGCGGACATTCAGCAGTTGCGGCTGCCCGTCGGTGCCGCGATCGACGATCTTGTAGTCCGCGCCGGGTTGCACGCAGTGGGCGACGGTAAGCACCAGCTTTGGCGCAACGAGGGTGCCGGTACAGAAATTGCCGCGCGAGCCGACGATCGTGACGACGGCGCGCGCGACGCCATCGGCCTGGGGCGTGCCGCCACCAACGATGGCATAAGCGGGCGTGGCGAGCGGCAGCGCGGTCGCAATGAGGGTTACGAGCTTCTTCATGGGAACACGCTTTGGTGTTGGCGTCGGTGACAGCATTAGGATGGCTTCGGACTGGCCCTTGCCGATAGCGCATGCTAGCGCTCTTGGAAAGGAATTGACGAGGGCGGGATCTTGACGATCGAGGCTGTGATCTTTGATTTTGGTGGCGTGCTGACGAGTTCGCCGTTTGAAGCGTTCACGCGATTCGAGACAGAGCGTGGCCTGCCCATCGACATCATCCGGCGCACCAATGCCGCCAATCATCTGGAAAATGCCTGGGCCAAGTTCGAGCGCGCCGAGGTCGATATCGACACGTTCGACAGACTGTTCGCGACGGAATCGCTGGCGCTCGGCGCGGAGGTGCGCGGCCGCGACGTGCTGCCGCTGCTTCAGGGCGATCTGCGCCCCGAGATGGTCGAAGCGTTGAAGCGCATCAAGGCGCAATTCAAGACCGGCTGCATTACCAACAATCTGCCGGCCAATGCGATCGGCAGCATGACCGGGCGCTCACTCTATGTCGCCGAGGTGATGGTGCTGTTCGACCATGTCATCGAGTCCGCCAAAATCGGCCTGCGCAAGCCCGACCCGCGCATCTATCAGCTGATGGTCGAAACGCTGAAGGTCGATCCGAAGAATTGCGTCTATCTCGACGATCTCGGCGTCAATCTGAAGCCGGCACGCGAGATGGGCATGACGACGATCAAGGTCACCAGCGGCGCCCAGGCGATCGCCGGGCTCGAGGCCGCGACGGGATTGAAGCTGAGCTAGAGCGTCATTCTCCGTCATTGCGAGCTATCGCCGAGCCAGAACTACTCCGCCGCGGCTGCGATCCTCTCCGGAAACGCCGCGGCAAGTGAGGCGCGATCGGGCTTCAGCACGCCGCGCTCGGTGATGAGGCCGGTGATGAGCCGTGCCGGGGTCACGTCGAAGGCATAGTTCGCGACCGGCGAGCCCTCCGGCACGATGCGCACGGTCTCAAGCCTTCCGTCCGCGGTGCGGCCGGTCATGTCGGTGACTTCGGTGCCGCTGCGCTGCTCGATCGGGATGTCGCGGATGCCGTCATCAACGGCGAAATCGATCGTCGGCGACGGCAGCGCGACATAGAACGGCACGTTATTGTCGTGAGCGGCGAGCGCCTTCAAATATGTGCCGATCTTGTTGCAGACATCGCCATTGGCGGCAACGCGATCGGTGCCGACGATGGCGAGATCGACCATGCCGTGCTGCATCAGATGCCCGCCGGTGTTGTCCGGAATCACCGTATGCGCAACGCCGTGATGGCCAAGCTCCCAGGCCGTGAGCGAGGCGCCCTGGTTGCGCGGCCGCGTCTCGTCGACCCAGACATGGATCTTGATGCCGCGCTCGTGCGCCAGATAGATCGGCGCCGTCGCCGTGCCCCAGTCGACGGTCGCAAGCCAGCCGGCATTGCAATGGGTCAGCACATTGACGGTCTCGCCCGGCTTCTTCCTTGCGACGATCGCCTCGATGAGTTTCAGGCCGTTGCCGGCGATGCCGCGGTTGATCTCGACGTCCTGCTCGACGATCTCGTCGGCGCGCGCATAGGCGGCCTCCGCGCGCTCCAGTGCATCGATCGGCGCGAGGCTCGCGCGCATCTCGTCCAGGGCCCATTTCAGATTGATCGCGGTCGGCCGCGCCACCACGAGCGTGTCGTAGGCGCGCTTCAGGCCGGCGTCGGAAGCGTCCTCGCGCATCGCCAGCGCCATGCCGTAAGCTGCGGTCGCGCCGATCAGTGGCGCACCGCGCACCAGCATGTCGCGGATGGCGAGGGCCGCGTCCTCGCATGAGGTCAGCTTCGCAACGATGAACTCATGCGGCAGCCGGCGCTGGTCGATCGCTCCGACCGACCAGCCGTCGCGCTCACGCCAGATGCTGCGGAAATGCTTGCCGTCGACCTTCATGGGATTCTGCCTTTCGTATCACGTTCGCAGGATGCGCCCGGCCACCGCGTCGAGCTTCTTCAAGAGCTCGGGATCGCGCGCCTCGGGCGCGGTGATCAGCGCGGTATCGAGCGCGCGGTCCGAGCCGATCGGGCACGGCTCATGCTCGCGCGGGAAGTCTTTCGCCAGCCGCGCCACCAGCGCTTTTGCCTTGTCGGCGTTCGAGCTCAGAACGCGGATGATGTCCTGCACGGTGACGGCGTCGTGATCAGGATGCCAGCAATCGAAATCCGTCACCATCGCGACGGTGGCGTAGCAAAGCTCCGCCTCGCGCGCGAGTTTCGCCTCGGGCATGTTGGTCATGCCGATGACGGAATAGCCAAGCGTCTTGTAGGTCATGCTTTCCGCATAGGTCGAGAATTGCGGTCCTTCCATGCAGACATAGGTGCCGCCGCGCGCAAACGCGATGCCCTCGGCTTCGGCCGCCGTGGCAAGATGGATGCGCAGCCGCGGCGAGACCGGGTGCGCCATTGAGACATGCGCGACGCATCCCCGGCCGAAGAACGAGCTCTCGCGTTTGTGGGTGCGATCGACGAACTGGTCGACGAGAACGAAGGTTCCCGGTGGCAGTTCCTCTCTGAACGAGCCGCAGGCCGACAGCGAGATCAGGTCGGTGACGCCGGCGCGCTTGAGGACGTCGATATTGGCGCGATAATTGATGTCGGAGGGCGACAGTCGGTGGCCCTTGTCGTGGCGCGGCAGGAACACGATCTGCAGGCCGGCAATCGAGCCGCGCCGCAGGGGCGCCGACGGTTCGCCCCAGGGGCTCCTGATCACCTCTTCGCGAGCGCCCTCCAGCCCCGGCAGATCGTAAATGCCGGAGCCGCCGATGATGCCCAATACGGCCTGCGTCATGCCTGCTCCACCCCGTTCGCGCCATCGCGATTCCGTGGAGAAGCTATGCCAGTTTTACGTCGGTTTTGGAACGGGTGATGGGGGCAAGAAGTGCCGTCAGGAGGATGCGCGCCAGCGCGCCTGATTATGCTGCGGCGGCCGACTGCAGCTGGGTCGCGACCATGCGCTCCAGCGTCTCGACGGACTGGAAGTTCTCCGGTGTGATCTCGGCCTGGGGAATCGTGAAGTCGAACTCGGCTTCGACGCCCAGCATCAGATTGACCATGTCCATCGAGGTCAGGCCGACGTCGACGAGCTTGGCCTGCGGCGTGACCTCAGCGGAGAGCGAGTTCTGGGCGAGGATGCCCTTCACCAGCTTGATGATGCGATTGCGCAACTCGGTATCGAAAGCCTGCATCGGTAAATTCCCATCTGTCGACAAAGGTCGGACCGGTTGCCGGCTACGATGGGCACGGCGGGCCGATCCCGCAATGGACGCCACCATTACTTCGCTTTTCTTAGTAAACGATGACTCAGATTGTCTGGATTTCCGGCTTCTTACAGATCCCTAACGCGACCGCGGAAATCCGGACGAGGCAAACAACCCGAACTTAACTGTTCGTTCGGAATTGGGCTTTGTTTACCCTCTATTTCATCGACGAATTTGAATTAAATCCGTAGCCTCATCTCATAAGCAAAGATGGTCGAAGGAATCGCTCAAGCGGCATCGCGAATGATGCCGGCGATCCTGAACGGCAAACCGGAGGCGGACGAGTATGAACGTGCGTGAAGCAGTCCTCACTGTCGACGAGACGCAGACGAGCTTTCTCGAGCATGGTCCCTCTCTCATTGAGCGCGCCGCCCGGACCGCCACCGTGGCGGCTGCCGACGCAGACGGGGTCGATCGCGATGCCCGCTTCCCCCACAAGGCTTTCGAGGTTGCGCGTGAGCAGAAGCTGCTCGGCGTCATGATCCCGGCCGAGTTCGGCGGCTTCGGTGCCTCGATCCACGACGTCACCGACGTCTGCTACACGCTCGGACGCGCCTGCGCCTCCACGGCGATGATCTACGCCATGCACACCACGAAGGTCGCCTGCGTCGTCAGGCACGGCCACGGCATCCCCTGGATGGAAACCATGATGCGCCGGGTCGCACGCGACCAGTGGCTGCTCGCCTCCTCCACCACCGAAGGCCAGAACGGCGGCAACATCCGCGCCAGCGCCGCCGCCGTCGACGTCGCAGGCGACACCGTCTCGCTGCTGCGCGACGCCACCGTGATCTCCTACGGCGCCGAGGCCGACGGCCTCGTGACCATCGCCCGCCGCGCCACCGACGCTTCTGCGTCCGACCAGGTGCTGCTGGCGCTCGCCAGGGACGATTATTCGCTGAAGCGGACGCTGGGCTGGGAAACGCTCGGCATGCGCGGCACCTGCTCGACCGGTTTCGAGCTGAAGGTCGACTGCCCGACCGATCGCGTCTTCCCGGAATCCTACGACAAGATCCACGCCCAGACCATGACGCCGTTCGCGCATCTGTGCTGGTCCTCGGCCTGGGCTGGTATCGCTGCAGCCGCCGTCACCCGTGCGCAGGCCTTCGTCCGTAAGGCGGCCCGCACCTCAGGGGGCCAGATGCCCCCGGCAGCCGCACATTTCACCGCCGCCAAGATGTCGCTGGCCAAGCTGCGGGCGCTGATATCGGCCAATATCGACGCCTTTGCTCGCGCCGAGCACGATGAACGCGCGCTCGGCTCGCTCGACTTCCAGTCTTCGATCACGCTTCTGAAGGTGCAGGCCTCGGAGCTCGCGGTCGAGACCGTGATGCATGCGATGCGCACCGCAGGCCTTTCCGGCTACCGCAACGACGGCGAGTTCACGATGGGCCGCCACCTGCGCGACGTGCTGTCGTCGCCGATCATGATCAACAACGACCGCATTCTGGCCAATGCCGCGACGTCGACCCTGATGAGCGGCGTGCCGACAAGCCTTCGGGACTGACGAGCTTTCGAGACTGACGTGCCTTCGTTCAATAAGAACAATTTCAGATAGCAGGAAGCCGACATGAACATTGCTGTTCTCCCCAACTCGCCCGAGACCGTGCCGCAGATCGCGGATCCGCTGGATCATCTCGCCGACAAGCTCTTTCATCCGATGGGCTCGGACGGCGTCTATGCCCGCACCGCTCTTTATGAAGGCATCGTCGAAAAGCTCGCCGCGCTGATCACGAGCCATCGCGAGGCCGGCACCGAGGTGATGCGCTTCCCGCCGGTGATGAGCCGGTCCCAGCTGGAAAAATCCGGCTACCTGAAGAGCTTTCCGAACCTGCTCGGCTGCGTCTGCAGCCTGCACGGCACCGAGCGCGAGATCAACGCCGCGGTAAGCCGCTTCGACGCCGGCGGTGACTGGACCAGCTCGCTCTCGCCGGCAGACCTCGTGCTGTCGCCGGCGGCCTGCTATCCCGTCTATCCGATCGCGGCGAGCCGCGGCCAGTTGCCGAAGGGTGGCCTGCGCTTCGACGTCGCCGCCGACTGCTTCCGCCGTGAACCGTCAAAACATCTCGACCGGCTGCAATCGTTCCGGATGCGGGAATATGTCTGCATCGGAAGCCCCGATGACGTGGCCGATTTCCGCGAGCGCTGGATGGTGCGCGCGCAGGCGATTGCGACCGATCTCGGTCTCACCTTCCGCGTCGACTATGCCAGCGATCCGTTCTTCGGCCGCGTCGGTCAGATGAAGGCCGTGAGCCAGAAGCAGCAGCAGCTCAAGTTCGAACTGCTGATCCCGCTGCGCTCGGAAGAGCAGCCGACCGCCTGCATGAGCTTCAATTATCACCGCGAGCATTTCGGCACGACGTGGGACATCAAGGACGCCAATGGCGAGCCGGCCCACACCGGCTGCGTCGCTTTCGGCATGGACCGGCTGGCGGTCGCCATGTTCCACACCCACGGCACCGACCCTTCCGCCTGGCCCGCCAAGGTGCGGGAGATCATGGGCCTGCAGCCGCAGATCGCGGCCGATGCCCACGGCGAAGGCTGGCGCTAACGGAACGAGGCCGGTCATTTCCACGGGAAAGACGAGCGTGATCCACACCAAGGTCCGATGCCGCGAGATCACCGAGTCCGACGTCGATGCGGTCGCGGACTTGCTGACGCGCGGCTTCGTCGGGCGCTCGCGCGGCTATTGGATCCAAGGCCTGCGCCGGCAAGCCTTCCGACCGGTACCGGATGGCTACCCGCGCTTCGGCTACATGCTCGACAATGACGGCACGCCGGTCGGCGTGCTGCTGCTGATCTACACGGCGCGGAGGGACGGCGATGAGACCGCCATCCAGTGCAATTTGTCGAGCTGGTACGTCGATCCGGCCTACCGCAACTACGCCCCGCTCCTGACCAAGATCGCGCAGCGGCACAAGGACGTCACCTATCTCAACATCAGCCCGGCGCCGTGGACCTGGCCGATCATCGAGACGCAGGGCTTTCGCGCCTATTGCAGGGGTATATTCTTCTCCGTGCCTGCGCTGGCGCGCGTCCCACGCTGGAGCAAGATCGAGGTCATCTCGCAGCACGCCAAAACGATCGACGGGCTTTCCGATGCCGAGACCGAGCTCTTGACGCGGCATGCGCGCTACAATTGCCTCAGCCTCGTCTGCCGCACGCCGAAGGGAGCGTTCCCCTTCATCCTGCAACCGGTGCGCATCCGCCGTGGCATCATTGCGCCGCCCGCGATGAAGCTGATCTACTGCCGCAACGCGGCCGAGTACACCGAATGCGCGGGCCGCATCGGCCGGCTGCTGCTGCGGCTCGGCAAGATCGCGGTCGCCGTCGATTCCAACGGCTCCGTTCCCGGCCTCGTCGGCATCTACACCGAGCGTCGCGGCCGCAATATTTCAAGGGCCCGCACCGGCCGCAGCTCGCCGATCTCACGGATACGGAACTCGTGCTGTACGGGCCGTAGGCCCGTTTGGACCAGACATTCGATGTCCATCCGGGCCTAAGGCGCAATTGCGCAGGCCGACCGGCGCGACGCTACCTTGCACCCCCCTCCACATTGGCAGCATCTCTGCATCACGGTCACCCTCCGTAAACTACGGCGCTTAAGGGAATTTTCCCGCCTGTTCGCTAGCCTCGGCGGCTGAATTGCCCTGCGTTAAGTCTATTGCCCGCCGAGACCCCGCCGCCCCATGACGTCGATCCGCGACAACGAGCTTGATGCACGCCGCGAGCAGGGCCCGAAGGCCCTGGTCGGGCTGAGCCAGCTTGCACTCGACCACATGGAACAGGGTGTCTGCGTCTACGATGCCGGCAACCGGATCGTGCTGGTCAATCAGCGCTATCTCAGCCTGTTCAACATGTCGGCCGAAATCGTGCGGGTCGGCACGAGCTACCGCGACGTGCTCGCCCACAGTGTGGCCCTCGGCAACATCCCCGCGGGGGAAGTCGACGCACTCTATGCCGCGCGCATGGCGCGGATCGCAGCCGGCCAGCCGTTCCGGACTCAACAGACACTCGCGAGCGGCCTCGTCATGGCGCTCGAGCTGAAGCCGCTTCCCGGCGGCGGCTGGATGACGATCTGCGACGACGTCAGCCGCCTCGCCCGGCTCGAGGCGGAGCTGCGCGTGCAGACCGAGCGCAGCCAGCACGCGCTCGCCAACATGGCGCACGGCTTGATCATGTACGATGCCGACAGCCGCGTCGTCGTCTGCAACGAACGTTTCCTGAATCTCTATAACCTCGACCCGGAAATCGTGAAGCCGGGCGTCTCGCATTGTACGGTCATCGAGCATTGGATGTCGCGCGGCAACCTGCCGGGCATGCCGGGCGAGGAATTCCACGACACCAGGCTGGAGGACGTGCGCACCAGGAAGGAGAAAACCCTGCTGGTGATGCGCTATGACGGACGGATGGTGCAGGTGGTTTCCCGTTTTCTGCCCGACGGCGGCTGGGTGACGGTGCACGAAGACGTCACCGAGCGGCTGCAATACGAGGAGATGCTGAGGCAGCAGAACTTCATGCTCGATGCGGCGTTGGAGAACATGGCGCACGGACTCGCCTTCTACGACAGCGAGATGCGCCTGCGCGTCTGCAACACCACCTACCGGAAGATCTATCGGCTCTCGCCGGAGGAAGCCAAGCCGGGCACGCATCTCGGCGAACTGATCGAACGCTCGATGGCAAACGGCGCGTTCTCTTCCGAGTATAGCCCGCGACACCTCCTGGAGGCCGCCAGCGCAAGGATCGCCGACCGCAACTCCTCGCCGATACGCCGACGGATGTCGAACGGCACCACGATCTCCGTGCGCTATTGCGCCCTGGCCGAGGGTGGTTTTGTGGCCACCTACGAGGACATCACCGAGCGCGAGCACGCAGTCGAGGAGCTGAGCGAGCAGTATCGGCGCTTCGACGCGGCCCTGAACAACATGAGCCAGGGCCTGTGCATGCTCGATTCGAGCTTGCGCGTCATTGTCTGCAATCGGCGCTACATCGAGATGTACGGACTGTCACCCGAATTGGTGAAGCCGGGTGTGTCGATGCGCGAGATCATGGAGCACAGCTGCGAGCTCGGCATCCATCCAAACACCACCGCCGCGCGGCTCTATGCCGACTATGTCGAGAGGCTGCGCGAGGGCGAGCACACACTGCACCGCTATTTGGGCGACGGCCGCATCATCAAGCTCAATCACAAGCGAATGGAGCATGGCGGCTGGGTCGTCACCTATGAGGACGTTACCGAGCGCCACAAGGCCCAGGCCCGCGTTGCGCATATGGCGCGGCACGATTCGCTCACCGACCTGCCCAACCGCACGCTGTTCCGCGAGAAGATGGGCGAGGGGCTGAACCAGGTCGCAATCGCAGGTGGCGCGATGGCCGTGCTGTGCTTCGATCTCGACAATTTCAAGACCGTCAACGACCGCCTCGGACACGCGGCCGGCGACCGGCTGTTGCGCTGGGTCGCGGCGCGGCTGCAGGAGAATGTCGGCGAGCACGACACCGTCGCGCGGCTCGGTGGCGACGAGTTCGCGGTTCTCCAGCGCGGACCGCAGCCGCAATCGGCGGAAAGGCTCGCACGCCGCCTGGTGGAGATCATCGGTCACCCGCCGCCGCTGGAGAACCAGTCGATCCATGTCGGCGTCTCCGTCGGCATCGCAATCGCTCCCGATCACGGGCTCGATGCCGACGAGCTGATGAAATGCGCCGACCTCGCGCTGTACGAGGCCAAGGCCAAGGGGCGCGGCGCCTATCAGCTGTTCGAGCCCAAAATGGAGGAAGAGGCGCGCAGCCGGCACGCGCTCGAGCACGATCTGCGCGGCGCGCTGGAGGCCCGTGAATTCCACCTGGCGTTCCAACCGCAGGTGCGGCTCGACACCACCGAACTTACCGGCTTCGAGGCGCTGCTGCGCTGGAAACATCCCTCGCGCGGCCTCGTCCCGCCGGCCGAATTCATTCCGATTGCGGAAGAGAACGGGCTGATCGTTCCGATCGGAGAGTGGTGCTGCGCACAGCCTGCGCGACCGCCGCGACCTGGCCCGATCTCACGGTCGCGGTGAACCTGTCGCCGGTGCAGTTCCGATCGCGCGGGCTGGTGACGATGGTGACGAGCGCGCTTGCGGAGGCCGGCCTGCCGCCGCATCGGCTCGAGCTCGAGGTCACCGAGACGGCGCTGCTCGACGACAGCGAGGCGACGATCGAGATCCTGCACCAGCTGCGCGCGTTGGGGGTGCGCGTCAGCCTCGACGATTTCGGGGTCGGCTATTCTTCTCTGAGCTATTTGCGCAAGTTTCCGTTCGATCGCATCAAGATCGACCGCTCCTTCGTCGGCACGCTCGGCGAAAGCCCGGAGAGCGTGGCGATCGTCCGCACCATCGCCAGCCTCGGCTCGGTGCTCGGCGTCGAGACCACGGCGGAAGGCGTCGAGACGATCGAACAACTCGACTTCGTCCGCGAATGCGGCTGCACCGCCGTGCAGGGATATTATTTCGGCAAGCCCTCGCCGGCCGCGGAGGTCGGACGCATGATCGAGACGCTGAGCGCAGTCCGCCGTGTGGCGTAAGGGCTCAGCCGAGAGCCAAATTCCGTATCTCGGCACGCCTCCAAACGACCAATTGTCGCATGTGCGCTTTTCGGCGGGATCACCGTATCGCCCCTGCGGGGCCGCCGCGCAATGCGCTTTTCTTCTCCCATGATTTCGGGGACAATCCCGTCATAACAATGAGAAACCGCGGTCCGAACGAGGCCACCGCGAGGGAGGAGTTTCGATGTCGCGATACGGGCTGAAGACCTTTGCCATTGCCGCCATGCATGCCGTCGTGAGCGCGCTGCTCGCAACCGCCGCGGGTGCACAGGATTATCCCACCAAACCGGTGACGCTGATCGTTCCATGGCCGGCCGGCGGATCGACCGACATCTCGATGCGCGCGATCGCCGACAGCGCGTCCAAGGTCCTGGGGCAGCCCATCGTGATCGACAACAAAGCCGGTGGCGGCGGTACGGTCGGACCGGCCACCATGGCCGCGGCTGCGAAGCCGGACGGCTACACCATCTCACAGCTTCCGATCACCGTCTTCCGCCTGCCCCTGATGCAGGAGGTGTCGTGGGATCCGGCAAAGGATTTTACCTACATCATACATCTCACCGGCTACACCTTCGGCGTAACCACCAGCGCGGAGTCGCAATTCAAGTCCTGGAAAGACGTGGTCGAGTTCGCGAAGGCAAATCCGGGCAAGGTGACCTACGCGACGCCCGGCACCGGCACCTCGCTTCATATCGGCATGGAGCAGATCGCCGCGATGTCCGGCATCAAGCTCACGCAGGTGCCGTTCAAGGGCGGGGCAGAGACCAACGCCGCGGTACTCGGCCAGCACACCATGCTGCAGGCCGACTCCACCGGTTGGCGACCCTTGGTCGACGCCGGCAAGCTGAAGCTTCTCATGGTGTGGACCGGCGCGCGATCACCGAACTATCCTGACGTGCCGACGCTGAAGGAACTCGGCTATCCCATGGTCTATGATTCCCCGTTCGGCATCGCCGGCCCCAAGGGCATGGATCCCAAGATCGTCGCCAAGCTGCACGACGCCTTCAAGAAGGCAGTCGAGGATCCCGCAGTGATCGCCACGCTCGCCAAATACGACATGGTGCCGAGCTACAAGAATACCGAGGACTACAAGAAGTTCGTCGTCGAGGTCACGGAATCGGAGCGCAAGGTGATCGATACGCTCGGGCTTGCGAAGAAGTAGTATTGAGCCACTTTCGTGTTCCGGGCGTGGTGCAGCGCTTCTCCAGCGCTGCACCACAGAGCCGGGACCTACCTTTGCCACGCACCTATCGATCCCGGATCTGCAGCGCACCGCTTCGCGCCGCGTAGCGTCCCGGCACGGCCGAGAGGTATTGATGAACGACCAAACCACCGTCAAACTCCGCCTCAACAACTCCGAACTCTGGGGTGGGTTGATCGGGCTCGCGCTCGGCGGCTTCGTGATCTGGCAAGGCTTAAAGCTCAAGCTCGGCACCATCAACGACCCTGGCTCCGGCTACGTGCTTTTCTACACGGGCATCCTGATGTGCGTGTTCGCGGCCAGCATTATCATCTCGGCCATCACCGAGGGCGGACCAACGCTGGCTTCGCGTTGGCAGAACGTGAGCTGGAGCAAGCCGTTACTCGTCATCGTCTGCCTTACCGCGTTTTCCTTTGCCCTTGAGCCGCTGGGATTCCTGCTGTCATCGATCCCGCTCATGCTGCTTTTGTTGCGCTTGATCGATCCCTTGCGGTGGACATTGGCGATGCCGATCGCCGTTCTGGCACCGCTCGGCATGTGGTGGATGCTCAAGCGACTGCTGCTGATCCAGTTACCCTCCGGCCTGTTCGGGATCGGCTGATCGCATGGATACGCTTCTCAACGTCGCGCATGGGTTTGGCGTCGCTCTCCTGCCGATCAACCTGCTCTACTGCTTCATCGGCGTCTTCATCGGCACGCTGGTCGGCGTGCTGCCGGGCATCGGGCCGATCTCGGCGATGTCTCTGTTGCTTCCGGTGACACTGTCAGGAACGCCGGAATCCGGCATCATCATGATGGCGGGAATCTATTACGGCTCGATGTATGGCGGCTCGACGACCTCAATCCTGGTCAACATTCCCGGCGAGGCGGCTTCCGTCGTGACCTGTATTGACGGCCACCAGATGGCGAAGCAGGGTCGTGCCGGCCCCGCGCTGGGCATCTCAGCCTTCGGCTCGTTCATCGCCGGCACATTTTCACTCGTTGCACTGATGCTGGTGGCGCCTCGGCTCGCCAACATCGCCATCGCGTTCGGCCCTGCCGAATATTTCAGCCTGATGGTGCTCGGCCTCGTCGTGCTCACCTTCCTCACGCAGGGATCGATGCCGAAAGCGCTTCTGATGGCATGTATCGGCGTCGTGCTCGGACTGATCGGGCTCGACAGCATCACCGCGCAGCCGCGGCTGACATTCGGCCGCATGGAGCTGATCGACGGCATAGGACTGGTCCCCGTCGTGATGGGCCTGTTCGGCGTCGCCGAGGTGCTGTTCAATACCGAGCAGGTGATCAAACGCGACATCATCAACGCCAAAATCACGCAGCTGCTGCCCAACAAGGCCGATTGGCAGGCGAGCGCCGGCCCGGTGGCGCGCGGCACGTTACTTGGCTTCCTGCTCGGCATTCTCCCGGGCGGCGGCGCGGTGGTGGCCTCGTTCGCGTCCTATGCGCTGGAGAAGCGGCTGTCGAAGACGCCGGAGCGCTTCGGCCATGGCGCAATCGAGGGCGTAGCGGGTCCCGAATCCGCCAACAACGCGGCGGCCGGCGGCGCGTTCATTCCGCTGATGACCTTGGGCATCCCGCCGAATGTGGTGATGGCACTG
Source organism: Bradyrhizobium lupini (assembly GCF_040939785.1). NCBI lineage: Bacteria > Pseudomonadati > Pseudomonadota > Alphaproteobacteria > Hyphomicrobiales > Nitrobacteraceae > Bradyrhizobium > Bradyrhizobium lupini. Next base: position 3,431,136 of record NZ_CP162553.1, read on the forward strand.
CTGCTCGGCGCCTTCGTCATCCACGGCCTGCAACCGGGGCCGCTACTGATCACGCAAAACCCCGGCCTGTTCTGGGGCATCGTCGCCAGCATGTATATCGGCAACGTCATGCTGCTGATCCTCAATCTGCCGCTGATCGGCATGTGGGTGCAGCTGCTCAAGTTGCCCTACAACATCCTGTTCCCGCTGATTATCCTGTTCACGATCCTGGGCGTTTACTGCTCGAGCAACAATGTGTTCGACGTCTACGTGATGATCGCGTTCGGGATCATCGGCTATTTCATGCGCAAGCTCGGCTTCGAGCCCGCGCCGCTGGTGCTGGCGTTCGTGCTGGGACCGATGATGGAGAACAATCTGCGCAAGTCGCTGATCCTGTCGCAAGGCGACCTCTGGACCTTCGTGCAGCGGCCGATCTCGGCAGCGTGTCTTGCGCTCGCGCTGGTGCTGCTGATGGCGCCGCTATTACCCGCGCTGCGCAAGAAGCGCGAGCTCGTGGCGCTGGATGAGGGCGCGTGAGGGATCGGCAGGTGTCTCAGCCTGCCGCGGGCAGCACGCTGTCCGGTGGCGGCGCACCCCAGGGGCGGTCGGCTGAGGCGAGCCCGATCAGGCGGCCCTGGATGTAGTCGCAGCCCCAGTCGCGCAGCATGTTCGCAGCTTCTTCGTCCTGCACCCATTCGGCCACCGTCTTGATGTCGAGGCGGCGGGCGAGGTCGATCAGGGTCTGCACGAAGGCGCGGTCGTCGGCGGAACGGGTGATGTTCTGCACGAAGGCACCGTCGATCTTCACGATGTCCACGCCCAGCTTGCGCAGATTGCGGAACGAGGTGTAGCCGGCGCCGAAATCGTCGATGGCGATGCGGCTGCCGAAATTCTTCAGCCGGGTGACGAAGCCGCGCACATCGTCGATGTCCTGGATCGCGACGGTTTCGGTGATCTCGACGATCAGCCGCTCGGCGACGCCGGGATGGGCACGCATCAGCGATTCGATTCCCGCCCACCAATCCGGATCCATGGTGGTGTCGGGCGAGATGTTGAGGCTGAGGCAGATGTCCGGCGCGGCCGCGAGCTCGGCGACCACGAGCTCGAGCACCCGGTGATCGACCAGGCGGATCAGGCCGAGGCGTTCCGCAACCGGCACGATGTCGGGCGCGAGCAGCACCTGGCCGTCGCCCTGGTCCATCCGCACCAGGCATTCGTGAAAGGCGCAGTCGCGCGAAAGGGCGGCAACTACCGGCTCATAGGCAAGCTTGATGCGGCGCTCATTCAGTGCGGTGACGATCTCGTCGGTGACGCGGATGTTGACGCGGCGCTGGGCGTCGCGCGCGGCATCCGGGCGCCAGGCTGCGAACGAGCCGACGCGGCGTTGTTTCGCGGTGTCCAGGGTCTCGTGGGCGCGATTGACGGCTTCATCGGCGTTGCGGGCATAGCGCGGCAGGCTGACCGCGCCGATCGAGGCGGTGACCGACACCGGTCCGGATTTGGTCGGCACCACCTCGTCGCGAATGCCGGCGAGGAAACGTTCGGCAGCCACGTTCATGTCATCGACGGTGCAGTTCTTCAGGATCAGGCCGAACTTGTTGCCGGAGAAGCGGCCGAGCACGTCGCCGCCGCGCAAGCGCGCGCGAATGCGCGTGGCGACGTCGAGGATCACGGCGTCGGCAACGTCGAAGCCGAAGGCCTCGTTGACACGCGCGAGATGATCGATGCCGACCAGCATGAAGGCCGCGGTCGAGCGGAAACGGGTCGTCTCCTCGATGGCCTCGGCCAGCGCGGCGATCAGATGCGAGCGATTGAGCTCGCCGGTCAGCGGATCGAGCCGGGCCAGCTTCGTCAGTTCCTCGTCGCGGGCATGGCGTTCATTGTTGATGCGGACGGAGCCGATCGCACGCACCGGGCGGCCGTCGGGGCCGGCGAACCAGCGGCCGGTCTCCTCGATCCAGACCATGGGATCGGCGGCGCTCATGCGCACGCCGTACTCGACCCGGTAGGGCGTGCCGTCGGCGCCATGCACGGCTGAGGTCTGTGCCAGCGCGGCAGTCCGCATTGATTGCGCGGGCTCGATCAGCCTGGCGAATTCGGCGCCGGTGGCCAGCCGTTCGGCGGGAATTCCGGGAAAGATGGCGCTGACCTGCTCACCCCAGACGATGGCATCGCTGGCGATGTCCCAGGCGAACACGGCCTGGCCGAGGGCAGCCAGGATGTCGGAGGCTTGCGGCAATGCGGGGGTCAAAATCGCCTCGTTTCGGGACAGCGGGGAGTCCTGAGCCGGCACAGGATAAAGCCAGATTCGCCATTGACCCTAGGCAAAGTTGATAAACAATTTGGAAACCACGTTTCCTCGCTCGCAGGAACCGAAGCGGCTCACCCGGCATAGGCCTTGCGAGTACATGACACGCACCGGCGCCAGCGTCTCGAAACGCGACAATCTAGGCCGGTCAACGGTGATTGCGATGTTGAGTACTGGTCAACTGGACGTGGCGGACAACGGCACAGGCTCGGCCCTGGTGCCGCTGATGCCGGTTTTGCAGTGGGTCCACAAGGCCCCGCTGCCACGCCCCGATCCCAGCTTCGTCGCCCAGCTCATCGCCAATGCCGAGCATCTGCCCCAGGCGAGCCGGCTCCGCCGCGCGTCTTCCGAGGATGCGCAGGTCGCCTATGGCAGCAAGCGCCCGCTTCCGAGCGTTAGCGCGCGCACGCGGCAGGTGGCTTGAATCAGCGCGGCGCGTCGGGAGACGGCTGGGTGCCGTTGCCCGGCTGCAAATGCGGCGAGGGAATTTCCGGCGAGGGCGCACTCACAGGCTTCGGCGCCGGGTGATCCATCAGCACGGATTCGGCGACCGATTGTGCCGTGGGCGCGGGCGGCTCCGCCGGAGCTGGTCGCGGAGCGGACACTGGCTCGAACTTGGGCTCGAACTCATCCGCCGGCGTCTCGGCCTGGCGCTTGGTCTTGCGGGGCGCCGGCACCGTCGTTTCAGCGACATAAGCGACGCGGCGGCGGGTGCGCTGGGCGATGCCGCCGAGGAAATCGGCCATCGCGAGCAGCACCAGAAGGAAATAGGTGGAGTTGCCGAATTTCGGCCACATCACGAATTCGGCCGCAGCCGCGCCGAACACGATCAGCGACAGCAGATGATCCATCAGGAATTTCGAGCCGGGCCGCGCGCCCTTGACCACTTCGAGCAGCAGCAGCACGATACCTAGCGCGAGCATCACGTCGGCGAGCGTGACCGGCCAGGCCTCGCCCGTGATCATCGGCACCTTGAACAGCACGTCCGCAAAGGACACGCTCGGCATCAGGAATGCGATGATGTTGTAGACCGCGAGCGGGATCAGGAGCAGCGGGAAACCGACCATCGGCGAAATGCCTTCTCGATCAAGATATCCAGACAGGACAATGCGGCGGCGATGCATTCGCTCCGCCGCCGTCACTGTCATATCTCATGGGTGGACCGAAATCAGGCAGGCCCGATCGTCCTGCCCACAGAAAGGTCCCGAACTCAGGACTCTTTCTTCTTCAGGACCTGACGGCCCTTGTACATGCCGGTCTTGAGGTCGAGATGGTGCGGACGACGCAGTTCGCCGGAATCCTTGTCTTCCACATAGGTCGGCTTCTTGATGGCGTCTGCCGAGCGGCGCATGCCACGACGGGACGGCGAGGTTTTTCTTCTCGGAACGGCCATTTCAATATCCTCTAGGGATTGGTGTTTTGGGGCATCGTCCGCGAGGGGACGGCTCAGCACCCGCAAACCGAGGCGAGCTGAATGCCGGTCAAGGCCGGGCTTATAGAGGAAGGCCTGCCTTAAATCTAGGGCTCTGGGCCGGAAAATGCGCCCGAAAAGGACCGGAAATCAGCGATTCTCCCGCCAGCAGGTCGAAAGTGAACTCGCCTGCGCTCGCGCCACATAGGTCCCGGCCAGCCGCCGGACACCCGGTCCCGGCGTCCTGGCGCTGCGTTTGACCGGATTCGGCAGGATAGAGGCTAGAAGCGCGGCCTCCCGGGGGAGAGGTTCGCCGCCGACTTGCCGAAGGCATAGGCGCTGGCGGCCTCGGCCCCAAACTGGCTCTGCGGGCCGAGCTCGGCGATGTTGAGGTAAATCTCCAGGATCCGTGCCTTGGGCAGGACGAGATCGATCCACAGCGCCAACGGGAATTCCAGCGCCTTCCGGACGAAGTCCCGCCCCTGCCAGAGGAACAGGTTTTTCGCCACCTGCTGGGTGATGGTGGAAGCGCCCCGGAACGGGGTGCCGTCCTCCTTCGCATCGTCGATCGCCTCACGCAGCGCACCCCAGTCAATGCCGTGATGCTTGCAGAAATGGGCGTCCTCGGCCGCCACCACCGAGCGTGGCAGCGAGGGCGACATCGCCGCCAGATCGATCCATTCCCGCTGCATCGGCGCACCCCGCAGCGAGCGCCAGATCATCAGCGTCGAAACGGGATGGCCGGCACGGTAGAACGGCGCGACGACATAGGGCGCGAGAGCCGCGACCGCGAGCACCAGGAGAAGGGTTTTGACGACGCGCAAATCAACCTTTCCGGCGCAGAACGAAACGCGGCCACGGGCCCGGCATTAAGTCTGTGATAATTCGGGCCTTTTCCAGCACTTTTTAGGCCTTCCAAACGATTGACTGAGGCGGGCGCATAAAGGATTGTCCCGCCGAATTTTAGTTCTGGAGCCCTTCTTGATGACCGGCACGTCCCCGTCCGATTTCGCCAAACGTCTGGACAAGACCGCTGATGACACCGAGGCCCTGCTCGGGCGCCTGCTGTCGGACGACATCCTGCCCGATGAGATCGCCCGGCCCAAGCGACTGATGGACGCAATGCGCTATTCGAGCCTCAACGGTGGCAAGCGCCTCCGGCCCTTCCTGGTGGTCGAGAGCGCGGCCGTGTTCGGCGTGTCCCGCGAAGCCGCGCTGCTCGTCGGTGCGGCGCTCGAATGCATCCACTGCTATTCGCTGATCCATGACGATCTGCCGGCGATGGACAATTCGGACCTGCGCCGCGGCCGCCCGACCCTGCACAAGAAGACCGACGACGCGACCGCGATCCTCGCCGGCGACGGCCTCCTGACACTCGCCTTCGACATCATCACCCGCGACGAGATTCATCGCGACGCCAATGTGAGGCTTTTGCTGACCCGCGCACTCGCGCGCTGCGCCGGCATCGGCGGCATGGTCGGCGGCCAGATTCTCGACCTCGCCGGCGAAGGCCGCTTTGGCGGCAACGAGCCGATCGACGTCGCCCGCATTCAGCAGATGAAGACCGGCGCGCTGCTGCGCTACGGCTGCATCGCCGGCGCGATCCTCGGCCAGGCCTCGCAAAAGGAATATCAGGCGCTCGACGATTACGGCCGCGCGCTCGGCGAAGCCTTCCAGATCGCCGACGACCTGCTCGACGTCGAAGGCGATGCCGCCGCGCTCGGCAAGCCTGCCGGCGCTGATGCAGCGCTCGGCAAGACCACCTTCGTCACCCAGCTCGGCATCGAAGGCGCCAAGCAGCGCGTGCGCGATCTGCTCGCGCGCGCCGACAGCGCCGTGTCGATCTTCGGCGAACGGGCCGCCGTGCTGCAAGCGGCTGCGCGGTTCGTGGCCGAACGGAAGAGCTGATAGCGCGATGGCGGGCGGCAGCAAGGAAGACCCCGCCCTCGCCCGCTTTCGCAAGATGTCGCGGCCGATGCGGCTGATTTATGCGCGTCCGCGGACGTTCATGTCGCTTGCCGTTGGTATTCTCGTCTGCCTGCTCATCCCGGGTTCGCACCGGCTGGTCACGCGGCTTCTGTTCGGCTGGGATGCGTTGATCGCCGTTTATCTGGTGCTGGTCTACGCGATGATGCTGTGCAACGACCACCAGCACATCCGCCGCGCCGCAGCGATGCAGGACGACGGTCGCTTCGTGATCCTGCTGGTGACGGCGATCGGCGCCTTCGCCAGCATCGCCGCGATCGTCTCCGAGCTTGGAACGCCGCATCGCGGCGGCCTGGAGCTGAGCATCGCAATCACCACCATCGTATTGTCATGGGCCGCCGTGCACACAATCTTCGCTCTGCATTACGCGCATGATTATTACCGGCACGCCACGCCGGGCGGCCTTCAGTTTCCCAGCGGCGACAAGGAAGACCACGCAGATTACTGGGACTTCGTCTATTTCTCGTTCGTGATCGGCATGACCGCGCAGGTCTCCGATGTCGGCATCTCCGACAAGACCATCCGCCGCACCGCCAGCGCGCACGGCATCGTCTCATTCATCTACAACACGGCCTTGCTGGCGCTGACGGTCAACATCGCGGCGAGCGCGATCTCGACCTGAACTCATTTCCGCAATCCTAGTTACAGACCTCGGCATTGCCATCGTTGCCCGGGCCGCCGCCGCCGCGATATTCGAGATGGCAGCCGCGGTTGACCGCACGACAGCCACTGTTGTTGCCCACTCGAGCGGCGGCTGGCGCCAGCGGCAGCAGCGATGCCCGCAGCGCCACCAAAGCCGCCGGCCGCTCCGGCAGCCTCACCGCCGGCCTGACGACGCTGCCGTGCGGGACGCTCGTCGCCGTCGTCCCGCTTGGCGGTCGCAGGCTTGGCGGTCGCAGGCTTGGCGGCGCGCTGCTTCTCGCACTCGTTGTCGTCGTTGAGCGCATAGCCATCACGGCAGACGATCTTGGTGCATTTGTCGCCGTCGGTCTTGAAGCCGTGCTCGCAAACCAGCGGACAGACGCGCGACTGTTTCGACTTGACCGTGTCGAGTGCATCGGTGCTCGCCACCTTCACGTCGAGCTTGGTGCCGGCATAACGGTTGAACTGCGATAACGACCGCTGCGCGGATGTCGTCCAGTTGCCGTCGGCGGCGCCGGAGAAGCAGCCGACGCGGCCGAGCTCGGTCTGTACCGAGCGGCTGAGATCGGCCGGCGCGATGGCCGGCGTCAGCGAGGCGACGTTGGTGCCGGCGGGGCCCGCCGTGCTGGCGGGCGCTGCACTCGGCGCCGCGGCGGCGAGATTGACGCGCTGCTGCTCGGCAGCGGCCGCCTGCTGCTGCGCCTGCTCCTTGGCCTTTTGCGCCGCAAGCTGTATCTGCTCGGCGGCCTCCGCATCGGCGGCTGCCTTGGCCTGCGTATCCTTCTGCGCGCCAAGTGCGGCAAGACGATCGCGCTCGGCCTCGGCCTGTTTCGCCTTCTCGGTGGCCGCCGCATGAGCCTGCTCGGCGCCGATTTTCTCGAGTTGCAGCTTGGCAAGGCTCGCATAGAAGCCGTCGGGATGTTGGGCGAGAAAGACCTCCCACGCCGGCCGGTTGCCGACCTGGAGCGCGAGCTCGTAATCGCGGCGGATGTCGGCCTGAGGGTTGGGCGCGGGCGCAGCGGCAGCCGCAGCGGTCACCTTGACCGGCACCAGCGGCACGTCCTCGCCGCCGAGCGAGCCATAGACGAACGGCTCCTGCTTATTACCTGTCGACTTGAGCACGTCGTCGCGCACGAAGCCGAAGGCACGGCGGACGTCGAGGCCGGGCCTCGTCAGATGCTTCGACAGCGCCACCGTAAAGGGGCTGTTCGCACCGTCGCCATCCTGCGCCGTGAAACCGGCCTTGGCCGAATAGGCGATCAGCGTGTTCGAGCTGGTCGGCTCGACCTGGGCGAGGCCGCGGCCGACGCCGCGCGAGGCGATCGTGCGCTTCATGGTCTTGCCGAACGGATTGTCACGGCAGGCATCCAGGATCACCAGGCGAAGCTGCTTAGCCGGTTCGACCGCGACCAGGACGCGGTCGAGGGAGAGCGCCTCGTCAAAGACGTCGGTGTCACGCTCCAGCTTGGCGTCGACAGGGATCAGATAGTTCGAGCCTTCGACCTCGAGGCCGTGGCCGGCATAATAGACCACGGCGATATCGGCATCGCGGGTCCGGTCGGCGAATTCGCGCAGCACACGCCGGGTTTCCTGCGCCGTCAGGTCGTGCCGGGAATCGACGATGTCGAACCCGGCCTCCTTCAGCGTCCGGGCCATCACCGAACCGTCATTGACGGGGTTCGTCAGCGACGGCGCATGCTGATAGGCGGAGTTGGCGATCACGAGCGCGACGCGCTTTCCGGCGAAAGCAGGCCCGGCGCCGAATAGCAGCGCGACGGCGAGGAGGACTGGGCAAAGTCTGAGCAATTTGCGCATGACACGACTTCCGATTTCGGGGCGGTTCGCGCCCTTTGGGACGGCTTTAGCAGGGTCCGTCGCGGACGCTTGTAACGGAGGTCACGAAGATGGCGCCGGCGGCAAGCCGAAAGGTCCCCTTTGTTCGTCGCGCCAGTCCGGCCGCGGTTCGCCGCCAAACAGGTGCGCAGCAGGTTCCCTCAGACATCCCCGATGTGGCCCCGATATTGCGGCAGATTATCCGTAATCTCGTGCCAGGGCGCCTTCGACCCCACGAAAATGTGGGCGCTCGGTCGGATCGAGGGGGCATCGACCAGGGTTCCCATGGCGACGTGGACCCATTTTCCGTCGCGCACCCGGGAATAAAGCAACGAGCCGCAGCGGGCGCAGTGGGCGTCGTGGGTGGTTTCGTCACCGTAGATGGTGAGCTGGTTCTCGCCTCTGACGATGCGGAGCTTGCCCTGCTCGATGCCGGCGAACGGCTTGAAGGCAGCGCCGGTGGTGCGGCGGCAATTCGAGCAATGGCAGTTCATCGCATAGGAGAACGCGTCCGCTACCTCGTAGCGCACGGCGCGGCAGCAGCATTCGCCGATCAGGAAGGGAGCGTTCGAATTCTCTGATCCGGTCATCACAGCGTCCCAGCAAATGGTACGGACACCATAGCGCATTTTGACGTGTACGACTAAGTTCGCCCTGAGCCATCATTCAAAGGGATGACCCATGAGCCAGAACCGTTCGAGCGTCGAAGCCGTCGTGCAATCTTACTTCGACGGACTTTACGAGGGTGATGCCGAAAAGCTCGGCGCCATCTTCCATCCCTCCGCCGATTTGCGCTGGGTCGAGAAGGGCGAGCTGCAGGTGCTGACCGTGCCGGACTGGCTCGACCGCGTGCGCAAGCGCCCCTCCGGCAAGGCCGAAGGCAAGCCGCGCGAGGATTTCATCGTCACGATTGACCGTTCGGACGACAAGACCGCCTTCATCAAGGTCCGATGCCAACTGCCGCCGCGTTTTTTCACGGACTATCTGGTGGCTATGAAGCTCGCCGACGGCTGGCAGATCGTATCGAAGTCTTACCGGTATGATCTGCGAGAGTGAGGGCTTCCGCTGCCCGAAATCGGGCACACTCGTCCCACATCCTCCGTCATTGCGAGCGAAGCAAAGTAATCCAGAGTCTTTCCGCGGAGGAAGACTGGATTGCTTCGCTGCGCTCGCAATGACGATGCGGATGGAGTGCATGCCGCATCTCTCCCCCGCCCCGTCTCGCTCAAAAGGTCCCCCATGCTTCTCGACCGCCGTTCGCTGCTCGCCTCGCTGTACTGGATCGCCGCCTCCCCCGCGCTCGCCGCAGACGCGCAGCCTGAGCTCGAAACCTATGAGCGCGAGAGTGGCGGCCGGATCGGGGTCTATGCCGAGAACCTCGCGACCGGCGCAAGGCTCGCCTGGCGCGCCGACGAACGGTTCGTCATGTGCTCGACATTCAAGGCTTCGCTGGCGGCATGCGTCCTGGCGCGGGTCGATCGTGGCGAGGATCAGCTTGCGGCCATGATCCCGTACGGCAAGGCCGACCTGCTGGAGTACGCACCGGTCGCCAAGCAGAACATTGCCGCCGGCGCAATGTCGGTCACCGAGATGTGCAAGGCGATCGTCGAGCTCAGCGACAACACCTGCGCCAATTTATTGCTGGCGCGGATCGGCGGTCCCGCCGCACTCACCGCGTTCTGGCGGTCGCTCGGCGACACCGCCTCGCGGCTCGACCACAACGAGCCCGAGCTCAACCGCTCACCGCCCGGCGATCCCCGCGACACCACGACGCCGGCGGCGATGGCAGGCAATCTGCGCCGGCTGCTCACGGGCGAGGCGCTGTCGGCCACCTCGCGCGCGCAGCTCACGGAGTGGCTAGTGGGCTGCAAGACCGGTGCGAACCGGCTGCGTGGCGGGCTCCCCGCAAGCTGGAAGATCGGCGACAAGACCGGCAACAACGGCAAGGACGCATCCGGCGACATCGCGGTGGCCTGGCCCAAGCCCGATACGAAGCCCGATGCACCGATCCTGATCGCGGCCTATACCCAGGGCGGCACGCCGAGCGCGGCGCAGATCGAAACCGTGTTCGCACGCATCGGCCGCATGGTGGCCGAACGGCTGGCGTAAAGCCGCACGCATTGACCTTGCGACCGCTTCCGGGTGAAGACAGACCATCATGGAAGCGAAATTTCAGACCTTTCTCATCCTGCTCGCCGTGCTGGCGGGCACCGCGCTTGTCGCGCGCCGCTTCAACATCGCGCCCGCCATTCTGCTGATGCTCTCAGGTGTCGGCCTTGCCTTCGTGCCGGGCATGCCAGCGGTCGAACTGCCGCCGGAACTGGTGCTGCTGATGGTGCTGCCGCCGCTGATCTACTCGGCGAGCGTCGCGATGAGCTGGCGCGAGTTCAAAAAGAATCTTCGCCCGATCGTGCTGCTGGCGGTCGGTGCGGTGATCTTCACCGCGGCGTTGGTCGCAACCGCCACGCATTATTTCATCGGCCTGCCCTGGACGATCGGCTTCCTGCTCGGCGCCATCGTCGCGCCGCCCGACGTGGTGGCGCCGCTCGCGATCGCGCGCCGGCTGCATCTGCCGCGCAGGCTGATGGTCATCCTCGAAGGCGAAGGGCTCGCGAATGATGCCACCGCTCTGATCCTCTACCGCTTCGCGCTCGCCGCAATCATGGTCGGGCAATTCTCGCTGCCTCTGGCAGGCGGCGAGTTCTTGCTCATCGTCGCCGGCGAGATCGCCTTCGGCATCGGCGTCGGTTGGCTCTCCCTGCGGTTCCGCAAATGGTCGGGAGACCCGCAGGTCGAGCTGACACTGTCGCTGATCACGCCCTACGTGTCCTACTGGCTGCCCGAGCATCTCGGCGGCTCCGGCGTGATCGCCACCGTCGCCTGTGGCCTCTATGTGAGCTGGAATGGCCCGCTGCTGATCTCGGCATCGACGCGCCTGCAAGGCATCTTCTTCTGGGACCTCGTGATTTATCTGATCGAGGGCTTGCTGTTCCTGCTCACCGGATTCCAGATGCGCGCACTCTACGAGAAATCGAAGGCGTTCCCGCTCGACGACATCATGATTGCGACTGCCGTGGTGCTGGCGGTGGTCGTGATCGCGCGCTTCGCCTGGCTCTATCCCGCGACCTATCTGCCACGAATGCTCAGCAAGTCGCTGCGTGCGCGCGATCCGTCACCACCATGGCAATGGCCGTTCGTGCTTGCGTTCACCGGCGTGCGCGGCGCGGTGTCGCTGGCGGCAGCACTGGCGCTGCCGTTCACGCTGCCGGGCGGCGAGGCCTTTCCGTTTCGCGACCTGATCCTGTTCGTCGCGTTCGGCGTCATCTTCATCACACTGATCGGCGTCGGCCTCACGCTGCCCCCGTGGTTCGTTGGCTCGGTGTCGCGGAAGCCGGTCGCAACGAGCATGCCGCCGAGCACGAGGCCGAGATCGCGGCACGGCGCCAGGCCCTCGACGCGGCGCTAAAGTCGCTCGACGCGCTGACCGAGGAAAAGGACGTGTCCGACGAGGTGATGCGGCTCCTGCGCGCCCGCCACGAGATCCGGGTCAACCAGCTGCCGGACTCGCTCGATCCCACCCACCACGACGTCTCCGCCGCCGGCACCGCACTGACCCGCGGTCTGATCGCCGCCGAGCGCAAGTTCATCCACGAGCTGCTGCGCGACGGCCAGATCACCGACGAGACGCGGCGGCGGATCGAGCGCGATCTGGACCTGGAGGAGGCAAGCTTGGCAAACCGGGAGTACCGGGGAGGGCCGCTATAGATTCCCGTCATTGCTAGGGGCGCGAACTACCGCCTCTCGCAAAATTCCCTCATCGCCACCGCCACGGCGCCCGCAATGATCTCCTGCCGCTCCGGGGAGTTCATCGCCATCTCCTCGTCGCGGTTGATGATGGAGCCCGCTTCGAGCAGCACTGCGGCGCTGCGGGTTTGCGAGAGCACAACGAGCCCGTCATAGCGATAGACGCCGACATCCTTGTCGAGCAATTGGCGCCGGTAGCGGCCCATCACCGGCAGGGTGTATTGGCTGGCATAGTGCAGGTCCTGCTCCTTCAGCTGCCTGCCGATCATCCGGGCCAGCATCAGGCTGGCGGCGAAGTGCGGATTCCGCTGCGACACGAACAGAGAGTGGCCCGAAAAGCGGTCGCTGAAATAGCTGTTCGCGCCGTCGAACTCCCAATTCCCGAGCAGCTTGTCCGGCACAGAATCGTGATGGATCGACAGGAAGAGATCGGCCCGGGCATCGTTCGCGGTGCTGACGCGCTTGAACAGGCTCGGTCGCGCCTTGCCGTCGGTGACGAGCAGCCGGGTCGCGGCAAAGCCTTCGGCCCTGAGCCTCGCCGCAATCAGACTTGCAAGCCGGAAGTTGAAGCCGAACTCCGTGTCGTTGCGCGCGCTCAACGCGCCGTAGGAGTCCGCGGTGTGCCCGACATCCACGACGATCCGGAATTTCGACATCTCACACTTGACCGGCGCGTGCTGCGGCTTGGGTTTCGCGATTTTCCGCGCGATAGCAGCATGACCAGAGCCTGCAGGCGCCAGCGACCATAGCAAGATCGACGCGACCAGCGTCGAGACGAGACTTGCGATGATGCTGCGCGGCTGCCGCAAGCGCTACTCCGCTGCCGCGATTCGCGGTCGGCCGACAAAGCCCGTGACGTCACCGAATCGCTCCAGCATCACCGCGGAAAGGTCCTTGGCCTTACTGGTGACGCAGGCGCCCGAGCGCACGGCGTAGCGATCCTGATGCGCGGCGTGCGGCGGCGGCTCGCCCTGCTGAAGCGCCCGCGCCAGCTCCATCACGACTTTCCGGAAATGCATGATACCGAGATCGGTCGGACCGAGATGCTCGCGGGTGCGGTCGGCGATCGGGCCCTGGCTGTCCTGCACGGCCGCATCCTGTTCGGAGACGCCCTTGATGCCGGTGTAGCTCCTGGTCTTCTGCAGCTTGCGGTCGATCAGATAGTCGTTGCCCTTGTGGCGCAGCGGCACGTAATTGTCGCCAACCTCCGCGATCACGCCGTTGCCGCGGTCAAAGACGTCGCGCTCGGCTTGCGTCAGCGGCCGCTCCGGATTCCAGGCATAGGTGTAGATCCAGCAATTGGTGTCGGTGACGGGCACGAAAGTCTGGCCAAAGATGTTCTCACCCGGCATCGCGCTCGGGGCATAGGCGTGGAACGGCATCAGAAATTGCGCAATGCGCCAGTAGATGTTGTCGCCGCCGGTGAGCCGCCCGCCGGCGATGGTGAGGCCCGCCGCGTGCGCGGCGATCTTGATCACGGGACGCGGATCCTCCGCGATCCAGCGCATGTGATCGCTCGACATCCGCGCGATCGGATTCACGAAATGCTTCTTGATGTCCAGGATCTCGTTCTCCTCCTTGTCGAAGGAGAGATGGGCGAAGGTGAAATGCGCGGTGTCGATCGAGCCTTCCAGCGCCTGCACCCAGTTGCAGTCCTGCCATTTCTTGCTGACATAGCGGTGCGAGGCCGGCAGCAGTGCCATTTCGAGATCGGGCAGCTCGGGCATCGCATCCGCGGGACCCATATAGGCCCAGATCATCTCGCCCCATTCGCGCGCCGGATAGGATTTGATACGGATGAGGTCTTTGGCATTGAGGTCGGGATAGGACGTCGGCATGTCGACGCAGCGGCCGTCGGTGTCGAACTTCCAGCCGTGATAGACGCAGCGGATGCCGCATTCCTCGTTGCGCCCGAGCCAGAGATTGGCGCCGCGATGCGGGCAGTACTGATCGATGATTCCGACAACGCCGCGCGTATCGCGGAAGGCGAGCAGCTCCTCGCTGAGAACGATGATCTTCTTCGGCTCGCCGTCGGGTTCAGGGAGTTCTTCGGACAGCAGCACAGGAATCCAGAACCGGCGCAACAATTCGCCCATGCCCGTACCAGAGCCCGACTCGGTCAGGAATTTGTTGTCCTCGGCGCGGAGCATGGAAAATCCTCCCGACGGTCGTTGTTGCCGGCAAGATTGGCGCGGACGCGGGAAGACGTCAACGCGGAACGCGGCGCGCAGGCCGGTTAAACCGGCCGCTCCCCCTTCACCGTCACGCGCGTGCCGGAGCGCGTGTGCGGCCAGTAATCCCACATCGCGCGGTGCTGGGTGCAGCGGTTGTCCCAGAAGGCGATGGCATTCTCTGTCCAGCGAAAGCGGCACTGGAACAGCGGATTCTCGGCGTGCTGGTAGAGATAGGCAAGCATCGCCTCGCTCTCGTCGCGCGGGATGCCGTTGATGTGCCGGGTGAAGCCGCGGTTGACATAGAGCGCCTTCTTGCCGGTGACCGGATGCGTGCGCACCACGGGATGCTCGGCACTCGGATAGGACGGGCGGTCGGCGACGCCGTAATTGGCGTAGAGCCCGCGATAGATCGGCTCGCCGTCATGCAACGCAGTCAGCCCGTCGAGATAGGCCTTCATCCGGTCCGACAGCGCCTCGTAGGCCGCATACATGTTGGCGAACAGCGTGTCGCCGCCGCGCGGCGGGCACTGCTTGATGTAGAGGATCGAGCCCATCGGCGGCTCGTGATCGCAGGACACGTCGGAATGCCAGCCCTCGCCATTGGCCCGCGGCGAATTCGCATCCGCATAGATCTTCATCAGGGCCGGGTCTTCATCCTCATGCGGCGCGGCGGGATGGAAATGCAGCTCACCGAACTTGCGGCCGAAGGCGAGATGCTGTTGAGGCGTGATGTGCTGGTCGCGGAAGAAGATGACGAGGTTTTCGGCAAGCGCGCGGTGGACCTCGTCCATCTGCCGGTTGGAGCGCGCATCGTCGGAGACGAGCTTGCCGATGTCGACGCCCGAGATTTCCGCGCCGATGATCGGGGTCAGCTTTTCGACCGCGATGGTCTCGTAAGGCGCGCCGTCGTCCGTCGCGTGGCGATAGCGCGGGCCCTGCTTGCCGGCGAGTGAGCTCATGGCGTGTCTCCCGATGCATTCTTGCTTGGGAGCATCGTAGCAATGTAGGACGGCTTAGCGAAGCGTAACCCGCCACTTCGCGCCCGCAAAAATAAGGCGGGTTACGCTTTCGCTAACCCGCCCTACGATTCCTGATCTGGAGCAGAACTATTCCGCCGCGGTCACCGGCACCTTGGCGCCCTGGCCGTAGCGCTGCTCGATGTAGTCGATCACGAGTGCTTTGAAGTCGGCGGAGATGGTCGGGCCGCGCAGGGTGCGGAACTTCTTGCCGTCGACGAACACCGGGGCAGCCGGCGCCTCGCCCGTGCCCGGCAGCGAGATGCCGATATTGGCGTGCTTGGATTCGCCGGGGCCGTTGACGATGCAGCCCATCACCGCGACGTTGAGTTCTTCCACGCCGGGATATTTCGTCTTCCAGGTCGGCATCTCGTCGCGGATGAACCCCTGGATCGAGCTGGCCAGCTCCTGGAAGGTGGTCGAGGTGGTGCGGCCGCAGCCGGGGCACGCCGCAACCAGCGGCACGAAGGTGCGGAAGCCCATGGTCTGCAAGAGCTCCTGGCCGACCTGCACTTCGCGGGTGCGGTCGCCGCCGGGCTCCGGCGTCAGCGAGATGCGGATGGTGTCGCCGATGCCCTGCTGCAACAGGATGCCGAGCGCGGCCGAGGACGCCACGATGCCCTTGGTGCCCATGCCGGCCTCGGTCAGGCCGAGATGGATCGCGTAATCGGAACGGCTGGCGAGATCCTGATAGACCGCGATCAGATCCTGCACGGCCGAGACTTTGGCCGAGAGGATGATGCGATTCTTCGGCATGCCGAGCTCTTCGGCGCGCGCGGCCGAGAGCAGTGCGGACTGCACCATGGCCTCGCGCGTCACCGCGCGCACGTCGCGCGGATCGGCGGACGCGGCGTTCTCGTCCATCAGCTTGGTCAGCAGCTCCTGGTCGAGCGAGCCCCAATTGGCGCCGATGCGCACCGGCTTGTTGTTCTTGTTGGCAATCTCGATGATGTCGGCGAACTGGGTGTCGCGCTTGTCCTTGAAGCCGACATTGCCGGGATTGATGCGATATTTGGCGAGCGCCTCGGCGCAGGCCGGATAGGCCGCGAGCAGCTTGTGGCCGATATAGTGAAAGTCGCCGATCAGCGGCGTGGTGATGCCGCGCTTGAGCAGGCCGTCGCGGATGTGCGGGACGGCGGCGGCGGCCTCCTCACGGTCCACGGTGATGCGGACCATTTCGGAGCCGGCGCGGGCGAGCGCTGCGACCTGGGCAATGGTGCCGTCGATATCGGCGGTGTCGGTGTTGGTCATCGACTGCACGACGATCGGCGCGCCGCCGCCGACGGCAACGTCGCCGACCTTGACCTGGGTGGTCTTGTGCCGGGGCGCGGGGCCCGCGACGTCGGAATCGATGGTTTTTTCGAGCTTGTTCATGGCGTCCAAATATCAGGTTTTGGTGACGTTCAGCAATGCATCGCGCGGCGCCGCAGCGGATTGACTGGGACGGTTAACCAGAAAAAGCCCAGCAATGACAAGGACGGCGGCAGCCCCGAATGTCAGGTTCAGCGTGTCGTGCATGATGAAATAGCTACCCACCACGCCAAACAAAGGGGTGATGAAGGTAAAAGCCGACAATTTGCTGGCCGAATAGGTCTTCACCAGCGCGAACCAAAGCGTGAACGTGGTTCCCACGACCCAGATCGCCTGGAAGGCCATCAGGCCCAGCGACAGCGGCGACGGGGTGTGGGGGATGGTCTCCCCGAACAGCCAGGCGGCCAGCCCCAGGATCGGGATCGAGGTCGCGACCTGATAGCCCAGCGCCTTCTCGGGCGCCGCGAAGCGCAGCCGCGTGCCCTTGGCAACCAGCGTGGTCGCCGCCCACAGCGCCGCGCCGCCGACGATCATGAGATCGCCGAGCAGAACATGCAGATCGACGTTGGGCTGCGGCACGCCGATCGCGAGCGCGACACCAGCAAAGCTGATGGCGAGCCCCAGCCATTGCGTCCCACCAAGTCGCTCGCCGAGCACTTGGTAGGAGCCGAGCGCGACGAAGAACGGCGCGGTGTAGAGGAACACGACCGCCCGCGACGCCGGCGTGAAGCGCAGGCCCTGGAAGATCAGCACGAACTCGATGCCGAACATCAGTCCGGCGATCACGCCGGGCTTCCAGGTGCCGTCGCGCTCGAAGAATTTAACGCCGCGCAAGCTGCCGATGATGAACAGCACCGGCAGCGCGCCCATCGAGCGGAACGTGGCCTGAAGCATCGGCGGAATGTCCGGCAGCACCAGCTTCACGGCGATCTGGTTGAACCCCCAGGTCAGGCACAGCATGAGCATCAGGGCGATGGCGCCGGCACTGAGGGGACGACCGGCGGACGGTATGGCTTGAGGTGAGGACATTTCTTCCTAAAAACCGGCTTTGCGCCGTTGTTGCTCTATGCGGCTTTCTGACAATGCGCACAAACGCCCGTGATTTCCACCACCGACAATTTGGGAGCGAAGCCTGAGCTGCGCGCGGCGACGTTGAGGTCCTTGGCGAAGGATGCCGACGGAATCTCACCGACCAGGCCGCAGCGCTCGCAGATCAGGAACGTCACCGCCGAGATCGCGTCGTGGTCGTGAGCGGCGCAGGCGAGATAGGCGTTGCGGCTTTCGATCCGGTGCACGAGGCCGTTGGCCATCAGGAAATCGAGAGCACGATAGACCGTGATCGGCGCCGGCCGCGACATCGACTTCGCCAGTTCGTCGATGACCTCATAGGCGCCGAGCGGCCGGTGGCTCGAGAGCAGCGCCCCCAATACATGGCGGCGTATAGGCGTGAATTTCTGCGCGCGCTCTCCGCAAACGGCCTCGGCATGCGCCAGCGCATCCGCGGTGCAGCGGCCGTGATCGTGATCGGGCGCGGGAAATGCCGGTTTTGCGAGGGTCATGCGACCGGCGTTCTAGCATTTCGAAAGGGGAACCCAAAGCAGGACCGGCGATGCGGCCAGCAGCCATGCTCGGCCTGCGGGACAGCGTCCCGCAAACCCGCCATGAAATAATCATAAGCTTGCTTATTATATTGCAAGCTTATTGGAGACCAAGCTCATGAGCGCAGGGCCCGTGGACCAGAACTTCCTGTTTACGCTCGCCGAGCTCTATCGCCTGCTCCGGGTCTATGCCGACAAGGAAGCCTCGCGCTTCGGCATCACCCGCGCGCAATGGGCGGTGCTGGCCAAGGTCGAGCGCAGCGAAGGCATGAAGCAGTCGGAACTCGCCGAGCTTCTCGAGGTGCAGCCGATCACGCTGACGCGCCTGATCGACAAACTCTGTGACAGCGACTGGATCGAGCGACGCAACGATCCTTCGGATCGCCGCGTCAAGCGGCTGTACCTGAAGAAGGCCGGGCGGCAGTTGCTCGGGCGGATGAGCGGGCTGAAGTCCGAGCTCACGGCCAACGCGCTCGACGGCATCACTCCGGCGGACGCCCATCGCCTCCTCACCCAACTCGAAACAATCAAGGAAAACGTGCGGTCCGCGATCCAGAGCAGCGGAGCGGAACAAGCGCGTAAGGAGCAACGCTATGGCTGATCAGGTTCTCAAGTTCCAGCCCGAGCAGAAAATCGACGGCGGCAAGCCCACCAAGAAAGCCGGCACCGATCCGCGCCGCCGCCTGGTGGCGGGCCTGCGCCGCTATCGCCGCGTGCTGCTCCTGGTTGTGCTGCCGCTCGTCGTCGCGGTTGCCGGCTTCACCTTCTATCTCAATGGCGGCCGTTACGTCGGCACTGATGACGCCTATGTCGGCGCGCAGAAAGTGCTGGTGACCCCTGATATCTCCGGCAAAATCCAGAAGGTCGTCGTCAAGGAAGGTCAGGTCGTCAAGCACGGCGACGAGTTGTTCGAGATCGACCCCGCTCCGTTCCGTCATGCGTTGGAAGAAGCCAAAGCGCAACTCGCCCAAGCCCGCATCACCTATGACAATCTTGTTGCCAACATCAAGATCTACGGTGACATGCTCAATCTTGCCCAGCAGGGCGTCGACCTGAAGCAGCGCGACGTCGAGCGCAAGCAGGCGCTGGTGAAGAACAATTACGGCTCGCAGCTCGATCTCGACAACGCATCGAATGCACTGGTGACCGCCGGCGCGCAGGCGCAATACATCAAGCAGCAACTCTCCAACGCCAGGACGCAATTGCTCGGCAATCCCGAATTGCCGCTGGAGCAATTCCCCGCGTATGCGCAAGCGAAAGCCAAGCTGGACGATGCCCAGCGCAACCTCGACCACACCGTGCTGCGCGCGCCGATGGATGGCGTGGCAACACAGGTCGAGCAGATCCAGCTCGGCCGCTACGTCGCCGCCGGCACGCCGGTGTTCTCCATCATCGACGTGGCCCATCCCTGGGTCGACGCCAATCCGAAGGAGAGCGACCTCACCTACGTCACCGAAGGACAGCCGGTCACGCTCGAGGTCGACGCGTTCCCGAACCATACCTTCAAGGGCAAGATCGGCTCGCTCTCGCCCGGCACCGGCGCGCAATTCGCGATCCTGCCGCCGCAGAACGCCAGCGGCAATTTCGTCAAGGTGGTGCAGCGCGTGCCGATCCGCATCTATTTCGACGAGACCGACAAATACGTACGCAAGCTGAAGGCCGGCATGAGCGTTTACGCCACCATCGACACCGGCCACCAGCGCTCGCTCGCCGGTCTGCTCGGCCTATCGGCGACCGCGAGCCAAGACAAAGATCAGGACAAGGACTAATCCTATGGCGGAGTCCAATCCCGCCCTTATGGTCCCCGGCCTGCGCCGGAACATGGTGACGATCTGCGCCATGACGGCAACCATCATGCAGGCGCTGGACACCACCATCGCCAACGTCGCCCTGCCCTACATGCAGGGCACGCTGTCGGCTTCGCAGGACCAGATCAACTGGGTGCTGACCTCCTACATCGTCGCCGCCGCGATCATGACGGCACCGGTGGGCTGGATCGCCAACCGCTTCGGCCGCAAGCGCATCTTCATCATCTGCTCGGCCGGCTTCACCATGGCATCGGTGCTGTGCGGGCTTGCGCAGGACATCAACCAGATGGTGATTTTCCGCCTGCTGCAGGGCGTGTTCGGCGCGGCCCTGGTGCCGTTGTCGCAATCGGTGATGCTCGACTATTACACGCTCCAGGAACGCGCCAAGGCGATGTCGATCTGGGGCATGGGCGTGATGATGGGGCCGATCATGGGTCCCTCGCTCGGCGCCTGGCTGACCGAGACTTATTCCTGGCACTGGGTGTTCTTCGTCAATTTGCCGTTCGGCGCCATCACCGTGATCGGGCTGATCATCTTCATGGACGAGACCCGGAAGGATCTCAGTCTCAAGTTCGACTGGTTCGGCTTCGCGGCGCTGGCGGTCGCGATCGGCTCGCTTCAGCTCGCGCTCGACCGCGGCGAGCAATTGGGCTGGCTCGAATCGGGTGAGATCCTTGCGGAGTTCATCGTCTCGGCCGTCGCCTTCTACTTCTTCATCGCGCATTCCTTCACGACCTCGACACCGTTCATCCGCTTCGGGCTCTTCAAGGACCGCAATTTCGTCACCGGCTGCGTGTTCATGGTCGTGATGGGCCTCGTGCTGTTCTCGACCATGGCGCTGGCCTCCCCCTATATGCAGAACGTGATCGGCTATCCCATCATCACCGCGGGCCTGCTGCTGGCGAGCCGCGGCTTCGGCACTTTCTTCGCCATGATGCTGGTCGGCCGCATGATGCGTTATGTCGAGGCCCGCACGCTGATCATCACGGGCCTGACGCTGACCGCGGGCTCGCTGTTCCAGATGACCGGCTGGACCGATTTGACCCAGGTGCCGGAGATCGTGACCGTCAGCGTCATCCAGGGCTTCGGCTTCGGCCTCGTCTTCGTGCCGCTATCGACGGTGGCGTTCCTGACCTTGTCTAACGAGCTGCGCACCGACGGCACCGCGATGTTGACCCTGATGCGCAACGTCGCGAGCTCGGTGGGCATTTCCGTCGTCATCGCCCAGCTGACACAAGGCACGCGGCGGACCTACGCGATCCTGTCCGAGCACATCAACCCGTTCAACCATGCGCTCCAGATGCCCAGCGTCAGCGGCATGATCAATCTCTCCACCGACGCCGGCCGCGCCATGGCCGATCGCATGGTCAGCGTGCAGGCGCAGATCATCGCCTTCGCGCACGACTACGAACTGGTGATGTTCTTCATCCTCTGCACCATCCCGCTCGCCCTGCTGATCGGCTCGACCAAGGCCACCCTGCGCAAGCAGGCGGCCGGGCCGGAGCACGCGGTGATGGAGTGATGCCTTCGCCGGGACGACACTGATGATGTTGCGCGCCTCTACCCCAAAATCTCCTCGCAGCCCAGATCCTCGACCGCCATCATCACCCGCTCCAGATTATTCCACCAGATCACCGGTGGGATGTTGATGCTCCACTGCCAGACTGGCTTGGTGATGTGCCACAGCACCGACCGCCGATAGTCCTGGTCGAGCGCGCCGCGCGTATAGCCGCTGACACCGTGCGCCATCAGCATCTCGTGATAGCGATTGAGCAGCGGGCGTTCGAGCGCCTGCCGGCGCTCTGGATACCATTGCGTCGCCATCATATAGGCAAGGTCGTGGGTAGGAACGTTGATGCGCCAATGATCGAAATCGAAAATGCGCACAGCGTCAGCGATGCCCGCGCGTGGCAGCAGGAAATTCCAGGTATGGGCATCGCCGTGAGCGATGGTCACATGGCGATGCGAATGGTAGCGTTGCAACAGTTGCTCGGCCTTGTCGATGAAGCGCCGATACAGGGTCCGCCGCTCCTCACTGAGGCGATCACCAAGCAAATCGGCGAAGCGGTCGTAATGGCCGGCGAATGTCTCTATCAGACTCGCCGTATCATCAAGGCTCATCCAGGTGCCGATGGTGTCGCCGAGACCCGCATGGTCCCACCAAGATGCATGCCAGCGGGCGAGCGCCGTTACGATCGCCATCGCCTGATCGCGTGACGGCGGCAATGGCCAGTCAGCTGCAACGTCATGGCTGTCGGTGAGATCCTCAAGCAGGAGATGCCAAGCCTGACTCACTTCGTCGTAATGGCCATCGTAGCAGCGCGGCACGATGTGCGACGGCATATTTGGCGCAAGGCGGGTGTAGAAGGCCACTTCCTGCCGACCAGAATTCGCCAGCGACTTGGCGTAGGCCGGATTCGGGATCTTCAGGATGACAGAGTGCGGGGACCCGGCTGCTTCCCCGACATAGCGCAGCCCAAGTCGGATAACGTGCGACACCATGGCAGGGTATTGGTGCAGCACCTTCACCTCGCGCACCGCGCCCGCATCCAGCACGCCGCCCCTGCGTAGCGCAGCGGTCAGTAGAGCCGGCTCAACGACCGCCGGCAGTTGTGGAGGTGTCATGGACGCCACGATGTCCTCGTCCCGGACCATACTGCACGATCACACCCCCGGCACCAGCAATAGGCATCGCGCCGGGCTCAGGCCGCCGCCGTCGAGTCGCGCACCGTACGCACGACAACCGACCGGAGCTGTTCGAGATTGGCCGCCATGCCGGCGATCGCCTGCCTGACCTCCGCGGCGCGCTCGTTCACGGAGGCGGCGTCGCGGCTGACATCACCGATCTTGGCCGAGACCTCCTTCGCCGCGGAAGTCGATTCGGAAATCGACCGCGTGATCTCGCGCGTCGCGGCGTCCTGCTCTTCCATCGCGGCGGCAACCGAGGTGGCGACGCCGTCGATCTCGACGATGTGGCCTCCCATGGTTTCGACGGCGTCGACGGCGGCTTGCGTCGAGGCCTGGATCTCGGCGATCAGCCGCGCGATCTCCTCGGTGGATTTGGCGGTCTGGTCGGAGAGGGATTTCACTTCGGCGGCGACCACCGCGAAGCCACGGCCGGCCTCCCCGGCGCGCGCCGCCTCGATCGTGGCGTTGAGTGCCAGCAGATTGGTCTGGCCGGCGATGCCGCCGATGAGGTCGGAGACCTCGGCGATCTTCTTCACCGATCCAGCCAGCGTCTGGATGGTCGAGCGCGCCTGTTCCCGACCGGCGACCGCCGATTTTGTAACCGTGCTGGTCCGCGCGACCTGGGTTGCGATCTCGCGGATCGAAGCACTGAGTTCTTCAGCTGCGGCCGAGACGGTCTGCGAGCTGCCGAGGGCCTGGGTGGAGGCGGCTGCGACCGCCTGCGATTGTGTCGAGAGCGACCTTGCGATCTCGGACAGACTGGAGGCGGCACGCTCCACGCCTTGCGTCGCCGCGCTCGCGGTGTCGACCGAGCGGCCGGTCTCGCGCTCGACGGTTTCGGCCATCTGATGCAGGGCCTCACGCTTGGCGAGCGCCGCCTCCTGCTCCTTCTGCAACTGCTCCTCGCGCAGGCGGAAATTCTCGACCGCGGACTGCTTGAACACCAAGAGCGCACCCGCCATCGAGCCGACCTCGTCCTGCCGGTGCGCGAAAGGAATGTCGGCGGCGAGATCGCCGGTCGCGAGCTTTTGCATCGCGCTGGTCATGCGCACGATCGGGCGCATCACGCCGAAGGCGACGCCGAGCAGGCCCGCCGCAATGAAGGCGAGGACGGCGGCGGAGACGCCGAGGAGGATGTAAAGCATCGAGCTGTCGCGGTCCGCGGCCAGCTTCTCCATGTCGGCATTCTGCTTGTTGGCGCTCTCGACGATGCTGTCGATGACGGCGCGATGCGCGGTATAGGCCTCCCTGAGCTGCGCGTAGGCCCGCTCGGAGACGGCCGTATCCTTGGCCTTGAGGGCGGGGAGGAGCTGGTCGGACAACAGCTTCCAGAACTTCTGCACCTCGGCGTCGGATTTCGATACCAGGGTCGTCTTCAGGTCGGCCGAGAGGCTGGAGGTGACCCAGAATGCCTTGCGCTCGTCGTAATCCTTGCGGAGCTGGGCCAGGCGTTCGGCATGGGCCGCCAGCTGGTCGGGCTCGCGCATGGCGAGCGTGGCCTCGAGGTAGGCCTCGATCACATATTCCGGCGGCGGCAGGATGTCGGCGATGAGATCGTTTCCGAGCTTGATATCAGAATAGAGCGGACCGCCGACCTTGAGCTCTTTCAAGGCGTAGAGGCTGGTCGAGACCACGGCGGTAAAGCCGATGGCCAGAACGATGCCGAAAGCAATGATTGCGGAAGAAAGCGAAAGACGAATTTTCATGGAAAAATCCAATGGGCCGCGCTGAATCCCACGGACCCTAAAGGAATACGGTAAACACGGGATTGCATCGCGCGGAAATTGCATCGCGCGAACTCCGGAAAAATACGGGAAATGGCGTCAGGTCAACGGTTTCGGGCAGCGAAGCTTGGGCCCGTCCTCCGCTGTCGTCCCGGATCGGGGCTCCGCCTGTCCGGGACGGCGCTGGGGTCACACGTCGAAAAATACCGTTTCGTTGTCGCCCTGGAGCCGCAGGTCGAGCCGGTACACCGGCTTGCCGGCCTCGCGCACGGCCGTCAGCGTGGCGCGACGGTCGGCAGGCACCACCGCCAGCACGGGATCGGCGGCATTGCCGGCCTCGTCACTGAAATAGATGCGGGTATAGAGATGCCGCAGCATGCCGCGACCAAACACCGCAAGCAGGACATGCGGTGCCTGCGGCTTGCCGTCGGGATCGGGCACCACGCCCGGCTTGATGGTTTCAAAGGAATAATTGCCGTCCTTGTCGGTGCCGCAACGGGCAAAGCCACGGAAGCTCGCATTCGACAGCCCGCGCTTGTCCTGCGGATCCGCGAAGCGCCCCTGCCCATCGGCCTGCCATATCTCCAGCATGACATCGGGCACGGCGACGCCATCGCCGTCGAACACGCGGCCCTCGATCCGGACGCGGTCGCCGGTGACGTCGGGCGTCAGGGTCGAGTTGGTGAACGCATCGTTCCAGGCGTACTCACCGGTCGGCGTCAGGCCGTATTTGAAGAACGGGCCGACGGTCTGCGACGGCGTGATCCCATTGTCCTGCACTTAATGGTTCTCCATAGGCGTGGCGTTCTTGCCGCGCAGCACGATGTCAAAGCGGTAACACAGCGCCCATTCGGGCTGGGTGTTCTCGAGATCAAACGATGACACCATCCGCGCCCGCGCCTTCTCGTCCGGCACCGAATTGAAGATCGGATCGAACGGGAACAGCGGATCGGCCGGGAAGTACATCTGCGTCACGAGACGCGTGACGAAGGAATGGCCGAACACAGAGAGATGGATGTGTGCGGGACGCCAGGCGTTATGATGGTTGCCCCAGGGATAGGCGCCAGGCTTGATGGTGACAAAGCGGTAGTAACCGGAGACGTCGCTCACGGTGCGGCCGGCGCCCGTAAAGTTCGGATCGAGCGGCGCCGGATGCTGGTCGCGGACGTGAACGTAACGGCCGCAGGAATTGGCCTGCCAGATCTCGACCAGCGAGTTCGGCACGCCGCGGCCGTCCTCGTCGCACACATGGCCGTGCACAATAATGCGTTCCCCGAGCGGCTCGCCGGTGTGTTGGGTGGTGAGATCATTGTCGCCCTCGCGAACGGTCTCGTGGCCGTAGACCGGGCCGGTCAGCTCCGACAGTGTATGGCGCATCGGGATCAAGGGCTTGTTCGGCGCCCGCTTGATCGAGCTTTTGTACTCGGGCGACAGCGGCAGCGGATGCGCCGTGTTGCTGTCGACGGGATAGATGAATGTCATTGGCGAACTCCTCCCCGGCCCTTTTCCGACCGGTCAACGCTTCCGCCAATCATTATAGGATATAACTAATTGGGGGAAGCGGCTTTGAGCCCTATTTGATCGGCGGACGCGGCAGGACGGCCTCGCCGGCTTCGAGCCGATAGACATGGTCCAGCGAATACCAGGGCGTCGCGACGTCGCGCTCGGTCGGATGTGGCGTGTCATGGCGCAGGAACTTGCCGATCAGCGCTTTGGTCACGCCGAACTGCACGTCACTATCGATATGCGGGTCGGCGGGGTCGTAGACCTGCGAGATCAGCACCTTGAATCCGGGCTTGAAGACCAACGCGTGCAGGTGCGCGGGACGATAGGGATGCCGGTTCTGCGCCTCCAGGAGGCGGCCGACCACGCCGTCGGTCGGAATGGGATAGCCGACCATCATCACGGAGCGGAACGAGAAGGCTCCGTCCTGGTCGGTCGTAAACTTGCCGCGCAGGTTCATGTCGGCCTGCTCGGGGTCCTGGTTTTCATAA
Organism: Bradyrhizobium lupini; assembly: GCF_040939785.1. Taxonomy (NCBI): domain Bacteria; kingdom Pseudomonadati; phylum Pseudomonadota; class Alphaproteobacteria; order Hyphomicrobiales; family Nitrobacteraceae; genus Bradyrhizobium; species Bradyrhizobium lupini. The sequence continues at coordinate 3,457,412 of NZ_CP162553.1, forward strand.
AGACCAACCGGCGACGCGTGCCAGACGTCGACCTCGGCGCCGGCGACGGGACGGCCGTCCTTGTCCACGACGCGGCCGTTGACGAACAGCGGCGCGCCTGGGGTCTCGGAGCGGACGATCGATCCGCCATTTTCCACCCGCGGCGAGTTCAGCCGCCAGAATGGTCCGAGCAGCGACTGGTCGGTCTCCGTGTTGCCCTCATCGCCATTATTCAGCAGGCACACCAGCGGCGAGACGCCGAGCGAGCCTGCCATCAGCACGACCTCATTATGCGTGTCGGTCGAGAGCTTGCCGAGTTCGGCGATAACAGCCGTGGCGTCGCGGAATTCCTTCTCGGTCAGGCGAACGTCGCGAACAAAACCGTGCAGATGCTTGACCAGGGAGACCATGATCTGGCGTAGCCGTGGATCGGATGTCTGCTCCATCACCGCCAAGGCCGCGGCCGTGACGTCCTGCTCGCGCCCGATGATCATGGGATGCTCCCTCACCTTGCGTCATGGCCGGGCTTGTCCCGGCCATCCACGACCTTCTTCTCGCGGCACCAAGAACCGTGGATGCCCGGGCCTTCGCCTCGCCGAAGAGGCTTCGGCCTCGCAGGCGGGACAAGCCCGGGCATGACGAGTCTGGGGCACCCGGCTCCGGGATGACGGCACGCTGCGCGTCCCGTCAGTTCAGCTTCTCGATCGCGACCGCGACGCCCTGACCGACGCCGACGCACATGGTGGCGAGCGCGAGCTTGCCGCCGCGCTTCTCCATGCCGTGCACCGCGGTGAGCGCAAGGCGCGCGCCGCTCATGCCGAGGGGATGACCGAGTGCGATCGCACCGCCATGCGGATTGACGAAGTCGGCATCGTCGGCAACGCCGAGCTGGCGTATGCAGGCGATACCCTGCGAGGCAAAGGCTTCGTTGAGCTCGATCAGGTCGAAATCGCTGATTTTCTTGCCGAGACGTTCCATCAGCTTGCGGGTGGCCGGCACAGGTCCAATGCCCATGATGCGCGGCGGCACGCCGGCCGAGGCGAGGCCGAGGATGCGCGCGCGCGGCGTCAGGCCGTGCTTCTTCACGGCAGCCTCGGACGCCAGGATCATCGCGGCGGCGCCGTCATTGACGCCGGAGGCGTTGCCCGCGGTCACCGTGCCGGGATTGCGCACGATCGGCCTGAGCTTCGTCAGGGCTTCCAGCGTGGTCTCGGGACGCGGATGCTCGTCCTTGTCGACGGTGACAGGGCCGGCCTTGCCGCCGGGAATGGTGATCGGGGTGATTTCTTCGGCGAAATAGCCGGCCGCAATCGCGGCGCCCGCGCGCTGCTGCGAGCGGATCGCGAAGGCGTCCTGATCCGCGCGCGAGACCTGGAATTCCTCGGCGACGTTCTCGCCGGTCTCGGGCATCGCGTCGACGCCATACTGCGCCTTCAGCAGCGGATTGATGAAGCGCCAGCCGATCGTGGTGTCGAAGATCTCAGCCGAGCGCGAGAACGCTTCCTGCGCCTTGCCCATCACGAAGGGCGCGCGCGTCATGGATTCGACGCCGCCCGCAATCGCAAGCTCCATCTCGCCGGAGCGGATGGCGCGGCCGGCGGCACCGACCGCATCGAGACCGGAGGCACAGAGCCGGTTCAGGGTCTGGCCCGGAACGGAATCCGGCAGGCCCGCAAGCAGGAGCGCCATGCGTGCCACGTTGCGGTTGTCCTCGCCGGCCTGGTTGGCACAGCCGAAGAAGACCTCGTCAACCTGTGCCCAATCGAGATTGGGGTGCTTGGCCATCAGTGCCTTGATCGGGGCCGCCGCCAGGTCGTCGGCACGCACCTTGGCGAGCGACCCGCCAAAACGGCCGATCGGGGTCCGCACGGCATCGCAGATAAAGACGTCACGCATGGTTGTTCTCCCTGAATGCCGCGATCCGGCCTAAATTCTTCAATGTCGACGGAGTTTTAGGAGGGCGCCCGCGGCAGGTCAATTGACCGATACGCGCGTGTTCCGAGGGGTGTGCACGCGAGTTGCGCATGCCGCGGTGCGGACAACGTGGAAAACCTCCCCTCTCCGGCCAAAGCGATAGGAGCGCGGGGCGAAATTTTGTAGGTTGCGCCGCCCATGACAATGCAACAACCGATCCCTGCACCGCCTCCCGACGATACGCCCGCGCCGCAGGCGGAAGCTGCCGCGCGCGTCACGCCGATGATGGAACAGTACCTTGAAATCAAGGCGGCACATCAGGGCCTTCTGCTGTTCTACCGGATGGGCGACTTTTACGAGCTGTTCTTCGAGGACGCCGAGATCGCCTCCAGGACACTCGGCATCGTCCTGACCAAGCGCGGCAAGCATCAAGGCGCCGATATCCCGATGTGCGGCGTGCCAGTCGAGCGCTCCGAGGACTATTTGCACCGGCTGATCACCGCCGGGCACCGGGTCGCGGTGTGCGAGCAGACCGAGGATCCCGCGGCGGCGAAAGCACGCGGCAACAAGAGCGTCGTGCGCCGCGGCGTGGTGCGCCTGGTCACGCCGGGCACGCTGACCGAGGACACGCTGCTCGACGCGCGCGCCAACAATTACCTGCTGGCGCTCGCGCGCGCGCGCTCATCGGCGGGCGGTGACCGCTTTGGCCTCGCCTGGATCGACATCTCGACCGCCGAGTTCACGGTGACGGAATGTTCGGGCGGCGAACTCGCCGCCACGCTGGCGCGGATCAATCCGAACGAGGTGATCGTCACCGACGCGCTCTATAACGACAGCGAGCTCGGACAGACCCTGCGCGAGCTGCCGGCGGTGACGCCGCTGACCCGCGACGTCTTCGACGGCGCCACTGCCGAGAAGCGGCTGTGCGACTATTTTGCCGTCGCGACCATGGACGGACTGTCCCAGCTCACGCGGCTGGAAGCCACTGCCGCCGCCGGCGCCGTCACCTATGTTGACCGCACCCAGGTCGGCAAACATCCGCCGCTGTCGCCGCCCGCGCGCGAAGCCTCGGGCGCGACCATGGCGATCGATCCCGCCACCCGCGCCAATCTCGAACTGACGCGGACACTCGCCGGCGAACGCCGCGGCTCGCTGCTCGACGCGATCGACTGCACGGTGACCTCGGCCGGCTCGCGCCTGCTGGCGCAGCGGCTTGCCGCGCCGCTGACCGATGCGGCGGCGATTGCGCGGCGGCTCGATGCCGTCGGCAGCTTCGTTGCCGACTCGGCCGCGCGCGAGGACATCCGCAGCATCCTGCGCGGCGCCCCGGACATGTCGCGGGCGCTGGCCCGTATATCCGTCGGCCGCGGCGGTCCGCGTGACCTCGCCGGCCTGCGCGATGGCATCATCGCCGCCGACCAGGTGCTGACGCGGCTTGACGAACTCGACCAGCCGCCGCAGGAGATCGCCGTCGTGATGGCGGCGCTGCAAAAGCCATCGCGCGAGCTCGCGGCGGAATTCGCCAGGGCGCTCGACGATCAACTGCCGCTGATCAAGCGCGACGGCGGGTTCGTTCGCCAGGGCTATGAGCCTGCGCTGGACGAAACGCGAAATCTGCGCGACGCCTCGCGCCTGGTGGTGGCCTCGATGCAGGCGCGCTACGCCGACAACACGGGTGTGAAGGGGCTCAAGATCCGGCACAACAACGTGCTCGGCTATTTTGTCGAGGTCACCGCGCAGCACGGCGACAAGCTGATGTCGGCGCCGCTGAACGCAACCTTCATCCACCGCCAGACGCTGGCCGGCCAGGTCCGCTTCACCACCTCGGAGCTCGGGGAGATCGAAGCCAAGATCGCCAATGCCGGCGACCGCGCACTCGGGCTCGAGCTCGAGATTTTCGAGCGGCTCTGCGCCAAGGCTTTGGCCATCAGCGAGGAACTGCGCGCCGCCGCTCACGCCTTTGCGCTGCTCGACGTCGCGACGTCGCTTGCCAAGCTGGCGATCGACGAGAACTATGTGCGGCCCGAGGTGGACTCGTCTCTCGGCTTCGCGATCGAGGCGGGCCGCCATCCGGTGGTCGAGCAGGCCTTGAAGCGCAATGGCCAGCCGTTCATCGCCAATGCCTGCGATCTCTCGCCGGGCCCTGCGCAAAAATCCGGCCAGCTCTGGTTGCTGACCGGTCCGAACATGGCGGGTAAGTCGACCTTCCTGCGCCAGAACGCGCTGATTGCGTTGCTCGCCCAGATCGGAAGTTTCGTGCCGGCGACACGCGCGCGGATCGGCATCATCGACCGCCTGTTCTCGCGTGTCGGCGCCGCCGACGATCTCGCCCGCGGCCGTTCCACCTTCATGGTCGAGATGGTCGAGACCGCCGCGATCCTAAACCAGGCCGGCGAGCGTGCGCTCGTGATCCTTGATGAAATCGGCCGCGGCACTGCGACCTTCGACGGCCTCTCGATCGCCTGGGCCGCAATCGAGCACCTGCACGAGAGCAACCGCTGCCGCACGCTGTTCGCGACGCATTACCACGAGCTGACGGCGCTCTCCGCCAAGCTGCCGCGGATGTTCAACGCGACCGTGCGGGTGAAGGAATGGCAGGGCAATGTCGTGTTCCTGCACGAGGTATTGCCGGGTTCGGCCGACCGCTCTTACGGCATCCAGGTCGCCAAGCTCGCGGGCCTGCCGCCGGCCGTGATCACGCGCGCCAAATCGGTGCTGGCGAAGCTGGAAGCCCAGGACCGCGGCCAGACCGCGCGCGCGCTTGCTGACGATCTGCCGCTGTTCGCAGTGCCCTCGCGCGCCGCCGCAGAAGTCACACCGCCGAGCGAGGCCGAACTGCTGATGGACGCGGTGAAGGCGCTGCATCCGGACGAGATGTCGCCACGCGAAGCGCTCGATGCGCTGTATGCGTTGAAGGCCAAGCTGCCGAAGCAGTGACGGTGCCGCAGGGTGGGTTAGCCGAAGGCGTAACCCGCCACCTTTGTCAGCGCGCGAGAAGTGGCGGGTTACGCTTCGCTAACCCACCCTATGCTTCTGAACGCTACGCCCTCGCCGCGATCGCCGCCGCTTCCGCTGCGGCGCGCTGCATGCTGGTCGACATCTCGTTGGTCACCGTGCTCTGCTCTTCGATCGCCGCGGCCGTCGACGTCACATATTCGCTGACGTTGCTGATGGCCGTCTTGATCGAAGCCAGGGCGGTGACGACGTCTCCAGAGATGCCGTTGAGGCTACCGATCTCAGCGCCGATCTTGTCAGTGGCCTGCTTGGCTTGGTTGGCGAGGCTCTTGACCTCCGAGGCCACCACCGCAAAGCCCCGACCGGCTTCGCCGGCGCGGGCGGATTCGATGGTGGCGTTAAGTGCCAGGAGGTTGATCTGCCCGGTGATGTTGTTGATGAGCTCGACGATCCCGCTCATCGCCAGCGCCGCTTCAGTGAGGCGCTGGGCCTGGGCATCAGCGGACGCGACCTGCTCCACCGCGCTCATCGCCGTCTCGCGCGATTTGGTCATGGCCTCGGAAATCTCCCGCACCGAGGCGTTCAGCTCTTCCGATCCGGCGGCGACCGATTCCATCATGCCGCGGACGCGCTCGTTGCCCATGCGGACCAGCACCTGTTTCGTGACGTCGGTCGCATATTTCATGACCTTGAACGGCTTGCCGTTGAGATCCATGATCGGATTGTAGGAGGCCTGGATATAGACCTCCCTGCCGCCCTTGCCGATGCGCTTGTATTCGGCCGCCTGATACTGGCCGCGGTTGAGCGCCGCCCAGAACTCGCGATAGCCATTGCCATCGCGCTCCGAGGGCTCGACAAACATGCTGTGGTGCTTGCCCTTGATCTCAGCCAGCGAATAGCCGAGGGCGCCGAGGAAATTGGCGTTGGCGGCGATGATCGTGCCGTCCATGTTGAACTCGATCACCGCCTGCGCCTTCTCGATCGCCGAGATCTGGCCCGCAAGGTCGGCATTCTTCAGCTTCTCCGCCGTGACGTCGGTCGCGAACTTGGCGACGCCGGAGGGCTTGCCGTTCTCATCGAGTAGCGGATTGTAGGAGGCGAGAATCCAGACCTCGCGGCCGCCCTTGCCGATGCGCTTGAAGTCGCCAGCCTGGTATTCGCCGCGGTTGAGCTTGGCCCAGAACTCGCGATAGGCCGCGCCGTCGCGCTCGGCCTGGGGCATGAAGAGGCTGTGATGCTTGCCCTGGATCTCGGTCAGCGAATAGCCAAGCGCGTTGCAGAAATTCTCGTTGGCCGTGACGATGGTGCCGTCGAGCTTGAACTCGATCACGGCCTGGGCGCGGCCGATAGCGGCGATCTTCGAAGAGTCCGTCATGCTCCGGATCTTCTTCTCGGTGATTTCGGTCGCAATCTTGGCGACCATCACCGTCTTGCCGTTGCCGTCGAGCACCGGATTGTAGGATGCCTCGATCCAGATCTCACGGCCGCCCTTCGCGATCCGCTTGAACTCGCTTGCCTGATACTCGCCGCGGTTCAATTCAGCCCAGAACGCCTTGTACTCGGCGCCGTCGCGCTGGTCGGCCGGCATGAACATGGCGTGCTTCTTTCCCTTGATTTCGTCGAGGGAATAGCCGAGGGCGTTCAAGAAATTTTGGTTGGCGGTCAGGATCGTGCCGTCCATGGCAAACTCGATCATGGCCTGCGAGCGGCCGATGGCTGCGAGCTGAGCATCCGCGTCGTTGCGGGACTTGCGACCAAACATCAGTGAATCTCCGAAATCATGAAATTGCGTGACGGGATCAGGGGACGTGACGGCGCGGCACACGCGCCGAATTCCAATCGAAACTTCCGCCGGTAAAACTCGCATTGCGAAGACCGAGGCGGGTATGCAGAATAATTCAGTACCCATAAGACTCGAATAAAGTGCTAACGAATTCTGCGAAAGGCGATGGCCGACAAAGCAGCCTAAAGCTGCACGACGGCGCGCCTTACACGCTGCTCGGTCGGCGCTGCGACTTGAAATGGCCTTGGTCCTTCAGGAGTTTGAAGGAAAGCGTCTCGTGACCGGTCATGGCGAGTTTGCTACGGAAGTATCCGACGCCGTGCCGCATGGCCGTAGTGTCACGGTACTTGTCGCGCCTTGTGCTGCGTACGCCGCCCGATCCCCCACAGCGTCAGATTCCAAACGATGCACGTGGCGAGAGCAAGCCCAAGACCGACGGCGGAGTCGAACCACGCCACCGCCCCGTGCAACACCGCGATCGCCATTCCGAATCCGAGTAGGCCCCAGGCCGAATTGGCCAGCACCGCGGCGGTCGGCGGACCGCCGATGCGCGGATGCAGGATCACCATGATGCTGGAGAACACCACCGGGTACAGCGCGATGATGCCGCTAATCCGGGGGCCGACCCAGCCCGACGTCGAGACGACGATGGCAACCAGGGTCGCGACCAGCGCCGCCCGCATCAGAACGTCGTACCAGCGCCGCGTCACCAGCGGCATCTTCACGTGGCGATAGCCCGCGAGCAGCGGAATACAGATGCCGAACGCGATCAGATTGGCGGCGAGCCCGGCGGTGAGCGGCCAGTCGAACTGCTTGATGATCGAGGCGAACACGATCCAGACCGCGACCGCGCTTCCGCAACTCACCAGAAGGCTGCGCCGCTGCGCCAGCACCACATAGGTGAGACACATGAAGATCGTCGCGGCATTGACCGGCAAGCTCGACAGCGCGCCCTGCGCGATGAAGGCGGCATCGTGGTCGAGCGCGAGGAAGACGTAGGATGGCCCGGCCGAAACCGGCAAGGTCGCGACCAGCGCGCCGATCACCGGCCCTGAGCGCTCGGTGATGATCGACGCCGTCACGACGAACGCCGCCGCAACCATCATGCGCAGAACGAGGATGAGGATGAAGTGGAGCTCGGGGGACATTTTTTTCTTTTGTCGTCCCGGGCTTCGCCGAGACGACACGAATTGTTGGGCGAGCGGCCTTCGCTCGCTACATCCGCTGCATCGACACCGAGACCTTCGGGCCGTTCTTGATGGTCTGATAGACCACGCAGTAGCGCTCGGTGAGCTTGAGCAGCAGGTCGAGCTTGTCTTGCGGCGCATCAGTATCGACGTCGAAGCGCAGACGTATCTCGGCGAAGCCGACCGGCGTCTCCTTGTCGACGCCGAGCGTGCCGCGGAAATCGAGATCGCCCTCGGCGTAGACGTTGCCGGTCTTCAAGGGCACCTCGATCGCGGTCGCGACCGATTTCAGCGTGACGCCGGCGCAGGCGACCAGCGCCTCGAGCAGCATGTCGCCCGAGCAGAGCTCCAGGCCGGAGCCGCCAGTCGCGGGATGCAGGCCGGCCATCGCGATGGCGCGGCCGGTCTCGACCTTGCAGGCGATGCCCTCGCTGTCGGTCGAGCCCTTGGCCTTCAACGTGATCATCGCGGTCTTGGGGTCGGTCTTGTAGCGCTCCTTGATCGGGGCCTGCATCTGGCGCAGTGCTGCGGCGTCCATTTTGTCTCTCCCGGGAAAATCGTCTCTACGAAGTACCGGCTTGCGATGTACCGGCTCGGAGCGAAATTGTCACCACCACATGGCCTGACCGGGACCCTGGGTTGCGTCACGGTCGGGCACGTTGCGGTCGAGCGAACGGTCGAGTGACGTCAGCACACTTCGCTTGAAATTCTCGAACAGCGGCGAATTGCGGTCGCGTGGCCTGCCCAGGTTGATCTCGATCTGGTCGAACAGCCGGCCCGGCCGCGGCCGCATCACCAGCACGCGGTCAGCCAGCACCACGGCCTCGTCGACGTCATGGGTGACGAGGATGAGCGTCGGCCGCGTGTCGGCCCAGAGATCGAGCAGATGATCCTGGAGGTCCCTGCGGGTGAAGGCATCGAGCGCCGAGAACGGTTCGTCGAGCAAGAGCACCTCGGGCTGCGGCACCAGTGCGCGGGCAATCGCGACGCGCTGTGCCTGCCCGCCCGAGAGCTCGCGCGGCCAGGCCTGCGCTTTCTCGGCGAGCCCGACACGCTCGAGCGCACGCGCCACCTTTTCACGCCGCTCGGTGGCGGGCCCATCGGCAAGACCAAAGCCGATATTGTCGGCGACGCTGAGCCAGGGCAGCAGCCGCGGCTCCTGGAAGATGATGCCGATCTTGGCATGCGGCGAGGCGATCGCCTCGTTGTCGAGCGTCACCGTGCCCGAGCTTGCGCGGTCGAGGCCCGCGATGGCGCGCAGCAGCGTGGACTTGCCGCAGCCCGAGCCGCCAATGATGGCGACGATCTCGCCTTGCCTGATCTCGGCCGAAAAGCGCGCCAGCGCCTGCACGCCGTTGGGATAGGTCTTGCTGACCCGGTCGAGCGCCAGCATCGCCTTATGCTCCCGTCGTACGCCCGAAGGCGTCCTGCCAGCGCAGGAAGGGCGCAGCCGCGATCTCGATCAGCCAATCCGTGAGCTTGCCGAGGATCGCGAAGATCACGATGGCGGCGAGGATCTGCGCGGGCTTGCCGAGCTGCTGGCCGTCGAGCAGGAGATAGCCGAGGCCTTCGGACGCGCCGATCAGCTCGGCCGCCACCACGAACATCCAGCCCAGACCAAGACCGACGCGCAAGGACACGACATAGGCCGGCAGCACCGCGGGCAGCAGGATACGGCGGATCATGGCAGGCCCGGAGAGACGGAATGTGCGACCGACCTCGACGATCTTGCGATCGACGATGAGGATCGCGCCCATCACGCCGAGATAGACCGGAAAGAACACGCCGACCGCGATCAGCGCGATCTTCGAGGTCTCGAAAATGCCGAGCCAGAGGATGAACAGCGGCACCCAGGCCAGCGACGGGATCGCGCGCAGCGCTTGCACGGTCGGGTCGAGCAGCCGCCGCGCCAGCGACCAATAGCCGGATATGGCGCCGAGCAAGGTGCCCGCGACCACCCCGAACGCGAAGCCGAGGCCGACACGCCACAGCGTTGCGGCGATGTGACGGAACAGTTCGCCGGAGCGTGCAAGATCAACGACGGTGGCGAACACGCGCGAGGGCGGCGGCACCAGCCGGCCGTTGGACCAGCCGGACCAGACCACGAGTTCCCAGCCAAGCGCGAGGGTCAGTGGCAACAGCAATCCCAGCGTCGGCCCCGCATAGCGCGACAGCCGCGAGGGCGCGGCGCTCTCGGCCGGTTCCGTAGTCTGTTGCAGCACTGGCGCGTCAGAGATCATGGCCGGTAGGAAGCGCGTCTTGTGCGGGATTGCAAGGGCGCGCGGCATTCTCGGCGTCGTCCCGGACAAGCGCAGCGAAGCCGAGCGCAGATCCGGGACCCATAACCACGGGAAGGCGTGGCTACGGGGGCTTGGAGTTGCCCCTTTGGCGCCAAACCACTTCCTGTGGTTATGGGTCCCGGGCTCGCTTCGCGCCCCGGGACGACGACCGAGTTTGCCGCCCGCCTGCCTTTAATTCGTCGGCAGCGGCACCTGATCGTCGATCAGCCCATCCAGCGTCGCCTTCACGTCGACCTTGGCGTCGACGACGCCGGCCTGTTGCAGGGCGAGGCCCGCGGCGAGGATCGATTCGCGCTGGGGCGCGCCGATGCGGCTGTGGGTCAGCTCGGTGCGCTCCTTGAGTTGCTTATCGACGACAGGCTCCGGCAGCTTGGTCACGGCGATGAAGGTCTTCTTGAGCTCGTCGTAATTCGCGAGCGAATATTTGCGCGCTTCTTCGTACACCGCGAGCACGCGGCGGGCGGCGTCCGGATAGTCTTTCAAAAACTGCTCGCGCACATTGAGGATGCCCCAAGTGTTGGCGTCGGCCTTGCGATAGAACAGTTTCGCGCCGTCCTCGACCTCGGCCTGCGCCATCATCGGATCGAGCCCGGCCCACGCATCGACGTCGCCGCGGATCAGCGCGGTCTTGCCGTCGGCGTGCTGGAGCAGCACCGGCGTGATGTCCTTTTCGGTGAGACCTGCGCCAAGCAATGCGCGCACCAGGAAGATGTGCGGATCGGTGCCGCGCGTCACCGCGACCCGCTTGCCCTTGAGATCGGCGACACTAGCAATCTTGGAATCCTTTGATGTCACCAACGCCGTCCATTCGGGACGCGAATAGACGTAGATCGACTTGATCGGGTTGCCGTTGATACGCGCGACCAGCGCCGCCGAGCCCGCGGTCGAGCCGAAGTCGATCGAGCCCGCATTGAGGAATTCGAGCGCCTTGTTGGAGCCGGCCGACTGCACCCAGGTGACGGTGATGCCGTCCTTGGCGAACTCCTTTTCCAGGAGCCCCTTCTGCTTCAGGACCATCGACACCGGATTATAGGTCGCCCAGTCGATACGGATTTCCTTGAGCGGATCCGCCGCCCGCGCCGCGGGGGACATGGCAAGAGCGACCGCTCCCGCCAACAGTATGCGTCGTGTAATCCTGGTCATGCCCGACCTCCTCAAAACTTCATTGTTTTTCAATGAGTTAGATCTAGAAATCAACGAGAAAATCCATCCCTCGAAAGCGCGCCGGCTGAGAACAGCTTTGCCCAAAGCCGCACCTTTCCAGCATGGAACGACTATTGCGAGAGAATGGCGGGTGACAGCGCCGGCCGCCTCTTATATCCGGTGAGACATGGACAGCGTCGCGACTGAACACAAGGCCGAGGTGGACGATCGCTTCGACACCGCGCGGATCACCGCCGCGGTCGATGCGCTTGCCGAGAAGCACCAGGGACGCGAGGACGCGTTCCGCACGGCCATGGCGCAACTGCTCAAGGCCGAGCTGATTGCCTCGCGCGCTGCGGCACAGACGATCCTGCTGAAGGACCGTCACGGCCGGCGCTGCGCCGAGCGGCTGTGCCACGTGCAGGACGAGATCATCCGCATCCTGTATTCGGCCGCGACCCGCCATCTCTACCGCTCGCCGATTCCGAGCGGTGCCGAGCGCATGGCAGTGGTGGCGACCGGCGGCTATGGCCGCGGCCTGATGGCCCCCGAGTCCGACATCGATCTGCTCTTCATCCTGCCCTACAAGCAGACCGCCTGGGGCGAGCAGGTCGCCGAGGCCATTCTCTATTGCCTCTGGGACATGGGGCTGAAGGTCGGTCACGCCACGCGCTCGGTCGACGAGTCGATCCGGCAGGCGCGCGGCGACATGACCATCCGCACCGCGATCCTGGAGACGCGCTTCCTTACCGGAGACCGGCCGCTCTATGACGAGCTGGTTGCCCGCTTCGACAAGGAGGTCGTGCAAGGCACCGCGTCCGAGTTCGTCACCGCGAAACTCGCCGAGCGTGAGGAGCGGCATCGCCGCGGCGGCCAATCGCGTTATCTGGTCGAACCCAACGTCAAGGACGGCAAGGGTGCGCTCCGCGACCTGCACACGCTGTTCTGGATCGCGAAGTACGTCTACCGCGTGAGCGACACCGACGAACTGGTCGACCGCGGCGTGTTCGACGCGCAGGAATACCGCACCTTCCGCCGCTGCGCCGACTTCCTCTGGTCGGTGCGCTGCAATCTTCACTTTTACTCCGGTCGCCCTGAAGAGCGCCTCTCCTTCGACCTCCAGCGCGAGATCGCCGTCCGGCTCGGCTACACCTCGCATCCCGGCATGCAGGACGTCGAACGCTTCATGAAGCACTACTTCCTGGTCGCCAAGGAAGTCGGCAACCTCACCGCCATCCTCTGCGCCAAGCTCGAGGACCAGCAGGCCAAGCCCGCGCCGGTGCTGAGCCGGATGATGGCGCGGCTGCGCCCCACCGCGGTGAAGCGGCGAGTGCCCGACAGCGACGACTTCATCGTCGACAACAACCGCATCAACGTCGCCGCGCCCGACGTGTTCAAGCATGATCCGGTCAATTTGATCCGCATCTTCCGTCTGGCGCAGAAGAACAATCTCGCCTTCCACCCGGACGCGATGCGCGACGTGACGCGTTCGCTCGGCCTGATCAACGCGCAGATGCGCGAGAATCCCGAAGCCAACCGGCTGTTGATGGAGATCCTGACATCCGACAACGCGGAAATCGTGCTGCGGCGGATGAACGAGACCGGCGTGCTCGGCCATTTCATCCGTGCCTTCGGCAAGATCGTCTCGATGATGCAGTTCAACATGTATCATCACTACACCGTCGACGAGCATTTGATCCGCTGCGTCGGGTTCCTCCAGGACATCGAACGCGGCGGCATCGAGGAATTCGCGGTGGCGAGCGACCTGATGCGCAAGATCCGGCCGGAGCATCGCTCCGTGATCTACATTGCGACGCTGCTGCACGACGTCGCCAAGGGCCGGCCCGAGGATCACTCGATCGCCGGCGCCAAGGTGGCGCGACGGCTCTGCCCGCGGCTCGGCTTCAGTCCGGCCGACACCGAGCTCGTGGCCTGGCTGATCGAGGAGCATCTGACGATGTCCACGGTCGCACAGTCGCGCGATCTCTCCGACCGCAAGACCATCGAGAATTTCGCCGCCGTGGTGCAGTCGGTCGAGCAGATGAAGCTCTTGACGATCCTGACCACCGCCGACATCCGCGGCGTCGGCCCAGGCGTGTGGAACGGCTGGAAGGCGCAGCTCTTGCGCTCGCTGTACTACGAGACCGAACCGGTGCTGACGGGTGGCTTCTCGGAGGTAGACCGCGGCAAGCGGCTCACGGCCGCGTATGCCGAATTCCGTAACGCCTTCGCGGAATGGCCGGCGGAAGAGCTCGACGCCTATATCGCCCGGCACTATCCGGCCTATTGGCTCAAGGTCGAGCTGCCGCGCAAGATCCGCCACGCGCGCTTCGTCCGTGCCAGCGAGCAGGCGGGCCACAAGCTCGCGATCAATGTCGGCTTCGACGAGGTGCGTGGCGTCACCGAGCTGACCATCTTCGCCGCCGACCATCCCTGGCTGCTGTCGATCATCGCAGGCGCCTGTGCCTCGGCCGGTGCCAACATCGTCGATGCCCAGATCTACACCACGACCGACGGTCGCGCGCTCGACACCATCTCGATTTCCAGGGAATACGACCGCGACGAGGACGAGGGACGGCGCGCCACACGCATCGGCGAGATGATCGAGGACGTGCTGGAAGGCAAGCTGCGTCTGCCCGAAGTGGTGGCCCGGCGCACCGTGCGCGGCAAGGCGCGGCCGTTCGTGATCGAGCCGGAAGTGACCATCAACAACCAATGGTCCGACCGCTACACAGTGATCGAAATGTCCGGCCTCGACCGCCCCGGGCTGCTCTACGAGCTGACCACCGCGATCTCGAAGCTCAACCTCAACATCGCCTCGGCCCATGTCGCGACCTTCGGCGAGCGCGCGCGCGACGTGTTCTACGTCACCGATCTCCTGGGCGCACAGATCAGCGCGCCGACACGTCAGGCCGCGATCAAGAGCGCGCTGACCCACGTGATGGCCGGCGACAAGGCGGTTCAGCCAGCGGCCTGACTTCTCTCGTCATTCCCCGCTGAATCATCGCGCCGACTTTTGTTCGGAGAATCGCAGCGCGTTCACCAGCGCAGACAGCGTCGCCGGTTGATGCCGACGACTGGGATAATACATGAAGAAGCCCGGAATTGGCGGAGTCCAATCCTCCAGCACCCGGACAAGGCGGCGCTTCGCAACATATTCGGCGACCTGCTCTTCATAAGCGAGTCCCACACCAACCCCGGCGAGCGCCGCCTGGATCACCAAGTGGGTATCGTCAATGATGAGTGGGCCGTTCACGTTGATCGTGACCGACTTTCGTCCCTGCTGAAACTCCCACCGATATGGTCCACCCGCAAGACGCAGCGTAATGCACCGATGATCGTTCAGATCCTTTGGTTTCTTGGGGATGCTTCGTGAAGCGAAATAGCTTGGCGAGCCCACTACCGCCAATCGCAGTTCGGGCGTGAGGCGAACCGCGATCATATCCTTTTGAATGTACTCGCCAAGCTGGATACCGGCATCGAACTCGCCTGCAACAAGGTCCACGGGGCCAGTGACGGTAACAACGTCCAGAACGATGTCCGGGTAGGACTCAGCGAAAGCTCTCAACCGCGGCAACAACACCATCACGGCAGCTGATCGTGACATTACGATTCGGAGACGACCTTCGGGTCGCTGCCGAACACTTCGGGCCTTGTCGAGGGCGTGACGAATTTGCTCAAGCGCCGGAGACAAGTCTTCCAAAAGAGCTGCCCCCGCAGCGGTTGGCGCAACGCTCTTGGTTGTTCGAGCGAGCAGCTGCAGCTCAAGCCGTTGCTCAAGCCTCCGGATTGTGTGACTCAAGGCAGACTGAGACACACCCAGCTTTATCGCAGCGCGCGTAAAGCTTCGTTCACTAGCCACGATTGCGAACGTCGCGAGCTCGTTCAATTCGTTTGTCATCGTCTATGAATATCGATCATAAGCCCATGCCGTGCAAGTCGGCTGGCTTCATAAACAACTATGCCGTAGGCTCCCACCCGCAATTCGACGACTTACGGTGCTTTTCTGCACGGGGCGCCAGGCTGACGCTCGGCACGGCTGGCCGGGCCGGGCCGCATGAATGCCCGGTGTAACGGCTTTGAGGATGACAATGAATACGGACGTTCCCGCCTTGCACTCCCTTGCGCAAACCTATTTCGATGCTGCCTATGAAATGGATGCCGAGAAATTTGCATCCATATTTCACCCCTTGAGTTCCGTGACGAAGGTCGCCGAGGACGGCAACGTGGGCGTGACGCCGATTGCGACCTGGCTGGCAGCGGTCCGCGACATGAAAGCTCCAAAGCAACAGGGCTTCGAGCGAGACGATCAGATCCTGTCGACGGATGTTGAAGGAGAGCTCGCGCTTTTGAAGGTGAAATTGCGCATCCCGCCGCGTTACTTCACAGACCTGTTGTCGTGCTTGAAGGTGAACGGGACTTGGAAGATCGTGCAGAAAGTAATGACGTCGAACGTCTGATGGATTCGGTCACGGCGGGGGAGAGCGGCCGAAGGCTCGCTCGACGGCCCATCGCCGGCCGCCGCCAATCGCTCAACCGTTGTCAAACAGGCGCTTAGACCGCCACGCCTTCATGCCGCAGCAGCCAGCGCTTGCGCTCGAGGCCGCCGCCATACTTCACCAGAGAACCATCGGCGCCGATCAGGCGGTGGCACGGCAGCACCACGCTGATCGGATTGGAGCCGTTGGCATGGCCGACGGCGCGAATGGCTTTGGGCGTGTCGATCCTTGCGGCGAGCGCGCCGTAACTCATTGTGGTGCCGACAGGGATTTGCGCCAATGCATTCCAGACCTTCTGCTGGAACGGCGTGCCGGCGATGCGCCAGGCGATGTCTGAGAGCTGGCCGAGATCGCCGTCGAAATAGTCCGACAGCGCAGTCCGCATGGCCGCGGGCGCGGGCTGGTCACTCAGGTCCACCAGACCGTAATGCAGGCGCAAGAGCTCGCGCATGCGGTGCTCGTAATCCTCCCAGTCGAGCGCGCGCAAGGCGCCCTCAGCGTCGGTGATCAGCAGCGCGATCCCGATCGGCGTCGCCAGCCGATCGAGGCCGAAGCTTACAGGCGGTTTGGTCGGTCGCGCGGGCATTGCGGCACCATTGCATCGAAACACGCCATCGCACTTGCCACGCCAGCCGTGCTAGCGTCCACCCGAAAGCTGACGCTGGGGGAGCTCAACTTGATCTGGATCGCGAATATCCTGGTGGCGCTGGTCGCCGCACTGCACGCTTACTTCCTGATCCTGGAGATGTTGCTCTGGGACAAGCCGCAGGGCTTGAAGGTTTTCCGCAACACGCCGGAGAAGGCAGCGATCACCAAGGTGCTGGCCGCGAACCAGGGACTCTATAACGGTTTCCTGGCCGCCGGCCTGGTCTGGGGGCTGGTGCACGGCAATCCGGCCTTCGCGTTCCAGATCAAGGCGTTCTTCCTGCTCTGCGTGATCGTGGCCGGCGCTTATGGCGCGGCGACCGTCAGCACGCGGATCCTGATCGTGCAGGCGCTGCCGGCGGCGCTCGCGCTGTTGGCCTTGTTCCTGACCTGAGATGCCATAGCGCGGCACCGCGATCCTTGCGCGGCGCCTGCCGTTCCTCCACAATCTCCGACAGCGATGGCGACCGTTGGCAATCAACGGGACAAGACCGTCGGTCGGAAATTCCGTCAGGAGGAACAAGCCCACATGAGCAATCGCAGAGCCTTCATCACCGCCACGGCGGCGCTCGCCTTCGCGTTCTCCGCCAACCAAGCTCTCGCCCAGAAGAAATACGACACCGGCGCGAGCGACACCGAGATCAAGATCGGCCAGACCGTGCCGTTCTCCGGGCCCTATTCCGTCTACGCCAATATCGGCAAGACCCAGGCCGCCTACTTCAAGATGATCAACGATCAGGGCGGCATCAACGGCCGCAAGATCAATCTGATCCAGTATGACGACGCCTATTCGCCGCCGAAGACGGTCGAGCAGGTGCGCAAGCTCGTCGAAGGCGACGAGGTGCTGTTCACCTTCCAGATCATCGGCACGGCCGCGAACGCTGCCGTGCAAAAATATCTCAACGGCAAGAAGATCCCGCAACTGCTGGCCTCGACCGGCGCCGCGCGCTTCAACGATCCGCAGAACTATCCCTGGACCATCGCCTATAATCCCAACTACGTGTCCGAGGGACGCATCTACGCCAAGTACATCCTCAAGGAGCATCCGAACGCCAAGATCGGCGTGCTCTACCAGAACGACGACATGGGCCGCGACTATCTCGCCGGCCTCAAGAGCGGTCTCGGCGACAAGGCAGCCAGCATGATCGTCGGCGAGGTGTCCTACGAGGTCACCGATCCGACGGTGGACTCGCAGGTGGTCAAACTGAAGTCGTTGGGCGCCGATCTTTTCTATGATGCCTCGACACCCAAATTCGCGGCGCAGGCGATCAAGAAGGTCGCCGAGCTCGGCTGGACGCCGGTGCACATCCTCGACATCAACGCGAGCCCGATCTCGGCGACGTTGAAGCCCGCCGGTCTCGACATCTCCAAGGGCATCATCTCCACCCAATACGGCAAGGAGCCCGGCGATCCGCAGTGGAAGGACGATCCGGGCGTGAAAGCGTTCTTTGCCTTCATGGACAAGTATTTCCCCGAAGGCGACAAGCTCAATACCGTCAACACCTATGCTTATTCAGTCGCCGAATTGCTGACGCAGGTGCTGAAACAGTGCGGCGACGACCTGTCGCGTGAGAACGTGATGAAGCAGGTCGCTAACATCAAGGACTTCACCCCGAGCTTCGCGCTACCCGGCATCAAGATCAACACCGGGCCGAACGACTACCGCGTCAACAAGCAGATGCAGATGATGAAGTTCAACGGCGAACGCTGGGAGCTGTTCGGCCCGATCATGGAGGATGCGGGTCCAGCGGGTTAGCCTCTCGGATATCTCATAGGGCGGGTTACGCCCGGCGGACTGCACTTCGCGCATCCGCCGGCGCTGGCCCACCTTACAAACCTGCTGCGCAGCCGCGCATGCTACGAACTGCGGGCGCACGCCCAAACTTGCGTTGCAACAACGCCTCATCCACTATCGCCGTCAGCGGTGACATCAGGTGCGCACAGGCGCACCTGATTGATCACCGGCAACAAACATTGAGGAAATGCGAATGAGGAATGGAATGCTGCATCTGGCCACGGCAACGGCGCTGACCCTGGCGCTATCGGTCTCGGCGGCCAATGCCCAGAAGAAATATGATCCGGGGGCGAGCGATACCGAGATCAAAGTCGGCCAGACCGTGCCGTTCTCGGGACCGGCATCGGCCTACGCGTCGATCGGCAAGACCCAGGCCGCCTATTTCAAGATGATCAACGACCAGGGCGGCATCAACGGCCGCAAGATCAATCTGATCCAGTATGACGACGCTTACTCGCCGCCAAAAGCAGTGGAGCAGGTGCGCAAGCTGGTCGAGAGCGACGAGGTGCTCTTGACCTTCCAGATCATCGGCACGCCATCGAATGCGGCCGTGCAAAAATATCTCAACTCCAAGAAAGTGCCGCAGCTGTTCGCGGCCACCGGCGCCTCGAAGTTCACGGACCCGAAGAACTTTCCGTGGACGATGGGCTACAACCCTAACTATTTCGTCGAGGGCCGCATCTACGGCCAGTACATCCTGAAGGAATATCCAAACGCCAAAGTCGGCGTGCTCTATCAGAACGATGATCTCGGCAAGGACTATCTGAACGGCATCAAGGCCGGGCTCGGCGACAAGGCCGCCAAGATGATCGTCAACGAGTCCTCCTACGAAGTCTCGGACCCGACCGTCGATTCGCAGATCCTCAAGATCAAGGATGCCGGCGCCGATCTGTTCTTCAGCGCCAGCACGCCGAAGCAAGCGGCGCAGGCGATCAAGAAGATCGGCGAGATCGGCTGGAAGCCGGTGCAGATCGTCGACATCAACGCCACCTCGGTCGGCGCGGTGATGAAGCCTGCCGGTCTCGACGCCGCCAAGGGCGTGATCAGCGTCAATTACGGCAAGGATCCGCTCGATCCGACCTGGAAGGACGATGCCGGCCTGAAGAAGTATTTCGACTTCATGGCGAAGTACTATCCGGACGGCGACAAGGATTCGAACTTCAATACCTACGGCTACGGTACCGCCCAGCTTTTGGCCCACGTGCTGCAGCAGTGCGGCGACAACCTGACGCGCGAAAACGTCATGAAGCAGGCGGCTTCGCTGAAGGACGTGACCAGCGATATCGCCCTGCCCGGCATCAAGGCCAACACCTCGGCGACCGACTACCGCGTCAACAAGCAGCTTCAGATGATGAAGTTCAACGGCGAACGCTGGGAGCTGTTCGGCCCGCTCCTGGAAGATGCGGGTCCGGCGGGTTAGTTCTCTCGGAGCAAGCAGGTGAGGCGTGGATGGCCGAGTCAAGCCCGGCCATCCACCTTGAGGAGGGAGTTCCGCCGACGCCGCTCAGGCCGGCACCTCGCCAAAGTTCTTGCCCACCGGCAGCACCGCGTGCCGAATGAGCCGTGAATCCTCCACGGCGGCCTGCCTGTGCTTAACCGCTTCGCGATAGACGGGATCGCGGATCATCTCGACGAACGCGGCGACGCTTGGGTATTCGGCGATGAAGCAATGGTCCCAGCGCTCAGTCTCGGGGCCGATCAGCATCAACTCGAATTTGCCTTGCCAGACGATGCGGCCGCCGAGGCGTTCGAACACCGGGCCGCTCTCGCGGCCATAGGCCGCATAGGCTTCCGCGCCGCTCGCCTTGCGGCCATCTGGATAGGCTGCCTCCTTGCGTAAGCGCACCAGGTTGAGCATGTGGATCGGGCCGGGACGGTCGTTGTCCCGGAACTGCGCGAAAATCTCCTTGGTTGGATCGATGTGGCCCATCTGAGTTTCCTTTTCTTTTATGCCGGCGATCCTAGCTCTGCCGACCTCCCAGCGGAACTGCGGCCAGCGAATGCCGCACCTCCTAATCGCGCGTTAAGCTCTGGGTAACCGGGCCTTAAACAGCGACCGCTAGCGTGCGGCGGGGCGGGCTGACCGGGCGTTTGCGTATGGGGTTGGGAAAGAAAAAGGGTGGGCGGAAGGAGCCGTTGTTCGGCTTGCCTGCGGCACTCGCCGATCTGCGCCTGACCGCGGCCGACCGCATTCCTGGCGGCGATGAGAGGCCGAAGAAATCAACGAAATCATCTGCCAAGCGCAAGAGCGAGGATGCCGGCGACGAGCCGCCGCGCGAGCGGAAGGCGCCAGCCGGCCGCGGCAGTGCCAAGCGCCGATCCAAGTCACGCATCGGCGCGAGCCTCGGCCGCCTGGTCTATTGGGGCGCGGTGCTGGGCCTGTGGGGCGCGATCGCCGTGATCGGCGTCGTGATCTATGTCGGCGCTCATCTGCCGCCGATCCAGTCGCTGGAAATCCCCAAGCGGCCGCCGACGATCCAGATCGTCGGCATGGACGGCAGCATGCTGGCGCAACGCGGCGAGATGGCCGGCGCCAACGTCTCGCTGAAGGATCTGCCGCAATATCTGCCCAAGGCGTTCATCGCCATCGAGGATCGACGCTTCTATTCGCATTTCGGCATCGATCCCGTGGGCATCCTGCGCGCGCTCGTCACCAACGTGCTCCATCGCGGCGTGTCGCAGGGCGGCTCGACGCTGACGCAGCAATTGGCGAAAAACCTGTTCCTGACCCAGGAGCGCACCATGGCGCGCAAGCTGCAGGAAGCGGAGCTCGCGATCTGGCTGGAGCGCAA
Source organism: Bradyrhizobium lupini (assembly GCF_040939785.1). NCBI lineage: Bacteria > Pseudomonadati > Pseudomonadota > Alphaproteobacteria > Hyphomicrobiales > Nitrobacteraceae > Bradyrhizobium > Bradyrhizobium lupini. The sequence goes on from NZ_CP162553.1 coordinate 3,478,404, forward strand.
GCATTCCAAGAACGAGATCTTGGAGCTCTATCTCAACCGCGTCTATTTCGGCTCCGGCGCCTACGGCGTCGAGGCCGCCGCGCAGCGCTATTTCGGCAAATCGGCCAAGAACGTCACCGTCGCGGAAGCGGCGATGCTGGCCGGTCTCGTCAAATCGCCCTCGCGGCTCGCGCCTAACCGCAACCCCGAGGGCGCAGAAGCGCGCGCGAAAATCGTGCTCACGGCGATGGCGGATGCCAAATTCATCACCGAAGCGCAGGCGCAGGCCTCGATCGGCCAACCCTCCTACAATGTGAAGCCGGTCGGCGCCGGCACGGTCAATTACGTCGCCGACTGGATCGGCGAGGTGCTGGACGATCTGGTCGGCCAGATCGACGAGAGCATCAAGGTCGAGACCACGATCGATCCGAAGCTCCAGAGCGTGGCGGAAGCCGCCATCATCGACGAGCTCGCGGCCAAGAGCGTGAAATTCAATGTCAGCCAGGGCGCACTGGTGGCGATGACGCCCGACGGCGCGGTTCGCGCCATGGTGGGCGGGCGGAACTATTCCGAGAGCCAGTACAACCGCGCGGTCACCGCCAGGCGCCAGCCGGGCTCCTCGTTCAAGCCGTTCGTGTACCTGACCGCGCTCGAGCAGGGGCTGACGCCCGACACGGTCCGCCAGGACGCGCCGATCGAGGTCAAGGGCTGGAGGCCTGAGAACTACACCCACGAATATTTCGGCGCGGTGACGCTGACCCAGGCGCTCGCGATGTCGCTCAACACGGTCGCCATTCGCCTCGGCCTCGAGGTCGGGCCGAAGAACGTGGTGCGCACCGCGCACCGGCTCGGCATCTCCTCGAAACTCGAGCCCAACGCCTCGATCGCGCTCGGCACCTCCGAAGTCTCGATGGTCGAGCTGGTCGGCGCCTATGCACCCTTCGCCAATGGCGGCTTCACGGCGACGCCGCATGTCGTCACGCGGATCAGGACGCTCAGTGGCAAGCTGCTCTACATGCGCCAGGCGGACGAGCACAACCAGGTGGTCGACCCGCGCTATGTCGGCATGATGAACGCGATGATGCGGGAAACGCTGATCAGCGGCACCGCCAAGAAGGCGGAGATCCCGGGCTGGCCAGCGGCCGGCAAGACCGGCACCAGCCAGGACTACCGCGACGCCTGGTTCATCGGCTACACCGCCAACCTCGTCACCGGCGTGTGGCTCGGCAATGACGACAACTCGCCGACCAAGAAGGCCACCGGCGGCGGCTTGCCGGTCGAAGTCTGGTCGCGCTTCATGCGCACAGCGCACGAGGGCGTGCCGGTAGCAGCCTTGCCGAGCTCTCCAGGTGGCTGGGGCCTGTCGAACCTGGCGCAGGCGACGTCGCAGGTGTCGCCGCCAACAGCGGCAGCGCCCGGACCCGCACCGGCCAGCAACGGCGGCTATCGCCCACCCCCACGCGCGCCAATGCGCGACCGGAGGCAGCCGCAGGACTCGATGGCTGGCTGATGGACCGGCTGTTCGGCGGGAATCGCTAGCGCCGACCTGAGGTCCGGGTGACCTCAAAACAAAAACAAGCGAAAACAACCCCATGCACAGTAGCCGAGGATAACGAAATCAACGGCTTGCGTGAGTCGCAAGACGGCTGATTCTGACAGCAAAGCCATTTGACACCTCGGGCAAAACAGAACCGTTCGGCCATCATCCCGAACGCGGCCGCTATCTCGGCTCTCCCGGTTCGCCACCGGTGTCGTCTTCGGCAAGTCCTGCCTACCATGGCAAAATCGGCCGATCCCCGCAGCTCCCGGAACGCAAAAACACCAGTCTCTTCAAGCTCCGGTCGGCGGCCCGGGATTTGCTCTCACAGGTTGAGCAAGTATCGGAGAGCGTTCCATGATGTCGGGTGTATCCAGCGCGGCGTTGCCTCATCTGCGACCCGCATCAACGTCCGCTTCGAATAGGACATCGAGTCTTCAGCCGGCGGGACCGGATGCGACTGATGCTGCGACCGACGGCTTTCGGATTGACGTCTCGCAGGTCAAGCCCCTGACAGGCGCCAAGTCGATATCGGCGGCGGACAATCCTCACCTGCGCGACCTCATGGCAACGAACTGGCTGATGACCCATGACACGAGCGCAACTCAGTCGGTCGTCTCGGACGATGCCACTGAGAACACCTATGCTCAGGTGAAGGTCGACGGCAAGGTGGTCGCCACCCTGTACAATGGCGGGTCCTCAACGATGACCAACGAGGCGGCTGGAAAGATCGGCAAGCTGGAGGATCCACCCGATCTGAGTGGACCAGATCTGGCGCAGTGGCGGGCCGACAGATACGCCGAGCGGCTCGGTGGCACCGTTGAAAAAGCTTCCACCGCGATCACGCAATCGCAATGGACCCCGCGTGAAAGCAGCTCCGCAACCTATAGCCGCGATCAACTCGACGCAGCCTTCCAGGCGATGCTGGCCGAGGGCCAGAAGGCCGGCGTGCAATTGCAGTCATCCTATCTCGCCTCGCGCACGCAGCCGGGGACAAGCGCGGATGTCAGCGCCTGAGCAGAGGGATGAATTGAGTACGCGCGGACGTCGCTGCATTCTCAACTGTCATTCCCGCGAACGCGGGAATCCAGTACGCCGCGGCCTCTCGGTTCAATAACAACCGCCTCGGAACACTGGATCGCCCGGTCGAGCCGGGCGATGACAGCGTCAGATGGAGGTTGGCAGCGAGGGCCTAATCCTCGACCCCGTAGCGGTGCAGGTCGTTGCCGTACGTATCGAGCCACTTCTTGGCGCGCTCCATCGACGGGCAGACCTTGCCGCAGACGCGCCAGAACCGCGCCGAGTGGTTCATCTCAACGAGATGGGCGACCTCGTGGGCGGCGAGATAGTCGAGCACGTACGGCGGCGCGAGGATCAGGCGCCAGGAGAACGACAGCGAGCCGGCCGAGGTGCAGGAGCCCCAACGACTGGATTGATCGCGGATCGAGAGCCGCTTGACCTTGACGCCGAGCTCGGCGGCATAGGATTCCGCCGCACGCTGAAGGTCGCGGCGAGCCTCGCGCTTGAGGAAGTCGCTGATGCGACGGTCCGCATGCTCGACGCCGCCGGCGACGCAGAGAATGCGCTCCCCGCTGTCGCGCACTTCCGTCCACACCGTACCGCGCGTGCCGGCGCGATGAACGATGCGATGGGCCGTGCCGCGAAGTGGTATCACTGTGCCAGGCTGGAACGGCGCGGCCTTCGGCAAACGGCCGAGACGTGCCGCGATCCACGCGCCGTGGCGCTGCGCGAAGTCTTTTGCTTCGGCGAGCGTGCCGCGCGGCGGCATGGTGAGGATGGCTTCGCGATCGCTCGGATGAATTCTGAGCGTGTAACGGCGCGCGCGGCGATGCCGGCGCAGTCGAATCGCAAAATATTGCGATCCATGGGTGATCAGGAGGGTCTTCGGCTCGTGGGGCCGCCGATAGAGGAGTGCGCGAGTGGCCATGTCTGTCAGTCCGGGGGGCAGGAGAGCGCCCGGATTCTGCCATAACCGCCGCCAGGGAAAGCGCTCGGCGCAAAAACAAATCATTTGCCCAATATACAGGGGTCTGGCGTCCGGGAGACCCTACAGACTGGGGTTGGAACCGGCTTTTTTCGCCCCCGTTCGGCGCATGTGGCACCCCCAAGGGGTGAGGTTGGACTCACTCCTACAAAGCTACCTAAATACCGCGAATCTAGCGGGAACTCGCCCCTGTCGGAGCCTCCGACAGGGCGTCGATTTTCAGCGGGAAAGCCGAAAAACGCGATTATTCGGCCGCGAGAGCCTGCAATGAGCTCGGATTCGCCGCCGAGACCATGAAGTCGTGGATGCGCGGCACGATTTCCGATTTGAAGCGCGAGCCATTGAACACGCCGTAATGTCCGACGCCCTTCTGGACATAATGAACGCGGCGGTGATCGGGAATCGAGCTGCACAATGTGTGCGTTGCTTCGGTCTGACCGATGCCGGAGATGTCGTCGTTCTCGCCTTCGACGGTCATCAACGCGACGCGCGTGACCTTGGAGGGATCGACGCGTGTTCCACGATGGGTCATCTCGCCCTTCGGCAGCGAATGCTTCACGAACACGGTGTCGACGGTCTGCAGGTAATACTCGGCGGAGAGATCCATCACCGCGAGATATTCGTCGTAGAAGTCACGATGCTTGTCGACGAGGTCGCCGTCGCCCTTCACCAGGTTGGCGAATAGCTGCTTGTGGGCATCCATATGCCGGTCGAGATTCATGCTGATGAAGCCGTTGAGCTGCAAGAAGCCCGGATAGACGTCGCGCATCATACCCGGATGCGGGAACGGCACCTTGGTGATGACGTGGTTGCGGAACCAGTCGATGCCGCGCTCCTGGGCCAGGTTGTTCACCGCAGTCGGATTGCGCCGGGTGTCGATCGGGCCGCCCATCAGCGTCATCGAGGTCGGCACAAAGGGATCGCGTAGCGCTTCCATAATCGAAACGGCAGCGACGACGGGAACCGAGGGCTGGCACACCGCCAGCACATGCGTGTTGCCGCCGAGGACATGCAGCATCTCGATGACGTAGTCGATGTAGTCGTCAAGATCGAAGCGGCCGTCGCTGAGCGGCACCATGCGGGCATCGGCCCAATCGGTGATGTAGACCTCATGCGCCGGCAGGAAAGCCTCGACGGTACCGCGGAGGAGCGTCGCGTAATGGCCGGACATCGGAGCGACGATCAGCACGCGTGGATGCGGACTGCGCAGTGGACGGGCGAACTTGCGATCGAAGTAGAGCAGGCGGCAGAACGGCTTTTCCCAGACCGAGCGGACCTCGACGGGAACGCGGATGCCGTTGACCTCGGTGTCGTTGAGGCCCCATTCCGGCTTGCCGTAGCGGCGGGTGGTGCGTTCGAACAATTCGCAGGCCGCGGCAACCGACTTGCCAACCTCGGTGCGTGCCCAGGGGTTCAGCGGATTCTGAAACAGGAGCTTGGTCGCGTCCGTGATCGCACGCGCTGGATTGAGAGAGGCTTGCCCCATCTCGTACATCCAGTACATCGGCGTCGTCAGGACAGGACTGCCTTCGGCCACCAAGGGCGGCGCGCCGCCAAACTCACCAATCGGCATCGCTATATTCCTCTTCGCATCGCAGCATACTGCCGAATGCGTAATATTGCGTCAATGCATGGTTCCGTACATCTACGTGGCCGAGGTGCCCAAACCGGGCAGAATCCACGAGAAAGTGACGTTATTCGCCGCCTGACAGCAGCGAGCCCTGCATCCTGGCGCTGCGCAAAAGGGCAAGGAATGCCCCAAAAGATGCAAGCAACAGCACCGCGTTGATGGCCAACGCGCTCAGCATCAGATCGGTCCTGAAGGTGTTTTCGATCAGCAGCGCGCGCATCCCTTCGAACACGTAGGTCGGCGGCAGCGTCCAGGCGATGTATTGCAACCAGACCGGCAGCACGCTGACGGGATAGTAGACGCAGGCGAGCGGCATGATGCCGAACATCAAGGTCCAGACGATGCTCTCGGCGCCGAGGCCGTTTCGCAGCACCAGTCCGGAGACGAAAATGCCGACCGACCAGCTCGTGAAGATCAGATTGCAGAAGAACGCGATCAGCGGCACGCCGAGCGCATAAACATTGAAGTGAAACAGGAATAACGCGAGCAGCGTCATGGGGATGACGCCGATCGCGAGCCGGATCAGGCTCATGATCATCAGGGACAGCAGAAATTCGATCGGCTTCAACGGGCTCATCATGAGATTGCCGAGGTTGCGCGCCCACATCTCTTCCAGGAACGAGATCGAAAAGCCGAGCTGCCCGCGAAACAGGATGTCCCAGAGAATGACGGCGCCGATCAGGGTGCCGCCGGCACGCGCGAAGAAGTTGGCATTCTGCGCGATGTAAAGCTGCAGAAAGCCCCAGGTGATGACCTGCAGCGCCGGCCAGTAGAGCAGCTCGAGCAGCCGCGGCCAGGACGACAGCAACAGGTACCAATAGCGCAGGATCATCGCGCCAATGCGGTGGACGGAGATGCCGCGGTGGAGGGAGAGTTCGGTCATTGCGGCACCGCGTAGCCCGAATGAGCGAAGCGATATCCGGGACCTTGCTGGCGGCGTTCCCGGGTATCGCTTCGCTCACCCGGGCTACGGTCGCAACATACGGCCTGGCTCATCGTGCCACCTCCTGCGCGCCGTTCACCCTTCCGCGCGCGACGTCCAGAAACACCTCTTCCAGCGTGGTGCGGTTGTAGCGGGCCATGATGGCTTCGGGCGTATCGTCGTCCTCGATACGGCCGCGCTTCATGATGATGACGCGATCGCAGAGCCGCTCGACCTCGAGCATGTTGTGCGACGCCAAGAGGATGGTGGCGTTGTTCGCCATGCGATAACGCTCCAGATGCCCCCGCACCCAGTCGGCGGTGTCGGGATCGAGCGAGGCGGTCGGCTCGTCCAGCAACAGCAGCTCGGGCTGGTTGATCAGCGCCTTGGCAAGCGCAACGCGCGTCTTTTGTCCTGCGGAGAGCTTGCCGTTGGCGCGGTCGATGAACTCGGTGAGATCGAGATCGTCGGCGAGCTCAGCGATGCGATCGGAGAGGTTCTTCACCGCATAGAGCTTGCCGAACACCGTGAGGTTCTGACGCACCGTGAGCCGCATCGGCATGTCGACATAGGGGCTCTCGAAGTTCATCCGACCCAGCACGGACGCGCTGTCCTCCGGCATCCGATGCCCGAGCACCTGCACGCGGCCGGAGGTCGGCAGCACGAGGCCCATGATCGTCGCGATGGTCGTGGTCTTGCCGGCGCCGTTGCCGCCCAGCAGCCCCGTGATGCTGCCGCGCGGAAGCGAAAAGGAGATGTCGTCGACGGCGCGGGTCTGCTTGTAGACCTTGACCAGGTGATCGACCGCGATTGCCGCGGAGAGGCTGCGATCCGCGACAGTCGGCCAGCTTGAAGCCTTGTCATTCTCCGTCATGCTGGGCGTTCTTCTGCTATTGCAGCGGAGAGCGCAAGGCTTGTAATCCGGCGGTTCCGTGAGCCGCGCGCTTGTGATCGAGAAGGCACCGCCCCATTGGCCGAAATGACCGAACTTGCCGCTTCCGACTTTCGCCCCGCGCAGCGGCATATCCGCCTGGATACGATCCTGCGACTGCGCTGGCTCGCGGTGCTCGGCCAGCTCGCCGCGATCTTCATCGTGGCGCAGGGGCTGGAATTCAATGTCGAGATCGTTCCCTGCGTCAGCATCATCGCCCTGTCGGCGGCGCTCAATCTGGCGCTCCAGACCGTGTCCAATCCGCTGCAGCGGCTGGAGCCGATGCAGGCGGCCGGACTGCTCGCGCTCAACATCGTGGAGCTGGCGGGTCTCCTGTTCTTCACCGGCGGACTCCAGAACCCGTTCTCGTTCCTGTTCCTCGCGCCCGTGCTGATCTCCGCGACGGCGCTGCCGGCCCGCTTCACCTTCGGCCTCGGCGTGCTGGCTGTCGCCTGCGCCTCGGTCCTGTTCTTCTTCCATCTGCCGCTGCCCTGGGATTCTGATGATCCGCTGGTGCTGCCGCCGATCTATCTCGTCGGCGTCTGGCTCTCGATCGCGCTCGCGATCGGCGTCACCAGCCTCTACTCGTTCCAGGTCACCGAGGAGGCGCGCAAGCTCGCCGACGCGCTGGCCGCGACCGAGCTGGTGCTGACGCGCGAGCAGCATCTGACCCAGCTCGACGGCCTGGCCGCAGCCGCAGCGCACGAGCTCGGCACGCCCCTCGCGACGATCTTCCTGATCTCGCGCGAGCTGGAGAAGACGGTGAAGGAGCCGAACTTTGCCGCCGACCTGAAGACCCTGCGCGAGCAGACGCAGCGTTGCCGCGACATATTGAGCAAGATCACCCAGCTCTCCTCCACCGGCGCGCCGTTCGACCGCATGAAGCTGTCGGAGCTGATCGAGGAGGTGGTGGCGCCGCACCGCGATTTCGGCGTCGATATCAAGGTGCGCATCGCCGTCGCCATCGTGGCCGAACCGGTCGGCTCGCGCAATCCGGCGATCCTCTACGGCGTCGGCAATATCGTCGAGAACGCGGTCGATTTCGCCCGCACCACCGTCGAGGTGAATGCGTGGTGGAACAAGGACACAATCGAGCTCGTGATCTCCGACGATGGTCCCGGCATTCCGCCTGACATCCTGAACCGGATCGGCGAGCCCTATTTGTCGCGGCGGCGCAGCAAGGACGAAGGCGGCGGCCTCGGGCTCGGCGTGTTCATCGCGCGCACCTTGCTGGAGCGCACCGGCGCCAAGGTCTCGTTTACCAACCGGACCTTTCCCGACCATGGCGCAGTGGTCCAGATCACGTGGCCGCGAGACCGTTTTGAGGCTATCGAGACCTTCGAAGAAACAATAGGATAGCCGCGACCTTGCGTCGCACAACGGGGCCGATCGACCATTGGCGCCCTTGGCACCGCCCGATTGCGCCGCCATATGTAGACGCGCTGGAGAGAGGACGAAACCTTGAACGCCATCGCCGAACTGAACGAACAGACCGACCGCTCGCTGCTGATCGTGGAGGACGACAAGCCGTTTCTGGAGCGGCTGTCGCGCGCCATGGAAACGCGCGGCTTTGCGGTGACGTCATGCGACACCGTCTCGGACGGTCTGGCGCAGATCGGCAAGGCGGCGCCGGCATTCGCCGTGGTCGATCTGCGGCTCGGTGATGGCAACGGTCTCGACGTGGTCTCGGCGCTGAAGAAGAAGCGCCCCGACGCCCGCGCGATCGTGCTGACCGGCTATGGCAACATCGCCACCGCCGTCACCGCGGTGAAGATGGGCGCGGTCGATTATCTCTCGAAACCCGCGGACGCCGACGACGTCGTCGCGGCGCTGCTTTCGACCGGCTCGGACAAGTCCGAGTTGCCGGCGAACCCGATGTCGGCCGACCGCGTGCGCTGGGAACACATCCAGCGCATTTACGAGATGTGCAACCGCAACGTCTCGGAGACGGCACGCAGGCTCAACATGCATCGGCGCACGTTGCAGCGGATTTTGGCCAAGCGCGCGCCGCGATAACGGTGCCGTAGGGTGGGCAAAGGCGCAAAGCGCCGTGCCCACCATGTCTGCTTCAATCTTTGACCTGGATGGTGGGCACGCTCCGCTTTGCCCACCCTACGGCATCGCGCTCGCGGCGCCGCTATTCCCAAAACTCCGCATGCCCCTGCGGATCGACCAGCCGGTTGATCCGCAACGCCGCCGCCATGGCGAACCGCACCGTCATCTGCTTGCGCGTGGCCGCAGCGAGCTTGTGCTCGGGCGCCTCGCATTGCAGGTGCGCACCATAGGCATCCGCGATGATCAAGCCGGTATCTTGCGGAAAGATCTCGCAAGGCAGGTCCTGCGTGAAGGCGAAGAACAGCCGGTCGCAATGCGCCCGGTATTCGTGCCATTTCTGATCGGCGCGCAAATCCTCCACCGACGATTTGATCTCGACGATCCAGACCTCGCCGCGTTCGTTCAGCGCGACGAGATCGGCGCGTCGCCCCGAGGGCAGCGGCAATTCGCTGATGCAGGTGAAGCCGAGCGAGCGCAGCAACCGCGCCGTCCCGCGCGCGATCGCCAGCGCCGTCTCGGATTGTCGGCGGTCCGGCGGCGGTACGAGGGCAATGCGGGCGGTGTTGTCCATCGGGGGAGGATAGCCGATTCCTCCGTCGTCGTCCTGGCCTAGTGCGCAATTGCGCACGGGAGCCAGGACCGTGACCCAAGGGATCGTTGGTGCACGAGGGGATCACCACCAGTCCTCGTCAAATTTCGGCCTGTGGTATTCGGTCCTGGATCTGCGCTTCGCTTGTCCAGGACGACGGCGGGGTACGGAACCGCTCTCGCTCTTAACACTTATCACGCAGCCGCCGCACCTCGGCGGAACCACCGAGGCTGCGCGCGCATGATCGACGATCTCTGGTACAAGAACGCCATCATCTATTGCCTGTCCGTCGGCACCTATATGGATGCCAACGGCGATGGCATCGGCGATTTCAAGGGCCTGTTGCGCCGGCTCGATTATCTGCACGGCCTCGGCATCACCACGATCTGGCTGATGCCGTTCCAGACCTCGCCCGGCCGCGACGACGGCTACGATGTCGCGGATTATTACAGCGTCGATGCCCGCTACGGCACGCTCGGCGATTTCGTCGAGTTCACTCATGGCTGCAAGCAACGCGGCATTCGCGTCATCATCGATCTCGTCGTCAACCACACCTCCGACCAGCATCCCTGGTTCAAGGCGGCGCGGAGCGACAGGAATTCGCCCTACCGCGATTGGTATGTCTGGTCCGACAAGAAGCCGGCCAACGCCAATCAGGGCATGGTCTTTCCCGGCGTTCAGAAATCGACATGGACGCGCGACAAGGAAGCCGGCGCCTGGTACTTCCACCGCTTCTACGATTTCCAGCCCGACCTCAACACCTCGAACCCGCGCGTGCAGGCCGAGATTTTGAAGATCATGGGCTTCTGGATCCAACTCGGCGTCTCAGGCTTTCGGATGGATGCCGTGCCTTTCGTCATCGCGACCAAAGGCGCCAAAGTGAAAAAGCCGGCCGAACAATACGACATGCTGCGGACGTTCCGTGAATTCCTGCAATGGCGGCAGGGCGATGCCATCATCCTCGCCGAGGCCAACGTGCTGCCGAAGACGGACATGGAATATTTCGGCCGTGATGCCGACCGCATGCATATGATGTTCAATTTCCAGGTCAACCAGCATCTGTTCTATGCGCTGGCCTCGTCCGATTCCCGCCCGCTGGGGAAAGCGCTGAAGGCGACCAAGCCGCGGCCCGCCTCGGCGCAATGGGGCCTGTTCCTGCGCAATCATGACGAGCTCGATCTCGGGCGATTGACCAAGGCGCAGCGCGACACCGTGTTCAAAAGCTTCGGTCCTGACAAGGACATGCAGCTCTACGACCGCGGCATTCGCCGTCGCCTGGCACCGATGCTCGGTGGCGACCGCCGGCGGCTCGAGCTCGCCTACAGCCTGATGTGCACGCTGCCGGGAACGCCCGTGATCCGCTACGGCGACGAGATCGCGATGGGCGATGATCTTTCGCTCCCCGAGCGCAATTGCGCGCGCACGCCGATGCAATGGTCGACGGAGCCGCATGGCGGCTTCACCACCAGCGACAAGCCGGCCTTGCCCGTCATCGACGAAGGACCGTACGGCTATCCGCACGTCAACGTCGCCAAGCAGCGGCGCGATCCCAACTCGATGCTGAACTGGACCGAGCGCATCGTCCGCATGCGCAAGGAGGTGCCGGAGATCGGCTGGGGCGATTTTTCGATCATCGCGACGCGCGATCCCGCCGTGTTCATCATGCGCTATGACTGGCGCAACAATTCCGTGCTGTTCGTGCACAATCTCGACGAGAAGCCGCGCGAGATCGCGTTCTCGGCGGGGCTGCCAGGCGAGGCCGGCGCGCACCTGATCAATCTGCTCGCGGAGGACCACAGCCACGCCGACAAGCGCGGCCAGCACCGCGTCGTGCTGGAGCCCTATGGCTATCGCTGGTACCGCGTCGGCGGATTGGACTATCTGTTGAAGCGGAGCGATATCGACGGGACGGTGCGAGGGAACAAGCATCCGGGGTAGTCAGTGCGACCACGCACTCCGTTGTCGTCCTGGCGAAAGCCAGGACCCATTACCCCAATAGGTGATTGTTGTACGAAGCTATCACCACGAATCTTCGTCAAACCACTCCCTGGGGCAATGGGTCCTGGATCTGCGCTTCGCCTTGTCCAGGACGACGGTCAGGGTGGCGTGATGATCACGCCCTCGTTGCCGCGCAGATCCAGCACGCCTTCGATCCGCTCTCGCTCGCGATCCAGGAATGTCGACAGCAGAATCTCGCTGCCGAACCTGATCGCGCTGGTGGTGACCGCGATCGGCTCAGGGCCGAGATTGAGCACCACGGTCACCGCCCTGCCCTCGGCCTCGCGGCGATAGATCAGGAGATCGCCTTGCGCGGCAAGCGGATGATAGTCGCCCGCGACCAGCGGCGGACAGCCCTGCCGCAACGCGATCAGACGCTTATAGAGCGTCAGGATCGAACGTGAATCGGCCTCGAGATCGACGACGTTGTTGCGGATGTGATCCTCCGGCAGCGGCAGCCATGGCCTGACGTCCGAGAAGCCGGCGAAGTTGGAAGAATCCCACTGCATCGGTGTGCGGCAGCCGTCGCGGCCGACACCGATGCCGGGCACGTTCTTCTCGAAGGGGTCGCGCACGTCCTCGGGCGCGATCGCGAGCTGATGCATGCCGATCTCGTCGCCATAGTAGAGCGTCGGCGTGCCGCGCAGCGTCAGCAGCAGCATGGCGGCGACGCGGGCCTGCTCCGGCCCGACGCGGCTTGCGACGCGTGGACGGTCATGATTGCCGAGCACCCAGTTCGGCCAGGCGCCCTTCGGCAGCGCCTTCTCGTAATCCTCGACGATTTTCTCGATCGAGCGCGCGCTCCAGAAGGTCGAGAGCAGCGCGAAGTTGAACGGCATCTGCGCGCCGGTGAGATCGTTGCCGTAATAGGCCATGAGGCGATGCAGCGGCAGATAGATCTCGCCGATCAGGACGCGGGCATCATAGGCATCCGTGACGCGGCGCATCTCGGCGATGACGTCGTGCACCTCCGGCTGGTCGGTGGAATATTGCGTCATTATCTTTTCGTTCGGCGGCCGGCCCTCGGCATAATGCGGATTGGGCGGGTTGTCGCGGAACTCGGCGTCCTTGATCAGATGCCAGATCACGTCGACGCGAAAGCCGTCGACGCCTTTCTCCAGCCAGAACCGCATCACGTCATAGATTGCCGCGCGGACATCGGGATTGCGCCAGTTGAGATCCGGCTGCTGGGCGAGGAAGGCGTGATAGTAGTATTGGCCGGTGGTCTCGTCGAACTGCCACGCGCTGCCGCCGAACTCGGACAGCCAATTATTCGGCACGCCGCCACCCTCGTCCGGGTCGCGCCAGATGTACCAGTCGCGTTTGGGATTGTCGCGCGAGGAACGGCTCTCGACGAACCAGGGATGCTGGTCCGAGGTGTGGTTCGGCACGAGGTCGAGGATCAGCTTAAGGCCGTTGTCGTGCGCGGCGGCGAGAAGCGCATCGAAATCCGCCATCGTGCCGAACAGCGGCTCGATGCCCGTGTAGTCGGAGATGTCGTAGCCGAAATCGGCCATCGGCGAGGGGAAGATCGGCGACAGCCAGATCGCGTCGACGCCGAGCGATTTCACATAAGGTAGCCGCTGCAAAATGCCGGCGAGATCGCCGACACCGTCGCCGTTTGAATCCTGAAAGGAGCGCGGATAGACCTGATAGAAGATGCCGTCGCGCCACCAATTGCTGCCGCCCTGAGCCATGCGGGAAATCCATCCAAAACTGCTTGTTGCGCGGGAGAACGCGGAAGGAGCGCTCCGGTTCAAACCAGCAGGCGAATTGGGACGGCCGTGTGACGATGTCTGCGGTTGTTCCCAGGCCCCGGGGAGAAATCTTTTGCTTGGCGGCATGGCAAAAATCGGCATTGTGGCGCCATGACCGAGCAAAACGAGACACAAGCTGAGGCCAGCGCGAAGGCAGGCGCGATCATCGTCCCCGTGACGCTGTTCGAGCAGAATTGCACCATCATCTGGGACGAGCCTTCCAAGAAGGCCGTGGTGATCGATCCCGGCGGCGACGTGCCGAAGATCCTGGACGCCATCAAGCAGACCGGCGTCACCGTGGAGAAGATCTGGCTCACCCACGGCCATATCGACCATGTCGGCGGCGCGGCCGAACTGCGCGACGCGCTGAAGGTGCCGATCGAGGGCCCGCACGTCGCGGACAAATTCCTGCTCGACAACGTGGTCGAGAGCGGCGCGCGCTTCGGCATGACGGGGGTGCGCAATTTCGAGCCGGACCGCTGGCTCGACGAAGGCGACAGCGTGGCCATCGGCGATCTCCAGTTCGAGATCTATCATTGCCCCGGCCACTCGCCCGGCAGCGTGGTGTTCTTCAACAAGGACTTGCGCTTCGCCCATGTCGGCGACGTCCTGTTCGCGGGCTCGGTCGGTCGCACCGATCTGCCCGGCGGCAGTCACGCGACGCTGATCGACTCGATCAAGACCAAGCTGCTGCCGCTCGGCGACGATGTCGGCTTCATCTGCGGCCATGGCGCCGGCTCGAGCATCGGCCAGGAGCGGATGACAAATCCGTTCATCACCGGCGAGATGTGAGCGCCTATTCCGCGGCGTCTGCGAACGCCGCGGGCTGGCTCAGGTTGCGGTCACCCCATTCGCGGATCGCAGCGACGACGGGCACAAAACTCCTGCCTTATCGGCGCGACGGCCTGAGTTACTTCATCAATCCCGCGGCCGTGAGCGCGCGCGTAATGATCTGGCCGAGATCGAAGCCGCGGGCCTCCTCGCGCTTCGGCTCGGCCGGCTCTTCGGCGATCGCGGCGCGGATCGAGCGCGCCAGATGCGGCGCGGGCGAGCGGGCCGGCGTCGGCTTTGCCTCCGCCTTCTTCGCAGCGTCGGGAATCCAGCCGGTGAGGCCGAAGAATTTGGCGATGTGATAAGACGAGGAGATGCCGGCCTCGATCAGGAACGCGCCTTCCACGCCATAGCGCTGGTCGTTGTCGGCAAGGCCGAGCGGCGTGCCGTGGGCCATGTCGGTGATGGCGTAGGACTCGACGAGCGTCTCGCCGTCCTTGTTCCACCAGGCCTGGCGCGGATAGCCGTCGATGTCAGTTTCCGCCATCGGCGCCTCGGGCAGATCGTGCAGGTCGAGCCATTGCTTGACGATCTCGTTGGCATTGCCGGGATTGACGGTGCGATCGGCGCTGCCGTGCCACACCGAGATCCTCGGCCAGGGCCCGCGATGATTCGAGGCCCGCCGCACCAGATCGCCAAGTTCACGCGCCGGCCGCTCCGGGGAATGAAACATCCCGTCGAGCGCCTCGCGCAGATTGGTCGCGATGCCGTAGGGAAGTCCCGCGATCACCGCACCGGCCGCGAAGAATTCAGGGTAGGTCGCGAGCATCACCGACGTCATGCCGCCGCCGGCCGACAGGCCCGTGATGAAGATGCGGCGGGGATCGACGCGATGGGTTTCGGTCATATGCGCGATCATCTCGCGGATCGAACAGGCCTCGCCGCTGTCCCGTGCCATGTCTTCCGGATTGAACCAGTTGAAGCAGGTGTTGCTGTTGTTGATGCGCTGCTGCTCCGGCATCAACAGCGCGAAGCCGTAGTGCTCGGCGAGCGTCGACCATCCGGCACCGAGGTCGTAGCTTGCCGCCGTCTGGCCGCAGCCGTGCAGCACGACGACGAGCGCGCGCGGCTTCTGCAGTTGCGGCGGCACGAACGCGAACAGGCGCAGATTGCCGGGATTGTCGCCGAAGCCCGTGACCTCTTGCAACGGACTGGACGCATCGGCGCTCCGGCCAAACTCGGCGAAGCGCAATCCGTCCAGCTTTGGCAGACGTCTCAAGAGATCGACATTTCTGGTTAACGACACGGCAGCTCCTGGCAGGCGACGTTCAACGTCCACCCAAACCAAATAGTTGCTGCAGCGCAAAATAAAAAGACCGTGTGCTGTCGATGAGGTGCTAAATCTCAGGAAAACCTGCAGAAATCAGCACGTATTGACCGCAATGCCTCAACTTCGTGCAGATACAACGCGCATCCACGCCAGGAACGCGGTGCAGATCATGATTAATGTCACGAACAGCGCGAGCGAGACGAGAAATCCTGCGCGCGCTGATTGCACCGCTTCGACGGCGAAAAACACGGCGCCGATTGCGGCCACTCCGGCCGCATTTCCGATCTGCGCCGTGGTGCCGTACATGCCGGAGGCAGAACCTGCGGCCACAGGCTTCACCGTCGAGAGCACCGCGCCGGAGAGCGGCGCCATCACCAGCCCCTGACCGTAGCCGAACACGACCATGGTGAGCGCGAGCAGGAGCGCAGACGGCGCGTCGACAGAGAACGCGACCAGCGCAAGCGCCGCGAGGCCCCCGATCTGAAGCGCGCAGCCTTCGATCAAGACCCTGGTGCCGCGATGGCGCGCCCGTGCGCCGCTGTGGCGCGAGGCCACGACGAAAGCGAGCGCGAGCGGAATGAAGGCCATGCCGGCCGCGAGCGGCGGGATTTTCAGCCCTCGCTGCATGAACAGCGTCATGACCAGATAGAACGAGAGATTGGCGGAGAAGAAAAAGAACGCCGCGCCAAGGCCGCGCAGGAAAGCGGCGTCCGCCAGCAGCGAGAGATCAATCAGCGGCATGCCGCCGGCGCGTGTCACCGCATGCTCCAGCTTCGGGAACCCCAGGAGGATCGCGGCGCCGACCGCCATCACCAGCCACAGCCACGGTGCCCAGCCGACATCGTGACCCAGCAGCAGCGGACCGATCATGCACAGCAATCCGGCGAACAGGACGATGCTGCCCGTGATGTCAAGCCGTGTGCCGGCGCGATGCGGTGCCGAGGGCATGATGCGCCAGGCCGCCACCGCGATCACGAGACCGCACGGCACATTGACGAAGAACACCGAGCGCCAGCCGGTGCCGGCGAGATCGATCGTGACCAGGAGACCACCGAGCAGAAAGCCCGCGGCACCCGCGAGTCCCAGCACGATGCCGTAGATGGCGAAGGCGCGGTTGCGCTGTTCGTCGGTGAACAGGAGATGCAGCGTCGCCAGCACCTGCGGCACCATCAGCGCGGCGGAGGCACCCTGCGTCAATCGCGCGACGATCAACTCCGAACCGGATCGCGCCAGTCCGCACCACAGCGACGTCAGGGTGAAGCCGAGCAGACGTGCCAGGAACACGTTCCTGGTGCCGTGAATGTCCCCAAGCCGGCCGGCGGTGACGACCAGCGTGGCATAGGCGATCAGGTAGATCGCGATGACGGATTCGATCTGAGCCGGCGACGCCTTCAACTCGACCGCGATGGTGGGAATGGCGACGTTGACCACGAAGGCATCGACGCCGAACATGAACTGGGCGGCCACGACGATCGCCAGCACCCACCAGCGACGCGACGTGTCGACCTGCTTTGTGACGGTTTGATGCATCGGCGCGTGATCCTCGGATGTCCTTGCCGATCATCTCAGACCGCATGCGGCGCCGCGATTACCTCGAAGGTAGGATCCTCGCGCGTTCCGCCTCTCTCAGCGTGCCGGGAGAGGAAGACGACATACGCATGGCTGCATTCCGCCGCGCGGGACATCGCACGATTGCGTTCGCTGTCTCCAGCACGTAGCTTCGCGCCACAAACAAAAAAATGTAAGCCGGAGAGAACGCCATGGCGCGCCTGAAGTTCGGAGCCTTCCTTGCCCCGCATCATCCGATCGGGGAGCATCCGATGCTCCAGTTCCGGCGCGATCTCGACCTGGTCGAGCAGTTGGATAGCCTCGGTTATGACGAGTTTTGGTGCGGCGAGCATCATTCCTCCGGCTGGGAGATGATCGCCTCCCCCGAGATGTTCCTGGCGGCCGCCGGCGAGCGCACCAAGCGGATCAGGCTCGGCACCGGCGTGGTGTCGCTGCCCTACCATCATCCCTACAACGTCGCGCAGCGCATGGTGCAGCTCGACCACATGACCGGCGGCCGCGCCATCTTCGGCTCGGGTCCCGGCGCGCTCGCCTCCGACGCGCATACGCTCGGCATCGATCCGATGACGCAGCGCGACCGCCAGGACGAAGCGATCGGCGTGATCCGCCGCCTCTTCAGCGGCGAGCGCGTCACGGCGAAGAGCGACTGGTTCACCATGAACGACGCTGCGCTGCAGCTCCTGCCGCTGCAGGAGGAGATGCCGTTCGTCGTGGCCTCGCAGATCTCGCCCTCCGGCATGACGCTCGCCGGCAAATACGGCATCGGCATCATTTCGCTGGGCTCGATGACGACGCAGGGGCTGATGTCGCTGCAGCAGCAATGGCAGTTCGCCGAGGACGCGGCGAAAAAGCACGGCACCAAAGTCGATCGCGCGAACTGGCGCGTGCTGCTGACCTGGCACATCGCCGAGACCCGCGAGCAGGCGCGCCGCGAGGCCGGCCCCGGCCTAATGCGCTGGCACAATGAATATAATGTCGGCACGCTGCAACGGCCCGGGCTCACCGCGTTCGCCTCACCCGACGAGGCGGTGGACAAGACCGCCTTCGTCGACGGCGCAGCCTCCGTCATCGGCACGCCGGACGACCTCGTCAAGATGATCAAGAACGTGATGCAGGTCTCCGGCGGAATCGGCGCCGTCATCGGCTTCGTGCACGACTGGGCCAATCCGGAGAACACGCGCCGGAGCTGGGACATGGTCGCGCGCTACGTGGTGCCCGAGATCAACGGCTACATCGACGGCTTGCGCAAGTCGCAAAAATTCGTGATCGAGAACCGCGCGATCTTCGAGCGCGCGGGACAGGCCGTGATGGCCAAGATCATGGAAAACGAAAAGGCCGCCGAGGCGCTGAAGGTGACCGGCGCCGGCCGCGTTGCGATTCCGGCCGTCAATGCGCCGGATTTGCAGAAGGAAGCGGCGAAGCGGTAGGCGCGGAGTCATCGCAGCTGGATTGTGTTATGTTGGCCGGGTCCAGCCAACCGGAGCAATCGTCATGTCGATGCAGAATGTGGCCGCCCCTGCGCACGGCTTCACTCCGCCCAAGCGCAACGAGCTGACCCACATCCCCGGCGACGAAGGCTGGCCGATCATCGGCAAGACCTTCCAGGTGCTCGCGGACCCCAAAGGGCATATCGAGGCGAACGGCGCCAAATACGGCCTCGTCTATCGCACGCATTTCTTCGGCGAGACCAATATCGTGCTGCTCGGCCCCGAGGCCAACGAGCTCGTGCTGTTCGACCAGCAAAAGCTGTTCTCCTCGACCCATGGCTGGAACAAGGTGCTCGGCCTGTTGTTTCCGCGGGGATTGATGCTGCTGGATTTCGAGGAGCACCGGCTGCACCGCAAGGCGCTGTCGGTCGCATTCAAGTCCGGCCCGATGAAGTCGTATCTGAGCGATCTCGACCGCGGCATCGCCGCCCGCGTCGCGCAGTGGAAGGCCAAGCCCGGCGAGATGCAGCTTTATCCGGCGATGAAGCAGCTCACGCTCGATCTCGCCGCCGCGTCCTTTATCGGCGCCGATATCGGGCCGGAGGTCGACGAGATCAACCGGGCCTTCATCGACATGGTCGCCGCTGCCGTCGCCCCGATCCGCCGACCGCTGCCCGGCACGCAGATGGCGGCCGGCGTCAGGGGACGCAAGCGCATCGTGGCTTATTTCCGCGAGCAGATTCCGCTGCGACGCGGCAATCTCGGCGGTGATGATCTGTTCTCGCAGCTCTGCCGCGCAACCCACGAGGACGGCGCGCTGCTCTCGGAACAGGACATCATCGACCACATGAGCTTCCTGATGATGGCGGCGCACGACACGCTGACCTCGTCGCTGACGTCGTTCATTGGCGAACTCGCGGCAAATCCCGGCTGGCAGGACAAGCTTCGCGCGGAAGTCATGGCGCTGGGGCTCGCCCCTGACGCGCCAAGCAGCTTCGACGATCTCGAAAAGATGCCGCTGTCGGAGATGGCGTTCAAGGAAGCGCTGCGGATCAAGCCGCCGGTGCCCTCGATGCCGCGCCGCGCTATGCGCGATTTCAGCTTCAAGGGTTTTTCGATTCCGGCCGGCACCGCGATCGGCGTCAATCCGCTCTACACCCACCACATGAAGGAGATCTGGCCGGAGCCGGACCGCTTCGATCCTCTGCGCTTCACCGAAGAGGCCCAGCGCAACCGCCACCGCTTCGCCTGGGTGCCGTTCGGCGGCGGCGCGCATATGTGCCTCGGCCTGCACTTCGCCTACATGCAGGCCAAATGCTTCGCGCGGCACTTCCTGCAGAACATCGAGGTATCGCTGGAGCCGGGTTACAAGCCCGACTGGCAGATGTGGCCGATCCCCAAGCCGCGCGACGGATTGCGGGTGCGGGTGAAGGCGGTTTGAGCATCGCAGTCGTCATTGCGAGCGATGCGAAGCAATCCTGACTTCCTCTGCGGAATGCTTCGTCGCTTCGCTCCTCGCAATGACGAAAACTACCCGGCCCCCTGATCGAACGCCTTGCGCAGGGCCACGTAGCCCTGCTGCTGCTGGCTCCAGTTGCGGCCGCCGGTCATCGCGCCGTCGATGACGAGGTCATGGCCGTTGATGAAGCTGGATTCGTCGCTGGCCAGGAACACCGCAGCATGGGCGATGTCATCGGGAAGGCCGGCGCGCGGGATCGGCTGCGCGGTCTTGTAGACCTCGCGCATCACGGCCGGCGTCTTCTCCGCCGCGTCGGTCGAAAGCCCGAGCGCCTTGCCGAAAATGCCGGTCGCGATGGCGCCGGGCGAGATCGAGTTGACGCGGACGTTGGATTCGCCGAGCTCCATCGCCACGCATTTGGTGAGATGGATCACCGCCGCTTTGGCTGCACCATAGACCATCGATGACGAGAAGCCGGCAAGACGGCCGGCGATGCTGCCATTGTTGATGATGCTGCCAAATCCCTGCTTCTTCATGTGCGGCGCGGCGTGCTTCATGCCGAGCATGACGCTGCGCAGCAGGGTCGCCATCGCCGCGTCAAAGCGCTCGACCTCGAGGCCTTCGATGCCGCCGGTCTGCGCCGGACCGCCGGCATTGTTGAACAGGCAGTCGATGCGGCCGAATTTGTCCACCGCGAGCGCGATCAGCGCCTGCATCTGCGCTTCGGCCGTCACATCCGTCTGGCGGAAGACGCAATTCGCCCCGAGCTGCTTCGCCAGGGCCTCGCCTTCCGGTATGCGCCGGCCCGCGATCACAATTTTGGCACCTTCGGCAACGAAGACTTCTGCGGTCCGCAACCCGATCCCGCTCGTCGCGCCCGTGATCACCGCGACCTTGCCATCCAGCCTGCCCATGGAATGTCCCTGTTTTCGAACCTCTTGACGCCAAATGGCGGACACCGATCGACGACGGCGCCGCGACGGTCGGCGCCGCGGCAGGCACTATTCCTGCCAGCTTCCGACAAGGCAAGCTTTGCTTGGGGCCGGCGACATGCGTAACATTCCTGGCGATCGCTCGATTGTCGAACGCATATCGCGACCGGACTGCGCATGGGGAAGCTGATCGACGAATTCCGCAAGGGCTGGCAGGGCGTGGCACCGCCGTCGCTCGGCCTGAGCCTTGCGTTTGCGGTCGCCTGCCTGCTGGTTGCGACGCTGGCGCGCTGGGCCCTCGCCCATGTGCGGCCCGACGTCTATTTCACGCCGTATTTCCCGGCCGTGTTCTTTGCAGCCGCGTTCGGCGGCTTCCGCATCGGCATCATCACGGCGCTGGTGGGCGGCGTGCTCGGCGTCGTCGTGAATTTCGGCGATGCCTTTGCCGATAACGCGCGATTCGCCCTGCTGGCGCTATATTGGGCGGTCTGCGCGCTCACCATCTGGGGCGTCGAGCACTATCGCTCGCTCCTCGTCGAGCAGCGGCGGATTTCCAGACGCCTGATCGAGGAAGAAGACTACCGCAAGCTGCTGGTCGACGAGCTCCAGCACCGGCTGAAGAACAAGCTGTCGACGGTGCATGCCGTGCTGCATCAGGTGCTGCACGATCAGCCGCAGATCTGGGCCCGGATCGATCCGCGGCTGCGGTCGCTTGCCGCGACCGACGATTTGATCTCACGGATCGACAAGGCCGGCTGCGACATTCGCGACCTCCTGATCTCCGAGCTCGGCCCTTACGGCCATGTCCGCTTCACGCTCAACGGCGACCGGCTGTTCCTGCCGCCGAAACTTGCGGTCACGCTGTCCCTGATGTTTCACGAACTCGCCACCAACGCAGGCAAATATGGCGCGTTCTCCGCGCCGCGCGGGCTGTTGCAGGTGTCATGGACCGTCAGCGACGATCGCCTGACCGTGACCTGGGATGAAACCGAGGGTCCGAGCGTCGACAAGATCTCCGAGCCGGGTTTCGGCACCAAGCTGTTGAAGTCGGCGCTGTCGGCCTTCGACGGCAAGACGGAGGTCTCCTATCTCAGGACCGGACTTCATTGCACCATGCAATGCCGTATCCCCAAGGACGGTTAGACGCGGCGCCAACGAAACCCGTTCGCGCGCGTCGTTCGCGGTTTCACCGGACGCGTTGACGCCCTGTTAATGACGATAGGCTGCGCGCGTCGCATCGCCGCAAAACACCACCGTAATTCTCCGGGCCCCTTAACCAAACTTAAGAGGGAACCGCGCAAGATCGCGGCCATTGCAAAGGCGCGCTGAAACAACAAGATTCATGACTTCTATGAACGACAACAAATATTCCGGCGCGAGCGAAGCCGAACTCGGATTTCTCAAGGAAATCGTTAGAATGCTGCCTGCCGGCCTGACCGTGCAGGACGCGCAAGGCGAACTTCTCCTGGTCAACGATGTCGCGGCTGCCCAGCTCGGCATGGACGGCAGCCGCCCCTCGCGCGATCTCGCGTCGCGCCTCGAAGCCTGCCGGCAGGCCCTGAGCTCCGGCCAGGCGGTCGTCGCCGAGGAAGCGCTCCACGACGGAGCCGCACGCCAGGTGCTGCTGACCACCCATCGTCCGGTCCGCCTCGACGGACGCGAGCTGCTGATCTCGGCCTCCTCCGACATCACCGAGCAGAAGAATTTCGAGGACCAGCTGTTCCGCTCGGCCTATTTCGACGATCTGACCGGCCTGCCCTCGCGACGCGTGATCGAGCATCGCGCCACCAGCCTGCTCGCGCAGGGTCGCACCGGCGATCGCTTTGCGCTCGCCTTTCTCGACGTCGACAATTTCAAGCACATCAACGACTATTACGGCCACGCCGTGGGCGACGCCCTGCTGGTCGAGCTGTCGAAGCGGCTTGGACGCGGCTTGCGCGACTCGGACATGCTGTCGCGCATCTCCGGGGACGAATTCCTGCTGCTGCTATCGCCGATCCAGAACCAGGAGGAAGTCGCCGAATTCATGCAGTCGACGCTGGAGCGGCTGACGGCGCCGTTCTTCATCGACAATTCGGAAGTGTTCGCCTCAACCTCCGTCGGCATCAGCCTCTACCCCGATCACGGAAGCAGCTTCGAGACACTGCGCCAGAACGCCGACATCGCGATGTACCGCATCAAGAATGACGGCAAGGGATCGGCGGCCTTCTTCGATTCCAGCATGGAACGCGAGGCGCTGGCGCGGATGAAGATCGAGCAGTCGCTGCGGCAGGCCATCCTGGAGAAGCGCTTCTGCTGCGCCTTCCAGTCCAAGGTCGACATCCGCACGCAGGACGTGAAGGGCATCGAGGCCCTGGTGCGGCTGCGCGACGACGAGGGCGTGATCCAGGCGCCCGGCTCGTTCATCAATCTTGCCACCGAGCTCGGGCTGATCGACGAGCTGACCCATCTCGTGCTCGCCGAGATCGTCAAGTCGATCGACCTCATCAACGAGACGTTCGGTGCGGAAGCGACCATCAGCATCAACGTCGCGGCCAAGCAGGCCGGCAACCCGGAGTTCATGCGCAGCTTTGCCCAAGCGCTCGACTACACCGGCTTTCCGCAGCGCTTCATGATCGAGGTGACGGAAGACGCCTTCGTCGCCAAGAATCATTTCCAGGCCGAGATCCTGCCGATGTTCCGCAAGCTCGGCGTCGCCATCTCGATCGACGATTTCGGCACCGGCTATTCCTCGCTCTCGGCGCTGGCCGACATCACCGCGGACGAGATCAAGATCGACCGCTCCTTCATCACCGATATCCATAAGCGTCCGCGCAACCAGGGCATCCTGCGCGCGATCGAATCCCTGAGCGAAGCGCTCGGCATGACCGTGATTGCCGAAGGCATCGAATCCTACGAGGAGCTCGCCTACCTCCAGGCTGCGACCAAGATCCGTTACGCGCAGGGCTATTATTTCTCCCGGCCGATCTTCCTGGAGGAGCTGAAGCTCGCAACGCCCGTCTCCAGCGAAGCACGCGCCAGCGTCACAAACCGCTCGACGCAGCAGAACCGGCAGGGCTATTCCCGCGCGAACGGATACCGGCGGTAACCCCCGGCCTGATCGTTACTTTGCAAAGCCTGAGCGACCCGTTCCACGGGTGAGGTCAACAATTGCATCTGCCGATTTCCTCGGCAGAAGCGATCCGGCGCGGCCGGGCCGGACAATGTCACACATGCCCGTCGCGTGGTCCGCCGGAAGGTGGAATTGCAATGTCCGCACGGTTGTGCAAATCGCTATGGCCAAAGAATTCATCAGGAGGGACCATCGTGCGCCGATCGCTCATCTTAACAACAACCATCCTCGCCCTCGCCGCGGGCACCTCCGCACAGGCCGACGATCTCAAGATCGCGCTGATCTATGGCAAGACCGGCCCGCTCGAGGCCTATGCCAAGCAGACCGAGACCGGCCTGCAGATGGGGTTCGAATACGCCACCAAGGGCACCATGACGCTCGACGGGCGCAAGATCGTCGTCATCACCAAGGACGACCAGGGCAAGCCGGATCTCTCCAAGGCCGCGCTCGCGGAAGCCTATCAGGACGACAAGGTTGACATCGCGATCGGCACGACCTCGTCGGCCGCGGCACTCGCGATCCTGCCCGTCGCCGAGGAAAACAAGAAAATCCTGATCGTCGAGCCCGCGGTCGCGGATCAGATTACCGGCGAGAAGTGGAATCGCTATATCTTCCGCACCGCGCGCAACTCGTCGCAGGACGCGATCTCGAACGCAGTCGCGATCGGCAAGCAGGGCGTCACCGTCGCGACGCTGGCGCAGGACTACGCCTTCGGCCGCGACGGCGTCGCCGCCTTCAAGGAGGCGCTCGGCAAGACGGGGGCGACGCTCGCCG
This sequence comes from Bradyrhizobium lupini, assembly GCF_040939785.1. Lineage (NCBI taxonomy): Bacteria > Pseudomonadati > Pseudomonadota > Alphaproteobacteria > Hyphomicrobiales > Nitrobacteraceae > Bradyrhizobium > Bradyrhizobium lupini. The sequence continues at coordinate 3,503,181 of NZ_CP162553.1, forward strand.
CCGAAGAATATGCCCCGACCTCGACCACCGACTTCACCGCGGTCGGCCAGCGCCTGTTCGACGCGCTGAAGGACAAGCCGGGCCGCAAGGTGATCTGGGTGATCTGGGCCGGCGCCGGCAATCCGCTGGCGAAACTCCAGGACATGGATCCGAAGCGCTACGGCATCGAGCTGTCCACCGGCGGCAACATCCTGCCGGCGCTCGCCGCCTACAAGGGCCTGCCCGGCATGGAAGGCGCGACCTATTATTTCTACGCGATCCCGAAGAACCCGGTGAATGACTGGCTCGTCGCCGAGCACCAGAAGCGCTTCAACGCGCCGCCGGACTTCTTCACCGCAGGCGGATTCGCCGCCGCGACGTCCGTCGTCGCCGCCGTCACCAAGGCGAAGTCGACCGATACCGAGAAGCTGATCACGGCCATGGAAGGCCTGGAGTTCGACACGCCGAAGGGCAAGATGATGTTCCGCAAGGAAGACCATCAGGCGCTGCAGAGCATGTATCACTTCAAGGTCAAGGTCGATCCGAATGTCGCCTGGGCCGTGCTCGAGCCGGTGCGCGAACTGAAGATCGAAGACATGGACGTTCCGATCAAGAACAAGCGCTGATCTTTCTTCCTTCACCTCTCCCGCTTGCGGGAGAGGCCGGGAGAAGGCTCTGTCCTCTTGGGGTTCTCGCCTGAGGAGACACCCTCTCCCACCCTCTCCCGCAAGCGGGAGAGGGAGCGCAGCCTGATCGCGGACAAATTCTCCTCTCATCATTTGCCAGATCCGCCATGACGCTGACCCTCGAAACCCGCGACCTCACCATCCGCTTCGGCGGCCATGTCGCGGTCAACAGCGTCACTTGCAGCTTCCGCCCGGGCGAACTCACCGCGATCGTCGGCCCGAACGGCGCCGGCAAGACCACTTATTTCAACCTGATCTCCGGCCAGCTCCGCGCATCGAGCGGCAGCATTCTGTTCGACGGCACCGACATCACCCAGCATTCCGCGCCGATGCGGACGCGCGCAGGCCTGGGGCGCGCCTTCCAGCTCACCAACCTCTTTCCGAATCTGTCGGTGGAGGAAAACGTCCGCCTCGCGGTGCAGGCCGCCAACGGCACTCACTACGACATGTTGCGGCCCTGGATGGTCCGCCGTGATCTGATCGGCCGCGCCGATGCTATCCTGGATCAGGTCGCGCTCGGCGGCCGCCGTGGCGTCGCCGCGACCGCACTGTCGCATGGCGATCAGCGTAAGCTCGAGGTCGCGCTGATGATGGCGCTCGAGCCAAAGGTGTTCATGTTCGACGAGCCGACCGCGGGCATGAGCATCGACGAGGTGCCGGTCGTGCTGAACCTGATCGCGCAGCTCAAGCAGGACAAAAGCAGGATCATTCTCCTGGTCGAGCACAAGATGGACGTGGTGCGATCGCTCGCCGACCGCATCATCGTGTTGCATAACGGGCAGCTTGTTGCGGACGGCAGGCCTGCCGAGGTGATTGCGTCACCGATCGTGCAGGAAGCCTATCTCGGCGTCGCGCCCAATAAAGTTGCAGGGAGCGCAGCATGACCGATCTGTTGAGGCTCTCCGGTGTTCACACTCATATCGGCCGCTATCACATCCTCCAGGGCATCGATCTCGCTGTCGCACAGGGGCAGACCACGATGCTGCTCGGCCGCAACGGCGCCGGCAAGACCACGACGTTGCGCACCATCATGGGCCTCTGGCAGGCCTCCTCCGGCGAGATCAGCCTCGCCGGCGAGCGCATCGAGAGCCGTGCGACGCCCGACGTCGCGCGGCTCGGCGTCGGCTACGTGCCGGAGAGCATGGCGGTGTTTTCGGACCTCACGGTGAAGGAAAATCTGGTGCTGGCGGCGCGCGACGGACCACTCGACGACGCCCAGCTGGACTGGATTTTTGGCTTCTTCCCCGCGCTGCGCCGGTTCTGGCTGTCGCGCGCGGGAAGTCTCTCGGGCGGACAGAAGCAGATGTTGTCGATTGCCCGCGCCATCATCGAACCGCGCAAGCTCCTGCTGATCGACGAGCCGACCAAGGGGCTGGCCCCAGCAATCGTGATGGCGCTGATCGAGTGCCTGAAGGAGATCAAGCGCAAGGGCGCCACGATCCTGATGGTCGAGCAGAATTTCTTTGCCGCCCGCGAGCTCGGCGACGACGTGCTGGTGATGGACAACGGCACCATCGTTCATCGCGGCGAGATGGCCGCCTTGGCCGCCGACGTGCCACTGCAGGAGCGGCTGCTCGGCCTGAGCCTGGAGACGCATCAATGACCGAGCTCGCCGCAACCGATCCGCTGCCGAAGCCGAAGCGCGACATCGCGCCGATCCTGCTGCCGATCGCGGTCGCCCTGGTGATGATCCCGCTGATCGGCTCGCCCAGCACCTGGCTGACGCTGACGGCCGCGAGCCTCGCGATGGGCATGATGATCTTCATCATGGCCTCCGGCCTGACGCTCGTGTTCGGCCTGATGGACGTGCTCAATTTCGGCCATGGCGCCTTCATCGCGGTCGGGGCCTATGTCGCGACCCTCGTTCTGGCGCCGTTCGCGGCCTCGCTCCAGGCGGATTCGCTGTGGATCAACCTCGCGGTGCTGGCGCCGGCGGCACTGCTGTCGATGGCGGTGTCCGGCGCGCTCGGCCTGATCGTCGAGCGGGTGCTGATCCTGCCCGTCTACGGCCAGCATCTGAAGCAGATCCTGATGACGACGGGCGGCCTGATCGTCGCCGAGCAGACGCTCTATGCGGTGTGGGGGCCGCAGATCATCCCGACGCCGCTGCCGACCTCGCTGCGCGGCTCCTTCATCCTCGGCGACGTCGCGATCGCGAAATACCGCGTGCTGGCGACGCTGATCGGCCTCGCCGTCTTCATCGCGATCCAGCTGGTGCTCAACCGAACCAAGCTCGGGCTTCTGATCCGCGCCGGCGTCGAGAATCGCGAGATGGTCGAGGCGCTCGGCTATCGCATCCGCCGTCTGTTCCTCGGCGTGTTCATGACGGGATCGGCGCTCGCCGGCCTCGGCGGCGTGATGTGGGCGCTGTATCGCGAGCAGGTCCACGCCTCCATGAGCGACGACCTCACCGTCCTGATCTTCATCGTCGTCATCATCGGGGGCCTCGGCTCGATCGGCGGCTGCTTCATCGGAGCGATCCTGGTGGCAATGATTGCCAATTACGGCGGCTTCCTGGTGCCGAAGCTCGCCCTCGTCTCCAACATCCTGCTGATGGTCGCCATTCTGATGTGGCGGCCGCGCGGCCTCTATGCGGTGACCAGCCGATGATGATCCTGTCAGGCGATCCGCCGCGCAGCCGCGTGCTCACGCTCGTTCTCGTCCTCATCATCCTGGCGCTGGTGGCGACGCCGTTCCTGTTTCCCGGGGCGAAGGCGCTGAACGTCGCGGCCAAGATCTGCGTCTTCGCCGCGCTGGTCGCCTCCTACGACCTCCTGCTCGGCTATACCGGCTCGGTGTCATTCGCACACACCATGTTCTACGGGATCGGCAGCTACGCGATCGCGATCGCGCTGTACGGGATGGGCCCGAATTGGGGCGCGGTCGCAACCGGCATCGTGGTCGGCCTGCCGCTTGCCGCGCTGCTTGCGCTTGCAATCGGACTGTTCTCGCTGCGGGTCGCCGCGATCTTCTTTGCCATGATCACGCTGGCGGTCGCATCCGCCTTCCAAGTGCTGGCCTCGCAGCTGTCCTGGCTGACCGGCGGCGAGGACGGGCGCAGCTTTCAGCTGCCCGAGCTGCTCAGGCCCGGCACGGTGCTGATCTCGAAGAACGTGCTGGGATTCGAGGTCAACGGCCGCCTCCTGACCTACTATCTGGTGTTCGCCGTCTCCGCCCTGATGATCCTCGCTTTGCTGCGGGTGGTGAACTCGCCGTTCGGGCGCGTGCTGCAGGCGATCCGCGAAAACCGCTTCCGCGCCGAGGCGCTCGGCTTCCGCACCGTTTTCCACCTGAGCTACGCCAACTGCATCGCCGCACTGGTCGCCGCCGGCGCCGGCATTCTCAATGCACTGTGGCTGCGCTATGCCGGCCCCGATACCTCGCTCAGCTTCTCGATCATGCTGGACATCCTGCTGATGGTCGTGATCGGCGGCATGGGCACGATCTACGGCGCGATCATCGGCGCCACCATCTTCATCCTCGCCCAGAACTATCTGCAGGCGCTGATGGGCGTCGCCTCCAAGGCGGCGTCGGAAGCCGGCCTGCCACTGCTGCCGGGGCTGTTGCATCCCGACCGCTGGCTGCTGTGGCTCGGACTGCTCTTCATCGCCAGCGTCTACTTCTTTCCGACCGGCGTGGTGGGACGGCTGCGCAGTGCCGGCGACCACAAGAGTGCGGGCAGCGCGCATTAACGCGCGATTCATGATGCAGCGCGGCGGCTCGCTCGGCGCAACCGTATTCGCGCAACGAGATTAACGCCCAGGTAACTGGCTTTCCTAAGCTTTACGCCATTTGTGCGGTGTATTCCTGTCCTTCCAGGGGGAGGGAATGCGCCAGGTCTTTGCAGAGATTGCGTCACGAATGATCCTAGCCGCGAAGCACGGCTGGGAGGCAGCCATTCGGCGCGGACCGGTGCTGTGGCTCACTTTGTGCGGCGTGTTGCTGGTCGCCGGGATCTTCGCCGTGACCGCCATAGCCGTCGGCGAATTTCGCGAACGTACCCTGGCCAACCGCGAGCGCGAGCTGGAAAATACGGTGCAGCTGATCGCGCGGCACTTCGATCAGCAATTCGAAGATGCGGACGTCGTCGCCGCCGATGTGATCGGGCAGATGAACCTGCCGGAGATCAGTTCCGCCGCGATGTTCCGCGAGCGCATGTCCGGACCTGCGACGAACCAGATGCTGCTGAGCAAGATCAGCTCGGTGTCTTATCTCGGCGACATCGCGATCTACGATGCCGACGGCGAACTGATCAACTGGTCGCGAGCCCAGCCGCTACCCAAAATCAACATCTCCTCGCGCGCCTACTTCCAGACCTTCAAATCCGATCCGGTGGCCGAACCGGTGATTCTGGAGTCGGTCCGCAGTTTCATCATCGGCAAATGGACCACGATTGTCGCGCGTCGGCTGAACGGCGTGGACGGCAGCTTCCTCGGCACGATGGTCCGCCGGATCGATCCGGACAGCTACCAGAACTATTTCGCATCCGTTGCGCTTGCGGAGGGCACGGCGATCTCGCTGTTCGACCGCAATGGCAAGATGCTGTCGCGCTACCCGCATGTCGAAGAGCTTATCGGCAGGGACTTCAAGGACGCGCCGCTGATGCGCAAGATGCTGGCCGAAGGTGGCCGGCACACCCTGCGCGTCAGGGGCCCGATCGACGGCGACGAGCGCCTCGGCTCCGGCGCCTCGCTTTCGCATTTCCCGCTGGTCATCGTCGCGACCAACACCACGAGCGCGGCGCTGGCCGACTGGCGGCAGCAGACCGGTTTCATGGTCACCACCGCCGCGCTTTCGGCGACTGTGATTGCGCTGATCCTGTTCCTGATCGTTCGCCAGATCAGCCGGCAGAATCGGGAGGCGCAGCAGCGGCTGGAAGCGGAGCGAGGGCGGCTCGACACCGCCTTGAACAACATGTCGCAAGGGTTGATCCTGTACGATGCAGCCGGATACATCGTCACCTGCAACCGCCGCTACGCCGACATGTTCGGCCTCTCCCACGACGTCATCAAGCCCGGCTGTCACATCCGCGAGGCGATGTATCATCGCAAGGAGCGCAGCGCGTTCGAAGGCGATGTCGAGGCATTTTGCGCCGACGTCATGAGGATCGTCGCGGAGGGCACGGTCTCCACCAGAAGCCATCACTTGCCGAGCGGCCGCGCTTTCCAGGTCATCAACACCCCCACTCGCGCAGGGCGGGTGGGTGGCCACGATCGAAGACATCACCGAACGCCGCAATCTGGAGCAGGAACGCGACCGCAACTACATGTTCCTACGCGAGATCATCGACCACATCCCATCGCAGATCACGGTGAAGGATGCTCAAACGCGGCAATATCTGCTCGTCAACCGGACCGCCGAAGAGCAATTCGGCCAATCGAGTGAAAACATCGTTGGCAAGACTCCCTTCGACATTTACCCGGATGCCTCCGCCAGAGTCGTCACCGACGACGACAGCAAGGCGCTGCAGATGACCGAGGGATTGTTCAAAGACGAACATGCCTGGCAGAGCCAGGCCAAGGGAATGCGCTACATCACCTCGACCCGGATCGGGATCCGCGACAATTCCGGCGAGCCGCGTTACCTCATCAACGTGGTCGAGGACGTCACCGAACGACGGCGCGCCGACGAAAAGATCGCGCATATGGCGCATTACGATGCGCTCACCGACCTGCCCAACCGGACGCTATTCCGCGAGCAGATCGAGCGCGAACTTGAGAAGGTCGGCGGCGGCAGTCAGTTCGCGCTGCTCTATATCGACGTCGACGAGTTCAAGGGCATCAACGATTCGCTCGGCCATCACATCGGCGACGAGCTGTTGAAGGAATCGCCGCCCGCATCCGCGGCTGCCTCGGACAGGACGACCTGATCGCGCGGCTCGGCGGCGACGAATTCGCGATGATCCAGACCGGCATCAAGTCGTCCGCCGACGTGGTGTCATTCGTGACGCGGATCTTCGAGGCGATCCGCCGGCCCTATCACTGCTTCGGCCATCAGCTCTCCACCGACGCCAGCATCGGCATCGCGATGGCGCCGCAGGACGGCACCGATCTCGACCAGCTCATCAAGAATGCCGATCTCGCGATGTACGGCGCCAAGGCCGGAGGACGCCGCACTCACCGCTTCTTCGAGCCGGAGATGGATGCGAGCGCCAAGGCGCGCCTGAGCCTGGAGCAGGATCTGCGGCAGGCCCTGGTGAACGGCGGTTTCGAGATCCACTATCAGCCGCTGGTCGACTTGCGCACCAATGAGGTCACAGGCTGCGAGGCGCTGCTGCGCTGGCGGCATCCCGAGCGCGGCATGGTGTCGCCGGCGGAGTTCATTCCGATTGCCGAGGACACCGGCCTGATCAACGAGCTCGGCGACTGGGTGCTGCGCATGGCCTGCAACGAGGCCGCGACCTGGCCGGCGCATGTGCGTGTCGCGGTCAACGTCTCGCCGGTGCAGCTCAAATGCGACACGCTGGCACTGCGGATCGCCGGCGCGCTCGCCGCTTCCGGACTTGCCCCCTCCCGGCTCGAGCTCGAGATCACCGAGGCCGTGCTGATCCGCGACGACGAGGCGGCGCTCTCGATCCTGCACCAGCTCCGCGCCATCGGCGTGCGCATCGCGCTCGACGATTTCGGCACCGGCTATTCCTCGCTCAGCTATCTGAAGCGCTTCCCGTTCGACAAGATCAAGATCGACCGCTGTTTCGTCGCTGATATCGCCGAGACGAGCGGCGCGCCCGTGATCGTGCAGGCGGTGGTGAACATCGCCGCCGCCAGCGACATGACCACGGTCGCGGAGGGCGTCGAGACCGAGGCGCAGCGCGAGATGCTGCGTGCGCTCGGCTGCACGGAGATGCAGGGTTATCTCTTCAGCAGACCGAAGCCGGCCAGCGAAGTGCGAAAGCTGTTCGGTTCGAGCCATGCCTTGCCGGTGGCGGCGGTGGCCTGAGGTGGCGAAGCCGGGGAAAACGCCAGCCAAGACGGTCGACGTTGCGGATTCCTATGCCGTGCGGCTGATGCAGCATCTGGTGGTGCCGACCTTCGTGATCGACCCCAAGCGCCGCGTCGTGATCTGGAACAGGGCCTGCGAGCGGCTGACCGGTGTCGCCGCCTCCGAGGTGATCGGCACCAATAAGCACTGGCAGGCCTTCTACGAGACCAGGCGCCCTTGCCTCGCTGACCTCGTCGCACTCGACCGCCCTGAACAGCTGCCGGAGTTCTATTCGGAGTATGGCGCGCGCGGCCACAACGGGCTTGGCTTCAGCGCCGAAAACTGGTGCGTGATGCCGAAGCTCGGCAGCCAGCTCTATCTCGCCATCGACGCCGGGCCGATCCACGACGAGGCCGGCCATCTGATCGCGGTGGTGGAGACGCTGCGCGACCTTACCGACCAGAAGCGCGCCGAGATGGCCCTGAAGGAGCTTGCCACCAAGGACGGGTTGACCGGCCTGTCGAACCGCCGCGCGTTCGACCAGATGCTGATGAGCGAATGGGCCCGCGCCCAGCGGACGCAGAAGCCGATGGCGCTGCTGTTCGTCGACGTCGATCATTTCAAGCTGTTCAACGACCGCCACGGCCACCAGAGCGGCGATGAATGCCTGCGCGCGGTCGCGTCCGTCGTCAGCCGGCATGCCGTGCGCCCGCTCGATCTCGCCAGCCGCTATGGCGGCGAGGAATTCGCGCTGATCCTGCCGGACATGGATTGCGATGCCGCCTGCGCCATCGCCGACGAGATCCGCTGCGCCGTGATGACCTTGCGGATCACCCATGGCGCCATCGGGGCCGGTGACCACGTCACCCTCAGCGTCGGCGTCGCCAGCCACATTCCGGACGAAACCGACGACAGCCCCCAACGGCTGCTGGGCGCGGCCGACCAGGCGCTCTATGCGGCCAAACGGCTCGGCCGCAACCGCGTCATGTGCTCCGAACGGCTGCTCGCCGAGTTCGCCAAGCTCGGGCGGGACGGCGTGCCGGTTCCTGACCGCGCGACTCGTAAATCAGCCTAGCCCAAATCAGCCTGGACGAAGCCGGCGGAAGCGGTTGCCCACCCTCCGCCAATCGGCTAAATGAACCTCGACTAGCACCCGTAGCTCAGCTGGATAGAGCGTTGCCCTCCGAAGGCAAAGGTCACACGTTCGAATCGTGTCGGGTGCGCCAGTCTCTTCCAGTCCGCGCTGGGAGCACCCTCACCCGAATTTCCTTGATACCGCTCGCGCCGGAGCCATCGCCTGCTCAGCGCAAGCCCCACGCTCAATTCAGCATCGAGATGATCGTCTGGACCTGGTCGGAAGCCGACGTCACCAGTCCGGCGTACGACGTCTGACCATGTGCGGCTGCTATCAGGATGCATTCGGCTACGGCCGCCTTCAGGCCGAAGACCGACTGATCGGGCGGCACGCTGGCCATCACGGCCTCCAGCGCCTGACGCATCGTTCGAATGAGTTCGGAGCTGTATTGCATGGGCTGTCCTCCGCAGGCTCATATTAGAGCGCGTGGCCATGCTGGCCACTCACAAGCCTGAGATTGTTTTTTGATGAAGTGGGACATCCCGGAGCGGCGGCCAGCCTGTCTCGAGCGCTGAACCACACCCACCTCGCGCTTCTCATCGCTCGATTGTATCATCTTGCCATGAGCGAATCCGACACGGCGACCGGCGAAGCTTCGCCCGTCCGCAAGATCATCCATATCGACATGGATGCCTTCTACGCGTCCGTGGAACAACGCGACCATCCGGAGCTGCGCGGAAAGCCGGTCGCCGTCGGAGGCTCCGCGGAACGTGGCGTCGTCGCGGCCGCCAGTTATGAGGCCCGCGAGTTCGGCGTTCGCTCTGCCATGCCATCCGTGACGGCGAAGCGACAATGTCCCGATCTGATCTTCGTCAAGCCGCGCTTCGAGGTCTACAAGGCGATCTCTAGGCAGATCCGCGACATCTTCGCGGAGCATACCCCGATCATCGAGCCGTTGTCGCTCGACGAGGCCTACCTCGACGTGACGGAAAACCTGCAAGGCATCCCGCTGGCGCGTGATGTTGCGCTCAGGATCCGCGAGAGGATCAAGGCCGAGACGGGCCTCAACGCTTCGGCCGGCATCTCCTACAACAAGTTCCTGGCCAAGCTCGCCTCCGATCATCGCAAGCCCAACGGTCAGTTCGTGATTTCACCGGAGATGGGACCCGCCTTCGTCGAGACCCTGCCGGTCGGAAAATTCCATGGGATAGGCCCGGCCACGGGTGCGAAGATGAACTCGCTCGGCATGTTCACCGGTCTCGATATTCGTCGTCAGACGCTGGAGTTCATGAATGCGAATTTCGGCAAGTCGGGCGCCTATTACTACTGGATTTCGCGCGGTATCGACGAACGGCCGGTCCGGGCCAACCGGGTCCGCAAGTCCATCGGCGCGGAGACCACGTTCTCAAGCGATCTCACCGAATTCGACGCGCTGGTCGCCGAGCTCAAGCCGCTCGTCGACAAGGTGTGGCGCCATTGCGATGCGACGGGCAGCCGTGGCCGCACCGTCACCTTGAAGATCAAGTTTGCCGACTTCGAGATCATCACGCGCAGCAGGTCCGCTCTTTCGCCGGTTGCAGGCCGGGACGATCTTGAGCGGCTGGCTTGCGGCCTGCTCGAAGTCGAGATTCCGCTGCCCAAGAGCGTCAGGCTGCTGGGGGTCTCGCTGTCTTCGCTCAAGCCGGGGACGATGCGGAGCCGCCGCAGCTGACTCTCGGCATCTGAACCAAACCGACGGGCTTTCGACGGACGCAGACAGCCACGTAGAGCGCGCTCGCAACGCGAATCTACGGTGGCGGGTTTTCAGACTTGCCACCCAAGGTCGCTCCGCTGGGGCCCGATCAATGCCTCACGTGCTCGAACACGACGATCACGCCCGTCGGTTCGGGCTCGTGCGCCATCAGGCGAGTCAGCTCGGAATCGCCCCAATCCGCGAGGCTGACCACTTCGCCGCTCTGGCGCTCGGTGCCCGGCGGCGCCGTGGGCTCGACGACCTTCAGCCCCGTCTCATCGACGAAGAAAGTGTGCTCGCCGAACATGCTGTTGAGCTGCGGCATGGCGGGATGCTCGTCGGGCAGCACTTGAGCGCCGAGCTGGTTGACGGTCTGCTTCACCTGTTCGGATGTGAGCTTCATGAGCTGCTCCGTTTTTTGTCACGTCGGTTTCATTGAGCTGAGCCAGAGCGGGCGTTCCCTGCGCCTATGTTCGCCTGGCCCAATCTCCCGAACAGGTGCTGCGCACAAATGTTCCGGAGAAATGCATTTCGTGATCGCGCGTCGCGTCTGCCGCGCTTGCGGCACCAGATCGCCACAGGATGCACATGATTCAACATCCCAAAGAGCCAAATTCCAAGAGCTGATTCCAAGAGCCGAATTCGTTACTCGCTTCGGTTCTCGCCAACAGAGAGCGCGCAGATGCGTGACAGATATGTGTAGGACAACCCGGTCTCCTCGGCCCAAGCCTTGAACTGCGCCTGCACCTTGGCGAGATCGCCCTTCGACTTGACCTCTTCGGCAATGTCGAGACCGGCATCGCGCAGGCAGGCCACGACGTCCCTGGACGTCACAAAGCCGTCCCAGCCGACGAACCGCAGCAGCATCTGGCCGGTGTTGCCACCCAACCGGCTGCCACGCTTGCTCAGGAGATCGAGCAGGCCGATCTGGTCGGACGGCGGCCACTTCGCCAGAAACCTGCCGAAGCTGCCGTGCTCTCTTGCGATCGCCTGGACGAAAGCCGCGTTGTCGCGCACCGACATGATCTTGGCACCGTTGCGCACGATGCGCGCGTCGCGCAGCAGGCCCTCCCAATAATCCTCCGGCTGGAAGGTGAGCTTGGCCGGCAGGAAACGCAGGAAGGCGTCTTCAAACCCGTCCCATTTCGTCTCGATCACGCTCCAGGCAAAGCCCGCGCAAAACACACGCTTCGTCATCTCTGCGAGGATGCGGTCGTCGCCGCGTTTGGCGAGGCCCTTCAGGTCGGGCTTTTCCGGCATCAGCTTTTCGAGCGCCTTGGGCCCGCCCTTGCGTTTTTCGGCGCGAGCACGAATGGTCTTGAAGGAGGTCATTGGGAGACACGCGATTGAGGGTGTGCCACGACACCAGAATTCGACGCTCGGGTCCAGCTCCGCCACGTCCGCCGACTTCGGTCGCGCTTGCTCGGTTCGCGGCAAGCCCGGCTATCGCGACAGACGCTTCGCGAGATGGACCGACTGCCAGTCTCCGAGACCGGTGTCCTCGAACCCCGCTTTCTTCGCAAGACCGCGCATCTCGGCGTTCACGCGCGCGGTCTCGGCTGCAATCATCTCGTGACCGAGATCGCTCGCGTGCCTCTCCATCGCCGTCATCATCTGGAGGCCGACGCCCTGGCGCTGAAAGCCATCGGCAACAGAGATGGCGAAATCACCATGCCGTGCAGCCGCATCGTAGGCGTATCTGGTTTCGCCGATGATCGTGCCCTGCCCTTCCTGCCTGATCTCGGCCAGCAGGGTGAAATGATCGGGATCGCTGGCTTGGCGACGCATTCGGCCGCGATCATTGCAAAGTCCGCCCGCGCGCCCATGAAGCGCTTGTTGCGCGATGTCGTGGAGAGGCCCGTGAAATAGATCGAACGGATCTCGACATCGGACGCACTGGCCGGCCTGATACGAAGCGCTGACTCGACAATGGCATCCAGCAATGGCTGTGACATGCGCGCGGCTCTCGGCAGGTTGCATCGAATGCACACCTAGCCGAGACCGCGCGCTTACCGCTTGGACGGTGCTGCCAATCTTGCGGCCGAAAACGAACAGTTCGTTGCTCGGTGCCGGGCGTCACACGCGAGAGAGTGAAGGCACCTCCTCCGGCACGATCGCCTGGAGGCCGCCGAAGCGACGCTCGCGGCCGTGGAAGGAGGCCAGGGCCGCAGCGAGATCGCCTGCGTCGAATTCGGGCCACATCCGCTCGGTGAAGTGCAGCTCGGCATAGGCACCTTCCCAGAGCAGGAAGTCCGACAGCCGTTTCTCACCCGAGGTGCGGATGATGAGGTCGACGTCGCGCAAACCGGCCTCGCCGGTGACGAGCTGCGAGAACGCCTCGCGGGTGAGACTCGTCAGCGCCGCCGCCTTCGCCGCCGCGTTGAGGATGGCGTCGCGGGCGGAATAGTCGACGGCGATGCGCAGATGAAGCGTGCCACCGTGCGCGGTGGCGTCTTCCGCGCGCGCGATCGCATTGGCGATACCGTCGGGCAGGCGGTCTCGCCGGCCGATCACGGTGAGGCGCACGCCGTTCTTGACCAGGCTCTGCACCTCGTTGCCGAGGTAGAATCTCAGAAGCGTCATCAGCGCGGCGACCTCGGCCTTCGGCCTTCGCCAATTGTCGGTCGAGAAGGCGTAGAGCGTCAGCGTGCCGATGCCCTGCTTGGGCGCGGCCTCGACGATGCGGCGGATCGCCTCGACGCCGGCCTCATGGCCGCGCACGCGCGACAGGCCGCGCCGCGTCGCCCATCTGCCGTTGCCATCCATGATGATGCCGACGTGAAGCTTGTCGTTGCGGGACACAAGGTCACTTTGCATTGCAAAGTCTCCGGTCAAAAAAGGGGGAGGATCAGGTCGAGACGATACCGAGACGGCCGAGCGGCGCCGCCTCGCGGCCGGCAGCCTTGGCTGCGTCGCGCACCAGGCGTTCGAGCACGGCGAGATAGTCGAGGAAGCGGCGGCGGCCGGCCTTGGTCAGGCGGCAGGTCGTGTGCGGGCGATTGCCCTCATAGCCCTTGGTCACCTCGACGAGGCCGGCTTCCTGGAGCACGGCGAGATGCCGGCTGAGATTGCCGTCGGTGAGGCCGCAGAGCTGCTTGAGATCGGCGAACGCCAGACCTTTCGGATGCGCCATCAGCGAGGTCAGAAGTCCGAGCCTCGCCTTCTCGTGGATCACGCGGTCCAGTCCTTCATAAGAGAAGGGTGCGCTGTCAATCTTCGACATCATGGTCTCCCGATGCGAAATACAGAATGCCCGCCATCACCGATTGCCCGATCACGAAGGGCAGGCCCATGGTCCATGGCGACAGCGTATGGGTCTGGCTCGCGAGCACCACCACCGCAAAGCCGGATATGAAATACCAGGCGCCGGCGAGCGCCACGGTGCGCGGCAGCGAACGGACGGAGGCAAAAATGCCGAGCGACACCAGGATCTGCCACAGGCCCGGCAGCAGCCACAGCATTTCGCCCGCGAACTTCCACATCACCACCGCAAGCAGCACACCGGCAACGCCAGCGGGCAGGAATTGCTCGACGGCCTGGTGGATCATGGCATCAGCGAGGCCCGAATGATGGCGGCGCGAACGCGCGCGCATCTCGATGCCGATGATCAGGCCGGAGAGCGCGGCGGCAATGAACCAGCCGAAGAAGAAGCCGAGCGGTTCGCTGGTGGCATCACCAAGCAGCCAGAATTCCAGGATCGCGGTGAGAAGCGCGACCGCGCCGGTCGCGGCCATCGTCGCCGGGCCGTAACCGCGAAATGCCGTGCCTGCCGCAATCTGGCTGCGGATCGCCACGATGTCGGCCAGTGCCTTGTCGAGATCGCGCATTGGCAACGCCAAAACCTCGCTCCGCCTATCCCTGCCGGGTCTATCCGTCCGTTACTTTGTACCGCAAAGTATATCGGATTGCAAAGTAAAGGCAAGTCCCGAAGGTCGCCCGAGAGGATCCGTCCTCAACAGACAACTGCCGGTTGCGCGAGACGTCCTCCCGCAGATAAGATGCGCGCGAACGCGCTGGGGGGAGAGTATGTGGCTTAAGTCATTCATCGTTGCGTCATTATTGCAGGTGAGCGTCGTCACCGCAGCACAGGCAGCCGGCCCATTCGGCAGCGTCAAAATCGGCAATTGGGTCGGCGGCGCGTTCAGCAATGACGAAACGGGAGCCTTTTCGCATTGTGCCGCGACGGCGCCTTATGCCAACGGCGTCATTCTCGTCGTCGGCCAGAATGCTGGGGGCTCGTGGATCTTGAGCTTTGCCAGTCCCAGCTACCGCTTCAAGCAGGGCGAGAACGCCGCGATCGACGTCATCTTTGACGGACACGAGCAGGCCAGACTGTTCGCCACGGCCAACCAGACGAACATGCTCAGCTCCGTCATGCCTGCCAACGTGGTACGAACGTTTCAGAAGGCAAGCCTGATGGTCGCGACGAGCGGCCGCACCGTGCTGAATTTCGACCTGACCTCGGCCGGGCCCGTGATTGCGGCACTGGCCAATTGCGTCACCAAGGTGAAAGCCGACGGGCTCGACAAGGCCGGCGACTTCACCAAGATCGCCGCCAAGCCGCAGCCAGCGCCGGACAAGCAGGGACCGCCAGCCAACGGCAGCAAACCTGCCAGAGCCAAGAGCGGCACCGGGTTCGTCGTGAGTGCCAGCGGACACGTCGTCACCAATAACCATGTGATCAATGGCTGCATCGGCGACATCAAGGGCAATCTCACGGGCGAAGCCGGAATGGTTTTGCGCGTGGTGTCGAGCGACGCCAACAACGACCTCGCGTTGCTGCAGGCGCCGTCGACGACCATGTTCAAGGAGTTCGCCCGGATCCGCGACCGCTCGATCCGCTCCGGCGATTCCGTCGTCGCGATCGGCTTTCCCTTCCATGGGCTGCTGACTTCGGACTTCACCGTCACGACCGGCATCGTCAGCTCGCTCAGCGGCATGCGCAACGATTCGCGTTTCCTGCAAATCAGTGCGCCGGTGCAGCCCGGCAATAGCGGCGGCCCGCTGTTCGACACCACCGGGCAGATCGTTGGCGTCGTTACGGGAAAGCTGGACGGATTACGGATGGCCGCTGCGACCGGCAACATCCCCGAAAACATCAACTTCGCGATCAAGACCGGCGCGTTGCGCGACTTCCTCGACAACTCCGTGGTGCCTTACCAGACTGCCGAACCGAAAGGCGAGATCAAGACCACAGACATCGCGGGCAATGCGCGGCCCTACACGATGCTGATCTCATGCAACGGAATCGAGCAGGCCGACGCGAAGCGGTAGCGGCAACGCGGGCCGGCTGGAGGCGTCGAGCCTATACGAGGCGCTCCAACCGGGCTGAAGTCAGCCAGCTCGCTAGTACGGCGCGACGGGGCGCGGCCGCCGGTGCGATCGCGGTTGCGCCGGAGAAACCTGGCTGTAGGCAAAGCGGGGATTGCGATCGCAGTACAGCAGCCGGCCGGACACGCTGGCTTGGCATTGTTCATAGCTGCTGTAGGAGCATTCCCCCGGATAATCATACTCACCGCCCTGGGCACACCAAGGATAGTCGCGCGCCGCTGCCGGCGTAACCGTCGCGAAGCCGGCAAGGGCCGTCACGCCGAGTGCCACCAGCACCAATTGCGTCTTACGCATGATCTACTCCTCTCCTCACAGCGCATCATACGCGCCATATACCCATCAGGTTTCACGAAGCCGCTTTATTCCAGCTCAATGGCACGGCATCCAAGAAAAAAAGCCCTGCCGAACGGCAGGGCTCCATTCCCGGACATCACAAGATCGCTACTCGACCTTCAGGCCGGCGAACTCGACCACCTTCTTCCATTTCTCGGTCTCGGCCTTGATCTCGTCGCCGAACGCCTCGGGCGTCTGCGCCCGCGGCTCGCCGCCGAGCTCGACCAGGCGCTTGGCCATGTCCGGCTCCTTTATCAGCGTGTTGATCTCGCTGTTGAGCTTGGCGATGATCTCCTTGGGCGTGTTCTTCGGCGCCCCCATGCCGAACAGCGCGCTCGCCTCATAGCCCTTCACGGTCTCGCCGATCGCCGGCACGTCGGGCAGCTGCGGCGAGCGCTCCGCCGTGGTGACGCCGATGGCGCGGAGCGAGCCGGAGCGGATGTGCTGGATGATCGAGGGCATGTTGTCGAAGATCACCTGCACCTGGCCGCCGAGCATGTCGGTGATCGCGGGTGCGGCGCCGCGATAGGGCACGTGCTGCATCTTGCAGCCCGTCAGCGCCATGAACATCTCGCCGGACAGATGCACCGAGGTGCCGTTGCCCGAGGAGGCCATGTTGACCTTGCCGGGGTTGGCCTTCACGTATTCGATGAACTCGGCGACGGTCTTGGCCGGCACGTCCTTGTTGACGGTCATCACGTTCGGCACGCGCTGGAACGAGGCGACCGGCGCGATGTCGCGCACGAAGTTGAACTTCAGGCTGGTGTAGAGCGAGGCGTTGATGAAGTTGGCCGGATTGACCAGTTGCAGCGTGTAGCCGTCGGGTTCGGCGTTGACGACCGATTCGGTGGCGATATTGTTGCCGGCACCCGGCTTGTTTTCGATCACGAATTGCTGGCCGAACTTCTCCGACAACCGCTGGCCGATCAGGCGCGCCAGGATGTCGGTGGCTCCGCCCGGCGGATAGCCGACCACCCATTTCACCGGATGGGTCGGGTAATCGGCGGCAAGGGCCTTCGACAGCGGGCTGGCTGCAAGCGGACTGGCGGCGAGCAGGCTCAGCGCGGTACGGCGTGTGATCATCTCAAGGGTTCTCCCAACGTGTTGTTCTTGAAGCCAGATAGCTTGAAAATGGCGTCGGCGCGGTTGTAACAAAGCTTGCCGCAGGCGGAAAGTACACGGGGCGCATCACGACGAAAGGATAAGGCATGGCGGTCAAGGTCGAAGCCCTCGATCATCTCGTGATCAACGTCGCGGACGTCGCAGTGACCGCCGAGTGGTACGGCAAGATTCTCGGCATGGAAGTCAAGGTGTTCGACCCCGGCGGCGGCAAAGCGCCGCGGACGTCGCTACAATTCGGTAACCAGAAGATCAACGTCCGGCCGCGCGATGCCGACAAGGTGGAGTGGTTCACCGCGGACCACCAGACCGCCGGCAGCGAGGATCTGTGCTTCCTCACCTCCGCCAGCCCCGACGAGGTGGTGGCGCATTTGAAGGCACATGGCGTTGCGATCGAAGAGGGCCCGATTCCCAAGCAGGGCGCCCGCGGCACGCTGCGCTCGGTCTATTGCAGGGATCCGGATGGCAGCCTGATCGAGATTTCGTCATACGAGGACGGCGGCCGGTAAGGCCAAGCCGCCTGCCCCACGCACCGTCGCATGAGGGCTGAGAGAGCAGGAAGACGCAATCATCAAAACGCGGCCGCCGGCAAGATGCAGGCTGCACGGGAGGACATATGCCGACTTCGCAAGCCGCCGCCGGAATCGTCGGCCCATTCGACGGGCTCGATGTGCCCTGGCTGCTGAAGATGCGGGCTGACGTGCGCAGCTCACATCCGTTCCTGATCTGGGCGCCGTTCGACGCGCCTGCGCGGCGCTGGAGCTATGGCGAGTTTCACGAGCGGGTCGGCGCGCTCGCGGCGGGACTGACGAAGCGCGGCGTGAAGCCGGGCGAATATGTGCTCATTCACCTCGACAATTGCATCGAGGCGCTGCTGGCCTGGTTCGCCTGTGTCGAACTCGGCGCCATCGCGGTGACCACCAACACGCGCTCGGCGCCGGCCGAACTCGACTATTTTGCCGATCATTGCGGCGCGGTCGCCGGGATCACACAGCCGGCCTATGCCGAGATCGTCGCGCAGAATTGCCGCAACATCCGCTGGATGGCGGTGACTTCGCACGATGCGGGCGCGCCGCCCGAGAACCCGGTCTCACGCGGCGACAGCTTTGAGGAGCTGTTCGCCGACAGCGCCGACCGTCCCAGGCGCGCGATCGATCCGCTCGCGCCGTGCAGCGTCCAATACACCTCGGGCACGACATCGCGCCCCAAGGCGGTGCTGTGGACCCACGCCAACGCGCTGTGGGGCGCCAAGATCAACGCCGCGCACGAAGACCTGCACGCAAGCGACGTGCATCAGGCCTATCTGCCGCTGTTCCACACCAACGCGCTGGCCTATTCGATGCTGGCGACGCTATGGGTCGGCGCCACCTGCGTGATCCAGCCGCGCTTTTCCGCCAGCCGGTTCTGGGGCGCTGCGCGCGAGCACGGCTCGACCTGGACCTCGACGATCCCGTTCTGCATGAAGGCGCTGCTCGAACAGGACATCCCGCGCGATCACAAATTCCGTTTGTGGGGCACCGCGATCAACGAGCCGCCGGCCTTCGCCGCCTTCGGCGTCAAGATCATCGGCTGGTGGGGCATGACCGAGACCATCACCCACGGCATCGTCGGCGAGATCGACCAGCCCAACATCCCGATGTCGATCGGCCGCGCCGCGCCGGAATATGAAATCCGCATCACCGACGACGACGGGCGGCCGACCGAAATCGACGGCACCGGAAATCTCTCGATCAAGGGCATTGTCGGCCTGTCGCTGTTCGCCGCATATCTGCACAACGAAAAGGCGACGCGCGAGAGCTTCGACGAGCACGGCTTCTTTCTCACCGGTGACCGCGTGGGGCGGCTGGAGAACGGCTACATTCGCTTCGCAGACCGCAGCAAGGACATGCTGAAGGTCGGCGGCGAGAACGTCGCCGCGTCGGAGATCGAGCAGGTGGTCGCACTGGTCCCCGGCGTGCGCGAGGCCGCCGTGGTGGCGAAGACGCATCCGATGCTGGACGAGGTGCCGGTCGTCTTCGTCATCCCGCAGGGTGGCGTCGCCGCTGCGCGGCCCGATCTGCACGAGGCCGTGATGGCCGCCTGCCGCGCCGGCCTCGCCGACTTCAAGGTGCCGCGCGAGATCCGCTTCGTCGACGACATGCCGCGCTCGACGCTGGAGAAGGTGGCGAAGGCGGAGCTGAGGAAGATGGTGGGGTAGCACGAGCGATTACCACAACGTCGTCCTGGCGAACGCCAGGACCCATACCGCGTGATCTATGCAATGGGCCGGATGGTCGTTGCCACAGTGTTCGCCAAACGAGCGCTCGGGGTAATGGGTCCTGGCTTTCGCCAGGACGACACCGAGCTCAGAACGACCCCAGCGCCACCGGGCGGAACGCTTGCAACAGCTGCTGGTCCAGCTTGCCGCCCATGCCCTCCATCATCGCAAACGCGCGCGAGTGGGTGAAGGGCATGCGATAGGCGCGCTTCTCCACGAGTGCCGCGTAGATGTCGACGATCGTCGTGACCCGCACGATATCGCTGATCTGGTTCGACGAGAGATTGTTGGGATAGCCCGAGCCGTCGAGGAATTCGTGGTGATGCAGCACGACGTCCAGCATCTCCGGCGGAAAGCCGCCTTGAGCCGCGAGCGCGTCATAGCCGCGGCGCGGATGCTGGCGGACTTCGGCCATCTCCTCGTCGGTGAGCTTGCCGGCCTTGTCGAGCAGCGCGGAGGGAACGAACGCCTTGCCAACGTCGTGCAGCAGCGCGGCACGGGTCAGCCGGCGCTGGTCGTCCTCGCGCATGCCGAGGTGCTGGGCGAAGGAGACCGCAAATCCGGTCACGAACAGGCAATGCCGGTAGCTGCCGACATGGTGGCAGCCAACCGTGGTGAGCCACTCGCGCAGCGAGGAGTGCTTGATCGCCTTCAGGATCTTGCTCTCGGCGGCGATGATGTCGTCGAAGGTCAGGGGTACGCCGAGCGGCAGCTTCTCGAACATCTTCTTCAGTACCGCGTGCGCGGCCTCGACGCCGCGATTGAGCGTCTTGCCGCGATCGGTCGCGTCATAGACGGCGGTGTCGGGGAAGGCCGCACGGATGCGCTGCAGGATGTCCTCGGGCTGAAGCGGCCGCGAGATGGTGTCGGTGGCGCCCAGCGCCCAGGCCTGCATGGTGCCGTGATGCAGGGCGTCCGCAAGCACGAACAGACGAGGCATGGCGCGATAGGCGTCGCCGCGCAGCTTGTTGCGCACCCGCTGCACGCTGTCGGGCGAGCGCAGATTGATGTCGACCACGAGGCCGGAGAGATCGCGCGAGGGCTGCTCGGGGAGCTCCTGCGTCGTTACAGTGGCAACGTCGCCGACCGCCTTGAGAATGCTGGCGAGCTCGGTGCTCTCGTCGCTCCGGTCGGAGGCGAGCAGAAGCCGGCGTTTGGCGGCGGGTTTGGCTGAGGCGTTCATGGCTTCCCCAAGAGCACGGGCGTGTTTCGGGCAAAAGCCTAAGCCGGATCAGGTTCTCCGGCCCTTAAGAGGCGTGCTCAATGGAACCCTGCGGAATCTGGGACAATTTTACGGAATTCGCGTCCCCGGCGGTTCCAATCAAAAACCTCGAAAACAACCCCATGCACAGTAGAGATGTGGTTGCAAACACAGAGCTTTTTTAACGACGAATCCGCCGGGGGCTGCCCCCGGCGGATCATGTCAGGTCAACAATCGCAACCAGCCTTACGCCTTCATCGCGCCCTTCACGGCTTCGGCCGTGATCGGCAGGGCCCGGACGCGGGCGCCCGAGGCGTTGAAGATGGCATTGCCGATCGCGGGTGCGATCACTGTCACCGCGGGTTCGCCGACGCCAGTGGCCTTTTCGCCATTGGCGATCACGGCGATCGCGACCTCCGGCACCTGGCTCATGCGCAAGGGCGTGTAGCTGTCGAAATTGGTCTGTTCGATGCCACCGTCCTTCAGCGTCGCCTTCTCGTACATCGCCAGTGACAGGCCCCACAGCGCCGCACCCTCGACCTGGGCGCGGATGTTGTCGGGATGCACCTGCGTGCCGACATCGGTGGCGACCGTGAGCTTCTTCACGGTCACTTCGCCCGATGGCGCCACGGCGACGTGAGCGACGCAGGCCGTCCAGCTTGCGGTCGCGCGTTCCTGCGACGAGACGCAGGCCACGCCCATGCCCTCACCTTTCGGCAGCTTCCTGGTGCCGTAGCCGGCAAGACCCATCGCGGCGAGCAGCGTATTGCGCAGCCGCTGCGCACCGCCGTCGTTCTTGCCTGCACCGTCGAGCAGCGAGATGCGGAACTGCGCGGGGTCCTTGCCCGCCGCCGCCGCGATCTCGTCGATCATGCTTTCGACCGCCCAGAAGGTCCAGCCCGGCGCGACCGAGCGGAGCTGGCCGGACGGCGTCGCGTTGTGCGCCATCTCATTCTTGATCGCGCGCACATGATGGTTGGGCACGGTGTAGAAGAAGTCGGCCCCGTTCACCGTGAAGGAGTCGAGCGGACCCTTCTTGTCGACCGAGGGCGTCAGGAAATCGGGTATTCCCCAGCGCTGGGTCGGCCACGCCGAAACCACGTCGTGGCTGAGCGCGATGAGCTTGCCGTCGCCGTCCACGCCTGCCTTCACTTTCTGGTAGGTGAGCGGACGCGAGAAATCCATCGTCATGTCGTTCTCGCGCGTATAGATCACCTTCACCGGCTTGCCGATGGCCTTCGCCGCCTGCACCGCCGGAATCATCATGTCGGCATCGAGCCTGCGGCCAAAGCCGCCGCCGAGCCACATCTGATGCATGACCACGAACTTCGGATCGATCCCGGCCGCACCCGCCGCGATCGCGCCGGAGCGCGTTGCGAACTGGTTGCCGGAATAGATGTGCAGGATCTCGCCCTTGAACTCCGCAGTGGCGTTCATCGGCTCCATCGGCGCATGGATATTGATGCTGGTGGTGTACTCCGCCTCCAGCACCTTGGCCGCCGTGCCGAACGCCGCCGCGGGATCGCCGTCCTTGACGAAGAACTGGCCGGAATCCTCCTGCTTCTGAAGCCGCATGGCCTCGTCGAGCAGCGACTGGCTCGACACCTTCGCGTTTGGACCGCCGTCATAGGCAATCTTGAGCGCCTGCGCCGCCTTCTTGGCGTTGGCATAGGTGCCGGCGACCGCGACGACCCAGCCCGAGGTCGTTCCGGTCTTGTCGTCGAGGGTGACGGCCTTGATGAAGCCCGGCACTTTCTTGGCGGCACTGTCGTCGACCGATTTCACCGTGGCGCCGAAGCGCACGGGCGGCGTCACGACCGCGCCATAGGCCATGCCTGGCAGCATCACGTCGATGCCGTATTTGGCCGTGCCGTTGGTCTTGGAGGGAATGTCGAGCTGCGGCACCGACACGCCGATCATGGTGTATTGATCCGGCGTCTTCAGCTTGATCGCCTTCAGCTCGTCCGGCGTGAAGGTTTTTGTCGCCTTGCCGCTCTTGACGACATCGGCGAAGGACATCGCCTTCTTCGACTTCGGGTGCGAGATCATGGAATCGCGCACCACGAGCTCCGACGCCGGCACGCCCATCGCGGCGGCCGCGCCTTCTGTCAACGCCATCCGCCCGGCAGCGCCGGCGCGGCTCATGGCCTCGAAGTTCATCATGGTCGACCAGCTGCCGCCGGTGATCTGAGCGCCCAACACGGGATCGTTGAACTTCGGATCGTTGGAGGCAAGCTGTACGCGCATGTCGCTCCACTTCGCGCCCAGCTCTTCGGCCACGATCTGCGCCATGGTGGATGCGATGTGCTGGCCCATGTCGGCCTTGCCGCAGGTGACGGTGACGAGACCATCGGGCGCGATCGCGTACCAAACGCTCGGCTCGAAGTTCGAAGGCGCCGCAAGCGCCTCACCGATGCCGGGCACGCCGGCATAGCCGAGCACGAGGCCGGTGGCCGCTGTGCCGACCAGGAAGGAGCGGCGGCTGAGATCGGTCGCCTCGGGCGCAACGTTGTTCACGTGCTTGTTCATGTGGGCCTCCGCTCGTTGCCGGAGGCGGATGCGGTGCGCATCTCGGTTGCGGCGCGCATGATTGCCTTCTGGATCCGCGAATAGGTCATGCAACGGCAAAGATTGCCGTCCATATGCGCCACGACCTCTTCCTTGGTCGGGTTGGGATTCTTCGCCAGCAGCGAGGCCGCCTGCATGATCTGACCGGACTGACAGTAGCCGCATTGCGGCACCTGTTCGGCGATCCATGCCTTCTGCAAGGGATGGTCGCCCTTGGCGGCGAGGCCTTCGATGGTGGTGATCTTCTTGCCGGCGACATCGCCGACCATGGTCTGGCACGAACGCACGGCTTCACCGTTGACGTGCACGGTGCAGGCCCCGCACAGGCCGGCACCGCAGCCGAATTTGGTGCCGGTCATCTGCAATTGCTCGCGGATCGCCCAGAGGAGCGGCGTGTCGTTCGCCGCATCCACGGACAGACTCCGCCCGTTGATGGTGAGAGTTGGCATAGGCGTCTTCCCCTGCCGGTGCATGAAGCCGCTTACGGCGGCAACTTGAGTAGCGGACGCCCACCGGGCCGGCGCCAGCCTTGATCGCAAGAATGATCGCGTTCAGGCGCGGAGGCAAATGCAATTTGGAATCGATCGAAACAAACGAGGCGCGCATCTTGTGCGTTGCGAGAACAGCGGTGATGCAGCGGCTGAACGCAACAGAGTGCACGCCAAGCAGGCAGGCCATCGCATTCAGGCAGTTTCCTCCGAGTAACCCGGCGCGTTAAGATGGGGGAAGACAAGATAATAAGGTGGATGCAATGCCTAAGATCGATCGGGACGGCGTTGGAATCCATTACGAGGTTCATGGCGAGGGCTGGCCGCTGCTGCTCACCCACGGCTACTCATCGACTTCGGCAATGTGGCATGGGCAGGTCGAGGCACTTGCCCGGGATCACAAGCTGATCTTGTGGGACATGCGCGGTCACGGCCAGTCCGACTATCCCGACGATCCCGCCGCTTACAGCGAAGCACTCACCGTCGGCGACATCGCCGCGATCCTCGATGTGGTCGGCACGGAGCGCGCCATCATTGGCGGGCTCTCGCTCGGCGGCTACATGTCGCTTGCCTTCGCTCGCGCGCATCCAAAGCGCGTCCGCGCGCTGCTGATCATCGACACCGGCCCCGGCTTCAAGAAGGACGATGCACGCGAGGCCTGGAATGCGCGCGCGCTCGCCACTGCCGACAAATTCGATCGCGAAGGGCTCGACGTGCTGAAGGCGGCAACGCGCGAGCGCGCCACCGCGAGCCATCGCGATGCCAGGGGATTGGCGCTCGCCGCACGCGGCATGCTGACCCAGCGCGATGCGAAGGTGATCGAGCTGCTGCCGGAGATCAAGGTGCCCAGCCTGATCGTGGTCGGCGCCGACGACACGCCGTTCCTAGCTGCCTCGGACTACATGGCCGCGAAAATTCCCGGCGCACAAAAAGTCGTGATCCCCGCCGCCGGACACGCCGTCAACATCGACCAGCCACAGGCTTTTGTTGACGCGGTGCTGCCTTTCCTGAAGAACTTGCCGGAATAGGTCGGACAGGAACAGTGGCGATGAAGCGAGCTATATTGGCTGCGGGCGCGGTGTTGCTGTCAGCATCCGCGCAAGCCGAGCAACTCGGCGGGACATTGCCCCGCCTGCCCTTCGTCGCGACCTTGTCGAACAACACGCCGCTCGCTTTCGGCATGGATGCCGACCAGACTGCGCGGGCGCTGGGGCAACCGCTGCAATATGTGCGGGGACGCCCCGGCAACGAGATCTATCTCGCCCTTCGCAACATCGGCGGCAGCAGACTGATCCCCACCCGTCACCGCCTGTTCCTGCAATTCCGCCACGGACGGCTGGCGGGCTGGAAGGAGGATTATGGCGAGAACTGGATGTGGGAGTGAGAGTGGCTTTTCATGACGCAGAGCAATCGTCTCTGCGCCATCATGCGTTGGAGCTGCCACATCGTCACGGCCGGGCTTGTCCCGGCCATCCACGATCTTTCCTACCGCACCAAGAACGTGGATGCCCGGGACATAGGCGAGCGGAAGCGACGCCGTCCTTCGGACGGCTACGCCCGGGCATGACGAGTTTGTGGAACGAGCGGAACCCGCAATCGAAGACTAACCAAAAGGACAACCCGCGTGCGACAGGACATCAAGCTGACGGCCTCCGACAAATTCCAGCTCAGTGCCTATCGCGCTGACCCCGCCGGCACGGCGAAGGGCGCGGTGGTGGTGATCCAGGAGATTTTTGGGGTCAACCATCACATCCGCTCGGTCTGCGATCGCCTCGCCGGGGAAGGCTATGTCGCGATCGCGCCGTCGATCTTCGACCGGACCTCGCCGGGCTTCCAGTCCGGCTACTCGCCCGACGAGATCGCGGAAGCGCGCAAGTTCGTCGCCAGTCCGGACTGGGACGCGATGCTGCGCGACACGCAGGCGGCGATCGATGCGGTGAAGAGCGTCGGCCCGGTCGGCATCATCGGCTTTTGCCTGGGCGGCAGCATCGCCTTCGTCGCGGCGACGCGGCTGTCGGGCCTGAAGGCCGCGATCGGCTATTACGGCGGCGCCGTCGTGCGCTATGCCGACGAGACACCAAAAGTTCCGACACAGCTGCACTTTGGCGAGAAGGATGCCGGCATTCCCCTGACCGACGTCGAGACCATCAAGACGAAGCGGCCGGACGTGGAGGTCTTCGTCTATCCGGGCGCGCAGCACGGCTTCCATTGCGACGAGCGGACGAGCTACGACAAGGCCAGCGCCGACATCGCCTGGCCGCGCAGCATGGAATTTTTCGCGAAGCATTTGAAATCGTAGCGCGCGCGGCTGTCTTCGCTGTCATTCCGGGCTCGCGCTTCGCGCGCCCCGGATGACGAGCAGGAATCGGGTGGCTGCATCCTGCTGCCCGGCGATAGAGCTGGCTGATCAAGCCAATTCGCGCCGGGAGATCATGATGCAGCAGGCCAATACGAACATCGTCATCCGCAATCCGTTCGGCACCATGGACGTGCCCGCGCCTGATGATCGCGACGTCATGGACTATGCCGCAACCGCCGCGCTTGCCGGCGATGCGGCTGACGTCAACGCGGCGGCATGGGCAATTATCGCGGCACAGTCAGACCCGCTCGACGGCATCTGGGCCAGCCGCTGGAATGGCGGCGCAGATCCGACCATTGCCGGCGATACGCCGCAAGCCTGGAAAGAAGGACGCGCGGAGGTGCGGGTCGCAGGCGAGCGCATTTTCCTCCGCTTCGACTGGGACCATGGCCGCCGGCACGGGCTGATCGATACGGCGCGTGATCGCGCGGGTCGCCTGGTCGGGAAATATATCAACCTGACCAACCCGGCGATCACACGGCCATGGGTTGGACTGGTGGTCGACGCCACCAGGATCGACGGATGTTTTCCGAACGGGCGTCTGGATTTCAGGCGGTGAGCTAGAGCTTCGGTTCTGATTGCATCAGAACCGAGGCTCTAGATTCTTTTCTGACGCGTTTTCTTTACGCGAACCGGCATCCACTTCGCTCGAAAACGCTCTAGAACCAGCGCTCGCCGACAAACACGGTGTCGCCGGGGCTCAAGGGGGTGCCGAGCGGCACCACGGCGCGCATGGCGCCGCCGGCTTCGGTGTGCGTGACGGTGACCACGTCGCGCTTGGCGCGGGGCGAGAAGCCGCCGGCGATCGCGACGGCGCTTTCGACCGTCATGTTCGGCACGTAAGGATACTGGCCGGGCGCGGAGACTTCGCCGAGAATGAAGAACGGACGATAGGCCTCGATCTCGACGGCGACCGAGGGCTCGCGAATGTAGCCGTTGCGCAGCCTTGCGGCGATCTCGCCGGCAAGACCCGCGGGGGTGCGGCCGCGTGCCGGCACGCCGCCGATCAGCGGCATGGTGATGGAGCCGCCGGCGTCGATTGCGTAGCTGTTGGTGAGACCTTCCTGGCCGTAGACAACCACGCGCAGCTTGTCGCCGGCGTCGAGATGATAGGAGGCATCGTAGCGAACAGGCGCCGCCATCGGCGCGGCATAACCGACCGGCATGGGCGCAGGCGAGGCAAAGGAATTGCTGAGTGCTGCGATGGCACCGCCGCCACTGCCGACGACGGCGGGCTGCGGCGCGTTGTACGGCTGGCCATAGACCATCGAATCGAGATCGGCGCGCGGCTGCACATAGGCGACGGGACCAGCGGTTTGCATGCAGCCGCCAAGGGTCAGCGCGGCGGACGCTGCCAGGGATGCTGCCGAGATCGACCATCGAAACGCGCGTGCAACCGGCACCGGACTTATCCCTCGAAACGAGACAGATCCAGTGATGCACCGGTTATGGTTAATAAAGCGTTGAGGGGGCGGGTGGCTTGGCAATGGTACCAAACACTCCGTCATGCCCGGGCGTAGCCGTCCGAAGGACGGCGTCGCTTCCGCTCGCCTATGTCCCGGGCATCCACGTTCTTGGTGCCGCACGAAATATCGTGGATGGCCGGGACAAGCCCGGCCATGACGAGGGACCAGCTTACGCGCTCACACCGACGCCGATCGGGCAGGACACGCCGGTGCCGCCCAGGCCGCAATAGCCGGCGGGATTCTTGGCCAGATATTGCTGATGATAGTCCTCGGCAAAGTAGAATTCGCCGGCGGGTGCGATCTCGGTGGTGATGGTGCCGAGACCTTTTGCAGCAAGCGCCTTCTGATAGAGCGCCTTCGATTGATCGGCCGCTTTCTTCTGCGCGTCTGAATAGGTGTAGATCGCGCTCCGGTACTGCGT
The DNA here is from genome assembly GCF_040939785.1 of Bradyrhizobium lupini. NCBI lineage: Bacteria > Pseudomonadati > Pseudomonadota > Alphaproteobacteria > Hyphomicrobiales > Nitrobacteraceae > Bradyrhizobium > Bradyrhizobium lupini. Next base: position 3,531,117 of record NZ_CP162553.1, read on the forward strand.
GCCGACGTCGTTGCCCTGACGCATGCCCTGCGTCGGGTTGTGGCTCTCCCAGAACGTCTTCAATAGCTTCTCGTACGACACCTTGGTGGGATCGAACACGACCAGCACCACTTCGGTGTGACCGGTGCGGCCCGAGCAGGTCTCTTCATAGGTCGGGTTCGGCGTGTGGCCGCCGGCATAGCCGACCGCAGTCGTGTAAACGCCGTCGCCGAGCTCCCAAAACTTGCGCTCGGCGCCCCAGAAGCAGCCGAGCCCGAACACCGCCTGCTCGAGACCGGCGGGATAAGGCGGCTGCAACTTCGCGCCGTTGACGAAATGGGTGGTCGCGGTCGGAATGGCTTGCGCACGGCCCGGCAGCGCTTCCGCGGCGCTCGGCAATGCGGTGGTCTTGCGCATGAACAGCATGGACGGATCTCCGAACGAGCCGTGCATCGCCTGGGCTAATTACTCAGGCGGCGTGCTCGCGATCAGGTGGGAATATAGGTCTTTACGCACGGAGCGGCAGCCCTGTTACAGCGCGGCATGCTCGAAAGCTCAATCCCGGGAATAGCCGATCAACGGCTTGCGCGGGCGGAACAGGATCATCAGGAGGATGCCGAGAATGCCGAGGACGGCGAAAACCGGCTGATCCAGCACCAGGCGGATCACCGAGGTCCACAGCCAGGGCGCCTTGGCCTCAACCCAGGTCCGGAATGCCGTCTGGCTGGCCTGATTGATGTCGTTCCAGAACTGGCCGAAGCGGGTGAACCGCAGGGTCTGGTCGGCCACCCAGCGGGCGCCATCATAGACCATGAAGATGAACCCGCCGGCGAGCAGCAACAGCCCAATCAGTCGGAAAAAGCCGCGGATCATGCCTCACCCTATATAGTCGTCCGATCGGACGACCCTCGGAACGCCGCCAGCCAATACAAGGGAGACGGCAGAAATTCAACCTCTTCAGGGCGTTACGGCACTCATCCCGGCTCTGAGGGGCTGCTTTTGCAGCCCGGGAAAGCGTTGACGGTGCCGAAGACCCTCTCTATAAGGGCGCCAACTGGCGGCGGGCGCAATCCTGCCGCCGCTGTTCTTTGAGCAGATGCAGGCTCTTTGGGCTTAGAGGCTTCTTGGGCTGAGAGGCTCCTTGGGCCTCAGAGGCAGCCGTAAGGCCGTCGCTCATGTTCCGGGAACAGCCTAGCAACCGAACACCCTAATTCCGAGCGTCGATTACGCGGTCAAGCAAGCCGGCGCTACCCGACGAAGACGCGACCGGTACCCGCAAAGGACATTGAGACCATGGCCAATACCACTTCCGCCAAGAAAGCGACGCGCAAGATCGCCCGCCGCACCGCTGTCAACAAGTCGCGCCGCACCCAGATGCGCGGTGCCGTACGTAACGTCGAAGAAGCGATCAAGACCGGCGACCGCGCCGCTGCCGTGACGGCGCTGGCGAATGCCGAGCCCGCCTTGATGCGCGCCGCGCAGCGAAACATCATTCACAAGAACAATGCCAGCCGCAAAGTCTCGCGGCTCACCGCGCAGATCGCCAAGCTCGCCAAGTAAACTCGCGAGCGTTCTGGCACGCCGTCCGATCGAGTCGTTCGATCGGGCGATCACATCGCACATCACACGCGTCAAATAGCCCGGCCTCACGCCGGGCTTTTTTGTTGCCCGTCATATTCACGCAAGCAGTCACGCGTCGAACGACCTTCGATCGGAGGATTGCGGCGCTTGCACCATGACGCGTCCGTAGTTTTACCTGCGAATGGTTTTGCAACAGCGGAAACTTGCACCGCGGTGCAAAAAGCCCCTGCGAGGCGGGCGCAAGTTGAATTCGCGGGCTTGCGAGTTCTGCACACCGTAGTTTCCCCGGATCGCGTCACGCGATGGAGTTACCCTGTGAAACGAGACTCAAAAAACGATGGCTCGCTAACAACTTATCGACATAGTGAGGCCAAGCATTTGGAAAATTCACCCGCGCGTCGCGCGCGTGACGCTTTTGTAAAAAATTTTTGGCGGTGGCGGAGAATTGTCACATCGGACGCGGCATCTTCGATTCTGTGCACGAATCCAAAAACTTGCTCTGAAGCCTGTGCACAAGTGCCGCGTGGCGTTAACGCAGATCAAGATTTTTGATGCCTCAAGTGTGAATCAATTCCGTTGCGAGTCTTTCCGCATAGTGTATTCCTTAAGACGTCAGCGGCGCCCACGATCTTGAGACCAGCGCGGTATCGGAAACGGGGCGAGCGTGCAAATCGGCGGCGGTGTGCACGTAGGCGACGCTTCAACAAGCGATTGTCGGATCAAAACCCACAGCAATGTGGGAACGGTAGCTCTTTGTCTGAATGTCTCCAAGCGGGATCTTTCTCTCGCGCTTAAGAGACATCTTGAAAGCTGCCCCGACAGGCATGATGGCGAAGCCGAGCGGACGACGAGTACACGGGCAGGCATCCGACTACGAAGCGGGTGTCGTTTGGACACGCAGGACCTTGTCGTGAGCAATCACGGCAGGACGGGGAGGTATCATGTCTTACGAACTCAACGCGGTATTGAAACACATTTCGACTTCCAGCATTTCGACTTCCAGCGATGCCGTTTTAGATCCGTCGGACATCAAGCCTCCCGCGTGTAACGGAGCGCCGAGTACGCGCTGACCTCGCGACCCCTCCATCTCTAGACATTGCTGATCGGACGCGGCGTTTCCGCCGAACGGTCGAGCCATGCCTGCAGGTGAAATCGCTTGAGGTCCCGCCAGCGCAAATATCCCTGAGCAGGTATCCCTGGCAGGAACTCAGCATGGCGCTCACCACGCAACCTTATCTCTCAAGAAAAGTTCTCAAATGATGACAACCCCGGAACAGGATCGCTGGTCACGCGTGAAGAGTCGGCTGCGCTCGAACGTAGGCGAGGACGTCTATACGAGCTGGTTCGCGCGCATGGATCTGGAAGGCGTCCAGGACGAGAGCGTGCGTCTGTCGGTGCCAACCCGCTTCCTGAAGAGCTGGATCCAGGCCCATTATGCCGAGCGCGTGCTGTCGTGCTGGCAGGCCGAGATGCCGGAAGTGCATCGCATCGATCTCACCGTGCGCTCGGCCGTGCGCCCCGTGGTGCAGCAGAAGGAAGCGCCCGCGCCGGTCGAAACGCGCCGCTCGCCTGCGCCGGAGCTGCGCTCGACCGCGACCGCGCCGGTCTCGGCCAATCATGATGCACTCGGCGGCTCGCCGCTCGATCCGCGCCTGACGTTTGCGAGCTTCGTCGTCGGCCGTTCCAACACGCTGGCGCATGCGGCTGCGCGTCAGGTCGCCGAGGGTCGTCGCGGCGATCCCGTCATGTTCAATCCGCTCTACATCCATGCGGGTGTCGGCCTCGGCAAGACGCATCTCTTGCAGGCGGTGACCTGGGCCGGCAATTCCGGCAACGAGCGCAAGGTGCTTTATCTCACCGCCGAGAAATTCATGTACGGCTTCGTGGCCGCGCTGAAGACGCAGACGGCGCTCGCCTTCAAGGAAGCGTTGCGCGGCATCGACGTGCTCGTGATCGACGATCTCCAGTTCCTGCAGGGCAAGTCGACCCAGGCCGAGTTCTGCCACACGCTGAACGCGCTGATCGATGCCGGCCGCCAGGTCGTGATCGCGGCCGACCGTCCGCCGTCCGACCTCGAAAGCCTCGACGACCGCGTGCGCTCGCGGCTGGCCGGCGGCCTCGTGGTCGAAATGGCCTCGCTCGGCGAGGAGCTGCGGCACGGTATTCTCAAGTCGCGCGTCGCAGCCGCCCGCGCCCATCATGCGACCTTCGAGGTGCCGGAGGAGGTGCTGACCTATCTGGCCCGCGCCATCACCCATAACGGCCGGGATCTCGAAGGCGCGATCAACCGCCTGCTCGCGCATTCGAAGCTCAACAATCGGCCGGTGACGCTGGAGATGGCGGAGCACGAGGTGCGCGACCTGATCCGGCCGCAGGAACCGAAGCGGATCAAGATCGAGGACATCCAGCGCGTGGTGGCACGGCAGTATAATGTCAGCCGCTCCGATCTCCTGTCCTCGCGCCGGACCGCCAACGTGGTCCGTCCGCGCCAGGTGGCGATGTATCTCGCCAAGACGCTGACCTTGCGATCGCTCCCCGAGATCGGCCGCCGCTTCGGTGGGCGCGACCACACCACGGTGCTGCACGCCGTGCGCAAGATCGAGGCCCTGGTTTCCAAGGACACGGCGCTGTCGGACGAGGTCGAATCGCTCAAGCGCCAGCTTCAGGAATAAACGCCTATTTGCTTCTGCGCGGGTGCGACCACATCCAAGCTGCATCGGAGGTCGTCATGCCCGGGCCTGTCCCGGGCATCCACGTTCTTAGGACCGCGAACCCAGACGTGGATGGCCGGGACAAGCCCGGCCATGACGGGCGCAGAGACGTCCTTGGCCGGCGAGGCGTTCAGCGCGTTGCGGAAACATAGGTAAATCGTGGGGAACTGCCCGCAATCCCTTGAATCCGGGGGCCATCCGCGCCACCTTGCGCGACCCTGACGGCTTTGGTCATATCGGCTGGATGATCCGGCTTTCCGGGGTCTTCGGTGCCGTGGCGCGCGTCCCGCCGCCCGGCTTTTCCAGATTTGTGTTTCCTTGGGGATCGGGCGAGTAGTGCAATGAAGGTTACGGTCGAACGCGCGCAACTCCTGAAGTCGCTGGGCCACGTCCACCGCGTGGTCGAACGCCGCAACACGATTCCGATCCTCGGCAACGTGCTTGTTAGGGCCGAAAACGCGAAATTGTCGCTGAAGGCGACCGACCTCGACCTCGAGGTCACGGAAACGCTCGCGGCGGAAACCGCGACCGCGGGCTCGACCACCGTGCCGGCGCACATGTTCTACGACATCGTGCGCAAGCTGCCGGATGGTTCGCAGATCGTGCTCGAAGCCGACGGCGACCGCGCCGTGCTGGCGATCCGTGCCGGGCGCTCCCGCTTCACGCTGCAGACCCTGCCGGAAAACGATTTCCCGGATCTCGCCGCCGGCGACATGTCGCATTCGTTCAGCCTCGCCGCCAAGGACGTCAAGCGGCTGATCGATCGCACCCAGTTCGCGATCTCCACGGAGGAGACCCGCTATTATCTCAACGGCATCTACCTGCATGCCGCGGGCTCCGCCAAAGCCGCCACCCTGCGCGGCGTCGCCACCGACGGCCACCGCCTCGCCCAGCTCGACCTGGTGCAGCCCAAGGGTGCCGAGGGCATGCCCGGCGTGATCGTGCCGCGCAAGACGGTCGGCGAGGTGCAGCGCCTGATCGAGGACAACGAGGCCGAGGTCACGATCGAGCTGTCGCAGGCCAAGATCCGCTTCACCATCGGCAATGTGGTGCTGACCTCGAAGCTGATCGACGGCACCTTCCCCGATTACGGCCGCGTGATCCCGCAGGGCAACGACAAGGAGCTCGTCGTCGACAAGAAGGATTTCGAGAACGCGGTCGACCGCGTCTCGACGATTTCCAGCGAGCGCGGGCGAGCCGTGAAACTCTCGCTGTCGCCGGGCAAGCTGGTGCTGTCGGTGACCAATCCGGATTCCGGCAGCGCGACCGAAGAGCTCGAAGTCGAATACGCCTCCGACGCCCTCGATATCGGCTTCAACTCCCGCTATCTGCTCGACATCGCCGCCCAGATCGAAGGCGACGTCGCAACGCTCCGGCTCGCCGACCCGGGCTCACCGACTCTGGTGCAAGACCGCGACGACAAGAGCGCGCTCTACGTGCTGATGCCGATGCGGGTGTGAGGGACGTGGTCCTCCTCTCGCGACACCTTTTATGCAGAGACAACCCCTCACCCGGCCTCGCTGCGCGAAGCCCCCTCTCCCACAAGGGGAGAGGGGGAAGCTACAGCTTCGCCTGCCGAAACAAGCGCAATGCACGTTGCTGCGCCCTCTCCCCTTGTGGGAGAGGGCATCTCCACGGGCGGATACATACTCAGTCGGGTGAGGGGTTCGTGCCGCAGGAACCATCCCATCGGCCAGTCTCCAAACGTCTTCGCCAATTCGCGAAGAATATGCGGCACGAACCGGCGGATGCGGAAGCGGCAATGTGGCGCCTGCTCAGGCACCGGCAACTCTCCGCTTTCAAGTTTCGCCGGCAGGTCCCGTTCAACACCTACATTCTCGACTTCGTCTGCTTTGAGAAGCGCCTGGTGATCGAGATCGACGGCGGTCAGCACGGAGAATCACGACGCGATGCAGCGCGTGACGCAGCTCTCTCGCCGAAGGCTTTGTCATCGCGCGCTACTGGAACAACGACGTGCTCCAGCGACCCACTTCTGTATTGGAGGACATCCTTGCAAAGCTCGCCGAGCGGTAAGATACCCCTCACCCGTCGCCTCACCTTGTGAGGCGCCACCCTCTCCCACAAGGGGAGAGGGGAAGAATCGCGGCCACGACAAAGATCTGATGACCCCCTCCCGCATTCATCGCCTGACGCTGACGCATTTTCGTAATTACCGGGCGGCGGGGCTCGAGACGGCGGCCGACATGGTGGTCCTGGTCGGGCCGAACGGAGCGGGCAAGACCAATTGCATCGAGGCGATCTCGTTCCTGTCGCCGGGACGCGGCCTGCGGCGTGCGACGCTGGACGACGTCGCCGACAACCAGGGCGACGGCTCCTGGGCGGTGTCGGCACAGGTCGAGGGCGCGCTGGGCCTTGCCACGCTCGGCACCGGCATCGATCCGCCGCGCGCAGATAGCCCGGTCAGCCGGCGCTGCCGCATCGACCGCGAACCGGTCAATTCGGCGGCGGCGTTCGGCGACCACATCCGCATGGTATGGCTGACGCCGGCGATGGACGGGCTGTTCATGGGAGCGGCGTCCGAGCGGCGGCGCTTCTTCGACCGCCTGGTGCTCGCCATCGACAGCGACCATTCCAGCCGCATCTCCGCGCTCGAACGTTCGCTGCGTTCGCGCAACCGACTGCTCGAGACGCGCAATTACGACGACCATTGGTGTGACGCGATCGAGCGTGAGACCGCGGAGCTTGCGGTCGCGGTCGCCGCAACGCGCGGCCAGACCGCGGCGCGTCTGACCGGCATGCTGAACGCTCGCGCGCAGGCCTCCGCCTTCCCTTCGGCGCAGATCGCGCTCGACGGCTGGATGGAGAACGCGCTGCTGACGGAGACCGCGACGTCGGTCGAGGACCGCTACCGCCAGATCCTGCGCGACAACCGTCCGCGTGACGCCATCGCCGGCCGTACCACGGATGGTCCGCATCTCACCGATCTGCAGGTGATCTACGCGCCGAAAAGCATGCCGGCGCGCGATGCCTCGACCGGCGAGCAGAAGGCGTTGCTGATCGGGCTGGTGCTGGCGCATGCGAGCCTGGTCGCCGAGATGACCGGCATCGTGCCGCTGCTGCTACTCGACGAGGTCGTCGCGCATCTCGATCCCGGCAGGCGCGCGGCGCTGTTCGACGAGCTGCGCAAGCTCGGCGCGCAGGTGTGGTTGACCGGCGCAGACCCTGCCGCCTTCGCCGAGATCGGCGCCGGGGGCGAGATCTTTGACGTCGAAAGCGGCCAGGTATCGGCCCGGCGCTAGTCGCCGCCGTTGAACCGGCCCCATTTCTGCCGCGACTAGTTGCCGGAGGCCGCGCCGACGGCGTCGCAGCCGTTTTGCAATCGCGCAATGACATGCCGCGCGAGACCCCTGGAGAGTGAGATGCGGACGGCAAGGTCCGGGGCGCAAGCTCCGGCACGATGGCGGGCGTTTGCGTGCGGCCTCGTCCTGCTCGCGATCTGCATGCTCGCTGCAAGCGCCGGCGCCGGGATGCCGCATCTCGCGGCGCTGTTTTCCGCCGATCTCACGCCGGATCCCGATGCCAGGCTGCTCGCACCGACCCGCTACAGCTTTCGAGGAATCCACACCACCCTGATGCGGGGCGTCGAAGCGCCGCTTCGGGTCAAGCTCGAAGCCACCGTGCCCGCCGAACTCGGCGACGTCCTAGCCTTCTACCGCAGGGAGCTCGGAAAGCTCGGGTGGCAGGAGCAGCACGATGGCGCCGTCGTCTCCGCCGATCACGTCCAGCTCGCGTTCGCATCTCCGCTCGATCCGGCGATGCTGGAGCTCGGCCGCAAGGGCAGCAGCACCTTGGTTCATCTCGTGCAGAAGAACTCGGATACTGCAACCCGGGCGAACGTCATGCCCGAGCCGGGCCAGGCGAAGCTGGTGTTCAGCAACATCGGCGAGACGGAAGCCGTGCTCGGGATCAACGCGCAGATCATCAAGCGCTCCGCCGGCGCTAACGCCGTCTCGCTGGATCTGGCGCCCGGCAGATATTCCTACGAACTGGGCGTGCCCGGCCGTCCGGCCCACAGCAACATCCTCACCGTCGCGGCCGGCGACGCCTGGGAGCTCACCGTCGGGCGCGACGGCGAGGCATGGTCGCCGCTCCAGCTGTATTGAGCCGTCCGAATCTTTGAACCTGCCCGGTTCCTGCCGCGACTTCTGGTCTGAGGCCCCGCCGACGGTGTCGCAGCCGTTGCAATCGCGCGCGCCCAAGCGCCGCGCGGCATCCTGGAGACGTAACGATGGCGATGATCCCGCGCGGGATGCAAGTCCCGGCACGATGGCAGCTGCTTGCATGCGGTCTCTTCCTGATGGCGAGCTGCTCGATCGCGGCCGGCGCCGACGAGGGCATCGTCGACGTCCACGCGCTGCCCCAGCTCGAAGGTGCGGTGGAAGACATTTCGCGCCCCGATCCCTATAGCGTCGAATATCGCGTACCGATGCGGCAGGCCGTGACGCTGCCCGCGGTCCAAAAGCTCCTGCGCGACAACGGATGGGTGCCCTATGTGATGCCGCTTGAGGAGAAAAGCAGCCTGCTGAAGTTCAGGAAGGGACGACAGGGCCTTTCCGTTCATTTCACGCAGGCGCTCGGCCGGCCAGACCAGTCCGTGGTTTACTACACCACCGACCGGATCTACGGGAACGTGCCATTTCCGGAAGGCGCAAGTGACATCGTGTTCGACGGGACCCGGCCCTATCTCGGCTGCATCGCGCCGACGCCGCTCGATGCAACGTCGGATTTCTACAGCAGCCAGATGGCTGCGATCGGCTGGCAGAAGCTCACGCCGGAAACCGCCGCACGCTGGACCACCAGCCTGAATGAAACCGTTCCCAACGGCCTGCGCGCGTTCTACGCGCATGCCGATAGCAAGGAGACCGGCTTCTATCAGCAGAAGCCCGTGATGCTGACGCTGACGCGCCGCGACGATGGCCGCACCAATGTCGATATCCGGGTCGCCCCCTTCGCGCTGCCGAGCGAGCTCAAAGCCGATAGCGATCTGGCCGGCCTGCCGCGGCCGAGCCCGACCAAGACGGCCAGGGGCTCGGCGGCGCGAGCGACAACAAGCGCGAAATGTCGGCCGCCGCGATGGCCGAGCTGCCGGCCGTGCTCGCCTTCTATCACCGCGAGTTCGCCGCGCGCGGCTGGCAGGAGGACGGCAGCGCGCAGCTCGCACCCGGTGACGAGGTCGCGATCAAGATCTCTTCGGCGGAGGAAACCGGCGTGCTGCGGCTTGGCCGCAAATATGATTTCACCATGGTCAGCCTGACCGCGCAGGTGAAGGACTCCGCGCTTGCCGCCCGTGCCAAGGCGAAGAAAGAGGCGGACGACAAGTTCCTTGGGGATGCGTTAGGTGCGGCCAAGCAGCTCATCACCGCCGACGAAGCCAGGCGCAAGGTGCAGGCGGCCGCATTGTCCGACGCGCCGCTCAACGCGCAGGCCGACAGCAAGATTCCGGTGCCGCTGCCTGAAAACGCCGAGGGTGTGAAGTTCGAGAGCGACGAGGGCAGGCTCGAGTTCTCCTCGACCTCGAGCGTGAAGGCGCTCACTGCGTTCTATCGCGCATCGCTCAAGCCAGCGGGCTGGAAAGAGCAGCCCTCCGTCATCAATCAGCCCAACATGGCGGTGATGGAGTTCGCAAAGAGCGGCAAGTCGATCTCGATGACCGTGATGCAGATGGGACCGAAGGTGAACGTTAGCGCCAACGGCTCCGGTCTGGTCGTCGCCGCGGCGAAGCCCGTCGAGGCCAAATCGACCCAAGCCAAGGCGGTCCAGACCAAATCGAAGGAGCCGCTCACGCCCGATCCCGATTCGGCCCTGCCGGTGCCGACGCAGCACAGCTCGACCGGCATCAGCTCCACGAAATTTCCCGGCAGCGACCAGTCGTTCCGGACCGAGCTCGAAGCCAGCATCCCCGCCGAGCTTGGCGAGGTCCTCGCCTTCTATCGCGCGGAGCTGACCAATCGGGGCTGGCAAGAGAAGGCCGACGGCGCGATCGTGACGGCCGAGCGGGCGGAGCTCGCGTTCACCTCGCCGCAGGGGCCGGCCGTGCTGAAGCTTGGCCGCGCCCGAGACGAGACCACGGTCAGCCTGATGCAGCGAAATCCGCAGGCCGCGGCCAAGGCCGACATCATGCCGAAGGCCGGACAGGCCAGGCTGATGCTCGGCAATATGGGGCCGAAAGAAGCATCGCTGACGATCAACAATCAGACCGTAAAGATCGCGGCCGGCGCCGGCGGTCCGCAATCGCCGAAAGGCCCGATGCTCGATCTGCCGCCAGGCAAGTACCAGTACGCGCTGCGTCTGCCGGGACGCCCCACTCGCACCGAGATTCTCACAGTGGCCGCCGGCGATGCCTGGGGCCTCCTGGTGGGGCCAAACGGAGATGTGCTGCCGCTTCAGATGTATTGAGCTGCAAGGCCGTTCCGGGGCGTTCCAGGCGCCTCGGAACGCCCTCGTCCCCGCAAAATCCACGCCTTCCACGGCCCGAAACGGCTTCCCGAATCGCGCTTTTTCCAAGCCGCCGAATCGGGCTTCGAAGGCCTTGAAAATCGGCCAAAAAATTCTATTTAATCAAAGACTTGCCGGGGGATACTTTGCGCTAGGCGCAATCCGTCTTTCGTGGCACAAATAGCCCGCATATCAGCGCCTTTTGCGCCGCTGATTCGGGCGACATCTCGAAGGCCTCTCATGACAGAACCTGCTCGGCAGACGCCTGCCGAAAACGAACCCTCAAATCCGAGCGATTACGGGGCGGAATCGATCCGCGTGCTCAAGGGTCTCGACGCCGTCCGCAAGCGTCCCGGCATGTATATCGGCGACACCGATGACGGCTCGGGCCTGCATCACATGGTGTACGAGGTCGTGGATAACGCGATCGACGAGGCGCTCGCGGGCCACGCCACGCGCGTGGACGTGATCCTCAACGCCGACAATTCCGTCACCGTGCGCGACGACGGCCGCGGCATTCCCGTCGACATCCACAAGGGCGAAGGCATCTCGGCAGCCGAGGTCATCATGACCCAGCTCCATGCCGGCGGTAAGTTCGACCAGAATTCCTACAAGGTTTCCGGCGGTCTGCACGGCGTCGGCGTCTCCGTCGTCAACGCGCTGTCAAGCAAGCTCGGCTTGCGCATCTGGCGCGACAACAAGGAACACTACATCGAATTCGCCCATGGCGATGCGGTCGCGCCGCTCAAGGTGGTCGGCGACGCGCCCGGCAGGCGCGGCACTGAGGTGACGTTCCAGGCTTCGACGGAAACCTTCAAGAACATCGAGTATGATTTCGCCACGCTGGAGCACCGGCTGCGCGAGCTCGCCTTCCTCAATTCCGGCGTCAACATCGCCCTCTCCGACATGCGTCACGCCGTCGAGAAGCGCGAGGAGATGCACTATTCCGGCGGCGTCGAGGAATTCGTCAAATATCTCGACCGCAACAAGAAGGCGATCGTTCCGGCGCCGATCATGGTGCGCGCGGAATCCAACGGCATCGGTGTCGAGGCCGCGTTGTGGTGGAACGACAGCTACCACGAGAACGTGCTGTGCTTCACCAACAACATCCCGCAGCGCGACGGCGGCACCCATCTCGCCGGCTTCCGCGGCGCGCTGACGCGCCAGGTCAACGGCTATGCCGAGGCCAACGCGAAAAAGGAAAAGATCGCGCTCACCGGCGACGACTGCCGCGAAGGCCTCACTGCGGTGCTGTCGGTGAAGGTGCCGGACCCAAAATTTTCGTCGCAGACCAAGGACAAGCTGGTGTCCTCGGAAGTGCGCCCCGTGGTCGAGAACGTGCTCAACGAGGCGCTGCAGGCCTGGTTCGAGGAGCATCCCTCCGAAGCCAAGATGATCGTCGGCAAGGTGATCCAGGCGGCGGCTGCCCGCGAAGCCGCGCGAAAGGCGCGCGAGCTGACGCGCAAGAGCCCGCTCTCGGTCTCTTCGCTGCCCGGCAAGCTCGCCGACTGCCAGGAGAAGGACCCGGCGAAATCCGAGCTCTTCATCGTCGAGGGTGACTCGGCAGGCGGCAGCGCCAAGCAGGGCCGCAACCGCGAATTCCAGGCCGTGCTGCCGCTGCGCGGCAAGATCCTCAATGTCGAACGCGTGCGTCCCGACAAGATGCTGCACAGCGAGCAGATCGGCACGCTGATCACCGCGCTCGGCACCGGCATCAGCGACGAATTCTCGATCGAGAAGCTGCGCTATCACAAGATCATCGTGATGACGGACGCCGACGTCGACGGCGCCCACATCCGCACGCTGCTGCTCACTTTCTTCTACCGGCAGATGCGCGAGATCATCGACGGCGGCTATCTCTATATCGCCCAGCCGCCGCTCTATAAGGTCAACCGCGGCAAGTCCGAGCAATATCTGAAGGACGAGCGGGCGCTGGAAGATTATCTGATCGATACCGGGCTGGACGATTGCGTCTATATTCCCGGCACCGGCGGCGATCGCACCGGCCGCGACCTGCGCTCGCTGGTCGATGACGCCCGCGCCGTCCGCGGCGTCCTGCGCAGCCTGCACACCCGCTACAATCGCAAGGTGATCGAGCAGGCCGCCATCACCGGCGTGCTCAACAAGGCGATCTACGGCGATCCGGAGAAAGCCGCCGCGGCAGCCCAATACATCGCCGCCCGCCTCGACACGCTCGCCGACGAGGTCGAGCGCGGCTGGATCGGTCAATACGTCGAAGGCCATGGTTTCCAGTTCGAGCGCACCGTGCGCGGCGTCAAGGACGTCGCCCTCATCGATGACGCGTTCCTGGGCTCGGTCGAAGCCCGCAAGCTCGACGAGTACACCGTCAAGCTCCAGGACGTTTATGCCCGCCCCGGCAAGCTGCGGCGCAAGGACACCGAGCACATGGTCTACGGCCCGGTCGATCTGTTCGAAGCCGTCACCGACGCCGGCCGCAAGGGCGTCTCGCTGCAGCGCTACAAAGGGCTGGGCGAGATGAATCCGGAGCAACTCTGGCAGACGACGCTGGACGTCAATGCGCGATCACTGCTCCAGGTGAAGGTCAAAGAGGTCGACGAGGCCGACGACATCTTCACCAAGCTGATGGGCGACGTGGTCGAGCCGCGCCGCGACTTCATCCAGGAACATTCGCTGAGCGCGACGATCGATATCTGAGATCGGATGGCTTGGACGGTCGTCATGCCCCGGACTTGTCCCGGGCATCTAGGTTCTCCGTGCATCTGGCAAAGGCGTGGATGGCCGGGACAAGCCCGGCCATGACGTAGAGACACGGCTGAACCTCCCCCGCCCTCGCGACAAGTGCAGAATTGCTCCCGCGCTCAATTCTCGGTAGTTTCCGCCTCGAAAACCCGCCCACCCAACACGACAGCGAGAGACCCCGTGGCGCCCATCCAGTACATTGTCGAGGGCGGTCACCGGCTCTCGGGCTCGATCGAGCCTTCCGGCAACAAGAATGCGGCCCTGCCGATCATCGCGGCAGCCCTGCTCACCGAGCATCCGGTGACGCTGGAGAACGTGCCGCGGATCCGCGACACCGAGACGCTGGTCGAGCTGATCCGCTCGGTCGGCGCGGCGGCGGAATGGACCGCCCGCAACACGCTTCATATTCACGCCAAGAGCATCCGCGCCGCCGATCTCGATCCTGATCTGTGCGTGCGCATCCGCGCCTCGATCCTGCTCGCCGGCCCCCTGCTCGCCCGCTGCGGCGAAGTGATGCTACCGCCGCCCGGCGGCGACGTCATCGGCCGCCGAAGGCTCGACACGCATGTGCTCGCACTCGAGCAGTTGGGAGCCAAGGTCACCGCGACCGACCGGCTCGAATTCCGCGCTTCGAAACTGACCGGCGCCGACGTGTTCCTGGACGAGCCCAGCGTGACCGCGACCGAGAACGCGCTGGTCGCAGCCGTCGCCGCCCAAGGCACCACCTATTTGCGCAACGCCGCGTCCGAGCCGCATGTGCAGGACCTCGCCAACTTCCTGGTCGCGCTCGGCGCAGGGATCGAGGGCATCGGCACCAACACCATGATCGTGCACGGTCCGGCGACGCTGGGCGGCGCGACCTACCGGATCCAGCCCGACCATATCGAGGTCGGCTCGCTGATCGGACTCGCGGCCGTGACGCGGTCGCCGCTTCGCATCGTGCGCGCGGGCGTCGAGCATCTGCGCTCGATCCGCATGGGATTCGAACGGCTCGGCATCGTCTGCCGCATCGAGGGCGACGATCTCATCGTGCCATCAAACCAGACGCTGAAGATCCAGGACGATTTTGGCGGCCACGTGCCGAAGCTGGAAGACCAGCCCTGGCCGGCCTTCCCGGCCGATCTGATGTCGATCGCGATCGTCACCGCCACGCAATGCGAGGGCGTGATCCTGATGTTCGAGAAGATGTTCGAATCGCGGATGTTCTTCGTCGACAAGCTGATCGCGATGGGCGCGCGTATCGTGCTCTGTGACCCCCATCGCGCCATCATCGCCGGCCCCAGCCGCCTGCGCGGTGCATCGATGATCTCGCCCGACATTCGCGCCGGCATGGCCATGCTGCTCGCGGCCGTCTGCGCCGAGGGCACCTCCACGATCAACAACGCCGACCAGATCGAGCGCGGCTACGAGCGCATCGACGAGCGCCTCAACGCGCTCGGCGCGAAGATCAGGCGCGTGCCTGAACGGAAGGGCTGAGGCGCTTCTTCCCTTCTCCCCTTGTGGGAGAAGGTGGCGTAGGCGGCCTTTGGCCGCCGTTTTTGAGAACGCCGAAGCTTCGCATCGGCTATAGCGCGGGATGAGGGGTTGCTTCAGCGAGTCCTGCTGCTTGAGGGCCGTACGCGGAGAGATCCCCCTCACCCGTCTCGCCGCTGCTGCGGCGAGCCACCCTCTCCCGCAAGGGGAGAGGGAGAAGACCAAGCCATGTTTTCGTCGCCCGGCTGTGCTATTGACCCGGCCATGCTCGACACCGTCCAGCCTCGTTCGCAGCCGCAAGCCGGCGTGCCGCCAAATCCTCTCGCCGACGAATTCGTCGCGACGCTGCGGCTGGCCGTGCCGATGATGCTGACGCAGCTCGGGCAGATCGCGATGATCACGACCGATCTCGCGCTGATCGGGCGGCTCGGCGAGAGCGCGGTCGCAGCAGCAGCGCTGGCGCACACGGTCTATTTCGTCAGCTTCACCTTCGGGCTCGGATTGATGACGGCGGTGTCGCCGCTGGTCGCGCAAGCCTTCGGCGCCGGCGATGTCAGGCGCATCCGCCGCTCTCTGCGCGTCGGCTTGTGGGTCGCGTTGCTGATCTCGCTGCCGATGATGGCCTCGCCGCTCTATGGCGAGCACATCCTGGTCGCACTCGGTCAGGCGCCGCACTCGGCCGCGCTCGCCCAGCGCTATCTGAATGGGCTGGCCTGGGGCATCGCGCCGGCGCTCGGGTTCATCGCGCTGCGCAGCATGATGAGCGCGGTGAACCGGCCGCAGGCCCCGCTATGGATCACGCTCGCGGCGATCCCCGTCAATGCCGCGCTGGTCTACGCCCTGATCCACGGCCTGTTCGGCCTGCCGGAGCTCGGTCTGTTCGGCGCAGGGCTTGCGACCACCATCGTCAATCTCGGCACGTTCGTCGCCACGCTCGCCATTGCGGGGCTGCGCAAGCCGTTCGCGGATTATCGTCCGCTTGCCCATCTCTGGCGGATCGACTGGCCCCTGATGCACAAGCTCATCGCGATCGGCGCCCCGATCTCGTTCTCGCTGCTGCTGGAATATGGCCTGTTCTCTTCGGCGGCGCTGCTGATGGGGTTGATCTCGACCACGGCGCTCGCGGCGCATCAGATCGCGCTCCAGGTCACCGCCGTGCTGTTCATGGTCCCGCTCGGCATCGGCATGGCAGCCACGGTGCGGGTCGGCCACGCCTTCGGCCGGGGCGACCCGGCTGCGGTGAGGCGCGCAGGTCTCGTGGCAGCCGTGATCGGGATCGCGTTCGTCTCGGCCCTCACCGTCGCAATCATTCTCGGCCGCTATGAGCTCGGACGGCTGTTCTTCGGCAGCGGCGAGGCGAGCATGGCGACCGTCGAGCTGACTGCAACGCTGCTGCTGGTCGGCGCGACCTTCTTCATCGCCGATGCCATCCAGACCATCATGGGCGGCGCACTGCGCGGCATCAATGACACCAGGATGACGTTGGTATTCGCCGCGATCGGCTACTGGTGCGTGGGCTTTCCCATCGCCTGGTTGCTCGCTTTTCACGCTGATTTCGGCGCGGTCGGTGTCTGGATCGGACTGTCGATCGGATCGTTCGTCTATGCCGGACTTCTGATCTTGCGCTTCCGGATGCTGACGCGCAAACTGGCGGGATGAACGGGACCGTCCGCGAAGTCATCCCCGATGTCGACGCCGGCACGCTGCTGGCCGGTGCGCAATTCATCGACGCCTTTCGCGTGGAGATCGGCACAGCACCGGTGAATGCCCGCGAGGCCTGCACCAGGATGCTGTTGCACGGACCGCGCTGGATCGGTGCACTGACACGCCTGCGCAACATCCTCGTGAGGCCCTTTGGATTGAAGACATCGGGTGAAGGCGCACCAGCGCCGGGCGGCCTGATCGGCTTGTTTCCGGTGCTGAGCGAAACGCCGGAGCAGCTGGTCGCCGGCTTCAATGATTATCATCTCGACTTCCGCATCGTGGTCGATGTCGCCGGCGAAGCGGTGCTGCGCCACGTCACCCTGACCACGCTGGTGCGGACCAACAATCGGCTGGGCCGCGCCTATCTCGCGTTCATCACGCCCTTCCACAAGCTCGTCGCCCGCAGCATGATGGGGCGGCTCGCGGAGCCGGCCCGATGACGCTCTCCGTCGACCTCTTCTACTCCTTTCGCAGCCCGTTCAGCTATCTGGCGTTGCCGAAAACGCTCAACCTGGTCGAAACCTACGATCTGACGGTGAATTTGCGGCCGGTCTATCCGCTCGCAGTCCGTGTGCCCGGGTTTTTCAAGAAGGCCAGCCCGAACTTCATTCGCTATGTGGTGCTCGACAGCACGCGCGTGGCGCAGCACGAAGGCATTCCGTTCCGCTTTCCCAGGCCCGATCCGATCGTGCAGGACAAGGTGACGTTCGAGGTCGCGGCGGAGCAGCCCTACATCCACCGTCTGACCCGGCTTGGTGCCATGGCGCAGCTCGAGGGACGCTCGCTCGCATTCACCGATGCAATCGCCCGCGTGCTGTGGGACGGCTCGGTGTCGGGCTGGAACGAAGGCGATCATCTCGGGCGCGGCGCCGAAAAGGCCGGCTTCGATCTCGCCGCGATGGATGCCGCAATCACCGCGGACCCTGATCGCTACGAGCAGGTGATCACGGAGAACGAGAAGGACCACGCCGCCTCCGGCCATTGGGGCGTGCCGACCTTCGTGTTCGACAACGAGCCGTTCTTCGGCCAGGACCGCATCGATTTGCTGGTCTGGCGCATGCAGGGCAAGGACCTGATGCGGCGCTAGCTCACTCGGCCAAGCGCGCTGACTTGTCCGACGAGGCTTCCGACCACTCGCCGACGACGCGATCGAGATCGCAGAGATTCTGGTGCATCTGCTCCAGCGAGAAGCCGATCGCGAAGAAGCGCTCGGCGGTGTCGCTCGGCTGGCCGCGGATCAGGCCGTCCTGGCGAACGGCGGCAACCGCCTCGGCGTAATGCTGGAGCGCGACGTGCACGGGATGAATCGGCGGCGCGCCGGCACCAGCCCGCAACGCTTCGGCCGCCGAGCGCAGAAAGCGCACGATCGCCGCACTGACCTCCGCCAGCGGCGCGGCGAGCCGCATCTGCACCTCGGCCGGCAACGGCACCACGGTCGAGCGGCCGATCATCACGACGTCGTGGCGCAGCCGTAGGATCGTTCGCAGCAAGGGACCGGTGTCGGGCCCGCTTGACAGGCGCGCGGCCCGCTCGCGCTCGGCTTCGGCACCGATCGCATTCATGCCCACCATCGCGGTGCCGATGCCGTCCTGGATCCGGTGCAGCGCATCGTTGTCGCGGCCGCGCGTGAGACCCGCGAGCAGCTCGGTGAAGGCGTCCGCGATCAGCTCGAGCAGCCTTGCCGCGCTGGCGCGGATCTGGCGCACCGCGCGCGAGGGCAGCACCAGGAACGAGACCAGCAATCCCGTGATTGCGCCGACCCCGACCTCGCTGACCCGATCGATTGCCGATGTCATGGGATCGGAATGATGCATCGTCGGAACCAGCAGCACGATGATGGCGGTGACCGTCGCTGCATTGAGGCTCGGGTTGATCGCGGCGACGAAGGCGAGTGGCGCGACCGCCAGCACCAGCAGGCCCAACAGGCCGGCCTCGGTCGAATAAGGGATCAGGATCGCGATGGCGCCCCCATAGATGGCGCCGCCGATGGTGCCGAGCACGTAATCGCGCGTCGCCTTCAGCGAGCGCCCGACGCTCAACTGGGTCACGATCAGCGAGGTCAGCACCGCCCAGAGCGGCAGCAGCAGATGCAGCGCGGTGGCGATCGCGTAGGCCGCGGTGGCCGCGACCGTGACCCGGATCGCCAGGCCCAGTTGCGTTCGCCGCGCCCGGACCCGGTCGAACACATCTTTTGGAAGTCCCATCGTGGAATATCCCGATCCTCTTGGAGCCTGCCAAAAGCATAGCTGATGCCCGCAGCCCATGGCCGCTTGAAAGGCCAAATCAGCCCGCCTAACTTGCGCGCCAAAACGAGGAAACACGATGGCCCACGAAACCGCAACGCTCGCTGCCTATGTCTTCAATCTGAAATACGGGGATATTCCGGCGGAAGTGCTGGATCGCGCAAAGGTGCTGACGCTGGACTTCCTCGGCAGCGCCATCCGCGCCCGCAGCGAAGCGGAATCGACCCCCTCGATCCTGAAGATGCTGGAGGCGCTCGCGCTCGACACCAGCGGCGAATCCACCGTGTTCGGCGACAGCAAGACCTGGACGCCGGCGGTCGCGGCGCTGCTCAACGGCGCGCTCGGCCATTCCCTCGACTTCGACGACACCCATGCGGACTCCTCGCTGCACCCGAGCGCGCCGGTCGTTCCGGCCGCCTTCGCCATCGGCGAGATGGTCGGCGCGTCGGGCCGCGACGTGCTGACCGCGATCGTTGCGGGCTATGAGGTCTGCTGCCGGCTCGGCAACGCGCTCGACCCGACCTCGCATTATGCGCGCGGCTTCCATCCGACCGCCACCGCTGGCACCTATGGCGCAGCAGCGGCCGCCGGAAAACTGTTCGGCCTGTCCGAGCAACAGCTCATCGCCGCCTTCGGCGTCGCCGGCAGCCAGGCCGCGGGCTCGCTGCAATTCCTGGTCAATGGCGCCTGGAACAAGCGCTACCAGGTCGGAGCCGCCGCGATGAATGGCGTGATCGCCGCGACGCTGGCGCGCAACGACTTCGTCGGGGCGACGGAATCCGTGGAGGGCAAACATGGCCTGCTCGCCGGCTACACCGACGATGCGCATCCCGACAAGGCGGTCGCCGAGCTCGGCAAGACCTACGAGACCATGAAGATCGGCGTCAAACCGTATCCGAGCTGCCGCTACACTCACGCCGCGATCGACGCGCTGATCGCAATGCGGCGCGAGCACAATCTGACGCCCGATCAGGTCAAGCGGGTCGAAATCGGCCTGCATCGCAACGGCATCACGCTCACCGGCGACGCCGCGACCAAGCGCCACCCGACCTCGATCGTCGGCGGCCAGTTCTCGATGTTCTTCACCGGCGCGCTCGCGCTCGACCAGGGCTCATTTGGCTGGGACGACTACAATCGTCTTGGCGACGCCGCCATCGACGCACTCGCCGACAAGTTCGACGTAGTGCAGGACGATCGCCTCGAAATCGGCCGCACCCACCCCTTTGGCGCGCGCGTGAGTATCACGACGGACGACGGCGTGCATGAGCGGCTCTACGCCGATCCCTCGGGAGAGCCGACCTCGTTCCCGGATGCACAGGCGATGCAGCAAAAATTCTTGACGCTGGCACGCCCGGTGCTGAATGCGCGCGCGGAGAAATTCGCGGACGCGATCATGACGCTGGAGCGGTTCGATCGCGTGGCAAAGGCGACGGAGCTGGGAAGGTAAAGCACCTCAATCCATCCCCGCCACCTTCCCTTTAGCGCGCGTTGCCGCAATCACATCCCGCACCAGATCAAACACACCGTCCGCTTCCGGCGGTGAGTTCGGCGAACGGCCGAGCCGCACGATCACGAGTCGTTCCGACGGAATCACGATCGTATACTGCCCGATCGTGCCCTTGGCGAAGAAGGCATCGCGCGGCCAGCCGTGATCGACGCGAAAGGTCGCGCCAAAGCTGTCGCCCTGGTTGGTCCAGAATCCGGCGCCGATACCGACCCAGGCATTGGGCGTCGCCGACGCCGAGTAATTCACCCAGCCCTCGGGCAGGATGCGTCGGCCGCCGGCGACGCCATCGTTGAGATAGAGTTGGCCGAAGCGTGCCCAGTCGCGCGCGGATGCGAGCATCTCGCTCGACCCCTCGATCGTGCCGGCGCCGTCGAGCTGGAGCGTGACGTGTCGCATGCCAAGCGGCGCGAACAATTCGCGGCGCGCGAAGGCAAGCGCTCCTTCGGGATTGCCGCCGGCGGCATTGCGGATCAGATGCGCGAGCATGATGGTGTTGGCATCGTGATAATTCCACACGGTGCCCGGCGCGGTCGCAAGCGGCATGCTCGCTGCATAGGCGGCCATGTCGGCCTCCACGAATTTCATGCGATTGACCGGCTCGAAGGCGGAGCCAAGCGAGGCCTGAAGCGAGCTGCCGAGTGCCAGGCCCGCGGTGTGGCGCAGCAATTGATCGACGGTGATGGCGTGACGCGGATCGTCCGGATTTGTCCAGGCGGCGACCGGTGCGGGCCCGTCGAGCTTCAGTCGGCCCTGGCGCACGAGGATCCCGGTGAGAGCCGAGATCACGGACTTGGTCATGGAGAAGCCGAGCAGCGGCGTCTCCGGTCCGATGCCGTCCGCATAGCGCTCCGCGATGATGCGGCCCGACTTCATGACGACAATTGCGCGGGTGCGGCGGAATGGCGGCGATGTCGGCTCGGCGAAGGCGCGATCGAGCGCGGCTGACAGTTCCGGGCTTTGCGGCGACACGACCGCGGGGCCGGCGATCTCGGGCAGCAACGCCGGCTGCCTGTCACCAGGCGGCAGCCTGACGTCGGCGATCTCAGCACCGTGCTCGAGTGTGCAGCCGAGGCCCTCGCGATAGATGGCATGGCTGCGGCCAATGCCGAACAGCGTCACCGTGACGTCCTTGCGCGCGCGATCGACCTGATAGTCCATCGCCCAGGTGAGCAGACCGGCGCCCGGCATCGCATCGGCGGTCTCGGTCAGGTTGCGCCTGATATCGAGGCCCGAGACAAACGTCTCCGAGCAGAGCACGTCGGCGATGAAGCCGGTGGCGACCTTGGGCAGGTCATGGGCGCGAACCGCGCCGAGCGCGAGGCCGGCAAAGGCGACGGTGGTGATGAGAAGGACGATCTTGCGGCGGCGGGTCACGGGCTTGCTCCGGCTTGAGGCGCGTGCCGGAGACGAAGCGGCATTCACGCGATGCCCGCTCGCCGGATTTGGAAAACGGCAGAGCCGAAAGCAGCGAGACGCTCGCCGATTCTGAAATAAGCTAGATATTTCAGTGCGCTATAGATTGAATAGCATTCATCTTGAGCCGACGATATTCCGTCGGCGTCACGCCGGTCACGGCCTTGAAGGCGCGGTTGAAGGGACCGAGCGACTGGAAGCCGGAGTCCATCGCGATGGTGATGACCGGGACCTCGGCCTGGGCGGGATCGGCCAGCGCGGCCTTGGCCTCCTCGATCCGGTGGCTGTTCAGGAACACATTGAAATTGCGGTAGCCGAGCCCCTGGTTGATCAGCCGGCGCAGCCGGTATTCGGGAATTTTCAGCCGGCCCGCCAGCACGCCGATGCTGATGTTCTCCTGGCGATAGATCCGTTCGTCCGCCATCAGCCGCATCAGGGCGTCGATGAGCTTTTGGTCGGCGGCATCCTCGCCGATGATAGGCTGGCTCGCCGCGATCGCGGGCGCAGCCTCCGCGGCAGCCGGAAACAGGTCGGCGCCATCGACGCGCATCATCGCATAGGCGATGGCCGCGACGATGCTGGCGAGCACGCCGGTATTGACGGTGTTGGCAACATCGCCGACGTCGCTGCCGGCGAGGATCTGGAGCAGCGCGTTCAATCCGCCATAGAGCGCGGCAGCACAGACGATGAAGACACGGACGCGGCGGCGGCGCTCGACCAGATCGGCCGACCATGAGCCGATCGTCTGCACGATCGCGAGCGCAATGAAGCCGAGCACGATCAGGTTCACCGCGGTGACGGCGACCCGGACATGTCCGCCGGGTGCGATCCAGAGACAGCTGACGAAGCTGAAGGCTGTCACCAGCCCCCAGGTCAATCCGTGCCACCGGCGCAGGCGAAACTCATCGTCGAACAGCGCCCGCGTGAACAGCCAGAACACCACGATATTGCCGGTCGACAACGCGATCAGCGGCGCATGCCATGCCGGTACCAGCGATGATGTTCCGACAGAATAGCTCACAGCATGCGCGGCCGAGCCGAGCGCAAAGGCCGCACCGAGCCGGGCTGCCAGCACATTGCGGAAATCCGAGAGCAATGACGCTGCCAGCACCAGCAGCAGCGCCACGGCGGCGGCGCGAAAGGCGAGTTCGGTTGCGGCTGGGGTCATCGGGTGCTGCGATGGGTCGCGGTTGACATCGGCCGAACATCCTTCGTAGCGCCTGTTTTTTCAAGCACCATCGCTCGCCGCGCGCACTCTGTCATCGCCCGGCTTGACCGGACGATCCAGTACTCCGAGACGGCCATGATTGAACGGATAGGCCGCCGCGTACTGGATGCCCCGCCTTCGCGGGGCATGACAGCGGGCTTAGCCGCGACGCTGGCGCGGAATCCTGCTAGTATCGAGCCCAAGCAATTTAGACGGAGTTTTACCATGAGCTGGCAACCCTCGAACGATCCCGTGCTCGGCGATCCCATGTCCTGCGATGCGCTCGATCTCGTCATCGTGCCGCGCACGCGCGATCTCGGCGACGGCTTCGCGGTACGCCGCGCGTTGCCGCACGGCAAGCGGCAGATGGTCGGCCCCTTCATCTTCTTCGACCATTTCGGGCCGGTGCAGTTCGTCTCAGGCAAGGGCATGGACGTGCGGCCGCACCCGCATATCGGGCTTGCCACCGTCACCTATCTGTTCGACGGCGCGATCATGCATCGTGACAGCGAGGGCAACATCCAGGAGATCCAGCCCGGCGCGATGAATTTGATGACGGCAGGCCGTGGCATCGCGCATTCCGAGCGCACGCCGGATGTGCAGCGCGCCTCGGGGCAGAAGATGCTGGGCCTGCAAAGCTGGATCGCGCTGCCGGCGGGATCGGAAGAGATCGCACCGTCGTTTCAGCACTACGGCGCGGGTGACCTGCCGATGGTCTCCGAGCGCGACTTCACCGCGAAGGTGATTGCGGGCTCGGCCTTCGGCGTCACTTCCCCTGTTTCGATGGTCTCGCCCTGGTTCTACACCGAGGTCACCGCGGTCGCGGGCGCAATCGTGCCGCTCGACCCCGATCACGAGGAGCGCGCCATCTATGTCGTCGACGGCGAGGTCGAGATCGCGAACGAGCGCTACGAGGGGCCGCGGCTCCTGATCTTCCGGCCGGGCGACCGCATCACGGTGAAGGCGCTCAAAGCCACGCGGATGATGTTTCTGGGCGGCGACGCGCTGGAGGGCCCGCGCCACATCTGGTGGAATTTCGTCTCCTCCAGCAAGGAGCGGATCGAGCAGGCCAAGCAGGACTGGAAAACCGGCCGCTTCGCTGCGGTTCCGCAGGAACATGAGTTCATTCCGCTGCCGGAATAGGCTATCCCGGTTTCCGGTCGCGCGATCAGGCGCGGCCGGATGTCCCGTCGCAAGGCCTTGCTCCGAAAGTTCTGCCGATGACCACCATGCTCTCCAGCGACCTGCCCCTGCCCAAGATCGGGCGCGGCAAGGTGCGCGATATCTACGCCGTCGACGACGACCGCCTGCTGCTCGTCACCACGGACCGCATCAGCGCCTTCGATGTCGTGATGGGCGAGACCATCCCGATGAAGGGCGCGGTGCTGACGCAAATCAGCGCCTTCTGGTTCAACGAGCTCGAAGGCGTGGTGCCGCATCACATGATCAGCGCCGACACCGACGAGATCATCGCCGCCGTGCCGGCCTTGAAGCCGCATCGCGCCGAAATTCTCGGCCGCGCCATGCTGTGCCGCCGGACCACGGTGTTTCCGATCGAATGCGTGATCCGCGGTTATCTCTCGGGCTCGGCCTGGAAGGAATATGCAGCAAGCGGAACGCTGGCCGGCGAGAAGCTGAAGGCGGGACTTGTCGAGAGCGAGAAGCTGGAGCCCTCGATCTTCAGCCCGGCGACCAAGGCCGAGACCGGCCATGACGAGAACATTACCATCGCAAAAATGCGCGAGGTCGTCGGCGACGAGACGGCCTACACGCTCGAGAGCATGACGCGCGCGATCTACACGCTCGGCGAGGAGCTCGCCCGCGAACAGGGCATCATCATCGCCGACACCAAGTTCGAATTCGGCCGCGACAAGGACGGCCGCATCATCCTGATCGACGAAGTCATGACGCCGGATAGTTCGCGCTTCTGGGCCGTCGATGCCTACAAACCCGGCCAGCCGCAGGCGAGCTTCGACAAGCAGCCCTTGCGCGACTATCTCGATGTCGAGCGCCGCGCCGGCCGCTGGAACGGCGACGCCCCGCCGCCGCCTTTGCCCGCAAGCGTGGTGGACGCGACCAGCAAGCGGTATCTGGAAGCATATCGCCGCGTGACGGGAAGCGAACTCAAGATCTAGTGCAGGCCTTAGCGTCGTCCTGGACCAGCGAACGAAGTGAGCGCCGATCCAGGACCCATTACCGCCGGGCGCGGTTTGGCGAAGACTGTGGCCGTCACCTCGCGCCACGACTCCTCCCTGGGATAATGGGTCCCCTGAGTTCACAAACGAAGTGCAACACTTCCATCTGGAGGTGTTGCCATGGGGCGGACTTACAAACAGCTCTCCCTTGACGATCGATGCGAGATTGCCCGCCTTTCGGCCAATGGCGGCTCGGTCGGGCAAATCGCGGCAGCTTTGGATCGGCCGCCATCAACGATCTCTCGGGAGCTGAGGCGGAACCGTGGCAGGCAAGTCGGCTACAAGCCAAGCTATGCTCAGCAGCAGACCCGGGCGCGGCGCTGGAAGGGCTCTCGCCTCGAGTGGGACGCCAGCTTGCGCCGCGAGGTCTTGGCAGGCTTGAGCCGCGGTTGGTCACCCGAACAGGTCGCAGGCAGGCTGGCCCGGGAACGTGGCCGTAGGGTGATCTCCTGCGAGAGCATCTACCGCTTCATCTACGCCCAGATCACACGCACGACGGACTTCACCTGGCGGCGCTATCTGCCTCGAGGCAAGAGCAAGCGAGGCCACCGCGGCAAACGAGGCGGGAGCCCCGCAAGCTTCATCGAAGGCCGTGTTTCGCTGGCAGAACGGCCTGCCGAGGTCGCCGATCGCAAAGTCCCGGGCCACTGGGAAGCCGATCTGATGATGTTCTCCAAATACCGGCAGGCCATCCTGGCCGTCCACGAGCGAACCTCGCGCCTGCTGCTCGCCGTTCCCATCGAACGCAAGTTCGCCGCCGGTATCGCTAGCCATCTCGTACGCCTGTTCAAAGCCGTACCGGAGGCACTGCGCCGTACCGTCACCTTCGACAACGGCACCGAGTTCGCCGCCCACCTTTCCTTGCAGAGCCTCTTGATGAAGACCTTCTTCTGCGACCCGCACGCGCCGTGGCAAAAGGGCGGCATCGAGAACGCCATCGGCCGCTTGCGCCGCTTCATCCCCCGAAAGACCGACCTCGAAAAGCTCCCAACCAGGCGCTTCCGTCAGTCCATTGCCGCCTACAACAACACCCCGCGCAAATGCCTTGACTTCAGAACCCCGGCAGAGGCCTTCTCCTCTCAACTGTTGCACTTCGAGTGTGAATCCACCTCCCGGCCTTCGCCGGGACGACACCGAATGGCGGGCGCGTCGGTTTCTTCCATCCGGCTTGCAAGAATCTTGTTGCGCTAAGTCTCCAGTCGTCTACCTCTCGGAGGGGAATACTCAGCGAGTGGCACGGCGTGACAGATCCAGCGATTGGCTTCACTCCGTCGACCGGGCTCAATCCGGCCCTCAAGCGCGCGCTGAACGATATATTGGGCGGGAGCGCCGCCAGCGTCCTGACCGTCACGTTCGGACTGTCCTACGCGCTGCTGATCTTCGCGGGGCCGTTGTCGCCCTATCTGTCCTACGGCATCACGGCCACTTTCGTCAGCTCCGCGGTGCTTGCGGCCGTCGTCGGGCTCGGCAGCTCGCTGCCCTTCGCGATTGCAGCCCCCGACAGCTCGACCGCCGCGGTGACGGGTATCCTGGCGGCCTCGGTGGTCGAACGCATCGAGACGGCGAACCTGTCGACGCCGTTGCTGTCCCCGATCCTGATCACGCTCGGCCTGTCGACGATGCTGACAGGATTGGTGCTGTGTGGACTGGGCCTGACGCGGCTTGGCCGCGCCATCCGTTACGTGCCTTATCCGGTGGTCGGCGGCTTCCTCGGCGCCACCGGACTTCTCATCGTCATGGGTGCGGTCCGGGTGATCACCGACCACCCGCTGCAATTCGCGACACTGTCGCACTTCGCCGACCGCACCATCCTGCTGGAGCTCGGTGCCGCCTGCGCGATGGCGCTGGTGCTGTATCTCACCTGGCACCGCTCGCGCAGCCCGTTCGGACTGCCGATCATCCTGGTCGGCGGCGTGCTCACCGCGCATCTGGCGTTCTGGATCACCGGCGTTTCCTTCGATGAGGCGCGGGCGTTGGGCTGGACCTTTCAGCCCCCGCCGCAAGCGGTGTTCATGCTGCCCTGGCATACCGACGATCTCGCCCGCTATCCCTGGTTTGCCATACCGGACCTGCTTGGCAATGTCGTCGCCGTCATCTTCGTCACGGCCTCCAGCACGCTGTTCAACACCACCGGCATCGAGGTGGCCACGCATCGCGAAGCCAATCTGGAGTGTGAGCTGAACGTCACCGGCGCCGCCAACATCCTGACCGGCATGCTGGGCGGCTACCCCGGTTGCAGCTCGACCAGCCGCTCGATGCTCAATTTCAGCAGCGGCGGCCGCGGGCGCCTGTCCGGCCTCACCGCCGCAGCGCTGTCGCTGCTGGTGCTTGCCGTCGCACCCGAGCTGCTCGGCTTCATCCCCAAATGCGTGCTCGGCGGGCTGTTGCTCTATCTCGGCGCCGACCAGTTGCACAAATGGATCATCGAGTCGCGCAAGCGGCTGTCGAAGCTCGAATATCTCTCGCTGATCGCCATCATCGCGATCATCGTGGCCTGGGGTTTCGTGCCGGGCATCCTGATCGGCGTCATCATCGGCTGCGCGACGTTTGCGTTCAGCGCCGCGCGGGTCGAGTCGATCAAATACAGTTTCGACGGCTCGGAGTACCGCTCCTCGCTCGACCGCTCGCGCGACGACCAGGCCGTGCTGCTTGCCCACGGGGGCAAGATCCAGGGCCTCAATCTCCAGAGCTATCTCTTCTTCGGCTCCGCCAACCGGCTCTACCAGCACGTCAAGCAGCTGCTGCAGGAACGCCCCGAGTGCCGCTATCTGCTGTTTGACTTCAAGCTCGTCACCGGCGTGGATTCATCGGCTGCCTATAGTTTCGCCCAGATCAAGCGCAGCGCCGGCGATCTCGGAGTCGAGCTGATCCTGGTGCATCTGTCGGCTGCGGCCGAGAAGGTGCTGCGCTCCAGCGACTTCGTCGGCGAGGGCGTCACCATCATCCCCGAGCTCGATCGCGCGCTGGAATGGTGCGAGAACGAGCTCATCTCGCAGCATCAGGAGCTGGCGCAGGAAGAAGCCAGCCTGCGTGACTGGTTCACGCGAATGCTCGGCAGCGAAGACGGCGCCGACGAGCTGATCCGCCGCTGCCAGCGCATCGAGGTCGAAGCCGGCGAGGTCATCGTGCAGGCCGGCGCCCCGGCCGATTCCATGCATTTCATCCTCGACGGCCGCGTCGGCATCATGATCCCGGCCGATCACGACCGCACCACACGCGTGCGCAGCCTCGGCCGTTACACCACGATCGGCGAGATGGGGCTGGTGTCACAGACACCGCGCAGCGCGACCATCCAGGCCGAGGTCGACAGCGTGCTCTACGTGCTGAATACGCACCAGTTCGACGCCATCAAGACCGAGGATCCAGCGCTCAGCCACAAGCTGCTGACCTATTTCGTGTCGGTCATGGCGGAGCGGCTGACCTTTGCGAACCGCACGATCGCGGTGCTCAGGCGGTAGCCCTCGCATCCAGAAACGTTCTGCAATGTGCTACGAACAAATCCGGGTATTGGAAAGGTGCGCCGTGTCCGGGTCGGGATACAGGATGAGCTGCGCATCACTCATCGCCTTGAACATGTTGTAGGCGTTGATGCTCGGGAACATTGAATCGTCGCTGCCGTGAACAATCAAGGTGGGCTGCGCGATTGCGCGGAGGATGGACGCCTCGTCCTTGCGGGCACACCAGGTGATGATCGCCTTCGCCTGAGGTTCGCTCACACTGTCTCCGCTTTCGGGATCCCGGTCCTGTGCGCGCGCAGTCGCTCGCGCGATAAAGCCCCTACCGGCGCGCTGGCTGGCCTCGGAGGGCGTAAAGAACAGCGGCAGCCTGACATCGGCAGCCCCACGGGCAAAGGCGTCGTTGACGACGGCCATCAGATGCTCCTCGCCGCCGCGCGGCGCCGCTCCCGCCACGATCATCTTGCGGACGAGCCCCGTCCCCCGGGCAGCGAGCACCTGAGCGATCATGCCACCGAGCGAGAAGCCGAGAAGATCGACCTCACCGAGATCGAGCGCCCTGATGAAAGTTTCGGCATCCGCCGCCATCTGCTCGA
Organism: Bradyrhizobium lupini; assembly: GCF_040939785.1. Lineage (NCBI taxonomy): Bacteria > Pseudomonadati > Pseudomonadota > Alphaproteobacteria > Hyphomicrobiales > Nitrobacteraceae > Bradyrhizobium > Bradyrhizobium lupini. Next base: position 3,560,358 of record NZ_CP162553.1, read on the forward strand.
CGTTGTCCGGCGTCGCGCCGGAGCTCGTGCCGACGCCCGAATTGTTGAAAACGATGACCGGCCTGGTTTCCGCGAGCTGGTTCACCACGGCCGGATCCCAGGAATCCATGTTGCCTGTGAAATGCTGAAGCAGGACCAGTGGCATACCCTTTGCCGGGCCGAGGCGCCTGAAGGCAAAGCGCATACCGCCGGCCTCGATGAATTCCGTTCGCGCCGTTTCAAGGGACATGCCTTTTCCTTTTTCTTGAAGTGCACGGATGGCTGCTGGCACGACGGCGAGCACTCCATATATGACGCTCGCCATATGTATGTGGTCTTCCCGCGCTCGAGGGTGGAGACGTATCAGCCGGCTTACGGCATCGACAGGACGTAGATGCCATCATTTCGGCCATCCAATTGGCGAGGGGAGCAGGCGCACAAACAGGTGGTCCGTCGCATCCAGGAGTCATCATGAGAATCGGCTTGGTTCTGTCTCCGAGCTTCCAGGCCGTCTGTTTCGGCGCCGTCGCCGCTTTCGACGTGGCGAACAAGCAGGCTGGAGAAAAAATCTACGATGTTCGTGCGTTCTCGGAAGACGGCGGGCTGGTCACCTCGTCTGCTGGGATGCAAGTCATGACGGAGCCTTTCGATCAGGCCGCTTTCGACACCCTCATCGTCGCGGCGGGCCTCGACATTCCAACCTCATCACCCGGCCTCGTCCGGCTGCTTCGCGCAGCGGCCCGGAATGCGCGGCGGGTTTCGTCGATCTGTCTCGGCTCGTTCGTGCTCGGTGACGCCGGGCTGTTGAACGGGCGGCGAGCGACCACGCATTGGCGCTACGCACAGGAGATGCAGGCCAGATTCCCGGGTTGCAATGTGGACGCCGACAAGATCTTCATTGCCGACGGCCAGATCTGGACGTCTGCCGGCATGAGCGCCGGCACCGACATGGTCGTCGGCATGATCGAACGAGACCTCGGTGCCGAGAGGGCTCGCTCCGTGGCCAAAGGCATGGTCATGTACCACAGCCGCCCCGGCGGACAATCGCAGCATTCGGTTTTGCTGGAGGTCGGAACGAGCGAAGACAGGATCCAGAAGGCCCTGAACTACGCCCGGCAAAACCTGCGCGAGAGCCTCACGATCGAGGATTTGGCCCGCGCCGCCTGTCTCAGCCCGCGGCAATTCACGCGACTCTTCCGCTCGGCGACCGGCACGACGCCGGCCAAGGCCGTCGAAGCCTTGCGCCTCGAATCCGCGAAGCTGATGCTGGAGCAGACTCGTTTGCCGATCGAGGTCGTGGCGCGCGAGACCGGCTTTGCGACCCGTGAGCGCATGCGACAGGCTTTTGTCCGCGTGCATGGCGAGGCGCCGCGGACCTTCCGCAAGGAGGCTGGGCCACTCGCCATGCTCTGACGTGCCTCAAATCAGCTCAGCCGGATATTGGACAGATCGATCGAGACGACCAGCGGCTCGGTGCTGAAGCTGCCTTCGGGTTGCCGTGCATAAATGCGACGCTTGGTCGGAAACCGGATGCCCGAGACCTCGACATAGCCATCGATCAGATGCGCGCCGGGCGTATTGCCGGCGATCTCCACGTCGTAATCGTGCCGCTTCAAGAGTCCGTCCGCATCGAAATAGAGCGTCTGCACCGCGCTGTGCGTTGCGATGTCATTTGGAAAACGGACCGCAAGACGGCGCCACAGCCCGTCATTCGTACGCACCGGCTCCAGCTCTTCTGCCTCGACTCCCGGCCAGGCGAGCACGAACGGGGTGTTGAGGTAAGTCCACATGGCGCAGCCGGCGAAATAGGCGAGCTGGAGATCGGTCCACGGCGTTTGCAGAGTATGACCTGCAAAGCTGCTGCGCGGGTCACGAAGCTCGTCGAGCACCGTGCCGTCGGCCGCTTCGAGGGCGACCCGCCCCGGCTCAAACCGCGAACGGCGGCGCTCGGCGCCGAAGGGCGAGTGGGACGCCCATTCCTGGCGCAGACCAACCGTCACGGTGGTCTGCTGAAGCGTCTCGGGCTGCCCTTTCAAGGACCACAACACGCCCCCCTGCTGAAGGTCGGCCGCGACCTGCTCGAACTGGTTCCAGCGCTGAAGCCCACCATGGGCTTCGATCGCCAGCTCACTTAGTTTGGTCATCACGTTCTCCTGCGTAGGGGCCGTTGCATTGAGCCCTGCTGCAGAGAACGTTAGGCCCTCACGGGAGGACGGCGAACGCCGTAGATGCCGCGTTTCAGGCCACGGCGACCAGCAGCTAAACCCCCGCCATCATCACATATTTGATCTCGACATATTCTTCCATGCCGTGATGCGAGCCTTCGCGGCCGAGGCCGCTTTCCTTGACGCCGCCGAAGGGCGCCACTTCGGTGGTGATCAGGCCGGTGTTGACGCCGACCATGCCGGATTCCAGCGCCTCGGCGACGCGCCAGACGCGGCCGAGATCGCGGGAGTAGAAGTAGGAGGCGAGCCCGAATGGCGAGGCGTTGCACATCGCGATGACGTCGGCCTCGTCCTTGAAGCGGATCACAGGTGCGAGCGGGCCGAAGGTTTCCTCCTGCGCCACCAGCGAGTCCGGCTCGACGTCGGCAAGCACCGTCGGCTCGAAGAACGAACGCCCGAGCTCGCTGCGCTTGCCGCCGGTGACGATCCTGGCGCCGCGCTTGACGGCGTCCGCGATATGGCGCTCGACCTTGTCGACCGCTTTCAAATTGATCAGTGGGCCCTGCGTGACGCCGTTCTCGGTACCGTCACCGATCTTCATCGCCGCGACTTTCTTCGACAGCTTCTGCACGAACTCGTCGTAGATCTTGTCCTGGGCGTAGATGCGGTTGGCGCAGACGCAGGTCTGGCCCATGTTGCGGTATTTCGAGACGATCGCGCCGTCGACCGCCGCATCGATGTCGGCGTCGTCGAACACCACGAACGGCGCGTTGCCGCCGAGCTCGAGGCCGAGCCGCTTCACGCCGACGGAGGCCTGCCGGTAGAGAATCTTGCCGACCGCGGTCGAGCCGGTGAAGCCGACGAAACGCACGGCCGGATGCTCGCACAACACCTTGCCGATCGGCGCTGCATCGCCCGTGACGATGTTGAACACACCCTTGGGCACGCCGGCTCTCTCCGCGAGCGCGGCAAGCGCCAGCGCCGACAGCGGCGTTTCATTGGCGGGCTTCAGCACCACGGTGCACCCGGCCGCAAGCGCCGGCGAAACCTTTCGTGTGATCATCGAGTTCGGGAAATTCCACGGCGTGATCGCGCCGCAGACGCCGATCGGCTGCTTGATCGCGAGCAAGCGCGCATCCGGCCGCTGCGTCGGAATCGTCTCGCCATAGACGCGGCGGGCCTCCTCGGCGAAAAATTCGACATAGGCGCCGCCGATGTCGACCTCGCCGAGCGCTTCGGCGAGCGGCTTGCCCTGCTCGGAGGTGAGGATCAGCGCGAGGTCCTCGCGATTGGCGATGATCAGCTCGAACCATTTGCGCAAAATATTGGAGCGCTGCTTGGCGGTGTGCTTGGCCCAGCCCGGGAACGCGCGCTCGGCGGCCTCGACCGCCCTGGTGGCGTCATCGGCCGAAAGCTGCGGAACCTTTGCAAGCTCGATGCCGGTTGCGGGATTGTTGACGGCGAAGACCGGCGAGCCGACCCAGGTGCCGTCGATGTAGCAGGCCTCCTTCAGCAGCGACGGGTCCTTCAACCGGTCGCGCAGATTGGACGTGGCGTGCTGGGCACGTGCGGCGGCGGTCGGGGTCATGGCGTTGCTCCTGCGGGGCTTTTGCGGGCTGTTCCGGTTCGGCCGGAATATAGGGAGACGCGGCGCGCAATGCACCGTCCCGCAACGCACATCTGCTGGGAGCCAGGCTCGGAGCGGCGGAGTTACGCCGCGCCGCTCAGATAGGTCTCGCGCCGCCCGATCATGCGCTCGGCGGCGGCCTTGGCGTCGGCCTTCGAGGAGGTTGCGCAGGTCCGGTATTCGAGATCAGGAACGTCGGACGCGTTGCGGCGGCCGAACCAGGACTTTGAACCGACCGGCAGCAGCGCCAGCGCCTGTGCCAGATTGTCGACAGCGCCGAAGGAATAAAGTGCGCCGGTGCCGGCGATGCGGACCTCGTAGATGCCGGGCGCGATCGGCGCTTCGAGATTCTCGCCCCGTCCGGGACGGGGATAGCGCTTCCATTCGCTCCAGGTCGAAATCATCTGAGGTCCCCCTCGCGGCCGGTGGGCGGCCGCCAATTTGCATCAAGTCTTAACGTTGACCGTCGATCGGCCGAGAGCTGAACGCCGCAGCTCACAAAATGTTTCAAGTGCTTCAAACAGTCGAAACATCTCGCCAGCACCCATCCACGGTCACGGCTGGTTGCGGCCATCCACCACAGATTGTGACGGAGTGTTGCAGGTCAATCGCCTTGTCGTCGTGCGCGGGGAGCCGACCGTCAAGTCACGACATCGCGACCGCGGCAGGTACGCGGATGTGCTTGCCCCGCGGCGCACGCGGGAGGACAATCGATCGCTTCCAACAATAATCAAACCGGAGGAAACGCGGATGCAAGGCAAAGCTGAGATCGACCAGATTCTGCGCCAGAAGAGCGAGGCCAGGGAGATTCCCGGCGTCGTCGCCATTGCCGCCAGCGGTACCGAGGTGCTGTATCAGGGCGCGTTCGGCAAACGCGACCTGTCCAAGCCGGATGCGATGACCGCCGACAGCGTGTTCTGGATCGCATCGATGACGAAGGCGGTGACATCAGCGGGCGCGATGCAGCTCGTCGAGCAAGGCAAGCTGTCGCTGGATGCGCCGATCGGCGAGGTGTTGCCCGATCTCGCCAAGCCGCAGGTGCTCGAAGGTTTCGATGCCAAGGGCGAAGCCAAGCTGCGGCCGGCCAAGGGGCCGATCACGCTGCGCCAGCTCATGACCCACACCGCCGGCTTTGCCTACAACATGTGGAACGGCGATCTCGCGATCCATCTCGAGAAATCCGGCATCCCCGCCATCACCACCTGCCAGAACGCGGCGTTGAAGACGCCGGTTATGACCGACCCCGGCACGCGCTGGGAATACGGCACCAATATCGATTTCGTCGGCAAGGCGGTGGAAGCCGTCAGCGGCAAGCGCCTCGATGCCTATCTGCGCGACAATCTGTTCGCACCGCTCGGCATGAGCGATACCGCTTTCAAGATCACCGACGACATGCGCAAGCGTCTGGTCGGCATGCATGCGCGCGGCGAGGATGGCCAGCTCGCCGCGATCCCGTTCGAGCTCGAGCAGGAGCCGGAATTCCACATGGGCGGCGGCGGCCTTTATTCGACCGCGGCCGACTACATCAAGTTTACCCAGATGATCCTGAACAAGGGCCGCGGCAACGGCAATCAGGTGCTGAAGGCCGAGACCATCGCGACGATGGGGCAGAACCACATCGGCGACCTCGCCATGGGCAAGATGACCACGGCGGCGCCGATGTACACCAATGACGTCGATCTCTATCCGGAGCAGGTGAAGAAGTGGGGCCTCAGCTTCATGATCAACACCGCCAAGACCGCCGAGGGCCGCAGCGCGGGCAGCCTCGCCTGGGCGGGCCTCGCCAACACCTATTACTGGATCGACCCGGCGCGCGACGTCACCGGCGTGATCCTGATGCAGCTGCTGCCATTCGCCGACGCAAAGTGTCTCGAGGCTTTTGCCGGCTTCGAGCGCGGCGTCTATGCCGGGCTCGATGCGGGAAGCGGGCAGAAGGCGGCGTGAGGCGCGCCTGACTCTCACGACGCGTCACGGCCGGGCTTGTTGTCCCGGCCGTGCACGCAGCTGACTGGAGGACACGATCTTGGCAGACAAAGCCGACAGTTACGTTTGCGGCACCTCCGACACGCCGCTGCTCGGCGACACCATCGGGCGCAGCCTCGATCAGGCCGCGCGGCGCTGGAGCGATCGTGAGGCGCTGGTCTCGCCCGGCCACGGCGTGAGATGGACATGGGGAGAGTTTGCCGCGCGGGTCGACGCGCTCGCCGCCGGCTTTGTCGCGCTCGGCCTCGAACGCGGCGCGCGGATCGGCATCTGGTCGCTGAACCGGCCGGAATGGACACTGACCCAGTTTGCCGCCGCCAAGGCCGGCCTCATCCTGGTGACGATCAATCCGGCCTACCGGCTGAGCGAGCTGGAATTCGCGCTTCACAAGGTCGGATGCAGCGCCATCGTCACCGCGACGGCATTCAAGACCAGCAACTACATGGACATGCTCAACACGCTGTTGCCGGAGCTCGCGAGCGCCAAGCCCGGGCAATTGCGCGCGGCGCGGCTGCCGGCCTTGCGCATCGTGATCCAGATCGGCGGCCCCGCCTGCCCGGGCACGATCCCGTTCGACGAGGTCGCCGGCATGGGCGGTACCCTGCATCGCGAACAGCTCGCCGCGCTCAGTGCCTCGCTGCAATTCGACGATGCCGTTAACATCCAGTTCACCAGCGGAACGACGGGATCGCCCAAGGGCGTGACGCTGACCCATCACAACATTCTCAACAACGGCTATTTCGTCGGCCGCGCCATGCGCCTGACCGAACAGGACCGCATCTGCATTCCGGTGCCGCTCTATCATTGCTTCGGCATGGTGATGGGCAACCTCGCCTCCGTCACGCTCGGCGCAACGATGGTCTATCCCGGCGAGGGGTTTGATCCGCTCGCAACGCTGCGGACGATCGAGCAGGAAAAATGCACCGCGCTGTACGGTGTGCCGACCATGTTCATCGCCGAACTCGACCACGGCGAATTCTCAAACTTCGATCTGACATCGCTGCGCACCGGCATCATGGCCGGTGCACCCTGCCCGATCGAGGTGATGAAGCGCGTCAACAGCGAGATGAACATGGGCGAGGTCACGATCGCCTATGGCATGACCGAGACAAGCCCGGTCAGCTTCCAAAGCGCCGTCGACGACCCGCTCGATCGCCGCGTCTCGACGGTCGGGCGAATCCATCCGCATGTCGAGGTCAAGGTCGTCGATCTCGAGGGCAAGATCGTCAAGCGCGGCGAACGGGGCGAGCTCTGCACCCGCGGCTACAGCGTGATGCTGGGCTACTGGGAGGAGCCGGAGAAGACCGCGGATGTGCTCGACGCCAAAGGCTGGATGCATACCGGCGACATCGCCATCATCGACGACCAGGGTTATTGCAACATCGTCGGCCGCATCAAGGACATGGTGATCCGCGGCGGCGAGAACCTCTATCCCCGCGAGATCGAGGAATTTCTCTACCGCCATCCCAAGATTCAGGACGTGCAGATCTTTGGCGTTGCGGATACCCGCTACGGCGAGGAGCTCTGCGCCTGGATCCGCGTCAGGCCCGGCGAGACGCTGACGAAGGAAGAGGTGCGCACCTTCTGCGACGGCCAGATCGCCCACAACAAGATTCCGCGGTACGTGGAATTCGTCGACGAGTTTCCGATGACCGTGACCGGAAAGGTCCAGAAATTCCTGATGCGCGACGACGTGGAGCAACGGCTTGGACTGAAAGCCGCGAAGACGGCGTGAGCCGCAGCTGTCATTCCCCGCGAAGGCGGGGAATCCAATACGCCGGAGCCTCTCGATAGAACCACGACCGTCTCGGAGTACTGGATCGCCCGGCCAAGCCGGGCGATGACAGCGAGGATGAGGCTATTCCACCTTAAGCCGTCAGCCCGCGCTGCCCGGCGAGCTCCTTCAGCGACACCTGTGGACGCGCGCCGATGTGCTGGATCACTTCGGCGGCCGCGAGCGCGCCGAGTTCGCCGCACTGCTTGTGGGGCAGGTTGCGCGCCAGACCGAACAGGAAGCCGGCGGCGAAGAGATCGCCGGCCCCGGTGGTGTCCACGAGTTTCGCGATCGGAGACGCCGGGGCTGCGACTGCGTCAGTTGGCGTCACCACCACGCAGCCTTTCTCGCTGCGGGTGACCACGCCGAGATTGACGTCGTTGCGCAGCTGCTTGAGCGCGGTGTCGAAGTCCGAGGTCTGATAGAGCGAATGCAGCTCGGACTCGTTCGCGAACACGATATCGACGGTGCCGTTGCGCATCAGCCCCAGGAACTCGTCGCGATAACGATCGACGCAGAAGGAATCCGACAACGTCAGCGCCACCTTGCGCTTGGCATCATGAGCGATCTTGGCCGCCTTGACGAAGGCGTCCTTGGCGTTCTTGGGGTCCCAGAGATAGCCCTCGAGGTAGACGATGCCGGCCGCGGCGATCTCGGCCGGGTCGATGTCGGCGGGCGACAGGTCCTGCGCGGCGCCGAGATAGGTGTTCATGGTGCGCTCGCCGTCGTCAGTCACCAGGATGTAGGAGCAGCCGGTCGCAGGACCGTCCTTCGCCGCGGGCGTGTTGAAGGCGACGCCGGCCGCGCGGATGTCGTGGACGTAGAGCTTCCCGATCTGGTCGTCCTTGACCTTGCCGACATAGGCGGCGCGCGCCCCGAGGCTGCCGATGCCGACGATGGTGTTGGCGGCCGAACCGCCGGAAACTTCCGTCGCCGGGCCCATGTCCTTGTAGATGGCGGCGGCCCGCGCCTCGTCGATCAGGGACATGCTGCCCTTGGTCATGCCGTGCTTGCCCAGAAAGGCTTCGTCGGTCTTGACCAGCACGTCGAACAGCGCGTTGCCGATGCCGAGAACGTCATATTTCACGTCAGCCATTCACCTTGATCCTGTTTGGCGGATTGCGATACCCGCGGAAATCCGCTTCCTGTCGGTCTGAAATCTGGCTCGCGGCCTATCACGGCCGGCCCTTCGCGGGCAAGCAACGGTATTATGCAGTTCCGATGATCCGCTCCTTCCTGACCGTCTCGACGGGGACACTGGCTTCACGGCTGCTGGGCTTTGCACGCGATTCCCTGATCGCGGCGCTGCTCGGCACCGGCGCCGTGGCGGACGCGTTTCTGGCGGCATTTCAGCTCGTCAATGTGGTGCGGCGCCTGCTCAGCGAGGGGGCCCTGAATGCGGCGCTGATCCCGGCCTGGCTGCGCGTTCGTGACCGCGACGGCGAGGCGGCTGCCGCGGCGTTCGCGGGACGCGTGCTCAGCTCCGTGAGCGCGGGCCTGATCGCAATCTCAATCGTGATTGCACTGCTGATGCGGCTGATCATCATGATCATCGCGCCGGGCTTCGTCGGCAGCGCATCGCTCGATCTCGCCGTCCAGAATGCGCGGCTGATGCTGCCTTATCTTGCCTTCGCGGGACCCGTCACGGTGCTGATGGGCCTGCTCAACGCGCAGGGTCGCTTTGCACTCACCGCGTTCTCGCCGCTGCTGTTCAACATCGCCCTGATCGCTGCGATCACAACACTCCTGCGGTGGCACGTCGACGCGACCGTCGCCGCGTGGATATTGGCGGCCTCCGTCGGCATCGCCGGCCTGTTGCAGCTCCTGATGCTGCTGTCGCAGCGAAGTGCGCGTCTGGCGACACCGTTGCGCGTGAGCTTCGACAAGGACATGCGCGGCTTCTTCGCCAAGGCGATCCCGGGCATGATCGCGAGCTCCGGCCCGCAATGGCTGATGGTTGCCGGCGCGATCATCGCCTCCGCCACGCCGGCCGCGGTCTCCTGGCTCTATTTCGCCAACCGCTTGATCGAGCTGCCGCTTGGCATTGTCGGCGTCGCCATGGGTACGGTGCTGGTGCCGGAGCTGACGCGCGCGGTGAGGAGCGGTCACCGTGACGCGGTTGCGCATGCGGAATCGCGTGCGCTGGAACTCGCGACCGGGCTGGCATTGCCGGCGACGCTCGGCCTGATCGTGCTGGCCGAGCCGATCGTGCGGCTGCTGTTTGAACACGGCGCCTTTGGCGCGGAGGACAGCGCGACCACGGCGCGCGCCCTGATGTGGCTGGCGCTGGGACTGCCGGCGCACGTGCTGATCAAGGCGCTGTCCCCGACCTATTTTGCCCGCAGCGACACGATGACGCCGCTGCTTGCGACCGCGAAAGGGTTCGTGGTCGCGGTCGCGCTCGCGATCCTGCTCGGTCACTTCTTCGGCGCGAGCGGGATCGCCGCCAGCATTGCCGCCGGCGCCTGGAGCAGTGCGATCTCGCTGCTCCGGAAAGGCACGCGTGAATTCGGCTTCTCGGTCGACGCCGCCGCCCGCAAGCGGCTGCCGCGAATCGTGCTCGCCGCGCTCGCCATGGGCGGCCTGCTGTGGCTGACCGCGGGCCTCTTGCCTTCACAGGCCCATGGGCTCATCCGCTTCATTGCGCTGGGATCACAGATCGCCGCCGGAATCGTCGTCTATGGCTTGCTCCTGCAAATCCTCCGCGTCGCGTCCTGGCGCGAGGCGGCCGGTGCCTTGAAGCGCCCCGCCCAGCCCGATCCCGGCGCCTGAAGTCAGCGAAATTCCCTTGACGGGGCAGCGCCGCTGTTGGAAACGACGCCCCGTATCTTGCAGGGAAGCTGCCATGCCATTCGTTGAACGGGTTTTTTCGGGCGTCCAGCCGACGGGCAATCTGCACCTCGGCAATTATCTCGGCGCAATCGTCAACTTCGTGAAGATGCAGGAAACCCACAACTGCATCTATTGCGTCGTCGACATGCACGCGATCACGCAGGGCGTGGACGTCTGGGGCGGACCGGTCGAGCTCGCGCGCAACACCCGCGAGGTGACCGCGGCGTTCATCGCCAGCGGCATCGATCCGAGCAAGCACATCGTGTTCAACCAGAGCCAGGTCTCGGGTCACGCCGAGCTCGCCTGGATCTTCAACTGCGTCGCGCGCATGGGCTGGCTCGGCCGTATGACCCAGTTCAAGGAGAAGGCCGGCAAGGACCGCGAGAACGCCTCCGTCGGTCTGTTCGACTATCCCGTGCTGATGGCGGCTGACATTCTGCTCTACCGCGCCACCCACGTGCCGGTCGGCGAGGACCAGAAGCAGCATCTCGAGCTGTCGCGCGACATCGCGCAGAAGTTCAACAACGACTTCGCTGAGTCGATCCGCAACCTCGGCGCCAATGACGGCCTGTTCTTCCCGCTGCCGGAACCCTTGATCACGGGCCCGGCGACGCGCGTGATGAGCTTGCGCGACGGCACCAAGAAGATGTCGAAGTCGGATGCGTCGGATAATTCGCGCATCAATCTGACCGACGACGCCGACACCATCGCGCAGAAGGTCCGCAAGGCCAAGACCGACCCGGAGCCGCTGCCGACCGAGGAGAAGGGTCTGGAAGCGCGTCCCGAGGCCGACAATCTCGTCGGTATCTTCGCCGCGCTCTCCGGCCGCTCCAAGGCCGACGTGCTCAGGGATTTCGGCGGCGGCCAGTTCTCCAGCTTCAAGAACGCGCTGGTGGATTTGTGCGTCACGAAGCTCGCGCCGATTGCCGGCGAGATGAAGCGCCTCGTCGCCGACCCCGGCCATATCGACGCGATCCTGAACGATGGCGCCGACCGCGCGCGCGCGATTGCAGACGAGACCATGACGCTCTCGAAGGACATCGTGGGCTTCATCCGTCGGCGCTGATAATAAGTTCGCGAAAACGCGGCCGACGCCACGGCGCCGGCTCGCTTCTGCTCTCCCCAAGTACGACGGAGTGTGGCAGCATGTCAGCGTGGACATTCCGGGACATGCATGACCAGCAAGCGACTTTGCTTCGAGCCGGGTCACAAGCCCAAATGCCTCGTCATCGTCGACGACACCGCCGAATGGGATCGCGCGGTCTATTACGCCAGCCGCTGGGCGATTCGGGCCGGTGGCGGCGTGGTGATGCTCCGCATCATCGAGCCCGAACAGCAGAGCCAGGAATGGCTGGGGGTCGCCGACATCATGCGCGCCGAAGCGCATGAGGCGGCCGAAGCCGCGCTCGACCGTGCCGCCGGCCGCGCCAACGGCATCGCCGCGATCACGCCGGAACGGGTGATCCGCGAAGGCGCTGCGATGGAACAGCTGCTGGCGGTGATCGACGAGGACCCCGACATCGCCATGCTGGTGCTCGCCGCGAACCCGGGCGCGGAAGGCCCGGGGCCATTGGTCGCGCTGCTCGCGCACGCGCTGGGCACGTTCCCGGTGCCGGTGACGGTCATTTCCGGCGCGCTCAGCGACCAGAGCGTGGATTCGCTGTCCTAGACTGCTGCTCGTTCGCCTCGCCCCGTTAGCCGACAGAGGGAAGAAGCGGGTACCCTAACCCGCTGATATAACAGGTGAACGGCCAGCTTACCCCTTGACCGTGCGTTCGCCGTCGCCATCTGCTAGTGGATAGAGCACGCGCCGGCCTTGAACCGGCGACGTCTGGAGAAAACCATGTTCATTCAAACCGAAGCCACCCCCAATCCCGCCACGCTGAAGTTCATTCCCGGCCGCGTCGTGGTCGACGGCGGACCGATGGAATTTGCCAACCGCGAATCGGCCGCACGCTCGCCGCTCGCCGAAAAGCTGTTCGAAGTCCCCGGCGTCACCGGCGTGTTCTACGGCTCGGACTTCATCACCGTGACCAAAGCGAACGGTGAATGGCAACAGCTCAAGCCCGCGATCCTCGGCGCCATCATGGAGCACTACATGTCCGGCGCGCCGCTGCTCGCCGACGGTGCGGCCGCGAGCGATGTCGATCTCGACGAAGAGGACGAGTTCTTTGACGAAGCCGATGCCGAGACGGTCGACATGATCAAGGATCTGATCGAGACCCGCGTGCGGCCAGCGGTCGCCAATGACGGCGGCGACATCACTTTCCGCGGCTTCAAGGATGGTATCGTCTATCTCAACATGAAGGGCTCCTGCGCCGGCTGCCCGTCATCGACCGCGACGCTCCAGCACGGCATCCAGAACCTGCTCAAGCACTTCGTCCCCGACGTGGTCGAAGTCCGGCCGATGTAGGCTGGGGCCGCAAAGGCGTGGATGGCCGGGACAAGCCCGGCCATGATGACGAGCATTCCATGACGGATGGTGCTACCATCGTTCCATGCTGATCCTTGCCATCGATACCGCGCTGGAAGCGTGCGCGGTTGCCGTTCTCGACACCGATGCCGGCCAGCTCCTCGCGCAGGAGCAGCTTCTGATGAAGCGCGGCCACGCCGAAGCGCTGATGCCGATGATCGCGCGCGTGATGCAGTCAGCCAACCTCGCCTTCACAGCGCTCGAGCGCATCGCGGTCACCATGGGCCCCGGAAGTTTCACCGGCCTGCGCGTCGGCATTTCGGCCGCCCGCGGCCTTGCGCTTGCTGCGAAGCGGCCCGCCGTCGGCCTGACCACCTTGTCGGCCTATGCCGCCGCAGTCGTCGGCCAGAGCGGAGCGGCGCCGGTGATCGCGGCGATCGACGCGCGGCACGACCACGTCTATTTCCAGATCGTGGCCGGTGACGGCAGTCAGCTGGTGCGGCCGGGCGTCGCTCCCATCGACGAGGCGATCGCGGCGTCGCAATTCGGCGCGCCGCATCTGGTCGGCAATGCCGCGAAGATCCTCGCCGAGCGCTGGCCGAAAGATATGCCGCAGCCGGTCGCGGTCGACGCGCAGCCCGCGCCCGACATCGGCTGGGTCGCATGGCTTGGCGCCGCCGCCGATCCCGCGACAAATCCGGCGCGGCCGTTCTATCTGCGGGCGCCCGACGCAAAGCCGCCCGCACAACTGCCGCTTGCAGCACAAGCCGCAAGCTCACGATGAAATGGTTGTCGGAATGGTGGCGCGGCGGTACGGCCGTCGTCGAGCCGGCTGTCGCGCGCGACGTCGCACGGCTTGCGCAACTCCACGGCGCCTCCTTCGCGCGCGGTTGGGGCGAAGGCGAGTTCGAGAGCATGCTCAGCGAGCGCAACACGCTGGTGCACCGGTTGCGGCTCGGCCGCAAGACCGTGGGCTTCGCGGTGTCGCGGATCGGCGCAGACGAAGCAGAGATTCTCTCGATCGCGGTCGATCAGGCCCATCGCGGCCGCGGCCTCTCTCGCACGCTGCTGATGACCCATCTCGGCCACCTGGCAGGACGCGGCGTGCGCACGATATTTCTTGAGGTCGAGGAAAATAACCAGCCGGCGCGGCGGCTCTACGACCGAGCCGGATTCATGGTGGTCGGACGCCGCGAACGCTACTATAAGCAGCCGAACGGGGAACAATTGAACGCACTTCTGATGCGACGTGACTTGTCGTAACATTGATGGCAGAAAGCGCCCCGTCAGGCGGACATCACATGACTGGTCTTAAACCTTCCCCCGCTTCCAAGGCGTCCGGCATCGAGGCGCGCTGTGCCGCCACAGGCATGCGCATGACCGAGCAGCGTCGTGTCATCGCCCGCGTGCTCGCGGAGGCGGTCGATCATCCCGATGTGGAGGAACTATATCGCCGCTGTGTCGCGGTCGACGACAAGATCTCGATCTCGACCGTGTATCGGACCGTCAAGCTGTTCGAAGATGCGGGCATCATCGAGCGCCATGATTTCCGCGAAGGCCGCGCGCGCTACGAGCAGATGCGCGACAGCCATCACGACCACCTCATCAACCTGCGCGACGGCAAGGTGATCGAGTTCACCTCCGAAGAGATCGAGAAGCTCCAGGCGGAGATCGCCCGCAAGCTCGGCTACAAGCTGGTCGATCATCGGCTCGAACTCTATTGCGTCCCGCTCGACGACGACAAACCCACAAGTTAAGTGGCGATCGATCTCGTCATCTTCGATTGCGACGGCGTGCTCGTGGACAGCGAGGTGATCTCCTGTCGCGCGCATGCAGATGTGCTGTCGAGGCACGGCTATCCGATCACATCGGAGCAGGTGCTGGTCCGCTTCCTCGGCGTATCCGAGAAAGATGCACGGCGAATGGTCGAACAGGAGATCGGCCGCAATCTTCCCGATGATCTCGAAAGCCAAGTGAATGCTGCGACGCTGCAATTTTATGCCAGCGATTTGCAGCCGATCACCCATGTGGCCGCAGCGATTGGCGCAATCGATTTGCCCAAATGCGTTGCGTCGAGCGGCACACCGGAGAAGATCCATCATGGCCTGACCTGCGCCGGTCTCTACGATCTGCTTGCGCCGAACATCTTTTCCGCGAGCCAGGTCGCGCGCGGCAAGCCCGCGCCCGATCTTTTTCTGTTCGCCGCCGCGCAGATGAAAGTCGCGCCGGAGCGGTGCCTCGTGATCGAGGACAGCGTCCCCGGGGTGACCGGCGCGCATGCCGCCGGGATGACCGTGCTGGGCTTTCACGGTGGCAGCCATTGCCCGCCGGGCCACGCTGAAAGGCTCCGGGCCGCCGGGGCCGGATTGACGTTCGACGATATGCGGCAATTGCCGGAGCTGGTCCGGCGGGTCGCGGCGAACACCCTGGCGGGCTGATTCAGGGTATTTTCTGAGTGCAGCTGGCGGCTGCCGGGACACGCACACGCCCGGAATCCCGAGGTTTTGGCGGGATTCCGCACTTCCCGCCAGCGCTCGCCCCGGAATGACAGCCCAAAGGGCGCCAATCGCTGGATTTTCGCCTCCCCAGCCTATATCTGAGGGCGGTCCTCCACCTCAATTCCGGATTCCATGACGCCGCCGCGCAAGCTGCACATCAAATCATATGGCTGCCAGATGAACGTCTACGATGCCCAGCGCATGGTGGACACGCTGGCCCCGGAAGGATTCGTGGAGACGGCCAGCGCTGATGACGCCGACCTCGTCATCCTCAACACCTGCCATATCCGCGAGAAGGCCTCGGAAAAGGTCTATTCGGAGCTCGGCCGCCTGCGCGTCGCCAAGGACGCCGCCGCGCGCGACGGGCGTACCATGCAGATCGCGGTCGCAGGCTGCGTGGCACAGGCCGAGGGCGAGGAGATCGTGCGCCGTGCACCCGCGGTCGACGTCGTGGTGGGACCGCAGAGCTATCATCATTTGCCGCAGCTGTTGAAGCGCGCCGGCAATGAAGGCCGCGCCATCGAGACCGAATTCCCGGCTCAGGACAAGTTCGGCTTCCTGGCCCAACCCAAGCCCGGCGCGATCCGCGCCCGCGGCATTTCCGCTTTCGTCACGGTGCAGGAAGGCTGCGACAAGTTCTGCACCTTCTGCGTCGTGCCTTACACGCGTGGCTCGGAAGTCTCGCGGCCGGTGACAAAGATCGTCGACGACGTGAAGCGGCTCACCGAGAACGGCGTGCGCGAGCTCACGCTGATCGGACAGAACGTCAACGCCTATCACGGCGAGGGACCGGACGGAAAAAGCTGGCCGCTCGGCAGGCTGCTGGAGCACCTCGCGGCGCTCCCGGGCGTCGCGCGGCTGCGTTATTCGACCAGCCATCCGCGCGATGTCGATGACAGTCTGATTGCAGCCCATCGCGATCTCGATGCCTTGATGCCGTTCGTGCACCTGCCGGTGCAGTCGGGCTCGGACCGGATTCTGGCTGCCATGAACCGGAAACATACCGCCGATGATTATCGGCGTGTCGTCGACCGTTTCCGGTCCGCACGCCAAGACATTGCTTTCTCATCAGATTTTATCGTCGGCTTCCCCGGCGAGAGCGAGCAAGATTTTCTCGCGACCCTCGCGCTTGTCACGCAAATCGGCTACGCTGCGGCATATTCGTTCAAATACTCCGCCCGGCCGGGAACGCCGGCCGCGGACATGCAGGAGACGGTGTCCCCCTCCGAGATGGACCAGCGATTGGAGCGGCTCCAGGAACTGATCGACAGCCAGCAATCGGCCTTCAACAAGGCTGCGATTGGCTCAACGGTCGATGTGCTGTTCGAGCGCCCGGCCCGCAAGGACGGCCAGATCGTCGGCCGCACCGCCTTCCTCCAGCCCGCGCATGTGATGGCCTCCCCCGACATCATCGGACAGATCCTGCCGGTCCGGATCGACAGTCTCGAACGCTACAGCTTCCTCGGCGAGCTCGCCATGGCGCGCGTGCCCGCTTTATCGCCCATCGCCACTGGAGCCTGAACCCTTGCCAAAAAGCGCATCGGATTCGTCTTCTTCCATCGCTCCCAGCCGCAAATTTGACCGCGACATGCAGGTTCCGCCCGAGACCCAGGTCGTCATCGATTTCGACGACAACCGCGCCGCGTCGGCGCTGGTCGGTCCTTACGGCCAGCATCTGGCACAGATCGAACGGCGGCTCGGCGTCGTCGTCGATTCCAAGGGCAACCACATCACGATTGGCGGCTCGCGCGACGGCTGCGATGCCGCGCGCCGGGTGCTGGAGACGCTCTACGCCCAGGCCGTGAAGGGACAGGATCTCGACCAGGGCGAGGTCGAGGGCGCGATCCGAGCCGTGATCGCGCAGGGCTCGCTGTTCGAGTTCGATGCCAAGTCGGCCAAATCCAGCTTCGACAGCATCAATCTGCGCAAGCGCCCGGTGCGTGCGCGCACGGCGGCGCAGGATTCCTACATCCGCGCGCTGAAGCGCCACGAGCTGGTGTTCGGCATCGGCCCCGCCGGCACCGGCAAGACCTGGCTCGCGGTCGCGCATGCCGCGCAGCTATTCGAGCGCAAGGAAGTCGACAAGATCATCCTGTCGCGCCCGGCGGTGGAAGCCGGCGAGCGGCTCGGCTTTTTGCCCGGCGATCTCCGCGAGAAGGTCGATCCTTATCTCCGCCCTATCTACGACGCGCTCTATGACCTGATGGACGCGCGCATTGTCGAGCGCGCGCTGCAGACCGGCGAGATCGAGATCGCGCCACTCGCCTTCATGCGCGGTCGCACGCTGACCAACGCGGCCATCATCCTGGACGAGGCGCAAAACACCACGTCCATGCAGATGAAGATGTTCTTGACCCGCCTTGGCGAGAACAGCCGCATGATCGTCACCGGCGATCCCTCGCAGATCGACTTGCCGAACGGCCAGACCTCGGGCCTCGCCGAGGCGACGCGCCTGCTGAGCGGCGTCGAAGGCATTGCGCAAGTTCATTTCAAGGCCGAAGACGTGATCCGCCACGAGCTCGTGGCGCGGATCGTCTCCGCCTACGAAGGGTCGCCGCAGCGGCCGGCCGCCGGTAAATCCTGACGAGACAGCAACCGGACCATATGGGCGCGGACACGGCGCCCCTTCGTTCGGAACAAGGACAATGTCACACCCCAACCTTCCCATCACCGAGGTCCTCGTCGTCGCCGATTGCTGGCAGCGGGAGCCCGAATCCGAAGCCGTGATCCAGCGCGCCGTGGCGGCCGCCGCCGAGAATGTCGACGAAGACGTTGCGGAGGCGGAAGTGGCGGTGATGCTGACCGATGATGCCGGCATCCGCACCCTGAACAGCAACTGGCGCGGCATCGACAAGCCGACCAACGTGCTGTCGTTTCCCGCGCTGCAGCCGGAAGGCGACTGGAAGCCTGGCGATGCGCCGCGCATGCTGGGCGACATCGCGATCGCCTACGAGACCACGCGCCGTGAGGCGGACGAGGAACAAAAGCCGTTCGATCATCATTTGAGCCATCTCGCCGTGCACGGTTTCCTGCATCTGGTCGGCTACGACCACGAAAACGAAGACGACGCCGAGGAAATGGAAGCGCTCGAACGAGAGATCCTGGCTCATCTCGGCATTCCCGACCCCTATGCCGACCGCCCAGGGACGCATTGAGATGCCGGATTCGGACCCGACTCACGACAATCCGCGCAACACGGCCAATTTACCGGTCGTGGTGACCTCCGGCGAGGTGATGCGCCCGACCGCGGAGGGCTGGCTGCTGCGTGCCATTCGCAGCCTGTTCGGCTGGAAGGCGGGTTCGGTGCGCGACGACCTCCAGGTCGTGCTCGACGCGACGACGCCCGACGACACCGGCTTCTCGACGGTCGAGCGCACCATGCTGCGCAACATCCTCGGCCTGCACGAGCGTCGCATCGCCGACGTCATGGTGCATCGCGCCGACATCGTCGCGGTCAAGCGCGACATCCCGCTCGGCGAGTTGATGGACCGTTTCGAGAGCGCCGGCCATTCGCGCCTCGTGGTCTACAACGAGACGCTCGACGATCCCGTCGGCATCGTCCATATCCGCGATCTGCTCGCCTTCATGACCGCGCGTGCGCGCGTGTCGGGGGTCACGAAAACCAAGCGCAAGAAACCTCTGCCGGCCGGGCTCGATCTGCGTACGGTCGATCTCGCGCTGCCGCTCGAGGAAGCGCGCATCATCCGCAAGCTGCTCTACGTGCCGCCGTCGATGCGGGCGATCGACCTGCTCGCGCAGATGCAGGCCACCCGCATCCATCTGGCGCTGGTGGTCGACGAATATGGCGGCAGTGATGGCCTGGTCTCGCTCGAGGACATCGTCGAGCAGATCGTCGGCGAGATCGACGACGAGCATGACAGCGACGAGCCACCCTCGATCGTGCGGCTGCCCGACAACGCCTTCATCGCCGACGCCCGCGCCAGCCTCGACGACGTCCGCACCGTGATCGGCGAGGACTTCGTCACCGGCGAGGCCGGCGAGGAAGTGGAGACGCTGGGCGGCTATCTCGTCAGCTTCGTCGGGCGCCTGCCGGTGCGCGGCGAGGTGATCTCGGGTCCCGGCCATTACGAGATCGAGGTGCTCGATGCCGATCCGCGCCGGGTCAAGCGACTGCGGATCTCGACGCGAAAGGAGCGCCCCGCGCCGCGCACCCAGCGCGAGAGCCGGCGCCGCGAGGCTGCGCCGGATGGCAGCCAGCCGGCGGCCAGCGACACGCCCACCCCGCCGCCGAGCGACGGGACCGGTCCGCAGTGAGCCCTTTCCAGCGATTTCGCCAGATCGCGCTTGCCATCATCCTGACCTGGGGATGGAAGCGCGCGCTCGTCGCAATGGCTGCCGGCGCGCTCTCGGTGCTCGCACTGGCGCCGTTCAATGTATTCCCGGTGCTATTCGTCACCTTCCCGGTGTTGGTCTGGCTGATCGACGGCGCCGGCGCCGGACGATATCGCGGCGTCCCCGCCGCGGCGCTGACCGGCTACTGGTTCGGCCTCGGCTATTTCGTGCCCGGCCTCTACTGGATCGGCTACGCCTTCTTCGTCGACGCCGATGTATTCGCCTGGCTGACGCCGTTCGCCGTGCTGGGCCTGCCGGCCTATCTGTCGATCTTCACGGCAATGGGCTTTGCGCTCGCCCGCCTGCTCTGGACCAAGAACGCGACGCGCGTGCTTGCGCTCGCGGCAAGCCTCACCATCACGGAATGGCTGCGGGGTCATGCGCTGACCGGCTTTCCCTGGAACGCGTTCGGCTATGCGCTGTCCGAGCCGCTGCCGCTGGCACAAACGGCGTCGCTGATCGGCCTGTGGGGCATGACGTTCCTGACGGTTGCGATCTTCGCAAGCCCCGCGGCGCTGATCGACCGCACGCCCGATCGCCGCCTGGCGTGGCGCGCGCCGGCCGCAGCCGTGGCAGTCCTGCTGGTCATGAGTATCTTCGGCGCGATCCGCCTGTCGCTGCATCCGACCACGATGGTCGCCGGCACCAAATTGCGCCTGATGCAGCCGGATCTCCAGCAGGACGCGAAATTCAACTACGCCGCCAAGGCGGAGGTGATGAAGAAATATCTGGCCTTGTCGGACCGCGCCTCCGGACCGCAATCGACCGGCGTGCGCGATGCCACCATCCTGATCTGGCCGGAATCCGCCTTTCCGTTCTTCCTGACTCGCGAAGCCGATGCGATGGCGCAAATCGCGGAGCTTCTGCCCAAGGGCACGGTGCTGATCACGGGCTCGGTCCGCGCGCCCGACCTGCCGCGGGGCACGCCGATCACACGCGCCTACAATTCGATCTACGTGATCGACCACGACGGCAGCGTGCTCTCTATGTACGACAAGCTGCATTTGGTGCCGTTCGGCGAGTTTCTTCCCTACCAGGGTCTGATGGAGAAGCTCGGTTTCGAGCAACTCACGCGTGTGCGCGGCGGCTTCATTGCCGGCACCGTGCGGCATGCGCTGCCGGTCCCCGGCGCGCCGTCCGCGCTGCCGCTGATCTGTTACGAAGCAATCTTTCCCGGCGAGGTGGCTGGACGCAATGAACGTCCGGGCTGGATCGTGAATCTCACCAATGACGGCTGGTTCGGAATCTCGACCGGCCCCTACCAACACCTCGAACAGGCGCGGATGCGCGCGATCGAGCTCGGATTGCCGCTGGTTCGCTCCGCCAATACCGGCGTTTCCGCAGTGATCGATCCGGTGGGACGCATCGTCGCCAGCCTCGGTCTCGGGATCGAAGGCATTTTGGATGCAAATCTGCCCGCCGCGATCCCGCCGACCATCTATGCGCGCGTGGGCGATGTACCCGCGGCCATGTTTGTCGCGCTCGCCGTGTTTCTGGCTATCCGCCGACGTGTTGCCAAACGGCATCCCTGATCACGCAGCCGCGGCCGATAGCTTTTGACAACCGTAGTCCCACGGTTGACAGACTGCACGCGGCCTCCTCATTCTGCACCGGCTGCAAAAGACAGTGGGTATTGCTAAATTTCTCCGCAATGTTTCCCAATAACAGGGTCTGATTTTGACGTTGCTTACACCTCAGGCATTCCTGATTGCGCCGAAGGTGATGTTTGGAGGGCTGAGGAAATGTCGAAAGCGCCCAACCCTGTTGACAAATATGTCGGCAGTCGCGTGCGGATGCGCCGCATCATGTTGGGCATGAGCCAGGAAAAGCTCGGTGAAGCTTTGGGCCTGACTTTCCAACAAGTTCAGAAATACGAGAAGGGCACAAACCGGGTCGGCGCGAGCCGCATCCAGCAAATTGCCGAAATTCTCCAGGTGCCGGTGTCCTTCCTGTTCGAGGGCGGTCCGAGCGGCGTGGCGGGGCCGGACGGCTTCGCAGAAGGCGCATCGCCGTCTTACGTCTCGGATTTCCTCGCGACTTCCGAAGGACTCGCTTTGACCAAGGCGTTCACCCGAATCACCGATTCGAAGATGCGCCGCTCGATCGTCGATCTCGTCGAGCAGATTGCGGCCCGCGAAGGCCCCGACAAGCGCTGACGCGCCATCTCAATCCGATTTGAGACTGCGTCAAATCTGGCCTATGTCGTCATTTGTGGCGCGCTTTGATGCGCGTCCTCCTTGATGATGCGATTCAAAGGCACAGATGCGCCCATGGCCAGCTCCAATTGGTTCGATTCTCAAACTATTCTCGATGGCATCCGCCGCTGGGTGGAGGTCGAGACGCCAACGGACACGCCTGAACAGGTCAACAAGCTCGTCTCGATGGTCGCGGAGCAATACCGCGATCTCCCTGTTACGCTCGAGCGCATCGCCGGTGTCGATGGTTGCGGCGATCATCTCGTGGCGCGCTCGACCTGGGGCCAGGACCGGCCGGGCATCCTGGTGCTGAGCCACCTCGATACCGTTCACCCCATGGGATTCATCGAGCGCCTGCCGTTCAAGGTCGAAGGCGACAGCGCGTTCGGTCCCGGCATCTACGACATGAAGGGCGGCGCCTACATCGCCCACCACGCCTTTCGCGCGCTTTGCGCCACGGCCGATCGCCGGCCGCTCGGCATCACCCATCTGTTCACTTCGGACGAGGAGATCGGCAGCCCCACCTCTCGCGCACTCATCGAGACCGAAGGGCGCAAGGCGAAGTACGTGCTGGTGACGGAGCCGGCGCGCGAGGGCGGCAAGATCGTCACCGGTCGCAAGGGCGTCGGGCGATTCGAAGTGTTCATCAAGGGCGTGCCCGCGCATGCCGGCACGCGGCCCCAGGATGGCCGCAGCGCGATCCGCGAGCTTGCCAACGTCATCCTGGCGCTGGAGGCGATGAACGATCTGGCGCGCGGCGTCACCGTCAATGTCGGCGTGGTGCGCGGCGGCACGCGGCCCAACGTGACCCCGGAAGAAGCCTATGCTGAAATCGATCTGCGCGTGCCGAGCTTCAAGGACGCGGATGAATTCGTCGGCAAGATCCTCGCTTTGACATCGAAGACAGATGGCGTCACCGTCAAGGTCACGGGCGGGCTCAATCGTCCGCCTTACGAGAAGAGCAATGCAGGCGCTTCGCTGTACGAACATGCAAAGACGGTTGCCACGGAGATCGGCTTCGATCTGGTGGACGTTCACACCGGCGGCGGCTCGGACGGCAATTTCACCGCCGCCCACACCGCGACGCTCGACGGGCTCGGCGTCGACGGCAAGGGCGCGCACACCCATTATGAGCAGCTCTATGTCTCGTCGCTCGCACCGCGCGCGCGGCTGCTCCACCGCCTCTACCAGACGCTACGATGAGTGAGCGCAAATCAGATCCGGATCGCGAGGACAGCGAGCGCGCCTTCTTCGGACGCCGCAAGGGCCACAAGCTCAGGCAGCACCAAGCCGAGCTGATCGATCATCTGCTGCCGCGTCTTGCGCTCGCCATCGACCGCGCAGCACCGGCGGATGCCCGCGAGATCTTCGCCCCCGCAGCCGACGATTTGCGGCTCGAGATCGGCTTCGGCGGCGGCGAGCATCTTGCGGCGGAAGCGCAGACCTTCGCCACAACCGGCTTCATTGGCTGCGAGCCTTACGTCAACGGCATGGCGAAGATCCTCGCGCAGATCGAGGCCGCCGAGATCGGCAACATCCGCCTGTTCGCAGGCGATGCCGCCGAGCTCCTGGCCTGGCTGCCGGAAGCTTCGCTGTCGCGGATTGACCTGATCCATCCCGATCCCTGGCCGAAACGGCGGCACTGGAAGCGGCGCTTCGTCCAGGACCGGACCATCGCCGCGATGGCGCGCGTGTTGAAAGCCGGCGGCGAATTTCGTTTCGTCTGCGACATCGACGATTACTGCGCCTGGACGCTGTCGCATCTGTCGCGCTCGCAGGACTTTGTCTGGCTCGCGGAGCGCGCCGATGATTTTCGCCTGCCGTGGGCCGGATACACGATGACGCGCTACGGCCGAAAGGCCACTCGCGAGGGGCGCAAGGCGGCGTATCTGCGATTCAGGCGGGTCTAGATCGTCTGCCGGTTGCGCCAGAAATTCACGACGCGCTCGGCGGTCGTCGGCATCAAGCGCGTGAAATTCGCGCGCGCCTGCTCAAGATCGGCATCGGCTGGCGTGCGATTCGGGCCGTACCACATCAGGATCAGCGCCCGCACCGTCGGCCAGCTGACATTCAGCACACGCCCCAGCACCAGAATTGGATCGTAGCGGTCACCCGTGATCAGGCGGTCGAGGACCGAGAGGCGGACTCCGGACATCGCCGAGAGCGAAGCGATCGCCTCCTCGTATTTGTAGGCCTTCGCGAAGCCAAACAGCGCGCTCTCGCCAAGATGGCCCCCGCGATGCAAGGCCAGCACCGTACGTTGCGCTCCCGAGAAATCGCGACGCGGGCCCGGCGGCAGCGTGGCTTCCTCGATGGCCGCCATGGCGCGCGTGATCTCGACCTGGCGCACGGGATTGACCACGCTCGAGAGGCGACGGCGGATGACGTCGAGCGTACCGTCGAGAAGCTGTTTCAGGTTCTCACCCGAAAGATCGCTGCGCTGGCCGATCCTGAGCGTCAGCACGCCATCCTGCGCGGCACGCTTGATCAGCTCCGAATAGCTGCCAGGCGAGAACACCGCGCCGGCATTGCCCGCGGCGCGGCGCACCACGTCGCGATCGCCGCGCTCGACCAGCACGTCGGTGATGACAGCCGACAGCGTGGGGCGTTCGCTCATCGCCAGCAGATGTCCCTGGCCCTTCAGTCGCGCGATTTCGACGAGAGCGGCGTCGTCGAGCACGGGCGAATGGCGCAGCACGGGGCCCGCCACCGCGATTTCGTTTTCGCGCGCGAGCTCGCTCACGAGACGCCGCGGCGCGTTGTTCAGGCGCGAGAAGCGTTCGGCGAGATCGACGCGCGAGGCGAGCTCGGCATGCGGGACGAGATCGATCAGCAGATTGTCGAAGAGATCGATGACATCGGGACGGAGGTTCTCGGCGTCCTGAAAGAACAATTGGGAAATGGCATGCGCGATCTCGCCGCGACGCCGCGGGTCGCCGCGTTTGACGATATCGTCCAGTCCGGGAATGAGCGACGTGGCAACGGTCATGAAAACGCAAACTCGTAGGGGGCACGCCGCGGGTACGCCCTGGTCCAAGCCGCCCCACAATCAGGGAATCTAGGCCTTGGAGGTGAAGGAAGCGTTGCGCCAGCGGGCCGCACAGCGGGCGCAAAAAGCCTCGCGCGCCGTGCAATGGGCCTTGTCCGAGAGGGCGGAAAGGGCTATATCACCGGCAATTCATCTTCTCATACGATCCGCGTAGTGAGAGTGGGCCCGAAAGGACCCGCTCTTTTTTATTACCTGAACGCGGCCTGGTGGAAGATGTGCGGCCCGCCGATCTGTCGGGAGAGTTCCGAAGCGGGCTTGAAAGCTTAACCAAGCCTTAACCATACCGAGCGCCTTGACCTCTGACATGACCGAACCGAACCCTGGTTCCACGGATGCCGAATTGCTGGCCGAGCCGAGGCTCGTGGTCGAGCCGGGCGTCGCGGCGCGGGTGTCCGCGGTCGCGGGGCCGGTGCTCGAAGGCATGGGCTACCGCCTGGTGCGGATCCGCATTTCCGGGGAATCCGGCTGCACCGTGCAGGTTATGGCAGAGCGGCCGGACGGCTCCATGCAGATCGAGGATTGCGAGGCGATCTCGCGGGCACTGTCGCCCGTGCTCGACGTCGCCGATCCCGTCGATCGCGCCTATCGGCTGGAAATCTCCTCACCGGGGATCGACCGCCCGCTGGTGCGCCGCTCCGATTTCGAGCGTTATGCCGGCCATCTGGTGAAGGTCGAAATGGCTGTCGCCCATGAGGGGCGGAAGCGGTTCCGCGGCACGATCGGCCCCGTCGAAGGCGACCGCGTGCATCTGCATCGCGACGACATCAAGGCGGGCGAGGCTGCCGACGTTCTCCTGACGATGGAAGACATCGCCGAGGCACGGCTGGTGCTGACGGACGAGCTGATCGCGGAATCCATGCGCCGCGGCAAGGCCCAGGCCCGCGAAATGCGCCGCAATCTCGGCCTCGAGCCGCCGGCGGCGCCGCACGCCAGCATCAGCGAAAAAACGACCAAGAACACCAAGCCGACTAAGAAACCGACGCCGGCCGCGACGAAGAAGCCGGCTCCGACCAATACCAAGAAACATCGCCTGGCCGCCGAACGCGCGCGACGGGGCGAAATCGATCCTGACGAAGGAGACTAGCCATGGCAGTCAGCGCCAATCGACTTGAATTGCTTCAGATCGCCGACGCCGTTGCGCGCGAGAAATCGATCGACCGCGGCATCGTCATCGCGGCGATGGAGGATGCCATCGCCAAGGCGGCGCGGGCCCGCTACGGCAGCGAGACCGACGTTCACGCCGAGATCGACCCGAAGAAGGGCGAGCTGCGGCTGTCGCGCCACATGCTGGTGGTCGAGACGGTCGAAAACCATTCCAACCAGATTTCGCTGGTGGATGCGCAGCGCGCCAATCCCGGTGCCCAGGTCGGCGACACCATCGCCGACACCCTGCCGCCGCTGGAATATGGCCGCATCGCCGCGCAATCCGCCAAGCAGGTGATCGTGCAAAAGGTGCGCGAAGCCGAGCGCGACCGGCAATATATGGAATTCAAGGACCGCATCGGCGACATCGTCAACGGCGTCGTCAAGCGCGTCGAATATGGCAGTGTGATCGTCGATCTCGGCCGCGGCGAGGCCATCATCCGCCGCGACGAGATGCTGCCGCGCGAAGTGTTCCGCAACGGCGACCGCGTCCGCGCCTACATCTTCGATGTCCGCCGCGAGACCCGCGGGCCGCAGATCTTCCTCTCCCGCACCCATCCGCAGTTCATGGCAAAGCTGTTCGCGCAGGAAGTGCCCGAGATCTATGACGGCATCGTCGAGATCAAGGCGGTCGCCCGCGATCCCGGCTCGCGCGCAAAAATCGGCGTGATTTCTCGTGATTCCTCGGTCGATCCGGTCGGCGCCTGCGTCGGTATGCGCGGTTCGCGCGTGCAGGCGGTGGTGAACGAATTGCAGGGCGAGAAGATCGACATCATCCCCTGGTCGCCCGACATCGCGACCTTCGTGGTCAACGCGCTGGCGCCGGCCGAAGTCTCCAAGGTCGTCATCGACGAAGACCGCGAGCGCATCGAGGTCGTCGTGCCCGACACCAACAACCAGCTCTCGCTGGCGATCGGCCGCCGAGGCCAGAATGTGCGTCTGGCCTCGCAGCTCACCGGCTGGGACATCGACATCCTGACCGAGCAGGAGGAATCGGAGCGCCGCCAGGCCGACTTCGAGAACTCCACCCGCGTCTTCATGGAATCGCTCAATGTCGACGAAGTGGTCGGCCAGTTGCTGGCGTCCGAAGGCTTCACGTCGGTCGAGGAACTCGCGATGGTGGACGTCAAGGAACTCGCCGGCATCGAAGGTTTCGACGAGGAGACCGCGCAGGAACTCCAGAACCGCGCCCGGGAATATCTCGAACAGCTGGAAGCCGAGCTCGAGGCCAGGCGCAAGGAACTCGGCGTCGAGGACGCCGTGAAGGACGTGCCCGGCGTCACCTCGAAGATGCTGGTGAAGTTCGGCGAGAACGACATCAAGACCGTCGACGACCTCGCCGGCTGCGCCACGGACGATCTGGTCGGCTGGACCGAGCGCAAGGAAGGCGGCGAGCAGACCAAATATCCGGGCGCGCTCGATGGCCTGGAGATCTCCCGTGACGATGCTGAAGCGATGATCATGCAGGCCCGCGTCAAGGCCGGATGGATCACCGAGGCCGATCTCGCCAAGCCTGCTGAAGAGGCCGAGGCGACCGAAGATCAGCCGGCTTAGGGCGAAGGAGGATGTCACCCGGATGCTCGCCGATACTGACCCCGAACTCGACCATGGACCGCGGACCGAAAGGTCCGCGACCGTGCGGATGTGTGCGGTCAGCCGCGAGGTCCGGCCGATCGACGAGCTGATCCGCTTCGTCGTCTCGCCGCAAGGGCACATAGTTCCCGATCTCAAGCGCAAGCTGCCCGGACGCGGCATGTGGGTCACCGCCTCGCGCGAGGTGGTTGCGGAAGCCGTTCGGCGTCACCATTTTACGAAAGCCTTCAAGCGCGAGCTGCGCATCCCTCAGACGTTTCCCGCCGACCTCGAGGCGCTCCTGGTCCGGAGCGTGGTCGAAGCCCTTGGGATTGCGGCCAAGGCGCGCCAGATCGTCGCCGGTTTCGGCAAGGTCGAAAGCGCGCTTCGGGAGGGTACGGTCGAGGTCCTGATCCATGCCAGCGACGGGGCCGCGGACGGAATCCGCAAATTGGACATGCTGGCGCGTCAAAATGAGGGAAATCGCGGCGCCAAGCCGGAGATTCCCGTCGTCACTGCACTAAAATCGACAGAATTGGATTTGGCACTTACCCGGTCAAATGTGATACATGCTGCCCTGCTCGCGGGCCCGGCGAGCAAGTCATTCCTGTCACGTAGCCAGATGCTGGTCCGATACCGGATGGCGGACGCTGACAGGACTGCCGAAAAGCCCGGCCAGGATTTCTGAGAGACAACGACCACCCGATAGCACGGTGCGGCAACGCACAAGACAACAAGATCAGGATTAGGACTGCTTAATGGTTGATACCAAGACCCCTGGCGACAAGAAGCTGAGCGTTCCGAGCAAGACGCTATCGCTCAAGCCGCGCGTCGAAACGGGCACCGTGCGCCAGAGCTTCAGTCATGGCCGTAGCAAACAGGTCGTGGTCGAGAAGCGTGGCAAGCGCCGTGTCGACGGCAGCCCTGAACCGCAGGTGGCCGAAGTGGCGAAGCCCGCGCCGGCCGCCGCGCCCAAGCCTGCCCCGGCGCGCCCCGCGCCGCCGCGCAACGCCGGCTCCGGCGTGGTGCTGCGCACGCTGACCGAGGACGAACGTTCCGCCCGCGCCAGCGCGCTGGCCGATGCCAAGGTGCGCGAAGTCGAAGAGCGCCGCCATGCCGAAGAAGAGGCCCAGCGCCGCGCGGTCCGCGAAAGCGCCGAGCGTGCTGATCGTGAGGCCGCCGAAGCCCGCCGCAAGGCCGAGGAGGAGCGTCACCGTCACGAGGAGGAAGCCAAGCGGAAGGCCGAAACCGAGGCCAAGAAGCGTTTTGGCGAAGGCGAGCAGCCGCAATCTGTGGCGCGCCCTGCAACGGGGACCTCGGCCGCTCCTGCAGCGCGGCCCGGAGCGCCGATGGCGCGACCCGGCACAACCACCACGGCACGCCCGGGAACAACGACCGCGCGACCCGGAACGACCACGCAGCGGCCGGGAGGCCCGGTGGGCCGCGCCCCCGCCGTCGCAGCCGGACCGGACGAGGACGACGGTCCGCGCCAGATCCGTCGCGGCCCCGGCGGCGCTGCGCGGCCTGTGGTCGCTCCCAAGCCCACCCACAAGCCCGGCCCGCAGAAGGAGCGCGGCCGCCTGACGGTCGTCACCGCCTTCAATGCCGACGACGTCCGCGAGCGCTCGATCGCCTCGTTCCGCCGCCGCACCCAGCGCCTGAAGGGCCATGCCGCGAACGAGCCGAAGGAAAAGCTCATCCGCGAGGTGGTCATTCCGGAAGCGATCACCATCCAGGAGCTCGCCAACCGCATGTCGGAGCGCGCGGTGGAAATCATCCGCATGCTGATGAAGCAGGGCGCGATCCACAAGATCACCGACGTGATCGATGCCGACACTGCGCAGCTGATCGCCGAGGAGCTTGGTCACACCGTCAAGCGCGTTGCCGCGTCCGACGTTGAAGAAGGCCTGTTCGACGCCATCGACGATTCGACCGACACCGAGCCGCGCTCGCCGGTGGTGACGGTGATGGGTCACGTCGACCACGGCAAGACCTCGCTGCTCGATGCGCTTCGTCATGCCAACGTGGTCTCCGGCGAAGCCGGCGGCATCACCCAGCATATCGGCGCCTATCAGGTGCTGTCGCCCGAAAGCGGCAAGAAGATCACCTTCATCGACACGCCCGGCCACGCCGCGTTCACCGCGATGCGCGCGCGCGGCGCCAAGGTGACCGACATCGTCGTGCTGGTGGTTGCGGCCGACGACGGCGTGATGCCGCAGACGATCGAAGCCATCAACCACGCCAAGGCGGCGCGGGTGCCGATCATTGTTGCCATCAACAAGATCGACAAGCCCGACGCCAAGCCCGAGCGCGTGCGCACCGAGCTGCTCCAGCACGAGGTGCAGGTCGAATCCTTCGGCGGCGAAGTCGTCGATGTCGAAGTGTCGGCGAAGAACAAGACGAATCTCGACAAGCTGCTCGAGATGATCGCGCTCCAGGCCGACATCCTCGACCTCAAGACCAATTCGGATCGTCCGGCCGAAGGCACCGTGATCGAAGCCAAGCTCGATCGTGGCCGCGGTCCGGTCGCGACCGTTCTGGTCCAGCGCGGCACGCTCCGTGTCGGTGACATCATCGTCGCCGGCGCCGAAATGGGCCGCGTCCGCGCGCTGATCTCGGATCAGGGCGAGACGGTGCAGGAGGCAGGTCCATCCGTGCCGGTCGAGGTGCTCGGCTTCAACGGTCCGCCGGAAGCCGGCGATCGTCTCGCCGTGGTCGAGAACGAAGCCCGCGCCCGCCAGGTCACCAGCTACCGCGCGCACCAGAAGCGCGAGAACGCGGCTGCCTCGATCTCCGGCATGCGCGGCTCGCTCGAGCAGATGATGTCGCAGTTGAAGACGGCGGGCCGCAAGGAATTCCCGCTGATCATCAAGGCCGACGTGCAGGGCTCGCTGGAAGCGATCCTCGGCTCGCTGGAGAAGCTCGGCACCGACGAAGTCGCCGCGCGCATCCTGCATGCGGGTGTCGGCGGCATCTCGGAATCGGACGTGACGCTCGCGGAGGGCTTCAACGCCGCGATCATCGGCTTCTCGGTTCGTGCGAACAAGGAGGCCGCTGCGGCCGCCAAGCGCAACGGCATCGAGATCCGCTACTACAACATCATCTACGACCTCGTGGACGACGTGAAGAAGGCCATGAGCGGCCTGCTCGCGCCGACCCTGCGGGAAACCATGCTCGGCAATGCCGCGATCCTGGAGATCTTCAACATCTCCAAGGTCGGCAAGGTCGCCGGCTGCCGCGTCACCGACGGCACCGTGGAACGCGGCGCCAACGTGCGCCTGATCCGCGACAACGTCGTCGTGCACGAAGGCAAGCTGTCGACGCTGAAGCGCTTCAAGGACGAAGTGAAGGAAGTCCAGTCCGGTCAGGAATGCGGCATGGCCTTCGAGAACTATCACGACATGCGCGCCGGTGACGTCATCGAGTGTTACCGCGTGGAGACGATCCAGCGCTCCCTGTAAGTCCAAATCTTACCGAAGCGCCTGGATCTTTTTGAACTGAATTGCGGGAGTACGATGGCCGGATTTTTTCCGGCCATCCGCCCCTCTTCGTTTCAGCAAGACAAATGACAATGCCCGTGTCCCAAAAGCGGGCATGACGAGGTGATTTTCAGACCATGCCCCGCCATCATCAAAAAAAGAGTTCCGCGTCTGGCGGCTCGCAACGTCAGTTGCGGGTCGGCGAGCAGGTTCGCCATGCGATAGCCGAGATTCTGGCGCAAGGCAGCGTGCATGATGCTGACCTCGAAGGTCACATCATCACCGTGCCGGAGGTGCGGATGTCGCCCGACCTGAAGCTCGCAACAGTCTACGTGATGCCGCTCGGTGGCCGCGACACCGAGATCGTCCTCGCTGCGCTCGAGCGCAACAAGAAATTCCTGCGCGGCGAGGTCGCGCGGCGCGTTAACTTGAAATTTGCACCTGACCTTCGCTTCCGCGTCGACGAACGATTCGACGAAGCGGAACGGATCGAGAAGCTTTTGCGAACACCCGCGGTGCAGAAGGACCTGGAACAGGATCCGGATACGGATCGGGAAGAAGAACGATGACGATGGACCCGGCTCACGGCACGATCGGCGGCGAAGAGGCCGATCAGCTCGACGTGCAGAAGAATAATTTTGCGGACATGAGCGGCAATTCTCAGCCCGCTCAAGAGCCGCGCCGCGTCAACAACGATCCGCGCGCCAACAAGCAGAAGGGCAACCAGCCGCGCCGCGACCGTCGCGACGTCCACGGCTGGGTCGTGCTCGACAAGCCGATCGGCATGACCTCGACGCAGGCCGTTGCCGTGCTCAAGCGCCTGTTCAACGCCAAACGCGCCGGCCATGCCGGCACGCTAGATCCGCTGGCCTCCGGCGGCCTGCCGATCGCGCTCGGCGAGGCCACCAAGACCGTCCCCTTCGTCATGGACGGCCGCAAGCGCTACCGGTTCACGGTGTGCTGGGGCGAGGAGCGCGACACCGACGACATCGAGGGCCGGGCGACCGCAACCTCGGACCAGCGCCCGACTCGGGAGGCCATCGAGGCCCTGCTGCCCCGTTTCACCGGGGTGATCCAGCAGATCCCGCCGCGCTATTCCGCGATCAAGGTCCAGGGCGAGCGCGCCTACGACCTCGCCCGCGACGGCGAGATCGTGGAACTGGCCTCGCGCCCGGTCGAGATTCACCGATTAAGCCTTGTAGATCAACCGGATAGCGACCTGGCCGTGTTCGAGGCCGAGTGCGGCAAGGGCACCTATGTCCGCGCGCTGGCCCGCGATATGGGCCGGATTCTCGGCACTTACGGCCATATCTGCGCACTGCGGCGGACCCTGGTCGGCCCATTTGGCGAGAACGACATGATTCCGCTGGATCAGCTGGAGGCTTTGTGCGATAGAGCCGCGTCCGGCGAGGGTAGCCTCGCCGACGCGCTTATGCCCGTTGAG
This sequence comes from Bradyrhizobium lupini, assembly GCF_040939785.1. NCBI lineage: Bacteria > Pseudomonadati > Pseudomonadota > Alphaproteobacteria > Hyphomicrobiales > Nitrobacteraceae > Bradyrhizobium > Bradyrhizobium lupini. Next base: position 3,592,864 of record NZ_CP162553.1, read on the forward strand.
ACCGCGCTGGACGACATCCCGGCACTGGCCGTCACTCGGGCTGATGCGGCAAGGCTCCATCGGGGCCAGGCCGTTTTGTTGCGCGGACGGGATGCGCCCACTTGTAGCGGCACAGTCTATGTCACGGTGGCAGGCCGGCTTCTCGCGCTTGCCGAAGTCGGCAATGGCGAAATCATCCCCAAGCGTGTGTTCAACCTGACCGGCCTGACTGCCAGCGCCGATCGCAACGAGAGAAATTGACGATGTCGATTGCCGCAGAACGCAAAGCGGAAGTCATCAAGACGAATGCCAACAAGGCCGGCGATACCGGCTCGCCAGAGGTTCAGGTCGCGATCCTGTCGGAACGCATCGCCAACCTCACCAACCATTTCAAGACCCACGTGAAGGACAATCATTCGCGTCGCGGTCTCTTGAAGCTGGTCTCGACCCGCCGCTCGCTCCTCGACTATGTGAAGAAGAAGGACGAGGCGCGCTACAAGGCGCTGCTCGAGAAGCACAACATTCGTCGTTAAGAGTTCTTGCGCGCGCCAACCGGCGCGCGTTTTCGCGCGTGATTTCGAACGAAAGCGTTTGTTTAAAGGTTTTTCGTCGAGGCTGCGTGCGCGTCGGATGCGAGCCGTTGACGGCGAGCATCCGGGCATGATGGGCGAACACCGCGCTTCGGTGTTCGCGTTCGTGCCGACTGACAGTCCAGCAGCAATCCGGCGGCTGGGCACAACGGGCAAGGCGCCCGTATGACCCGAAGGGATGGACGCCATCGAAATCCAAAAACCATGGCAGGATCGCAGGACGCTGATCGCCCGCTTCGATCAACGTCCCGCAATCTTGCGCATGGTTTTTGTTTTTCGACCCGTCCTTCTTTCGAGAACCCATGAAAGAAGACCTCTATGTTCAATAAGCATTCAGTCGAGATCGACTGGGGTGGACGCCCTCTCAAGCTTGAAACCGGCAAGATCGCCCGCCAGGCCGACGGCGCCGTCGTCGCGACCTACGGCGAGACCGTGGTGCTCGCCACCGTCGTTGCCGCGAAGTCACCGCGTGAAGGCGTCGACTTCCTGCCACTGACCGTCGACTACCAGGAGAAGACCTACGCAGCCGGCCGCATTCCCGGTGGCTATTTCAAGCGCGAGGGTCGTCCGACCGAGAAGGAAACGCTGGTCTCCCGCCTGATCGACCGTCCGATCCGTCCGCTGTTCGTCGACGGCTGGCGCAACGAGACCCAGGTGATCGTGACCGTGCTCTCGCACGATATGGAGAACGATCCCGATATCGTCGCGCTGGTGGCCTCATCGGCTGCGCTGACCCTGTCGGGCGCTCCCTTCAAGGGCCCGATCGGCGCCGCGCGCGTCGGCTTCGCCAATGACGAGTTCATCCTCAACCCGACGCTCGACGAGATGGTCGACACTCAGCTCGACCTCGTCGTCGCCGGCACTGCGGACGCCGTGCTGATGGTGGAATCGGAAGCCAAGGAGCTGAACGAAGAGATCATGCTCGGCGCCGTGATGTTCGGTCACCGCCACTTCCAGCCGGTGATCAACGCGATCATCGAGCTCGCCGAAAAGGCCGCGAAGGAGCCGCGCGAGGTCACCGCGATCGACAATTCGGCGCTCGAAAAGGAAATGCTCGGCATGGTCGAGCAGGAACTGCGCGCCGCCTACGCCATTCCGGTCAAGCAGGATCGCTACGCCGCGGTCGGCAAGGTCAAGGAAAAGGTGATCGCGCACTACTTCCCGGAAGGCCAAGAGCCGAAATACGACAAGCTGCGCATCGGCGGCGTGTTCAAGGAGCTCGAAGCCAAGATCGTTCGCTGGAACATTCTCGACACCGGCAAGCGCATCGACGGCCGCGATTCCAAGACCGTGCGCAACATCGTCGCCGAAGTCGGCGTGCTGCCCCGCGCCCACGGTTCGGCGCTGTTCACCCGCGGCGAGACCCAGGCGCTGGTCGTGACCACGCTCGGCACCGGCGAGGACGAGCAGTACATCGACGCGCTGTCGGGAACGTACAAAGAGACGTTCCTGCTGCACTACAATTTCCCTCCCTACTCGGTCGGTGAGACCGGCCGCCTCGGCGGTACCAAGCGCCGCGAGATCGGCCACGGCAAGCTCGCCTGGCGTGCGATCCACCCGGTGCTGCCGCCGCACCACGAATTCCCCTACACCACGCGCGTGGTGTCGGAGATCACCGAATCCAACGGCTCCTCGTCGATGGCATCGGTCTGCGGCGCCTCGCTCGCGCTGATGGACGCCGGCGTGCCGTTGAAGCGGCCGACCGCGGGCATCGCAATGGGCCTGATCCTCGAAGACAAGCGCTTCGCGGTTCTCTCGGACATCCTCGGTGACGAGGACCATCTCGGCGACATGGACTTCAAGGTCGCCGGTACCGAGCAGGGCATCACCTCGCTCCAGATGGACATCAAGATCGAGGGCATCACCGAGGAGATCATGAAGGTCGCGCTCGGTCAGGCTAAGGATGGGCGTATCTACATCCTCGGCGAGATGTCGAAGGCGCTCACCAACGCCCGCGCCGAGCTCGGCGAATACGCGCCGCGCATCGAGACCTTCAAGATCGCCACCGACAAGATCCGCGAAGTGATCGGCACCGGCGGCAAGGTGATCCGCGAGATCGTCGAGAAGACCGGCGCCAAGGTCAACATCGAGGACGACGGCACCGTGAAGGTCGCCTCCAGCGACGGCGAGGCGATGAAGGCCGCGATCAAGTGGATCAAGTCGATCGCCTCCGATCCGGAAGTCGGCCAGATCTATGACGGCACCGTCGTCAAGGTGATGGAGTTCGGCGCTTTCGTGAACTTCTTCGGCTCCAAGGACGGCCTTGTCCACATCAGCCAGCTCGCCTCGGCGCGAGTGCAGAAGACCTCCGACGTCGTCAAGGAAGGCGACAAGGTCAAGGTCAAGCTGCTCGGCTTCGACGACCGCGGCAAGACCCGCCTGTCGATGAAGGTGGTCGACCAGGAGACCGGCGAAGACCTCGAGGGCAAGGGCGAGAGCCAGCAGCCCGCGCGCGAAGCGGCCGGCGAGTAAATCTCGCTACCTGCCAGAAACACGAAGGGCGGCCTCGCGGCCGCCCTTTTTGTTTGTCGCTTGCCGAACTTTGGAATCAGGCCGCGATGTCGTAGCGATCGAGGTTCATCACCTTGGTCCAGGCCTTGGCGAAGTCCTTGACGAACTGCTCTTTGGAATCCGACGTGGCATAGACCTCTGCGTAGGCGCGAAGCTGCGAGTGTGCGCCGAAGATCAGGTCGACGCGCGTGCCGGTCCACTTGACCGCGTTGGTCTTGCGGTCGCGGGCCTCATAGGTGCCGTCGGTGCCGGCCGGCGTCCACTGCGTGCTCATGTCGAGCAGGTTGACGAAGAAGTCGTTGCTCAGCGTTCCCACCTTCGAGGTGAGGACGCCGTTCTTCGAACCGTTCGCATTGGCACCGAGCACGCGCAGACCGCCGACGAGCACCGTCATCTCCGGGCCGGTAAGCCGGAGCAGCTGCGCACGATCGACCAGAGCCTCCTCGGGCATCATGAACTGCTGCCGCTTGCCGATGAAGTTGCGGAAGCCATCGGCCCGCGGCTCCAGCGGAGCAAACGAAGCGGCGTCGGTCTGCTCCTGCGAGGCATCCATGCGGCCCGGCGTGAAGCCGACCTTGACGTCGACGCCGGCATCCTTGGCGGCCTTCTCGACCGCGGCGGTGCCGCCGAGCACGATGAGGTCCGCCAGCGAGACCTTCTTCGCACCGGATGACGCGTTGAAGTCCTTCTGGATCGCTTCGAGCTTGCCCAGGACCTTCGAGAGCTGAGCCGGCTCGTTCACTTCCCAATCCTTCTGCGGGGCGAGGCGGATACGCGCGCCGTTGGCGCCGCCGCGCTTGTCCGAGCCGCGGAACGTCGAGGCCGACGCCCAGGCGGTCGAGACCAGCTCCGAGACCGACAGACCCGAGGCCAGGATCTTGGTCTTCAGCGAGGCGATATCCTGCTCGCTGGCCAGCTCGTGATTCACAGCAGGGATCGGATCCTGCCAGATCAGGGTTTCCTTCGGCACCAGCGGACCGAGATAGCGCACCACCGGACCCATGTCGCGATGGGTGAGCTTGAACCAGGCACGGGCGAAGGCGTCCGCGAACTGATCGGGATTCTCGAGGAAGCGGCGCGAGATCTTCTCATAGGCCGGATCCATACGCAGCGAGAGGTCGGTCGTCAGCATCGTCGGCCGATGCTTCTTGGACTTGTCGAAGGCATCGGGAATGATCGCCTCGGCGCCCTTGGCCGTCCACTGCTGCGCACCGCCCGGGCTCTTAGTCAGCTCCCATTCGTACTTGAACAGGTTCTCGAAGAAGTTGTTGCTCCACTTCGTCGGCGTCGTGGTCCAGGTCACCTCGAGACCGCTGGTGATGGAATCGCCGCCAATGCCCGACGCGTGCTTGCTCTTCCAGCCGAGGCCCTGATCTTCGAGCGCGCCCGCTTCCGGCTCCGGTCCGACCAGCGACGGATCGCCGGCGCCGTGGGTCTTGCCGAAGGTGTGGCCGCCGGCGATCAGTGCGACGGTTTCCTCGTCGTTCATCGCCATGCGGAAAAAGGTCTCGCGAATGTCCTTGGCCGCGGCGATCGGATCCGGCTTGCCGTTCGGGCCTTCCGGATTGACGTAGATGAGGCCCATCTGCACCGCGCCGAGCGGCTCGGCGAGCTGGCGTTCGCCGCTGTAGCGCTCATCGCCCAGCCAGGTGCCTTCCGGACCCCAATAGAGCTCTTCCGGCTCCCAGACGTCGACGCGGCCGCCGGCAAAGCCAAAGGTCTTGAAGCCCATCGACTCCAGCGCGACGTTGCCCGCCAGCACCATCAGATCGGCCCAGGAAATCTTGCGGCCGTATTTCTGCTTGATCGGCCAGAGCAGACGGCGTGCCTTGTCGAGATTTGCGTTATCGGGCCAGCTGTTGAGCGGCGCGAAACGCTGCTGTCCGGCGCCGGCGCCACCGCGACCGTCGGTGGTGCGGTAGGTGCCCGCGCTGTGCCAGGCCATGCGGATCATGAGGCCGCCGTAGTGACCGAAGTCGGCGGGCCACCATTCCTGCGATTCCGTCATCAGAGCGGTCAGGTCCTTGATGACCGCGTTCAGGTCGAGCGACTTGAATTCCTTGGCGTAGTCGAAGTCCTTGTCCATCGGGTCGGACTTGGCGGAATTCTTGTGCAGCATCTCGATGCTGAGCTGGGTCGGCCACCAATCGCGGTTCGCCGGCACACGTTTTCCACCCGAAAACGGGCACTTTGAAGTGTCGTCCATGAATACCTCCTCTGGTGGCGTCGAACTCGCGCCTTTGACCAGATAGAAACACTCTAAGCTTCACGTTCGATCAGGGGAAGTTGACTTTAATGATCGCAGCGATAAGATTTTCTGATGCTAAACCTCACGCTGCGCCAGCTCCGGTATTTCGACGCCCTGGCCCGTCACAGTCATTTCGGCCGCGCGGCTGAGTCCTGCTCGATCTCGCAGCCTGCCCTGTCGATGCAGATCAAGGAGCTGGAGGAGGCGCTCGGCGGTCTGCTGCTGGAGCGCAGCGCCCGGCAGGTGGCGCTGACCCGATTTGGCGAGGAGCTCGCGCAGCGCGTCCGCGACATCTTGCGCTCGGTCGACGAGCTCGGCGATTTCGCCCGCGCCTCGCAGGACCGGTTCTCCGGACGGCTGCGCATCGGCATGATTCCGACGATCGCGCCCTATCTGCTGCCGACGATCACCAAGAATCTGACGCGCATGCATCCGGAGCTCGACATCCGCGTGCGCGAGACGATGACGCCGCGGCTGATTCAGGAACTGGTGGAGGGTCGGCTCGATACCGCCATCGTGGCGCTGCCGGTGTCCGAGCCCTCGCTCACCGAGGTCGCCCTGTTCGAGGAAAAATTCCTGCTGGTGCGGCCGAGTGCGGATGAGGGAACGCCGGCACCGTCGCGGGAGATGATGCGCGAGATGCGGCTGCTGTTGCTCGAAGAGGGGCACTGCTTCCGCGATCAGGCGCTGTCATTCTGCAACATGCAATCGGCGCCGCCACGCGAGATGCTGGATGCCAATTCGCTGTCGACGCTGGTCCAGATGGTCAGCGCCGGCATCGGCGTCACGTTGATCCCCGAGATGGCGGTGTCAGTTGAGACGCGATCGGCCTCGGTCTCGCTCGCGCGCTTCCGCGACCCGCAGCCGTCGCGCACCATCGGCATGGTCTGGCGCAAGACCAGCCCGCTGGCGCGGCAACTCCTGCAAATCTCCGAGGTGGTGTGCCTGTCGGCGGGCAAGGTGCGCGCACGTCCATCCGTGCGCAGCAAGCCAACCTGAGGCCTCGATGTCGCATCCCATCATTCGCCCAGCCCGCGCGGACGAATACGACGAGATCGGCCGTATCTGGATGGAGAGCTGGGTCTCGACCGGCCTCGGCGAGACGAGCGACTTCCTGCTGGCAAACCTGCGTGCACGGATCCGGCGCGAGACCGAGGACGGCTGGAGCCTGTTCGTCGCCGACGACGACGGCACGATCGCCGCGATGCTGGCGCTGCATTTGCCAAAACTCTATCTCGACATGCTGTTCGTCGCGCCCGCCTATCAGGGCCAATCGCTCGGCCGCCAATTGCTTGGCTTCACGCGCACACAAATGCCCGACGAGATGTCTCTGCGCTGCATCCGCGAGAACGAAAAAGCCTGGCGCTGGTACGAGCGCGAGGGCTTTGTGTTCGAGAAAGAAGAGGTCGAGCCGTCGAACGGATTCATGATGAAGTATTATCGGTGGCGGCGGCAGCGACCCGCCGGATAGGCAGTGGTCGCCTGGTGCAGCTTGCGGTTGTCACGGTTCCAATTTACTGTGGCGTATCCGCCGTCCTCCTGCCCCCTGATCTCCCGGAATCGATGCTTCGAATTGCTGTCTCGCTGATCGCGTTGCTGTCCCTGCTCACCACGGCAGCCGCGCAAAGCCCCTCCCGCAACCACCGCGCCTCCCGCTCAGACGGCGGCGCCAGCCAAGAAGGCAGTCAAGAAGGCGGCGCCGAAGGCCAAACCGGCTGCACAACAGCCAGTTGCGGCGGAGAGCGGCCCCTGTCAGATCGGCGTCATTTCCGCGATCGGAGACCAGTTCTCGGTGCAACATGTCGGCCT